>CAWJKH010000001.1:0-36017 GCA_963843515.1 uncultured Actinomycetota bacterium
CCGTCGGCCACGCGACACCGTCGTACACTGCAGCTGCCCCGATTGTTGTCCCAGTTCGAGGCAACATGACCGGCAACACGAATACGCTCATCAGGCCATCCACGCCGCCGATGGCTGCGGCGCCGAGCCAAGCTGGCTGTGCCGCCAGAGGAAATCCGGTTCATTCTCACGAACAAATGCAATCTCAGTTGCTTTTTCTGCTCAATGAAGGCTATCCGAAAACCACCCTTCATCGGGTGCTCACTGATGCGGATTATCTCGGATCGTGAGTCACTCATCGACCTGTACGGAGTTCGGAAAATACGCCTTTCCGGAGGCGAACCGCTTTCACTTCCAAGCACAGCTAGCATTCTCAAGGCGATTCGGCGTCGACACCCTTCGTGCTTCTCGGCGTTACTACAAACGGCACTTATGCCGCACATTGAAAACATTGTTGCCGATCCCCTGTGTCATGACATCACGATCAACGTGTCGCTTCCCTCGCTGGATCGCAACCGCTTCGCTGAAGTTACGGGTGTGGACGCACTAGCGACGGTACTAGCAACACTTCATCGGCTTGCCTCCACGAGATGGCCACTTCTCGCGATCAACCACGTGGTCGTAGCTGAGTCCTACGCCGATACGCGAGCGGTCATTCGGTTTGCATCAGATCTGTCGATTCCGGTAAAGCTTCTATGTCTCAATGTTAGTTGCCACAATTTGGTCCAACTCGCCGCACGGTGCACATCATTACGAGTTTGACATGATCTCCGATTGGGTGAGTGGCCTTGGCTATTCGCTGGTATCGCGCGACGACAGGTGTCTTGTTGCGGAGAGGAATGGCCACACGATCAGAGCAGTCAACTGCTGTGAATCTGATCCGGTGGTGTACTACCGCCGATTCCGTTGCCTTCGAGTGTATCATGACGGTCGCATGCAATCACGGGTGACTTCGACGGATTCTGCACATCAATCGACCCGGTGGGTTCCGTTCCCATCGCTCCAGGCGCTGGTGCAGAGAATCGGCGCTGCGGTTCAACGGCTTCAGTGAGGCTTACTGATGTCCACGTTGCTAGGAGGCGACACACTTGCAGAACTGATCACGGTGCTACCACCCGGCGAAGATGTAGACGCGGGTCGGATTGTATTGACGGTTTCCCCTGAGCAACTTGGGAGCATGCTCACGCCCCGGCGGGATATCGAGGCGCTGGTCGAGGATGGCCTCACGGATTCGGTCCGACCTGGACGACAAGAAGCGAGACCTCGCGGCCTTTGTTTCCATTCGGCTGCACACTGGAACGAACTTCTGGCGATTGCGAGCTGGGGTGAAGACGATCGACTTGGGTGGGGGCCCGAAGGACGTCTTTGAGCTCTATGAGCCCTGCGATGCTACCGACAGGGTTTGAGATATCGGGCCTGACGAGTTTGTGCTGTGTCGGACGCTTGAGCGAGTTGGATTACCTGATGACATTGGCGCATCGTTCATCGCCACTACAATAGCCATGAGAGGGATCGATGTTACCCCGACAAATCAGGTCGTCCCGAGTTATGACGGAACGCTGTATCTCGAAATCAGGAATCTAACATCGAAGCACGTGCGAGTACCGAGGTTCGCGCCGCTGGCTGAGATGTTCTTCTCGCACCTCAGGCTCATTCTCGGGCGCGGCCAGACGCTGCGAGAAACGGAGGCGCAGCTACCGATGAGCACCAACAGCAGTGCGTCGGGTCAATGCCATTCCTAGTTGAAATTGCGAACGGCTCCGCACGTTACGCCACCTTCTCCAGAGTTCCTTTTGCGTGCATTTCCAACGCCGCGCGTAGCCGGGGCAGGTGCTCGTAGCCACTCACCTTCCGCAGCCGCGGCTCAAGCTCCAACAGCGTCGTCGCCAGCCAGCGGTGCTTCTGGTCCGTCCTCGCGGGCGCGAACGCGTACCTCGGCATGTTCGCGGGCATGACGGTCTCGGCCTCGGTGCCGGCGGCCGTGATCTCGATGGGCATCTTCCGGCTGATCCGCCGCGGCAACATATTCCAGAACAACGCGGTGCAGACCGCGGCTGCCTCGGGCGAAGGCCTCGCCGCCGGCGTGATCTTCACGCTGCCCGCGATGATCATCCTCGAGCAGTGGTCGGGCTTCGACTACCGAGATCCACGCTGATCGCCGGGTTCGGCGGCATCCTCGGCGTGCTGTTCACGATCCCGCTGCGCCGCGCGCTGATCATCGAGCAGCCGCTGCAGTTCCCCGAGGGCGTCCGACCGCCGAGGTGCTCAAGGTCGGCGCGGAAGGCGGCGGCGGGGTGGGCGTGCTGCTGACGACGGCGATCCTCGGCGCGATCATCAAGGTCGGCGTCACCGGCCTCAAGCTGTGGGCCGAGATCGCCGAGGTCGGGGCCTGGCTTAAGGGTGGCGCCGCGACCGCCGCGATCGGCGGGAAGACCGCCGAGGCCACCGCGACCACCGTGGCCGCGACGAAGGCCGGCGTGCCCTTCTACTTCGGGATCAACGCCTTCGCCGGCCCTGCTCTCGGTCGGCTACATCGTCGGCTTCAACGTCGCCGCGGTGATCTTCGCGGGCGCGGTGATGAACCGCTGGATCGGGGTGCCGCTGTTCGCGCGCTGCTCGGCGACGCGCACTCGATCCTCACCGACAAGTGGAACGAGGCGCACACCGCGCAGCTCACGCTCGACCAGGTGCTCACCGGCGCGAACGCGGTCGACGCCCGCCGGCCTCATGCACAAGTACGTCACCCGGTTCCTCGGCGTCGGCGGGATGCTCGTCGGCGGCGTGTGGTCGCTGTTCAAGCTGCGCAAGTCGCTGCTCGGCGGCATCACGGCGGGCCTCGCCGCAATCAAGAAGACGGGCGCCGAGAAGGCCGCGGGTGCCGCGCACCGAGCGCGACATGCCGATGAACATCATCCTGATGCTGATCGGGCTGTCGGTGGTCCCGCTGTTCTTCATCTTCTGGCACATCACCCAGGCGAGTGGTCGATCGGCGCGGTGATGGCGGTGGTGATGGTGATCGCCGGCTTCTTGTTCTCCGCGGTCGCGTCGTACATGGCCGGCCTCGTCGGCTCGTCGAACAACCCGGTCTCGGGCATCACGATCTCGACGATCCTGGTCTCCGCGCTGCTGCTGCTCGGCCTCGGCCTCAAGAGCCCGGTCGGACCGGTCGCGGCGGTGCTGATCGGCGGCGTCGTGTGCTGCGCGGCCGCGATCTGGGAGACGACCGCCGCCTGCAACCTCGTCTGCTCTCACTGTCGGCGAACGGAGGTGGCCGACGCGCCGGCGGCCCACGAGCTTTCCACCGAGGAAGCCGAGCGCATGATCGACGAGATCGCGGGCTGGGGACGCAGCATCCTCGTGTTCTCCGGCGGCGAGCCCCTCTTGAGGCCGGACATCTTCCGTCTCCTGAGCTACGCCAACGAGCGGGGGCTCATCGTGGCTCTGGCCACCAACGGGACCCTGATCAACTCCGATCTCGCCAAGCGCATCCACGAGAGCGGCGTGGACCGAGTCAGCATCTCTCTGGACGGGGCCGATGACGCTACCCACGACGCCTTTCGCCGGCTGCCTGGATCGTTCCGATCCGCTCTCGCCGGCATCGAGGCGCTGCGCACGGAGGGCGTGCCCATCCAGATCAACGTGACCGTGGCCGAGCACAACGCCGACCAACTTGACCGGATGGTGAGTCTGGCGAAGGAACTGGGAGCCGCGGCGCTGCACCTCTTCCTTCTGGTGCCGGTCGGGTGCGGCATGGAGATAGCCGAAGACCAGACCCTCAGCGCCGAGTCCTATGAGGCGACGCTCAACTGGCTCTACGAGACTGAGCGCCGGGAGCCGGCCTTCAACTGAGGGCCACCTGCGCTCCTCACTACTTTCGGGTGGTCCGCCAGCGGCAGGCAGCCGACGGAGGCCGCGACAGCGCCTCTCTCGGCGTTCCGGCCGGCCATCCAAGCGAGCATCGCGCCGGGGGTGGGCATCCGGGGGGCAACGGCGGCGAGCGGGGGGCGATGCATGCCGCCACTCGCGGGTGCTTGGCTGGGACGGGCGTGTGCTTCGTCTCGAATTCGGGCAAGGTCTACGGTTGTGGGTACATGCCCATCGAAGCGGGCGACCTACGCCAGACCTCGTTCACCGAAGTCTGGCAGGAAAGCGAGTTCTTCGCCGAGTTGAGAGACCTTGACCAGCTCAAGGGCAAGTGTGGGGTCTGTGGCTATGCCAAGGTGTGCGGGGGATGTCGGGCGCGGGCCTTCGGCAGCACCGGCGATCATCTCGCTGAGGAGCCATTCTGCGCATACGAGCCGGGCGGCAGTGCCGGCCGTCGCGCGGTGACATCTGAATACAAGGTGGGGGTTTGAGTTGAGCATCGTGCTGGTGGGCTTGAGCCAACGTACAGCTCCGGTGGCGCTGCGGGAGCGACTGTCCCAGGTACTGAGCACGTCCAACTGCGGCGCCGGCACCCCTCCGGCGACGCCTCCCTGGTGGGGAGCCGGCTTCGAGGAGCTGGCCTTCCTTTCCACCTGCAACCGCCTCGAGATCTACGCCGTTCCCAACGGCACCGGCGGGGACACGCTGGGACTCATCGTCAGGCGCCTGGCCGACCTGGCCGATTTGGCCCCGGGCGAGTTGGAGCCCCACATCTATCACAAGGAAGACGCCGACGCGGTATGGCACTTGCTCCGCGTGGCTTGCGGCCTGGATTCTCAGATGCTGGGTGAGACCCAGATCCTTGGCCAAGTCTCCCAGGCCTTCGCCTCAGCGAGGGAGAACGGCACGTCCGGTCCGGTCCTCACCTACCTCTTCTCGCGCGCCTCGCACGCGGGCAAGAGAGCACGGTCGGAGACCGATATCAGCACCGGCGGCACGTCCATCAGCCAAGCGGCGGTGACCACGCTGGAGAAGCAACTCGGGAACCTGTCCTCTCGCAACGTCCTCGTGGTGGGGGCAGGAGAGACAGCGGAACTCGTGGTTCAGGCGCTGCACAAGCGGGGCTCCCCGCAGGTGTGCTGCATCAACCGGACCCTGTCGAGCGCCCAGGATCTCGCCCTTCGCCTCGGTTGCCAGGCGCGGCCGTGGGCGGAGTTGGCCGCCGCGCTGGTCGAGGCCGACGCCGTGATCACCGCCACCGGATCGCCGCACCCAGTGATCTACGTGGACGATGTGGCCCCCGTTCTCGAGCAGCGGCATGGCGTTCCGCTGGTGTTCGTCGACATCGCCGTCCCCCGGGACGTCGACCTTGATGTCGCCTCCCTTCCCGGCGTGGTGCTGCACGACATCGACCAGCTCGAAGCGGCTCGCGACCAGAACCTCAGCCGTCGCTACGCTGCCGTCCCCGACGTCGAAGAGATCGTGGCTCGGGAGACCGAGCGCATCACGGAATGGCTGCACGGCAGGGAGGCCACCGACCTGCTCGCCGAACTCCGCGAGCACGCCAAGCAGGTCATGGATGCCGAGCTCGGCAGCGCCTTGCGCAAGCTCGACGGTATCGACAAGGACACGGAAGAGGTCATTTCTCGGATGGCCAACCGTATAATCAGTAAGCTTCTGCATCAACCGACCAAGCAGCTGAAGGCGCGGGCGTCGAGCGAGGACTTTGAAGTGTACTGCGATGCGGTGGTCGACCTTTTCGGGCTCAATCACAGCCCCGCTCCTCGGTCTGAGGTAGTTGCGGGCCAAGGTAGAGGCGGTTGAGCCTGCCGGTACGGATCGGCACGCGGGGCTCGCCCCTGGCACTCTGGCAAGCTGAACACGTGCGGCAATTGCTGGGGCGACGACGCCCGGGCCTCACGTGCGAAATCGTCGTGATCACCACGAGCGGCGACAAGATCCTGGACACACCGCTTCCCGCCATCGGGGGCAAAGGTGTCTTCACCGCTGAGTTGGAACAGGCCCTGCAGGACCGCACCATCGACGTGGCCGTGCACAGCCTGAAAGACCTACCCACCACCTCCGCTCCCGGGCTTGCCGTCGGAGCCGTACTCGAGCGCGCTCCCTCGGCAGACGTCCTGGTCAGCAAGGGCGGCCACACCGTCGGCTCTCTCCCCCTTGGGGCCCGGGTTGGCACCAGCAGCAGCCGCCGCGGGGCCCAGTTACTGGCCGCCCGTCCCGACCTCGAGCTCATCGACCTCCGGGGCAACGCCGGTACCAGGCTGCGCAAGGCACTGGACCCGGAAGGGCCCTACGACGCCGTGGTGGTGGCTCTGGCCGCACTGCAGCGGCTCGAGCGGATGGAGGTCGTCTCCGAGATCATTTCTGAGGACCTGATGCTCCCGGCCCCCGGCCAAGGAGCCGTCGCGGTGCAGTGCCGGGACGAGGCGGAAGGCTTCGACCTGGTGAGAGACATCGCCCACCTGCCCACCGAACTGGAGACCACCGCCGAGCGCGCCTTTTTGGAGGGCTTGGGCGGCGGTTGCGCCGTGCCCGTGGCGGCGCGCGCCCACTGGAGCGAGGGTGGCCTGCTCAACCTGAGGGGACGGGTCGTGGCTCCTGACGGATCGACACAGGTGGACGTACAGGCCAGCGAGCAGGTCCCGGCGGACGCGGGAGGCCGGCCGGCAGCATACGACGCGGGACGCCGGCTTGCCAAAGAGGCACTCTCCCTGGGTGCGGCCCCTCTTCTGTCAGGCACGACCGACAAGACCGGCCAGCTCGCGCCGTGAACGCGCGGGCGGAAGGAACCGGGTCGTCCCTCGAGGGCGCCCGGGTGGTCAACACCCGCAGCCCAAAGCAGGCTCAGGAGTTGGACCTGCTGCTCGAGCAGCGGGGGGCCCTGCCGCTGTCGTACCCGTGCATAGACATCGCCCCGCCGCTCGACCCCACCCCTCTGAATGCCGCGATGCGCCGGGCGGCTGAGGGCGCCTTTGACTGGCTGGTCTTCACCAGCGCCAACGCCGTGGATGCCGTGGAGGCCCGGCTGCGGGAGTTGGGGCTCGACGCGGAGCAACTGGCCCAAATGCGTGTGGCCGCCGTGGGACCGGGCACCGCGGCAGCCTTGGCCGACAGGCTCGGCATCTCCGCCGTCCTCTACCCCGAGGACTACCAGGGCGAGGCTCTGGCCGAGCAGCTTGTGGCTCGGCGGGCGCAGCGGGTGCTCGTCCCCCAGGCCGAGCGGGCCCGCGAGGCCCTGGTGAGCATCCTGACGGCCCACGGGGTCGAGGTCGAAGCGGTGACGGCCTACCGGACCGTCATGGGCAGCGGGGGGGTCGACGTGCCCCGGCTTCTGCAGGAGGGAGAGGTAGACGCTGTGGTCTTCGCGAGCCCCTCAGCCGTGGATAACATGGCGGCGCGATTCGGGCGGGAAAACGGCAGTTGGGACGACCTGCAAAGAGACCATCCGCGGAAGGTCTGCATCGCCTGTATCGGCCCGATCACCTCGGCCGCGGCCGAGCGGCGCGGCCTCCGGGTGGACGTGCTGCCCGGCGAGCACACGCTCGCCGCTCTAGTAGATGCCCTCGAGCAGTATTATCGAAGTGACTCACAGCGCGACAGCACGCGAATGGGAGAGTAGCACCGTGATGGAAGACCAAATGCACCACGAGCAGGCCTGTATCTCCCCAGGGACGGTACGCCTGCGCCGCCTGCGCTTCTCCCCCGGCATGCGGGCCCTGGTCAGGGAGACCACCCTCCAACCGTCACAGCTCATCTATCCGCTGTTCGTGCGTATGGGGACCGGGGTCAAGAAGCCGATCGTCTCCATGCCCGGCCAGTTCCAGTGGTCGCCCGACACGGTCGTGGAGGAGGCGCGGGCCGCCGCCGACCTTGGGGTGCCGGCGGTCATCCTCTTCGGTATACCCGAGTCCAAGGACAGTTGCGGTAGCGGCAATCTCGACCCGTACGGCCCCGTTCCCACCACCACCAGGGCCCTGAAGAAGGCGTTGCCCGAGCTCCTGGTGATCTCGGACATGTGCTTCTGCGAATACACCGAACACGGGCATTGCGGGGCCATCAATGCCCTCGGCGAGGAGGGCTACAGACCCGACCTACCCGAGGGGTATCTGCTGAACGACCGCACTTTGGAGCTGCTCGGAGAGGCCTCGGTGGTCCACGCCCAGGCGGGCGCCGACGTGATCGCCCCCTCGGGAATGATCGACGGCATGGTGGCCGCCATCCGCGGGGCACTCGACGTCGCCGGCCAGGATCACGTGGCCGTCATGAGCTACGCGGCCAAGTACGCCAGCGCCTTCTACGGACCCTTCCGGGATGCCGCCGAGAGCCCTCCCCAGTTCGGGGACAGGGCGCAATACCAGATGGACCCGGCCAACTGGCGGCAGGCCCTCCGCGAAGTGGACCTCGACGTGGCCGAGGGGGCGGACATGGTCATGGTCAAGCCCGCCATGCCTTACCTGGACATCATCCGGCTGGTGCGCGACACATGTGACCTACCCCTGGCCGCCTACCAAGTGAGCGGGGAGTACTCCATGATCCACGCCGCGGCGGCGAACGGCTGGCTGGAACTGCAGAGATCGGCGCTCGAGAGCCTCCTGGGCATCAGACGGGCGGGAGCGGACATGATAATTACCTACTTTGCGAAGGATGTGGCTAGTTGGCTGGCATGACAGACTCCGGCGACTCACGCTTCCTGCGGGCCTGCCGGCGCATGCCGGTCGACCGGACCCCGGTCTGGCTCATGAGGCAGGCGGGGCGGTACATGAGCGAATACCGGGAGCTTCGCAAGCAATACGGGATGCTCGAGATCATCAAGCATCCCGAGTTGAGCTGCCAGGTGACCATGCAGCCCATCGACGCCTTCGACCTGGACGCGGCCATCATCTTCGCCGACATCCTCCCTCCCCTGGAGGGCCTGGGGCTGAAGGTCGGCTTCGAGGCGGGCGAAGGCCCGGCGGTGTACAACGCGGTCAGGGATGAGGCCGATATCCGTGCCCTGGCAACTCCGAACGTCGAAGAAGCCACCGGGTTCACCCTCGAGGCCATCCGTCTCGCCCGGCGGGAGTTGGAGCCTCGGGGGATCCCGCTGATCGGTTTCAGCGGAGCTCCTTTCACTCTTGCCTGCTACGCAGTGGAAGGCGGCAGCAGCAAGGACTTCACCGTCACCAAGCGCCTCATGATGGGGCGCCCCGACCTCTGGCGGCAGCTCATGGACAAGCTGGCCGGCCTCGTAGGCGGCTACCTGCGCGCCCAAGCGCAGGCGGGCGCCCAAGCCCTACAGGTCTTCGACACCTGGGCCGGCCTCCTCAGTCCGCGCGACTACGTGGAGTTCGCTCTACCTTATAACCAGGCGGTCGTCAGGGAGGCCTCGCAGGCCGGCGTGCCGGTCATCTATTTCTCCACCGGCACCGACGGGATACTCGAGCTCGTGAGGCAGACCGGCGCCGACGTGATCGGCGTCGACTGGAGGGTCGATCTGGGAGAAGCCTGGCGCCGCCTAGGACCGGACGTAGCCGTCCAGGGAAACCTCGACCCCGTGGCCCTGTTGGCGGACTGGCCAGAGCTGAAGAGTCGGGCGGCCGCCGTGCTTGAGAGCGCGGGCGGACGGGCGGGGCACATCTTCAACCTGGGGCATGGAGTCCTGCGTGACACCCCGGTGGAGAATGTCCAACGGCTGGTGGACTTCGTGCACGAGTACCGGCCCGGCAAGGGCATGTGAGTGACCCGGGCTCGTCGACACCAGGCCCATGAGTGACCAGGGCCCATGAGCGACCAAGGCCCATGAGTAGCGCGTCAGGGGGCGACACCGCCGGTCCCTTTCACGTCGCCGTCATCGGCGGAGGCATAAGCGGCCTGAGCACGGCCTGGTACGTCGAGAGGGAAGCGGCGGCCCGCGGCGTCTCCGTGACGTGCTCCATCTACGAGACGGCCGACCGGTGGGGTGGCCGTATCCGCACCGACATCGTCGACCGCGAGGAGGGCCGCTTCGTCGTGGAGGGCGGCCCCGACTCCTTCCTCACCGCTCAGAAGCCTTGGGCAGTGGACCTGGCGGTGGAAGTCGGCCTCGCCGGCCGGCTGCTCGGCACGAACGACGCTGCACGCAAGGTCTACGTCCTCTCTCACGGCCGGCCGGTGCCTCTTCCGGAAGGCGTGTTCCTTCTCCTCCCGACCAAGTTCAGGCCCTTTCTGCTTTCCCCGCTCATCTCGCCCCTGGGCAAGCTGCGCATGGGTCTCGAGCTCTTCGTTCCCCCCAGGAAGGGCACCGACGACGAGACGCTTGGAGAATTCGTCACCCGTCGCCTCGGTTCCGAAGCCCTGGACAAGATCGCAGAGCCGCTTCTCTCCGGCATCTACAACGCCGAGGCCCAGCGTCAAAGCTTGCTCGCCACCTTCCCCCGTTTCCGAGAGACAGAGCTAAAGCACGGGAGTCTCATCCGGGGGATGCTGACCGCCAAGGCCGAAGCCCGCGCCACAGCGCGTGCAGGCACGCGGACCCAGGCCGCCGCCGGCGCCCGGACCGGCGCGACCTCTCCCGGCGGGCCCGGCGGAGTACGCCCCCCCTCGATGTTCGTGTCCTTCCTGGGCGGCACCGAGGAGATCGTCACCGCGCTCACCAGCAGCCTGGAAGCAAAGCTCAACGCCGGAGTCCAGGTGAAGGCGCTCCGCCGGGGCCGGACAGGCAAATACGGGCTCACAATCTCCCGCATGGGTGGCGACGGGACCGGCCGCGGGCCCGGCGACGACGGGCCCGTCGATGAGGTTGTCAGGGCAGACGCGGTGGTCCTCGCCATCCCCGCCTACGACGCAGCCGATCTGCTCGCCACGGTGTCGCCGACGGCTGCCGGTGGACTCCGCACCATCCGCTACGTCAGCACGGGGACCCTGTCTCTAGCGTATAGGCGGGATGCCTCCGTCGAGCGGCTGGGCGGCTTTGGCGTCTTGGTCCCGCGAAGTGAGAAGAGGCCGCTGAACGCGGTCACCTGGTCCTCCACCAAGTTCGACCACCGGGCCCCCGAAGGCCACTCGCTGCTCAGGGTCTTCTTTGGGGGTTCGCGCAGCCCGGGAAGTATGCAACTCGACGACGAAGAGCTGCTGGTGGTGATGAAGAAGCAGCTCAGAAGCTTCATGGGGATCATCAAAGAGCCCCTGTTCCACCGGATCTACCGGTGGGAAAGGGCCAACCCACAATACGACGTGGAACACTTGCGGGTGGTAGACGCCGTCGAACGGGCTTTGCCCCCGGGAGTCTGGGTCACCGGGAGTCCATACCGGGGGGTCGGCCTGCCTGATTGCGTGCATCAGGGCCGGGACACGGCCATCCAGGTGATCGAGCGACTGAAAGATGTGCAGAGGAGCGCGGAGTGAACATCTCGGAATCGGAACGGCTCTGGGCGAAAGCCAAGACCCTTATGCCGGGCGGAGTCAACAGCCCGGTTCGGGCCTTCGGCGGAGTGGGCGGCACCCCCCTGTTCATCGAACGGGGAGCGGGCGCCTATCTCTACGACGTCGATGGCAACCGCTACCTCGACTACGTCCTCTCCTGGGGACCTCTGATCCTCGGTCACGCCCATCCCCGGGTGGTCGAAGCGCTCGAGAGCGCGGTACGGCGGGGCAC
Organism: uncultured Actinomycetota bacterium; assembly: GCA_963843515.1. Lineage (GTDB taxonomy): Bacteria > Actinomycetota > Thermoleophilia > RBG-16-64-13 > RBG-16-64-13 > CAIQPS01. The sequence goes on from CAWJKH010000001.1 coordinate 11,477, forward strand.
GAGCTACGGGGCGCCCACGCCTCTCGAGGTGGAGCTCGCCGAGGTCGTCACCGGCCAGATGCCCGCAGTGGAATCGCTGCGGCTGGTGAGCAGCGGCACCGAGGCGACCATGAGTGCCATCCGGCTGGCCCGGGCCTTTACCGGTCGCGACAAGATCGTCAAGTTCGTGGGCGGCTATCACGGGCACGCGGACGCCTTCCTCGTCCAGGCCGGGAGCGGGGTCACCACCTTCGGTCTCCCGGACTCGCCGGGAGTCACCGCCGCGGCCACGAGCGACACCCTTACCTGCGCATACAACGACCTTGAAGCCCTGGGGGAGGTCTTCGACGCGTTCCCGGGCCAGATCGCGGCGGTCATCGTCGAGCCGCTCATGGCCAATATGGGCTTCATCATCCCCGCTCCCGGCTTCCTGGCAGGCACCCAGCAACTCTGCCGGGACTCCGGCGCCCTGTTCATCGCGGACGAGGTCATTACAGGGTTCCGGCTCAGCCCGCAGGGCGCCCAGGGTCTGTGGGGCCTGGATCCCGACCTCACCTGCATGGGCAAGGTGATAGGCGGCGGCCTTCCCATGGGCGCCTACGGAGGCAAGAGGGCCATCATGGATATGGTGGCCCCGGCCGGGCCCGTCTACCAGGCGGGTACTCTCTCCGGCAACCCCCTGGCCACCACCGCGGGGCTGGCAACCATCAAAACTCTGCTGGAGCCGGGCGTTTTCGCCGCCATCGAGACGGCCGCCCGTGAACTCGCCGCCGGGATCGACGGGATCGCCAAGGACGCGGGGATCCCCATTCAGATAGGGCAGTGCGGCACCGTCCTCGGGTTCTACTTCCTCAAAGAAGCGGGGGCCGAGATCAAGGACGCCGCCACGGCCAAGCTCCACGCCGACACCGCGCGGTACGCCCGGTTCTTCCATCTCATGCTCGACCAGGGCGTCTACTTCGCGCCCAGCCAGTTCGAGGTGGCGTTCACCAGCGCGGCCCACACTCAGGCCGAGATAGAGGCCACGCTTCGAGCCGTGGAAGCGGGCTTTATCCGCTTGGCCGACTCCTGATCCGAGTGCCCGGGCGGGAACCTGCGGGGCACCCTGATGGGGTCTAAAGAAAAGACACAAAATGTGAGTAAGGTGATTCTGTCAAGGATGTATTTTGGCCGGCCCCAGGTATAATATGCGTCGGCGCTCCAAGGGGCGCATTGGTGGAAGAAAACGTTGATGGAGGGATGACGTGAGTCCCCGCGCGAAGAAGATCGTGGCCGCCGTCGTCATAGTCGTGGTGGCGGTTGGTGCCCTCGTATATGTGGGCGTAGGCAGAGGCTCTGTCTACTACTACACAGTTTCGGAATTGCTCGCCAAGGGGCCCACCCAGCAGGTGCGGGTGTCCGGCGAACTGGTGGAAGGGACCGTCGACGGTCTGGGGACCACTTCGCTCAAGTTCGTCCTCCACGACCGCGATCAGGTGGCGCAGACCATGCCCGTCGTCTATAACGGCGCTATACCCGACAGCTTCAGGGACCAGCCGGACGCCGAGGTAGTGGCCGAGGGCGACCTCGCCGCCGACGGTTCGTTCGTCGCGACAGTACTGACCGCTAAATGCCCGAGTAAGTACGAAGCGGCGGAATGAACCCGTTTGGCTATCTCTGCCTGATCCTGATCGCCATAGCCTGCTTCGCCGGCCTGGGGCTGGCGCTGGCGGGCGCTTACACCGGCAGACGCGAGATGACCCGGGCCGCCGTGATCGCGGTCCACGTGGTGGCCACGCTCGCTGTGATCGCCTCCATCGTGCTCGTGGTGCTCCTTGTCACCCGGGACTTCAGCAATGAATACGTGGCCACGTATACGTCTCGGAGCCTCTCCATCGCGTATACGGTCTCCGCCTTCTGGGCGGGGAATGCCGGCTCCCTGCTGCTGTGGCTTGTGCTCTTGTCCATCTTCTCTCTGGTGGCCGTCCGGCAGATCCGCAGAGAGAACCCGCCCTCCACCGCCTGGGTCGCCGCCATCCTTCTCGCGATCACGTCCTTCTTCTCGCTGCTGACCTTGTTCGGCAACGCCTCCAACGTATTCATCCGCCTGCCGGCGGAAGTGGTGCCCGCCGACGGGCAGGGGATGAACCCCATGCTCCAGCACCCGGGCATGGTGATCCACCCTGTCGCCCTCTATCTCGGCTACGTGGGGTTGGCCATACCCTTCGCGCTGGTCATGGGCGGACTCTTGACTCGCAGCTCTTACACCGCCTGGCTCCCCGCGGTCAGGCGCTGGTCGCTGGTCGGCTGGTTCTTCCTGGCCATCGGCAACCTGGTGGGCGCCTGGTGGGCCTACGTGACCCTCGGTTGGGGCGGCTACTGGGCCTGGGACCCGGTGGAGAACGCCTCCCTCATGCCGTGGCTTACAGCTACCGCTCTGGTCCACTCGGTCGTGATGCTGCGCAGGCGGCAGATGTTCCTGTTCTGGACTACCATCCTTGTGACCATCAGCTTCCTGCTGACCATCTTCGGGACGTTCCTCACCCGTTCCGGTATCGCCACCTCGCTCCATGCGTTCTCGGACAACACGTTCATCCCCTGGTTCACGTTCTTCCTGATCATCGCCCTGGCGTTTTCCGTGATAGTGATGATAGTTCGCCGGGCGGAGTTCAGATCCGCGAAGAGGCTGGACGACCCGTTTTCGCGAGAATCCGCGTTCTTGTACACCAACGTCGTGCTCGTAGTCATCGCGTTCGTGGTGCTGTGGGGAGTAGTGTTCCCCACCGTCGCCGGAGCGGTCCGTGGCGTCAAGGTCGAGATGGATCCCAGTTTCTTCAGCATGGTCACCGTCCCCCTGACGCTTATCTTGATGCTTTTGATCGGCTTGTGTCCGCTCCTACCTTGGAAGGGCAGAGACCTGTCGCGGCTGAAGAAGGACGCCATCTGGGCCGCGGCCCCTGCCGTGGTCATGCTCATCGTGCTGCTGGCGGTGGGCCTCCGACTGCCCTACACCCTGCTGAGCTTCACGCTGGCGACGTTCGCCACGGCCTCCGTGCTGCTCCAGTACGGCCGGGGCTGGCGGAGCCGGCACAAGGCCACCGGCAAGAACTGGCTGAGAGCGTTCGGTGGAATGGTCTGGAGCAACCGCGCCCGCTATGGGGGGTTCCTGGTCCACTTCGGGGTGATAATCGTGCTGGTGGGGATCACCGGCTCATACGCGTTCAAGCAGGTGGCGGAGGGAGAGGTGGCCAAGGGCGGCACGCTCAACATCGGGCGGTTCGTCCTAACCTACGACGACCTGACGACCGGGACCACACCCCACAAGGACTTCGCGCGGGCCGTCTTCACCGTCAGCCACGACGGCCGCGTAATCGGTGAGGTGGATCCGGTAAGGGAGTACTACCCCGCGAGCGACCAGACGTGGACCCGGGTGGACCTGTACAGCACCCTTGCCGGCGACGTGTACGTTTCGTTGCTGGGCTTCAATGAAGACGGCAGCAAGGTCACCATCCAAGCTCAGCTCAATCCGTTGGTCGGCTGGCTATGGATCGGAGGAGGAGTGTTGGTCGTCGGCGGACTGATCGCGCTCTGGCCGACACGGAGGGGCCGGGTCAAGACCGGAGCCGGTCAGTGACGCCGGGAACCGAATCCCCGCTCGCCACTGACTCAGAGCCGGGGGCTACATCGCCCGTGGCGCCGGGCTCCTCGCCGGAGCCTGCCGTCCTGGCGACCGATCTGCACAAATCGTACGGAACGGTGGAGGCGCTGCGTGGCCTCGACCTGCGGGTGGAGCCGGGCGACTTCCTCACCATCTTCGGGCCCAACGGGGCGGGCAAGACGACCCTCATGAAGGTCCTGTCCACGCTCACCCGGCCCACGGAAGGCTCGGCGTTCGTGGGCGGAAAAGACGTGGTCAAGGAAGCGGCGGCGGTCCGCGAGCGGGTCGGCGTCATCTCCCATAACACCTATCTCTACGCCCAGCTCACCGCGCTCGAGAACCTGGAGTTCTACGGCCGCATGTACCGGGTGCCCGACAGCCATCGCCGCGCTTTGACGTTGCTCTCCAAGATGGACCTCACCAAGCGCATGAACGACAGGGTGGCCACCTACTCGCGGGGCATGCAGCAGCGCCTCTCGGTGGCTCGAGCCCTGTTGCACGATCCCGAACTTCTGCTCCTGGACGAGCCGTACACAGGTCTCGACCAGCATGCCTCCCGCGTGCTCGCCGAAGTGCTCGAAGGATTGCGGGACGGCCATCGCACGGTGATCATGACCACCCACAACCTTCAGGAGGGTCTCTCCGGCTGCGACCGGGCCGCCATCATGGTGGATGGGCGGATCGTGTACGACCAGGGGGTCGGCGAGATCGACATACCCGGCTTCCAGAGCATCTACTTCTCCTGCGTCCACGAAGAAATGAGCGGCTAGGTGTCCTTCTTCTCTCAAGCCTGGGCGATCGTTCGCAAGGACCTGGTCACCGAGTTGCGGGGGGCGAGCACCATCGTCTCGATGGTCCTTATGGGGCTCCTCGTCGTGCTGGTGTTCAACTTCGGCACCGAGCCGGGTACCCAGAGCGCCTCCCTGGCCCGCGCAGGCGTGCTATGGGCCGCGTTCCTCTTCTCGGGAGTGATCGCAGTGGGGCGCTCGTTCGCCGCGGAGAAAGAGGCGGGGTGTCTCGACGGGCTTCTACTTTGCCCTGTGGACAGAGGCGTCATCTATCTGGGCAAGTTCCTGGGCAACCTCATTCTAGTGTTCTCCACCGGCGTGGTGATCCTGCTCTTCTTCACCGTGGTCTACAACGTGGGCATCGGGGTGGCCTGGTTGGGACTGCTGCTGCTCCTGGTGCTTGCCAGTGTGGGTCTGTCGACGTTGGGGACCCTATTCGCGGCCGTGGCCGCCGGGGTAAGAGCTCGCGACGCCCTGCTGACGGTATTCATCTTCCCCCTGTTGGTGCCGCTGGTCATCGCCGCGGCCCACGTTTCCACGCAGCTGCTCAACGGCGAGAGCCTGGCCGATGCGGGGCTGTGGCCCTGGCTGCTGGTTGTATATGATGTTGTCTTCTTAGCGGTCTCGTTTGTCGTGTTCGATTTTGTAGTGGAGGATTAGTATGGAGGCCGGTCGGAGTCGCCGGAATCTCAGCCACGAGCGCGCTGGTTATCGTGACCTTCGCGCTCATCATCTTTGCCCTGGTGGAAGCCCTGGTGATTGCGCCGCGTGAAGCGACCATGGGCGACATCCAGAGGCTCTTCTATTTCCACATGCCCAGCGCCTGGATCGCTCTGGGCCCGGCCTTTACGGTGGTGTTCGCCCTCAGTATCGCCTACTTGGTCACCGGCAAGATGGTCTACGACCGCTGGGCGGGCGCTTCGGCTGAGATCGGGGTGCTATTCACCACCATCACGCTCATCACCGGGCCGCTGTGGGCCAAGCCCATCTGGGGCGTCTACTGGACCTGGGAGCCGCGCCTCACCACCACCCTGGTGCTATGGTTCATCTACGTGGGCTATCTCTTGCTGCGATCCATCGCCGGCGAAGGGCCGCGGCGCGCGCGTCTTTCGGCCGTATACGGGATCGTGGGATGGATCGACGTTCCCATAGTGTTCCTGTCCATCTGGCTGTGGCGCACCATCCACCCCCGGATTTTGACCGGCCACGGGTTCGACATGGACTCCCGCATGGTGGTGGCCCTCATGGTTAGTCTGGCAGCCTTCACGCTGCTCTACGTGTGTCTGTTGGTATTGCGCGCCGGCTCTCTGGACCTGGAGGCAAGAGCCGCCGAGGTCCGGGCGCGCCTGCATCGTCTTGACCGTCGAGGAGGCGGAAAATGAGCGATCTCGGTTTCCTGGCCCTGGGCTACGGAGTCATCTGGGCCATCATAGGCGCCTACGTGTGGTTCATCAGCCGCCGGCAGAACGCCCTGCGCCGTCAGCTCGACCAGATCCAGATGGAAGTGAACGAGACCGCCGAGAAGTTGGGCAAGCAGGCCTGACGGCTTGCCGGGCACGTCGACCGGCGCTTCGGGTGTCGCCTGGCAGAGGCTGACCTGAGGCTCGTCGCTGGGCAGGCCATGATCGGCGTATGTTGGTGCCGCGGCGCACGGTTCTGGCGCCGTCCGCTTCACACCCCATGAACAGAAAGGGCCCCGCTCAAAGCGGGGCCCTTTGCTTTTGTGACTGATTGTCAGACCCGGGCTCGCGCGCGCGAGCGCAAACGCCGAACCATTGATCCGCGAGGCGACCGCATCGATCGACCAAACGGTCCCGTGGTGCGGCGTTATAGCCCGGGGCCGCGTCCACCCGACCCGTGCCTGAGACCGGCGCGGGCCCACGCCCCGCAAACGACCACGAGCGAGGGCCCGTCGACAGGTCCCGCATCACTCTGGGTTCGACTCACTCTGCAGGGGGAGTCGAGGCCGCGCCTTACAGAGCAGACAGGGGTCCCGCAGCGGAAGAGCCACGCTGCGAGCGCGGGGGTGACTACAATGCCGGCACCGTGGTGGTCGTGGTGTCTACCACTGGTGGGGCTGTTGTCGTAGTGGTGTCGGGAGGCAGCGTGGTGGTCGTGGTGTCGATCACCGGCACCGTGGTGGTCGTGGTGTCGGGAGGCACGTGGTGGTCGTGGTATCGATCACCGGCACCGTGGTGGTCGTGGTGTCGGGAGGCACCGTGGTGGTCGTGGTATCGATCACCGGCACCGTGGTGGTCGTGGTGTCGGGAGGCAGCGTGGTCGTGGTGTCGATCACCGGCACCGTGGTGGTCGTGGTGTCGGGAGGCAGCGTGGTCGTGGTCGTGCCAAGGTCGATCACCGGTACTTGGTCGACGGTGGCTAGGCCCTTCAACACCAGATATGGGTCGATGGCGGGCCCGCCCCCCGGGTGGATCGAGAAGTGCAGGTGGACTGGGCCGCCTGCCGCATCCCCGGTGTTGCCGGCAAAACCGATGACCTGGCCCGCAACCACACGTACCCCATCGTCGATGCCCGACTGGATCAAGGACAGGTGTGCATAGTAGTACGAGTTGCCGTCGTCTCCACTCAGCCACACTGTTACGCCACCAAGACCCGTGTCCCGCCGATTCGCACTCGCGATCACGCCGTCGACCACCGCCACAAGCGGGATGCCGCGGTCGCACATGATGTCAGCGCCCGTGTGAGGATGATAGCCGCCGGCGTACCTGGGGTCGCCGAAGCTGTCGCCATAAGAGTTGGGCCCCTGGACGGGGAACGCCCACCCGTCGCGCACCATCACCGGGTCGTCCCGGAGGATGACGTCGTACGTAACGAAACCGCTGGTTCCGGCGGCGATCGTCCCGATGTCCCATCGAATGGAAGTGGGGATCTCGGCGGCAGGATCATCGACTCTCTTGCCGGCGTCGCTGATCGCCTGGATAGATGCCGCGTGGGCGGTGTCCAGGTCGCTGCGCAGAGCGACCCCCGTAGCATCCATCGCTCCGGGGTTACCGTACTCGACGCGGTAGTGCACACGGTCACCCAGGCTGAGGCTCCCGTTCAGGTCGAGGTCGTCGTACGCCACCGCTTGCTCACTGAGTGTCATAGCGAAGGGGTCAAGGGATATCCGCGGGTCTGCCGCCGTCGCACGGGTTGGGACTGGAAGCCATGTCGTCTCGGCCGCGGGGTCTATCCCAGAGCCTGGAGACGATGGCGCGGCGACCGATGGACTCTCTACCACTGCCGCAACCACGCCAGAAGCGGAAAGGGGCGGGCGCAGGTCGGCAGTTAGCACCGCCCCGTTGACCACGTCGGTGTGAGGCAGATCCGCCATCGATGTAGCCGGGGCCGGGCTGTCGCCATTTGCCGGGGTGGTGGCCACGAGGGTGGTCGGAGTTGTCGCTTCGGTCGTCGCAGTCGTGCTATCTGTGGTGGTCGTGGTGCTATCGGTGTTCGGTCGTCGTCGCGATGCTATCGGTCGTCGTCGTCGTGCTATCGGTCAATGTCGTCGCCGACAAACCGGCGCCTTCAACCTGGACGGTGACAGTGACGGACGTCGAGACGGGATCCCGGATGTCGGCGGTCAGCGTCGCTGTATTGACCACGTCGACGCTAGAGCCCGTTCCGGACGCGGCGGCGGCCGTAGTTGGCGTGCTCTCCGCCGTCGGCAAGGTGGTTGTGGTGCTGCTCTCTGTCGAGCCTGTCGGGAACGCCGGCAAGGTGGTCGTGGTGCTCTCAATCACCGGCGCTGAGGTCGAAGTCGTCGTGGTCGCAGTGCTCTCTGTCGAGCCCGTGGGGAACGCCGGCAAGGTGGTGGTCGTGGTGTCGATCACCGGCGCTAAAGTCGAAGTCGTCGTGGTCGCAGCGGCTCGGAAGGCAGCGGCATCCTGGAACAAGACGTCATAAGTCGCGTAGCCGGTCGCTCCGGCCTCCAGCGTCCCGATGCTCCACTGGATGGACGCTCCGTCGAACGTCCCGCCACCGGTTATCGCGTCTACCGACGTGACATACGCAGTGTCAGGCTGGTCACTGAGAACCACACCGGTGAGGCCGTACAACCCGGGGTTCGTGTAGTCGATGCGGTAGTGAATACGGTCGCCGGGACTAATTGCGCTGTCGGAGTCCAGGTCATCATAGCCGGTCATCTGCTTGCTCAGCGTCGGCGCGATGCCATCGGAAACCGGCATGAAGCCCGAGCTGTGAGGATGGCAACTGACGCAGTCCACAGGCTGCGCCAAGGCCGAGACAGCCCCTTGAGTCGCCGGGTCGGCGTGGATGCCTGCGAGGTCATGGCAGGACCCGCACAGCCCCTGCGCACTCGTCTTCAGCAGTTTGGCCTCGCTCGCCTCGTGCATGGCGTGGCAATCGGCGCAGGTGATCGAGAAGGGGGCCGTCGCCCCAGCCAGGTCCTGATTCGTGTGGGTCCGGATGGGGCCTTTGCCACTCGCCACTGTGATGTCCGCGGCAGGTGCGTCCGTGGCAGGTGCGTCCGTGGCAGGTGCAACTGTCTCGGCCTCGGCGGGAACCAGGCCGACCACCAGCACCAAGGCGATGGCGAGCACCACTGCGGCCAGTGCGGGGAGCAAGCGTCTTACGCAGGCCCTACTCTCACGTGGCTTCGACACCTCAAGTTCCCCCATCTTCCGCGAGACCTCCGCCTACTCCACGGATTCCGTTGTCGAGGTGGTCGTTGACGGGCCGACCGGCTGCGCGGTCGGCAGATCGAACACAAAGACGCCGTTATAGCGATCGACCACATACAGTTTTCCGTCCACGATCTCGAGCCCGTGGGGCGCGTTGAACAGCGAAGTCGAGTTCTTGTCAGCGGGATCCTTGCGGCCGACAAGTCCCAGGTAGTTGCCGCTTTGGTCGAACACCTCGACCGCGCGCTGAAGTCCGTCACTGACGTAGATGTTACCCAGATCGTCGATGGCCACCGTTTTTGCCCGGGAGAACTCACCAGCTGCATCCCCGAGCTGTCCGAACTTCGAGATGAACTGTCCCTCCGGAGAGTACTTCTTCACCTTCGAGTTCAGGATGTCCACCACGTAGACGTTCCCGTCCTTGTCGAGGGCCAGCCCACTTGGCGTATTGAACCCGGTGTCACTCGAGTCCGGAGAGCCGGTGCCGACGGTCCAGAGCATGGTTCCGTCCGGCCCGTACTTGATGAGTCTGTTGTTGTTCGCGTCGCTTACGGCGAAGGACCCATCGCTCCACACCACGATCCCTATCGGCCGCGGCGTTTTACCATCGGTCTCCGCCCCCTTGGCCAACGTCACAACGCGGCTCACTTTTCCATCCGGGGTGACGATGAGGACCTTCCCATTCTCCGAGTCGGCCACATAGAGCTGTCCCTCGTGACTGGCGATGGCCATGGGCAGTGACATGGTCAGTTGCGGATCGATCTGCTTATCCAAGACCTTAGAGTCCTTACCGTCTGCACTCAGCTCGAGCAGGCGGCCATGGACCGTGTCGACGAGATAGATGCGGCCATCGACGAGAGTCAGATCCGCGGGCTGATCGGCCTGGGTCGAGGGGTCGATGGGGATCTGCAGAGCTAGCGTCGCCGGCCACACCAGGTCGGACACCGGGCGCTCTCCCTCATCGGGTTCCGCCCCGGGAATCGGGGCCGCTTCCGGCTCTTCGCCGGAGAACGCCCCGCTCAGCGCGAGGGTGCCCACCACGATGGCTGCTACCACGACCACGGCGGCAGTGGTGACAGCGATAATCCTACGACGGCTCATTGGGCATCCTCCCGACCTACTTCGATTCCACGTCGGTGAGACCCTGCAGCGAGCGGCCGCGTTCCTCCCAACGAATAGCAGCTAAACATGGCTAAGATAAATATCATTACAATGTAACTCACGCCGCTATTCTTACTCCCTCAGGCGGACTTCATATGCCTGGAAGGGCGCCGCTATCCCGCGGCGCCCTTCCAGTCTTGCCCCCCGCGCAGAAGACTGCGCGGGGGGCGGTGCAACATAGTGTCAAGCTAGGTACCAGCTATTAGTGGCAGTTGACGCAGAGGAAATTCGACCCAGGAGTAGCCGGGTCCAGAACCATGGTGTTGAGCGAGTGGACGATACTCGTCACACCACTGCTGTTCGTGGTCGTGTACGTGGCGGCGGGTTCCGCTCCGTGCGCGCTGTGGCACGACTCGCACTTGACCGCACCACCGGTATTCGTCTGTTTGTGCGTGGCCACGTCATACAACCTGGTACCGCTGTAGTCGGCGGTCTCCGGTAACCATGTGCCGTCTACGGGAGCCGTCGAAAGCGCCCCGTTCGCGCCCGGCACCTTGTCCAGCGGGTGCGTCTTAGCAGTGGCGCTGTTGGCCATGTTGCCGGAATGGCAGCTCCCACAGACATCGCCGCCGGGGTAGACCGTCGTGTAGGTGTAGTTGGGCGCCGTGCCACCCCTCCGCTCATACTTGAGGAAGCTGGAGGCTCCGGTCCAGTTCTGAGTGGTCGAAATGCTGCCGTCAGCATTGACAACACGGAAGTTCGTGTTTCCGTCGTCGTGCGGATCATGGCAGAGGTCGCAGTCCCTGCCGGGCCCGTAAGCCAGGCCGGTCGACGCCCTGACAGCGGTGGCAGACCTGGTCCGGTGGTTGCTGTGCGTAGCCGACATCACTCTCGCCACGCCCACCGATGTGGTGGTGCCGTCGTGGCAGCTGTAGCAGAGCGGCTTGATGGCCGTGGAGATGCCGGCGTCATCGTTGCTTGTCACATTGCCGGTCGTGCTACCGGTGTCGGCCGGCAGCGGATTCGCCCAGAGGAAGCCGGCATTGGGGTTGGCTCCGTGCGGGATATGGCAGCCTTCGCACGGGTTCGGATCATCAGGCGTGCTCACGTCGTGCACGCTTCCGGCGACCGCAGAGTGGTCGGCTGTGTGAGTCGCCGTGTCATACGAGGCGAACGCGCTCCCCGCGAAAACCATGAGGACCAGCACGAACATGGCCAGCGCGACACTCATTAGACCTATCTTCTTACCCACTAATTCCCCTCCTTTCAAACTGAAGAAACATACTCTCAAGATCCCTTCTCGTACTACTAGGAAGTACCGGCACGCCACCTCTCCGGCGGACGCACCTTCGGTACAGACAGTCCGAGGTCCCGTCCCGGTCGCCGCTTGGCTCCCATCGCCGCGCAGGTCTGGCTACAGAGCCACGCGCCTAGACTGGGACACGGACCAGACTATCGATACCCCTCACCTCCCTTCCCTTGCGGACCCCGACCCGGCGGTCCCCCCACGCCCTTACGGGCACAAATGGGCAGTGACTTAATAGCCTTTATAGTCATTGGATACTTTACCTGCGTGCGCCGCGCGGCTGCCAAAGAGGGGGCTAAGAGGTGGGCGCGTAAGCCTAAGAAATCCCTAAGAACACCCGTAGAAAGCTCTCAGGTGCCTCTGGCGGAGACGTTACCCGCCGGTCACCCTTCGGGCGCCCGGAAGCTATAGCCCACACCGGGGTAGGTCAGGATGTACTCGGGATGCTTGGGGTCCTTTTCCAGCTTGTTTCGCAGGTAGCCGATGTAGACCCACACGTACTGGACCTCGTGGTGATAGGCGCTCCCCCACACCCGGGCCAGAAGTTCCTCGCGCAACATCACCCGGCCGGCGTTTCGACAGAGCTCGGCCAGGAGCTTGTACTCGGTGGCGCTGAGACGTACTTCCTCGCCGCGCATCTCCACCTTGCGACGCTGGAAGTCGATCACGAAATCGCCCACGCGGAACTCCGCGCTCGGACCTTCGGCGTCGACGGCCCGCGCCCGGCGCAGCAAGGCCCGCACCCGGGCCAGCAGTTCCGAGGTGCTGAAGGGCTTGGTCAGGTAGTCGTCGGCCCCGGCGTCGAGCCCCTCGACCTTGTCGGCGTCGTTGGTCCGCGCGGTGAGCATGAGGATGGGCACGCTCGAGGTCTCGCGGAGTTGCCGGCAGACCTCGAAACCGCTCATGTCCGGAAGCATGACATCGAGGATCACCAGATCTGGTCCGCGGGCGGCCGCCGCGCGCAGGGCACCCTTGCCGTCGCTCGCCGTGCTCACCTGGTAGCCGCTGGCTTTCAGCTCGCTCCGCAGGAAGGCGAGCAGGCGAGGCTCGTCGTCAACGACCAGTATGTGGCCCTGATGCACGGACTATCCCTTCGCCGCCGGGCGTGTGGGGAGGGTGAAATAGAACGTGCTGCCCTTGCCGGCCTCGCTCTCCACCCATATGCGGCCGCCGTGGGCCTCCACGAGCCCCTTGCAGATGGCCAGGCCGAGCCCGGTGCCGACGGGCTGCACCACTCGTCCGCCGTCGCTCCGATAGAAGGGTTCGAAAATGCGCTCGAACTCGTCGGTGCGCACACCGACGCCCTGGTCGGCCACGGCGAAACGGATATCTTCCCCCACCAGACGCGCCGAAACGGTCACAGGTGCAGGAGGTTTGGAGAAGTTCAGGGCGTTCGTCAGCAGGTTGCCGAGGACCTGGTGGACTCGCTCCGGATCCCCCCAGAACGGCGGAAGATCGGGCTCGAGTTCCACCGTTATGGGACGACGCTTCGCGACCGGCCGCATCGCGGCGACTGCCCGCTCGATCACGCCGGCAGGCGAGAGCGCCTCCCGATTCAGGCCGGGCATGCCCGCTCGGATGCGCGACATGTCCAGGGACTCCTCTACCAGAGTGGTCAAACGGTCGGCGTCCTGGTCGATGGCGCTCAGATACTCGCGCTGCATGCGCTCGCTCCGCTTCACGTCGGTCCTCAGCAAGGCCGTCGTGTAAGCCTTGATACCGGCAAGCGGCGTCCGTAGCTCGTGCGACACCGTAGATACGAGCTGTGAGCGGAGAGTATCAAGTTCACGTAGAGCCTCAACCTTGCCCGCCTCTGAGAACAGGCGGGCGTTCTCGATGGCGATAGCCGCGTGGCTGGCGAACCCAACGAGGACGGAGACGTCCTCCTCCTGGAACTGGTTGACTGACACACTCCCCACGTAGAGGACCCCGATGACCCGGCTGCCTGCCTGGAGCGGCACGGCGATGGCCGAACGGATCCCCTCTGCCCAGACGGCCTCCTGCGCAGCGGCGCTGAAGCGCTCGTCCACTGCGTAGTCCGCCGTCCACGCCGGCTCCCCGGTGGATGCGGCCAACCCGCCGAGCCCTTGCTCCCGCAAGGGTTGCTGATGGACCACCCTGACGGTCTCGTTGCCGGCCGACACGCTCACCGTGGTCTCGAGCCCATCCTCTCCGAAGAGGAGGAGCTGCGCCTTCTCCATCCCCAGCAGGCTGGCGGCCTCGGCGACGATCCGCTCGAGAACGTGGTCCAGACTCTCCAGGGCTGAGATCTCCGCGGCAATACCAAGGAGCGACGAGGCGCGCGCGGCCGCCCGCTGTTGCTCGCGGTACAGCAGAGCCCGGTCGATGGCGAGCGCGAGCTGGCCACCGACGGTGCGCAGCAGCTCCACGTCACGCGGAGAGAACTCGCGCCGTTCGCGGAACGCAAGTGCCAGCGAGGCCACCGGCCGCCCTCCAAAACGCAGAGGCACCAACGCCAGGGAGCCCATGCCCACGGCAGCCAGAGCCGCATGCCTGGGCTCCGTCTCGACCGCAAGGTCACCGGTGATGACGGGCTCCGGGGAAATGTCCCGGCCATGGCCGTTCAGGGAGCTGTCCGTCCCCCGGCCATCCTGGGAGACCTCCCGGAGCAAATCACGCGCGGGCTGCTCGGGGAGCCCCACCCCGGCCATCCACAGAGAGTCTCCCCCACGCGGGGCTAGAAGTATCAGGACTGAGTCGGCCTGGAAAACGTCCGCCACGGTCGCGGTCACGTGGCTCATCACGGTGTGCAACTCCAACGATTCGCCCGCTGCAAGAAGTACCTCGTTGAGAGCCGACAACTCGCGGTTGCGCAGCACGAGGTCCTCGGTCTTGTCCTGCACGCGCTCTTCCAGCACTGCATTCCACGAGAGCAGTTCCGATAGAGCAGCCGCCAGCCTGTCGCGCACTGAGTCGAAGGCATGCGCCAGCCGGCGGATCTCCCCGACGCCCACCGCGGGGACCGGCCGCTCCAGGTCGCCGCCGGCGATGCCCTCGCAGGCCACCATCAGCCGGTTGAGCGGCCGAACGACGTTGCGTCCCGCGAGCCAGGCGAACATCAGGGCAGTAGCGAATAGAATCGCGCTGCCCCACAGAAGCGGCCACTGCAACTGTCGCAGGGGGGCCAGGATCTCGCTTTCCGATTGAGCCGCCACCACACCCCAGCCGGCACTCGCTACGGGAGCGAACGCCATGATCTGCTGGTCCGAGATTGGGCCGGCGGGATTGTGACAGGTGTGGCACTTGGTGGACTCAGGCTGCCCGGTGGTGAGGAGGGTGGCCAGCCTCTCTTGATGGGCTGCCGTTCCGAACGTGCGCTCCGGGTGGATATCGACCAAAGGCTGTCCTGCGCCATCGAAAATCTGGGCGTAGCCGGTCTGCCCGAGAGCCAGGGGCTGGATGGCGTTCACGAACGCCGAGTCGGCGAGCCTGGTCACTCCAAAGAGGATAGCCCCCGTCTGGCCGTCACTCGGCGACAACGGGACCGCGACCAGCAGAGACGGCTCTTCGAAGGGTCCCCAGGGAACGGCATTACTCACGCCCGGCTGCCCGCCCTCGACGAGTGACTGCAGCAGTTCGCCCTGCGGGAGGACCGCACCGACGGGGACTCCGGCGATGGGATCGCTCCCGGCGATGAGCCGGCCTGAGCCGTCCGCCAAATAGACCCCGCTCGAAAAGGTGTCGTCGGCGGCTCGATCCCGGAGCAGGGCCTCCCTCGACTGAGGCTGATCGCCCTGCCCCTCGGCGAGGGCCTGCGCGATCTCCCGCAGTTCGGCCAGGTCGCGACGGATCAGACTGTCGATACGGGCTGCGGCCAACTGCACGCTGACAGCCCGTTCCTGCTCCATCTGTACCTGGGCCTGACCCCGGGCATGCCCTCCCCAAATCGCGAAAAACGCGAAGGTCGCAGTCATCAGGAGAAGTACTCCGACGAGGATCCGCAGCTGCAGACTTATGGTGATTATGCGTGGCATGCGGTTCTCACAAAGGCAAATTGCGTAGCATCATGCGCATGCTAATAATCATTACGTTACCAGCAGTATAGTGAATAATGGCGCACGCCGCCACGCCTGCTGTGCTCCTAAGACCCCGAAAGTCCTCTTAGGCGTTCCTTAGCCTTTCCTGCGCACCTCTTAGCCCATTCTTTGGGGGTGCGACTGTAAAGTAATAATAGATATTGGGTCAGTGCCTATTTATGCCCGGTGGAGGCGGCTCGATGGAGCCAGGCCGGGTGTTGGAGGCAGAGGAGAGGAGAGCCGGCGTGAGTGGCCGCAGGCTATTGAATCGAAGTCGATTTCGGGCTGGACTATCTCTGACGCTGGGGATAGCGGCTGTGCTTATGGCGGTGGTGCTCGCCACATGGGCATACGCCACACCCGCCGATGCAGCCAGCCCTTCCACCACCACTCTGTCCGAAGACGAGCCCGTGGACTCCGTCCCCGACCTGGGAACCACGAGCACCCTGACCCCGATCCATGAGGTGATCCCCCCGTCGGGTCCAGTGCTTCCTTCCGCCGCGCTAGACCCCAGTGCCCCCCGGGAGTTCGTGGATCACAGCAATTGCCTTTCGTGCCACGGAGATCCCTCCCTGAGCGGGCTCATGACAAAAACACGGCCCGATGGCTCTTCGATCGCTCTGTACGTGGATTCCAACGCGTTGTCGTATTCGGTCCACCGCTTCAACGACTGCACCACCTGCCACACCACCAAACCCCATGAGGTGCAGACTCCGCTGACCAAGTTGTCTCTCGCGGAGAAGTGCGGCTCGTGTCACCAGTACCAGTACGGGCAGTACATCAAGAGCGTCCACGGGGCCCCGCAGGCCAGCGGTAACGACGACCCAGCTTCGTGTGTGGACTGCCATAGCTCCAACTCCAACCCCCACAACATAGTGCGGGTGCTGGACCCTGCGGCGACCATCTATCCGAAGAACATCGCTGAGACCTGCGCCAAGTGCCACGACAATCCCGAACTGATGAACAAGTACGGGATCGTGGAGAAGGTCTACGACTCATACATGAACTCCTTCCACGGCAAGGCGATGAGCCTATCCGGGCAGAGTGCCTCCCTGCAGCAACTGAACAAGGCGACCTGCGTCAACTGCCACGGCGCACACAATATCGCTATGGTCACGGACCCCAACGCGCCGGTCGCGGGCATGGAGAACCTGGCGAAGACCTGCGAGCAGTGCCATCCCGGCGCCGGTGTCGAGTTCGTCAAAGGGTTCCTCGGCCACAAAGAGGCGGAGCCGAACCACATTCCCCAGGTGTTTTGGGGTGAGAAGTTCTTCTTCGTGTTCACCCGCGTAGTACTTGCCGGCGGGGTCGTCCTGGTCGTGGGCCCGCTGGCACGGCGCGGCGTGGATCGGGTCAAGGGCCGTAAGAAGCCTCCCGAGAAGGACCAAGAGGAGGAGTAGGAGCATCATGGCTACAAGTGGAGCCTCAGCCGACCGGATCGACGGCGACCAAATCCGTCGCTTCGACGTCCATCAGCGTATCCAGCACATCATGATGTTCAGCTCGTTCATCCTGCTGGCCATCACAGGTCTGCCCATGAAGTTCAGCGATTGGGGCATCAGCCAATGGTGGATAGGCGTGTGGGGCGGCCTCGAGAACATGATGACGGTGCACCACGGGGCTGCCTGGGTGATGATCGCGTCCTGCGTGTACCACCTGATGTACCTGCTGATCACGATCGTCTTCATGAAGCGCCCCTTCCCCAAGCACATGATCCCCTGCCCCCAGGACGCCAAGGACCTGATCCAGGACGCCAAGTACTGGGTGGGTCTGAGCGACCAGCCCGCGCAATTCCACCGGTTCAGCTACCGAGAGAAGTTCGACTACTGGGCGGTCGGATGGGGCCTGCTCATCATGATCGGCGGCGGTCTGATCCTGATGTATCCGGTCGCGGCCGCCAAGATCCTGCCCGGCTGGGCCATCCCCTTCGCTCTCTTGGCTCATAGCGACGAGGCCATCCTGGCGGTGGGCTGGATCCTCATCGTCCACATGTACTTCGCCCACCTGCATCCGCTGGTGTTCCCCATGAACAAGGCGATCTTCACGGGCAAGGTCCCCATGCATCACTACGCGCAGGAGCACCCTCTGGAGTACGCGGAGATCATGGCTGCGGCCAATCTCCCACTCCACCCGGAGGAGGCAGCGCCCGTCGTGACCGAACTGCCTGCAGTCCCGGAGCCCGGCGCAGTCCAACCCGGTGTCGCCGAGCCGGCCTGATGAGTCCGGCCAGGAAAGGTCTCGTGTGGACCGCGTGCCTCTCATGAGGAGCAAATTCCGAGTAGCGTTGCTCGTCGCTTTCGGTATGGCCCTTGCGGGAGTCCTGGCCACGGCTAGCGCGATGTGGCTGAACACACCGCCCGCCGAGGCCGCAGCGCCAGGAGTGACGGTGACCACGATGGACGGAGGCACCTCGGACACGACGGGCGCGGCCGTCTCGAACGCGTCGCCATCATCGGGCGGCGTCATCCCCTCGAGTGGCCCTCAAGGCCAGGTCGATCCAAACTCGGTCCAGATGTTCGCTGATTCGAACAAATGCCTCTCCTGCCACGGGGATCCTTCCCTCGTCGGATTGATGACCTATCGCAGGCCCGACGGTTCTTCCATCGCGCTGTACGTGGACACCAAGGGTTCGACGAACTCGGTCCATCGCTACAAGGACTGCACGTCGTGCCACACCACCAAGCCCCACGAGGTGGCCACGCCGCTCACCAAGCTGTCGCTGAGCGCAAAGTGCGGCACCTGTCACGATTACGAGTACGCACAGTGGAAGAGGAGCATCCACGGCGCGCCCCAGTTCGCCGGCAACGACGACCCGGCCACCTGCACCGATTGCCACAGCGCCACCTCGAACCCCCACAACGTGGTCCGGGTCCTGGACCCCATCGCTTCCACGTATCCGAAGAACGTCGCCGAGACGTGCGCCAAGTGCCATGACGATCCCAAACTCATGGACAAGTACGGCATCGTGGAGAAGGTCTACTCCTCTTACATGCGATCTTTCCACGGCAAGGCCATGGGGCTGGCGCCGCAGAGCGCTTCGCTCCAGCAACTTGATACCGCCACGTGCGTCAGCTGCCACGGTGCACACAACATCGCGGTGGTATCCGACTCCAGTGCACCGGTCGCGGGCATGGACAACCTGTTGACCACTTGCCAGACCTGCCACCCTGACGCAAAGCCGGAATTCGTCAAAGGGTTCCTGGGCCACAAAGCCGCGAACTCAGAATATCTTCCCGAAGTCTACTGGGGCGGGAAAGGGTTCTTCTTGTTCACCCGGGTCATGCTGGCCGGCGGCGCGCTGATAGTCACGGGGTCGATCAGCTTGCGAGCCATCCCGTGGGTGGGCCGCAAGGTCAGGCGCCGACCGAAGAAGGAGAGGTAGGCCGACCATGCCTTCTCGCATCGTAGTCCAAGAATCAGAGACCCGTGTGTCCATCACACGGTTCGACGCTCAGCAGAGAGCCCAGCACATCCTGATCATCTCCTCGTTTTTCGTGCTGGCCATAACCGGCCTTCCTCTCAAGTACAGCAGTTGGGGCATCAGCGCGTGGTGGATGAGCGTCTGGCACGGCGTGGACAACGTGAGGACGGTCCATCACTACGCGGCCTGGGTCATGATCGCCGCGTGCGCCTACCACCTCATGTACCTGGCTGTCAGTCGCCCCGTGTCTACCGACATGTTTCCCAAGTTCAAGGACCTCACCGACTTCATCCAGGACATGAAGCACACCTTCCGCTTGAGCAAGCAGCCGCCTCAATTCGGTAGGTTCAGCTACCGCAACAAGGGAGCGTATTGGCTGGCCTTTCCTGGGTCCATCGTCATGATTGCCACCGGCCTTATACTCCTCTACCCCACGGGAGCCACTGGTCGCTTGCCCGGCTGGAGCGTCCCGCTGGCCCTTATCGTCCACAGCGACCTGGCCATTCTCAGCATCGGCTGGATCCTGATGGTCCACGTGTACTTCGCCCACTTCTCGCGGCACACCATCCCGTTCGACAAGTCAATCGTCACGGGCAAGGTCCCGATCGAGCGCTACCACGAAGAATTCCCTCTGGAATACGCCCAGATCATCGCCGCCGAAGGCCTCCCGGCCATTGACGGCCATCCAGTCCCCGTGCCCCAGGAAGCGGCGCACTCCGAAGCTGAACCTAAGGAACAGCTCCAGGCAGAGGAGTCGGCGGCACAAGACTAGCGTCCTCGGAGGCCTCAGCTAAGGCTTCGGAGAGCGCTTGTCCCCTGCGTCCGAATCGAGTAGACGGCGCTCGTGGCGCGCTTTCGCCTTACTGCGACATATCAGTCAGCTTCGGAAACCCACCCCATGTCTCCGCCGTCAATAGGTTATTGACATGACCTTCTTTCTACTGTATACACTCCGGCGTCATCGCCCCAGCGGCGGCTGGCCCTCAGTACAAGAGCGGTCTGAATCTTACGGAGGATGGATGTGAGTTCTGAGGATCTCGGACACAACGAAGACCACGGGCCGGGAGGTCCGGGGAGCCTCGAAACAGACGGCCAGTCGGTATCGGCGGCCGAGTCCACCTCGGACCAGCCGGATGTCGGCCGGGCGAAGCCCCGCCGCCGCCGAAGGGTGCGTGACGCACTCCATCGTTTCTTCCTCCCGGGTGAGGGCTCTTCGCCCTGGAGGCGAACCCTCCCCTGGGTGACGGTGCTGGTGATCGGCATCGGCTTAATCGTCGGAAGCGCGCACGCGTGGGCCTGGACCAACTCACCCGCGTTCTGTGGAAAGACGTGCCACACCATGCCCCCTCAGTATGCGTCGTACGAGCTCTCGCCCCATTCCCGAGTCAGCTGTGTGGAATGCCACATCGGGCGCGAGTTTATCGGCAAACAGCTTCCCCGCAAGGCCGAGCATTCCCAGTTCATACTCCGGATGGCGTTTGGCCTGTACGAATACCCAATCTACGTGAAGGGGATGCGGCCGGCCCGTGATACCTGCGAGACGTGTCACGCGCCGACGCAGTTCTCTAACGATACCGTGGTCACCAAGGAGCACTACCAGCGCGACGAGACCAATACCCCGTACAGCATCAGCCTGGTCATGAAGACCGGCGGGGGCACACAGCGTGAGGGTCTGGGGCGTGGGATCCACTGGCACATCGAGAACAAAGTCCAGTTCCTATCCACAGAGAAACTGGATCAGACCATCCCCTACGTTCGGGTGACCAACTGCTGACGGTACTGTGGACGAGTATGTGGATGTCGATTCCAAGATCGACACTTCAAAGATAGACTCCAATAGTCTGAAGACCATGGACTGCATCACGTGTCACAATCGCGTCTCGCACTCCATTCCCGAGCCAACCGAGGCAATCGAGAGCGCGATGTCCCGCGGAGTGATCTCGAGTGACGTACCGTTCATTCGCCAGCTAGCCGTGAAGGCTCTAACAGCGGGCTACGAAAGTCCGGACCAGGCCTCTGCCGGGATCGCACAAGCGTTGGACAGTTTCTACAAGACGACCTATCCGGACTTCTATGCCAGCGAGGCCGACAAGATAGCTGCCGCGATCGCCGAGGTACAGAGGATCTATTCGGTGAGCGTGTTCAAGGACCAGGAGCTCGACTGGAACACCCACCCAGATAACATAGGGCACATCGACTCCCCGGGCTGTTTTCGTTGTCACGACGGAAAACACTTGAACGCCGCCAACGAGAGCGTCCGGCTGGAGTGCAACCTGTGTCACTCTGTGCCGGTCGTGACCGCCCAGGATGCCCTGGTGACCACCATCGAGGTCACCCACGGCCCGGAGCCTGAGTCTCATAGCGACGCCAACTGGATCAGCCTCCACAACCAGGCGTACTTGACAGACAAGAGCTGCTCTAACTGCCACACCATGGCGGACGATGGAGGAACTAGTGACGTGTCGTTCTGCTCCAACAGTGCCTGCCACGGCATCGTCTACGATTATGCTGGGTTCGATGCTCCTGCCTTGCGGGAACGCCTCAGACAGCCGACGTCCCCCACGACCGACACGACCACGCCCCTGGCACCTTCAGGGAAGGTGACCTGGGACTCCAACGTCGGACCGTTGTTCTCTTCGTCATGCGGGTCCTGCCATGGCTCCAACCCTTCGGCTGGCCTCGACCTGACGTCGTACGCCACCGCCATGCAGGGTGGCAACGACGGTCCGGTCATCAACCCGGGCGACAGCGCCGGCAGCACGCTGGTGGTGATACAGAACGGCAAGCACTTCGGTAACCTATCGCCGGAGGAGCTGCAGACCGTCAAGCAGTGGATCGACGCAGGCGCTCCCGAGAAGTAGCGCCCAGGAAGCGCCCAGGAGGACTCATGCGGTTTCCAGCCTTCGCTGTTAGAAGTGCTCGCCTATTCCTGCCTCTGCTCGCGGCGGCGCTCATCTTGACGGTGCCCGTCGGTCAGGCAGCGGCCCAGGAGACGACCACGTCGTCGACGACCGCTGGCAATCCGGCCTTGGGCGGTTCCACCGGGACCTCGACCTGGCCTTATGCGACCACCACCACGCAGACTGGATCAGGCGGCGCACCGAGTGCGCAGCCGGGATCGGCTGCGCAGCCCGCAGCGACCGCGATCGTCGCGCCGGCGGCGGGTCTGAATCCCCTCAACCCGGGCTGGAAGACCAGTCAGATCGAAGTCCGGATCATGCCCGAGTACGACGCGAAGGCCGTCCTCGCGATCCTGGGATTCTCGCTGCCGGCGGATGTCCCGCTTCCTGCGACCCTGAAGCTGCCCATCCCCGCGGGGGCTCAGATAGCGGGCATCGGGGAGATCGACCCGAACGGGAACTTCACGTACAACTATGAGAACTCCTATCCCCCTGTCGAGAAGGGTACGGAGTGGGACATCGCCACGATCGAGGTCAAGAGCTATCGCGATCTGCAGGTAGACTACTACTACGATCCGGGCCTTCCACCGGCAGCCGGTCAGCGCTCCTTCCCGATCCTGGTGCAAGCACCTTTGGACACGGACATGCTCCTGCTGCACGTGCAGCAGCCCTCCGGGGCCACGGAGTTCCAGGTCCAGCCCGCCCTGGACGGCACCGGCAAAGCCGGTGACGGCTTCACCTACTCGGTGTCCTCCTACCCCACGGTCGCGGCCGGCAGCACGTTGGGGCACGCAGTGTCCTACTACAAGGCCGATGGCAGCCTGTCCATCGACTCCGGCCAACCCAGCAGTGGTGGCTCCACGTCAAGTTCAAGTGTGAGCACGACCACCGTTCTGCTCGCTGCCATACTCGCCGTCGTGATCATCGTAGGTGCGCTCGTCATCTACCGCCTGTTCTTCAAGTCCGCGAAGCCCCAGCCGAAGAAGGGCGGGCCGAAGGGTCGGCAAAGCCAGGTAATGGCGGCACCCACAGCCAAGCAGGGCGCCAAACAACAGGGCCAAAGCGGCAAGAACCAGAAGAATGGGACCTCCAAGGCGACCAACCAGCGAGGAGCAACCGTGGCCACCGCAGGCGCAGCCGCTGCCGCCTCTACGACTGACGATCCTGCCGCGTCCCCCCAGACGGAAATGGGCGCCGACGAGGCTGCTGAAACCGGCCCTGCCGCCGCCGGTCAGGCCACCGAGTACTGTGTCGCCTGCGGCGAGGAGTTGAACCCCGACTCTCCGTTCTGCCCCAGCTGCGGCGAAGCCCGCTCGTAACTCTCCGGGCGGGCGGGCCCCGGGCAAGAGTTTCTACCCGCAGTTTCTACCTGTAGTCTAGAGTTAGGGTGTCGTCTTGGTCCCCACGAAGATGGTGGTGGGGTACGCCGGCCAGGTGCTTATCCAGACGTTTTTATGGATGACCGTGCCGTCGGGTAGCGTGACGACCCGGGTGGTCTTGAGTTGCCTACCGAGCTGGCCGTCAGCAGTCTTGGTCTGTCCCACCGGCATGGTCGGGTCTTTCACGGTGACGGTGGCGCTTGGGCTCTTCACGTTATAGAAGCTCCCCACGGTGTAGCTCACCTTGCGGCCGTCGCTGGTGCCGTAGATGGAGATGGTGGTGGTGACGCCGTTCGACGTTCCCCTTATCCAGATGTAGTGATCGGTGTCGTTCACGAAGCGGAGGTTCTTCCCGCCGGCGGTGACGGTAGCGTCTCTTCCCTTTGGATAGTGGTTGATGTAGATGGAGTGGTTATGCCGCTCGGTGACCTTGAGGCCGGCGAAGAATGCCGCGTTGAACATGGTGGTCGACACCTGACAAATGCCGCCGCCCAGGACGTCTTCGAGCGTGTTGGGACCGACGATCCCGGGAGCCAGTCTGTAGCCGCGGGCCTGGGTCCGGGCACCGATCTGCCTGTCGAAGTTGTACTGCTGTCCCGGGGCCAGGAACACATTGGTGGCGTACTTCGTAGTCAGGGCCACGTTGACCTGCCGGTTGCCGCTGCCCGTATATTTCGTCGTGAACGACGACAGTTGGTCGTCGAAGGTGGTGGCCTTGGCCTCGGCCGTAGTGAAGTCGGGCTCGATGACGGTCGCCGCAACCTCTACGGTACGGCTGTTCGGCTTCGCTGCGGTGGCGTTTAGGGCTTTGGCTGTGGCCGTCGAGTCGAAGGTCTGGCCCTCTACTGCCGGGATGACCTGGGCGGTGGCGCGGTCGCCACTCTTGAACCGGGCGTTGACGGGCTCCCGATCCACCTCCGGGCCCAGACTGCTCAGGAAGGAGACCATCTTGCCCTCGGCCAGATACGGGATGAAGGTGGGGACGCCCCCCGTGTATTCAGTCCTGAAGTCCAGCCACGAGGCGATCTGCTCGCGCGATATGGTCCACTGCTTCTCGTCGCTGGTGAGCGTGATGGGCGCACCCATCATCGCCTCGGCCTGCTGTTGGTAGGCCTGGGTGTCGGAGGCGTGCACCGCGGGCTCCTTGACCACAAGCGGTATCTCGAGGGTGGCCGACTGCAGGGCGACGAAGAGGGGCTCCATCTGGGCGCTCAAGGGCGCTGTGTCGACGTCCCGGCCGGTCACGCCCTCGATCACCTTCACCTTGCCCCTCTCCATGGCGAGCCGGGCGTTCTGCGGCGCCACGTGGAGCTCGAGGGCGATTCGGCCGAGTAAGGCCTCGAGTCTCGC
>CAWJKH010000002.1:0-138215 GCA_963843515.1 uncultured Actinomycetota bacterium
GTCATCGTCAGCTAGGTGCGGCAGCCCTGGCAACATCGGCGTGCGCTGAAGACGGGACGACGACCATCACCAGGTCCGCGCTGGCCAACGCTTCCGCCATGTCCGAAGTGACGCACGTGATACGCCCGAAGCCATGCGGACCCTCGGCGTTCTCCAGGTCGATTCCCCCGCGCGCCTTAATCGCCGCCACACGCTCGGCGGTGCGGTTGTAAAGCGTGACCTGGCAGCCGAGCAGCGCCAGGTGCGCCGCCATGGCTTTGCCGCCATGGCCCGCGCCGATGACTGCGTAGGTTCGAGATGTTGGCATCGGTGTGCCTCCTTGGCGCAGCTATGTTGCGCTTTCGCGCTCAGGTCAGACCGCTGGGGCGCCTTTTGTGCGTCCCATCCAGTCCAGGTTCTCGAGATCGCCGAAATGCTCGCGGAAGATCCGGTAGTACATCAACTCTTCCTTCGTCCGGACTTGCCAGCCGTTCACCAGGATGCGCCCAGACTGGAAATCGCGGTCCGAAATTGTTTCCTGGCGTACGCCGCGAGCAGATCGCCCACCCCTGCACCTTCCCAGAACTTCGCCTTGGTCCTCGTCAGTACCGATGGCGGCAGCAAGTTCTGTGCGGCCTGGCGCAGGATCCACTTCTCGACGCCATCCCGCAGCTTATACTCGACAGGAATGCGGAAGGCGTAGTCGACCACGTCTGGGCGAGAAAAGGAACGTGAGCAATGATGCCATGTGCGGCTGAACAGCGATCCACTCGCTGCAGCGCTGTGTTCTGCAGGGGCGTGCTGTGATGTCTTGCAGCTCGTTCGCCAACAGTTCCGGCTCCAGTTCGCTTAAGGTATGCGTAGCCGGCAAACAGCTCGTCGCCGCCTTCGCCTGAAAGGGTGGCAGGCGAGTAGTTCGCGGCTTCGCGGCCAGCGAGGTAGTTCACGATGCTTGAACGCACCAGCAGCGTGTCGAACGATTCGAGATGGTAGATGACGTCGGGGAGCACGGCGAGCATGTCATCGAGGCTAACGACAATCTCGTGGTGCTCGGACTGGATGAACCGCGTGATCGACCCGCGCGAATTCCAGGTCGGAGGCGCCTGGCAGCCCGGCGGCGAAGGTATGCAGGCGGCGCACCTCGGGTCGCGCCAGCGCCGCAATCAGGCTCGAATCAAGTCCACCCGAGAGCCATGACGCCATCTCGTCGCCCAACAGACAGTGCCTTACGGAGGTCGAAAGACGAATCCGCAGTTCCCGCGCGATCATACGGGGCGAGTCGGTGAGTTGCGGACCGAAGCTCCTGGTTCAGGTACGGCGCCAGCATAGAGCCGTCGAAGGAGTGGCCCGCGGGGAGAGCCTGCACGTCCCTGGTGAATGGCAGAAGCGCTTTGACCTCCGAGGCGAAGTAAAGCCAACCGTTGACTCTTCCAAAATAGAGGGGGGCCACGCCGGCGCGATCACGTGCCAGCCTTATCCCAGTTGGGGCCACGGCACCGAAAGCAACCCGGCCGGGCCCACCGCTGTCCATTGCAACTTGTTCTACCTCGAGCGTGCGCTCGGCGGAGGCCTGCACTGGCGTCCAGGCGACGCCCAACGTCGCATGCGCCGTCTCGCCGATCGCTGCTCGCCCGCCTGCCCGCGGTGGGCGATGCGCTCGAGCATGCTCTTCACGTCGGCGCGTGCGCCCGGCCGTGTACAGCCAGCAATCCCTGACATGCGTTTACTCCTTGTCTTCTTCCAAATCTGTGAGCGCCTTGAGGCGTTCAACCTCCGGCAGCAATCTTTCGCCGCCGGGCAAGACTGCCACGCAGGCGCCTCGCCTATCAATGCGAGTTTGGACCGCGCCGCGTCCAAAACGGTTGTTGCGCAAGTGCGGCGCATCGAGGATGCCGCTCGTCACCGCCGCGCACAGCGTCGCGGGATCAACAAGCGGATCCTGAACACCTTGCCCGGCCAGGCGGCGGATCGCATCCAGGGTCAGGCGAGCTTCCGCGACTAGTTCGGCCGCCCGTTCCTGCACCCGGCCGGCTTCCAGCATATCCGGCGCGCCGCCGAATGCGTTCTCGACGGCTCGCTCTGCGACCTTGCACGCCGCGATGACATCGTCGGCCGTCGCTGCGTGATGCGCCTCCGTGTGACCGACGACATGGACGATGTGCGGCTTGAGCGCCATCTGGAGATATGTCGCAGCCGCCAGATGGCCTCGGGCGGCCTCGGGATCAAGGGGATGGCTCAGGAGCCCGACGCGCGTCTGCCGGTAGATGTGAAAGCTGCCGTCCTCGGCCAGTGGCTCGATCAGTTGCAGACACGCTTGCATCTTCGCCAGGTCCATCGCGTCCGATAACCCCGGCGGACTGTTGAACATGAACTGTGCGATGTAGTCCCGCACGCCGAACGCGCGGGCGTTATAGGCCGACAAAAAGGCGGCCACGACGAAGACCACGTCGGGTGCATCTCGCATGCCCCAGTGATGCGGCTCATTCAGCTCGACCGGAATGTTCCGGTGGCCGTACCACGCCATCAGCTCCTGGTGTAGTCGGATGGACGACTCGAGGTCATGCGGCCCGCGGCCGTCCATCGCGTTGAACCAAAAGAGCGGCACTGCGGCCCAGGCAATATTGATGGTGTCGACGTACATCTCGGCCAGGCGAACGAAGTCATCGGTGCCCGAATAAGTGCGCATGAGCGGATAGTTGCCGCGGCGGCTCGCCGCGTAAAGCGCGTGGTAGTCGGCGGCACTACGCACCGGCACGCCACCCGCGCCCGTCCGTCTCGGGTCCTGCCGTTCCGGATGGAAGAAGTTCTCCTGCGCGTCCTGGTCGATCCCGAGCGACACGACGTCCAGCACCTTCGCCTCGGCAATCTGCTCGATTCCAGCGAGAGTCGCCTCCATCGTCGGCAGTCCGAAGTGGTGCCGCAGGAGTGGGAACGGCGCCTTCCAGGCGGCTCTCTCTGTGAGGGTTTGCGGGTAGCTTGCAACACCCGCCGCGGTCGCGGTCCCACCTTTCAAGTATGCCAAAACAGCCTCCCGGCCCTCGCTGCCGTCGAACACGCCGTCGAAGAAGCCGATGGCGCGGGCACGTTCGGCCACGGGTGGGGTGCCGCCGAAGGCGAAGGCAACGCCGGCTGCCCGCAGGTCGTCGGCTTCCTCCGCGAACTCGGCCAGCAGGCGCTCGCCGGTTTCCGGAGTCAGGCGATACGAGACGCCGACAAGATCCGCGTGCTCGGCCCGCGCCGCTCGCAACACTTCGGCAACCGGCGTCGCGGGTCCGAGGAACACGGTGCGCCAGCCGGCGGCTTCGGCAAGGCGCAGGAAATTCATTACCCCCGCGACGTGAACACACTCACCCAACGCCGCCGCCACTACGGTCTTTTGCGCCGCCATTTGCCCTCCCACGCTCACGGATGGATCATTCATAGAGAGTTTGACAAAGGAAAATTTTTCTATATACTACCGGCATTACTCGTTCGTGTCAAGTGACCTATACCGGAGGCCGTTAATGGCGCAAAGTGGGCCGAGCCCAAACCTCTTGCTGACGATTCGAGGCCTGTTGCCGTCCCTAAACGAACAGGAGCAGAAGGTCGGCCAGTACGTCCTGGACCATCCCTACGAGGTCATCCATCTGGCCATGGTGGAGCTGGCCGAGCGCTGCGGCGTCGGCGACACGACCATCTTCCGCTTCTGCCGCCGGGTGAAAACCGAGGGCTACCAGGACTTCAAAATCGCGCTCGCACAAGAGCTGACACCCACCAACCCACCCGTGTACGAGGCGGTCGCCGCCGGCGATAGCGCGGCCGCGGCCGCGCAAAAGGCGATCGCAGGCGACGTCAAGGCGCTGGAGGATACGCTCCGTGTGCTGGACCTGGAGGCGCTCGACCGGGCGGCGATCGCACTCCTGGCTGCCAGGCGGGTCGACGTCTACGGGTCAGGCGGTGCGGCAGTGGCGGCCCAGGAGTTGCAGTACAAGCTGCTGCGCCTCGGGGTGCGCGCGCTGACCCTAACCGATGCCCAGATGGAAACCATGTCCGCAGGCATGCTCACTCCGGACGATGTGGCGGTCGGCTTCTCGCACTCGGGTACGGCAGCCGACGTCGGACAGGCGCTGGCGAAGGCAAAAGAGTGCGGCGCGACCACGATCGCGATCACCAACCACCCGGCCTCACCGATCGCGCAGCTGGCCGACGTGAGCCTCTGCACCGCTGCGCAGGACGCCGTCGCGCACGGCTATCCCCTGGGTGCCCGCGTGGCCCAGGTCGGCCTGATCGATGTGCTGTACACGTGCCTTGTGCTCAAGCAGGGAAATGCACCCGAATTCAAATAGTGGAGTGCCAGCGATGATCGCTTCGTGCATGAAACGCCAGGTCGTGTCGGTTCGCCTGGACACGACTGCCGAAGCGGCCGCGCGCCTCGTTATCGCGCACCACATCGGCACGCTGCCGGTCGTGGACGAACAGGGGGTGCTCGTCGGCATTGTCCGTCTGCAGGATCTGCTCCAGGTGTTCATGCCGGACTTCGTCGCGCTCCTCGACAACATCGACTTCATCCCCAGTTTTGGTGCGGTGGAGACGCTGCATCCGCAGGACCTGCCCGGCGCTCGAAAACGCATGATGCGCGAGCTGATGCAGCCGGTTGTTGCCGTAGAGCAAACGTCGGGCCTGCTGCGCGGCCTGGCCACCCTGTCGAAGCATCAGCTTGCCGATCTGCCCGTCGTCGACGACACCGGCGCTACTCGTCGGCATCGCGTCGCGCGTCGACATTGCATCCGAGTTCCTCGCGCGCTGGCTCCAGACTGCACCGCCGCCGTCGACGGCGGCGCAATGAGCCTGCCACAAGTTGCCGCAAGTGCCGTCTTCGTCGCCACATTTGTGCTGATCCTCTCCGAGCGCCTGCACCGCACGATCGCGGCCATGGCCGGCGCGGGCGTGATGCTACTCATCGGGATGGTCCTGGGTTTCTACAACCAGGAGCAGGCTCTGCGCGCCATCGATTTCAACACGCTGGGGCTGCTGCTGGGGATGATGATCCTGGTGCGTATGCTCCAGCAGACTGGTTTCTTCCAGTACGCGGCGATCGCGGTGGCCAAGCGGGCGCGCGGCCGCCCACTGCTGCTCCTCATCGCGCTGGGCACGCTCACCACCGTCCTCTCGATGTTCATGGACAACGTGACCACCGTGGTGCTGATCGCGCCGGTGACGATCCTCATTGCCGAGATCCTCGGCATCAGCGCGATTCCGCTGTTGATGGCGGAGGCGCTGCTGTCCGACACCGGGGGCGTGGCCACCCTGGTGGGCGATCCGCCGAACGTCCTGATCGGATCGGCGGCTGGTTTCAGTTTCGTGGCCTTCCTCACCCACCTCGCGCCGATTGTCCTGGTCGCCTGGCTCGTCGCACTGGTCGTGCTGCGCATCGTATTTCGTCGTGAGCTCCACGAGGCGCCGCGGGACGTCGACGCGCTCATGCAGATGGACGAGCGCGCCGGCCTCGAGGATCCGGTAGCCTTACGAAAGATCCTGATCACACTGGGCGGGGTCATCCTACTGTTCTTCGTGCAGGAGCGGCTGCGCCTCGCGCCGGGGGCGATCGCGCTTTTGGGAGCCGCGGCCGCGCTCTTGTGGGTGCGCCCGGACGTCGAGGAGACGCTGCGGCACATCGAGTGGCCCGTCCTGCTCTTCTTTGCGGCCCTGTTCGTCGCGACCGGCGGGCTGGCGGCCTCTGGCGTGCTTGCGCAGGTGGCCGGGCGGGTAGCGGGCCTGGCGCAGGACAACCTGTTGGCCGCGAGCCTGCTGATGCTCTGGCTGGCCGCCGCGCTCTCTGCGGTCGTGGACAACATCCCGTTCACGATTGCGATGCTGCCCGTCATCGCACAGCTCGATCAACTGGGGGTGAATGCCGTGCCGCTGTACTGGGCGTTAGCGCTGGGGGCTGGTTTTGGGGGCAACGGCACGCCGATCGGCTCGACCGCCAACGTGATTACAGTATCGCTGAGCGAGAAGACGCGGACGCCGATCACCACGCGCATCTGGCTGCGCTCGGGATTGCCTGTCATGTTGGCCACGTGCGGGGTTGCAACGTTGATGTTTATCCTTTTCTTCGGCTGGATGCAGACGGAATAGGCTAAGCTGGACGGAGGACGAGACGGTGGACCAACATCCGATCCTGGCAGTCCTCGCCGGCGGCCTGGGCGGCGCCTGGTTCCTGATCGTGACGGTGCAGTTTCTGCAACGGGGGCATTGGACGATGGCCGTGCTCTCTGGTGCGGCGGCTGTGGGACTCCTATGGCTGGCGCGTGAGGAATTCTTGAAGCGACGCCGGCCGGTCAGCGCGCGTTCTGCGGGTGCAAGTGAAGCTGAGGTTGTAGATTGGAAGGAGGAAGCCGATGACACCGTTTCTGCAGTTGGTATTGGCGTTGATCGTGATCATTGCGGCGGCCAAGGCGGGCGGCTGGCTGGCCGTGCGTCTGGGCCAGCCGGCCGTATTGGGCGAGCTGCTGGTCGGGGTGATCCTCGGTCCCAGCTTGCTCGACATGCTGCACTGGCCGGTCCTGGTCAATGCGGCTGAGCCGCACCTGCTGACCGAGACGGTCTACCAGCTCGCCGAGCTGGGCGTCATCTGCCTGATGTTCCTCGCCGGTCTCGAAGCAGATGTGGTTGAGATGCGCCGGACAGGGCGCGTGTCCGCGCTGGCGGGCGTGGGCGGCGTGATCGTCCCGCTCGCGCTCGGCGCGCTAGCCGTGTTGCCCTTCGGCTATCGCGGGCAGGCGGCCCTTTTTGTCGGCATGATCTTGACGGCCACCAGCGTCAGCATCAGCGCGCAGACGCTGCTGGAGTTGGGTGTGCTGCGCAGCAAAGAGGGCGTCGCGCTGTTGAGCGCTGCGGTGGTCGACGACATCCTGGTCATCCTCTTGTTGTCGATATTCGTCGCGGTGGCGGCCAGCGGCGCGGGTGGCGGCGCAATCGTGCTGGTCCTCGTGCGCATGCTGCTCTACCTCGGCTTGGCGATCGCGGCCGCTTTCCTGGTGCTGCCGCGGCTCGCCGACTGGGCGGATGGCCAGCCAGTCAGCGAGGCGTTGACGGCCCTGGTAGTGGTGGTTGCCCTGGGGTTCGCCTTGTTGGCTGAGGTGGGCGGAGGGCTGGCCGCGATCACCGGCGCCTTCATCGCGGGGCTGGGATTTGGCCGCAGCCACCTGCGAGCCGCCATCGAACGCTCCATGCACACCATCACCTACGCGCTGCTCGTCCCGGTATTCTTCGTCAGTATCGGCCTCAAAACCGATGTCCGGGCGCTGGCAGCCGGCGACCTGCTGCTGGTGGCAGTGCTGGTCCTCGTCGCCGTTGTCTCGAAGCTGCTGGGCAGCGGTTTGGGCGCGCGGCTGGGCGGTTTCACCAACCGCGAGTCCACGCGCGTGGGTGTGGGTATGATCAGTCGCGGTGAAGTGGGCCTCATCGTAGCGAACGTCGGTGTGAGCGCCGCGTTGATCAAAACCGAACTGTTCTCGGTCGTGACGATTATCGTGCTGCTCACGACACTTATCACGCCGCCACTCTTGCGGCTGGCGTATGCCAACAAGGAGCCACAGGATGCCTAGCCTCATCGTTGCCATCTTGCCGAATGTAGATCGCTCACACGACATGCTGGCGGCCTGGGAACGCCTCGGCGTCACCGGCATCACCATTGTGGAGAGCGCGGGATTGCACAAACTGAAGCAGATGCGCGCAAGGCGCGACGACTTGCCGCTCATGCCTTCCCTACGCCACCTGCTCGAGAGCGAGGAGTACCACCAGCGGACGGCCTTCGCGGTCGTAAGCGATGACTTCGACTTGCAGGGGTTGCTGCGCGCCTCTGAACAGGCGGTTGGAGGCGACTTCAACGCGCCAGACAGCGGCTTGCTCTTCGTGATGCCGGTGACGCACGTCTTAGGTTTGCGCCCGCATTGGTCGCAGCCCCGCGACTGAAGCCGCCAAGTCGTCTACAACGAGAGTTCCTGGCTGATCAAGAGCGAGCCGCTGCGGTGCGTCGAACCAACGAAGGAGGCCCATGAGGAAGTGCGGGTGTAGACTATAGTACGAGGAGGGCTACCATGACGCAACGCAAAAAGTGGAGCGAGTTGACGCCCGGCCAACAGGACGCGATCGAGATCGCGGCGATTGTGCAGATCAAGCTGCTAATCATGGCGCTGTGGGACATCTGGCATCGGCCGGAGGAGAAGATCAACGGTGATCGGCATCAGAGACACCACGGCGGCGTTCACGCCGCGTAAGCATGCCTGAGCGACGTGCGACCTCCGAAGACGCGGGATCCAGGGCCCCATCAAGGCGACAATAACGAACGAAGGCAGGAAGACGGCTGCTGTCGAGACGGCCGCACCGGGCACACCGGCCACCGGGCACGAGGTTGGTGGCCGCGAGCAGGTCGAGAAAGTGCTCCCGGCCGAGCCAGCCCCGCTTGCGCACGACCTCCTGCTCCATGAGGGCGGTGTGCGCGGCAGGACCGCCAAGGAGATCGCGCCGAGCTTGAAGAAGAGGCCAGCCACCTCCGGCCAGCGCGGCCGGTCTCGAGATACTGAATCCGTCATGTCACACCCTGTGTGATTCTCGCCTGAAGATTCGAGGTTATAGGCCCCGCTGCCGCCCCAGCTCGTGCAAGCGCAGCCCGGCCCACAAGAACACGACCCAGAAGGCCAGCAGGGCCGTCGCGTCGACAACCGGCGCGAAAAGCGCCGCACCGCCCATGGCCCCCTGAATCATGTCGTTGGCGTAGGTGAGCGGTGACAGGTGGGCCAACGCCTTCCCCCACGCGGCCAGCGCGGTCAGGGGGACGAACACCCCACTGATGAAGAGCAGCGGCCAACGGATCAGGGTGGCGGGCATCATCACCGATCCCACGTTCTGACCGGGCAAGGTGGAGAAGAGCACACCGAGTGAGGCGAATGCGCCGGACGCGAGCGCCAGGCCGGCAACCAGGCTGAGGGGATCGGTGATGTGCGCCCCAAGCAACAGGCCGACGAAAAGGGGGATGAGCGCGACGACCAGCCCGAACACGACCCCGGCCAGCGTCTTGCCCATCAGGATGGCGGGCAGCGAGACCGGCGCGGTAAGAAGGCGCTCAAAGGTGCGTACCCGCTTTTCCCAGGGGATCACGACGGGACCGATGGAGGAAGCAGTGAAAAATACCGTGATGGCGACCAGACCGGGTATCAGGGCGCCGGCCGGCTTGTTGCGCCCAACCGACCAGGAGAGGAACATGAAGAAAGGAAGGGCGATGCCCCACATGACCACCGGCGGCTTGGCATAGTAGATGCGGATGTCCTTCTCCGCGATGATCCAAGCGCGGGCGGCCTCATGGCGTACGCGGCGCCACCATCCGCTGCTGTTCATCCCATCCCCCTCTGCCCGCCACCGGGCCGGCCCTGACCGCGCCGCGCGCCTCCATCAACGGGCCGCTCGGGCGGGGTGACACCAGTCATCTTAATGAACACTTCTTCCAGGCTGGGCGCCAAGGTGTTCAGGCTAATAATCTCCAGGTGACAGACCCGGGCGCAGTCCACCACGGAGGGGATCACCAAGCCTGGCGCGTCGGTGTAGAGCCGCCATTTATCGCCGTTGCGGCGCACCTCCTGCACACCGGGCAACCTGTCGAGCCCTGCCGCCTCCGCGTCGCCGCCGGCGAAAGCTACCTCCACGGATTGCATTCCGGCAAAGGCGGTTCTGAGGTTTTCCGGGCTTTGGAGATCTCCGGGACGATGCCGATCTCCTCGCGCACTCCGTAGGCATCCGCCACCACAACGTGACCCATCACCGGGGCCACACCGCCGCTGGGTGGGATCAGGGTCGTGAGGATATTGATGGTGGTGGTTTTGCCGGCGCCATTTGGGCCAAGGAAGCCGAACGTCTCGCCGCGGCGCACGCTGAAGCTGATCCCGTCTACAGCCTTGATGGGGGTCACGCCGCGCTGGCCCTCATTGTAGGTTTTCACCAGTCCATCGACTTCAATGGCATCGTTCACTCAACGCACCTCCAACGCTGCCATGCAATCGCTTTGCTCCGCCAACACCCTATGCGGATGCACGGCGTGCAGGACGAAGTGTTCTGTGCCCAAGAACAGGCGCTGCCGTGCGGCCGGCGCCGAGGATCGGCGACTCGCCGGATTGGGTCCGGTGGCAACTGATCGCGTCCATCTTGCGCTCCCAAACGAGACTGACATCCACTGCCAGCGAGATCTGGTCGTCAGGGGTGGCATGCAGGTTGGCCAGGCCCAAGGAATCGGCGATCGAAGCGGGTAATGCGAGATGATAGAGGGCAACGGGTCCGTCTGCTTCCGCGCCAGATGTCAGCGCAAAAGCCCTGGATGTCCAATGGCTGACGGCGCAATGATCCGGATGACCCGAGAGGCCATCCGGCGGCCAAGTCAGCAGGACGGCCGGCTGAACCTGCCGTATCGTGGCAACGACCTGGGCGACGGCGTGGTCTTCGTCCACGCTTAGGAGCTCCCCGTCCCCATAGTCGAGGAGCATGGGCGGCTCGATGCCCAAAGCGGCAGAGGCACAGCGCAGCTCACGCCCGCGAACCTCGGGAAGCTCGGCGGCGGTACAGAGCGGCGGATGCCCGCACGAACCTGCTTGCCCGCGGGTTGCGGTAAGCACCTGCACCCGCACGCCACGCACGGCCAGTAGGGCCAGCGTCCCGCCACAGCGGAACGTCTCATCGTCGGGATGGGCGAAGACGGCCAGGAGCGCTAGCTTGGCCATGATCCTCCAGGTCGCGGATCGCGGCGACAGAATCGTCCGGTCCGTCCAGCGTGGCTGCGTCGATTGGGGTGTTTGACGGCGTCAGGCAGCTTTGAGGAGTGCGATCCGCTCCTCGACGGCCCACGCTTCGGCCTGGATATCCTTCAGGTAGGCCTCGCCGGCCTCCGCCTCGGCCTGCAGCTCAGTCAGATAGGCCTCCAGCTCAGCGATACGCTCGGCCCGGCTGATGAACCGCCGCTGGAAGCCCCGCGCATGGTGACCGTGGTGTTCGTGACCGCCGTATGATGCTCGCCCTCGCCGTGACCGCACGCGCAGCTCCCGGCCTCGCCGCCGCACTGGCAGCCGCCGGCTTCCTGCTCGCAGCTCGCAGCCGCCACCGCAGCGGCAGGTTGCTTCCTCGCTATGGCAGCCGTGACCGTGGCCCCGATGCTGATGACCGCGGCCACCGCA
This sequence comes from uncultured Actinomycetota bacterium, assembly GCA_963843515.1. GTDB lineage: Bacteria > Actinomycetota > Thermoleophilia > RBG-16-64-13 > RBG-16-64-13 > CAIQPS01. Next base: position 11,178 of record CAWJKH010000002.1, read on the forward strand.
GTCACACCCGTGCCCGCAATTACATCCACCCTGTCCACACATAGTTTTCATGCTCCTGTCTTGATTTGGAACTGTTCGGCATACCCGGCCAGGAACCGGTCTAGCTGCGCCCGGGTCGCGCGGATGCTAACGGCCCAGGCATGCAGGAACTCGATCCCCTGCTCAGTCAACTCGTATACGCGGCACGCCGGCCCGGCGCCCCCGGTATCCCACGTTGATCGCACCAGGCCGTCTTCTTCCAGCGCGCGCAGCGTGCGATAGAGCGTGCCCGGATCAGGCGCCTGCCCATCGACGCCCTCGTCCAGTGCGTCCATCAGTTCGTAGCCGTGCGCCGGCTTGCACCGCGAGCTGTAGCAGGAGCCGCGGCTGGACGAGGCCGCGCATGCGACCCGTATGGCAGCGGCAGCCGGCGTCGGATTGACCATGATCACACATCATCCATTTCTCAGCCTCCACCATCTATATGCGTTATGCATCTAGCAGTATCAGTGAAATTCACCCCTTGTCAAATCAGTCACGCGCTCGGCGTGACGATGCGATGGGAAGCGATGGGTCGCTCGCGTGCGGCAATCTGTTTGGCGCCCGATGTCCGGTTACGGGCGCACTGTGGTCGATGCGCCGAGGGTGGAGACGATGGGGCCAGTGGAGGCGACGGGCAGTGTGAAGGTGAACGCGCTGCCCTGGCCCACTACGCTCTCGACAGACACAGTGCCGCCATGCGCCGTGACGAGCTGTTTGGCGATCGCCAAGCCGAGTCCCACGCCGCCGGGGGCTCGCGCACGTGATCTATCCGCCCGATAGAACCGCTCGAAGACGTTGGGCAGGTGCTCAGGCGGGATCCCGGCGCCCGTGTCGCGCACGCTGATCGCGACGAAGCCGGCATTGGGCCGGGCCGATAGCGTAATCTCGCCACCGGGCGGGGTATGGGTAACGGCGTTGTTCAGCAGGTTCCGCAGGACCTGGCCGATACGCCCCGGGTCGGCGTCTACGGGGGGTAGATTCGTCGCCAGCTCGACCTTAACCGCCAGTTCCTTGGCATCAGTCTGCGGCCTGAGCGTTTCGACCGCCTGCTCGATGAGCGCGGCCACGGCGATGGTTTGGCGCTGCAGTCTGAGCTGGCCCGCCTCGGCCAGCGCCAACTCCTGCAGATCGTCCACCAGCCGCCGCAGGAGCAGTGTCTCTCCGTTCAAGTTATCAACCAGAGCCGCGTCCGGCGCGATCAGCCCCTCTTGGGCCGCCTCGAGGTAGCCGCTGATGTTGGTGATCGGTGTGAGCAGCTCGTGGGCGACGTCATTGACCATGTTGCCGCGCAGCTGCTCCTGCCGCGCCAGGCGCGCGGCCAGCGCGTTGAAGGCGCGCGCCTGGCCCCAGAAGTTTGTCATCATCGGTGCGCCACGCGGTGAGCATGATGATCGGCGTCTGAGATTCCGCCTTGAGCGTCTTGCAGACATCGGTTCCATCGAGCCCGGGCAGCATCAGATCCAGAATGATCAGGTCGGGCCGCATGCGCCGGGCCACCACCAACGCCTGCGCGCCGTCGTAGGCCGGCAGGACCCTGTAGCCGTCGCGTGTCAGATACAGCGCGACAAGCTCCACGGTTTTGCAATCATCGATCGTCTGCCGGTGACCAGCAAGCATCGCGTCTGTCAACTGCTGGTCCGTGACGCCCTTGTCCTTGGCGATATCGGACAACGTCTTGCCCGCCTGGCGTTCGGCGACGATCTGTTCCTGGGTCATGCCGAGCAGCTTAGTGATGGCGTCTGAGACGACGTCGGCCCCATCGCACAGGTGACCCCAGGCGTGGCCCCACCCAGGGCGTCTGGGCGGCGCCCGACGACTGCGGCGTGGGGGACTGCGCGAAAGCCGTGCCCACCACGAACAGACTGATTACGGTGATGACTACTGCAGTAGTCGCGATCATGGTTGTTTTCTTGATCATGTATCGTACCCTCTCTGATATTTATCCGGCCGGAGCCTACCCGCTCTACCTTTCAGGTTACGACACAGATGTGAAGGCCTGATGACAGGCCTGTGCCTTGTCAATGAAGCTCGGCCAGCGAAGGGGCGAGCACTGTGACGATGTGTGCGTCTACTTCCCGCCCGCCCACGCCGGTTAACAGAGCGACGACGTTATCCATCAGCGCGTCCTTCTTGGCGCCGCCGCCGGTCCCCACGGGCGTACCGAGCGCCGCCGCGGTCGCCTTGGCCGCCTCGCGCTGCTCCGGCGGAAGATCCTTGAAGCTGCTGCTCTGGGGTGTGACACCGGGCTCGGGCGTGGTGCTGGACGCAACGCCAATCTCGACGTAGTACGCCTGCAGCCTGGCGTTGGTCAAGCGCATGCCGGCGATGGTGGAGACCTGGGCCGGCGTCGAGCGCGGCCTGGATCTGCGCCTGCACGGCTGTGGTCTCCTCGGCCGCGTCGGTTGTGCTGGCGTCGAGCGCCTGGAGCGCCTGCCACAGCGGCAGCAGCTTGGCGGCCTGCTCGGTTAGCACGCAGCCGTTGTGCATCTTCGACGGGTCGCACAATCCTCCCGGCATGGAGGAGACCATGCGTTCTCTCGACCAGATCCTGGAACGGCGCCGTCTGATCGCCGTGGTGTCCATTCTTCGGGACAAGGAGGCCATCGAGATGGTGCGCCACCTGGCGCCCCGCTGCGACATCATCTTCGCTACGCAGACTTCCAGCCCTCGGGCCCTCTCTGCCGACGAGCTCGCAGCCATCATCACCGGTCTGGGCAAGGGTCCGGAGGTGTTCGTCGATCCGGATCCGCACTCGGCTATGGTCAGCGCCTACCGGCTCGCGACCACCAACCAGGTAGTGCTGGTCACGGGGTCGCTGACCCTCATCTCCGACCTCAAGCGAGGGATGAACTAGAGCATGCCCACGCAGCAAAAGACGAGGAAATCAGGGCATCCTGTGTTGATGACCCTCCTGCTTTTGGCCATAGTGGTCGTGGTATTCTTTACCCTTGGTTACGTGCTTGCCCGCGTCCTGATCTAGGGGGCAGACGGTGGATAAACTCTTCGAGACGGTCAACAAGATCATCAGCTCGCCCTACTGGATGCTCGCCGTCTATATCATCCTGTTCTGCGCGGTTGTGCTGTGGCTTGTACTCGTGTTCTGGACCTACAAGGACGCGCGTAAGCGTATCGACGACCCGGTGATCATCGGGGTCGCGGTGCTCACTTCACTGGTCCTTCCCTACATCGGGACTCTCATCTACGCCATCCTGCGTCCGGCCGAGTATCTGGCCGAGGCCCGCGAGAGGGAGCTGGAGATGCGGGCCATGGAGCAGGAACTCCACACCCTGCGGGCCTGTCCGTCATGCGGAGAGGTCATACGGCCCGACTACCTGGCCTGCCCGAGCTGCCGGCGGCCTCTGCGCACCGCCTGCCCGTCCTGCGACCGGGCGCTCGAGCCGGGCTGGAAGCTCTGCCCTTACTGCGCGCACGAGATCAAAGCACGGCGCGTGCCGCCACCGGCCGAAAGTCCGCCGGGGTTGGCCGAACCGCAGCCGGCTGCTCAGGCTCAGCCGATCGCGCAGGCGCCGCAGATCGCTCGAGTAGCCAGTCGCTTTTCGAACCGCGCGGCCGTCGCGCTCGAGACCCGGGAGGAATCGTGGGAACTGCGGAACGCACGTTGGTGCTCGTGAAGCCGAGCGGGGTGGCGCGGGGGCTGGTCGGGGAAGTCATCAGCCGGCATCGAGCGGCGCGGGCTGATAATCAGGGTGGCCCGTATGCTCATGGTGACCCGCGACATGGCCGAGCGCCACTACGCCGAGCACAAGGGCAAGAGTTTCTACGACGACTTGGTGGACCACATCACCTCGGCTCCGGTCTTCGCGATGGTCGTTGAGGGACCGGAGGCCGTTCGTATCGTCCGTATGATGATGGGCGCCACGAACCCCCTGGACGCCGCCCCCGGTACCGTGCGCGGTGACTTCGGGCTTGATGTGCGCCGGAACGTGGTCCACAGCGCCGACAGCCCGGCGAGCGCCCAGAGGGAGATAAGTATCTTTTTCCCCGAGGGCGGCGACCTCACATACTGATCCGGCCGAGGTGGATACCCGGCCTTCATTCCCGGCCGACTTCCGCCTGCTGCTGGCCTCGCAGTCTCCCCGCCGCCACTCCCTGCTGAGAGACATCGGCGTTCCGTACGAGGTTGTTCCGACCGCGGCGGAGGAGGCCGGTGAGGGAGGCGGTGCCGACGCGCTGGCGTCCAACAACGCCCTGGCAAAGGTCCGCCACGCGGTGCTGCCGTCCGGCGATCTTGCCGGGGTGTTCCTCCTGGGGACCGATACCCTCGTGGCTCTCGACGGTAAGGTCATGGGGAAGCCGGCGTCCCGGACCGAGGCGGCTGCTATGATCGCGGCTCTCTCCGGCAGGACGCATCAGGTGGTGTCCGGCGTTGCGCTGCGGCGGATCGCCGGGGAGGGTGGCGTTTCCACCGCCATTGAGGAGCACCTCCGCGCGGCGACGGCCACGACCGAGGTCACCTTCGTGAAGCTGGATGCAGCCCAGATCGACGCCTACCTGGCCTCGGGGGAATGGACGGACAAGGCGGGTGCGTACGGGGTCCAGGGGCTGGCTGGAACGTTCGTCTTGGAGATTCGAGGTGAGTACAGCAATGTGGTGGGACTGCCGCTGTGTCTGCTGGCCCGCCTGTTCGAAGAGTCCGGGTTCGACCTACTTCGCCGGCAGTGGATATAATACCCGGGCGCCCCGGTCGTTCTCGGGGGGCATCGAGAGGCACATCAGGGAGGTAGGGCCATAGCTTTCACGGAGTTCATCACCGGGTTCGCCGGTCGAGACATGGCCGTCGACCTGGGCACCGCCACTACTCTCGTGTATGTGAGGGGGCGGGGGATCGTCCTTTCTGAGCCTTCCGTGGTGGCCATCGATTCCCGTTCCGGTGAGGTCCTGGCAGTGGGCGCCGACGCCAAGCGGATGCTTGGGCGCACCCCGGGAACCATCTCCGCCATCCGCCCCCTCAAAGATGGAGTCATCGCCGACTTCGACGTCACCGAGCAGATGCTCCGCCACTTCATCCAGCGGGTGCATCAGAACCGGTGGGCGCATCCCCGGGTTGTGGTGTGCGTGCCATCGGGTGTAACCGGGGTCGAGCGGCGGGCGGTTGAGGAGGCGACGATCAGCGCGGGGGCCCGGGCTGCCTACCTGATCGAAGAACCAATGGCCGCCGCAATCGGAGCGGGCCTTCCCGTAGGGGAGCCCACCGGCAGCATGATCGTGGACATCGGGGGCGGGACCAGCGAAGTGGCGGTCATATCGCTCGCCGGCATAGTGGTGGCGCAATCGGTCAGGATCGGCGGGGACGAGCTGGATGAGGCGATCATCGCCTATATCAAGAAGGAATATAAGCTCATGATCGGCAGCCAGACGGCGGAGGAGCTGAAGCTGGAGATCGGCTCGGCCTATCCGCTCGAGCGTGAGGAGCAGGCCGAGATCAGGGGCCGCGACCTCGTCACCGGCCTTCCCAAGACTCTGGTCGTCTCCTCCGAAGAGATCCGGGAGGCCATCGCCGAGCCTGTGGCTGCCATCGTCGACGCCATCAAGTCCACCCTGGACAAGACCCCGCCGGAGCTGGCGTCCGACGTGATGGACCGGGGGATCATGATGGCAGGCGGGGGGTCGCTCCTGCGAGGCATGTGCGAGCGGGTACGTGAAGAGACGCAGATGCCGGTGAACCTCGCCGAATCGCCTCTTACGTGCGTGGCCGTCGGATCCGGGCGTTCCCTGGAAGAGTTCGACACGCTATACCGGGGTTCCCAGAGAGTCAAGAGACGCCGCTACTAGCTAGCGAGGTACCTTATGCCACGCAACAAGGTGGCCTGGCGACGTTTCGTTTTCGTCGTGCTCATCATCGCGTCGCTCGCTGTGCTCACGGTATCGTTCCGGGAGACCGAATCCGGGCCGGTGCACGCCATCCAGCAGACCACCGCCGGTCTGCTCGCCCTCTGCAGTCGTGGGGTGCACGCATTGCTCAGCCTTTCCAGGACGGGTATGGCTGGGTGACCACGTTGTGGTCCGCGCACCAGGATGCAGAGCGGCTGGCTGAGCAGGTACAGGTGCTCCAGGGAGAAGTGGTCACGCTCCAGGAGCAGGGCGAAGAGAACCAGCGCCTCAAGAGCCTGCTTGACTTCAAGGACAAGGGCACCTTCCCCGCGGGCACCGAGTTCCTGGTAGCGCGGGTGACGGTCAAGTCGCCGACTCGCTGGCAGTCGTGGATCCAGATCGACAAAGGCTCCGCCGACGGACTGCGGGTGGACCAGGCCGTCGTCGGCGGCACGCCGGTGGCCGGCGAGACTCTCGCCGGGAAGGGCCTGGTGGGAAAGATCATCGAGGTCACCCCGCATTCAGCGAAGGTGTTGCTGATTACCGACCCCGAGTCGAGCGTGGCTGCCAAGATCCAGGGCTCCCGGGCCGAGGGGATAGTCGAGGGGTCAGTATCTGGCCGCCTCATCATGGACTACGTCGACCGAGACATCAGCGTGGACCCCAAGCTCGTCGTGGTCACCTCGGGCTTCGGCGGGGTGTACCCGGCGGACATTCCGGTGGGGATCGTGGCCAACGCAGGGGAGGAGGATGTCAACCCCTACAAAGAGATCGAGGTGCAATCCTTCATCGACTTCCGGATTCTCGAAGAAGTGATGGTCCTGCTCGTCCCTGAGGAGGGCACCGGAGGAACTGGGGGGACCGCCGGAACCACATCGACCACCGGCGCCACAGGCACGGCGGGGACCACTTCGACCACAGGGACCACCGCGACGATCCAGACCACGACCACCACACTTTCCACTGGGACCACGAGGTAGCCGGGCGTTGGGCCGCGGGCAACTCATCATCCTGGGCAAGGTCGTCTTGCTCCTGGTGTTCGCCGTTCTCCTCCAGACGGTGCTGGTTTCGCAGGTGAGCATCCTCGGGGTCACGGCCGACCTGTTCTTGATCCTGACGATCATCGTCGCGGTCTGCAGGGGGTCGTTGGAGGGGGCCGTGTTCGGCTTCTTTGCCGGTCTGGTGGCCGACATCGCCTATTTTCAGCCTCTCGGGGTGAGGGCCCTCATCTACGTGCTCGCCGGCTACTTCGTAGGCATGTTCGTCGCTCGTTTCGGCACCGTCAACCCCTGGAGCGTGGCCCTTCTGGCCGGGGTCACGTCGTTCCTGGCCCAGTTCGTTTTCGGGGTGTTCCAGTACATCATGGGTCCCCGAGCGGCACTGCTGACAATGATCGGCACCCAGATGCTCCCCGAGGCTGTGGTCGACGGGCTGATCACCGCCCCGCTCTACGTCTTCCTGGTGAAGGTGCGTTTGCTGCCCGCCCCGCACGTCGAAGCGCTCCAGCCGCGGGGGGTCGACGAGTGATCCTCGAGCCGATAAGGAATAAGCGGTCGTCTGAAGACGACTCGTTCGTGGGCATCCGTGTGGGCGTGCTGCTCATCGTCGCCTTCGCTCTATTCGGAGTGCTGACCTTCCGGCTGTGGTTCATGCAGATCCTGTCGGGCGACTCGTACGTGGCCGTCGCGAAGGACAACCGCATCCGCGAAGTGCGGGTAGAGGCCCCCCGGGGGGTCGTCTACGATCGGAACGGTCAGATCCTGGTGGAGAACAGGGCGGGTCTCAGTGTGGGCATCTTGCCCATGGACATGTATGACCCCAAGAAGGAGCCGGAGAAGTTCGAGCACGAGATCTCCGGTCTGGCCGAGATCCTCGACATCAGCGAGACCGATCTACGGGCGGCCTACGACAAGGCCAAAAAGGACCCATACGTGACCTACGTGGTCAAAGAGGACGTGCCTGAGAACACTGTGGTGGCTCAGATCAAGGAGCGTAGCCTGGAGTATCGAGGAGTCCAGGTGGAAGCGTCTTACCTGCGTCAGTACCCCTTCGGCGCTCTCGGCACGCACCTGCTGGGCTACGTTGGGGAGGTCTCGCAGAACGATCTGGATAACGACGAGTTCGCAACGCTGCGCCCCGGGGCCACCATCGGCAAGGACGGGGTGGAGCGCAAGTACGACTCTTTCTTGAGAGGCACCGACGGGTGGAAGACGGTAGAGGTGGACGCTGCGGGACGCCCCAAGCAGTTCCTTGAGGACTTCGCCCCCACGCCTGGGAGCAACCTGGTGCTCACCATTGACAGCGAACTACAGGAGGCCGCTGAGAACGCCATCGTCGAGGGGATCCAGGCGGCCCACGCGACCGGCTTCCCCGATGCGGCGGGCGGAGCTGTGGTGGCTATGGACCCGCGTAGCGGCGAGATTCTCGCCATTGCCTCGTATCCCGACTACGATCCTTCCCTATGGGTGGGGGGGATGTCGCGGACCAAGTACGCTGAGCTCAAGGCCATAGCAGGCGCACTTCCCGCTGTTCGACCGGGTCATCGACGGTCTGTATCCGGCGGGCTCCACGTTCAAGCCGTTCGTGGCTGCAGCCGCGCTCGACGCGGGCCTCATCACCCCGGATACCGTCTTCGACTGCGAGGGGAGCTACTCCGTCAACCGGCAGACCTGGAAAGACTGGAAGGAGGCAGGCCACGGTGAGGTGAACCTGCTGCAGGCCATCACCGAATCGTGCGACGTCTACTTCTACAACTTGGGCAACCTGCTGTACCAGCAGCCCAGTCCCGTTCTCCAAAATGGCGTGCGCCGGTTCGGCTTCGGACAGCCGACCGGTGTCGACCTGCCCGGTGAGAGCGGCGGCAGCCGGGTCCCCGACAAATATTGGAAGAGCGAGACCGGCAAGACCGCGGAAGACAAGGTCTGGAGGACCGGGGACGAGATCAACCTGGCTATCGGCCAGGGCGACCTGCTGGTGACCCCTCTGCAGATGGTGGTGGCGGTCTCGGCCATCGCCAACGGCGGCACAGTGTGGGTGCCGCACCTGGGATTGCGCATCACCGACGCCTCCAACAACATCATCCACCAGTTCGGCAACGAGAAACGCAGCGAGTTGGGGATCAACCTCAACATCCTCGACGTGATCCGGACGGGCATGTCTCAGGTCACCTCAGATCCTACGGGAACGGCGTACGGGGCCTTTAAGGGCTTTCCTATCGCAGTGGCCGGCAAGACCGGCACGGCCGAGAAGAAGCCGGAGGCCGACTACGCCCTGTTCATGGGTTACGCGCCGGCCGACGCGAACGGGGTCCCCGAGATCGCGGTGGTGGCCATCATCGAGCAGGGCGGCCATGGTAGCTCGGTCGCGGCCCCGGTGGTCCGCCGCGTCATGGAGGCCTTCTTCCATACGGAGTCCGGCGGCTCGACGGTCATCCCGGTGACGGAGTAAGGGCGACGGATGGCTCCACCCTGAACAGTGCTCCAGAACGCGCGGGAACGCCGCCAGCCTCTGGGGTTCTCGTTGGGCGCCTATCTGCGCGGCATGGACTGGATCCTGCTGGCGGCCACTCTTGCTCTCGTGCGCTTTCGGCCTGTTCATGCTGTACTCCGCCACCCACGCCGACACCAATATCACCACGCCCGTTCTTCTACGTGCGGTCCCAGGCGGTGGGGCTGGTCCTCGGGCTTGTCTTCCTGTTCATGCTCAGCGTGTCCAACTATCGGTGGCTCGCCCGCTGGCAGGATGTACATCTACATCGCCACCTTGCTTCTGCTCGTAGCGACCCTCTTCATCGGGGGCGGCGGCGCGCGGTGGGGGCCAACCGCTGGATCCAGTTGCCGTACTTCCGGCTGCAGACCGTCGGAGTTGGCGAAGCTGCTGCTGATCGTGTCTCTGGCAGGGGTGTTGGCCGAGGGCGTCGCGCTGCGCCACCGCTTGCGTTTCGTGGTCCTGTGCGTGGTCTACGTCGTGGTGCCCGACTCCTTGTGTTCCTCCAGCCCGACCTGGGACCTGCCCTCGTCTTCGGCGCCATCCTCTGCCACGATGCTGGTGGTCTGGGGCATCCGCCTGACGCACCTGGGGATCCTCGCCGGGACGGCCGTCCTCGCGGTGGTCATGGCCCTGCGGGTGCTGCCCAGCGCCTTCGGCGTGCAAGTGCTGAAGGACTATCAGTTGAAGCGGCTCACCTTCTTCCTGGACCCCGAGAGGGACCCAGCAGGTGTGGGCTACCAACTCTCGCAGAGCAAGATCGCCGTGGGAAGCGGCATGTTCACGGGCAAGGGGTACCTGGAGGGCACTCAGACCCACCTGAACTTCCTGCCGGCCCATCACACCGACTTCATCTTCGCGGTCATTGGCGAGGAGTTGGGGTTCATGGGTGCGCTCCTACTCCTGGGACTCTTCGCCGTGATCGTCTGGCGGGCGCTCCGTATCGCCCGTCTGTCGGACGACATGTACGGGCGCCTCATCGCTGCCGGTGTGGCGGGAGTGCTGGTCTTCCAGGTGTTCGTGAACGTCGGGATGACCATCGGCATCATGCCGGTCACCGGCATCCCTCTTCCCTTCGTGAGTTTCGGCAGCAGTTCGCTGGTAGTATTCTTGATGGCGATCGGCCTGTTGGAGAGCGTCCACGTCCATTCGGTGGCCGGGCAGGCCCGATAGCGGCCCCCGGCGCCCAACTTGGGGAGGCTGGTGTTGGCCAAGCTGCCTTTGAACCTCATAAAGAGCATCACGGCTCTCTGGGAAGCCCACGCAAGCGTCGGTCAGACGGCCACTATCGTGCTGGCCGGCGATGACGCGCTCGTTGAACGGGTCCGGCAGAAGTTCGCTGAAGGGGGCACCGTTCCTTCGACAGCCACCATCGACGCCCTCGGCGGGCCTGCGGGCATCGGCGCCGGCGACTTGCTGGTGGTCCTCACCACCCCTGAGAAGGAGGCACAGGCCCGGGCCTCGCTGGGTGGCGCCGTGGCGTCCGGCTCCGTCATTCTGGCCGTGGACGAGGGTCCCGGCGCGAAGGTCAAGGCAACGCGCACGAGCGGTGGCATCACGCGGCTGGCCTTTTCCGACACCGACTCCGGCTGGGACCGCCTGGTCGCTCTGTGCGCGGAAGCCGCGGGGGACAAGGGCATCGCGTTGGGGCGGAGGTACCCTGTGGTCCGGCGGGCGGCGGCTCACCGACTAATCGCCCGGACCGCGGGCCAGAACCTCTTCATCGCCATGGTCTTTTTCGTGCCGGGGTCCGACATGCCGGTCATGACTTTCAACCAGGCCCGGATGGTCCTGAAGATCGCGGCTATGTTCGGCCAGCCCATGAACGAGGAACGGGCGGTGGAACTGGTGGGTATGATCGCCCTCGGGTTCGGGTTCCGCGGTTTGGGCAGACGGCTGGCCCGCTGGGTACCCGGACTCGCGGTCGTCATGCGGATGCTCACCGCGTACTCGGCGACCATGGCGGTTGGCCTGGGCGCTATCGCGTACTTCGAGAAAGGGGCCCCCGCCTCGACCAGCAACGTGGTTGCGCTGGCGAGATCGATCAGGCGTTGAGCGTAGCGGGGTACGACAGCACGTTTGAGGGTCTGCTCGCTGGTATCCGGCAGCCGGCCCGGCTGATAGGGGAAGAAGCGGGTGCCGGCCCCGGGTTCAGCGGGGATCCCGAAGCGCTCCGGGTGGTCCTCGGCTTTCCGGACACCTACGAGATCGCCATTTCCAACCAGGCGATGCAGATCCTGTACCACCTTGCGCGTTGCGCGGACGGCGTCGAGGTGGAGCGCGCGTATCTGCCTTGGGTGGATGTCATCGCCGAGATGCGCCGGGCCGAAGTGCCCCTTCTGACGCTGGAGACCTGGACGCCCGTGATCGGCGCCCATCTGCTGGGCGTGACTCTCCAGCACGAACTCCACTACACCAACCTGCTGGAGATGCTCGACCTGGCGGGTATCCCGCTGCACGCCGAGGAGCGAGCCGCCGAGCATCCTATCGTGCTGGTGGGCGGCCCGGCCTGCGCGAATGCGGCTCCTTTCAGCCGGTTCGTCGATGCTGTGGCCGTGGGCGATGGGGAGGAGCTCTTTCCGGAGATCCTAGCCGAGCTGGGGGTGGCCAGACGGGAAGGCGCGTCGCGGACCGAGACCAAGCGCCGTCTGGCCCAGGTCGAGGGCGTTTACGTGCCAGAGGTGAACACCCGGGTGCGGCGTAGGGCGGTCGCCGGGCTCGAGGGGCAGCCCTACCCGGCGTCGTGCCTGGTCCCGCTGGTGGCCGGCGTGCACGACCGGGCCTGGGTGGAGGTCATGCGGGGATGCACCCGAGGCTGCCGTTTCTGTCAAGCCGGCATGTGGTATCGCCCGGTCCGGGAGCGTCCTCCGGCCGAGGTCCTGGGGCTCGCCGACGCCCAACTGGCGCAGACCGGGCATCAGGAACTCGCGCTGGCGTCGCTGTCGACGACGGATTATTCCGGCCTGGAGGACGTACTCGTCGAGGTCGCCGCCGCTCATCCCGAGGTCGGCCTCTCCTTGCCGTCGCTGCGTGTAGACACGGCGTCAATACGGCTGGCCCGGCTGGCGTCGCCCACGGGGGCATCGATCACGCTCGCCCCCGAGGCAGGCAGCCAGCGGATGCTCGACACCATCAACAAGAACATCACTCAGGACGATGTGCTGAGCGCCGCGGAGGAGGCCTTCCGCACCGGCCGCACCACATTGAAGCTCTACTTCATGATCGGGCTGCCCGGGGAGACCGATGACGACGTCGCTGGCATCGCCGACCTGTGCCTCAAGATACGGCAGGCCGGACGGCAGGTTCTGGGAATCCGGGCCGGAAGGCTACAGCTCAACGTGAGCGTCAACACGTTCATCCCCAAGCCCTTCACGCCCTTTCAGTGGGCCGCGATGGCCGACAGGGAGACCATCGTCCGCCGTCAGGCGCTGCTGCGCGCCCGGCTGCGCAAGCCGGGCATCCGGCTGGCGATGCCCGACCCCGGCAAGAGTTACGTGGAGGCGGCATTGGCCAGAGGCGACGAGGAGATGGGGGCGGTGATCGAGTCCGCCTGGAGGAGAGGGGCACGCTTCGATTCCTGGACGGAGCTCTTTAAGCCTGCGGCCTGGGCTGAGGCGTTCCGGGAGGCGGGACCATCGGCCGAGGCTCTGGCCACTACCCCGATCGAGGGCGGGAAGCTGCTGCCCTGGGACTTCATCGAAGGGGTGCCCAACCACGACTTCCTGTGGGACGAGTGGGAGAAGGCGGCGCGGGAAGAGACATCCGGTGACTGCCGCTGGGACGGCTGCACCTACTGCGGGGCGTGCGAAACCCCGCCCGGGACCCGCCTGGCGCCCGGTCTGGCTACGTCGGCGGCCGCCGCGGCCGGCCCGGTTCCCGTGTCCGGGACCGGCTCCGGGGACAAAGCGTCGCTGCACTACGTCGCCACCTTCTCCGTGACCGGGCGGGGCCGCTTTCTGGGCCATCTGGACCGGATGGAGGCCGTCCGCCGCGCGGTACGCCGCGCCGGCGGCCGTCTGGCCCTCTCGGCCGGCATGCGGCCGAAGCCGCTACTGAGCCTGGCCCTCCCTCTGGGGGTGGGGATCGAGGGGCTCGCGGAGTTGTGCGAGTTCGAACTGGCGGACGATCCGGGAAACGACTTCGGCGAGCGGCTCGCCGCCGCGCTCCCCGGTCACATGCGGCTACTCGGTCTAGAGCGGCACGCTACCGCGCGGCGCGTGGCCGCTCGAGTGACAGGTGCGGCCTACGAGGTGGTGTTCAAGGTGGAGGAAGCGGCGGCGGAAGCGGCGGAGGCCGCTACGGGCGGCGACGCCTCCGGAACTGCAGAGGCCGCCGGTGCTCCGGATGCCGCCGGCACCCCAGAAGCCGCCGGTGCCCTCTTGGCCGGGGGCCGTCGCCTCGGCGACGCCGCTGAATGGGTGGTGGAAGAGACACGCGAGGGACGGGTGCGGACGGTGGACGTCAAGCGCTACGTCAAAGAGGTAGTGCTAGGCCGGGGCGAAGAAGGCGAGTGGAACATGACCTTCACCGTCTCGGTCACGCCTGTGGGCACCGCGCGCCCGCAACTGGTCGTGAAGGCCCTCGGAGAGGCTTCGGGTCTTCGCCTGGCGCCTGTCTCCATCCGCCGTACCGGCATCCTCCTGGATCAGAGGGGTCTGGCGGGATGAGACAGTTGCTGATCTCCCGCGATCACCTGGAGACCCGGGTCGCCCTCCTGGAAGACGGAACGCCATCGGAGATGTACCTGGAGCGTCCGCACCGGCAGTCACTCGTGGGCAACGTTTACAAGGGACGGGTAGAGAACGTCCTGCCCGGCATGGACGCGGCCTTCGTCGACATCGGCCTCGAGAGGAACGGCTTCCTGTCGGTGGCCGAAGTCGTGGGGCCCGAAGCCCGTTCGGGTCGCCCGCGCAGGATAGGGGACCTCCTCAAGGCCGGAAAGGAGCTTCTCGTTCAGGTCACCAGGGATTCGATGGGGGGGAAGGGCCCGCGCCTGTCGATGGAGGTGGGGATCCCAGGCCGGTACGTGGTCTACCTGCCCGCCGGACAGGGCGCAGGCGTGTCGCGCCGGCTGGAGGAGAGCGAGCGCGAACGGCTGCGGGCTCTGGGACGCGAACTCGGACCCGAGCGGGGAGGGCTCATCGTCCGCACGGCCGCCGAAGGGTCGGATAGGGAGGCCATCCAGCGAGACCTGCGCTTCCTCCGGCGGCTATGGGCGCAGGCCGAGCAGCGGGCAGAGGTCTCCTCGGCGCCGGCGCTGGTGTACGCGGAGGCCGAACTGGCGCTGAGGAGCGTCCGCGACCTGGTGGGCGCCGATTTCGCGTCGGTGCTGGTGGACGACGAGAAGTTGCATCGTCGTCTGGTGAGCTATCTGCGGGCCGTGGCGCCTGAACTCAAGGACCGGGTGGGACTCTACAGCGGGGATACCCGGCTCTTCGCCCGCTTCGGCCTCGAGGACGAGATGGAGAAGGCCCTCGCTCGCCGGGTTGGTCTGCCCTCGGGGGGTCACATCGTGATCGATCACACCGAAGCTCTCACGGTGATCGACGTCAACACCGGCCGCTACGTGGGCAAGCGTCAACTGGAAGACACTACCCTCAAGACCAACATGGAGGCCTGCCGGGAGATCGTCCGCCAACTCCGCCTTCGCGACATTGGCGGCATCATCGTCATCGACTTCATTGACATGACCGCCCGGACCAACCGGGAAGCCGTGCTCGCCGCCTTGGAGGCTGAGTTCACCCTCGACCGCACCAAGACCTACGTCATGGACATATCTCCGCTCGGCCTCGTAGAGATGACCCGGCAGAACGTGACTCAGGGGCTCCGGGAGATCGTGACCACGCCCTGCCCAGTCTGCCGGGGACAGGGTCGGGTGATCTCTGAAGAGTCGGCGCTCATTATGGTAGAGCGTCGCTTGACCGACCTGCTCGAGGCGGCAGCCCTGCCAGTGGTCCGGGTGGAGGTGCATCCCCGGATCGCCGCCCGGCTCGTGTCCGGGGATCCGAGCACTTTACGCCGTCTGGAGACACAGACCGGCCGCCGGGCGATAGTCGAGACCGCCGACCACGAAGTGCCGCTGGCCCACGTGGCGGTCTGCCCCGACTGAAGGGGCCTCCGAGCTGGACCTGCCCGCGCGGCGGCGAAGCGGCGACCCGCTTGGCGTCTGGCGCTGTGGGCGGCGCGCCGACCGCCGCGGGTGCGGCTCTGGGCCGGGCCCCGGCGCGAGTGGCAGGTGGAGAACAACCTTGCTATACTGCGTTGCTCGCGGCCGCCCCCGGGTGGCCGCCGCTGTCGGTTGAGAGTAAGCGAGGAGTAGTCGGGATGTTCGCCATCGTCAAGGTCGGCGGTAAGCAGTACCGCATGGAAGAGGGGCAGGAGGTCGTGGTCGACCGTCTGGCCGCTGCTGAAGGCGCCACGGTCGAGTTGCCTTCCGTGCTTGTCGCCGACGGCGGCGATGTGCGTCTGGCCGTCGACGGCAAGCAGGGCACGGTGACCGCCGTAGTCGTGGAGCATCTCCGGGGACCGAAGATCACCATCTCGAGATTCAAGCCCAAGCGGGGGTGGCGCAAGAAGGCCGGCTTCCGCGCGGCGCTGACGAAGCTCGAGGTGAAGAAGATTGCTTAGGAAGGGATAGGGAATGGCTCACAAGAAAGGCGGCGGCAGTTCCAGGAACGGCCGCGATTCGAATGCTCAGCGTCTGGGTGTGAAGGCCTTCGCCGGTGAGACGGTCAAGGCCGGCGCCATCCTGGTCCGCCAGCGAGGCACCCGGTTCCGTCCGGGCGTCAACGTAGGTATCGGCTCCGATGACACCTTGTTCGCCACCGCCGCCGGCAAGGTGGAGTTCGCCACCGGCAAGGCGGGGCGTGTAGTCAGCATCGTCGCCGAGTAACCTGGCAGGCGCCGCTTCTCCGCGCGGCCGGACTCGCTGACCCCCGAGCCGTCCATGTTCTTCGATCAGGCAAAGATCCATGCGGCGGCCGGAAACGGCGGAAACGGCTCCGTTTCTTTTCGCCGGGAGATGCACGTCCCCCGCGGGGGTCCGGACGGCGGTGACGGGGGACGCGGCGGTGACGTGGTCATCGTCGGCGACCCCCAACTCCGGGACCTGCAGCCCTTCACGTACAAGGTTCACTTCAAGGCACGTTCTGGGGGCGCCGGAGCCGGAGCCCGCAGGCATGGGGCGGACGGCGATGATGTTGTGATCCCGGTGCCGCTGGGCACTCAGATCTGGCGGGTATCGAGCTCGACCGACCAGGAAGAAGACGAACTGCTCGCCGACGTGACCCGATTCGCTCAGAGGGTGGCAGTGGCTCGTGGCGGTGCAGGTGGGCGCGGGAACGCCCGTTTCGTAAACTCCGTCCGCCAGGCTCCTCATTTCGCCGAGCTCGGGGAGGAAGGCGAGAGCTTCTGGCTGCGGTTATCGCTTCGGCTCATTGCCGACGCCGGCCTGGCCGGATTGCCCAACGCCGGCAAGTCGTCTCTGTTGCGACGCCTTTCCAACGCCAAGCCGAAAGTGGCCGACTATCCCTTCACCACCCTCGAACCACTGCTGGGCGTCGTCGACTGGACCGGGGAGGGTGATGTCTTCACCCTGGCCGACGTTCCAGGCTTACTGGAGGGGGCGAGCGAAGGGGTCGGGCTGGGTCATGAGTTCCTGGCTCACCTGGAGCGCTGCCAGCTGCTTCTGCACGTGGTGGACATCACCGGTTACTACGAGGTGGAGCCCCTGGAAGGGTTTCGGACCATCCTAGGCGAGTTGGACGCTCATGCTGCGGACCTGGCAGCGAAGCCGCAGGTGATACTGCTCAACAAGATCGACGCCGTCCCGCCTGAAACGGTGAAGGAGCGAGAGGATCTCTTCGTCGCCGAGGTGGACCGCCTGCGGAGGGCCGGACACCCGGCCTTCACGTACGAGGTGGCAGGCGAGGTGCCGCCGGCCCGCCGCCTGGTGCGGCCGGTGTCCGCTGTCACGGGAGCAGGGATCGCCGCCTTGCTGACGTGGGTGGGTCCGCTCATCGTGCGGCTGACCACCCCCGAGCTGCCGATGGCGCACGCCCAGGGGGACGTGTGCGAGGGTGCACTCGTGGAGGAGAGGGTCGAGGGACGGCATGTCACCTACCGGCCTGCCCCCACCGGGGCTCGAAGCTTCGTGGTGTCACGGGACGAAACGGGCTTCACCGTGAGGGGCAAGGCCGTACGGCGCCTGGTCAGAAGGTTTGACCTCGACAACGAAGAAGCTATTCAATACCTCGCCGAGCGGCTCGACCGGCTCGGGGTGTACTCTGCACTGAAGGCTCGAGGGGCGCAGCCCGGTGATGAGGTCGATCTCGAAGGCTACACCTTCGAGTTCCAGTAGACCATCCGGGGGCCGGCGACGGCGGGGGCGGACGCGGAGACGGAGACAGTGACGAGCAAGACGGCGAACAAGACCATCGTGGTGAAGATCGGGTCCACCACGCTCACCAACGAGCGGGGCACGTTCCGCCTCGCCCCGGTGGCGGGCCTCGTCGCCGAAGTGTGCGAGCTCCACGCGGCCGGTCATCGGATCCTGCTGGTCTCGTCGGGCGCCGTCTCGTCGGGCATGGGAGTGCTGCGCCGCAAGCGTCGGCCCACCGCAGTCGTGGACCTGCAGGCTGCGGCCGCAGTCGGCCAAGGCCATCTCCTTCATATCTACACGGAACTCTTCGCCCACGAGCACGTGGTCACCGCCCAGGTGCTTCTAACGGCGTTCGACGTGGCGGCCCGCACCCAGTATCTGAATGCCCGTAACACGCTCAGGCGTCTGCTCGAGTGGAAGGTCGTGCCCATCATCAACGAGAACGACACCACCTCCACGGACGAGCTTTGCTTCGGCGACAACGACGCCCTGGCCGCGCAGGTGGCCCTGTTGGTAAAGGCCGACCTTCTTGTGCTTCTCACCGACACCGACGGCCTCTACACCGCCGATCCGCGGGAGGACTCCGAGGCGCGGCTCGTCACCAAGGTCGACGGCTTGGGCGACCTCGAGTGCGTGCAGATCGGAGCCATTGGTCCTCTGGGCCGGGGCGGTATGGGCAGCAAGGTCAGCAGTGCACGGATCGCCACCAGCGGGGGGGTGGAGACCGTCATCGCCCGAGGCACCCGCCCCGGGGTGCTAGCGGCCTGTCTGGCCGGGGAGGACGTTGGGACCCGTTTCCCGGCCCGGCCGCTGGGTCTGCCAGACTATAAGCTGTGGCTCCTGTACGGCAAACCGGCGAGCGGCAAGGTGGTGGTCGACGAAGGGGCGGCGCGGGCCCTGTTGGGCAAAGGGAGCCTGCTGCCGGTCGGGATCACGGCGGTGGAGGGCGATTTCACCGCCGGGGATGCCGTGATGGTGGTCGGCGCTGACGGGGTGGAGCTGGCCAAAGGCCTTGTCAGCTACTCTAGAGAGGAGCTGGAGCGGGTCAAAGGTCTGCAGAGCGCCCGGGTGGCGCAGATGCTCCCCGAGGCCACGCCCGAGGCCATACATAGAGACTACCTGGTACTTGTGTGTTAGCGGAGCGGGAGGACCGTTGAAGACCAAAGACATGGCCTATTCCGCGAAGCAGGCGTCGCGGCGCTTGGCTCTGCTCACTGCGGCTGTGAAGAACCGGGCGCTCTTCGAGATGGCCGAGGCGCTCGACCGCCGCTCCGCCGAGATACTGGTGGAGAACGCCAAGGACGTCAGCGAGGGGCGGAAGAAGGGGCTCTCCCCGGCCATGATCGATCGCCTGCTTCTCGACGAGCAGCGCCTGCGGGGCATCGCCCGGAGCCTGCAGGCCGTCGCCGCCCTTCCCGACCCGGTCGGCGAGATCGTGGAGGGGTGGAGGACCGCTGAAGGCCTGGAGATCCAGCGCGTGCGCGTGCCGTTCGGGGTCATCGCCGTGGTGTACGAGGCCCGGCCCAACGTCACCGTCGATGCGGCTGCGCTCTGCCTCAAAACCGGGAACGCCGTTATTCTGCGCGGCGGCAGCGACGCCTATCGTTCCAACCGCATCCTGGCGGAAGTCATCACCGGAGCGGCTTTGGAGGCCGGGCTCCCCGGCGAGGCCATCCAGTTCATGGCCGACAAGGACCGGGCGTCGCTCATCGACCTGCTGCAGATGCGGGACCAGGTCGATCTCGTCATCCCCCGGGGAGGAGAGGCGCTCAAGGACTTCCTGCTCGAGCACTCCAAGGTGCCCGTCATCTACGCGGCCGGCGGCAACTGCCACGTATATGTGGACGAGACGGCGGACCTCAAGCAGGCTCTAGAGATCACCATCAATGCCAAGTGCCAGCGGCCGGGGGTCTGCAACGCCGCCGAGACTCTCCTGGTGCACAAGGCTGTAGCCCCCGACTTCATGGCCGTGGTCACCAAAGGTCTGCAGGAGCGTGACGTCAAGCTGTACGTGGACGATGCCACCCGCTCCCTGGCGGGCGAACCGCGCGCGCCGCTCCTGGAGGCCACCGATCAGCACTACGCCACGGAGTTCCTCGATCTGCAGATGGCCATCAAGGTGGTAGAGAGCCTCGACGAAGCGGTCGAGCACATCGCCCGCTACGGCACCGGCCACTCCGAAGCTATCGTCACCCGCGATCTGGAGGCAGCCCGCCGGTTCGCCCGAGCGGTCGACGCAGCCGTGGTCTACGTCAACGCGTCCACCCGTTTCACCGACGGCGGGGTGTTCGGCCTGGGGGCCGAGATCGGTATCTCTACGCAGAAGATGCACGCCCGGGGCCCGTTGGCCCTCAAAGAGCTGACGTCGGTCAAGTACGTGGTCACCGGCGAAGGGCACGTCCGCTGAGATAGGCCGGCGGATGGCAGACGGGAGGACACGAGTGGACCGGGCCGATGCTATCACCCGCCTGCGCGCGCGGACCGGTCTGCGGCTGGGCATCATGGGGGGAGCTTTCGACCCCATCCACCTGGCCCATCTGGTCACAGCTCAAGAGGCTCTGCTCCAGTTCCATCTGGACGAGGTAGTGTTCATGCCCTCCGGCCGGCCGCCTCACAAGAAGCGCACGCTGGCGCCTGCCGAGTTCCGCTACCTCATGGTTGCAGTGGCGACCGCGTCGCACCCCCAGTTCTCCGTCTCGCGCCTGGAGATTGACCGGCCCGGGGTAGGGTACACGGTCGATACCCTAGAGTATCTGGCGGCCAGTCTCGCTCCCGACGCCCAGGTATTTTTCGTGACCGGTGCCGACGCCGTTCTCGATATCCTCACGTGGAAGGATCCGCGCGGCGTGCTGGAGTTGTGCACCCTCATCGCCGCCACCCGTCCCGGATTCGATCTCTCACGCCTGTCCGGCGTGCTGGCCTCGCTGGGTACCGAGGTGACCGGGCCGGGGCCGGAGTCGCGGGTCCGGGTGATGGAAGTGCCGGGGCTCGACATCTCCTCGAGCATGATCCGGGAGCGGCTGGCGGCGGGTCTTCCCGTGCGGTACCTGGTGCCCGAATCGGTCTGCGCCCTCATCGACAAGAGCGATGAGTACCGCCCGTCCCGCGGGATATGAACGCTGAGGACGGCAATCCCGCCGGCGACCCGGTACGCAGCGAGACCGTCACCTATCTCGAGCCCGACATCGTGGCCGCGAGGGCCATACTTGCCGCGGCGGGAGCGGGGGGATGAGGGTCGGACAGGACACCCCCGACGCCTTCTTCCGCTACAGCCGGCAGATGCTCGTGCCCTACATCGGACTGGAGGGCCAGGAGCGACTCCGCGCCGCGAGAGTCGGCCTCATCGGGTGCGGCGCGCTCGGCTCGGCCATCGCCAATAACTTGGTGAGGGCCGGAGTGGGCGTGCTGCGCATCGCCGACAGGGACTATCCAGAGATCCACAACCTCCATCGGCAGGTCCTCTACACCGAGGCGGACGTGGCTCGGCGGGTCCCCAAAGCCGAGGCCGCCGCCGCCCACCTTGCGGAGGCCAATAGCGATGTGGTGGTCGAGCCCGTGGTCGGGGTCATCGACGAACGCACACTCCCTTGCTTCGCCCGGGGACTCGATATCCTTGCGGACGGCACGGATAACTTCGCCGCCCGGTTCGCCATCAACGAGTACGCCGTTCGGCATGGCGTCCCCTGGGTGTACGGAGGCGTCATCGGATCGAGCGGGATGTCCATGACCATCGTCCCGGGGGAGGGGCCTTGCCTTCGCTGCTTCATCCGCGATCTCCCCAGTCCGGAGCAGTCACCCACCGCCGACGTCGCCGGGGTTCTCAACACCATCGTGGCTCTGATCGCGAGCGTGGAGGCAAACGAAGTGGTCAAGCTGGCGGTATGCCCGGAGGCACGCAATCGGCACCTGCTGGTGGCCGACATCTGGGACCTCACGTTCGAGCGGCTGGTCCTGCCCCGAGACCCCGAGTGCCCCTGCTGCAAAGGCCGTTATCCCCGGAGCCCCCGGCCGGGCGTGCTATCGTAAAGCACCCTTGCGGACGCGACAGACGAGGAGGCCGGGTGAGGATTCGGGGGGCAGAAATGGCCGACAATGCCGCTGAGGTCTGCCGGACGGCCGTCCGCAGCACGTTCTCTCGAGCGGTCCGCGCATACTCCCGGGCTCGCGAGACCGGCAGGGAGGTCGCTGTGACCATGGCGCAGGACATGGAGGCCATCCGGCAGCGCGACCCCGCCGCCCGCAGCGACATTGAGATCCTCACCTGCTATCCGGGGCTGCATGCTCTGTGGTTCCACCGGGCGGCCCACGCCCTGTGGAAGCGGCGAGGTGCCCGTGGCGCCCCGGCTCGTCTCTCAGCTCGGGCGCCTGCTCACCGGCATCGAGATCCACCCTGGAGCCACGCTCGGCGAAGGGCTGTTCATCGACCACGGGGCCGGAGTGGTCATCGGCGAGACGGCCGAGGTGGGGGAGAACGTCACCATCTACCAGGGCGTCACTCTGGGCGGCACCGGCAAGGAGACGGGCAAGCGCCACCCGACCGTGGGCGACAACGTGGTCATCGGCGCCGGCATCGCTGCTCCTGGGCTCCATCACGGTGGGCGACAACGTCAGGGTCGGCGCCGGCAGCGTGGTGGTGCAGAACGTGCCCTCCAACACCACGGTGGTCGGCAACCCCGGCCGGCCGGTGATCAGGGAAGGGGCGAAGGTCGGCATCCCCGACATCGACTACACGCATCTTCCCGACCCGGTGGCCGAGGCCATGAAGTGCCTGGTGCGCAGGGTGGTGCAACTCGAGAACGAACTGGAGGAGTTGCGAGGCGGTGACCGGGTCCGGCGCATCGGGGCCCTGGACGCCGTCGGAGTGAGCGGCCCGTCCCACCGCCGCCGCGGCCGCTGCCCGCGCCCGAGATCGCGTGCGATCCCGCTGAGGCTCGATGGCACCCCCGACGTCTGAGCCTGCAGCTCCCGTCTCGCCCAGGATCTCAACGAGCGCCAGCGCGAGGCCGTCTTCCACTCCGGGGGCCCGCTGCTCGTGCTTGCCGGCGCCGGCTCGGGCAAGACCCGGGTGCTCACCTACCGCCTTGCCCACCTCATCGAGAGCGGCCAGGTGAGGCCGCACCAGACTCTGGCCATCACCTTCACCAACAAGGCCGCCGGAGAGATGAAGGAGCGGGTGGCCGGCCTGCTGGGTCCTGCCTCGGGCTGGATGTGGGTGTGCACGTTCCACTCCGCCTGCGCGCGCATGCTGCGGCAGGACGCGCCGCTGCTCGGCTACCGCACCAACTTCACCATCTACGACGAGGACGACTCCACCCGGCTCATCAAGCACTGCCTGGAGGATCTGCGGCTGGACATCAAGCGCTTCTCGCCCAAGGCTCTGCAGAGCCTCATCTCCGACGCCAAGAACAAGCTCATCGACGTGGACGACTTCCGCCGCGTACGGAGGCGGCCCGAGGGGGATGACGCCTGGGCGGACGATGGCGTGGCGAGGGCAGGGCCGGCGGGAGCAGTTTCGGGGGTGACCGCGGCGCCGCGGAGACGTCACGACGTGGCCGCGCAGGTCTACCGGCGCTACCAGGCCCGCCTGCTCGAGCAGAACGCCCTCGACTTCGACGACCTGCTCATGCGCACGGTCGACGTGCTGCAGCTGTTCCCCGAGCGGCTGGAGTACTATCGCGACCTGTTCCGCCACGTCCTGGTGGACGAATACCAGGACACCAACCGGGCCCAGTACCTGCTGGTCAAGCTGCTCACCGAGGAGCACCGCCAGGTGACGGTGGTGGGCGACGACGACCAGTCGGTGTACTCGTGGCGCGGGGCCGACATCCGCAACATCCTCAGCTTCGAGGACGACTTCCCCGACACCAAGGTGGTCAAGCTGGAGCAGAACTACCGCTCCTACCACCACCATCCTGGACGCGGCCAACGCTCTGGTGGCCCACAACCGCGGGCGCAAGCCCAAGAACCTCTGGAGCGACCGGGGGTCGGGGAGCCGGTCGCGGTGTTCGAGTGCCGCGACGAGCACGAGGAGGCCCGGCTGGTCTGCGAGGAGATCGTCGAGGCTCATGAGGACGCGCCCGGCCTCCGACCTGGCCGTCTTCTACCGGGTGAACGCCCAGTCGCGGGTGTTCGAGGACATGCTGGTGCGCCAGGGCATCGCCTACCGGGTGGTCGGCGGCACCAAGTTCTACCAGCGGGCGGAGATCAAGGACCTGCTGGCCTATCTGCGGGTCATGCTGAACGCCACCGACGACCTCTCGCTGCTGCGCGTCATCAACACCCCGCGACGCGGCCTGGGCGACGTGGCCATCGGCCGGCTGCAGAACTTCGCGGCGGAGAGCGCCGTCTCGCTCCGCGAGGCCCTGCTGTCGGCGCCGATGCCGCAGGTGGGCGGCTTGCGCGGCGGCGCGGCGGTCGAATGCGGCTAGCGCGAGGCCGTCGGGCGAGGACCTCGCCGCGCTGGGAGCGCCGGCGAGTCCGGGCAAGGTGGCCGCGACCGGCGTCGCGCCAGACGTCGCTGGCATCGGAGAGCGGGTCTGGTGGCGGCGCGCTTCAAGGCCGAGCGGACCCTGGAGGCCGAGGGCCGGCTGGAGAACCTGGAGGAGTTCGTGGGAGTGGCCCAGGAGTTCGACCGCATGAACCCGGAGGGCACCCTGAGCGACTTCCTGCAGGAGATCAGCCTCTACGCCGACATCGACAGTCTGGAGGAGACGGCAATCGGTCGTCACCCTCATGACGCTGCACAACGCCAAGGGTCTGGAGTTCCCGGTGGTGTTCATCACCGGCATGGAGGAGGGGCTCTTCCCGCACTCCCGCTCGCTGGACGAGCAGCGGCTCGAGGAGGAGCGGCGCCTCTGCTACGTGGGCATCACCCGGGCCCGGGACAGTCTGTACCTGTCGCACGCGCCGCTCCCGCACCCTCCACGGGGGCGCCGGCTACAAGATGCCCAGCCGCTTCCTGGGCGAGATCCCCGCCGGTTCAAGCAGTACCCGGGGGACGACCGGGGCCGACACCCGGACCGCGTACGGCCGGCGCGAGGCAGATCCGGGCGTCGGCCGGCGAGAGGGCGGGGCAGGTCCACGGCGGGGCAGGTCAGGCGGCGGCCGCCTCGGCAAGGAGGTGCCTGCCGGGAGCCTTCGCGCCGGGCGACAAGGTGCTTCACGCCAAGTTCGGCGAAGGGAGTGGTGCTCGGGGTGGAGCCGGGCGGGATCGTCCGCGTGTTCTTCCCCGACACTGGGCGAACAGAAGAGGCTCCTACTCGAGTACGCGCCCTTGCGCCGCATCTAGCGGCTCCCGGGACGCGCGGCCGAGCCCGGCGCCCCTCCGGCACGTCCCCTCAATTCGGTCCTCAAGCCGCTTGTTCTCAGTCGCGGCCTGCTCTTCGGGCGGGGCCGTCTGCCCGCAGCAATGGATGCTGCACAGCAAGAAATATGCAATAACTGTTGCTTAGCCCCGGGCCGATGGGGCTCAGCAGGGACGAGTGGCGCCACGTCGAACAAGAGTGTTGCACAGTGGGGAGAAGTGGTTTAAAGTGGAGGACATGCAAGAGCTATTGCTATCGGGCACTTTCGAGCACACCCTCGATCCCAAGGGCCGCGTGACCCTGCCTGCGCGCTATCGCGACTACTTCCAGCACGGCGCCGTCCTCGTCCGCTTTCCCAGGGGGGAGCCGTGCATCTGCGTCTATCACCCCGACGCATGGGACGAAGTTCGACAAGAGGCACATCGAACCTCTGAACGTCTTCGAAAGCCAGGCAGATGCGTGGACGGCCCGCTCCATCTACATGAACCAGGACACGGTGGAGCCCGACGCCCAGGGCCGGGTGCTGCTGTCCGCGCGGCAGATCAAGGAAGTCGGGCTCTCCGGCAAGGTAACGATCATCGGGGCCCGCGATCATCTGGAGATCTGGGATCCGGACACCTTACGAGCCGGCACGCAGGAAATGGGAGGCCCCGATGCCTAGCGCGGCGGCTTCCTTCGTGACGGAGATGGCCATGGCGCACGTCCCGGTCTTGACCGAAGAACTGCTCGGCCTGCTCGACGTGCGAGCGGACAGCCGCGTTGTGGACTGCACGTTCGGCGCCGGCGGCCATGCCGAGGCCGTCGCAGAACTCCTCGGTCCGGAGGGGCTGCTCATCGCCTGCGACCGCGACCCGGTGGCCGAGAAGTACTACTTCGCATCTCGGGGCGGCTGCGCTGCCGCTCGCGCTTCTTCCGGGGAACTTTGCCGACAGTCTCGGCGGCCCTCCTCGACGAGGGGGAGCGCGTGACCCACGTCTACATGGACCTGGGCGTCAGCAGCATGCAGATCGACACGCCGGAACGCGGCTTCTCCTACAGCTACGACGCTCCCCTGGACATGCGCATGGATCCGACTCTGCGGACTGACCGCCGGCGGACATCCTCAACACCTGGCCCGAAGCGGCGCTGGCCGAGCTTTTCAGCCGCTACGGCGAGGAGCGGTACTCCCGCCGGATCGCGCGGGCGATCGTCGCTCGCAGACCGAGCTCGCCCGTACACTCGCACCTCCGAACTGGTCGACACCATCAAGGACGCCATCCCCACACCGGCGCGCTTTGCCGCGGGCAATCCGGCGCGCCGGGTGTTCCAGGCCCTGCGAATCGAGGTCAACGGCGAACTCGAAAGCTTGCTCGGGCGCTGCCGGTGGCCTTCGATCTGCTGGAGAGCGGGGGAGTGCTGGCGGTGATCAGCTTCCACTCGCTGGAAGACCGTATGGTCAAGGACTTCTTCGTCGGCAAGGCCAAGCCGTGCGTGTGCCCGCCGGACTTTCCGGTGTGCGCGTGCGGAGGGAAGGCAAGCGGGGCGGTCATGACAGCCAGGGCGGTGGTTCCTAGTGCCCGGGAACTGGAAACGAACCCGCGCGCCGCGTCGGCCAAGCTGCGGGCGATGAGGAAGCTGTGAGTGCCGTGGCAGGCCGATCGACATGGATCGATGCCTGGGAGAGCGGACCTCGCCCCGTCGGCGGCCTCCAGGCGCTCGGCCGCCAGAGTAGGCGCCCAGACGCGAGCCACTCGCTACTACGGGCGCGAGGCCACGGCCCGGCTCCCGCAGCCGACACCCGAAATCGAGAGGTCTCAAGCTCTGCCCAAGCCCCGTCTGGTCGCCAGACGCCGGGTGAAGTGGCCGATGATCGGGGTGGCCCTGATATTGGCGGCTGTCTTCTTTGCGCGTGGTGTGGTCAGTCCGATGCTGCTCAGCTCGCGGGCGACCGAACCGAGTCCCAGGTGGGACGCATGGAGAGCACAGCAGGCCCAACTCTCGGCCGAGATCACGGCTCTCTCTTCGCAGATATCCGCGCTCTCGGCGCCCGATCGGGTGGCGGAGCAGGCGGCCCAGCTCGGACTCGGTCCGGCCGAGCGGGTCCACTACGTCCAGACCGGGACGGCGGCAACGGAGGGTGACACGACGGTCGCGGACCGATGAGCGTCAGCCGGACCCATCGACGTCTGGCCTGGTTCATGGGCCTTCTCCGTGGTCTTCCTGGTCGCGCTCTTCGGGCGGACGTTCTACGTGCAGGTCGGTGGCTGCGCCCCGGTCTTCAGGAGAAGGCCGACAATCAGCACGTCCGCACGATAGCTGGACGCTCCGCGCGGCACCATCTTCGACCGCAACGGCGAGACTCTGGCCATCTCGCGGACCATGGCCAGCATCTATGTCGACCCTCGCTACGTGGTGGACCCGGCGAAGACGGCGACTCAGCTGGCGCCAGTCCTCGGTCTGCCGCGGGCGGAACTACTCGCCAAGGTTAGCGAGCAAGTCGGGCTTCAGGTACCTGGCCCGCAAGGTCGACCCGTCGATCGGGACCCGGGTGAAGGCGCTGAAGCTGGCCGGCATCGGCGTCCTCGCCGAGCCCAAGCGGAGTGTATCCGAAAGGCGCACTCGCCCCGCAGGTGCTGGGCTTCGTGGGAGGGGAACGCTACCTGGGCATGGAGGGGATCGAACTCGAGTACGACTCGACACTGTCGGGCAAGCCGGGTCAGACGCAGGTGGTCCGTGATCTCTCCGGCAATCGCCTATCCACGATCTCGACAACGCCCGCGGCCCCCGGCTCCGCAGTGAACCTCACCATCGACTCCGAGATCCAGTTCGAGGCCGAGAAGGCTCTCGCGGACGCGGTGAAGGAGTTCAAGGCCAAGAGAGGGTGCGCCCTGGTGATGGATCCCAGAGACCGGAGAGATACTGGCCATGGCGAGCACTCCCAGCTTCAGCCCGATCGACTACGGCTCCCAGGACCGCTCTACGGGCGGCACGCGCAATTGGATCGTCACCGACCAGTGCGAGCCGGGATCGACCTTTAAGATGGTCACGGTGGCCGCGGCTCTGGAGAACGGCGTCGCCAGTCCCGGCACCACGTTCACGTTGCCGAGCGAGCTTGACGGTCTACGGCAAGACCATCCACGAAGCCGACGAGAACACCCCTGCCGTAAGAAGGCTTACCGTCACTCAGATCCTCGCCCAGTCTTCGAACATCGGCGCGGTCACACTGGGTAAGGAAGTGGGCAAGGATCGCCTGGTGGAAATGATCGAGAAGTTCGGCTTCACTCGGAAACTGGGCATCGACTTCCCGGGAGAGGCCGCTGGACAGCTGCCGGAGAAGTGGAACGGCGTGACCATCTACCAGGTGCCCATGGGCCAAGGCGTGGCGGTCTCGCCTTTACAGCTGGCGGCTGCCTACGCGGCCATCGCCAACGACGGGGTATTGGTCCAGCCTCATCTGATCCGCGGGGCGGTCGATCCCTGGAGCCACGAGGTGGTCAGCCCCTCCGTGGCTGCGCAGTTGCGAGGCATGCTCACGGTGACGGTGGAGGAGGGGACGGGCAAGAAGGCCCGGCTGCAGGGCTACAAGGTGGCCGGGAAGACCGGGACGGCGCAGAAGCCAAACGAGAAGAGGGCCGGCTATTCCGATCAAGTGATCGCCTCGTTCGTGGGCATGGTCCCGGCGGATTCACCGCGGCTGGTGGTCCTCGTCATGATCGACGAGCCTCAGACCGAGCATAAAGGGGCCAAGGTGGCTGCTCCGGTCTTTGCCCGGATCACCGACTTCGCCCTCAAACGTCTGGGCATCGCCCCCACCGGCCTCGTCAGTCCGACGACCGCGGCGACGCCCGCCGCCGGCGACGGGGTCTCGACCGACGACGCGGTCTCGACCGAGGACGCGGTCTCTGCCGGCGCGACGGCCGAAGAGAAATCGCCCTCGGAGGGCGAGACGGCCGACGGAACCGACTCTGAGTGAGCTCGGGTGGCCCGGCTTCGGAGGCTGCCACGCCGGTGATAGAATCCCTGACTGTGAGACTACGTGACCTCTTCGCGGGTGTCGAGAGCTGGCGCCTGGTGGGCACTGACGCCGATATCCGCGCACTAAGCTATCGCAGCGATCAGTCTGGTCCAGGGGCGCTGTTCTTCTGCGTACCCGGGTTCGTGCGCGATGGCCACGACTTCGCCGCCGATGCGGTGGCCCGGGGAGCCGTGGCTTTGTGCGTGGAACGGGAACTCTCCCTTCCCGTCTCTCAGGTGATCGTCCCCTCCGTGCGGTGGGCCATGGGCTCCGTCGCTGCGGAATTCTACGGCCGGCCCAGCTCCCGTCTGCTCACGGCGGGCATCACAGGGACAAACGGCAAGACAACCTCCGCGTTCCTGACTGCTCACCTCCTCGACCATGCCGGACACCGGTCGGGGTTGATGGGCACCGTCGAGAGGCGGATCGGCGGCCAGACGCTACCGGCTGGCCGGACCACGCCCGAGGCCCTCGACATCCAGCGTGACTTCGCTCAGATGGTCGCCGGTGGTGACGAAGCGGCTGTCATGGAGGTCTCTTCTCATGCACTCGACCTGGGACGTGCGCGGGGCATTGACTTCCAGGCGGTGGCGTTCACGAATCTCACCCAGGATCATCTGGATTACCACAAGACCCTGGAGGACTATTTCGCCGCCAAATGCCGGCTCTTTCTCGACGACGAGTTCGCCTCCGGCGGCGCGACTGCCGTCATCAACGCGGACGATTCTTTCGGGCTGCGCCTCGCCCTGGCTTGCGACCGACGCCGGGTGATCAGCTTCTCCACAGCCGCCATGTCGTCTGGCGACCCATCATCTGGAGACGCCTCGCGTGGGGGCGCGGCGAGCTGGGGGGCCGCTGACCTCGAACTGAGCGACTTCACCATGGCGCCGGGAGGCACGACCGGCACGCTGGTGCTCCGGGGGACGGCATTGGCCCGGGTAGGGGGGCAGAAGGCCAGGGAGGGACAGCGGACGAAAGTCTCCTCGGAAGCGGACCGGCCCCCCGAGATCCGCCGAGAGGTGTCCACCCGGCTGGTGGGAGCCTTCAACGTGGCAAACACGCTCACCGCGCTCGGTTGCGGTCTGGGTCTGGGGCTGGATCTCGAGGGCATGCTCGCGGGTCTGCGCGAGTTCAGAGGGGTCCCAGGAAGGATGGAGCCGGTCGATGCGGGGCAAGACTTCCTCGTACTGGTCGACTACGCTCATACGCCTGACTCGGTTCGCAACGTGCTCAAGACCGCGCGGGAGTTCACCCGGGGCCGGCTGATCGCCGTGGTCGGCTGCGGGGGAGACCGAGACAGGACCAAACGACCGCTCATGGGCAGAGAGGCCGAGGAGTTGGCGGATGTCGTGGTGGTGACGTCCGACAACCCCCGCAGCGAAGACCCGCGGGCGATCATAGCCGAGATACTCACGGGGCTGCGGCGGCCGGCGGCCGCCGTCGTACAGCCCGACCGCCGCATCGCGATCTTCGACGTGGTGGCCCAGGCTCGAAGCGCCGACGTGGTGATGATCTTGGGCAAGGGGCACGAGTCTGGGCAGGAGTTCGCCACCGAGACCGTTCCCTTCGACGATCGCCAGGTAGCCCGAGAGGCTCTGGTCGCCCGAGGGCAGCGGAGCTGATGATCGTCCTTTCTGCCGAGGAAGCCGGCGCGGCTCTGCAGACCGGACCGCTACACACGGAGGTCAGCGGCGTCAGCACCGACACTCGGTCACTCAAGCCGGGTGACCTGTTCGTGGCCCTACGCGGGGAGCGGTTCGACGGCCATGACTATGTAGAGGCCGCGCTCGAGGCGGGCGCCTGCGGCGCCGTCGTCGAGCGCGGCGCCTGGGAAGCGCGGACGGCCGGGCGCGCGTGGGGACACGGGGCGCCGCGCAGCGGCGCCGTCGTCGCCCAGCCTGCGATCTACCCCGTGGACGACACGCTCGGGGCCCTGGGGGCGCTGGCACGTACCGTCCGGCGCAAATCGGGCGTCCTGGTCTTGGCAGTGACGGGTAGCGCCGGCAAGACGAGTACCAAGGACATACTCGGGGCCATGGTGGCGCGGACGTGCCGCGTGGTCACGACCGCCGCCAACCAGAACAACGAAATCGGGGTCCCTCTGACCTTGCTGCAGATCGAGCGCGACACGCAGGCTGTCGTTGTGGAGATGGGCATGCGGGGCCCCGGCCAGATAGCGGCCCTGACCGCGGTGGCAGAACCCGACGTCGGGGTGGTCACCAACGTGTATCCAGTCCACCTTGAGCTTTTGGGGAGTCTCGAGAATATAGCTCTGGCGAAGGCTGAGCTCATCGAGGGACTGCGTCCGGGAGGCGTCGGGGTGGCACCTGTCAACTGTGAACCTTTGGAACCACGCCTGGCTGGTTCGGGCCGGCCAGTGGTGCGGTTCGCGGTGGCCGGGGACTCGGCCTGTCCCGATGAAGCGGCGGAGGTGGTGGGCTGGGTCGAGCAGGAGGACGGGGAGCGGCAGACGGTCCACGTTCGCTGGCCCCAAGGAGAAACGCGCCTGGAGATCCCGGTGGTGCCGCGTCACACCCTGGAGAACTTAGTGGCCGCCGCGGCGGCCTGCTACGCCGCTGGGCTGTCTGTGGGGCGCTGCCTGCCGGGGTTTCTCGACTCCGGTCTGGGTAAGGGTCGGGGCGAGGTCATCCAACTGCCGGGCCTGTGTGTGATCGACGACACCTACAACGCGAATCCCGCGGCTGTACAGGCGGCAATCGACAACTTGATGCGCGTGGCCGCGCGCCTGGGGGGCCGCCCGGTCGCCGTGCTCGGCGACATGAGAGAACTGGGTGCCGAGGAGCGGCTCTACCACCGCCGCACCGGCGAATACGCGGCGGCGGCCGGCGTGAAGGTCCTTTGGGGAGTTGGACCCCTGTCTGAGTCCACAACGGAAGGGTTCCTTGTCTTGGCGGGCAGAGTTGAGGCTTCGGAGGGCGCAGACGCTTTCTCGGCGGGGCCGAGCACCTCCGTCCAGGCAGGACATGTGCCTTCTCCCGCAGAAACATTTCCAGTGGCGGCGTCGCTGCGCACCGGCGATGTCGTGCTCTTCAAGGCCTCACGCGGCGTGGGGCTGGAAATGATGGTGGAGGCTGTTGCCGAGCAGGCGCGCGCGGGTAGGTGGACGGGCGAGGCCGGTGAAGGCCCCACCGGGACTAGTTCGGAAGGATCGGGGCCGATCGAATGATCAAGATCCTGGCGGCTGCATTGGTGGCGCTGGTGATCGCCATGTTCGTGGGGCCGCGCTTCATCCGCTGGCTCCAAAAACGCGGCATCGGCCAGAACATCAGGGAGGCGGGCCCGGAGCGCCACGTGGGAAAGCAGGGGACGCCCACCATGGGAGGCGTCCTGATCCTGAGCGCCGCTCTTATCCCCTACCTGATCTTCTCCCACAAGTATTGGGACAGCTTGGTGGTGGTGATCCTCGCGTACGGCTCCGGGGCCATCGGTTTTGCGGACGACCTCATGAAACAGCGGCGGCAGCGCTCCCTAGGGCTCAGCGCGAGGGTCAAGCTTCTGCTGCAGATCCCGCTGGTGGGGGTGGCCTGCTGGCTGGCGTTGACCTACGGCAGCGTGGACACCAAGCTGA
The DNA here is from genome assembly GCA_963843515.1 of uncultured Actinomycetota bacterium. Taxonomy (GTDB): domain Bacteria; phylum Actinomycetota; class Thermoleophilia; order RBG-16-64-13; family RBG-16-64-13; genus CAIQPS01. Next base: position 43,784 of record CAWJKH010000002.1, read on the forward strand.
TGGTGCCTTTGGTGAGGCAGGGTCTGGAGATCGGCTTCCTCTATTACATCTTCGCCTTCCTTCTGATCGCCGGCTTCTCCAACGCGGTGAACCTTACCGATGGGCTGGATGGTCTGGCCGCCGGCACCGTGGCCGTCGCGATGTTCGCGTACGCCGGCATCGCCTTTCTCAGGGGGGAGAGTGACCTCGCCATCTTGGGATCGTGTCTCACCGGAGCATGCGTCGGCTTCCTCTGGTACAACTCGCACCCGGCCGCGGTCTTCATGGGCGATACCGGATCGCTGGCCCTGGGAGCGGGGTTGGCGGCTATGGCGGTGGTCACGGGGATGGAGCTTCTTCTGTTGCTGATCGGAGGGATCTTCGTCGTGGAAGCCCTTAGCGTGATGATCCAAGTCTTCAGCTTCCGCGTGTTCCATCGGCGCGTGTTCCTCATGACGCCGATCCATCATCATTTCGAGCTCAGCGGCTGGTCGGAGACCAAGATCATAGTCCGCTTCTGGATCATCGCGGCCATCCTTGCCGGCGCCGGCTTCACCCTGTACTACCTGGGCAACATCGCACGGTGACCGGGTGACGGCCGGGATGGCGGACGAGCGTGGGGACTCCGCTCTGGAGCGAGGAGGCAAGGCCGGCCTGCCTGCGGGGCTGCGCCGGGCCTTGGTTCTCGGTGCGAGCCGCTCTGGAATAGCGGCCGCCCTGGCTCTTGCCGACCTGGGGGTCGAGGTGACGTTGAGTGATCGGCGCGGAGAAGACGCGCTGCCAGGCATCGATGCTGCTTTACGCGCCGGCATACGGGTAGTAAAGGAGGATTCCCTCGTCTCAGGATGGCCGGGGCCCGATCTGGTGGTCAAGAGCCCGGGAGTGCCGGCCGAGACAGCGGCGGTCGCGAAGGCCCACGAGACCGGGGCCGCGGTGTGGAGCGAGTTGGAACTGGCCTACGCTCTGCTGCCCAACCCGTTCGACGCCATCACCGGCACCAACGGCAAGACCACGACCACCGCTCTTCTCGGCCATCTGTTCCGGACGGCCGGACGGCCGGCGCGCGTCCTGGGCAACATCGGCGTGGCGGTGACGTCGGTCGCCGGGGAATTGACGCCCGACGAAGAGGTGGTGGTCGAGGTCTCCAGCTTTCAGCTGGAAGACACACACCGGTTCCGTCCGGTGGTGGGGGTCTTCCTGAACCTGACGCCCGATCATCTGGACCGTCACGGCACGATGGAGCGGTATCTCGCCTGTAAGGCGAATCTGTTCGCCAATCAGCAGACCGGAGACGTGGCCGTGCTCAACCTGGACGACCCGGCGGTGGCGGGCCTCGGGGTCGAGCTGGCCGCGCGCGTGGAGGGCCCTCGCGTTGCCTACTTCTCCGTACGGGGCCCGGAGCGAGCAGCGGGGCGGGTCGGGTTGGCGACACTCGCCCCTGATTCGTGGATTGAGGACGGCCAGGTCCTGGTTGATGGGGTGCCCGTGGTGCCGGTGAGCGACATCCGGCTGCCGGGCCACACAACCTGGAGAACTGTCTCGCCGCCGCAACTGCGGCCGCGGCTCGGGGCGTGGGCAGAGAGGCCCTGGCAGAGGGACTGCGGAGCTTCCGCGGGGTCCCGCACCGCCTGGAGCAGGCAGGAATGGTGGGCGGTGTGACGTATGTCAACGACAGCAAGGCGACCAATGTGGAGGCGACGCTCACTGCTTTGAACGCCTTTCCCGAAAGGACACATCTCATCTTGGGTGGGCGGGACAAGGCCTCGGACTATCGCCCCCTCGCCCGCGCGTGCGCTCGGGGCTGCAAGGCCGTCTATCTCATCGGCGAAGCCACTCCGCTCATCGCCGGCGCTTTCGCCGAAGTGGCGGCCGCCGGAGGGGTCGATCGCCTACCGCCGGTGAAGGCCTGGGGCGATCTGGAACGTGCGGTGCGGGCGGCTTCGCCATGCTGCAGTGCCGGGTGACGTGGTGTTACTCGCCCCCGCCTGCGCCAGCTTCGACCAGTACAGGGATTTCGAGGAGCGAGGCGACCATTTCAAAAGCCTGGTGATACGCCTGCAAAGGGAGCGGTCGTGACGGCCACCACAGTGCGCAGACGGACAGGGTCGCAAAGGTCTTCGCGCCCTGTGGAGCATCGCCCGGTCGAGAAGGCACCTCGGTCCGGGCGGTCCCGGCGTCCCGGTTCGGTGCGTCGCGGGGCGCCCCGTTCCGTATCGATCCGTTCCGGGTCGCTCAAGGACCAGATGCCTTTCATGTTCCATCTGACCTGGGTCACCCCCGCGATCCTTCTGGTGATCGGGCTCTGCATGATGCTGTCGGTGTCTACCGCTGTCACCGGCGGGGAGAAATACAGCTACCTGCAGAACCAGGCCATCACCGTGGCGATAGGCGTATGTGCCCTGGTGATCCTGTCGCGCCTCGATTACCAGAGGCTGCGGGCCTGGGCCGTCGCTTTCCTAGCCGTCGTGGGGTTCACCTTGCTGTTGGTGCACGTGCCCGGGGTGGCTGAGAGCGAGGGTGGGTCGGCCAGTTGGATCCCGATCGGGCCGATCACGTTTCAGCCCTCGGAGTTCGCCAAGTTGGCGGTGGTCCTTCTCGGCGCTCACCTGTTGACGAGCCGGCGCGTTGCCGACGGCCGCTTCTGGTCGTATATGGCGCCGTTTGGTGCAGCCAGTCTGATCATGTGTGGCCTGGTGTTCCTGGAAGGCGACCTCGGCACGGCTATCATCGTGGCCGGGCTCATGATGGGGATGCTGTGGCTGGGGGGCATGAAGATCGGTCAGTGGGCCCTCATCTGCGGGATCGGACTTGCCGGGGCCGTCGGCCTTACGCTGCAGAGCAGCGAACGGTCAAGCCGGGTGCTGTCGTTCCTTGATCCTTCGGCCGACCCCCTGCACTCGAGCTACCAACTGACGCAGTCGCTTGTTGCTCTGGGGCGTGGAGGCTGGTTTGGAGTTGGTCCTGGCGAGAGCGTGCAAAAGTTTCAGTATCTTCCCAAGGCCCGGACGGATATGATCTTCGCCATCCTGGGCGAGGAGTTTGGTCTGGTCGGAGCAAGCCTGGTCATCCTCCTCTTCGGCGTGTTCGCGGTCGCCTGCTGGCGGCTGGCCCGCCGCTGCGGAGACCCGATGGGTAAGATGCTCATCGCTGGCTGTGGCATGCTGGTGATCTTGCAGGCGGCCGTCAACATCGGGGGTGTCATAGGAGCGCTACCCTTAACCGGGGTGCCGCTCCCGTTCATAAGCTACGGCCGCAACAGCCTCCTGGTGATGCTGCTCGCGGTCGGACTGATCCTGGCGGTCGGCAGACGAGCCCCGGTCGCCGCAGCCGCGTCGCGCGGGGAGAGGTATGACAATGTCACGAATCTTGATCGCCGGAGGTGGGACGGCCGGGCACGTGGTGCCCGCGCTGGCGCTCGCTGACGTCCTCGCCGGCCGGGGTCATCGCATAGCCTTCTGCGGGACGAGGAAAGGGATGGAGCAGGACCTCGTCCCCCGAGCCGGCTACCCGTTCTTCCGGGTGCGCATAAGGGGCTTTCAGCGCAAAGTCGGTTTCTCCACCCTGCTCACCCTGGCCTCGCTGCCTCTCGCGGGAGTGGACGCCTGGAGGCTGCTGCGCTCGTACAAGCCCGACTGCGTGGTGGGAGTGGGGGCCTACGTCTCGGGGCCCGTGGTCGCAGAAGCCGCTCTGGCTGGGATCCCAGCCGTCGCCGTGGAGATGGACGCCGATCTGGGCTGGACCAACCGCATCCTCAGCCAGATGGTCGACAAGGTTTGCCTCTCGTTCCCCCAGCCGGGGCTCAGCCGGGGAAGTTCCTCTACACGGGCCGGCCTCTGCAGGCCCGCGCTGCTCACGGCCACTCGTGAAGAAGGTCTCACCCGATTCGAGCTCGATCCTGCTCGGCCGGTCCTGCTGGTCTTCGGCGGCAGCCAGGGCGCCCACACCCTCAACGAGGCCGCACTGAAGGCCTTCGCAGGCGTGCAGACGCCGTTCCAGATCCTCCACGTGACCGGGAAGAGAGAGTACTCAGCGCGTAGCTCAGGAGTTGACGAAGCCTGGCGACAAACCCCGACTACCAGGCCTTCCCGTTCCTGCGACGACTTCCCCGTGGCTCTCGCCGTCGCCGACGCGGTGGTGGCGCGAGCGGGCGGCTCGGTCGCCGAGATCCTGGCCCGGGGCGTGCCGGCGCTGCTCGTGCCCTATCCGTATGCGACCGGCGACCATCAGACGCAAGAACGCCGCGCATGGTGGCGGCTGCCGGCGCGGCGCTCACTGTGCCGGACGCCGAACTCGACGGACGCCGGCTGGCCGCAGCCGTCGACCGACCATCCTCGAACCCGAGATCAACAAGCGCATGCGGGCAGCTGCCTTGCGCCTGGCCCGGCCGGACGCGGCCGACCGCATCGCCGACGTAGTAGTAGAATTGGTCGCCGCGCGAGCGGGGAGGGGCCATGACGAACCAGCATCCACTGAGACGATCAGCATGCCCGCGCCTGAAGGGTTGCGGAGCTTCCACTTCGTCGGCATCGGCGGCGCCGGCATGAGCGGCATCGCCCTGGTGCTGCACAGCCGGGGCTACGAGGTCACGGGTTCCGACCTCAAGCCCTCCCGCTACGTCACGCTCCTCGAGGACGCCGGGCATCCCGGTGAGCATAGGTCACCACGCCGGCAACCTGACCACCCCGACGTGGTGGTCATCTCCTCGGCCATCCCCGAGCACAACGTGGAGCTCCGCGAGGCCCGGCGACGCGGCATCCTGGTGGTCAAGCGGGCGCAGGCGCTGGCCTGGCTCATGGAGGCCGGCCGCGGGATCGCCGTCTGCGGGACCCACGGCAAGACCACCACCACCTCGATGATCAGCCGCGTGCTGGTCGACGCCGGCTACGATCCCACCTTCCTGGTGGGCGGCGAGTTGAACGACCTGGGCTCCAACGCCCGTCACGGCGAGGGTGAGTTCGTGGTCTGCGAGGCGGACGAGTCCGACGGGTCGCTGCTGCTCCTCAGTCCCGAGGTGGCGGTACTCACCAACATGGAACTCGATCACCACAGCCACTACCTGCACGTCGAGGACGTGGAGCAGGTGTTCCGGCGAGTTCATCGGCCGGCTGCCGCCCGATGGTCTACTCGTCTACTGGGCGGGCGACTCCGCGGGTGGCGGCGCTGGCCGACGCGCGCCGTGCCGCGCGCTGCTCCTACGGCTCGGAGCGACGGAGCGGACTACCAGGCCCGCGAGGTAGTGCCTCTGCCGCCTGGGCAGCCGCTTCGAGGTCTGGCGGGACGCGGGCATCGCCTGCGAGGTCGACCTGCGGTCCCGGGCAAGCACAACGTCCTGAACGCGCTCGCCTGCTTCGCCACGCTCGTCGGAACTGGGCGTCTCGCCGGAGCGGATCGTCCCGGCGCTGGGAGGCTTCACGGGCGCGTCCGCCGCTTCCAGTGGAAGGGCGAGCGCGACGGGGTCACCGTGGTCGACGACTATGCCCACCACCCCACCGAACTGAACGCCACCCTGCGCGCGGCCCGAGACGGGCGAGTGGTCGCGGGTGATCGCCGTCTTCCAGCCGCACCTCTACTCGCGCACCGAGTTCCTGCACGCCGAGTTCGCCGAAGCGCTGCTCGAGGCCGACGTGGCCGTGGTCACCGACGTCTACGGGGCGCGCGAGGACCCGCAGCCGGGCGTCAGCGGCAAGCTGATCGTCGACAGCCTGCTGCGCCTGGAGAAGCAGCAAGCCCGTGGTCTACCTGCCCCGGCTGGCGTCCGATGGTCGACTACCTCGATCGGGCCACCTGTCCGGGCGACCTGGTGCTCACCCTGGGCGCGGGCGACGTGCACCGGGTGGGCGAGCGCTTCCTGGCGCCGGCCTGAGAGTCGGCCCCCGTGGACAACCTGCCCTCCGTTTCTGACGCGACTGCGCTCCATCGATGGCGTGCGCCTGTGGGCGAACGCTCCTCTGGCCCCCTTCACCAGCATCGGCACCGGGGGCAGGGCCGGTCTGCTGGTGACGGTGACCGGGAGGTTCCCGCGCTGGTCCGGGTTCTGGGGGTTCTCGAGGCAGCGGACATCGACCTGGTTCTGCCTCGGCGCGGGCTCCAACCTCCTGGTCGCCGACCGAGGGATACCAGGGCGTGGTCGTCAAGCTCGACGAGAGCTTCCATTACGTGGAGGGCCTGCCGGCGCCCGCCGCCGGCGAGTGCGCGACCGTGACGCTCACCGTGGGGGCGGCTTCCTATCTGGCCCGCCTCGCTGCCGTCGTGGCGGAAGCCGGCCTGACGGGCATGGAGCACGCCTGCGGCATCCCCGGCTCGGTGGGCGGGGCGTGGCCATGAACGCCGGAGCCTACGGCTGGTGCATGCAGGACGCGCTGGAAGAGATAGAGATCGTCCAGTCTTCGGGTGTCCGCTGGGTCACGGCCGGCGATCTGGAGTGGGGCTACCGTTTCTGCCGGCTGCCGCACCGCGCCGTGGTCACCGCGGCCCGCATCGGCCTGAGGCGAAGCGAGTGCAGCATCGTCATGGAATGCCAGCGGGGACTGCTGCGTCAGAGACGGGAGAAACAGCCGCGGTCGGTCCGCACTTTCGGGAGCGCGTTCAAGAACCCGCGCGGGGCAGCACGCGGGTAGGCTGGTCGACGCGGCAGGCCTGAAAGGAGTGCGCCGGGGAGGCGCCGAAGTATCCACGGTCCACGCGAATTTCCTCGTCAACCTGGGCGACGCGACGACCATGGCCGACATACTCGCGCTGATGACCCTGATGCGACAGGGAGTCGAACGGATGAGCGGGATCAGCCCTAGAGCCCGAAGTCAAGCTGCTCGGGGCTGTCGTTCCCCTGGGATCTCCGGCGCGACGCGCCGGCCGGGCGGCCGCCAGCGACGATGGATAAGAAGGTCCGCGAGCGCCGGCGTCTGGTGAGCCGCGAGCGCGGACGCCGGCGGGCCGGGCTCATCTTCCTCGGTGTGCTGGCCATCGTGCGCGGTGGTGGCCCTCCTGTGGCTGCGCTCTTCGGACGTGTTCGCCGTCGAAGCCGATCACGGCCCCGGTCACCCGTCACGTGACGGAGCAGCAGATAGCCGATGCCGCGGCGAGCCAAGGGCGTCAGTCTTCTGAAGGTCTCCACCGGCACCATCGAGAGCGCTCTCGAGGCCCTGCCCTACGTGCGCAGCGTGCACGTGTACCGGGAGTTTCCCCACGCTCTCGAGATCCGCCTCGAGGAGTACGAGCCCGTGGCCCGGGTACGATCCGGTGACGGGAAGACCTGGCTCGTGACCGAGGACGGCCGCGTGCTCGAGAGATCCGGGTCGCGGGAGGGTCCAGAACTGCCTCTCGTGGTGCCTGCCACTCAGTTCGCTGGGCAGCCGGGCAGCGGCGCCCCCCCGGCGGTGGTGGCGGCGCTGCCGGTGGTCGCGATGTTGGAGGCGTCGGTAACTGCCGGGAACCTCCCCGCGGCAGAGCGCATATCGGTGGCTTCGGGGGGCGAGGTGGTGGTGCACCTCGAAGGCGGCACCGAGCTGCGGCTGGGGGAGCCCACCGACCTCAAGCAGAAGATGATGGTGGCGGCAGCCATCTTCCAGGAGTACTTGAGGGATGGGAAGCGCCTGGAATACGTGGACGCGAGCGCTGCGGACCGCGCTGGCTGTCAAGCCCAAATGAAAGTGGTATCGTGCCCGCTTTAGCAAGGAATGCACGACACCGGCGCGTACTGTCGAGTAGAGATACTGTCGAGTAGTGATAGAGGGCTTCGCACAAGGCTCAAGTTGGAGTCCTGTGATCTGATGATTCTGGAGGTTCGAGGACTATGAGCGACACGGGATCCAGCTATCTGGCAGTGATCAAGGTCGTCGGCGTCGGCGGCGGCGGTACCAACGCCGTCAACCGGATGGTCGACGCCGGTCTCAAGGGCGTGGAGTTCATCGCGGTCAACACCGACGCGCAGGCCCTGCTCATGTGCGACGCCGACGTCAAGCTGCACATCGGCGGCAAGATCACCCGGGGACTGGGCGCCGGGGCGAATCCGGAGGTGGGGCGGGCGGCGGCCGAGGAGAGCCGGGACGAGATCCGGGAGATCCTCAAGGGCGCCGACATGGTGTTCGTCACCGCCGGCAAGGGCGGCGGCACGGGCACCGGCGGCGGCGCCCGTGATCGCCGAGGTGGCGCGCGAGCTGGGAGCGCTCACCGTGGGCGTGGTCACCAAGCCGTTCACCTTCGAGGGCCGCAAGCGCGCCACCCAGGCCGAGGCGGGCATCGACAGCCTGGCCAAGAAGGTCGACACCCTCATCATCATCCCCAACGACCGCCTGCTGCAGGTGGTCGAGAAGCGCACCTCCATCATCGAGGCCTTCAAGGTGGCCGACGACGTGCTGCGCCAGGGCGTGCAGGGCATCACCGACCTCATCACCGTGCCGGGCCTCATCAACCTCGACTTCGCCGACGTGCGCACCATCATGCGCAACGCCGGGTCGGCCCTCATGGGCATCGGCAGTGGCCAGCGGCGAGAACCGCGGCGTGGAGGCGGCCCGCATGGCCATCTCGTCCCCGCTGCTCGAGTCGTCCATCGAAGGGCGCCACCGGCATCCTGCTCAACATCAGCGGCGGGCCCGACATGGGCCTGTTCGAGGTCAACGAGGCGGCCGAGATCATCTCCAAGGCGGCCGACACCGAGGCCAACGTCATCTTCGGCGCCGTCATCGACGAGTCGCTGGGCGATCAGATGCGGGTGACCGTCATCGCCACCGGCTTCGACCGGCAGCGGCACGCCGAGGCCGAGGCCGACAGGTCGATCGAGCGGCCGGCGGATCGTCCACCGGCCGATGCCCGAGGCCCTTCCACAGAAGACCCAACTCGTTCGACATGGACGACGAGGTCCTCGAGATCCCGCGCTTCCTGCGCGACAAGGACTGACGGTCACTCGGGCCGAGGAAGGCGCCGGAGCGGAAGGCGCCGGTCGGGTGAATGCGGCACTTGCAGAGAGGATCCACCCCGAGGCGCGCTCGCGGTTCACCGTGCGCGCGGTCGACGGCACGCCGGTGCTCGAGCCCCAGCCTGCCCGGACCTTTCCGGGCGTTCTTCACCACTCGGCTGGGCGGGGAGAGCGCCGGACCATTCGCCTCCTTCAATCTCGACCCCCGCTCAGCGGACGACCCGGCCGTCGTGGCCGCCAACCGGGAGCGCCTCGCGCGGGAGACCGGGCGGCGCCTGGTGAGCCCCCTGCAGGTGCACGGGCTGCGGGTGGTGGGGGCGTCGGAGTACGTGGCGGAGCCGGAGAACCCGAGCCCCGTGCGACGGGCTCACCCTCAGCCCGTTCCTCGACCGGGATCTTGCGGCCGTCCTCCTGTTCGCCGACTGCGTGCCCGTCGTCCTGTGTGGCGAGGTGGACATGGCCGTGGCCCACGGGGGGTGGCGGGGCATCCTGGGCGGCATCGTGCAGCAGGCGGGCATCGCCATGACCGGCCCGCCCGGCGGGGCCGTCATCGGGCCGAGCATCGGTCCGTGCTGCTTCACCGTCGGGCGGGAGGTGGCCGACGCGTTCGCCGGACGGTTCGGGGCCGGCGTGGTTTTCGCGCCGAGGGGCCGGACGGCGCCCCGCGGGTGGATCTGTGGGTCGCCGCTGCCAGGGCGCTTGCCGAAGTGGGCGTACCGGCCGACGGGGTGGCCAACCCCCGGCTCTGCACCGTCTGCAACAACGATCTCTTCTATTCCTACCGCCTGGAGGGTCCGGTCACCGGCCGCCACGGCTGCGTCGTCTGGGCCGGGGCGGCGTGAGTATCAGCGCCGAGCAGTTCCGCGGAACCTTGCCGCCACCGAGCGGCGCATCGACGCGGCCTGCGCCCGGGCGGGCCGCGGGACCGTTCCCCGGCTGCTCATGGCCACCAAGTACCTGGACGTCGAAGAGATGGGAGTGCTGGCCCAGGCAGGAATCGGGCTCGTGGGGGAGAACAGGGCAAATGGATTGGAGGAGAGGTGGGACCGGTGGAAGGACTCGTTCGAGTTCCACTTCATCGGTCACCTGCAGAGCCGAAAGGTCCGGCAGGTGGTGCCGTATGTATCTTTGATCCATTCGGTGGAGTCCATCTCGCTGGTGGAGGAGTTGGATAGGAGGGCGGACACGGAGGTCCGGGTGCTCCTGGAGGTCAACGTGAGCGGGGAGGAGACCAAGTATGGTATCCTCCCGGCGGCCGCGGAGACCTTTCTGGAGCGGGCGGCGGCCCATCGGCGGGTCAGGTTCACTGGCTTGATGACGATGGCTCCGTTGACACCGGACCCGGAGTCCACCCGCCCCTACTTCAGAGAGTTGCGCGAGCTCCGTGACCGTTTGGCTGTCGCCTTCGCCGGCCGCTACGAGCTCACCGAGCTGTCGATGGGAATGAGCAACGACTATGAAGTGGCTGTAGAAGAAGGCGCGACGATAGTGAGGATCGGTAGCGCGCTTCTCTCCGACGCGTAAGGAGGATGGTATGGCCGGCATGTGGCACAAGACGCTCGTGTACTTCGGACTCGCCGACGAGGACGACGACTACTACGACGATGAGGAGCCCCTGCAACAGCCTGACGTGGAGTCCACCTACAGGCAGCGGGCCAACGTGCGCAGGATCGAGAGCACCTCCAAGCGCCGCTCGTCGTCCGATTTCGACGACATCTACGCCGAGGAGGACTACCGGGCGTCGCAGTCCCGGTCGAACTCGGCCCCGCCGCGGAGTTCCCCCGTCCGCCCCGTTCCCAGCGCGGCCGATCAAGCCCCCGCGCGGGTGCATCTGGTGGTCCCCAAGAACTTCAACGACGCCCAGATCATCGCCGACAAGTTCAAGGGCGACATCCCGGTGATCCTCAACCTGCAGCAGAGCGAGACCGATCTCTCCAAGCGGCTCATCGACTTCGCGAGCGGGCTCACCTACGCTCTGGACGGCGGCATGCAGCGGGTGGCCGACAAGGTCTTCCTGCTCACGCCCAAGAACGTCGAGGTCTCGGCGGAGGAACGCCAGCGGTTGCTCGAAAAGGGCTTCTTCAATCAGTACTGAGCCGGGGCGCGGCCCCGTGGGTGCCAGGCTGGGGCTGGTGACCGGCTCCGGCGCTTCGCCGGTCGAGGCGTGGTTTCGTGGGATCGGCGAGCAGATTGGTGCCGTCCCCTCGCCGCCGGCTTCTCTCTCCGAGGTCACGCGGACGTCTTCGCCCCTTATTCTTGTGCTCTCCGACGGTGAGACGCGGACGGCGCTCTCCTCTCTTCGCGACCTGTTGCCCTCGGGTGTGGCAGTCGTCTCCACCTGCTCGACCTTGTCTCTGGAGCTGATGCGGTCCCTGGTCGGTCCGGCACCGGTGCTTTTCAGAGCCGTCATCTCCTGCGGGAACCAGACGGGGGAAGGTGCAGTAGCCCTGACACCCGAAGCCGGCACGTCGACAGAGGTCGTCACGGGCGTGAGCGACGCCCTGAACGCATTCGGTGCGGCAGAGATCGTCAGTGAAAGCATGCTGGCGGCCGTTGCGGCCCTGTGCAGCGGAAGCGCGGGTTTCCTCTGCACGGCTCTGGAGGGCCTGCAGGACGGGGCCGTCAACGAAGGCCTGCCCCGGGAGATGGCCCGCGTGTTCGCGAACCAGACCACGCTCGCCACTGCTCTCCTTCTCCGCGATCACGCCGGGTCGCCGGCCGATCTCAAAGACCAGGTGGCCTCGCCGGGCGGTACCACCATCGCCGCTCTTGCCGTCCTCGAGGACCAGGGAGTGCGGGGTGCGTTCATCCGGGCCGTGGAGCGGGCGACCGCGGAAATCCGCGCACGGCAAGACGCAGGCCGCCCCGGCGTGATTGAATAGTAGCCGTCGGTCAGGAGCAATGGCCCGGGGGCGGAGTGCCCTCTGCGAAGGGAGAGCGAAGTGAAAGTGACGCCTCTCGATATCCGGCGGAAAGAGTTCAAACGCTCGGTGCGGGGATACTCGGACGAGGAAGTCGACCACTTCCTGGACGAGATAGCCGACGATTTCGAGCGGCTCTCTCAGGAGAATGGGGAGTTGCAGGACCGCATCCGCCGCGTGGAAGAGCAGCTCGCGGGGAATACGCAATTGAGGGATGCCCTCGAAAAGACCCTGATCACCGCTCAGATCCAGGCCGACCAGACCATGGCCAACGCGCGCAAGGAGAGCGAGCTCATCCTGCGCGATGCAGAGCTGAAGGCACGCGGCATCGTCAGCGACTCCTACAGCGAGATGCAGCGGGTGCAGCAGGCGCTCATTCAGCTCAAGAGGCTGGAAGAGGACTTCCGCTTCAAGTTTCGCTCACTGCTCGAGGGACACCTCAAGCTCCTCGACGAGGCACCTATCGACATGGGGCCAGGCCAGCCCGTGCCGGCGGAGCCGGCCCCGGCGGAGCCCGCCGCGGCCGCTGTAGGCGAGAGCCCGTTCGAAGTGCCCGCGGCGGTCGAGGAGGTCCCCGAGTACCCGGTCGTCCCCGTGGCTGCAGCGACCGAACCGCCGGCAGGGGCAGAACGGCTTCTCGCCGCGGAACCGCCCGTCGCGGCCGCTCCGGTGGCCGCGACGGAGGAGACCGTGGCGTTGGAGCACACCATGGCCACGGAGGAGACCGTGGTCGTCGAGCGGTCCTTGGCCGGCAGTCCGGCGACATCTGAGGCGCCCGCGGCCGAGGAGGTGCCCGATATCTGGGGCGACGAGGAGACTACTGCCGGGGGTAGCGGGGCCGAGACGATCGAGCAAGCGTCCGCATTCGCGGAGTTCGACGACGCTGAGGCCCCGGGGACGCTCGACGAGAACACCCCTGTGGTGGCGGCGACTTCGGAGGACTTGCTGAACGGCTTCTTCTTCAGCGGAAGGCCGGAGAACCCGGACGATGTCTTCCTCGACGGCGACAAGGACGGAAAGACCAAGGCGCGTGACTTCGAATGGTGAGGACGAGAGCGCACGGGCTGCATCTCCGGCCATAGCCGCCCGGGGAGGGGTCCTGCTGGTCGGAGTGAGGGCCGTGCCCTCCGCGGCCCGCACGGAGATGCGCGGCGTCTATGGGGACCGGCTGAAGGTGGCCGTGAGCGCCGCGCCCGAAGGGGGGAAAGCGAACGCTCGTTTGGTTCAGGCCCTGGCGGGATGGCTGGACATACCGGTGGACGACATCCGGATACAGTCGGGCCACAGCTCGCGCGACAAGGTGGTAGCCTTCTCCCGCACAGATGAAGTCGAGTTGCGGAAGAAGTTGAATCAAGCGCTCCACGAAGCAGAGCAAGCGAAAAGAGCGGTCCATGGATGCTGAAGCTTTCAAGAAAGCCCTTCTAGCCGAGCGCGAGCGCCTCAGCCGCGAAGTCGCCGACCTTGATGCCGATCTTTCCGAGTCGCTCGAGGACTCATCTGAGGAGAGCCCGTACGACCAGCATATGGCGGAGACTGCTGCTGTGACCCTCGACCGCGAGATCGACCTGACCCTCGAGGAGAACGCCCGAGCGGTCATCTCCCAGATCGATCGGGCGCTTCACAAGTTGGAGACCGGCACCTACGGCGTGTGCGACAAGTGCGGCAAGGCCATAGGTGAAGAAAGGCTCAACATCGCTCCGTTCGCCACTCTGTGCATCGACTGTAAACGCTTGGAGGAACGGGGCCTATGAAGTCCGGCTCGCCGGCGATGTCGGGCCCGAGCAAGAAGGCGGCGCCGACCGGTGCCAACAGGCGGCGCATCATCGTCAAGTGGTCGGTGCTGGTCGCGGTAGCGGCGCTGTGCACCGGGATCGCGCTCTGGACCACCTACCTGGTGGAGCAGCGTCTGGTCCTGGGAGAGATCAAAGAGGTCTTGCCTTTCCTCTCGCTCCAGCGGAGCGCGAACAGCGGAGTAGCCTTCGGCCTGCTCGGAGGCCGGCTGGCGATCATCCTGCCTGCCAACGCCATTGCCATCATCGTGGTCCTGATCTACGTACACATGGAGCGTCGTCCGGTGCTGGCGGGGATCGCGGGAGGTCTCATCATCGGGGGCAGCCTGGGGAACATCGTCCAGCGCTTCACCGACGACGGGCACGTCACCGACTTCCTCAAGTTCCCCTACTGGCCCAACTACAACCTCTCCGACGTCTTCATCGTCGTCGGCATAGCGCTGGTCTTTCTGGGGCTGATCATCGAAGCGATCAAGGTCCTCAGGGCCGGGCATCAGACGTCAGCATCCCGGTAGTGGGCAGCGCCACGAGCAGCGCCGGCCCGCTCACGCTCGATCTCGTAGTCGCTGAAGAAGACTCGGGGACACGGCTGGACGTGGTCTTGGGCAGACTCCCCCAGGTCGGCAGCCGGTCGAAGGCGGCCTCGCTGATAGCGTCTGGAGCCGTGCGCGTGAACGGGGAGAGCGTGGCCAAGAGCAGGCTGCTCGCAGGGGGCGAGAGCTTGAGGGTGGCTGTCCCGGTCGAGCCTGCCGGGGACTTCGCGGGCCAGGCGACCGTGCCCATCGTGTACGAGGATGAGTGGCTGCTGGTGGTGGACAAGCCGGCGGGGATGGCCGTCCACCCCTCGCGCGGTCACTCAACAGGCACGCTCGTGCAGGCCCTCTCCGGACACGGCCTGGCCGGGGGGGAGGAGTTCCGCCCGGGGGTGGTCCATCGTTTGGACAAGGACACCAGCGGATTGCTGGTCGTGGCGAAGTCGGCCGAAGCGCACAGGCGGCTGGTGGCCATGATGCGTAAGCGGGCTGTCGATCGCCGGTACCTGGCCCTGGTGCACGGCGGCTTCGCCGCCGACGCGGGGACAATCGAGGCCCCCGTCGGGCGGGATCCGGTGCGCCGCACCTCCATGGCGATAGGGGGGCTGGCCGCTCGGGAGGCGACCACCCATTTCACCGTGCTCGAGCGACTGGACGACCTGACGCTGATCGAAGCCAGGCTGGAAACGGGCCGGACCCACCAGATCCGCGTGCATTTTGCCGCCATCGGCCATCCTGTGGTCGGCGATCCGGTCTACACTCGCCGCGATACGCTGACCGTCGGCCGGCAATTCCTGCACAGCTATCAGCTGGCGTTTTCTCACCCCTTCACCGGGGTAGACCTCCGGTTCGACGCCCCGCTCCCCGAGGACCTCGACCGGGTACTTCGCAGGCTGCGGGTCGCCGGGACGGGCGCAAGTTGAGCGAGGTGTCCAGGATGAACGATTCCGGGCCCAAGCCGCCGGCGGTGGCGATCTTCGACTTAGACGGCACTCTCATCGTGGGCCAGACCCAGCTCCTGCTCGTTCGTTTCCTGCGCGAGGCCGGCGTAGTGAGCCGTTCCTACGTGGTTGGCGCTGCTCTCTGGTTCCTGGCCTACAAGGCCGGGCTGGTGAAGGTCACCGATGCCAGGCGGGCCAAGGGTGGGGAGGTGATCGCGGGCTTGACCGTGGAAGCAGTCGCCTTACTGATGGCCCGCTTCACCGACGAGGTGATGGTCCCCCGGCTGCATCGGGCCGCCGCCGGCGCCCTGGCCGAACACCAGGCGGCCGGGGACCCGGTCGTGGTCGTCTCGGCTGCGCTGGGGCCGCTCGTGGAGGCCCTGTGCGGTCACCTGGATGTGACGGAATACGCCGGCGCGCAGTGCGAAGTGGTCGACGGGCGCTACTCCGGCCGGGTGGCCGGGCCCGTTCCGTACGGGGGTCGGAAGGCGCAGGTGGCGCGTAGCTTTATCGACAAGCATGGCGCCGACCCCGCCGACTGCTGGGCCTATGCCGACCACGACACCGACCTTGAGCTTCTCCGCTCGGTGGGGCATCCTGTCGCCGTGAACCCGCGCCCGGGCCTACGCGCCCAAGCCGAGCGTGAGGGATGGCCTATCCTCTTGAGCTCCGACCCCAATCCAGGAGGTGCTCGACATGGCTGACACGTTTCCCGATAGTGCAGCCGCGCAATGGGATCTGGACGACCTGAGCGTGACCACCATCCGGACACTGGCGATGGACGCGGTGCAGAAGGCCAACTCGGGCCATCCCGGCATGCCGCTGGGCGCCGCTCCCATGGCCCATGTTCTCTGGACGAGGCATCTCAAGTTCGACGCGGCCCACCCGGTCTGGCCCGACCGCGACCGGTTCATCTTGAGCGCAGGGCATGGGTCCATGCTGCTCTACTCGCTGCTCTACCTGGCCGGCTACGGCCTCACGATAGACGAGCTCGAGGAATTCCGGCAGTGGGGCAGCCGCACTCCGGGGCATCCTGAGCACGGGCTCACGCCCGGAGTGGAGGTGACCACCGGCCCTCTGGGTGCCGGGTTCTCCAACTCGGTAGGGATGGCCGTCGCCGAGGCCTTCCTTGCCGCCACCTTCAACCGGCCGGGCTTTGAGGTCGTGGACCACCACACCTACGCTATCGTCAGCGACGGCGACCTGATGGAAGGGGTAGCCTCGGAGGCAGCCTCCCTTGCCGGCCATTTGGCCCTGGGCAAGCTCATCTGCCTCTACGACGACAATCACATCTCCATCGAGGGATCCACGGGCCTGGCTTTCACGGAGGACGTGGGGGCACGCTTCGAGGCCTACGGCTGGCAGGTGCTGAGGGTCGCGGACGGCAACGACCGGCCGGCCATCCACGCCGCCATCTCGGCGGCCCGGGCCGAGACGAACAGGCCCTCCCTCATCCAGGTGCGCACGGTCATCGGCTACGGCAGCCCCAACAAGGAGGGCACCGCCGAGTCCCATGGGGCTGCTCTGGGCGCGGAGGAGGTCAAGCTCACCAAAGAGGCTCTAGGCTGGCCGGGCGGCCTGTTCTTCGCGGTGCCGGGGCGCGTTCGCGAGCAGTATGAGGCGGTCGCTGCCGCGGGAGGCCGGCTGCGGGCGGAGTGGGAGCAGGCGCTCGCCCGTTACGAGAAGGAGCATCCCGACCTTGCCCGGCAATGGAAGGACGCCCAGGCCGGCAGGTTGCCCGAGGGATGGACGGACAGCCTTCCCAGGTTCGCCGCGGGAGAGAGCTTGGCCACGCGGGCGGCCTCGGGCAAGACGCTGAACGCCCTCGCTCCGATCATACCCACGCTGCTGGGCGGCTCGGCCGACCTTGCTCCATCGAACAACACGTATCTCGCCAAGTATGACGACTTTGAACCCGGGTCTCCGGCAGGACGCAACCTACGGTTCGGCGTGCGGGAGCACGCCATGGGGGGTGTCTTGAACGGGTTGGCCGCTCATGGCGGGTTGTTCCCGTACGGCGGCACGTTCCTGATCTTCTCAGACTACATGCGCCCGGCTATCCGGCTGGCCGCGCTGTCGCACTTACCGGCCATCTACGTGTTCACGCACGACAGCATCGGGCTTGGAGAGGACGGGCCCACCCATCAGCCGATCGAGCATCTCGCCTCGCTTCGCGCCATGCCCGGCCTCGTGGTCATCAGGCCCAGCGACGCCAACGAGACAGTGACCGCTTGGCGGGCTGCCCTGGAGAGGCGGGACGGGCCCACCGCCCTGGTGCTCACCCGGCAGAGCCTGGTGGTCTTCGACCGGACGCGCATGGGGGGAGCGGATGGACTCCTACGCGGGGCGTACGTCCTTCGGGATGCTCTAGAGGGACGACCGGACGTGATCCTGCTGGCTACGGGCTCCGAGGTGGAGATCGCCGTGGCGGCGGCGGACGCACTGGTTGGGCGGGGCGTGACCGCGAGGATCGTAGCCATGCCTTGCTGGGAGCTGTTCGAGCTGCAGGATGCCGCCTACCGGGAGAGTGTCCTTCCGAGCGCCGTTACCGCCCGGGTGTCGGTGGAGGCGGCATCGACGTTCGGCTGGGAACGGTACGTCGGCCCCGTCGGGACCGCCATCGGCATCGACCATTTCGGCGCCTCGGCGCCGGCCAAAGCGCTGTATAGGGAATTCGGGATCACCGCCGACCACGCGGTGGCCGCAGCCCTTACTTTGCTGGGCAAGGCGCCCGCCTAAGAGCAGGGACGGCAGGGACCGCCGTCGAAGTTTCACTCCGGACCCCGGTCCTTGACGCCGCCGCGGACTGCGGGTAGCGTGCGAGACCGGGCGGGAGCGGCGAGGTCGTCGGCTGGAGAGATCTCAAAACGTCGGGCGAAGGGTGAGAGCGGACATGGACGGTGGAGCCCACAAAACGAAGATCCTGCTCGACAGCGACCAAGTGGGTCGCACCCTTGCCCGGATGACTCACGAGATCGCGGAACAGTCGCCCGACCTCGCGGAGTTGGCCCTGGTGGGCATCCAGCGGCGGGGGGTGGAGTTGGCGGCCAGGCTGGCCGGGCTGCTCGAGTCGTTCTACGCCGTCCGCCCGCCTACGGGCGCCATCGACATCACCTTCTACCGCGACGACATCGACGCCCGTCCCGGCCGAGACTATGAACAGCCTTTAGTCCACTCGACCGACCTGCCGTTCGATGTCAACGACAAGACCATCGTGCTGGTGGATGACGTGCTCTACACCGGCCGCACCATCCGGGCTGCCATTGAGGCTCTTTTCGATTATGGGCGGCCCCTGGAGGTGCGGCTGGCGGTTCTCGTCGATCGCGGGCACCGCGACCTCCCGATCCGTCCCGACTTCGTGGGCAAGAACGTCCCCACCAGCCGGAACGAGAAAGTGGTCGTCCACCTGGTGGAGACCGATGGGGTGGACGAGGTGGCCATAGAGGAGTAGCAGCGGCCTCGCGGGCCCGGTCGCGCGGCAGGTGCCTGCACGCTCGACCACCCCGTCGCGCCTAGGGTCGCGTCGGGCGCTCGTGGCCCCCGCGCGGTAGAATCGAAAAGCGAACGAACCTTTTAAACAGGTCCAGCGAGGCCGAAAGGGTAAGGACATGCACCTCATCTCCATCGATGACCTCACCGCCGGCGAGATCGACAATCTCTTCAACCTGAGCGACGGGTTCCTCGAGATAGCCTCTCGCCCTATCAAGAAGGTCCCCACGCTCCGCGGTCGCACCATCATCAACGTGTTCCTGGAAGCTTCGACCCGCACTCAGTCGTCCTTTGAGCTGGCGGGCAAGAGGCTCTCTGCCGACGTGATCAACATCAAGGGGTCCTCGTCCAGCGTGTCGAAGGGGGAGAGCCTCAAGGACACCATCCTCACCCTGGAGAGCTACCGGCCGGACATCATCGTCATGCGGCATCCCCAGGTGGGGGCCTCGCGGATGGCCACCCGGTACACCAACGCCTCGGTGGTCAACGCCGGGGACGGGACCGGCGAGCATCCCACGCAATGCCTGCTCGACCTCTATAGCCTGCGCCGGGTCTACGGCGACGTGAAGGGGCTCAAAGTGGCTATCGTAGGGGACATCCTCCGTAGCCGGGTGGCCCGCTCCGACCTGTTCGGCTTCCGCAAGATGGGCATCGAGGTACGCCTGGTGGGGCCTCCAACCCTGATGCCCCCGGGGATCGAGTACTGGGACGTGCCCGTGTACAACGAGTTGGACGCGCTGGAGGACGTGGATGTGGTCTACCTGCTGCGCATGCAACTCGAGCGCGCGAAGGGCAAGGTGCCGCCGGTCCCGTCGCTCCGGGAGTACAGCCGGGTCTGGGGTCTATCCCCCTATCGTCTGAAGGCGGGACAGCGGGTCATGCACCCGGGTCCCATCAACCGCGGGGTGGAGCTCTCCGCCGATCTGGCCGACGACGACCGCTCCCTGATATTGCACCAGGTGGAATCAGGGCTGGCCGTCCGCATGGCGATCTTGTACCAGTGCCTGGCGGGCAGTCTGAGTGAGGAAGCCGCGGTCTAAGAGGCTGCTGAAAAGCGAAGCCCCGGCCTCCGCACCGCACCGGGCGGCCCGATACCTTGTCCTCAGTCGCGCAAATAGCGCTGCTATTTGCTCTCCCTGCGTCCTTCTCTCGCTCGCACCCGGCACACTGCGGTGGCGAGGCGTCGCTTTCCAGCAGCCTGCTAAGCAAACGGGCTGCGTATGGGATAATCACCGCCATGCTTTCTGAGTATGGTCTAGATACTTGACATTAGAATTTAGAGTCAATATTCTAATCCCAGCGTGACCCTAGTCCCGCTGACATCTCGAGTCCGAGAGGGGACCGTAATGGCAGGCACCGTGGCAGTTATCGACGGCACCGAAGCGATCGCCCACGTCGCGCACCGAGTCAACGAAGTCATTGCCATTTACCCCATCACCCCCTCTTCGCCCATCGCCGAACATGCCGACGCCTGGAGCGCCGCCGGCAAGAAGAACCTGTGGGGCAGCGTGCCCCTCGTGGTGGAGATGCAGTCGGAGGCGGGCGCAGCGGCCGCCGTGCACGGAGCGCTGCAGGCGGGCTCGCTTTCGAGCACCTTCACCGCCTCGCAGGGACTCTTGCTGATGATCCCCACCATGTACAAGGTAGCTGGAGAGCTGACGCCTACTTGCTGGCATGTGACCGCCCGCTCCATCGCCGCCCAGGGGCTTTCCATCTTCGGCGACCACCAGGACGTCATGGCCGTCCGCCAAACGGGATTCGCCCTCCTGGCCTCGGCCTCGGTGCAGGAGTCACACGACCTGGCGCTGGTCGGCTCGGCAGCCACCCTGAAGTCACGCATCCCCTTCATCCACTTTTGCGACGGCTTCCGCACGTCACACGAGGTCCAGAAGGTCGAACTCATGCCCGAAGCGGTCCTCCGCGAGATGATCGACGACGAGTATGTTCTCGCGCACAAGGCCCGGGCCATGACCCCCGATCGTCCCACGCTTCGCGGCACGAGCCAGAACCCTGACGTCTACTTCCAGGCTCGGGAGAGCGTGAACCGCTATTACGAGGCGTGCCCCGCGATCGTCCAGGAATACATGGACCGGCTGACGTCTCTCACCGGGCGGGCCTACCAGTTGTTCGACTATCACGGTGCTCCCGACGCGGAGCGGGTTGTGGTCCTCATGGGCTCGGGTTGCGATACGGCCCACGAGGCCGTCGACAAGCTGGTCTTCATGGGCGAGAAGGTCGGCGTGCTCAAGGTGCGCCTGTACCGCCCCTTCAGCGTGGAACACTTCGCCGCAGCCCTGCCCGCGACGGTGAAAGCCTTGGCAGTGCTCGACCGCACTAAGGAGCCGGGTTCCGCGGGCGAGCCTCTCTACCTGGACGTGATGAACGCTGTGGCCGAAGTGGGGCTTTCGTGCAAGGTGATCGGCGGCCGCTACGGGCTCTCCAGCAAGGAGTTCACTCCGGGCATGGTGAAGGCCGCCCTCGACGAACTGGCCAAGCCTCAGCCCAAGAAGCACTTCACGCTGGGCATAGAGGACGATGTCACCCATACGAGCCTCGAGGTGGACACGAGCTTTCACAGCGAGCCGGAGGGCGTCTACCGGGCCATGTTCTACGGGCTGGGCTCGGATGGCACCATCGGAGCCAACAAGAACTCCATCAAGATCATCGGCGAGGACACCGACAACAACGTCCAGGGCTATTTCGTCTACGACAGCAAGAAGGCGGGCGTGCTCACCGTGTCGCACCTCCGCTTCGGCCCCCAGCCCATCCGTTCGGCCTACTTGGTCGACAAGGCCGATTTCGTGGCCTGCCATGTGTGGTCGTTTCTCGAGCGCTACAAGACGCTGCTGGCGGCGCGGCCGGGTTCGACGTACCTGTTGAACGTTCCCTATCCGGCCGACGAGGTGTGGGACCGCCTGCCCTACGAGAGCCAGGCCCGCATCATCGAGCTGGGTCTGAAGGTTTACGCCATCAACGCGTACGAGGTGGCCAAGAGCACCGGCATGGGCGGCCGCATCAACACCATCATGCAGACCTGTTTCTTCTATCTCTCCGGGATCATCCCCCCGGACGAAGCCATCGCAGCCATCAAGGCCACCATCAAGAAGACCTACAGCAAGAGCGGCGACAAGGTCGTCCAGATGAACTACGACGCCGTCGACCAGGCCATAGCCAATCTGCACGAGATCAAAGTGTCGGATGTCATCACCGCCACGTGGCATAAGCCCCCGCTGGTTCCCGAGGAGGCCCCCGATTTCCTGAAGAAGGTCACCGCTCCCATCATGGCCGGCCTCGGGCACACCCTGCCCGTATCCGCCCTGCCGGAAGACGGCATCTGGCCCACCGACACCACCCGCTGGGAGAAGCGCAACATCGCCCTGGAGATCCCGGTGTGGGAACCGGAGTTGTGCATTCAATGCGGCAAGTGCTCGCTCCACTGCCCGCATGCCACCATCCGCACCAAGCTGTACGAGCCCGCACTTCTCGCAAGTGCTCCCGGCGCCTTCAAGTCAATAGGGGCCAAGGGTAAGGAGAACGATGGCCTAGCCTGGACCGTCCAAGTGGCTCCCGAGGATTGCACCGGCTGTGGGGCCTGTGTGGAGATCTGCCCGGGCAAGGACAAGGCCGATCCTATGCGCAAGGCCATCAACATGGCCTTCCAGCCCCCGCTTCGTGCGCCGGAACGGGAGAACTACAGCTTCTTCCTCGGCCTTCCCGATCCCGACCGCACCCAGGTGCGAGTAAACACCGTCAAGGGCACCCAGCTACTGAGGCCGCTCTTCGAGTATTCGGGTGCCTGCGCCGGCTGCGGGGAGACCCCCTATGTGAAACTGCTCACCCAGCTGGTCGGCGACCGGCTCCTCATCGGCAACGCCACCGGCTGCTCCAGCATCTACGGAGGCAACCTGCCGACCACCCCGTATGCCAAGAACGCGGAAGGCCGGGGCCCCACATGGAACAACTCCCTCTTCGAGGACGCGGCCGAGTTCAGCTACGGGCTCAGGCTCACCGTGGACAAGCAGACCGAGTTTGCCCGGGAGCTCATGTCCGAGCTCGAGAACTCGCTGGGCCCTGAGCTGGTGGAATCGGTCCTTGCCTCCCGCCAGGAGGACGAGGCCGAGATCGCCCGGCAGCGGGGACGGGTAGCAGAGCTTAAGAAACGGATAGAGGCATCCGCCGCCGCAGAGGATTTCGATCCGCGCTACGCGCAGCTCGCTTCGGTGGCCGACTACCTGGTGCGCAAGAGCGTGTGGGGCGTCGGGGGCGACGGCTGGGCCTTCGACATCGGCTACGGAGGGCTGGACCACGTGCTGGCCTCGGGCCGGAACATCAACCTGCTGGTGCTCAACACCCAGATGTATTCCAACACAGGCGGCCAGTGCTCCAAGGCCACGCCCATGGGCTCCGTGGCCCTCTTCGCCGCGGGGGGTAAGACCGTCGGCAAGAAGGACCTGGGCTCCATCGCCATGACCTACGGCAACATCTACGTGGCCCAGGTGGCCATGGGCTATTCCGACGCCCAGACCGTGCGCGCCTTCGTGGAGGCGGAGTCTTACGACGGCCCCTCCCTCATCATCGCCTACAGCCACTGCATAAGCATGGGCTTCGATCTGAGGAAGGGCTACGAGCACCAGAAGCAGGCGGTGCAGTCTGGGTCTTGGTTACTCTACCGATTCGATCCGCGGCTGGCGGCGGACGGCAAGAACCCGCTGCAGATCGACTCCCGCGAGCTGACCGTTCCAGTGGCGGAGTTCGTCACCACGGAGAATCGCTACAACATGCTCAAGAAGTTTGCTCCCGACGCGGCCAGCATGCTATGGGCGAAGGCCCAGCGTCACGTGTTCACACGTTGGGGTATCCTCAAACAGCAGGCCGAGATGAAGTACGACATCGAAAACCCGTTCGACCTCGGCGTCATCGATACGGACGAGCTCGCCGCTACCGGGGCGCGGCAGATCACGGTGGAGAGCACCGGACCCAACATGCCGGCCGGCGGCAAGAACACACGCGACCTGGACGACTCCGAATACCGGGGGGTCACGGTCGAGTAGGATCGGCCGGCAAGTGGCCGGCCGAAGGGGAACGCTCAACCAGGAGGTGCCACCATGCCGGTGAGGAAGTCAGAGGCCGTTTGGCAGGGGTCGCTCAAAGAAGGAAGCGGGAGGATGCGCCTGGCGAGCGGCCTGTACGAGGGCCCGTACACCTTTTCGTCGCGCTTCGAGGAGGCGGCGGGCACCAACCCGGAAGAGCTGGTCGGAGCGGCCCACGCCGGCTGCTTCTCCATGTTCCTGGCCTCCCTGCTCACCGACGCCGGCCATCCTCCGGAGAAGGTGCATACGACGGCGTCGGTTCACCTGGGGGCCGGCCCCACCATCGTCAAGATCGAGCTCGACTGCGAAGTCTCGGTCGCCGGGCTGGATGACGTCGAGTTTCAGGCCCTGGCCGCTCAAGCGAAACAGGCCTGTCCGGTGTCGAAGGCCCTGGCGGCGGTCCCTGAGATAATTCTGCGTGCCCGGCTTGTGGGCTGAGAGCCCGTGATGACCGGCGCCCCGAAGGCGGGCGCCGCCGGGGTCGGCACCGGCGTCGAGGCCGTTACTGCCGCTGAGGCCGGCGCCGCCGCGAGGGCCGGCACGGCTAGGCAAACACCGGAGTTCACCCTGCGCGTGAGCGACCGGGCGCGCCATGTACGGCTGGTGATCACGGAACGGGGCGAGCTCTTGGTCGTTGTGCCTCGGCGCTTCGACCGGCTCGCGATCCCGGGCATCATCGAGGCCAAACGGGCGTGGATCGAGCGGGCGCGGGCCAGAGTGGAGACGCGGCGTGACGGGAGTGGCCCCGCCGACGGCTCAGGAGCCGCGCTCCCGGACCGAGTCGTCCTCCCGGCTCTGGGAGAAGAGTGGCAGGTGGAGTACCGGCCGCCGAGCGCGGCGGTCGGCGGCAGGCGGGGAGCGGTGGCCCGCGCGGCGCCTGGCGGCATCCTCGTGGTCACCTGTGCGGACGGCGACCACGAGGACGGCAGCCGGGCCCTGATCGAATGGCTGCGGCGACGGGCCCGGGGCGCGCTGTTGCGCCGATTGGCCGAGTTGTCAGCGCGCGACGGTCTCAGCTTCACACGCGCCGGCGTACGACACCAGCGCACGCGCTGGGGGAGCTGTTCGGCGCGCGGAACGATATCGCTCAACCTTCGCCTGCTCTTTCTGGAGCCGGAGGTCGTCGACCATATTCTCACTCACGAGCTTTGCCACACCCGGGAACTGAACCACTCCAAGCGCTTTTGGGCCCTGGTGAGGGCTCATGACCCCGACTGGATCCTCCACCGGCAGCAGGCCCGTGAGGCCTGGAGGTCTCTGCCGGACTGGATACATCCCCAGCAAGCGGGACCGCGCCCGTGACCCTGGCCGGCGTGACCGGGTGCCGCCGGCCTGACGGTTATGGGGCGGCGGACCCTGCCCGTCGACTGGACCCCACCCGCGGTCCGCGATACCATAGAGGAGCCTTTAAACGAGCCCCGTGAGGCCGAAAGGAGTTATGGATGGACAGCGGTCCACGTCCCTCCGCGCGTAAGCTTGTCTGCCGCGCTTCCCCCCCGAGCGATTCCTCATTCCCGCTGTGCGCCTCTTCGACCCTGGCGAAGGGGTGGACATCCTCGGCGACTTGCTCGTGGCTGAGGGCAAGATCGCTGCGGTGGGGGACCGGTTGCCCCGGGATCCCGGGGTGGAGGAGTTCGACGACCTCGCTGGATGCTGGGTCTTTCCAGGCTTCGTCGATCCGCACGCCCATCTGCGCACTCCCGGCTACGAGTACAAAGAGGACCTGATGTCCGGGTCCAGGGCGGCCGCGGCGGGTGGCTACGTCACCGTCATCGCCATGGCGAACACCGATCCGGTGGTGGACTCGGGCTTGGTGGCTTCCGCCATCCTGGAGCAGGCTTCACGGCAGGCGGCGGTCCGCATCGGCCAGGTGGGCTCGGTGAGCAAGGGGCAGAAGGGCGAGGAGTTGTCCGAGATGCGCGAGCTGGCCGAGGCCGGAGTAGTGGCCTTCTCCGACGACGGCAAGCCCGTCTCCGACGCCGATCTGCTGCTGCACGCTTTGCGCTACTCGCGGGGGACAGGGTGCCCGCTGCTGCTTCATCTCGAGAACAAGAGCCTTTCTCTCGACGGTGTGATGCATGAGGGCAAGTGGAGCGCCCGCCTGGGGCTGCGAGGCATTCCTGCCGCATGCGAGACGGGCCCTCTGGCCCGCGACCTCGAGCTGATCCGCTATGCGTCCGCCGAAGAGGGGCGGCTGGCAGCGAGTCGGGGAGCGGCGGTGCGGCCAGACGCCCCTCTGGTGCACTTCCAGCATCTGTCCGCCGCCGGGAGCGCGCGGCTGATCGCGGGGGCAAAGCACGAGGGGCTGCCGGTGACCGCGGAAGCCACTCCGCTACATCTGTGTTTTACCGACGAGCGCCTCACCAGCTTCGACCAGAACCTCAAGGTCAACCCGCCCATCCGATCGGAGGCTGATCGGGACGCCCTGGTGGCTGCGCTGGCCGATGGCACCATCGACTGCATCGGTACTGACCACGCCCCCCACGCTCCCCAGGAAAAAGAGGTGCCCATCGAAGAGGCATTGAGCGGCAGCACCGGGCTGGAGACGGCCTTCGCTGCCCTTCACACCAATCTAGTACTCACGGGGAAGCTGCCCCTGGGCAGACTCGTCGATGCCATGTCGAGCGGGCCCTGCCGGGTCCTCGGCCTGTCGGCGCCCCGGCTGGCGGTGGGGGCTGCCGCCGACTTCTGCGTGGTCGACCGGGACGAAGCCTGGACGGTGACGCCGGCCAATCTGCGCGGCAAGAGCCGCAACTGCGCGTACTTGGGGGAGACCCTCACCGGACGGGTGCGGTTGACAGTGGTGGACGGGAAGCGTTGCTTCTCGCGGGCTCGAGGGGAGGCCTGATGTACAGGGGCGAGGTTCCCGGCTACATCGTGCTCGACGACGGCACCGTGTTCGCCGGCTATGGGTTCGCGTCCGAGGGCCGCGTGCTGGGCGAGGCCGTCTTCAACACCGGCATGACGGGCTATCAGGAGATCGCCACCGACCCGTCCTACCACGGTCAGATGGTCACCTACACCTATCCCATGATCGGCAACTACGGGGCCGCCGATCACCTGCTCGAATCCGGAGAGGTCCATTCCCGCGCCATCATAGTCCGTGAGATCAAGAACACCGCCTGGAACGGCACGTGTCCCGAAGCCTGGGTGGACTGGCTCACCGATCGCGGCATCGTGGGCCTTGGCGGCATCGACACCCGGGCCCTCACCCGGCGCATTCGGGAACGCGGAGCCATGACGGCCTGCGTGGCCACCGGCCCCGACCTCGAGGTGAACGACCTTCTCGCCGCGGTCCGGGACTTCCCCGCCATGACCGGCCAGGATCTGGCCAGCGTCGTCAGCTGCTCGCAGCCATACGAGTGGGAGGGCGGTGCGGGCGCCGGGGTGGAGACGCCGGAGCCGCGCTTCCGGGTGGCGGCCTACGATTTCGGCCTGAAAAGGAGCATCCTCAGAAACTTGGCGGCTGTGGGCTGCCGGGTAACGGTGGTGCCGGCCCAGTGGACGGCAGAGCAGACCCTGGCCATGAAGCCGGATGGCGTATTCCTTTCCAACGGCCCCGGGGATCCTGCCGCTGTCGGCTACGCCGTCGATACCATCCGCGGCCTGCTGGGCAAAGTCCCGGTGTTCGGCATCTGTTTGGGCCATCAGCTGATGGCGCTGGCTGTGGGGTTCTCCACCTACAAGCTCAAGTTCGGCCATAGGGGCATCAACCATCCAGTCCGCAACTACCTCACCGGACGCATCGAGATCACCAGCCAGAACCACGGATTTGCGGTGGAACCACCGCGGGCGGTACGGGAGGTGCTCGAACGCGCCTCGGTGGTGGGGGTCGGCGGCATCGCCGGGTTGAGCCCCGACCACATGATGCTGGACTCCGGCTTCGGTCCGGTGCAGATCACCCATCTCAACCTGAACGACGGCACCGTGGAAGGTCTACGACTGCTGGACCTGCCCGCCTACTGCGTCCAGTATCACCCCGAGGCAGGGCCGGGGCCCCACGACAGCCACTACCTGTTCCGCCAGTTCACCGATCTCATGGAGGCGACGGCCGCGTAGGAAAGGGGGAGACCATGCTCGCAGCGGGTGACAAAGCGCCGCTCTTCGTGGTGCCGGGGCCAGGCGGTGACATCGACCTGGGAGCGTTGCTCGGCAAGTCGGCGGTGGCGCTCTACTTCTTTCCCAGGGCGCTGACCCCGGGCTGAACCAATGAGGCCGTTGAGTTCAACGGCCTGCTGCAGGAGTTCGCCGCGGAGGGCGTGGCCGTGGTCGGTGCGTCCGTCGACCCCGTTGCCCGGCTGGAGAAGTTCCGCGACAAGTACGACATCGAGTTCCCGTTCGCCAGCGACCACACGCGTGCTATCGGCCTGGCCTACGGAACGCTCAAGGGTGGCCCCGAGAGCTCTCACGAACGCGATACGGTGGTCATCGGCCGCGACGGCATCATCCGGCTCGCCTACAGGGCGGTGAGCGCCAAGGGCCACGCGGCCAGGGTATTGGCCGACGTCAGACAACTTCGAACAGAGGGGCGCCTCTGAGCGAGCGGGCCGGGCGGCCGCCGGAGACCCGGGGCCGCCTGCCGGCTTAGCCGCCACTGGCGCCGGCGGCGGCCGCTCCCGTCTGGAAGCCAGACCCCGCCGCTGGAGGCACGACCGCCTATTTCGCCCGCCGCCTATTTCTCGTGGAAGAGGCCCACCGGGATGCCGTCGGGGTCGGCGAACATGGCCCACTCGCCCACGCCCTCGATGGAGCTCGGGGGCACCAGCATCGTGGCGCCCGCGGTAACCGCCCGGGCCAGGGTCTGCTCGACGTCGGCCACACCGAAATACACGTTGAGGGCGTGGGTGGGGGGTCCGTCCGGCTTCACCCACATAGCCCCTCCAGGCTCCTTCCCTGTGTCGATCATCGGATATCCCGGGAAGGACGGAGCCTCCTCGATCTTCCAGTCGAACACGCCGGAGTAGAACTCTTTGGCCTTGTCGAGGTCGCTCACCATCAGTTCCCAATGCACGATCGGGTTGCCCATCTCGGCAGCCTCCTTCGTCGACGGGGTCGCACGCTGTCATCATTGCCAGAGGGAGGGTGCGCCAAACCGGCTGCGGCGCCTTTGATGAACTTGCCAAGATGTGTCACCAAGATGTATTAAGGTGTGAGAGGGTCTAGTCATCCTCCGTCGATTCACACGTCGGAAGGCCGCAAATGAACGATCAGAATCCTCAGCCGCTGCCTCCCGCCGCACCCGATCGGCACGCGGGCAGATGGGCAATCGGGGTCATCGTCATCGTCATCGGGGTCGCCTTTCTGGGCCAGAACCTGGGGTGGTGGTCTGGGTGGTCGCTGCACAACTGGTGGGCTCTGTTCATCCTCATCCCCGCCGTCGGGTCGTTGGCCGCCGCCTGGAGGCAGTATGTGGCAAACGGCCGAAGTTTCGGCGGAGATGTCGGCCGCTCTCTCCTCATAGGGGTGGTGCTGGTGTTGGTGGCCGCGTCCTTCCTATTCGAGTTGGACTGGGGGTATCTCTGGCCGGTCGTGCTCATCTTGATCGGCGTGGGACTGCTGGTGGGAAGATGGCGGCGGCCCGGTGCGTGAGGCGGGCGTGGAGCGGGGCGGGGAGCCTGGAACCGGCGCGCCGGCTCTTTGGGAACTCGAGGAGATGACCGCCTGACGTGGAATGGCCTTTCAGGAGGGAGCGAGCGCTCTTCCGCACTCACCAACCGCCCTTTCGAGCTCGGGAGTGGGCCGTGGGCTCGCTGGTCGAGCACGAGGGCACGCTCTATCGGATCACCCGGTGGAAGGAACTGCCGCCGGTGACACTGGCCCGGGGTGGTCCCCTGCACGAGTGGGAAGTCTGGGGACGGAAGGCGTCGAGCGAAGAGGTGCGCGAAGAGCTTGCGCGGGGAGCCGAGTCGCTGCTTCGTGACGACGAGACTGGGGAAGACTGAATGGCGAGCGAAGAGCGGACTGCATCTCGCGTCTACTACGTGGACTGGCTGCGCATGCGTCCCCGGCGTCCTCAGGCGAGGGTGGCGGAAGCGGTGCCCGCGGGTCGGCGGGGGCGTCGCCCGACCGAATAGGAGGACAGGTGGAGAACATCCTGACGCGCCGCAGCGTCCGAAAGTACACGGACCAGCCGGTCGCGGAGGCGCTCGTCACCGATCTGCTCAGAGCGGCGATGGCCGCTCCTTCGGCCGGGAATCAGCAGCCCTGGCAGTTCGTCGTCGTGCGGGACCGTGCTGTACTCGACGTGATAGCGGGCGCAAACCCCTACGGAGGGATGGCGCGCGAGGCCCAGGTGGCGGTCGTGGTGTGCGGGGACCTTCGCCGGGTGCAGCGGCCCCATTTCTGGGCACAGGACTGCGCGGCGGCCACTCAGAACCTGTTGCTCGCCGCTCATGCCGCCGGGCTGGGGGCGGTGTGGTGCGGCACCTATCCCCTGGAGGAGCGGATGGGCCCCATCGCAGCCGTCCTGGGACTGCCTGAGCAGGTCGTCCCCTTCGCGGTGGTGCCGATGGGGTATCCTGCTGAGACGCCCGCTCCCGTGGATCGATTCGATTTCGGCCGCGTGCACCGCGACCGCTGGTAGGGAGGAAGCATGAAGAAGTCCCTTGGCCCCGGCACCTGGCTTTACCCGACCCCGGTGTTTGTGGTGGGCACGTACGACGCTGCCGGCAAGGCCAACGTAATGACTGTCGCCTGGGGCGGGATCTGTTGCAGCAAGCCGCCCTGCGTGGCGGTATCCGTCCGCAAAGCCACCTATACGTACGGCAATCTGATGGAACGCCGCGCCTTCACTATCAGTCTGCCCACCGACGAAGACGTGGTGGCCGCCGACTACTTTGGCGTCGTCTCCGGTCGGGACACGGACAAGTTCGCCGCCACGGGACTCACCCCGCTTGCCTCCGACCTGGTCGAAGCTCCATACGTGGCCGAGTTCCCCTTCGTGCTCGAGTGCAAGGTGGTGCACGTAGCCGAGCTGGGGCTGCACACCCTCTTTGTAGGCGAGATCCTCGATGTCAAGGTCGATGAGGGGCTCCTGGACGAGAAGGGCCGGCCGACGGCCGGGCTGGTGCGACCGATCTGGTGGGGGCCCAGCGAGAACCAGTACTACGGCCTGGGGGAGGACCTGGGACGGGGCTTCTCTGTCGGCAGGGTCCTCGAAACCGGCGACAAAGACCGGCCCTCATCGTGACGTCCGTCCTGGGCTCAAACCGGGACTCGGCGACGCCCGCAGTGCGCTGACCTAGCCGGAGGATGCCGTCCGCCGCAGCCGGCCGACCGCCTTTCGAAGTGACCGCTCAGTAGGTATCATGAGCCGCGTGGACTATCGCGTCGGCGCAGATGTCGGGGGTACCTTCACCGATCTTGTCGCCATCGATGAGGCAGGTCGAGTCATCGTGGCGAAAGCGCCCACGTCCCCGGAGGACCAGTCGGACGGCGTCATGGATGCCGTTGCGAAAGCGGGCGTAGACCTGTCCCGGGTGGACTTCTTCTCCCACGGCACCACCGTTGGCGTGAACGCGGTCATCGAGAACAAGGGCGCCCGGGTGGCGGTCATCACCACCGAAGGCTTCCGGGACGTGCTGGAATTGCGGCGCGGGCAGCGGGTCATCGACGACCCTGACGACATGTACAACCTGCAGATGGACCTGCCGCAGGACTATGTCGGGGGATACGATCCTCTCGTGCGGCGCCCGCTCCGTTTCGAAGTCCCGGAGCGGCTGGACTACCGGGGACAGGTGCTGAAGGAGCTCGATGAGCCCGTCGTCCGCCAGATAGCGGCGGAACTGCGCCACGCGGACGTGGAAACGGCCGTCATCTGCTACCTCTTCTCGTTTATGAACTCCGCCCACGAGCGGCGGACCGCCGAGATCCTGCGCGAGGAGATCCCAGGGCTGCGGTTGTCGATCTCCAGCGAGATCCTTCCGGTCATCCGAGAGTACGAGCGGCTGAGCACCACCACGGTGAACGCGTATGTGATGCCCATCATGCAGTCGTATCTGCAGAGGCTGCGGGAACGCCTGCGCGCCAAGGGGTTCCGCAAAGAGCTTTATCTCATGCAGTCGAGCGGCGGCATCATGTCGGCCGGCGCCGCGGGCTCCCGGCCTGTGTACACCATCGACTCGGGGCCGGCGGGAGGGGTGTCGGCCGCGGCTCGGCTGGGTGCGTCCCTGGGCTTTCCGGATGTCATTTCCTTTGACATGGGTGGCACCACGGCCAAGATCTGCGTGGTGCGGGAGGGCAGGCCGGCGGTCACCTCCCGCTTCTGGCTTGGCGGGCGCTACTTCATCGGGGTCCCGGTGATGGACATGGTAGAGATCGGGGCCGGGGGGGGAAGCATCGCCTCGGTCGATCGGGCCGGGGCCGTGCACGTGGGGCCGCGGAGTGCGGGGTCGGTACCGGGTCCGGCCTGCTACGGCAAGGGAGGCGACGAGCCTACAGTCACCGACGCCGATCTCGTGCTCGGCTATATCAACCCCGACTACTATCTGGGAGGCGCCCTGACCGTTGATGCGGAGGCCGCGCGACGGGCCATCCAAGAGAAGATTGCCGGCCGGCTGGGCATGTCGCCGGCCGACGCCGCTCATGGCATCTACCGCTTGGTCAACGCGAATATGATCGCGGCCATGAGGGTGGTCACCATCCAGCGCGGCCTCGATCCGCGGGACTTCACCTTGGTGGTCTCGGGAGGCACCGCACCCATCCATGCGGTCCGCATGGCCCAAGAGCTCCGCATCCCTCGGGTGGTCGTCCCCCTGCATGCGGGGGTCTTCTCGGCCGTCGGACTCATCACCGCCGATGCCCGCTACGATGCGCATCGTTCTTACGTCGTCCGTCTCTCGCAGGCGGACCCTGCCAGGCTCTCCGCCATCTTCCGGGAGATCGAGCGGGAGGCGGTCGCCGAGATCGAGGAGTCCGGCTTCGCTTCGGGAGAAGTGGTCGCCCGCTACGAGGTGGACATGCGCTACCTGGGACAGGCGCACGAGGTGCCGGTGGAGGTGCCGGGGGAGATGATCGACGGCATGGACGAGGGGGCGGTCGCGCTGCTAGGTTCCCTCTTCCACGACAAGCACCTGCGCCTATTCGGACACGATTCCCGGGACGCCGAGGTGGAACTCATCACCCTCTCGGTCTCGGCCGTCGGGCCGCGGGCCGCAGTGGAGATGCCCCTCATAGTGGCGGGGACCCCCGATCCGGGGGCGGCACGCAAGGGGGCGAGAGCCGTCTACTTCGACGAGGCAGGCGGCTTCGCGGACTGCAGCACCTACGAGCGCTCCCGGCTGGCGGCCGGGAACGTCGTGGTAGGCCCGGCGGTGATCGAGCAGATGGATACCACGACGGTGCTGCCTCCCGGCGAGAGCGCAACCGTAGGGCGGCACGGCGATCTCATCGTGGAGCTGGCCTTGTGAGCGGAGACCTTGCTCTGGAGTCGACCCTGTGAGCGGCGATCTCATGGGCGACGGCCTCCGGGGCCGCCAAGGACCGGGCTCGGCGCGCGACCCCTTCACCCTGGGGGTGCTGCGCAGCCTTCTCGAGTCGATCCCACTGGAGATGGCCGAGGTGCTCAAACGCACCTCGTATCATCCTATCTTCAACGAGGTACTCGACTTCTCTACAGCGCTCCTGGACAGAGAGGGCCGCCTCATTGCCTCCTCGATGGGCGTGACCGTCCATCTGGGTGCCCTCGAGCTGAGTGCCGGGGCCATCCTCGATCGCTTCGGCAAGGAGCGTCTCGCCGCCGATGACGTCGTCATCCACAACAACCCGTTCCCGGGAGGCACGCATCTCCCTGATGTGGATGTCGTCTCTCCGATCTACCACGAGGGCGAGCTGATCGGGTACGCGGTCGCCCGCGGCCATCACGGCGATATCGGCGGGATGTACCCGGGCAGTTTCGGCGGCGACACGCGGAGCATCTTCCAAGAGGGAGTACGTATCCCGCCCATCAAGCTGTACGATGCGGGCGTGCTCAACGAGGGAGTGCGCGACCTCTTCCTCGCCAACGTCCGGGTACCGCAGTTCTCGTGGGGCGATCTTCAGGCCCAGGTGGCCGGCTGCCGGCTGGGGGCGCGGCGGATGGGCGAGCTGTTCGGCAAGTACGGCCCGGCGGACATGACGGAGGCTATGGATTGGGCCTTGGACTACTCCGAACAGCTCATGCGGGACGAGATCGCGAAGATCCCCGACGGCACCTACGTGTTCGAGGACTTCCTCGACAACGACGGAGTCGACAAGGAACGCCCCGTGAAGATCCACGTGCGTGTCACTGTCGCGGGAAGCGACATCACCGTCGATTTCAGCGGCTCCGATCCTCAGGTGAGGGGGCCGGCCAACTGTGTGCTGGGGGTCGCCTACTCGGCCACCTACTGCGCCCTCTTCAACCTCACCGACCCGGCCATCCCCAAGAACCACGGCTGCTACCGGCCGGTCACCATCATCGCGCCCGAGGGCCTGGTGGTGAACGCCCGCTTCCCCGCGCCCGTGGTGAGCGGCAACACCGAGACCTCTCTGCGCATCATCGACGCGGTGAGCGGCGCCCTGGCCCGAGTGATACCCGAGCGGGTCATAGGCGGGGACTCGGGGACGGCGACAGCCCACATCGCCGGAGGCATCGACCCACGGAACGGCGAGTACTACGCCTGGTATCTGGGATCCGACCCCACTGCCTGGGGAGCCCGGGCCACCAAGGACGGCTTCGAGCTGGCCGGGGGGCCGCGCATCGGCGGCAGCGTGTCCGCGGTCTCCATGGAGGTCTTCGAGACCCGCTATCCCTTCCTGGTGGAAATGTACGCGTTCATGCCCGACTCGGGCGGGCCGGGCAGGTTCCGGGGGGGCATGTCGGGGGTGACCATCATGTGGCCGCTTGGGCACGAGTGCGAGGTGGGGGGCGCCAATGACCGCTGCGTCATCCCGCCCTATGGCATCTTCGGCGGCATGCCCGGGCTGCACGGCGAGAACAAGATCATCCACCCGGATGGTACGGAGACGCCCATCGATCGGGCGGGGGGCGAGATCGCGCGGCCGGGA
This sequence comes from uncultured Actinomycetota bacterium, assembly GCA_963843515.1. Lineage (GTDB taxonomy): Bacteria > Actinomycetota > Thermoleophilia > RBG-16-64-13 > RBG-16-64-13 > CAIQPS01. The sequence continues at coordinate 78,463 of CAWJKH010000002.1, forward strand.
GACGTGCTCTATTTCCGGGCCCCGGGGGGAGGTGGCTACGGGGACCCGCTCGAGCGGCGGCTCGACTATCTGCAGCACGATCTGGATATCGGCCTGGTGTCGGCCGAGAGCGCCCGCCGTGACTACGGCGCGGTGCTGGACGAGTCGGACTGCGTGATCGACCGGGCGGCTACGGAGAAGCGCCGGGCGGTCCTCAAGGAAGAGTGGATGCGCGACCGGGTGTTCATCGACCAGCAGACGCAACCCTTCGCCCGCAGGCCGTTTCGCGTGGTGGGCATGGACGAGCAGATCCCCTGAACCGAGGAGAGACGCGTTGAAGAAGAAGACCTACCCGCTGTACTACGGGGGCCAGAAGCAGAAGTTCGCCCGCTCCGTGGTGGTCGGCGATCTCGTGTTCTTGTCGGGCATGAGCGGCCGTACCATGGAGACAGGGGACGTCTCCTCCGACGACGTCCGCGAGCAGATGCTGGTGGCCCTCGACAAGGTCCGGGCCGCGCTGGACGAGGCGGGCAGTTCCATGGACCACATCGTCAAGACCACTATCTACCTCAAGGACGTGAAGAACTACGAGTTGATGCGGCAGACCGAGTTCGAGTACTACCAGGAGCATGCGCCCGGCCTGGTGGAAGAGCCGCCGGCGAGTACGTTCGTCATGCCGGCCTCCCTGGCGAGGTCGAGCATGGCGGTGGAGATCGACGTCGTCGCCTGTCTCGAAGACTGACAGCGCGCGAGCCGGCGGCCCGGCGGCGCCGGCCCCGAGGAAGGAGCAGAATGAGCATGAAGTTGTACATCCTGGACTGCGGTCAGATGTGGGTAGAGCGCGGATTCCTATGGCATTTCGGCGACGTCTCCGTCACCGACGCGGAGTACCATGAGGGCGCGTTCGGCATCCGCAACATCCAGTTCTACATCGATCACCCCAAGGCCAAGGTGGTGTTCGACCTGGGCTTCACCAGCGAGTGGTTCGAGAAACTGATCGGCTTCCCGCATCGCAAGGGCCCGCACGGCTTCCACCTGCTCAAGGGCCCGGATCAGAACCCCATCTCCCAGTTGGCCAAGATCGGCGTCAAGCCGGAGGACATCGACTACGTGATCATCTCCCACCTCATGAGCGAGCACGCCGGTTATCTGCCGGAATTCGCCAACACCAAGGCGAAGATCGTGGTCCAGGAGGCGGAGATGGACTACGCCAGCCGTATCGGCACGCCGCCCCGCCCCGGGGACGAGCCCGCCGTCGAACAGTTCCACACCTGGATGTACGTGCGGGAGTACTTCGAGAAGTCCGGGTTGGACTACATGTTCATCGACGGCGACTTCGAACTGCTGGGCAAGGACGTGGAGATCCTATCCCTGCCTGGGCACACTCCCGGCTTCCAGAACGTCATGGTGCGGTTGCCCAAGACGGGGCCGGTGTTTCTCTCGGCGTGTGAGCATCGGGGGATGTATTACGACATCCCGGTGAACGGGTACGCCCCCGGCATACCGCACGCCTTCACCTGGTCGGCGGCAGGCGAGCTGTGGAGCTTCAAGCGCGTCCGCGACCTGGTGGAGAAAGAGGAGGGACAGATCTTCTTCGGACACGACCAGGAGCAGTTCGAGACGCTGAAAGCCTGCCCCGAGTACTACGAATAGACCACCGGGACGCACGGGCCGGGTACCGCCCGGCAAAAGGGGGACCATGCACAGGGTATTGTTGCCCTTCGAGTTTTCCGAGCCTGACACTGTCGCCGAGGCCTCCGAGCTGGTGGATGGCGATAGAGCCCGCGCCCTGGCGGGCGGGGTGGACCTGGTGCTCAAGATGCGCCTGCGCCACGTCGTTCCCGAGCGGGTGGTCAGCCTGCGGAAGATCCCTGGGCTGGACTACGTCCGTCCGGACACTATGACGGGGAGCGGGGCCCTGCGGATCGGGGCGCTTGCCTCCTTGCGCCAGGTGGAGACATCCGCTGCTGTCCTGCAGGGCTGGCCGCTCCTGGCGGAGGCCGTAAGCTCCATCGCCTCGGTGCAAACCAAGGTCATGGGGACCCTGGTGGGCAATCTGTGTGTGGGTACCCCGGCCTCAGATGTGGCGCCCGCCCTCTACGCCCTGGGAGCGCGCGTGCGCATCACCGGGGCGCAGGGGACTCGGGAGATTCCCATCGAGGAGTTCTTCGTGGATTCCGGGAAGACCGCGGTCGGCCCGCACGAGTTGGTGACCGAGGTGGTGGTAGCGGCGCCGGCCGCGGGCAGCGCCGGCGCGTTCCTCAAGCTGGCAAAGACGGCCGACGACATCGCAAAGGTCAACGTGGCGGTCACAGTGGCGCTGGCGGGCGGCATGTGCACGTACGCACGGATCGCTCTCGGGTCGGTCGGGCCCACGCCCATGCGCGCCCTCGACGCTGAGGAGATGTTGGTCGGCCTCGCGCTCGACGGCTCGACGATGAGCCGGGCGGCCTCCGCTGCGGCTGCCGCGGTCCATCCCATATCCGATGTCCGCTCCACCGCCGCCTACCGTGCGGAGATGGTGCGGGTGATGGTGAGGGACGCGCTCGAGAGAGCGGCTTTCAGGGCCGGCGACGCCCGCGCAGCGGCGCCGGCCGGTCACGCCCCGGCACACGGCCCCGCGTCGCGGGCCGCAGCGCCCCCTCAAACGCCCACCGGGACCGCCGGGAAGGAGGCGTGATGGCCAAGGAGATCGCCACCTTCCTGGTGAACGGCCGGGAATACGAGGCCATCGTCGAACCGCATATGCTGCTCATCGACGTTCTGCGCGACCAGCTGGGCCTCAGGGGGACCAAGTACGCCTGCGGCGCCGGCGATTGCGGTGCCTGCACGGTCCTCATCGACGGGCAGCCCTCCTTCTCCTGTCTTACCCTGGCGGTTACCGCCCGCGGCAAGAGCATCTTCACGATCGAGGGGGTGGCCGATGGCAACCGGCTCCACCCCATCCAGCAGGCCTTCGTGGATCACGGCGCCGTCCAGTGCGGCTTCTGCACGCCGGGGATGGTCCTCGCCGCCAAAGCTCTGCTCGACGACGATCCCGAGCCGACTCGCGACGAGATCAAGCGCGCCCTCGCTGGCAACCTCTGCCGGTGTACGGGTTACGTCAAGATCGTCGACGCTGTGGAAGCCGCCGCAGCCGCGATTAGAGAGGGGGAGGCGCGATGACGCCCTACCACGATCCCGCTGACACCTTCTCCTCAGTAGGTAAGCCGCTCGTCCGTCCCGACGCCGCCGCCAAAGTCACCGGAACGGCGGTCTATGGAGCCGACATCGTGCTGCCGGGCATGCTCGCTGGGCGCATCCTCACCAGCCCCCACGCGCACGCCCGCGTGGTCGGGATCGACACGGCGAAGGCCCGGGCGCTCCCCGGCGTGGCTGCCGTCATCACCTACGCTGACGTGCCCAAACGCCCCTTCACCCGCTCGGTGATGGCCGAGGGCCTGCCCCCCTTCGCCTACGAGGGCGAGAACCAGGATCAGTTCATCCTCTCAGACAAGGCCCGCTACATCGGGGACTGGATCGCGGCCGTGGCCGCCGTCGACGTCTACACCGCGGAGCGCGCGCTGGACCTCATCGAGGTGGAGTACGAGGTGCTCCCGGCGGTGTTCGATCCCGAGGATGCCCTGCGGCCCGGCGCCCCCGTCGTCCACGAAGGCTGGAAGGGCAACGTCGCCGCGGTCATCGATCACCCGTTCAACCGGGGGGACGTCGACGCCGCCCTGGCAGCGTCACCCCATGTCGTCGAGTTCTCCGGTCGGAACTCCCGGCAGAAGCAGGCCCACATGGAACCCGACGTGGCTGTCGCCTCCTGGGACTCTTCGGGGAGGCTGACAGTGTGGTCTCCCAACCAGAACGCCCACCTGGCCAAGAAGGCCATGGGCCGCAGGGTGTTCGACATCGGGGAGGGTAACGTTCGCTGGATCACTCCGGCCGTGGGCGGGGGTTTTGGGGCGCGGCTGAGCTTTGGCGTCGAGCCGGTGGCGGCGATGCTGGCCAAGGTGGCCGGCAAGCCGGTCAAGGTGACCATCACCCGCGAGGAGGACTTCAGCGGCTGGAACAGTCGCACCGAGCAACGCCAGACCATCAGGATGGGCGTGGCCGCGGACGGGACCATTAACGCCATCGAGCAAACCGTGCTTTCCGATGCGGGCGCGTATTTCTCCCATAGCGGCACCATCAGCGCCGTCAACATGCAGTCGACCCTCGGAGTCCTGCGCTCGCCGGCCGTCAGGGGCAAGGCCACCACGGTCTATACCAACAACCCCACAGCCAGCGGCATGCGTGGCTATGGCAATCCCGAAGGGTCGTTCATCCTGCAGCAGGCGGTCGATATGGCGGCCGAGAAGTGCGGCATGGACCCGGTCGAGTTCCGCCTGAAGAACGCCCGAGGCGCGGGCGAGCCCAGCATGTGGGAGCCACAGGCCATCACCACCTGCGCCTTGCCGGCGTGCATCGAGCGAGGCGCCGAAGCTGTGGGCTGGAAGGACAAATGGCGGGGCTGGGGAGTCCCGAGGGAGGGCCGCTACCGGCGCGGGGTGGGGATGTCCATCATGACCCATGCCAGCGGTGCCGGCGGCTTCCTGCTCGAGCACTCCACGGCCGTCCTCAAGCTGAACGAGGACGGGTCGGCTCAGCTCTCCGTGAGCCCCTGTGAGATGGGGCAAGGCATCCTGGGGACCCTCTCGCAGATAGCCGCGGAGGGGGCCGGTCTCCGCTACGAGGACATTCGCGTGGTCACCGGCGACACCGACGTGACCCTCTTCGACATCGGCACCCACGCGAGTCGCTCCACCTACGCCATCGGGAACGCGGTGCTCGACGCCGCCGGCCAGGTCAAAGAGCAGGTGCGGGAACGGGCGGCGCGTCATCTAGGGGTGAGCCCCAAGGAGTTGGACGTGCGCGAAGGGACCGTCTTCGTGAAGGACGACCCGGGGATCAGGCTGACCGTGGCCGATATCTCCCACGAAGCCATCTACGACTACGGCACCGACGCCCGGCACATCATGGCAACCGGCAAGCACCAGTGCGTCATGCACTGTCCCAACTTCCAGGCAGGTTTTGCCGAGATAGAGGTCGACGTCGCAACCGGCGTCATCACGGTCACTCGGCTGGTGATAGCCCACGACATCGGTCGGGCCATCAACCCGCTGACGGTCGAGGGTTGTCTGGAGGGAGGTGCGGCGCAGGGCCTCGGCTATGCCCTCACCGAGGACCTCGTCATCGACAGGACCACCGGCAGGGTCGTGAGTGATAGCTTCGCCACCTATAAGATGCCGTCCACTTTGGACATGCCCGAGGTGGAGGTGATTCTGGTGGAGGAGCCCGACCCCACCGGGCCGTTCGGAGCCAAAGGAGTGGGCGAGACCGGTATCACCAACGTGGCTCCCGCTATCGCCAACGCCCTATACGACGCGACGGGGATAAGGGTGCACTCCCTGCCCATCGCGCCGGAGAAGGTGCTCGAAGCGCTCGCAAGGGTCGGACCGCTGGTGGGAGGCGACCGGGAGGACAAGATGCCAGACAAAGCGGCTGGAGGGGAACATGACTGAGCAGGATGCCGCGGGGTGTGTAAGCCCCCGAAGCGTGACCATAACGGCGAGGCCGGAGCCTCTGCAGATCGACCTGGGCCGCGCCGCGGTGGTCGTCGTGGATATGCAGAACGCCTTCCTGAGCCCCGGCGGCATGTTCGCTCAGGCTGGCTATGACATCTCCGCCGCCCCGGGGTGCATCGCAAGCAACGCCCGGCTCCTGCCGGCGCTCCGCAAAGCCGGAGTGAAAGTCGTCTACCTCAAGATGAGCTACGAGCCCGACTACTCCGACTCTGGGGGTCGGGGTTCGCCCAACTGGCACAAAGAGTTGGGGCTTTGCCTCATGAAGGCCCAGCCTCAAACCTGGGGGAAGTACGTCACCAGAGGCACCTGGGACGAGCAGGTGGTGGACGAGATCGCACCCCAAGTCGGTGACGTGGTGGTGCGCAAGCAGCGCTACTCGGGTTTCGCCGGAACCAACCTGGACATGATCCTCAAGACCCTTGACGTCCGTTACTGCTTCTACACCGGGGTGGCGACCAACGTCTGTGTGGAGACCACCCTTCGGGACGGGTACCTGCTGGACTATTGGCCCATGCTGGTGGCGGATGCCTGCAACAACTCAGGCCCCGAGCACAACCGGCTGGCAACGGAGTGGAACGTGGAACACGCGTTCGGCTGGGTGACCACCACCGACGAGGTGGTACGGGCGCTGGGGGCGGGATAGGCTCGAGGCGTACGTTGTTTCGGAACGCCGATGATGCGGGCAACATCATCTTGCTCCTCGAGTGAACGCCATTACGACCAGGGAGGCAAAGGGATGAGCAGCCGCTTCAGTTGCGACGACGCCAAGATGCTCGGCGACAAGCTGGGAGTCGACTGGAAGAGCATCGACGTCGACCAGTTCCGCAAGGGTATGGAGGTCGAACTAGAGCACGGGATCCAGGATCCTGCGACGGACGTGACCAAGGATGACGCTCTGCTCACGGCCAAGCTGGCCTGGGCTCACCTCAAGAAGATCCCGGACTACTACGACCGCTTGGAGGACATGACGGCCGAGGGTGAGGCATACTGGGAAGCCGCGCAGACCGGGTAGATTCCGGGGATGGGATAGGAGCCGAGACATGATCGTTACCACCAGGGAGTTGTTCAGGGTCGCCTATGGCAGGTTCGCCGTGGGGGCCTACAACATCAACAACATGGAGCAGACCATCGGGCTGTTCCGAGGCAACATCGACTCCCAGGCTCCCTTCATCATCCAGATCTCCAAGGGTGCCCGCTCGTACGCCGACAAGCGCATGCTCGAAGCCATGATCAAAGCTGCGGACGCGATCTTCCCGGAGGCCGTCTTCGCCGTGCACCTCGACCACGGCGACCTTGCCACCGCCCTCGACTGCATCGAGAGCGGCTTCTACTCCTCCGTGATGATCGACGCCTCCAGCCAGCCGCTGGAGGAGAACATCCGCCTTACCAGGCAGGTGGCGGAGGCGGCGCATGCCCGGGGGATCTCCGTGGAGGCCGAACTGGGACAGCTGGGCGGGGTGGAGGAGCACGTGCAGGTGGAGCGAGAAGAACGCCCACCTCACCGACCCAGCCGAGGCCGAAGTGTTCGTGAAGGCGTCGGGCTGCGACAGCCTGGCCGTGGCCATCGGCACCAGCCACGGCGCCTACAAGTTCTCCGGACACCAGGGACTGCATTTGGACGTGGCCGCTGAGATCCAGAAGCGGCTGCCGGGCTTCCCCCTGGTCATGCACGGGTCGTCCTCGGTACCTCAGGAAGAGGTGGCCCGGATCAACGCGGCCGGAGGGCGCTCAAGGGCGCCAAGGGCGTGGACGAGGACGAGTTCGCCAAGGCCGTCCCCCTTGGGGTGACCAAGGTGAACATCGACACCGACGGCCGGCTGGTGTGGACGCGCGTTCATCGGGAGTTCTTCCGCGACCATCCGGAGAAGTTCGACTTGCGCGACCCGGGAAAGATCTTCATGGCGGAATACGCCGCGTTCATCGCCCACAAGAACGAGAAGTTGCGATCCGCGGGCACTCTGGAGATGGTGCGAGAGGCGGTCGCGCGCTAGACGACTTGGCCGGTGGCTCCCCAGGGAGCGGCTGGCCGTTGCAGCGTGCGCAACCCGAACTGGGAGTCGCCGAAGCGGCGCTCCGCGGCCGCCCGCCCCACAGCGTATCTGGATACATGGTATTTTTGGTCACTGGCAGACTGCCCGGAAGGTGGCTACACGTCATCGGCTGCGCAGGGAGGCCGGTCGCGAGGCGGAGGCTGCGGAACAACAAAGCCCCCGGACCCGCGCCGGCCTTCGTGCATTTGAGGACAGGCTATAGGCCGGACGACCGCTGGCAACGAGGGAAGGAGAGAGGATGGCGGCCGCGCTTGACGCGATCACTCATCATGCGGAGCTACTTGCTTGGCTTAGGGACGTGGTGGAACTCTGCAAGCCGGACACCGTGTATACGTGCGACGGCTCAGAAGAGGAATACCGGTACATGTGCGATCTGCTGGTCAAGCAGGGGACGTTCACACCGCTGAACGAGACGCTCAGGCCCGACAGCTTCCTGGCCCGCTCTCACCCCAGCGACGTGGCTCGGGTGGAAGACCGTACCTTCATCGCCACCACCGACATGACCGAGGCAGGTCCCACGAACAACTGGGTCCCGGCTCGGGAGATGAAGCTCAAGATGGCCCGTATCTTCCAGAACTGCATGGAAGGCCGGACCATGTACATCATCCCCTTTTCCATGGGGCCGGTCGGCTCGCCGTTCTCGAAGATAGGCATCGAGGTCACCGACTCCCCCTACGTGGTGGTCAACATGACGATCATGACCCGCGTGGGACTCCCTGTGCTCGAGGCGCTCGGCAGCTGCGGCGAGTTCATCCCCTGTCTGCACTCGGTGGGGGCGCCGCTGTCGCCGTTCCAGGGCGACGTGCCGTGGCCGTGCGAGCGCGACCCCAAGCACAAGTACATCGTGCACTTCCCCGAAGACCCGTCTATCTGGTCCTACGGCTCGGGCTACGGCGGCAACGCTCTCCTGGGCAAGAAGTGCCTGGCTCTACGCATCGCTTCCTCCATGGCCCGCAAAGAGGGCTGGCTGGCCGAGCACATGCTCATTCTCGGCCTGACCTCGCCCGAGGGCAAGACCCACTACATCGCCGGGGCATTCCCCAGCGCCTGTGGCAAGACCAATCTGGCCATGATGCAGGCCCACACTCCCCGGGTGGACCGTAACCTGCGTGGGTGATGACATCGCCTGGATGCGCATCGGCGAGGACGGCCGTCTGTACGCCATGAACCCCGAGACCGGTTTCTTCGGCGTTGCGCCGGGGACCTCGTATCAGTCCAACCCCAACGCTATGGACACCTTCACCAAGAACACCATCTTCACCAACACCGGCCTCACCGATGACGGTGACGTGTGGTGGGAGGACATGGGGGTGGAGGCGCCGCCGCACCTCATCGACTGGGAAGGCAGCGACTGGACGCCCGACGCAGGACGCAAGGCCGCTCATCCTAACTCCCGTTTCACCGCCCCGGCCCGGCAGTGCCCGGTTATCGACCCGAAGTGGCAGGATCCCGCAGGGGTGCCCATCTCGGCCTTCCTGTTCGGTGGGCGCCGGGCCAACACCATCCCCCTGGTCAACCAGGCCTTCGATTGGGAGCACGGGGTCTTCATGGGTTCTGCCGCCGGCTCGGAAACCACCGCGGCCAACCTCAGCAAGACCGGCGTCCTCCGCCACGATCCCTTCGCAATGCTGCCGTTCTGCGGCTACAACATGGGTGACTATTTCGCCCACTGGCTCTCGTTCGCCCAGCGCACCGATCCGGCCAAGCTGCCCAAGGTGTTTTTCGTCAACTGGTTCCGCAAGGACGACGATGGCAAGTTCCTCTGGCCGGGCTATGGCGAGAATAGCCGGGTGCTCAAGTGGATTTTCGAGCGCGTGGAGGGTGGTGGCGAGGCGGTAGAGACGCCCATCGGCTACCTGCCTGCCGCGGAGGCCCTCGACCTCAGCGGGCTGGACGTGTTGCCGGCGAGCATGAAGGAGTTGCTGACGGTCGACAAGGAAGGCTGGCGGCAGGAAGCCGACGGTCTGTCCAAGTACTACGCCGAGTTCGGAAACCGGCTGCCGGCCGAGCTCCGCGAGCAGCTGGTCGCCCTCAAAGAACGTCTTGGCTAGCGGCTAATCGTAGGAGGTGCCCGTGAACCCCCTGGCGGTTGAACTCAACCAGACCATCGAGCGGGAAGCTCCGGCTGTGATGCGGATGCTCTCCGCCCTCGGCCGCGAGCTCTACTTCCCCAAGGGCATCCTCACCCAGACCGCGGAGGCCAACCAGAAGGCCCACCGCTACAACGCCACCATCGGGGAAGCCCGCGAGGCGAAGCGCTCCATGGGGCTCGACTCCATCCTGCGCCACTTCTCCGACCTGGGGGCCGACGCGGTGCTCCCTTACGCTCCCTCGGCCGGCCGCGCGGACATCCGCAAGGCCTGGCGCGAGGAAGTCATGGCTAAGAACCCATCTCTCTCCGACATCCCTGTCAGCCTTCCGGTGGTCACGAGCGGCATCACCCATGGCCTCAGCACGGTCGCAGACATGTTCGTGGACGAAGGTGACCTGCTCCTGCTCCCAGACAAGCTGTGGGGGAACTACCTGCTGATCTTCGCGGTCAAGCGGGGAGCCAAGACGGGCCGCTATCCGCTGTTGGACATGGATCGCGGCGGTCTGGACCTGCAAGGCTTCCGCCGGACCATCGCCGAGAACGCGGGCCGGGGCAAGCTCATCGTGCTCTTCAACTTCCCCAACAACCCGACGGGGTACTCCCTCACCTCGGCGGAGGCCGATGCCATCCGGGACATCCTCGTCGAGACCGCTGAGGGCGGCTGCGACGTGGTGGCCGTGTGCGACGACGCCTACTTCGGCCTCTTCTTCGACGACGAGGTCATGAAGGAGTCTCTCTTTGTCAAGCTGGCCGATGCCCACCCGCGGCTGCTCGCCATCAAGCTCGATGGCGCTTCCAAGGAGGACTTCGCCTGGGGGCTGCGCCTCGCGTTCATGACCTACGGCATCGCCGACGGTCAAGGCGCTTACGAAGCCCTCGAGAAGAAGACGGGCGGCTGCATCCGGGGTACCATCTCCAACTCCCCGAACGTTTCGCAGGAACTGCTGATGCGGGCCATGAACGACCCAGACTACAACGCCCAGAAGGTCGACAAGTTCGCTGTGCTCGAGCGGCGGGCCACCATCGCCCGGCAGGTCTTGGCCGACCCCAAGTTCGCCGAAGCGTGGACGCCGTACCCTTTCAACTCTGGGTACTTCATGTGCGTGAAGCTCCACGGCCTGGATGCCGAGGCCTTCAGGGTCAAGTTGCTGAATGAGTACGGGGTCGGGGTCATCTCCGCCAGCGACACCGACATCCGGGTGGCTCACTCCTGCGTCGACGAGGGCGACATCGCCGACCTCTACGACGTGATGCTGGAGTGTTCCGTCGCCATGCGGAACGGCTGAGGCCTTTCGCGTTACACTGACCGCGACGCAGACGGAAGCGCCGGCACGCCGCGCTGCTGTCGGCGTCGCGACCACGGGGACGGAGTGCACCCACCGGGAGTGATGGTGGCCAGGACCAAAGGACAGCTCGAAGCCGAGATCAGCGACGCCATTGTCCGCTTCGAGCTCGACTACATGGGCAGGGGGCCGGAGGAAGCCCGGACCTATCTCATCGACGACCTGGTGCTGGTTCGGCTGCGGGGGGTGTTGACGCCGGCCGAGCGCCAGCTCGCCGGCGTGGACGGGACCCCGCACGGCAGGGAACTCGTAAAGCAGATCCGCAGGGAGCTCATCGAAAAAGCTCGGCCCCTGCTTGAGGCCATCATTACCGACATCACCGGACAGGCCGTCCGAAGCCTGCACACCGACATCAGCACGCTCCAGGGAGAGCGGATCATCGTCTTCTCGCTTGCCGGGTCGGTCCGGGTCCCCAGCGAATAAGTCGAGGGCGGCGGTCGTCGCCGTCCGCCGAAGGCGGCAACACGGGCAGTATCCACATCCGCTTCTACGCCGAGCTCGGAGAGCTCGTTCGCCCCGAGTGGGCGGGCGAGGACATTGCGCGGGAGACCGCCCCCGGGCAGACGGTCAAGGACCTCATCGAAGCGATGGGCGTCCCACACACTGAGGTCGATCTGGTTCTGGTCGACGGAAGGTCCGTGGGGTTCGAGCACCAACTTCAGGACGGGGAGCGGGTGAGCGTGTATCCGGTGTTCGAGGGATTCGACATTTCGCCGGTGTCGCGCGTGCGATCGCGTCCGCTGCGCCGGACCTGCTTCATCGCCGATGTCCATCTGGGCCGACTCGCCCGCTACCTGCGGCTGGTCGGTCTGGATACCCTCTACCGGAACGACTGGAGCCACGCGGAGCTGGTGGAGCAGGCGGTGCGCCAACAGCGCATCGTTCTCACCCGGGACCGCGGGCTACTGAAGCGCAGTGTTGTTGACCACGGCTATCTGGTGCGCCGAGACGATCCTCGGGCGCAGCTCGATGAGGTGATCGAGCGCTTCGACCTGAGGGGGTCTCTCTGCCCGTTCACCCGCTGTCCGGTCTGCAACGGGGTTGTCGAGCCGGTAGCCAAGAAGGAGGTGGTGCCCCGGCTGCCTGCCCGGACGGCGCTGCATTACGAGCAGTTCTGGCGCTGCAGCTGAATGCGGCCGTCTCTACTGGAAAGGGGGCCATTTCCGCGCGCTGCTGGCGCTGGTACAGGGCGCAGTTGCGAGGGACTGCGGGACCGGAAGCGGCGGTCAGGCCGGCAGCGGAGGAGAAAGCTGACTCAACGCGGCAGCGGGCCTGTCTCCCGGTCTGTAGCAGGCTCCAGGGACAGTGGAGGGGGAGCCTGCCCGGCGCCCGGTCGGGTGGCAGCGGCCGTTTGAGCTGCGCCGGTCGCGCCCGCGGCGGCGTCGGCCTTCGCCGGCTCGGCCGCGTCCAACCTCCAGCGGGCGAACAGAGGGACCCCTATGAAGGCCACCACTCCCATGGCTGCGATGCCCGCCGCAGTGGCACTCGACCCGGTGGCTGCGCCGACCAGCGGGGAGAGGAGAGCGCCCAAACCCTGTGACACCCGCTGGACGGCGCCGAAGAGCCCGAACGCGAGGGCCTGATAGTCCGAGCGGAAGGTCAGCGCGTAGGCCCCGCGGACCGTGGGGGTGAGGGCTCCCGAGAAGAGACCGTGCAGAGACGCGCAGATGATGACCAGCGGCAGCGCCGAGACCAGGCTGAAGACGAGGGCGTTGAGGCCCAGCAAGGTCAGGCCCACGAGGATGATGCGCCTAGCAAGCGCCCCATCTGGCCGCAACTTAGCGACCACGACGGCTCCGACCGCCGACATCGGTACCACGAGGGCGAAGACCCCGAGCAGGCGGATGCCTTCGAAGCCGGTGACCTGCCGGATATGAAGGGGCAGATAGAGGGTCAGTCCCATGATGGCTGAGTTGAGGGCGAAGTAACCGGCCAGGAACCAGCCGGCCCGGTGCTCCCTGGAAGACTCTCGCCACAGCACGCCCATCCGATGATGCAGTCTTCCCTGAGGGATAACGACCGAGTCCGTCTTCTTCTGCCACAGCCGGGGGGCAAAGATGCCCGGCAGTGAGAAGGCCAGGAAGACGAGGGCTGCAGGAAGCATGGCATTGCCCCGACCGCTGACGCCGGGGACGAGCCGTCCGGACGTGGCCAACTCCATGATGGCCACGCCTATCGCACCTCCGAGGAAGCTGAGGGCCATCCCGCGCGACGAGACGCTCACCACGTTGTCCCCTTCGGCCGCGCTGAGCATGGAGGCGTTGTAGATGAGGCTGGAGAGCTGGAACGCGTAGTTGCCCAACACCGCGATCACCAGGAGGGCGACCAGCCCCGACGAGGTGCCGTGGGGGAGTAGGGTGAGGGATCCGAGGAGTACTGTGGCCACACACACGGAGGCCATGAACCAGAGCCGGCGCGTGCGTTTCTCGTCGGCGCTCACCCCGATGTAAGGCCCGGTCAGTCCGATGGCCCAGGAGGATAATGCCGACGCCAGCCCGAACTTCCAGGCCTGCACGCCCAGGTCGCTGACGATCCACACAGTCAGGTACAGAGGGATGGCGAACTCGATGGCGGTGTTGCCGAAATCGTAGGAATACCAGGCCCAACGCGTGCGGCGGGCCGAGCCTTCTTGCCGCTCGGGGGCGGATACTGAGTCGTCGGCAGGCATAGCCGGGCTAGTGTACTATGTGTGCTCCTCACGGGACGGGAAGGAGTCGGGACGGGAAGGAGTCGGGGGAATGCAGCAGGGATCCACGGGCGCGGACATGGTGGCGCCACCCCTGTTTCGAGAAGTGCAGCGCTTCCGCATGTGGATGTTCTGGGTCCCCATCGCCATCGTCACGGCTGTGGTGTGGTGGCAGTTCTTCGAGCAGATCGTGAGAGGGGATCCTCAGGGGTCGCAGCCCCTCCCCGATTGGGCGGCCTGGACGCTCGCCATCGTGTTCGGGGTTGGGTTCCCGGTTTTCGCCCTCATCCTGCGGCTCATGACCGAGGTCATGCCGGGAGAGGTGAACGTGAGGGTGTTCCCTTTCCCGCCGGCCCGCATCCCGCTCGCAGAGGTGCGCGAGGCGGAGGTCCGCGAGTATGCCGCCCAGCGCGAGTTCGGAGGGTGGGGGGTGCGTACCGGGCCGAGTGGAAAGGCATACAGTGCCTACGGGAACGAGGGCGTGCAGTTGTGGTGCAAGGGTGACAAGCGCATCCTGATCGGCTCCCAGCACGCCAAGGAGATGCTCGCCGCCCTGCGCCGGGCCGGGGTTTTCGTGCGCTAATCTGACCTTCCGAGGAGAGTAGCGTGAGGATCGTGGTCGCATTGGGGGGTAACGCCCTTCTGAAGCGGGGGGAGCCTCTCACCTGGCAGAACCAGCGGGAGAACGTGAAAGTGGCGGCGCGCTCGCTGGCGCCGCTCGCTAGGGAGCACGGCCTCATCATCACTCACGGCAACGGGCCGCAGGTCGGCCTACTGGCGCTCGAAGCCGCCGCGGTGACCGGGGTGGAGCCGTATACCCTCGATGTCCTGAGCGCCGAGTCGGAAGGCATGATCGGCTACATGATCGAGCAAGAGTTGGGCAACGTCCTTCCCGCGGAGGTGCCCTTCGCCACTATCCTCACCCAGGTGGAGGTGGACCCTTCCGATCCCGCCTTCCAGAGCCCCAGCAAGCCCATCGGGCCCCAGTACGGCCGGGAAGAGGCGGAGCGGCTCGCGCGCGAGAACGGGTGGACTGTCGGACCGGATGGCGGGAAGTACCGGCGCCTGGTGTCCTCGCCCCGGCCGCTGCGCATTTTCGAGCTCAGAGTCGTGGAGTGGTTGGTGGAGCGGGGCGTGATAGTGATCTGCACCGGTGGTGGAGGCATTCCCACCATGCTGACGGCCGATGGCGTGCTTATTGGAGTGGAGGCGGTTATCGACAAGGATCACGCCGGGGCGTTGCTGGCACGCTCTCTCGGGGCCGAGGTGTTCCTCATGCTCACCGATGCGGACGCAGCCTGGCAAGACTGGGGCACAGAGAGCGCCCGGGCTATCAGGCGGGCGTCGCCGGACTCCTTGGAGGCCCTGCCTTTCGCCCCGGGGTCGATGGGGCCGAAAGTGCAGGCGGCATGCGAGTACGCCCGCTCCACCGGCGGACGCGCCGGAATCGGCTCGCTGGAGGACGCCGTGTCCATCGTGCAGGGTCGGGCCGGCACCCTCGTCTCCACGGAGTTCGAGGGCCTCGAATACTGGCCGTCGCTCTTCCACCAGTCCGAGTAGGTCCCCAGCGCCGCCGGTGGTGAACGGATACTTCATCGTCGCGTTGGTGGGGCTGCTCGTGGTCGAGGCGATCAATTGGGCCGCCCGCCTGCTCAATCTGCGCGCACTGCGACCCGAGTTGCCGGCCGAGTTCGCCGATGTCTACGACCCGGAGGCCTATCGGCGGTCGCAGGAGTACACCCGGGCGAATACCCGCTTCCATTTCGCGGAAGGCATGTTCGATCTGGCGGTGCTCCTGGTCTTCTGGTTCGCCGGCGGCTTCGGCTGGCTGGATGGAGTGGTCAGAGGCTGGGGCCTAGGTCCGGTTCCCAGCGGACTGCTCTTCTTCCTCATCCTGGCGGTAGCGCGCGGCATTCTGAGCCTTCCCTTCAGCGTCTACGCCACCTTCGTCATCGAGGAGCGTTTTGGCTTCAACCGCACCAACCGGCGCACCTTCCTGCTCGACATGGTCAAGGGGCTGGCGGTGGGGGCGATCATCGGCATACCGCTCATGGCCGGGTTCTTGGCGCTCTTCGAATATGCCGGGCAGTTCGCCTGGATCTACGCCTGGGTGGCGGTGGTCGTCTTCTCATTCCTCATGCAGATCGTGGCCCCGGTCCTGATCCTGCCGCTGTTCAACAAGTTCACCCCGCTCCCCGACGGGGAACTGAAAGACGCCATCGTCGACTACGCCCGCCGAGTGGACTTTCCTCTCGGGGGCGTGTTCTCCATCGATGCCTCCCGCCGCTCCAGCAAAGGGAACGCTTTCTTCACCGGGGTGGGGAAGAAGAAGAGGATCGCGCTCTTCGATACGCTCATCGAGCGGCAGAGCACGGGAGAGCTGGTGGGTGTCCTTGCCCATGAGGTGGGCCACTTCAAAAAGCGGCACGTGCTCATCGGGACCCTGCTCTCATCCCTGGAGGTGGGACTGTTCCTGGGACTGTTCGCCCTGCTTCTCGACCAGACGGCCCTGTTCACCGCTTTTGGCGTCGACCAGCCGTCGGTTTGGACCGGGATCATCTTCGTCGCCATCTTACTCCGACCTCTCGAACTGGTGCTTTCCGTGGGTGGGGCTGCCCTTTCCCGCCGGCACGAGCGGCAGGCCGACCGTTTTGCCGTAGCCACCACGGGGCGGGGCGACCTGCTCGCCTCCGGTCTCAAGCGCCTGTCGAGGGACAATCTGGGAAACCTCACCCCGCATCCCTTCTACGTATTCCTCGCCTACTCGCATCCTCCGACTCTGGAGCGGGTCAGGGCCCTCGAGGCTGCGCTGGCGGGGCCTGCTCCCGAGACCTCCGCAGGCGCTGCAGGTTAGAATCAGAAGGAACCTGGAAGACGACGGGCCCGAAACGTGGTCCAGAGCAGGAGAGAGACATGAGGATCGCGCTGATCGGGCAGGCTGCCTTCGGTGAGAAGGTGCTGCGAGCGTTCGTCGATGCCGGCGAGGAACTGGCCGTCGTCTACATGCCCCCCGACGCGCCCGGCGGCAGAGGCAACTCGTTCCGCGAAGCAGCAGAAGCCCGTGGCGTACCCGTTCGCCAGCCGGCGCGCATGCGTGGTCCCGAAGTGTTCGACGAGTACAAGACCTTCGGTGCGGATCTTAATGTCATGGCGTTCGTCACCGACATCGTGCCCCGCACCATCCTCGACCATCCGCCGCTGGGCACCATCCAGTATCATCCGTCGCTCTTGCCCCGTCATCGCGGGGCCAGCGCAATCAACTGGGCGGTCATCAACGGTGAGACCAAGACGGGTCTGTCCATCTTCTGGCCCGACGAGGGCCTCGATACCGGTCCCATCCTCCTGCAGAAAGAAGTGAGCATCGAGCGCGACGACACCCTGGGCACCGTCTATTTCAACAAGCTGTTCGGTCTCGGCGTGGACGCACTGCTGGAATCGGTTCGGCTGGTCAAAGAGGGCAGGGCGCTTAGGATCGCCCAGGACCTCACCAAAGGTGAGTATGAGCCCGTCTGCAAGCGCATGGTGATCGACTGGATGTATCCCATCGGGGTGGTCTACAACGTCATCCGCGGCTGTAATCCGTCGCCGGGCGCTGTGACCAGTTTCAACGCCCAGGAGGTCAAAGTGCTTGAGTGCGAGCGCAGAGCGGAGAGTGGGGCCCAACCTCCCGGGACCATCCTGGAGGTCACCGCCGACGGCTTTCTGGTGCTCGGTTGCGGCGGCAGCATCTTCGTCAAGCGGGTGCAGCCCGCCGGCGCCGGCAAGATGCCGGCGGCCGAGTACGCCGCCGGCGCCGGGCTCAAGGTGGGCGATCGCCTGGGTTGAAGCGGGGTGAGGGTATGAACGCGGACGACATCGTCGCCGAGTTGAGAGAGGTGTTCGCGGACGTCCCCCGGCCGGGACTGCCCCCGGACTATGTCCCGAGCGGCAAGCTGGGCAATCCCGGCTGGGACGAGTTCACCTACCACAGCGCTCTCGTCTTCGCGGAGCAACTGCCCGACCACGTCCGGCGTGCGTTCGGGTCCCCGGAAGACCAGATACCGGAGCTTCTCTGGCATCTCAGCGACTCCGACCGGCTCGGGGTGTTCTCCAACCGCCAAGTGTCCACGCTGATCCTGGTGCTTGACATGCTCGAGGCGGACTACGGGGGAGTGGTCCGCCGACCGGACGTCGCGCCTCGGTTACAGACCGTGCGCGGCACTCTCGAGAGGCTCTCCGCGCGGCGGGAGTGAGCACGGTAACGCGACCGGGCTTTTCGGCCCCGGAGCGGCGACAGGGTCGGGGCAAGCTCAGCAAGGCGCCTGCGTGGCGGTTCCGGGCTCCTGAAGCATCGTTACTGGTTCGAGTTTGGGCAGTCCTCTCCGGAGGAACAGACGCTCTGGAGCGGGATCATCCACGCTATCACTATATGCCCGGAAGGAGTCCCCGATGACCGACACCGTTCAAGTCGGAGCGACGACGTTCACCAAGCCCGACGAGACTTCGCTCATCGCCACGCGCGCGATCGAGGCGGATAGGCAGCTCGTCTGGGCCGCGCACACGCAGTGCGAACACGTGAAAGAGTGGCTGCTGGGACCGGAGGGGTGGACCATGCCCACCTGCGAGATCGATCTCCGGCCCGCCGGAAGGTGGCGCTACGTCTATGAAGGGCCGGACGGAGCCAGGTTCTCGATGAGTGGGGAATATCGGGAGATCGAGGCGCCGGAACGCGTCGTCAATACCGAGACGATGGACGACGCCCCGGTCGAGACCGTCAACACCCTGACCCTGATCGAGGAGGGAGGCAAGACCACGCTGCGGACCGTCGTGGTGTACCCTTCGAAGGAGCTGCGCGAGGCCATAATCGCGACCGGGATGATGGACGGTTGGGCGGAGAGCTACGACCGGTTGGAGAAGTACCTGCAATCGTTGGAGTGAGGGCCTCCTCGGCGCTGCTCGCAGGGACGCATGGCTTCGGCGGGAACGGGGAATCCCCCTTTGGGATCGCTACGCGAAATCCCAGACCACAAAGAAGGAGGCGTACGTCATGGCCGCATATTCGTCCGGGGATTGGCACGTCAAGCCGGGCCGCGAGGCCGAATTCGTGGCGATGTGGAAGGAATTGGCCGACTGGAGCGGCACCGAGTTCGACACGGGGGGATGGGCCAAACTGCTCCACGACGAGGACGACCCCAGCCATTACGTGAGTGTGGGATTCTGGCCCAATGAAGCGGTCATCTCGGAATGGCGGGCCAGCGACGACCTCAAGAAGCGGATGGAAAGCATCCGCGCACTCGTGGACAAGGGGGAGATCCATTCGTACGAAGTCGCGGTGGAGGTGACCGGCCGCGGCGCCAGCTAGGCCTGCATAGGGGGCCCGGCGCGCGGGCCGGCAGCAGGGAGCAAGGCTGTTCCCCGCGTGCCAGGGGCACGCTCTTCCTCTCTCTGCGCTCATACGGTACGATTAGACGACCTTTAATCGAGGCCGGTGAGCCCGAAAGGATGAGTGGTCTACGCATGCCCCGCCGTACCGATATCCGGAAGATCCTCCTGCTCGGTTCCGGCCCCATCGTCATCGGGCAGGCATGCGAGTTCGACTATTCCGGCACTCAGGCCTGCAAGGTCCTCATGGAGGAGGGCTTCGAGGTGGTGTTGGTCAACTCGAACCCCGCCACCATCATGACCGACCCCTCCTTTTCCCACCGGACGTACATCGAGCCCCTTGTACCCGAAGTCGTGGCCAAGATCATCGAGGTGGAGCGGCCAGACGCCCTGCTTCCCACGCTGGGCGGCCAGACCGCGCTAAACCTGGCAGTGGCCCTCTCCGAGAACGGCACCCTGGAGAAGTATGGGGTGGAGTTGATCGGCGCCAACTATTCCGCCATACACCGGGCCGAGGCGCGAGATGAGTTCCGAGCGACCATGGCGTCAATCGGCCTGCGCGTCCCCGACAGCGCGGTGGTCAAGAGCGTGCCCGAGGCTCGAGCGGCACTGGAGGATGGGCTCCACCTACCTCTCATCATCAGGCCCAGCTTCACTCTGGGCGGCCACGGGGGAGGGGTGGCAGCCACCGAGCAGGAGTTCGACAGCGTGGTGAAGGCCGGCCTCGACGCCTCCCCCACCCACCAGGTGCTTCTCGAGGAGAGCGTCATCGGCTGGAAAGAGTTCGAGCTCGAGGTCATGCGCGACATCAAGGACAACGTGGTGATCGTCTGCTCCATCGAGAACATCGACCCCATGGGGGTCCACACCGGCGACTCCATCACAGTGGCTCCCCAGCAGACTCTCACCGATGTCCAGTACCAGCGCCTCCGCGACGCCTCCCTGGCCATCATCCGAGCCATCGGGGTGGAGACCGGCGGCTCCAACATCCAGTTCGCCTTCTCGCCCGAGACCGACGAACTGGTGGTCATCGAGATGAACCCCCGTGTGTCCCGCTCCTCCGCGTTGGCTTCAAAGGCCACCGGATTCCCCATCGCCAAGATCGCCGCAAAGCTGGCCGTGGGCTACACCCTGGACGAGATCGCCAACGACATCACCCGCAAGACCCCGGCCTGCTTCGAGCCCACCATCGACTACGTGGTGGTCAAGACGCCGCGCTGGGCCTTCGAGAAATTCCCCATGGCCGATGCCCGTCTCACCACTCACATGAAGAGTGTGGGGGAGAACATGGCCATAGGCCGCACCTTCAAGGAAGCCTTCCAGAAGTCCATGCGCTCGCGGGAGTTGGACGTACGCCCCGACATCCCCGACGACAACGACGCCTTGCTCGCCATGATCGCCATCCCCTCGGCGGAACGCTATGACCTCATTCTCGAGGCCTACCGCCGGGGTGTGACTCTGGAGGCTATTTTCGCGGCCACCCTCATCGACGAGTGGTTTTTGGACGAACTTCGGGAGATCGTGGAGGCGGAGGAGCACCTCAAGTCGTTCGCGGAAGAAGGAGGGCTCCCGGATCTGCCCCGGGAGGAGCTGTGGCACGCCAAGCGGTTGGGCTTCAGCGACGAGCTTGTGGGGCGGTTCTTGGGGGCGGGCGAGGCCCAGGTGCGCGAAAGGCGCATGGCCGACGGCATCATCCCCACCTACAAGGCGGTAGACACCTGCGCGGCCGAGTTCGAGGCGTACACCCCATATTTCTACTCCACGTACGAGGAGGAGAACGAGGCTTTCCCCGTCCCCGGCAAGGAGTCGGTGATCATCCTGGGGAGCGGGCCCAACCGCATCGGCCAGGGCATCGAGTTCGACTACTGCTGCGTGCACGCCGTCGAGGAGATGCGCGAGCTGGGCTATCAGGCCATCATGGTCAACTGCAACCCGGAAACGGTCTCCACCGACTACGACACCTCCGACCGCCTGTACTTCGAGCCCCTCACCTTCGAAGACGTGCTCAACATCATCGAGAACGAGAGGCCCAAGGGCGTCGTGGTCCAGTTCGGCGGACAGACGCCGCTCAAGATCGCCGAGCGTCTGCATGCTGCCGGGGTGCCCATCCTGGGGACGTCCCAGGAGGCCATCGACCTCGCGGAGGACCGGGAACGGTTCGGCGAGGTACTGCGCCGCCTCAACCTCAAGGCTCCTCCCTTCGGCACCGTGCGCAACGAACAGGAGGCGCTTGCTGTGGCCGAGCGTATCGGGTATCCGGTCCTGGTGCGCCCGTCCTACGTACTGGGGGGCCGGGCCATGGAGATCGTCTACGATGAGGAAAGTCTCCAGCATTACTTGAGAACGGCGGTGAAGGCTTCACCCCGCCATCCAGTGTTGATCGACCGGTTCCTCGAGCATTCCACCGAGATCGATGTTGACGCCCTCTGCGATGGGGAGGACGTGTACATTGGTGCGGTAATGCAGCATGTGGAGGAAGCCGGTATACACAGCGGCGACTCCGCTTGCGTGATCCCTACCGTCTCCCTGGGTGACACCGCGGTGCGGCGCATCGAGGAGCAGACGGCTGCGCTGGCGCGGGAACTCGGGGTCATCGGCCTGATGAACGTCCAATACGCGGTGCAGCAGAGCGATCACGGCGGAGCCAGCATCTATGTCCTCGAGGTGAACCCGCGAGGGTCGCGCACCGTGCCGTTCGTCAGCAAGGCGACCGGCGTAGCCCTGGCGCGCGTGGCCACCCGGGTCATAGCCGGGCAGAAGCTACGCGAGCTCGATCTTCCCGGATGGGAGGAGTCGAAAGCCGCCGGCCGGGTCCCCTGCCGCCGCGATCTGGACCACGTGGCCGTCAAAGAGGCAGTCTTACCATTCCCGAGGTTCCCAGGTGTCGACACGACACTGGGGCCCGAGATGAAGTCCACCGGTGAAGTGATGGGCGTCGGGACCAGCTTCCCCGAGGCGTTCGCCAAAGCCTCCCTCGCCGCCGGCGACCGGCTGCCGCGCACGGGGTCAATCTTCATATCGGTGGCCGACGCCGAGAAAGACACCGTCGTCCTCATGGCCCTTATGCTGAGTACTTTGGGCTTCAACATCCTGGCCACCGAGGGCACCCATCGCGCCCTTGTGCTGAACGGCATCGACTCGGAACCTGTGATGAAGCACACCGTGGGCATGCAGAGACGCGCCGAACTGGAAGCGACTCAAGCGACCGCGGGCGCTGGTGAAATGCCTCCGCCGGTCACCACCATCGTCGACCTCATCGAGGCCGGGGAGATCGATATGGTCATCAACATCCCTCGGGGCCGAGGGGCGCGGTCGGACGGCTATGAGATCCGCAGGGCAGCCCTTCGCCAAGGAGTTCCGACCATGACGAACGCGGCCGCGGCCCACGCGGCCGTGCAGGCCATAGCCAACGACCACAAGCGTAGGGAGACGACCGTCGTCTGTCTCCAAGATTTGCACACGCGTCTCGCGGCCACTGCAAACGGGAAGAGTGCGGGGTGACAGGGTCGCCCCTGACCGCATGGCCGCGGCCGGATAGCGCCGCCGCCGGCCGCTCCCTTGCCCGGGTGACCGGCACCGAGACCCTAGGCAGTCTCGTCTGGCTCACTCTGAGGGTCCCAGGTTGGCCGGGGGCCCGGCCCGGGCAGTTCGCCCTTCTCCAGGCGCGAGATTCCTTGTGCTTCTTGGGCAGAGCCTTGTCAGTCTCGCAGGAGGAGGGACGGTCTGTTTCTTTTCTCATCGCACCCGTGGGCCAGGGCACGCGCGAGCTATGTCGGCTTCGCGAAGACGAAGAGTTGTGGGTCCTCGGACCCCTGGGGAACGGGTTCGACGCTGAAGCTCTTGATGCTGGTGGCGGAAGGCTCGTCGTGGTGGGAGGAGGCGTAGGGGCGGCGCCATTCCCCTTGCTGCTGGCGCGGCTTGGGGGTGGGGAGGTCCTCGTCCTGCTCGGTTTTCGGGATAGGGCTCAGGCCGCGGGGGCTCGACCAGTCGCGGAGGCGGTCGCGGCTCTGCAGCATCGCGGGCTGGCGTGCCGGCTTGAGGTCGTCACCGAGGACGGCAGCCTGGGTCGGGCCGAGAAGGTCACCGACAGCCTTCGGCGCGAACTGCACGCCGGAGATCGGTTGGCCGTCTGCGGACCTCCGGCGATGACGCAAGCGGTCGGCCGGATGTGCATGCAAGTGTCCGATACGCAGGCGTGGTTCAGCCTTGAGTCCGGTATGGCCTGCGGAGTCGGCTCGTGCCACGGCTGCGTGGTCCCTCTTGTCGACGGCACCATGGTCCGGGTGTGCCGGGAGGGTCCCGTATTCGCGGGCGAAGCCCTGTTCGCGGCCGAGGTCCGGCCGGGAGCGGAGGTTGGTTGACGTGAGCGGCACACCCGTCCTGTCAATCAGATTGGGCCCGCTCGAGCTGCCTCACCCCATCATCAACGCTTCCGGCACGATGGAGATCCTCGAGCTGGCCGACATCTTCGGGTCCGACTTACTCGCGCACCCGCCGGTGGCGGCGTACGTGCCCAAGACGATCACCGTGGACGCCCGCCCGGGCAATCGCCCCCCGCGTATCCTCGAGACGGCATCGGGAATGATCAACGCCATAGGATTGTCGGGAGAAGGCCTGAAGGCGTTTGTCGCCCACCGCCTGCCTCGGCTTCTGACTCTACCGTGCCCGCTGATCCTGAGCATCGGTGGGTTCTCGCTCGAAGAGTACGTCGCGCTGGCCGCCGGCCTGCGGGATGCGCTCCAGGCTGCGCTGGGCGATGCCTGGCCGGCGAAGGCCGGGTTGGAGCTGAACATCTCCTGTCCCAACGTGCATAGCGGGTGCTCATCTATTGGAAGCGACCCCGCTGAGACGGAGCAGGTGGTTGGCGCGGTCAGGAACGTGTGGCCCGGTCTCCTCGTGGCGAAGCTGACTCCCAACGTCACCGACATAGCCGCCATTGGGCGCTCCGCCGAGGCAGCCGGTGCCGACGCTCTGGCGGCCGTGAACACGTACGAGGGGCTGGTCATCGACCGCGCCACCCTCAGGCCCTACCTGGGCAACACCACCGGCGGCCTGTCGGGCCCTGCCATCAAGCCACTGGCCCTCCGCGCCGTGTATGAGCTTTTCGCGAGCGTCGAGATACCCATCATCGGGATGGGCGGAGTCGCGACCGTGCAGGACGTGATGGACTTCATGTCATGCGGGGCACAGGCTGTGGCAGTGGGCTCCGCCGCGTTTCGGGAGCCGGCCCTCGGGACTCGCCTGGCGACCGAGTTGGGGGATGCTCTGGAGACGCGGGGGATGACCCTCGAGACCCTCCGGGGGCACGCGCATTCCCCCGCCTGACCTGCCTCGGCCGCTGCCGCCGGCCGGCCCGTCCGCAGAGGCCAGAACCCTCTGCAAATCTGCTCAAAAAGCGTATTGCGTCCGGAAACCTCGTGTGTATAATGGCGCCTGTGAACCAGCCGTTGAGCATAGTCCCGCAGACTCCGGAGCGCAGCCAGCAGCAGCGCATGGACGCGCTGCGGCGGGCCAACGATATCCGGTCGGAGCGGGCGCGGCTCAAGGAAGCGCTGCGTAACGGCGACGTCTCCATCACCGACGTCTTGGCCGACCCGCCGGCGTGCGTGTCGACGGCCAAGGTGCTGGACCTCGTGTTGGCTGTCCCCAAGTATGGCCGGGTCAAGGCCAACAAGCTGCTGGAGCGGTGCCGGGTAAGCTCGTCCAAGACGGTCAACGGTCTGACGCCGCGCCAGCGCAAAGAGCTGCTCGATATGCTCGACAGCTGACGCCTGTTCCTTCCCAGGAGCGGCCATCGCCAGACTCATCGTCATCTCCGGTCCATCCGGCGCGGGCAAAGGCACCCTCATCCGCAACGTGCTTCCCCTCTTCCCCGATCTCGTGGTGTCCGTCTCGGCGACCACGCGGCCCCGCCGCTCGAACGAGATCGAAGGCCGGGACTACTTCTTCCTCACTGAAAAGGAGTTCCAGAAGAGCGTTGAGTTGGGGGATTTCCTGGAGTGGGCCTCCTTCGCTGGCCACCTGTATGGCACGCCCAAGAAGGCCGTCGACGAGCAGTTGGCGGCCGGCCGCGACGTGATCCTCGAGATCGAGCTCGAGGGGGCTCGCCAGGTGCTGGAGAATCGCCCCGACGCGCTGATGATCTTCATCACGCCCCCGACGTTCGAGGAGTTGCGGCGCCGCCTGGAGGCAAGGAAGACCGAGGATCCGCCGTCGCTGGAACGGCGGCTGGCTCGAGGCAGGGACGAGATGGCGGCCGTGCTCGGAGGGGTGTGGCAGGCACCCCGGCAATTCGACTATGTTATAGTAAACGAAAGTATTAGAAAGGCGAGTGACGAGCTCGCCCATATCATCCGGGTGGCCAAAGAACATGA
This sequence comes from uncultured Actinomycetota bacterium, assembly GCA_963843515.1. GTDB lineage: Bacteria > Actinomycetota > Thermoleophilia > RBG-16-64-13 > RBG-16-64-13 > CAIQPS01. The sequence goes on from CAWJKH010000002.1 coordinate 103,961, forward strand.
TGGATAAGCCGACTGTTGACGAGGTCCTCGAAGGTCTGAGCGAGGCGCGCGAGCCCGAGATCGAAGAGCCCAACCGCTACACCGCGGTCATGGTGACCGCCAAGCGGGCCCGCCAGATCAACTCCTACTATCACAGCCTGGGCGAAGGCGGGGGCCTTGACAGCTTCGCTCCACCCCCAGTCGCCAATTTTTCCAAGAACTACCTGAGCATCGCCATGGCCGAAGCGTCCAGGGGCGAGATCTCCTACAAGCTGCGCACGAACCGGTAGTCACCGGAAGGAGCGCTCCATGGCCGACCGACCCGTCGTACTCCTTGGGGTAACGGGAGGTATCGCCGCCTACAAAGCCGCCGAGTTGCTGCGGGGCCTGCAAAAGGCGGGCATGGATGTCCGCGTGGCCATGACCAAGGCCGCCACGCGTTTCGTGGGTCCCATGACCTTCGAGACTCTCTCCGCGCATCCCGTGCGGCTGGACGAGATCAGCGAGCTCACCGCCGACTCGCGCATCACCCACATCGACGACAGCCAAGAGGCCGACATCATGGTGGTGGCCCCGGCCACGGCCAACACTCTGGCCAAAATGGCCAACGGCATCGCCGACAACCTGCTGAGCGCCATGTACCTGGCCTTCGGCAAGACAGTGGTCGTTGCCCCCGCCATGAACACCAACATGTGGGAACATCCGGCCACTCAGCGTAATGTTCTGCTACTCCGCGAGCGCGGAGTGTTCGTTGTGGAGCCGGGGGCGGGAGAGTTGGCCTGCGGCGATTACGGCTCTGGACGGATGGCCGACCCGGACAGCATCGTCGCTGAGGTCAAGCTTCGGCTTCAGGTGCAGCGCAAGCGCGATCTGCGCGGCCTGAGGGTGATGATCACTGCCGGTGGGACCCGAGAGCCCATCGACGCCGTGCGCTTCATAGGCAACCGCAGTTCGGGGAAGATGGGCTTCGCCCTGGCCCGAGCCGCTTTCGACCGCGGAGCCCATGTGGACCTCATCCAGGCCAACGTGGACATGCCGGCTGTGCCCGGGGTCCGTCAGATCGAGGCGTCCACCGCGGCCGCGATGCACGCGGAGGTCATGCAGCGCCTCCCCGACATCGACATCCTCATTATGGCCGCTGCCGTGGCCGACTACCGGGTGGCCGAAGGGCCGACGGGGGGCAAGGTAGGCAAGGACCGCGATGAGTGGTGCATCGACCTCGCCGCCACCACCGACATACTCTGCGAGGTGGCGGCGCATCACAAGGGTCAGTTCCTGGTAGGGTTCGCGGCCGAGTACGGGCTGGAAGGCCTGGACCGGGCTCGGAGCAAAATGGAGCGCAAGAAGCTCGACATGATCGTTTTCAACGACATCTCGCGTACCGACATCGGCTTCGACTCCGACTACAACGAGGTGCGGGTCCTCACTAAGGACTCCGAGGTGATCATCGACCGCGCGCCCAAGGAGACGGTGGCGGAAATGATCCTCGACAACGTCGCTCAGGGTGTGCGGGCCCGCAGAGGGGAGACCCCGCTACCGGCATAGCGGCCCAGACGCAGGGGCCTAGGCCGTCTCCCTCATGGCCTGGATCTCCTCCGAGGCCTTTATCTGCTCTAGGGCCTTCGCTTCGATCTGGCGGATGCGCTCGCGGCTTACGTTGAAGCGGCTGCTGACTTCGGCCAGCGTCCGCGGATGCTCGCCCTTGAGGCCAAACCGCAACTCGACCACCTTGCGCTCGCGCTCGTCCATGGCCTTGAGTACCCGGTCGAGGCTCTCCTTGGCGATGATGCTCGACACCACGTCGGCCGGGTCGGGGGTGCTGGAGTTCTCGATGAAGTCGCCCAACTCCGCGTCTTCCTCGTCGCCGATGGGGGTCTCGAGGGAGGTGGTACGCTGCGCGATCTTGCGCATCTCCTGCACCTCGGACGGGTCGATGCCCAGTTCGAGGGCGAGCTCGTCATCGTTGGGCTCTTTGCCGGTCTCCTGGAGCAGCTTCCGCTCGGTGCGTACCATCTTGTTGATCTTCTCGATCATGTGCACCGGGATGCGAATGTTACGGTCCTGGTTGGCGATGGCCCGGGTGATGGCCTGCCGGATCCACCACGTTGCGTACGTGGAGAACTTGTAGCCCTTGCGGTAATCGAACTTCTCCACGGCGCGGATGAGACCGGTGTTGCCCTCCTGGATGAGGTCGAGCAGGTCCATGTCCTGGGTGTAGTAGTTCTTGGCGATGGAGATGACCAGGCGCAGGTTCGACTGGATCATGCGGTCTTTGGCCCGTTTGTCGCCGGCTTCGATGCGCTTGGCCAGCTCGATTTCCTCGTCCTTGGTGAGCAGGGGGATCTCCCCGGCTTCCTTGAGGTAGAGGCGCAGCGGGTCGTGAGTGACCGTCTCGATGGACAGGTCGAGGGTAGGCTCGGTGGGCTCGAGGACCCCGGTGCTCACCGGGCTCTGCTCGTAGATCTCGATGGACTGATCGAAGAGTTGCGAGTAAAGATCCTCGATCTCTTCCATGGTCATGTCGTAGTCTTCGACCAGTGCCATGATCTCGTCACTGGTCACGTAGCCGCGATCCTGCCCCACGAGCAGTAGGTCTTGGACGTCGACTACGCGGCGGGTCTCGAAGGTGGAAGTTTCGCTATCTTTGTGCACGGTCCCCTGCTATCCTTGTGGAAGACTAAGGCTTTCTCTTTCTATACCATGTTGCGGCGCAAACCGCAACATAATACTCTTTCCCCGTGGCGGCGTCAATCTTTGCCTGCCCGTACTTTCCTCCATTATAGGACGAAAATATGTGTAAGGCAAGTACCTTGGTAACCTTTCGCCGCTTCCCGTACGCGGTCCGGTGTGAGACATTTCTCCGTGTCCGCTTCCCTGTCTTCGACCAAGGAGCCTAGCTTGAACGCGGATCCCACGTCCATGGAGCAAGGCCCCGTCACACTCACCCTCGACGCCGAGGGGGGAGACAAATCCCCCGAGGCCACAGTCGCCGGCGCACTGCTTGCGGCCTCCCCGCGGCTACACGTATTACTCGTCGGCCGGCCCGAAATCCTTGAGCCGCTCCTTGCCGTTTCTGACCATCCGCACGTCGAATTGGTTCCCAGCGGGTCGGTCATTACCTTCCACGACGAGCCCGCCGGGGCGGTCAAGACGAAGACAGACTCGTCGATCGTCGTGGGTGCGCGCACAGTTGCCGAGGGCAGGTCGCAGGGTTTCGTCTCCGCAGGCAACACGGGGGCGATGCTCGCAGCGGCGCTACTCGTGATCAAGCGCATGAGTGGCGTGAGGCGGCCCGCGATCGTGACCACCCTGCCGGGACTGGAAGGTCCGGTGATCCTACTCGATTCGGGAGCGAACGCCGACTGCCGGCCCGAGAATCTTCTGGAGTTCGGTCTCCTCGGAAGCGCCTATGCCCGCACCGTGCTCGGAATCGCGGAGCCTCGAGTGGGCCTCCTCAACATCGGTGAGGAGGAGAGCAAGGGCAGCGAGCTGGCCCTGGCGGCTCATGCCCTGTTGCGCGAGTCCGGGCTCAACTTCGTGGGCAACGTGGAAGGCCGTGACATGCTGCGCAACCTGGCCGACGTCGTGGTCACCGACGGCTTCACCGGGAACGTTGCCCTGAAGCTGCTGGAGGGATGCGCGTCGGCCTTCTTCACTCGAGTGAGGAGCGCCGCCCAGAGCAGCACGCGAGCCAAGATGGGAGGGGCGCTGCTCAAGCCCGCGCTGCGCGGGCTCCGCACGGCACTCGACCCGGAGGAGGTGGGGGGCGCCTGTCTCTTGGGGGTGCGCGGGTTGGTGGTCATCTGCCACGGCAATTCCAGCCGCAAGGCGATCGCCAACGCGCTGCTCTTTGGCGCTGAGGCGCTGCGCAAAGGTGTGCTGCCGGCCGTGCGGGAGGAAGTCGAGCGGGCATCTGCCGCATATTGATGCGCGTTGGTACAATGGCCGCGTCGCGGCGTTGGGCGCGGCGAACGTCCCTTGATTTCTGGTAAGGAGCAATACATGAGCAAAGACGAGATCCTCGCCAAGTTGCGCGACATCCTGGTCGACCAAGTCGACGCGGATCCCGCCAAGGTGACACTGGATGCCACGTTCCAGGACGACCTGCAGCTCGACAGTCTCGATCTGGTCGAGCTGATCATGGAACTGGAAGACCAGTTCGGCATCAAGATCTCGGACGAAGAGGCCCAGGGACTGACCACGGTCGGTGACGCCGTCGACTTCATCGCCGCGCGTAGCTAGCATCTCTCGGGCGGAGAGGACTTCGATGCGGGGACTGCCGCCATCGCTGCGGGCAGTCCCCGCGTTTTTCCGTGGGGTGTTCCGCGGGGGCGTCTCTGCCGACGCCGGCACGGACCGGCGCGTTCAGGGGGCGGCTCGGGGCAACGCCGGCGGCGCCCGAGGCGACGAGACCTTCATGGACCTGGTGGGCTCCCTCTCACCCGACCTTCTGCAGCGTGCTCTGACGCACTCGTCGTGGGTGGGAGAGCGGACCGGGTCGTACGAACGGCTGGAATTCCTGGGCGACAGCGTCCTCGGTCTGGCCATCGCCTCCGCACTGTACAGTCGCTTTCCCGACCGCGAGGAGGGGGGACTCGCCCGGCTAAAGGCGTTTGTGGTCAGCCGCGCGAGTTGCGTGCAGGTGGCCGAGCGGATCGGTCTGGCTTCGTTGGTGCTCGAGCATGCGCCGGCGTCCGCGCGCAAGCGGCGCGACGCCGTCCGTAGCCCCAGCATGCTGGGAGACGTTCTCGAAGCCCTCATCGGGGCTGTGTATGTCGAGAGCGGGTTCGAGCGGGTCCGGCCGGCGATCATAAGCCTCTTCGACGAGCAGATCCAGTACGCGGCCACGGCTCATGTGGACCACAAAACAGCGCTTCAGGAGTTGCTTGCGCCCCGAGGACTTCAACCCACATACCGGCTGGTCGAGGAGACAGGTCCCGCGCATGCGCGCAACTTCACGTCAGAAGTGCTCGTCGGCGGCGCGGCCCGCGGCCGGGGGGTGGGCACCACCATCAAGATGAGCGAACAGGCAGCGGCTCGAGAAGCTCTCGCCGCGCTCCGCGCCGATCGGGTCGCCGCGCGCGAGAGCGCACTGGACGGAGCGGCCTCCCTCGCGTCGGGAGTCGAGAGTTCCGACCTCGGCGGGGCGGAGCATGGCTGATATGCCCCGGCTCCTCTCGGTGCGGCTGCGGGGCTTCAAGACGTTTGCCAAGCCCACGGAGCTGGTCTTCGAGCCCGGGGTCACGGTCATCATCGGACCGAACGGGAGTGGCAAGAGCAACATCGCCGACGCCGTGCTCTGGGTGCTGGGGGAGCAGAGTCCCGGCAATCTGCGGGGTCGCAGCATGCAGGACGTCATCTTCTCGGGCCCGGACGGCCGCCGGTCGAGCGCGGTCGCCGAGGTGAGCCTGGTGTTCGACAACCAGCGAGGCGGGCTGCCCATCGCGGCGGGCGAGGTGGAGGTAACGCGCCGGCTGGAACGGGACAGCGGGTCCGAGTACCGGGTGAACGGCGGGGTTTGCAGGCTGCTCGATGTGCAGGATCTAGTGGGCGGGCTCGGCATCGGTAGGGAGATGCACAGCGTCATCAGCCAGGGCAAGGTAGAGGCCTTGCTCAACTCCACCCCGGAGGTGCGCCGGGCCATGGTCGAAGAGGCGGCCGGCCTAGGGCGATTCAAGAAGCGGAGAGAACGGGCGCAGATCAAGCTCGCGAAGACCCGACAGAACCTCGTCCGCTTGGCCGACATCGAGCGGGAGGTGAAGAGCGCCCTGCGTCCGCTCCGTCAGCAGGCCCAGGCAGCAGGCCGGTTCGCGGAGGCGAAGGAGGAGTGGGCCCTTGCCAAGGGGCGCTTCCTGCTGGCTCAGGCGGTCGCTGCCGGCGAGATTGCACAGCAGACCCGGGCCGAGGTGGAGACACTGGAGGGAACGCGCGCCGGCCTTGAAGCGCGACTTTCCGGACTGCGCCGGGAGAGGGCCACCGAGGAGGACAGGTTCGCCTCGGCTCTCCAAGAGAGGGAGCGTGTGGGGGGGATCTACCACCGGGTAGCCTTGGAGACTGAGCAAGTGCAGGGCAAGGCCACCTCTCTGAGGCAGCGCCTTGCCCGCATCGAGGCCGAACTCGACCGGGCTCGGCGCCGCCAGGAGACCGCGCTGACCGACGCAGAATCGCTGGGTAGGCGCCTGGACGCTGTAGCGGAGCAGACGGCCGACGAGAGTCGGCTCGAACGAGTCGGCACCTGGGTACTGACCTTGCGGGAGCGGTTGGACACCGCGCTGGCGGAGTTCCGCGCGGCTGCCGCATCGGAGGACGAGCTGAAGGATGCTGCGTTCGAGGGGGAGACCAGCCGGGCGCGTGCCCTGCAGGACCGGGAGTTCCTGCGCCGAGAGACCGAGGCCCGGCGGCGGGTGGATGCCGAGCTGGATACGCTCGCTGAAGAGGTCCAGACTCGGGTGACGGCGCTGGAAGTGGAAACCGGCGATCATGAAGAGGCGGTACACGCGGCGGAAGCGGCGGCGCGGACGGCGGAGGCCGAGGCCCGGGCGGCGGTGGAGGCTCGGGAAAGGGCGCGGGACGAGAGTGCCGAGGCGGCGCGGCGCGAGGCTTCGCTTGTGGAGGCCGTGCGCGGTCTCGAGGCCCGGCAGGCCGTCCTCGAAGATCTAGTGGTGCGCCGGGAAGGGACCCCCGCCGGGGCGCGGGAAATAATGGGTCGGAGCGAAGGCTCGCAGCTTTTGGTGGAGACATTGGAGGTCGAACCCGGCTTCGAGCGGGCGGTGGCGGCCGCGCTCGGGCCGCTGGCGCAAGCGGTAGTGCTCCGGACGCCCGAGGACATCCGGCTCGTACTCGACGGTGACGACGTGCTCGAGGCGATTGCGCCCAGCAGCGGCGTCGCTGGCGAAGCGGGGACACCAGAAGCGCCGCCCCCGGGCGGCACACGGGACCTCTGGGAGCTTGTCCACGGGCCGTCTCCGGTGATGGCTACAGTGCGGGGCCTGGTGCCTCCTACCGCTGTGCTCGTGAAAGACGTTCGGCTGAGCCTTGCCGACGTGGAGGCCAGCCGAGGGCCCTATCGCCTCGTCAATCGCAGAGGCGAGATGCTTCACGACGGGTCGCATGTCGCCCGGCGGCGGGAAGTGGGAGTGGAAACGCTCCTTCGTGCTCGCAACGAACTCCAGGCCGTTGCGACAGAGCGCCAGGCGCTTCTTCTGTCCTGCGACGAGGCGAAAGCCACCGCCGGGGACGCCGCCTTGGGCCTGGAACTGGCAGAGGAGTTGGTGCGCGAAGCGCAGAGGGGTTCGAATGAGGCCGAGCGGCGGCTCTCGGGGCAGAGGAACGAGAGCGAACTATGCAGCCGGCGTCTGGAGGAGGCCCGGCGTCAGGCCGAGGAGGTGCTCGCCCGGCGGGAGCGGGAAGGCGGGCTGGTCGAGCGCATGGCGGCCGAATTGGCACAGGTGGAGAAGGGGATCGTCGCCCGGGAGAAGGAGCTGGACGCTGCCCGTGATGAGCTTCGGGAGGTACAGGGCCGGCTGAAGCGGTTGCGCGGGACGGTGGCGGCCTTGGAGCAGAAGAAGGCTCAGGCCGGGCTGGTGGAGGTCAGGCTTCGAGAGCGTTGCAGAGCCCGCCAAGCGGAAAGAGAGCGGGTGTCGGGTCAGCGAACGGCGGCCGTCCAGGCGCTGGCGCAGTCGAGGCGGCGCACGAGCTCCCTCGAGCGGTATCTCCCTGTGCTGGTGAGGCTGCTTACCCAGGTGGAGCGGCTGGCGGAGCACAACCGTCTGGCGATGTCGGCTTACGAAGGCCGGCTGGAGGAAGCGCGCGCGGCGGCCGAAGGCGCCGCGCGCCTCATGCGCGATACCGCCGGTTCCGAGAGCGGGCTGCAGCAGGAATACGAGGCCCTGGGTGCCCGCCTGACCGAGTTGCAGATCCTGCGGGCCAGGCAAGAAGACCGGCGCACGATCGTGGAGGAAGATCTTGCTGACGTGCGGCGCAAGCATCTCGCGCCGCGGACGCTATCGGCGGCCGACGTCGAAGGGGAGAACCTCGAGCTTCTGGCTGCCGCCGAAGAACGGGCGGCGCGGCGCGTCGACCGGTTGGGCCCGGTCAACCCTCTGGCCGAGCAAGAGTGCGCCGAACTTGAAGAGCGGGCGGCGTTCCTGGCCGAGCAGCGCCGCGACCTGGAGGCGTCGCTCGCTCAACTACACGAGGTGGTCTCAGAGCTGGACGAGCACATCGAGACCTCCTTCGCGGAGATCTTCGAGGCTGTCAGGGAGAACTTCTCTGCTGTGATCGCCACCGTGTTTCCCGGCGCCAAGGGGACGTTGAAGCTCGTGGAGGGGCCCGTCGCGGTTTCGGAGGGTCCTGGAGAAGGCGCGGCGATGGACGAGGCCGGCGGGTTGGAAGAGGCCCTGAGCGCGGAGGTAAGGCCGCCGGCGCGCGGGATCGGCCTGGAGGTCAAGTTCGCCAACAAGGCCCCGCGCAGCTTGAGCCTCTTGTCCGGGGGAGAGAAGGCGATGGCCGCCATCGCCTTCCTGTTCGCGTTGTTCCTGGCCCGGCCGTGTCCCTTCTACATTCTGGACGAGGTCGAGGCGTCGCTGGACGATATCAACATCCGCCGTTTTCTCTCCCTCCTGAAACGCTACCGGGACAAGACACAGTTCATCGTCATCACCCACCAGCGCCAGACCATGGAGGTGGCCGACACGCTCTACGGCGTCACGCTGGAGAGTGACGGCACATCCCGTATCCTTTCCCGGAGATTGTCGGTGGCGAAGGGCGCCTAGAAGGGAGCTTGAGGAGTTGAGCCACAATTGGTCAGAGGTGTTCATCGGGGTGGCCGGCGGCAGAGTGCCCGACCCCATCGATGTGGAGCAGCAAAAGCGCGGCGGCTGGCTGTTCCAGCTGCGCGAGGGACTCTCGAAGAGCCGCAAGGCGCTGCAGCAACAGTTCGCCTCAGTCATGTTCGACCGCTTCGACGAGGAGCTGTGGGAGAAGATCGAGGAGGCCCTCATCTATGCCGACGTGGGCGTCGACACGACCGTCTCGATCGTGGGAAAGCTGGAGGCCGAGGCAGATGCGGGAGAGATCAAGGACTCGGCCGGACTGCTGACGCGGCTGCGGGAGGTTACGGCCGAGCACTTCTGCCAGGACGACCGGCGCATCGATGTGGCCCACTCCCCGGCGGTGATCCTCATGGTGGGTGTCAACGGGACCGGCAAGACCACCACCATCGGCAAGATCGCCTGGCACCTCAAGCAACTGGGCAAGGAGCCGTTGCTCGTCGCCGGAGACACGTTCCGCGCTGCGGCCGTGGAGCAGCTCAGCGAGTGGGGCAAGCGTGTGGGGTGTGAGGTGGTCAAGCACGAGCGCGGAGGCGACCCCGGCGCCGTGGTGTACGACGGGCTGGTGGCGGCAGAGTCCCGCAAGGCCGACGTGGTCATCATCGACACCGCCGGGCGGCTGCACACCCAGGTGAACCTTATGAAGGAGTTGGAGAAGGTCGCGCGCGTGATCAAGAAGCGTATCCCGGACGCTCCGCACGAGTGCCTGCTCACCATCGATGCCACCACCGGGCAGAACGGTCTGATCCAGGCCCGGATGTTCAAGGAGGCGGTCGACCTGACCGGGGTGGTGCTCACCAAGATGGACGGTACCGCCAAGGGGGGCATCGCTCTGGCCGTCTCGCACGAGTTAGACCTGCCCATCAAGCTCATCGGCACGGGAGAGAAGCTGGAGAGCCTGCAGCCGTTCGATCCTCTGGAGTTCGCCTCTTCGCTGTTCGACGATTCTCTGGGCCGCGGTTGACGCTGGACGGACCGCTCAGGGGCGCTGGGCGGTTGACCGGCGGATGCCTGGCGGGTAAACTCCCTCATTCGCGGCCTCGGACGGCCTGAGCGGAGCGGTGCCCGCGAGGCGCCCGGCGACAACAAGGTGACAGGTGTTCGAATCCCTTTCAGATAAGCTGCAAACCGCTCTTGACGGCCTCAGGGGCCAGGGCAAGCTCACGGAGAAGGACGTGGAGCGGGCAGCCCGCGAGATCCGCCTGGCGCTGCTCGAAGCAGACGTCAACTACAAGGTGGTCAAGCAGTTCGTCGACAGGGTCAAGGAACGGGCCTTGGGCTCCGAGGTGCTCGAGAGCCTGACCCCGGTGCAGCAGTTCATCAAGATCGTGAACGAAGAGCTGACCGCCATCATGGGGTCGGCCTCCACCAAGCTCACCTTCTCGCCGCGGCCCCCGACGATCATCATGATGGTCGGACTCCAGGGCTCGGGCAAGACCACCGCCTGCGGCAAGCTGGCCAAGTTCCTGCTGTCGGAAGGCAAGAGCCCGGCCATGGTGGCGGGCGACGTCTACCGTCCGGCGGCAATCGACCAGCTTAAGACCCTCGGCGATCAGCTTGGCGTGCCCGTCTACGACGAAGGTGACGAAGGCCGATCCGGTGGATATCGCCAAGCACGGCGTGGAGTGGGCGCGCACCAAGGGGCGGGACGTGCTCATCATCGACACGGCCGGGCGACTTCACATCGACGAGAAGTTGATGGACGAGATAGCCCGCATCCGCAGCACGGTGAAGCCCCACAATATCCTGTTGGTGCTCGATGCCATGACCGGCCAGGACGCGGTGAATGTGGCCCTGCAGTTCCAGGAGAAAGTGCAGTTCGACGGGGTGATCCTCACCAAGATGGACGGGGACGCCCGCGGCGGTGCCGCCCTCTCGGTGCGGGCGGTCACAGGCAAACCCATCAAGTTCGCCTCCAGCGGCGAGAAGCTCGACAACTTCGAGTACTTTCATCCGGACCGGGTGGCTTCCCGTATCCTGGGCATGGGGGACGTGCTGTCGCTCATCGAGAAGGCCGAAAAGACCATCGACGAGAAGAAGGCCCGGGAGCTCGAGCAGAAGCTCCGCAAGAGCACCTTCACCTTCGACGATTTCCTCGACCAGATCCAGCAGGTGCGCAAGATGGGCTCCATCAGCAGCCTGCTCGGCATGATCCCCGGCATCCCCTCGGCCAAGCTGAAGGGTTTACAGGTGGACGACAAGGCGTTCGACAAGATCCAGGCGGTCATCCTATCGATGACGCCGGAGGAGCGCCGCCACCCCGAGGTCATCAATGGGAGCCGCCGGAAGCGCATCGCGGCCGGGGCGGGCTCCGACATCCACCAGGTGAATCAACTTCTGAATCAGTTCAAGCAGGTCCAGAAGATGATGAAGCAGTTGGGTTCGGGCAGGATGCCCAAGAACCCGTTCCAAATGTTCGGCAACCCGGGTTGACGGGGAGGAGGTGACTTATGGCAACAGCGATAAGACTGGCCCGCAGGGGCAGCAAGAAGCATCCCACGTACCGCATTGTGGTGGCGGATTCTCGTCGCGCGCGTGATGGCCGTTTCATCGAGAGCATCGGGTTCTACAACCCGCAGACCGATCCCTCGGAGATCGTGGTGGACGAGGCCAGGGCCAGGGAATGGCTCAAGACCGGCGCTCAACCTTCTGATACGGTGCGCAAACTCTTCAGCGTGAAAGGCATCGTCTAGGTGAAAGAGCTGCTCGAATTTCTGGCCCGGTCGCTCGTTGACAACCCGGATGAAGTCCGGGTGGAACAGATCGACACGGCCGACGGCGTGCTCTTACGGTTGACCGTGGCCCAAGAGGACGTTGGCAAGGTCATCGGGAAGCAGGGCCGCATCGCCCGGGCCATCAGGACGGTGGTCAAAGCGAGCGCCGTGCGTGACGGCAGGCAGGCGACAGTCGAGATCGTCGACTAGGACCAGATTCGAAATGAAGCTGCGGCCGCCAAGTCCGCGATGCGCAGGGCGATGCGTCGTCCTCGGGCGTATCTCCATATCGAATCGGGTCTGAGGACTCGAGTAGGCATGCCGCGGCCCGAATGGATCGAGGTGGGGCGCATATCCCGGCCCCACGGGGTGCACGGAGAGGTCCGGGTGTCGCTTGACTCCGACAACCCTGAGCGCTTCGCCCCCGGGGCCACCCTCCACGCCCGGCCCGGGCGCATGGGGGTGGCGGGCGCGCGGCTCCCCGAGCAGGTCCGCCTGACGGTTGAGAGCGTCCGGGGCAACGAGGGCTTCCCCATAGTCGCGTTTCGCGAGATCTCCGGGCGCGATGGGGCGGAGGCCTACGGTGGCTACGTTCTCGAGGTCCGCTCGAGCCAGCTTCCGGAGTTGGACGCGGACGAGTTCTACCCCTTCGATCTGATGGATCTGGAAGCGCGCGATCCTTCCGGCTCCCCTGTGGGCCGTGTGGTCGATGCGCTCGATTCCCCGGCCCACGCCATCCTCGTGGTCTCTCTCGAGGCCGGGGGGGAGGCGCTCGTCCCCTTCGTTAAGGCGGCGGTCCCGGAGGTGGAAGTGGCGGCCGGGTATCTGGTGGTCGACCCGGAGTTCATTAGCCTGTCCGGCGGGCGCTCCTCCGGCAAGGGCGGGCCCGGGGCCGAGACGACCGGCGACAAGGCCGGCTGCTCGTGAAGCGCATCGACGTCTTCACGCTGGTGCCGGAGGCTTTTCAGTGGTTCGTCAGGCAGCATCCCGTCTCCACCGCCATCGACATTGGTTCGGCGTCGATGGCCGTGCACAACATTCGGGAGTACAGTCCGCTGCCCCATCATGAGGTCGACGACTCTCCCTACGGTGGCGGCCCCGGCATGGTGACGCGGGCGGACATAGTCGGATTGGCGCTCGAGGGGGTGTTCGGCACTCCCCCCACGACCATCCGGGACTCGCGGGATGTGTACGTGTTGGCGGCGGGAGGCCGGCCGTTCGATCACCAGTTCGGCCTGTTCCTGGCGGGCAGTAAGCGGGACCTCGTCCTGCTGTGTGGGCGCTTCGAGGGCTTCGATGCCCGGGTGGAGAGGTTGTTTGCGACCGGGTCCTTGTCGGTGGGCCCGTACGTACTCGCGGGGGGCGAGGTTGCCGCGCAGGTGGTGATCGAGGCGGTTGTCCGCCATCTCCCCGGCGCCCTGGGCAACGAGGACAGCGTCCTCGAGGAGTCCTTCAGCGCAGGTCTCGGGGGGATGGCCGAGTACCCGCACTACACTCGGCCGCGGGAGTATGCGGGCGCGGAGGTGCCGGCCGTGCTGCTGAGCGGGGATCACGCAGCCATCGCCCGGTGGCGGCGCGAGAACGCCCGGCCCTCGCCGTGGCAGTGCGGGGGTGCGAGCGGTGAGTGACGAGCCGGAGGTGGAGTCTGCCGCCGAGGCGGCGACCCCGGAGGCCGTGTCGGCCCCTCGAGAGCCGTCCGCCGAGGAGCCCAGCGGGGGGAGCCTGGGCGAGGAGCCCGCGGAAGAGGAGCCAAGGAAGGGCCGTGGCCCTTTGGGGACAGTGGTCGAGATCGTATTGATCGTCGCCGCAGCCTTCGTCATCGCTTTGGTCGTCCAGGCGTTCCTCATCAAACCATTCACCATCCACCAGGTCTCGATGCGGCCCACGCTGGAGGAGGGCGACCGCATCCTGATCAACCGGCTCGCCTACCGCTTCGGCGACGAGGCTCGGGGCGACATCGTTGTGTTCCACTCGCCTGTCCATGAGGACGAGGACTTGGTCAAGCGGATCGTAGCCATCGCCGGCGACACGGTCTCGATCTCCGGAGGCAAGCTGTACATCAACGGGGAGGCTCAGGGCGAGCCCTACCTGCTGGAGCAGGACTTCAGCGGCGCCATGGCCGAGATCGTGGTGCCGCCGGGGAGCGTGTTCGTCCTGGGAGACAATCGCAACAACAGCGGCGACAGCCGGCTGTTCGGGCCCATCCCCACCAGTTCCATCATCGGAGGCGCGTTCGTGGTCTACTGGCCTGTCGGGCACTGGAGGACTCTGTAGGCCTGCGCGGGATCCTTGTCGTCTTGCTGGCGGCCGGGTTGGCTCGTCGCCGGACGTGGGTTGCAAAGCAGGGTCCGATGCTCTAAAGTCTGCTGGCTTTTTTGCCATTCACGTGTTTAGTCGATGTCGGACGAATCAGGACTGGGTAGAGATATGGGTGCGATAGAAGAACTCGAGCGAGCGCAACTGCGGGAAGTCCCCGTTTTCAAATCCGGCGATACCGTCCGGGTGCATTTCAAGGTGGTCGAGGGAAGCCGGGAGCGCATCCAGGTCTTCCAGGGCTTCTGCATCCGCAAGCAGGGACAGGGCTCCCGAGAAACCTTCACCGTGCGCAAGCAGTCGTTCGGCGTGGGCGTAGAGAGGACCTTCCCCCTGCATTCCCCCAAGATAGACAAGATCGAGGTCGTGGCCGTGGGCGACGTCGCCCGAGCCAAGCTGTACTACCTCCGGGAGAAGCTGGGCAAGAAGGCCAAGGTCAAGGAGAAGCGCGTTTGAGAGGAGTGAGGGCCGGGTGACTGAACCCGATTCCGGCTCTCTGACCGGACAAGGACCGGCCGGCGGCGAAGAGGAAACGTCCCGGACCACCCCGGCGAAAGGCGGGTCTCGCGCGTTCCGCTGGGTGATAGAAGTCGTCGTCATCGTGGCGGCGGCTTTTGTTCTTGCGCTTCTCGTACAGCAATTCATAGTCAAGCCTTTCGCGATCCCCTCGCCCTCGATGGAACCCACCCTGATGGAGGGGGATCGGGTGCTTGTCAACCGGCTCGTGTATCACTTCCACCCTCCCCGGCGGGGCGATGTCATCGTGTTCCACCCTCCGGGCCGGCCTGGTTCGGACCCCTTCATCAAGAGGGTCGTCGCAGTGTCCGGCGACTCGGTCTCCGTTCACGACGGCGCGCTGTACCTGAACGGGGTGGCCCAGGACGAGCCCTATATCAAGGAGCACCCTATCGAGGGGGACTACCCCGAGACCATCATCAGACCCGGGTTCGTGTGGGCCATGGGGGACAACCGCAACAACAGCGGGGATAGCCGGGTCTTCGGCCCCGTGAGTCTCGACTCCATCATGGGGGAGGCCTTCGCCATCTATTGGCCGCTGGGCCACCTCGGCGGCCTCTAACCCCCGTTCCATGGCACCGGGCACCGGCAAACGGGGCAGGCGCGCCTCAGATCCATTCCGTTTCGACCAGCATGTCTTGCGGCAGGCCGCGGGAGCGGATGGTGCGGGCGCGGATCTCAGGCTGGCGGGTGTCGACGAGGCCGGGCGCGGTTGCCTGGCCGGGCCGCTGGTGGCCGCCGCGGTCGTGCTCGACTACTCCCGTGCCCCTTTCCGCGGCCTGGAGCGGCTCACCGATTCCAAGCTCATGACCCCCGAAGCCCGTGAGGCAGCCTACTCGCTGATCCTGAGCAGGGCGGCGCGGGTGTCGTGCGTGGCGTTCTCGCCTGCTTCTATCGACCTCATGGGGCTGCATCGATGCAATGTAGCGGCCCTCGGCGCCGCCCTTGACGGTTTGGCAGGCGAGTATTCTCTGGCCGTGGTCGACGCCTTCGACCTGAAGCGTCCGGAACTGAACGCCCGGGCGATCGTGGGGGCGGACTTCAAAAGCGCGGCCGTGGCTGCCTCCTCGGTGGTGGCGAAAGTGGTGCGCGACCGCCTGATGAGGGCTCTCGCGGCCGACTATCCGGACTACGGGTTCGACGAGCACGTGGGGTACGCCACTCGACGCCATCGGGAGGCGTTGCGGACTCACGGGCCTTCTGCCATCCATCGTCTGAGCTTCCAGGGGGTAGCCTGCCCTCAGCTCGAGTTGTGGGGCGAGGATGGCGGCGGGGGGAGCAAGCCGGTGGACAGGTTGCTGCCGGGCGAGAAAGCGGGCCCGGGCGCCGATCAGGCGATGCGGTAGCCGCCGTTCTCCTTGGTGAGGAACCCCTCGCCGGCCAGGTCGTCGAGCACCGAGAGCACCTCAGCGGGGTCGCGAGGCGGACCGGACAACATGACCGAGACGGCGGCGGCCTCTGCGGCGGCCGGCGCCGCTGAGAGGAGTGCCCGCAGAGCCTGGCCGCGCAGTTCGCGGCGGGAGCCGGAAAAGGGTGCCTGGACGGCGTGGTGCCTGCTCATCCGGCCCGGGTTGCCGAAGGCTCTCTTTGTCCAGACCCCGTAGTCCATGAGGGCGTAGAACCAGCGGCGCGGGTCGCTCCGGTCAATGGTGGTCTCGACGAGCGGCAGGATCTCGGCGTCCGCCACCGCCGTCGATCCGGGAAAGAAGAAGTGGATGAACGCAGAGCGGATGTTGGTCTCGCAGAAGGCATGCGGCTGACCAAACGCGAATACGCAGACTGCGGACGCGGTGGCGGGCCCGATCCCCGGGAGGGCGCGCAGAGCATCCAGCGAAGCCGGGACCTGGCCCCCGCAATGTTCAATCATCATCTTCGCCCCTCGCTGCAGCGCTAGAGCCCGCCGGTTGTAGCCCAGACCGGACCAAGCGGCCAGTACCTCGACTGTGGAAGCGGCTGCGAGCCCCTCCAGACTGGGGAAAACTGTGAGGAACTCGGGGAACTTCGCCAGCACGCGGGCGACCTGGGTCTGCTGCAGCATGACCTCCGACACCAGGATCTCGTAGGGGTCCTTGGTCCGGCGCCAGGGCAGGTCGCGTCCTTCGCGACGGTAGTGATCCCATACGGCTGTCCTAAAGGCGGCCAATCGCGCCGCACTAGGACGAAAGTCGCACGGCTGCATCGTCACGGTCTCGGTAGTCTCCCGTCGAGGTGTGTTCGCACGTGCCGACAGAGGAGGAGAAGTGATCTACGACGTCCGCCCCCCCAGCCTCGACCGGGTGGTCAGAGGGCGCACCGGTGAACAGGTCGCTGCCTCCTTCTTGTCCGGGAGAGGGTACCGCGTGCTGGCCAAGAATCAACGTACGCCTCTCGGCGAGCTCGACCTGATCTGTTCCCAGTTGAAGCAGATCGTGGTCGTCGAGGTCAAAGCCCGGTCCGGTGAAGAGTTCGGGACGGGGCTGGAAGCGATCGGTCCCCGAAAGGCCAGGCGGCTGCGAGCGGCTGCCATGTGGTGGCTGTCCGAGCGGGGCCTGCTTCCGTGCGCGGTGCGTTTCGATGCGGTCGTGGTTTCTCTGGACGGCTTCGGCCTGCCTCGTAGTCTCGAGCATGTCAAGGACATCCTGAGCGAAGGTACTTGATGGCGGTCGCCGCGACCTGGGGCTTCGCGTTGGTGGGCATTGATGCCGTACCCGTACGAGTGGAAGCCCACGCACGTAACGGGCTCCCCGGCGTGACCATTGTCGGACTACCGGGAGCCGCCGTGCGGGAGGCGAGGGAGCGCGTGCGTTCGGGGGCGGCGTCCTGCGGCCTTCCCCTACCTACGCGGCGCATCACCATCAACCTCAGTCCGGGCGACGTGCCCAAGGAGGGAGCGGGCTTCGACCTCCCGGTCGCCCTTGCGACACTCGCGGCATGTGGGTACGTGCCGTCGGAGGCGGTCCGTGACGTTGGAGCGGTTGGCGAGGTGTCGCTTGACGGAGTGGTTCGGCCCAGTCGGGGGACGGTGTCTATCGCCGAGGCGGCCGGGCAGGTGGGCGTGCGCCTCCTGGTGACACCTGTGGAGAGCCTGCCCGCAGCAGTCGAAGTGGCGGGGATGCCGGTGGCCGGGGTGCGGACACTGGCCGAAGCGGTGGCGGTCATCAGGGACGACCGCTGGAAAGAGCGCGTGCTGGAAAGGGGCCGGCGCTGGCTATGCTCCCGGCCGGCCGAAACGCCGGCACGGATGGACGGCGGAGAGAGCCTCGACTTCGATCAGGTCCTGGGGCAGCATGGGGCCAAGCGAGCCCTGGAGGTGGTCGCCGCCGGCGGGCATCATCTCCTCATGGTCGGGTCACCGGGCGCGGGAAAGACCATGCTTGCCCGCAGGCTGCCCGGGATCCTCCCGGACCTCACCCGGGATGAAGCGGTGGACGTCACCAGGATCCACAGCGCCGCGGGTCTGCAGGCGGGCAAGGCGGGTCTCCTGTGGGGGCGGCCCTTTCGTGCGCCGCACCATACTTCATCGCGCGCAGCGCTGGTCGGAGGGGGCACGGCTCTTCGCCCCGGCGAGGTAAGCCTGGCACATCGTGGCGTGCTCTTCCTGGACGAGTTTCCGGAGTTCGCTCGCGATGTCCTCGAGGCGCTGCGGCAACCTCTCGAGGAGGGGCGGGTGGCCATCGCGAGAAAGACTGGAACCTCGGTGTTTCCCGCTGCTTGCACACTGGTGGCGGCCATGAATCCGTGTCCGTGCGGCTACCTCGCGCATCCGTCAAAGCCCTGCCGCTGCCCGGCGCATGCCATCGAGCGATACCGCGCGAGGGTGAGCGGGCCGCTCCTCGACCGTGTGGACGCGCTGATCGAGGTCCCGCCCCTCACGCTGGCCGCGCTCGACGACCGCTCGGCGCTGGAGCCGTCCTGCGCCATACGAGCGCGCGTGAGCGCGGCCAGGGACTTCCGCCGGGTCCGCGAGGAACGTAATGCTCGTGTGTGCGAGAGATCGGCCGATGTCCGTCAGGCTTTGGCGTCGGACGCCCGCTCTCTGCTCCGCGAAGCGCTTGTCCGCGATGCCCTCAGCGGACGCGGATACGTGCGTGTCGTGGGCCTCGCCCGGACCATCGCGGATCTCGACCAGCTCGAGCAGGTATCCGGGGAGCACGTAGCGGAGGCTCTTTCGCTACGGCTCGACCATCGCCGGCTGGCGTTCGTCTGATGTCCACAGCGGGGCGCGAGCGATACCGGGCCGCCCTGGCCCTGGCGTTCCTGTGCAACTCCGGGGGTAGCTCCGCGCTCAGGCTGCTCAAGTGCATGGCGGCCGAGGACATCTGGGCCGCGTCCGAAGCGGTCCTGACAGCCAATACGATGCCCAGGGCCGCTGCCGAGAGGTTCTTGCGTTCTCGGCGCGCGGACGCGCCTCGCCTGGCTGAGAAGACGCTCGAGCACAGCGGGCTGCAGTTCGTCGCCCACGGCACTGTGGGGTACCCGGTACAGCTCGGCGACCTGTCCCACCCGCCGGCTGGCCTCTTCTTCAAGGGCGACGCCGGCCAACTGGGGGCGCTCCTCCTGAGCCCGCGAATCACCATCGTGGGTACCAGGCGGGCCACAGCTTACGGGACCCGCGCCGCTCGCGAGTTTGCCGCCGCTTTTGCCGCAAGGGGAATCGTGGTGGTGAGCGGCATGGCTCTCGGGATAGACGGAAGGGCTCATGAAGCAGCGTTGGACGTCGGGGGGTTGACGGCCGCGGTTCTCGGGTCGGGTGCGGACGTGGCATACCCGCGCCGGCACCGCGAGCTGTACCGCCTCATCGCCGAGCGAGGGGTCGTGTTCAGCGAGTTGCCGCCGGGCACGGCCCCCTCTCCCTGGTCGTTTCCGCACCGCAACCGCCTGCTCGCGGCCTTGGGCGACGCGGTCGTGGTCATCGAAGGCTCCCTCACCAGCGGAGCCATGCAGACTGCGGAGCAGGCGGCCATGCTGGGCCGGCCGGTGTTCGCCGTACCGGGATCCATCTACGCCGAGGGTCAGCGGGGCTGCAATCTACTCGTCCGCGACGGAGCGACCCCGGCTCTCGACCCCGACACGACCGTGGAGGAGTTCCTGCTCCAAACCAGAATCGAAAGGGGAGAGCGGCGAGCGCGGGAAGAGGGACATGCGCGGGCCGGGCGGGACGGACAAGATTCGTTCCGCGAGCTCGCCGCGGTAGGGCGAGAGGCGATCCTAGAGGCGATTGCGGAACAGCCCTGTTCCATCGACGCCCTCGTGCTACGGACCGGGGTTACCGCTCGGCACCTGTCCGCCGCGTTGGCGGAGCTTGAATTGGCTGGGTTGGCCACGAGGGCCGGCCCGGGACTGTACATCAGAGCGCCCTGAGATGAGAGGCGCGGCGGAGGCACATGCGGGAGGCGGATGCATCGGCAGAAGAGAGGGTGCCGGCGGAGGTCGAGCAGGCCATCGTGGGGTTTCTCCGAGGCTTGATTGCCGCCGACTACAGTATGCGCACCATCAAAGCGTCGGCCACGGACCTGGAGCAGTTCGGGGTGTTCCTTGGCCGACGCGGTGTCGAGCACCCCAGCGCCATCACGCGAGTTGACGTAAGCGACTTCGCTGCGGCCCTGGCTGAGGCGGGAAGGGGCGGCGCCAGTTGGTCAGCTTCACCTGCCATAGGGGCGTCGGAGTCCGGCAGATCAGGGTCAAAACGGTACAACCGGAGCTCGATTGCGCGGAAACTCTCGGTGGTACGGAGCTTCTTGAGCTTCTGCGAAGACAACGGTCTGCTCAAGGCCAGCCCGGGCGCAGGTGTGGAATCTCCCCGGGTACCTCGGCGCCTTCCCCAGGTGTTGACTCCCGTCCAGGCGGCCGACCTGCTTGGCGCGATCGGTGTTGAGAAGCCGCTGGAAGTGCGGGATAGCGCTTTGTTCGAGTTGATATACTCGAGCGGGTTGCGCTGCCAGGAAGTGCTGGACCTGCGGTTGCGCGACATCAATCTGGACTCGCGTGAGGTTCGCGTCAAGGGCAAGGGGCGAAAGGTGCGGGTGATACCGGTCGGGGAGGTCGCGCTGGACGCGCTGGCACGTTATCTCCGCGAGGCGCGCCCCCGGCTGGCTAAGGATCCTGCCGGGGAGGACCACGTCTTCTTGAGCCGAACGGGCCGCCCGCTCTCGTCCTCGGACGTTCAAAGGAGGCTGGCTCGGTATCTAGCCCGGGCCGGGGCGCCGTTGGGTACGTCCCCTCACACCCTACGCCATTCCTTTGCTACGCACCTCCTCGAGGGCGGAGCTGACCTTCGCGTGATTCAGGAGATGCTCGGGCACTCCTCGCTGCGCACCACCCAGGTGTACACGCATGTCTCTGCGGCCCATCTTCGCCGCGCCTATCGCAAAGCGCATCCGCGGGCTTAGGGACCGGGCATGATCGTCGACCCCACCAAGCAGCACGACATCGCCGAGTACTGGCGCCTGTACAAGGGGGAGCGGGACCAGCGGGCGCGGGACCAGCTGATCCTTGCCTACTCGCCGCTGGTCAAGTACGTCGCCGGCCGCATGAGCAGCGGACTACCCGCACATATCGAGGAGGCTGACCTGGTGTCCTACGGACTGCTGGGGCTTATCGGGGCTCTCGAGCGGTTCGACCCGTCGCGGAGTATCAAGTTCGAGACCTACGCGATCTCGCGGATAAAGGGCTCCATAATCGACGAGTTGCGTGCGCTGGATTGGGTGCCGCGCTCGGTGCGCAGTTGGGCGCGGAAGGTAGAGGCGAGCATCACCAGGTTGGAGAACCATTTGACCCGGGCCCCAACCGACGAAGAGATCGCCACCGACCTGGGGATAGATGTCGACGAGTTCCAGGCGATACTCAATCAGATCAGTTGCGCTTCGGTCGTCGCTCTCGACGAGTTCTGGGACGCCCCCAACCAAGGCCAGGACAGGATCAACCTCATCGACACGATCGAGGACGCCGACGCCCCCGACCCTTCACGGGCGTACCGGCAGCAGGCGGTCAGGGACATACTGGCCACAGCCATCCAGCGTCTGCCCGAGCGAGAGCGCATCGTCATCGGGCTGTATTACTACGAGGGCCTCACCCTCAAGGAGATCGGCGAGGTCCTGGGCGTGACTGAGTCGCGCGTGTCGCAACTCCACACCAAAGCCATCCTCAGGCTGCGTGGCCGCATCAAAGAAGATTTGGACCTCGACGCGCTGGTTCAGTAGACGCGGGTATGGTCCGCGCCTGGCGGGCGGCCAGGGGACGCTCTCGCAAGGGTCCGATCACAGCCTCGCGGTGCCGCGCCGACGAGCGTTTTTCGGCCCGCCCCCAGACTTTCTTGTGGTAAACTGCGTCGGCTCAACAGCACAATCCTGGGGAAGAAGCGCGCCGGTGGTGCCGGGAGATCGGTTCCGGTGTGAGCCTCAGGGGTACGAAACAAAACCAAGAGGTAGGTAAGCATGCCCGCAGCATCCATGAAGCAGCTCCTGGAGTCAGGAGTCCACTTCGGCCACCAGACCCGCCGGTGGAACCCCAAGATGAAGCCCTACATCTTCACCGAACGGGGCGGCATACACATCATCGACCTGCAGCAGACGACCGTTCTCCTCGACCGGGCCTACGACTTCGTGCGCAACATCGCGTCTCGGGGCGGCACAGTCCTTTTCGTCGGCACAAAGAAGCAGTGCCAGGATATTGTGCGCGACGAGGCTTCCCGCGTGGGGATGCCCTACGTGTCGCATCGCTGGCTTGGGGGTTTGCTCACCAACTTCAGCACGATCGACAAGCGCATCGGGCGTATGCATGAGCTGCGCAAGCTCAAGGAAGATGGTCAATTGAGTCTTCTGCCCACGAAGGAACGGATGGGCATGGAACGCGAGCTGGAAAAGCTTGAGATCAACCTGGGCGGGGTCAGCACGATGACCCGTCTACCCGACGCCGTGTTCGTGGCCGATCCCAAGCGCGAAGCCATCGCCACCAAAGAGGTGAACAAGCTGGGCTTGCCCCTCATCGGCCTGGTCGATACCAACTGCGACCCCGACGAGGTCGACTACCTCATCCCCGGCAACGATGACGCTATCCGCTCATGCAGCCTGATCGTCAAGACTCTCGTACGCGCTGTGGAAGAAGGCCGGGCCAAGTTCCAGGTCACCGACTTCCTGCAGGCCGAGGCCGCCAGGGAGGCCGCGCTGGCTCAGGCCGCGCGGGCTTCCGAGGAAGGGCGCGAAGGCGGGGGAGAAGGTGGCCCGCGTTCTCGTGATTCCCGCGGGCAGCGGCCCCAGTCCGGTGAGCGCCGGGGCCCTGGAGGCCCGGGCCGCACCAGTCGCGCAGCGGGCAGCCGTCCATACAGCAGCGATGCGCCTCGCGGTGGCGGGCGCGACGAGGCAGGCAGCCGTCCGGCTCCGGCCCGGCGCCCGAGCGCGCCTCGAGTGGCGCCGGCGCCAAAGGCTCCCGAGCAGGCTGCCGAGACCGCGGAGAAGCCGGCTGAAGAGACCCCGGTCGACACCCGCGAAGAGGCCTGACAGCCCGGAGGGGAACGGAACTCCCGGGGGCGCCTGGGACCGCGTGGCGGTCTTGCCTATGAATGAACACTACCGTCTCGATGGAGGCCAACGATATGAGTGTTGACGCCGGAATGGTGAAGAAACTTCGGGAGGCCTGCGGGGCGGGCATCATGGACTGCAAGATGGCCCTCACCGAGGCTGAGGGCGATATGGATGAGGCCCTCAAGATCCTCCGCAAGAAGGGGATGGCCACTGCCGACAAGAAGTCGTCTCGCGCCGTCAACGAGGGCATGATCGACTACTACATCCATCCGGGGGCCAAAGTCGGGGTGCTCATCGAGGTCAACTGCGAGACCGACTTCGTGGCTCGTAACGACGATTTCAAGACCTTCGTGCACGACGTGGCCATGCATATCGCCGCCGCCAGCCCGCTGTGGGTCTCTCGCGAGGACATCCCCGGAGAGACATTGGCCGCCGAGATGGAGATCTACTCGGCGCAGGCCAAGGCGTCGGGCAAGCCCGACAACGTGATCCCCAAGATCGCCGAAGGCAAGCTCAGCAAGTGGTATGCCGAGGTGGTGCTGCTCGAGCAGCCCTTCGTCAAGGATCCCGACACGACTATCGAGGACCTGCGGCGCGAGATCATCGCTAAGATAGGCGAGAACATCGAGATCAGGCGCTTTGCGCGGTTCCGCGTTGGCGACGGGGTGGCGTAAGAACACCCGGTGCTTTACAGGGACCTCGGGACGGCACGAGCGCCGCGAGGTTGAGCCGAAGCGAGGAAGTATGACCCAGCGACCGGTCTGCAAGAGGGTTCTGCTCAAGCTCAGCGGCGAAGCCCTCATGGGCGACCTCGAGTACGGCATCGACCCCGGGCGTCTAAGGGCCGTGGCCCAAGAGATCAGTCACGCCGCGGCCAACGGCACCGAGATGGCGATCGTTGTGGGGGCTGGAAACATCTTCCGCGGGGTGTCGGGAGCCGCCCAGGGCATCGACCGAGCCACGGCGGACTACATGGGTATGCTGGCCACAGTGATGAACTGCATGGCTCTGCAGGACGCCCTCGGGAAGTACTCCACGCATTCGCGGGTGCTCTCGGCTATCGCCATGCAGGAAGTATGTGAGCCCTATATCCGGGGGCGGGCCATCCGCCATCTGGAGAAGGGGCGGGTGGTGATCTTCGCTGCCGGTACGGGCAACCCGTTCTTCAGCACCGACACCGCAGCTGCTTTGCGTGCACTCGAGATCGGCGCGGAGTGTCTCCTGGCCGCGAAGAAGAAATACGACGGCGTGTACAGCGCCGACCCCGAGACCGACCCGACCGCCACCCTGATAGAACGTATCTCCCACAGGGAGGCGCTGGAGCGCGGTCTTCGCGTGATGGACTCCACCGCGTTCGCGCTTTGCATGGACAATGGGCTGCCGATCGTGGTCTTCAACATGAGCGTGCCCGAGAACATCCGTCGCGTGTTGAAAGGCGAGCGCGTAGGCACGATAGTCACCAGCGAGCGAACCGAACGGAAGGGGCCAGGATGATCAAGGAGCTCATGGCCGACGGCAAGAGGCGCATGGAGAGTGCGGTCGAGGCCCTGCGCAACGAGTTCAACACGGTGCGGACGGGGCGGGCCTCCACCGGGCTCTTGGACCGGGTGCAGGTGGACTACTACGGCGCCAAGACGCCTCTCAAGCAGCTTGGGAACCTGGCCACGCCAGACGCGCGCACCATATCCATCACCGTGTACGACAAGAACGCCGTCGCCGCGGTGGTGCGGGCCATCCAGGAGTCCGACCTGGCCCTGACGCCCAACACCGACGGCGTGGTCATCCGCCTGAACATCCCCACCCTCACCGCCGAGCGGCGTAAGGAGCTGGTCAAGCTCGTGAAGAACATGGCCGAGGACGCTCGCATCGCGGTGCGCAATGTGCGCCGAGATATCATCGCCGACCTCAAGGACCTCAAGAAAGAAGGGGAGATCTCCGAGGACGACGAGCGGCGCGCGGAAGAAGAGGCCCAGAAACTCACCGACACCTACGTGGAAAAGATCAACGAGCTGGTCCACCATAAGGAACAAGAGATCCTAGAGATCTGACGTCGAAGGCCGGGATCTGTCGTGAAGGCTCGCGCTTGGTTCGCTCGGGTGCTGCCCGGTAGGGGGGGCGAAGCGTCCCGGAACGACGCGGGCGACGCGGCGGGAGCGAAGCCCTATCATGTCGCCATCATCATGGACGGCAACGGGCGCTGGGCCCGGCGGCGGCACCTTCCGGTGAGCGCCGGTCACCGGGCGGGAGTGCAGGCCGTGCGCCGGATCATCGAGGAGGCTCGCGACCTCGGTCTGGGGCAACTCACCCTCTACTCCTTCTCCACCGAGAACTGGAGCCGACCGGCCGACGAGGTCCAGGGACTCATGCGGCTCCACGTGGAGATGATCGACTCGGAGGTACCGACTCTTCACAAGAACAACTGCCGAGTGGTGTTCGTCGGGCGGCGTGACGGGCTGAGCGCCGAGCTCTTGCACCGCATGGACTGGGCGGAGCGGCTGACCGCGGCCAACACCCGGATGATCCTGTTCATCGCGTTCAACTATGGGGGCCGCCGGGAGATCGTGGACGCTGTGCGGGAGGCCGTCGCGGGGGGAGCCGACCCGGCCGTGCTCTCCGAGAGCGACATCGCCGTGAACCTCTATTCGCCGCTGATGCGCGATCCCGATCTGGTGATCCGCACGTCCGGGGAGAAGCGGTTGTCGAACTTCCTCCTATGGCAGAGTGCGTACTCCGAGCTCTATTTCTCCGACAACCTGTGGCCTGACTTTGACAAGGCCGAACTGCGCCGAGCTCTCGAGGACTACGCGGCCCGGGACAGGCGGTTCGGCCGGAGGGGCGAAGGCGGCGATGCTTAGGTACCGGGTCATGGTGGCCGCGGTGCTCATCCCCATTGGGCTGGCGGCCATCATCCTGGGCGGCTACTACCTCTTCGGTCTGGGGCTGGTCCTGGCGGTGATCGGCCTGCACGAGTACTACACGTTGCTACGGCCCTACCGCCCCAACCTGCTGGTGGGGTTCGTCGCGGGGATCGGCATGATGGCCGGGGCCTTCTACTGGGGTCTCCAAGGGATGCTGGTGAGCCTGGCTGGCCTCATGATCCTTACCTTCTTCTGGTCGCTGGGAGGAGAGTTGGGCGCGCACCTGGTGGGGCGTATGGCTTTGACCGGCTTCGGGGTCGTCTGGGTGGCGATGGGCTTTGCCTACATCCTCTTGATCCGGGAACTCGAGCACGGCGTGGCTCTCACCATCATGCTGCTCGCCTGCACCATGGTCAACGACACCTTCGCCTACTTCGTGGGGCGGGCGTTCGGTCGCCACAAGATGGCGCCGCGGATCTCTCCCAACAAGTCGGTCGAGGGGGCGATCGGCGGCATCATCGGCTCGGTAATCGCCGCCGCCGTCGTGAAGATCTATTCACCCTGGCTGGGGTGGGGACAGGCCCTGGCCTTCGGTCTTGCCCTCGGGTTCGTGGGCCAGTGGGGCGACCTCTTCGAGTCGGCCGTCAAGCGCGACTTCAGGGTGAAGGACTCAGGCAAGATCCTCCCCGGGCACGGTGGCATCCTGGACCGCTTCGACGCCGTGCTGTTCTGCGGTTTCGTGACCTACTGGATGGCCATCGGATTGCTGGGGGAGGTGGTGGCCCCCAAGTGAAGCGGGTGATCATCCTCGGGGCCACGGGCTCCATTGGAGTCCAGGCCCTCCAGGTAGTGGCCGCGAGTAAGGACCTCACCGTCGTCGGCCTCTCCTGCGGCCGGAACGTCAGGTTGCTTCTCGAGCAGGCTACGGCCCTTGGTGTGGACGACGTCGCAGTCGCCGATGAGGCGGCGGGCGCGAGTGTTCCAGGCGCGCTCTACCCCGGCACACGCGTCCGGACCGGGGCCGGCGCTGCGGCCCGCCTGGTCCGTGAGGTGGAGGCCGACCTGGTGCTCAACGCCATTGTCGGTTTCGCCGGGCTGGAGGCCACGCTTGTGACTCTGGAGATGGGCCGCACCCTGGCCCTGGCCAACAAGGAGAGCCTGGTTTGTGCGGGCGGCCTGGTGAGCGCGGCAGCCGCACAGACGGGCGCGGCCATCCTGCCGGTGGACTCCGAGCATTCCGCCCTGTTCCAACTGATCTCAGCCGCCGGACGTGATGTCGTCGACTCGGTGGTCATCACTGCGTCCGGCGGCCCGTTCCGGGGAAAGAGCCGGAACGAGCTTGCCGGGGTCACGCGGGAGCAAGCTCTTGCTCACCCCACCTGGTCCATGGGGGAGAAGATCACCATCGACTCAGCCACCCTGATGAACAAGGGGCTCGAGGTGATCGAGGCCCACCACCTCTTCGGCTTGTCGTACGAGCGCATCGAGGTGGTGGTTCATCCGCAGTCCCTCGTCCACGCGCTGGTGAGGCTGGTGGACGGCGCCCTCCTGTCCCATTTGGGGATGCCCGACATGCGGGTGCCTATCGCTTACGCGCTTCACTATCCGCAACGGGCAGCGGTGGCCGCCCGGAGGCTCGACTTGGCCGCCGGAGTCTCTCTCGATTTCGGCGCTCCCGACGAGGGCACCTTTCCTGCGATCCGGCTGGCAAGAGCGGCCGGGCATGAGGGAGACCGCTGCACATGCGCTTTGAACGCCGCCAACGAAGTGGCGGTGAGGGCCTTTCTCGATGGACATATCGGGTTTCTGGGTATATCAAGAGTAGTGGAGAGCGTTATCGGCCGCAGCGAGGGGGGCTCGTTCGGAACGTACGAAGAGGTCGCGGCCGTCGACAGTCAGGCGAGGCTCATGGCCGAGGATGTTTGTGCCGAAGTAGGCACGGGGTGAGATAAATGATCAGCGTTGCAGGCGTCATAGTGGCGATTGTGGGTTTGGGCTTTCTGATTCTGGCCCACGAGTTCGGCCATTTCATCGTGGCGAAGGCCACGGGCATGCGCGTGGAAGAGTTCAGCATCGGCTTCGGTCGTTACCTCATCAGCAGACGAGTGGGTGAGACCGTCTACGGCATCTCCATGCTGCCCCTGGGGGGCTACGTGCGGGTCACGGGCATGCACCGGGAGGAGTTCGAGACCCGAATCGCCGAGGCCCGGGAGAAAGAGGCCGAGTGGCTGGCCGAACAGGAGAGCCCGGGCAAAAAGAAAAGACGGCCCCGCGACCCAGAGGACAGGCTTGCTGGGCCCCGGGCGTTGACGGCGGACGAGATCGCCGCCACGCCGCTCGAGCGGCGCTACTACTCGCATCCTTTCATCCACAAACTGGTGTTCATCATCGCCGGAGTGACGATGAACATCATCGTCGCCTTCCTGCTTCTCTTCATCGTGGGTCTCTACCAGGGGGAGAGCGTGGTCAGCACGACCATCGACAAGGTGGAGTCCGGGACACCGGCCGCGGCAGCCGGCATCCAGCCGGGGGACAAGATCGTCTCTGTCGCCGGCAGCGACGTATCCACCTGGGAAGAGGCACGGGCTCAGATCCTCACTCATCCCGGGGAGACGGTCGCGGTGGTGGTGGACCGGAACGGTCAGCCGGTACAGCTATCGGCCGAACTGCAGAAGCAGGAAAACGGGACAGGCTTCCTGGGCGTGCAGCCGGATGTCGCCCATCAGGACCTGGGTTTCGTGGGAGCGCTGCGCTACGCGGGCCAGACGACCGGGAGCATGGTCAAGCTCATCTTCGTGGGCATCAAGATGATGTTCACGGGTCAGGTGCCGGTCACCGGGTCGCAAGGGTTGGCGGGGCCCGTGGGCATAATCCAGCTTTCGAGCGAGGCGTTCCAGGGCGGATACTACCTCACGCTGCTGGCGCTCATCAGCATCAATCTGGCCATCTTCAACATGCTGCCCGTCCTGCCCCTCGACGGGGGACACGTGCTCTTCAGCATCATCGAGCGCATCCGCGGTAAGAGCGTGTCGCTCCGTGTCTTCGAGCAGGTCTCGATGATCGGCCTCCTCATCTTCGTGGCCCTTTTCATCCTGGCCACCTCGAACGATATCGGGCGCATCTTGGGCAGCTAGCCGGGCGGGATGGCAAACCGGCGACAGGTGATGCTGGGGAACGTCGCCGTGGGAGGCGGCGCCCCGATCTCCATCCAGTCGATGACCAACACCCGCACGGGCGAAGTCGAAGCCACCCTGGGCCAGATCAGAGCCCTCGCCACCGCGGGCGCAGCGATCGTGCGGGTGGCGGTGCCAGACTCCACAGCGGCGGCGGCTCTGCCGGCCCTGGTGGAAGGTTCGCCAGTCCCGCTGGTGGCCGACATCCACTTCGACCACCGGCTGGCGGTGGCCGCCATCCGGGCCGGGGTGGCCGGCATCCGCATAAACCCCGGGAACATCAGGGGCAAAGACGCGATCCGCGAGGTGGTCGAGGCGGCCGGCGAGGGCGGGACGGTGATAAGGGTGGGCGTCAACAGCGGCTCGCTCCAGCGGGACCTGCGGGCGATGGAAGAGACAGACCCGGCGGGCGCTCTTGCGGAGTCGGCGGTCCGCTCGTGCGTACTGTTGGAGGAGTTGGGCTTCACCGCCATCAAGGTTTCGGCCAAGTCATCCTCGGCTCTGGTCACGATCGCCGCCAATCGGGCGCTGGCGGAGCGGCTGCCCTACCCGCTGCATCTGGGCGTGACCGAGGCGGGCACGCGCTGGGCAGGCTCCCTCCGCAGCGCTGTCGCCCTCGGAGTGCTGCTCGAGGAGGGCGTGGGGGACACCATCAGGGTGTCGCTGACAGGGGACCCGGTAGAAGAAGTGCGGGTTGCCCTGGAGATCTTGCGTACCCTCGAACTCGCCCCGCGGGGAGCGCGTGTGATCTCGTGTCCCACCTGCGGGAGGACCGAGGTGGAATTGGAGGCGCTGGCTCTGGAGGTGGAACGCCGTCTGGAGGAGTCAGGCCTGGATCTGGAAGTGGCCGTCATGGGGTGTATCGTCAACGGGCCCGGCGAAGCGAGGAAGGCCGATTTCGGCATCGCGGGCGGGGCGGGCGAGGGTGTGGTGTTCGCCGAGGGGCGCCCGGTAAGGAAGGTGCCTCAGGAACAACTGGTAGACGCCCTCTTCGAAGAGATCGCCCGCCGGTTGGGCCCCGGTGGGGGCGGTGACCGGTCGGCATCGCACGCGGCGGCAGACCTGCTAGACTGTCCATCGGGCGCCGCCGCGCGCCCTGTACCCGGCTTACCGTCTCTGTTCGAGGAGGACCCGATGCGGGCCACCGAGCTCTTCATGCCCACGCTCAAGGAAGATCCGTCCGACGCCGAGGCCATCAGTCACAAGCTGATGGTGCGGGGCGGTTTCGTCCGCCAGTTCGCGTCGGGCATATACATCATGTTGCCGCTGGGGAGGCGCGTCATGCAGCGCGTCAACCGCATCATCCGGGAAGAGATGGACGCCATCGGCGGCGAAAGAGGTCTCCATGCCCACCCTGCACCCGGCCGAGGTGTGGCAGCAGACGGGCGGTACGACGCCATCGGCGGGGAGATGTTCCGTCTCAAGGATCGCGCGGGGCGGGACATGGTGCTGGCCATGACTCACGAGGAGGTCTTCGCCTGGCTGGCTGCCCGCGAGTTGCGCTCCGTACCTGACCTGCCGCGGATCTGGTACCAGTTCCAGCTCAAGTTCCGCGACGAGCCTCGCGCCAAGGGCGGCATGGACCGCTCCTGCTGTTGTTCCTCTGCCTGGCGATGGCGATGATCTCCTCGGCCTTGCCAATGACCCTGTCGTTTTCCTGTATGTCCTGCTTGACCTTTTGCAGATTCGCCGCGGTCCTGTCTATGAGGTCTCGCGTCTGAAAAGAGCCCCAACCAGGAGACGTCGTTTTGGCCCATCTCCTGGGCGCCGAAATCCAGCCTCCGGGAAGTAGCATCGCCAGCCCCAGGCCGACCAGACAACCGCGCTTCGAGACCGCACCGCTCATCTTTTGCCCTCTTTCTCCTGGGAGAACTCCCATTTGTAGATTTCATCCTTGGTCGCACGGGCGTCCGGAGCGTCGGGATGGAGCTGGAGATAGGTCGTCATGGTACTTTATCGCCTGGCGGTAGTTCTTGAGCTGACCGTAAATCAGGGCGGTATTGAAATGCAGCTTCGGGTTGAAGGGGAAGCGAACCCGAGGGCCGCGCGGTATTCTTTAAGCGCTTCTTCGAACTCGCCGTCCTTGATGAAGACGTCCCCGCGCAGGGCGGTACTTCCTGGCCTCCTCGGGGAGTTCGGCAAGATACGGATTGGCTTTAGGAGGGCGGCGACTCTCGCCTCGGTGGACGCGGCCGTGGCTTCGTCGGCAATTTCGACCGCCTTGGAATACTCGGCCAGCGCCTCAATGAATCGTCCGGCCGACTCCGAGGCTCGGCCCTTGTCCAGCCTTGCTTGAATATAGCCGTGAAGCGCCTGCTCGAGGGTTTTCTTGGCGCTCCGCCTCATGGCCGTCGCCGTCGTTCATCTTCCGGGATCGCCCGGTAGACCGCGACGGCCCGGTTAAGATCATTCTGCTTGGCGTACGCGGTCGCTTCGAGGATACGGGCCCAGGGATTGTCTTTCAGGGCGAGAGGATCTTGATCGCCTCATCATATTTCCCCCTGTCGAGGTCGAGGGCGGCCAGGGCTTCGCGGGCGTCGACATTCTCCGCGTCGAGCGAATAGGCCAGCTGGCGTCCTTGACGGCACTTTCCCGATTCCCCTTTTCCTGGCGTAGAGGCTCCTGGATCCGTAATACGGCGCGGCGGTCTTGGGAGCGATCGGCATCTGATTCGCGATCCCGACGGAAGTCACCATGCCGATCGCCTTGTCGATGTCGGCGACAGCTTCGTCGAATTCCCCTGCGCGGGCATGGAGCAGTCCGAGTCGATAATGGACCAGAGGATTGTCCGGCGTCAGCGCGACGGCTTTGTTAACCGCTTCAACGGCCCCGGCGTTATCGCCTTTGGCGACGGACATCTGGCTGGACTTGACGTAGAAACCCGCCTGATACGCTTATTCACGGCCTCGCGCATTTGGCCGTCGATCTTCTGGGATAGGGGTTGCCCCACATCCCTCTTCTGCTTCCCTGAACCGCTGCTATTTGCAGGGGCCCAACCTCGACGGCCTTGCGGTAGGCATCGATGGCCTGGTCATACTCCTTCCGGGCCGCGTGCACATCACCCAAGGCGCCGTATGAATTCTGGACATTCGCGGCTAGTTCCACGCCTTTCTTGGCGGCAGCCAGCGCGTCATCGTATTGCTTCAGGTCGGCATAGACGCGGGCGAGGCCGGTGTAGATCTCGCCCTTCATGGGACCGAGTTCCAGCGCCCTCTTGAACGCGCTCACGGCTTCCTGGATACGACTTGTTCAGCCAATGGGCACGCCCCAGCGCGCCGTAATAGACTGCCGCGATTCGCTCGAACGCTGCCGGGTCCGGGTTCAGGGAGTTCGACTTGTTGCGGCTCATGTTCAGATTCTCACACTCGCCGCGTTCGAGAGAATTCGAACCCGCTTGTTGGAACTGCCCATTATCGAGATAGGCCTGGCCCAAGAGCCCATAGCATCCGGCCGTGAACCCGTCAGCCGTGAGCTCACTCGCCTTGTCCCTGTGCTTCAGAGATTCCTCGAGAGCAGCAATGGCTTCCGGAACCTGTGCGTTTGAATAGTAGGCAGCACCCAGAAAGTAGAGATTGACGAAGAGATCCTTTTCCTGCCCTCCCTGGGTCGCAGCCTTGAAGATACTGATGGCCTGCGCATAATCGCCGGCCACGTAGAGCGTCCAGTCCCTTCTTCGGCTGTGCTTCGAGGTTCGAGCTCGCCGACATGACAGCCAGCATCGCCGCCACGGCCGACAATGTCGGCCGGGACATCCTTGCGTTCCCTTGTTGCTTCATTTCTTTGTCGGTCCTTCCTGAAGCTTAGCGCCGAGCTCTTTCACCTGGCTTTCCGCTTGCCGGGCGCTCGTCAGACAGGCGTCTTCATTCTCGGGTAGCCACCTTCAGGAGGTTCTCCGACTGGCCCCGCAAGGCCAGGGCCTCGTTGAGCAGGTCGTCGCACTTCTGCTTTTCCTCTGGCTTGGTGGCCGCCGCGACCTGGCTCTTGAGATCGACGATTTTGGCGTCCACCTTCCTGAAGCCCGGTCTCAGCCTCGATCTTCTGTTTCCGGATTTCGGCCAGCCTCTGGGAGAGATTGAGGAGCTCCTTTATCTTGGCGTTGTACTGGGCGAGGACCTCGTTGACCGCCGCGGCTCGGTCCTGGGGCCCCGCCTTCTGCGAGTCCGGACCCGGGCCCGCTTCCGCCGCCCCGGTTTGGCAGGGAGCGTCGAGAGGCCCTCCGGCCATCGCTTTCTCGGCCTGTTGGCTCATGAATCGAGCTTCTTCGAGCTTTCCCATCCCGGAAAGATCGCGGCCTTTTTCGGAGAAGTAAGCGGCGCATCGCGCCTGCCCGAGAGCCGTCTTCGTGCCGGGAAACTTGCCCGGCGGCAGGGCGTTGGCTTCCGGCTTCTGCGCCGCCCAGTCGTTGAATTCGAGCTTCCCTCCGGATATGGGCTGAAGACTCAATCCCTCTCCGCCCGCTGCCTGTCCGAGCGAGCAGCTTCTCTCCGTTGGCCCGGGCCTCCTCCTGCTCCGCCTGAAGTCTCTGCTTCTCCTCTTCCTGGAAGGCATTCCAGTTCTCCAGGGCCTGTTGTCTCTCCGCTTCCAGCTTCTTGAGCTGGTCCTGCTGGACCTTCAGGGCGTCTTCTGCCTGGACCTTTGCGGCGTCGTCTGCCGGAGCGGCAGGCTTGTTCCCGCCGAGAATGCTGCTGAAGAGTCCCTTGAGCAGGGACTGCGTCGCCATCAGAGCGATCTGTTGCCCCGGGATTGAATTGGCTGAGGTCGGTGCCACTCGACCTTCCCGCGCCGGAAGAATCCCTCGGTTTGCATACGGGCGGCTGGGTCGCAGAAGCGCATCGGCAGACGTAATCGGTGCCGCCATTCTTCATGACGACGCCGCTCCTGTCGGGCAGCCAAGCGGCCCCCATCGTCCTGTTCGAACAATCTGTACATCTCGAGGGAGGCACGGCACATCGCCTGCGCTTGTTGGGCGAGGGCCATGGCTGGCGACGCCATCAAGAGCGCCAGCCCTGCCGCCGTCCGCCGGGCGATTCTCCTGGCTCTGAACGAAGGCATCATTTCCTCCTCTCCCCCA
Source organism: uncultured Actinomycetota bacterium (assembly GCA_963843515.1). Taxonomy (GTDB): domain Bacteria; phylum Actinomycetota; class Thermoleophilia; order RBG-16-64-13; family RBG-16-64-13; genus CAIQPS01. The sequence goes on from CAWJKH010000002.1 coordinate 137,914, forward strand.
CGAAGCAGCACCCTACGCCTCGGGGTCGCTCGAGTCAAAGAGACACCCGGTTGCGGAAGTCACTCCAGATCTTCTTATCGGCAGGATCCGCTTCCGGCTCGCATTGGCATCCCCGTGCATGCACACCGACTCGGAGACGGGGGCGTGCAGCGCCGTGGGGCAGCAAGCCGAGCCGCGCCATTCCACGGGCGAAGCCGACGCGCCGTCAATACAGACTAGAATGGCGCGATGAACGTGAGTCGGAGTCCGCGGCACCGGTCTGCAGCCTGCTCACCGGGATCGCGCTGTTCGCGCCGCAGCTG
>CAWJKH010000003.1:2500-176035 GCA_963843515.1 uncultured Actinomycetota bacterium
GCCCGAGGAAAGGAAAGAAACATCGACTCCCTTAGTAGCGGCGAGCGAAACGGGATGAGCCCAAACCGTGCCTGCGCGATAGCGTGCAGGCGTTTCAGGCACGGGGTTGTAGGGTTGGTTTTGGATCGGCTGCATCCGATCCGGGAAGTTACAAAATTCCGATATAGCCGAACCGGTTGGGACGCCGGGCCACAGGGGGTTAGAGCCCCGTAGGCGACATGTCGGTCTCTTCCTTAACCATCTCCTGAGTACTGCCGGACACGTGAAATCCGGTAGGAATCTGCGGGGACCACCTCCGCAAGGCTAAGTACTAACTGGTGACCGATAGTGGACTAGTACCGTGAGGGAAAGGTGAAAAGCACCCCGGGAGGGGAGTGAAATAGAACCTGAAACCGTGTGCTTACAAGCGGTCGGAGCAGCCTTCGGGCTGTGACGGCGTGCTTTTTGCATAACGAGCCAGCGAGTTATGGTATGCGGCAAGGTTAAGCGAGAGCGGAGCCGTAGCGAAAGCGAGTCTGAATAGGGCGTTTTAGTCGCATGCTGTAGACCCGAAGCCGGGTGATCTATCCATGGCCAGGTTGAAGCGAGGGTAAGACCTCGTGAAGGACCGAACCCACGTCGGTTGAAAACGGCGGGGATGAGCTGTGGATCGGAGTGAAAGGCTAATCAAACCCGGAGATATCTGGTTCTCGCCGAAATATATTTTGGTATAGCCTCGCGTGTTTACTTTCGGTTGTAGAGCACTGTTTGGGCTAGGGGCCCCCTAAAGGTTACCGACCTCAGACAAACTCCGAAGGCCGTCAGTCAAGAGCGCGGGAGTCAGGCTGCGGGGGCTAAGCTCCGTAGCCGAGAGGGAAACAACCCAGACCATCAGCTAAGGTCCCTAAATCGTGGCTAAGTGGGAAAGGATGTGCGAGTGCACAGACAACCAGGAGGTTGGCTTAGAAGCAGCCATTCCTTGAAAGAGTGCGTAATAGCTCACTGGTCAAGTGTTCACGCGCCGACAATCCAACGGGGCTCAAGTCACGTACCGAAGCTATGGGATTCGTGCGACTTCGGTCGCCGGATCGGTAGGCGAGCGTTCCCATGCCGGTGAAGCGGCGGCGGAAGCCAGCCGTGGAGGCATGGGAAGTGAGAATGCTGGCATGAGTAACGAAAGGCGAGTGTGAAACTCGCCCGCCGAATGCCCAAGGTTTCCTGAGCAATGCTAATCAGCTCAGGGTTAGCCGGGTCCTAAGCCGAGGCCGACAGGCGTAGGCGATGGATAACTGATTAATATTTCAGTGCCACCATCAAGCGTTTGAGCAATGGGGTGACGCGGAAAGGTAAGCAGACCATGGCGATGGTCGTCCATGGACAAGCGTGTAGGGCGGTCTCTAGGAAAATCCGGAGGCCACATAAGCCTGAGGCGTGACGTCAGCTGGCGTATGCCGGCGAGCTGCTGATCCTCTGCCGCCAAGAAAAACCTCTAGCGAGCTTCGATGTGTGCCCGTACCAAAACCGACACAGGTGGGCAGGTAGAGAATACCAAGGCGATCGAGAGAACTATGGCTAAGGAACTCGGCAAAATAGCCCCGTAACTTCGGGAGAAGGGGCGCCTCGTTAGGGTGTAGGGATTGACTTCCGAAGCCCGAGGGGGCCGCAGAGTCTAGGCTCAAGCGACTGTTTACCAAAAACACAGGTCTCTGCTAAGTCGAAAGACGATGTATAGGGGCTGACGCCTGCCCGGTGCCGGAAGGTTAAGTGGAGGTGTTAGTCGCAAGGCGAAGCACTGAAATTAAGCCCCGGTAAACGGCGGCCGTAACTATAACGGTCCTAAGGTAGCGAAATTCCTTGTCGGGTAAGTTCCGACCTGCACGAATGGCGTAACGACTTGAGCACTGTCTCAGCCGTAGACTCGGTGAAATTGTAGTATCGGTGAAGATGCCGATTACCCGCGACAAGACAGAAAGACCCCGTGAACCTTTACTGCAGCTTGATATTGGAGCTTGGTGCACTTTGTCCAGGATAGGTGGGAGACTGCGAAGCGAGGACGCTAGTCCTCGTGGAGTCACCCTTGGGATACCACCCTTAGTGTATTGGGCTTCTAACGGTAGGCCGTGATCCGGCTACCGGACAGTGTCTGGCAGGCAGTTTGACTGGGGCGGTCGCCTCCTAAAATGTAACGGAGGCGCGCAAAGGTTCCCTCAGCACGGTCGGCAATCGTGCGTAGAGTGTAAAGGCATAAGGGAGCTTGACTGCGAGACCAACAAGTCGAGCAGGTGCGAAAGCAGGCCTTAGTGATCCGGCGGTAGCAAGTGGAAGCGCCGTCGCTCAACGGATAAAAGGTACTCCGGGGATAACAGGCTTATCCTCCCCAAGAGTCCACATCGACGGGAGGGTTTGGCACCTCGATGTCGGCTCATCGCATCCTGGGGCTGGAGTAGGTCCCAAGGGTTGGGCTGTTCGCCCATTAAAGCGGTACGCGAGCTGGGTTCAGAACGTCGTGAGACAGTTCGGTCCCTATCTGTCGTGGGCGCAGGAGATTTGAGGGGACTCGTCCCTAGTACGAGAGGACCGGGATGAACAGACCTCTGGTGTATCAGTTGTCGTGCCAACGGCACCGCTGGATAGCTACGTCTGGATCTGATAACTGCTGAAAGCATCTAAGCAGGAAGCAGACCCCGAGATGAGATCTCCCACCAGGTAACTGGGTAAGACCCCTGGTAGACCACCAGGTTGATAGGCTGGATGTGTAAGGGCAGCAATGTCTTCAGCAGACCAGTACTAATAGGTCGAGGTCTTGACTTAACACATTACCCTGTCCGTCACTATGCAGATTTGAGGGTGCGCGGCAGGTCGCGCTTCTGGGAACAAGTCTTCAAAGTTTCCGGTGACCATAGCGAGAGGGAAACACCTCTTCCCATTCCGAACAGAGAAGTTAAGCCTTTCAACGCCGATGGTACTGCAGGGGAGACTCTGTGGGAGAGTAGGAAGTCGCCGGGATTATTCTAGAGCCCGCCAGTGATGGCGGGCTCGACCTTTTTTTGCGGCACCACTTATAATGCTGTGTGGCTCGAGGGGGCCATCACGGCTTGACGTACCACGGGAGGCGAACTTGACGGCGAAGGTCGAATGGGGTCTGCGAGGAGTCATCGTTCCGCTGATCACTCCGTTCAAGGACGATCTGAGCGTCGACTTCGCCGGGGTAGCCAAGCTGGTCGATTACTACATAGAAGAGGTGGGCTGCGACGGGCTGGTGCCCTGCGGTACCACCGGGGAATCGGCCACGCTCTCGCACAAGGAGCATGCCGAGGTCATTGGGGCGGTCATCACGCAGACTCGCGGACGCGTGCCTGTGATCGCCTCGGCAGGATCCAACTCCACCAAAGAGGCGGTCGAGCTCACCCGGGTGGCGACCGACCTGGGAGCGGACGCCACCCTGCAGGTGTGTCCTTACTACATCAAGCCCACCCAGGCCGGCCTCTTCAACCATTTCGCCGCCATCGCGGCGGCCTCAAACCTCCCGTTGATCGTCTACAACATCCCCGGCCGGACGGGCCGCAATATCGAGCCTAACACCATCATTCGCATGTGGGCGGAGCTCAACACCGTGGTGGGACTCAAGGACTGCTCGTGCGACATTCACCAGACCATGGAGATCTACCGCGGCACAGACCCGGAGACGTTCAAGATCTACTCAGGCGAGGACATCATGACCCTCAGCCTCCTGGCGCACGGAGCGGCGGGAGCGATCGCCGCTGTGGCGCACGTGGTCGGGCGCGAGGTCAAGCAGATGTGCGAGGCGGTCTGGGCGGGGAGGCTCGTCGAAGCCCGCGACATCCACTATCGCATCATGGATGTGGTGGACGCCTTGTTCGTGGAGCCGAACCCGACGCCGGTCAAGCAGGCCGTGGAGTGGCTGGGTCTGCCGGCCGGTCCGCTGCGCCCACCGCTGGAGCGTCTCACTCCGGCTGGGCAGGAAGTGTTGCGGGCCGCCATGACTGCGGGGGGCTGGCTGAGCTAGCAACCTCCGGCGGGGCCACGAATCCGCGACCTCCGCCGCCCGGCTCGTCCTAAGGTCGTAGGTCCGATCCTTCCTGCCCGCGCTACCGTTTGCGTCGCGGCTGGCGCCCCCCGACTGGATTCAAGGTCGTACGAGCCAGGCCGATATATCGAGGTAGCAGGCAGCAACAGGAGAGGGCGTCTTGCAGTACTACCTGGCCATGTGGTCGTTACTATTCGGGCTGGTCATCGGCAGCTTCTTGAACGTCGTCATCTACCGGGTGCCGCTCCGAGAGTCTCTGCTCCGGCCCGGCTCGCACTGCCCGGGGTGCGGCGTTGCCATCCACTGGCACGACAATATCCCCGTAGCCGGATGGTTGCTGCTCCGCGGGCGCTGCCGCTCGTGTCACGCGCCGATAGCCGTGCGCTATCCACTGGTGGAGAGTCTCACGGGGCTCGCGTTCCTGGCGGCGTTCCTGTGGGTGGGCCCGTCGGCCACGCTCCTCGTGGCATGGGTGTTCATTGCGGTGTTCATCACGCTCTCCTTCGTATACTACGACCACGGGCTGGTGCCCGACCGCATCGTTCTGCCGGCCATCGCCTGCGGTCTCGCCGCCGGTGTCGTCACTGATCAGCAGCACTGGTGGGGGTACGTCGCCGGCTGCTTGGGCCTGGGGCTGGTTGCTCTGCTCGTGGCGGCCGCGGTGCCTGGAACGAGTGGGCTGTCCGAGGCGAAGATGGCCGCCCTCGTTGGGGCGATCGTTGGGCCTCACGTCTTGTTGGCCGTTCCGGCAGCTGTGGTCTTGGGGCTCGTCGTAGGAATTGCTCTACTTTTTTGGCAGAAATACCGATTAAGAGCTAGGACGGTGTCCGAGGCCTCTGCGAGGGAAGATGTTGAAGCCGATCGTGAAACTCAGAGAAAAGTCGACGCCGAGGTGATGAGGTGGCTCTAGGACTATTTGAGAGTGCTCCGCTGGCGCTCGATATCGGCGGGTCGACCGTCACCGCCATCCAGTTGGCCGGGGGCGGAAACCATATGAAGCTGCGTCGCTTCTGCGAGGCCCCGCTGCCCGAGGGTCTCGTCGTCGATGGCGAGATCGTAGACGCCGATCTTTTGGGTCGGGAGCTCAAGACCTTCGTCAGCAAGAACGGGCTGCGTGGGCGTTCCGCCCAGGTAAGCGTGAGCAACCAGAAGGTCATCGTGCGGAACATCGACATGCCTGAGATGACCGAGGCCGAGTTGGTGGGCGCTATCGAGTATCAGGCACAGGACTACATCCCGATCCCGGTGGACGAGGCGGTGCTGGACTTCCAGATCTTGGGAAAGAGTATGGACGCCGATGGGCAGCCACGCCAGGAAGTGCTCCTTGTGGCCGCTCAGAGGACCATGATCGACACGCTGCTCACGTCTCTGAAGCAGGCTGGACTCAAAGTCTCCGGCGTGGACGTGTCGAGTTTGGCTCTCATTAGGGCGTTGGTGCCCGGCCGGTCGCTCGCGGACGCCGAAGCACAAACCGGGGTCTCCCGGGGCCTGGTAGACATATCGTCCTCGGTATCGACCCTGGTCGTGGCGGTGGACGACATGCTCAAGTTCACGCGGGTGATCAACTTCTCCAGCGACCGTTTCGCCCGCGTCATCGCGGAGCACAGGGGGATACCCTTTGAGGATGCGGCCGGTCTCGTCCAGACTGTGGGTCTGCCCGGGCCTCTGGCCCCCGAGGGAGATGTTTACTCGCCCGAAGTGGTGGCTGAGACCCAGCAGCAGGCCGGCCAGGCCGCTGCTGAGCTCGTGGACGAGATCCGGCGTTCGTTCGATTACTATCAGAGCCAGGACGGGGTCACCCCGGTCACGGAACTGGTGCTCAGCGGTAGGGGCACTCTGGTCCGCAACCTGGATGCCCACCTGGCCGAGGCGCTGGGACTTCCGGTCGTCATCGGGAACCCTCTCACGCGCGTCTCCGACAACGCGTCCAGCCTATCCGACGACACCCTGGCCGCCATCGGCCCGTCGCTTGCCGTCGCCATAGGCCTGGCCCTTCCCGAGGAAGGCTGACATGGCCCGCGTAAACCTCATCCCGCGTTCCGAACGGCCTCGGACTAGGACCGACTGGGGTCTCCTGTCCATGGTGGGTCTGTTCATCATCGTGATATTCGCGCTGGGGTTCGGCTACTACGTCTTCAGCAACGTGCTCGACCAGCGCAAACAGGAACTGGCCGATATGCAGGTACAGACGGCGGCCCTCATGCAGCAGGTAAACGCTCTGAGGGAATATGAACTCCTGGCTGCCGAGAGAGAGAACGTGCAGTCCGTGGTCCAGGGCATCTACTCGAGCCGGACCTTGCTCTCCGATGTTCTCGATGCGGTGAGCCTCGTGGTGCCTGAGAACGCTTGGTTCCAGAGCCTCGCGCTCACGGCGAACGACCCGGGAACCGCGGCCGACTCTTCGGCCGGTGAAGGCGCGATCAGCATCGAGGGACAGACGTACGGCTTCGAAGATGTATCCCGCCTGGTAGTCCGCCTGCAGCTGGTACCGTCACTCAGCGATGTGACGCTCTCGTCGGCCAATCAGGTCCGGGAGGCGGGCGACGATTCCCAGCTCGAGATCAAAGGATTCTCCATCGGCGCTTCCGTGTCCAACCAGGAGCCGGCCAGCGCCCTGCCGCTGACCGAAGTGGAGGTGCAGGCACAATGAGCCGCAAGATCCGGATGGCCCTATCGGCCGGTGCACTCGTGGTCATTGTTGCGCTGGCGTGGTTCTTCCTCATCTCACCCCTTCGCGGGGACATAGCTGAGACCGACCAGGCCATCCAGGCCGAGTCGACCAAGCTGGCGGCGGCCCAGGCGAAATTGGCCCAGGCCGAGGCAACCCGGGCCGAGGGCAAGAAGAACCAGGCCCGCCTAATGGAATTGGCCAAGATGGTCCCCGATTCGAGCCAGGTACCCAGCCTTCTCGTGCAGATCCAGGATCTGGCCGATCAGTCAGGTATCCAGTTCAAGTCGGTGAGTCCGGGTGAACCCCAGGAGTCCGACGGGTTCCAGATCATCCCGCTGACTCTGGATTTCGCCGGCACGTACTTCGACTTGAGTGACTTCGCCTATCGGGCCGAACAGTTGGTCGCGGGGCCGGGCAGGCTGCTTACCGTGAAATCCATCCAGCTCCAGCTCGGGACCACCACCGAGGAGGGGAGCGCCAAGGTGAAGAGCAGCCCCGGTCTGAACATCTCCATGACGCTTTACGCCTTCTGCATGGACCAGACGAAGGCAGGAGAGCCGATGGCTGACGCATCCGGCTCGCAAGAAGCGACGTCCGCAGCTCCCGCCTCGAGCGGTGCGGGCAATACTCCGACCACCAGCGCGCAGTAGAGGAGGAAGACGGTGAAGCACCAGCGGTATCGACGTCTTCTTGCCACGGTAGTGCTTGTTGCCGGTTCGGCGGCGCTCCTGGCCGGATGCATGGGGGCGGGAGGCGGAGCGAGTTCCACCACCAGCAGCCTCAGGCAGGCGCGGGTATCCACGACCGCGGAGTCGGTGGCCGACGCCGGCCAGCAGCCCATCATAGTCGCTCCGGCCGACGCCTATTCCAGCTTCCAGAGCAAGGATCCTTTCGTGCAGCAGCAGGTAATGACTGCGTCGTCCGAGAACACTACGCCGACGTCGTCCACGCCTCCGCCCACGTCCAGCACGACCACGACCACCAACCCGGGAACCGGTACCACCACGACCAGTTCTACCTCGACCACCAGCACGAGCAGTTCGACGACGTCCACCACGTCCTTCTTCACCCACATGATGCAGATCCTCGCGGTGGGTGTTGTCGATGACGCTCCTGCGGTAACCTTCCAGGTTGACAACAACGTCTACCAGGACCAGCGGATCGGGGATATGGTCTCCACGAGTTGGGGCGACGTGAATGTGGTCGGCATCAACACCGACACCAAGGTGGTGACGCTGCTACACGCCGGGCAGACCTTGACCCTGGCGGAGCACCAGATCCTCTTCGAGTAGAGCCTCCACGGAGGCGCCTACATCCGGGATCGACCACGTCCCCGCTGACGCAGGGGTCAAGGGAGCCGCGCATGAGCACGCTTCGTATGACCACCGCCGGCGAGTCACACGGCCCGGCTGAGGTGTGCGTGCTCAGCGGGATCCCGGCAGGGCTGGAAGTCACGACAGCCTTCATCGACCACGAGCTCGCGCGCCGCCAACTGGGATATGGCCGCGGGGGGCGGATGGCCATCGAGCGGGACCGGTCCCGGCTCATGTCTGGGGTGCGTCTGGGGCGGACGCTGGGTACGCCGATAGCCATCCTTGTCGAGAATCGCGACCACGCCAACTGGCTCGACACGATGTCTGTGGACCCGCTCCCCCAGGGGCAGGAGAAGCCGGCTCCGTTGACGATTCCCCGCCCCGGTCATGCCGACTTCGCAGGAGCAGCAAAGTACGGGCACGACGATATCCGCAACGTTCTCGAGCGGGCGAGTGCGCGCGAGACGGTCGCTCGGGTGGCCGGAGGGGCGGTGTGCAAAACACTGCTCGGGGAAGTAGGAGTAGTCGTCCGGGGGCGAGTCACCGCCATCGGTACCGTGACGGCCGAGGGCACGACCGGTGGGCCGCAGTCGGCCGACTTCTCTGACCCGCGGTCCGTCGACTGGGACGCGGTGGAGGCTTCGCCCGTAGGCTGTTCCGACGACTCGGTGTCGCAGAGGATGTGCGAGGCTATTGATCAGGCCCGCCTGGCCGGCGAGTCGCTGGGCGGTGTGTTCGAAGTCTGGTGCTGGGGCCTCTGTCCCGGTCTGGGGGGATACGCCCGTATGGAGGACAGGCTCGACGGGAAGCTGCTGGGCGCTGTAGGCTCCATTCCGGCCGTGAAGGGCGTTGAGATCGGCCACGGGTTCGCGACAGCGTCGTGCCCGGGGTCTCAGGTGCACGACCCCTTCATGGTCGCGGCGGACGCCGGGAGGAGCTGGGTAACCCGGGCCGGCAATAACGCCGCCGGCCTGGAAGGCGGAATGACCACCGGCCTGCCCGTGATAGTCCGGGGGGCTATGAAGCCCATCCCCACGCTTACCACTCCGCTGCCCTCGGTCGACCTCGCCACGTTGAAGCCTGTGAAGGCACACGTAGAGCGGAGTGACGTAGCTGCCGTGCCGGCTGCGAGGGTGGTGGCCGAGGCCATGGTCGCCTATGTGTTGGCAGCCGCATACCTGGATCGGTTTGCAGCCGACAGCCTGGACGACCTCGTCGACTCGCTGGCCGCCTACGAGCGGCGGCTGGAGAAGAGGGGGCTATGGCGCTCCTCGTAGCCCTCACGGGGTTCATGGGCAGTGGCAAGACCTCTGTCGGGACTCTTGTCGCCGGGCAGCTTGGCTGGCGCTTCGTGGACCTCGACGACGAGATCGCGAGAAGCGAAGGCATGACAGTCGCGGACTTCTTCGCCCGCCATGGTGAGGAGCAGTTCCGCGAGCGAGAGGTCAAGATGCTGGGCGAGGTCTTGGCTCTGACAGTGCAGGATGCCCAATCGGGGCGCGAGCCAGGCCTGGTACTTGGCCTCGGAGGCGGCACGCTCGTCAGCCGGGAGGCGGTCGAGGTGCTCGAGAAGCGAGGAGGAGTTGTCTATCTCGACGTCGACCCTGAGCACGCATGGCAACGGGCTCACGGGCCTGGTCGGCCGCTTGCTCAGGAGCAGGCGGCCTTTGCCACCCTGCTGGCTTCGAGGCGAGACACATACGAGCAGGTGGCGGATTGGATCATCCCCGTCGGCGACCACAGCGCGGAGCAGGTGGCGCGCGAGATAGCCCGCGTGGTGCGGGCGGCCGGCTCGGCGTGGCCCTCCATCTGGGGGCTTCAACTCGTCTCCACCTCGCGGCCCTCCACGATCGTCGGTGGGCGAGGATGTCTGGTCGTCGTCCAGCGACTGGCGGCCGAGGTCGGGGATCGAGGTGGCCGCTTGTTCGTCATCACCGATCGCAACGTCCAGAAGGCTTGGGGCGGCACCGTGCGGAAGCTGCTCGGCTCCGGAGGCCCGGAGGCTGCGCCTCTGGTGTTGACGCCTGGAGAGCGGAGCAAGTCCGTTCGAAGCCTGGAGCGTTGCTGGGACCAACTCGCGACTGCGGGTGCCCGTAGAGACGATGTCGTCTTGGCGTTAGGCGGGGGGGTGGTGGGAGACTTGGCGGGCTTTGCCGCCGCCACTTACCAGCGCGGGGTGACCCTGTGGCAGATTCCCACCAGTCTGTTGGCCCAGGTGGACTCGAGCGTGGGGGGCAAGACAGCGATCAACCTGAAGGTCGGCAAGAACCTGGTGGGGGCCTTCTACCAGCCTGAGGTCGTGGTGATCGATCCGGATACCCTGGCCACCTTGCCGCAGGCGGAGTTCACCAATGGCCTGGGCGAAGTGGTGAAGTACGGCATGCTGTCGGGGGAGACAATGTTCCGGTCGCTGGAGGAGGGCCAGGGTCTACTTGGGAGCCGCGACCCTGACTACCTGAGCCAGATGGTGAGGGCCTGCGTACGGTGCAAGGCGGACGTGGTCGGCGAGGACGAGAGAGACACGGGCCGGCGAGCCGTCCTCAATCTGGGGCACACTACCGCCCATGCCCTCGAAACCGTTCTGGGCTACGGGAAGCTGGGTCATGGCCATGCCGTGGGTTTGGGCCTGCTGGTGGCGCTGGCCGCCAGTGAGAAGCTGTTGGGGCTCGACGTAGAGGTGAGGCAGAGGACCGAGGGGCTCCTGAGATCCTTGGGACTTCCGACCTCCACCGCGCTGCCGCCGCTGGACGCCTTGGCAGCGGCCGCCGGGCGCGATAAGAAGGTCACCGCCGGTTCGAGCGGGTTTGTGGGATTGCGAGGCCTGGGAGACCCGGTGTGGGGCGTGGACCTTCCGGGCGACGTCTTCCGTGAGGCACTGGGGGTGATAAGGGCATGAGCGAGGTCAGGCCACAGTTAGTGGTGTTGCATGGCGCGAACCTTGACCTCCTGGGGGAGCGCCCCGCCGTGCACTACGGCACTCTTACTCTGAGGGAGCTGGAAGATACGGTGGCGGCGGAAGCCGAAAGTTTCGGCTGGGACTGCTTGTGTCTGCAGACCAACCACGAGGGGTCTTTCATCGAGTTTCTTCACGAGCATCGCCGGGCAGCGGCCATGATCGTCAATCCCGGCGCGTGGACCCACTACAGCTACGCGATCCGTGATGCACTAGAGCTCGTACGGTGCCCGGTCGCCGAGGTCCACCTTTCCGACATCGCCAGTCGGGACGAGTGGCGCCGACATTCCGTGATCTCGCCGGTGGTCGCGTTCACCGTCAGCGGCAAAGGACCCGATGGCTACCTAGAGGCCACGCGCCGGCTCGTGGAGATGAGCGGCGGGTAGTGTACAATTCAGGGTCGCATCCCGCCCGGGGCCCCGCATCCCGAAAAGGTAGGCCTGGGCAGACCGGGAAGCGGGTAACACACTACATATCGTCGGAGGCCGGGGAGTGATCTCGACCAATCAGTTCAAGGTAGGTATGACCATCAGGTTCGAGGGGGACATCTACCGGATAGCCGAGTACCAGCACGTCAAGCCGGGCAAGGGCGGCGCTTTCGTCCGCACCAAGCTCCGCAACGTCTCCACGGGCTCCCTGATCGACAGGACATTTCGCCCTGAGCAGAAGTTCGAGCAGCTCCGCACCGAGAACCGGCCGATGACCTACCTGTACGAGGAGCCCGACCAGGTCGTGTTCATGGACGCTGAGTCCTACGAGCAGCTTGCTTTCCCCAAAAGCGTCCTCGAGGGCCGACTGGACCTCATGACCCTGAACATGCAGGTAGACGTCGTCTACATCGATGGTGACCCGTTCGATGTGGAGCTTCCCACGTTTGTCGATCTGAAGGTCACCGAGACCGCCGCGGGAGTGCGGGGCGACACGGTGTCGGGTGGATCCAAGGCTGCCGCTCTGGAGAGTGGAGCCAGTGTTCAAGTGCCACTCTTCATCGAACCGGGCGACGTCATCCGGATTGACACCCGAACGCGGGAGTACGTCACCAGGGCGTAAGGAGGGCAGGCAGGATGACCCAGTATCTGATCGCCACCAGCGTTCTGGAGACCATCGTCCGAGGGTCGCTCGAGAACGACTCCCGGCTGCGCCTCCACAGTCCGCTGCCCCTCATGAGGACCCATCCGGTCGAGATCTCCGTCAGCGAGGACCGCTGCCACGTGTCGGTGCTGCTGGACGCCAGGATGGGCGAGAACCTGCCCGCTCTGGCCGCCGGCGTCCGCCGGACGGTGGCCGATGCCCTTGGATCGATGACCGGACTCAAGGTCCCCACGGTCGACGTCGCCTTCAGCGGTGTGTTCCCGGTAAGCGGCTAGCTCACCTCCAATGCCCACGGGTCGCAGAAGCGCGCGGCGCCAGGCCGTCTTCATCCTCTACCAGCAAGACCTGCTTGCGTTGACCTCTGACGACGCTCTCGCGCGTGCCCGCGAGACCGCAACGGCCGATTACACCGCCAGGCTGGTGCGGGGCGTGGCCGACCATCGCGCTGAGATAGACCAGATGCTCAGCGAGCACGTGGAAGGCTGGAGCCTGCAAAGGCTCGGCGTGCTCGAGCGTGCCATCCTCAGGCTGGCCGCGTATGAGTTGCTGTGGGAACCAGAGGTGCCCCCTGCCGTCGTCATAGACGAGGCGGTGGAATCCGCCAAGCGTTTTTGTTCCGATGAGGCTGGGTCCCTGATCAACGGGGTGCTCGGGGCCCTGGCCTCGTCGGCACGAGTGCAGGAGGCCAGGGCATGACCGACTCAGCGGCACGGCTGCTCGACCAGCTCCATCTGCCCGACGACCTGCGGACCTTGGACAGCGAGTCCTTGCGGCGCGTGGCTCGAGAGGTCCGCGAAGAGATCATCAGCACCATCTCCGAGAACGGCGGTCACCTAGGGGCGAGCCTGGGGGTCGTGGAACTGACCGTCGCCCTGCACGCGGAACTGAACACTCCCGCCGACGCAATCATCTGGGACGTAGGGCACCAGTCATACGCGCACAAACTCCTGACGGGGCGGCTTGGCTCATTTGGCACCATCCGGACCTATGGGGGTCTCTCCGGATTCCCTTGCAGGTGCGAGAGTCCCCACGACGTCTACGGCACCGGTCATAGCAGCAGCTCCGTGAGCGCCGCCGTGGGCATGGTGGCCGGGAAGCACCCAGGCAGGGTGGTGGCGGTCATCGGCGACGGGGCGCTGACGGGCGGCATCGCCTACGAGGCCCTGAATCATGCCGGACACCTCAATATCCCGGTGCTGGTGATCCTCAACGACAACACCATGTCCATCGAGAAGAACGTCGGAGCCATGAGTGCCTACCTCTCTCGTCTGCGCACCGAGCCCACGCTCTACCGCCTGCGGAGGGACATGGAACGTCGGCTGCAACGGCTGCCGGGCCTCGGCGACCGGATGGCCGCCGTCGGCGAGCAACTCAAGGACAGCATCAAAGCTGCGCTGGTCCCCGGGATGCTCTTCGAGGAGCTGGGCTTCACATACGTCGGCGTCATCGACGGGCACGACATCGATGACCTCAGGGCCAGCATACATCGCTCGCTGGCTATCGACGGACCGGTTCTGCTGCACTGCCGGACCGTGAAGGGCAAGGGATATGCGCCGGCCGAGCAACAGCCCGGCCGCTACCACGGGACCCCGCGGTTTTCGGTGGAGACCGGCAAGAACCTCGACCCGGAAGGGCCTACCACCTTCACCCGGGCGTTCGGTGAGGCTGTGGTCGAGCTGGCCCGCAACGACGAGAGGGTGATGGGCATCACCGCGGCCATGGCTACGGGCACGGGTCTGGACCTGCTGCGCGAGGCGCTGCCGGACCGCTTCTTCGATGTCGGCATCGCCGAACCCCATGCTGTGGCGTTTGCCGCCGGACTGGCTGTCACCGGGAAAAGGCCCATCGTGGCCATCTACTCGACCTTTTTGCAGCGTGCCTACGACCAGGTGATCCAAGACGTCTGTCTGCAGGGTCTCCCGGTGATCTTCGCCGTCGACCGGGCCGGTCTGGTGGGCGAGGACGGTCCCACGCATCACGGGGCCTTCGACCTGTCGTTCCTACGGATAATCCCCGGCCTCACCGTCTTCGTCCCCAGGCACGAGGCCGAGCTGCAGCGCATGCTGGCGACCGCTCTTACGATGGAAGGACCCTCCGTGATCCGGTACCCACGTTCGGCAGGTATCGGGGTACGGCTGGAGCGCCCCATCAGGCCCCTCGAGGGCCCCTGGGTCGACGTGGTCCGGCGGGGGTCTGATCTGCTCATACTGGCCGCCGGTCCGGCCACGTTGTGGGCTGAGTCTGCGGCCGGCATGCTCGCAGACCGAGGTATCGGGGCAACGGTGGCAGGGGTGAGAATGGTCCATCCCCTGGACGGTGAGGCCATCAGCCGGCTGGTTACCGAGCATCGGGCGGTCATCACCGTTGAGGACAACGCTCTGGCGGGCGGGTTCGGAGCGGCCATCCTGGAGCTCCTATCCGCGTGGGGGCTGTGTCGGCCCGTGGCCCGGCTTGGTCTCCCGGACGCCTTTGTGTGCCAAGGCTCTCTCGATTTGCTGCGGCGAGATGTCGGGCTTACACCGGAAGCCATAGTCGAAACGGCCGAGCGTCTTCTTTCCACCTGTTAGGGCGCTCGTGCCCCGGGCCGCCCGCATACGTCTCGACGAGTTGGTATTGGCCCGCGGCCTGGCTCCTACCCGCAGCGCTGCCCGAGCGATGATCATGGCCGGGCTGGTACTGGTGAGGGGGGAGGTAAGCGACAAAGCCGGCACTCCGGTAGACGAGGACGCTCCGGTCAGCGTCAAGGAGAGGCCACGCTTCGTCTCCCGGGGCGGCGACAAGCTCGACGCGGCTCTGGAAACCTTCGGGATCGACGTCGTTGGCCGCTCGGCTCTGGATGTCGGCGCGTCCACCGGCGGCTTCACCGACTGTCTACTCCAGCGGGGGGCAGCCCGGGTCATCGCGCTCGACGTGGGGCGGGGCCAGCTCGACGCGCGGCTTCGCGCCGATCCGAGGGTCCACGTGGTCGAAGGGGTGAATGCGAGATACCTGGCGCCTGAGTCTTTGCGGTGGCCCTCGGACTTACTGACCATGGACGTATCGTTCATCTCGGTCACGAAGGTACTGCCTTCCGTCATTGGTTGTATGGCGCCGCGGTTCACCGGTGTCGTTCTGGTCAAGCCGCAGTTCGAAGCCGGGCCCAAAGATGTAGGCAAGGGCGGCATCGTACGGGATCTGGATGTGCACCGCCGAGTGCTCTTGCAGACCGCTCGGTTCGTCGTGGCCGAACTGGATGCAGACCTGCAGAGGCTGTGCCGCTCCGCTGTGCCGGGCACCGGAGGGAACGTCGAGTACTTCTTCGAGTTGGCGCGCGGTGGAGCAAACGGGCTGGGGCTTGATACGCTGGAAGCGGCCGTCGAGAAGACGGCGGCAGAGGAAGGGCACAGCCGCGGGGGAGGCCGGATTGAAGCATAAGATCGAGCAGGTGGTCATCCTCACGCATGGGGATCCCAAGGTGGGGGCCGACGCCCTGCGGCAGTCGTTGGCATTTTTGCAGAGCCGGAGTGTGGCGGCCGCGGCTCCGCCCGCCGAATGGAACAAGCACGCCGACATCCTGGCCGCCTCCGGGTATGTGTCGCGGGTCACCGGAGAGGGAGATCTTGGCGAAGTGGACCTGTGTCTGGTCTTAGGCGGCGATGGCACCATGCTGCGCGGCTTCCATCTCACTCAGGACCATGGCATCCCCGTCGCCGGGGTCAACCTGGGCCGGGTGGGCTTCCTGACCACCGTACTCAGTGACAGGCTGGAAAAGGGTCTCGAGGCGCTTCTAGCCGGGGACTTCACAGAGCATCCGCTCCTGGGTTTGCGGGCCAGGCTGGGGGAGGTGGTCTTTAGGGCCACCAACGACGTCGTAGTGGGCCGCGGGGATCGGTCCGACGCGTCTTCTTTGGGGCTTCACATCAACGGGGTGACCCTCTTTGAGGTCCTCTGCGACGGGGTGGTGGTGGGGACACCCGCGGGTTCCTCAGCCTACAGCCTCGCCGCCGGAGGACCCCTCCTGGGAATCTCTGTGGATGCGTATGTCATCAGCCTGGTAGCTCCACATGCCGTGGGCGTGCGCCCGGTGGTGGCCGCCCCGGACGACGTCCTCGAGGTGTCGAACACCTCCAGATACGAAGAGTGCTCGGTGGATATCGACGGCCAGAGATCAGCAGTGATACCCCCCGGTGGGGTCATGGAGATTCGCACCGAGCCGGGAGTGGCCTCACTGGCGCTTCTGACGGGTGACAGTCTCTATCATCACTTCCGGGACCGGCTGCTATAAGTAGGAAGTGGTGCTCGCGTCGCTCATCATTCGCAACTTCGTCCTCATCGAAGACGCGACCCTTGAGTTCGGCGCAGGCCTGACAGCCCTGACGGGCGAGACCGGAGCGGGGAAAACACTGCTTACGAGAGCCTTGGGACTGCTCATGGGCGAGCGGGCCGAGGAGGGCCTGGTTGGGGGGGGAGGTGACGAGGCCGTCATTCAAGCCGTCTTTGATCTCGGGCCCGCACTGATAGCGCAGATCCCGGAGGAGCTGTGTGAGCTCGCGGGTCTCGACAGTCCCGGCGAATTGATCGTCACCCGGCGCCTGGGCAAGTCCGGAAGGAACCGTTGCTTTGTCAACGACAGCTCGGTCACTCTCAGTTCGATGGCCGGCATCGTGGGGGCGCTCCTATCGTTCGCGGGTCAGCACGAGTATCGGAGACTGCTGGACCCCGGCTATCAGCTGGCCGTTCTCGATGACTGGGCGGGCGCTGGCACGCTTGGACTGGCTGCGGATTATCGAGCGGCTTACCACAACGCGAGAGAGAGCGCACGCCTCCTGGAGGAGAGCCTGCGGGCGCGCAGCGAACGCCTCCGGGACATCGAACTTCTGCGTTTTCAGACGGCGGAGCTAGAAGCGGCCCGGCTGTCGCTGGAAGAGGAGGCGGCGCTGTTGACCGAGCAGCGTGTCCTTTCCCGAGCGGAGGATCTGCAGCGCAGCCTCGGTCTTGCCGCGGAGATACTCAAGAGCAACGGGTCCGATACCGACGCGGCGGGCATGCTGGCGCAGGCGGCCGCCCTGACCGGTGGCCTTGCGACCGTAGGCCCTGAGGTCGACGCCTTGGCGACCGCGCTGCGGGAGGCACACTACGGCATTACGGAGCTGTCTCGGGAGCTGCGGCACTACGTGGACCGGGTGAACGTGGACCCGGCCCGTCTGCAGGCCGTGGACGAGCGTTTGCGCCTCTACACCGATGTGGGGCGCAAGTATGGCGGCTCCACTGAGGCAGCAGTCGACTATTTGCATGTCGCCGCCGGTCGACTGGCCTTGCTCGAAGAGGGAGAGGAAGACCTGTCCCGGCTCGAGCGGCAGGCAGCCGAAAGCCGCGCGCAGGCGCTGAAGCTGGCTGAGGAGCTCAGCGCCGCACGAGGCCGCGCGGCGCCGGCTCTAGAGCGAGCGGTGGCGGCCCAGTTGGACGGCCTGGGCATGACCTCCGCGGTATTGACCGTCGCCCTCGAGACCCGCCGGGATTGGGAGGGCCTGCGCGATGGCGGGGCCGATACGGCAGAGTTCCTGCTGGCTCCGAACGCAGGGCAGCCAGCGCGCAGTCTGGCGAAGACCGCCTCGGGTGGCGAGTTGTCGCGGGTGCTCCTGGCCCTAAAATGCGCACTGGCCGGCGCCGCTGGCGACGAGACCTTGGTGTTCGACGAAATCGACGCGGGCATCGGAGGCAGGACCGCCGTTGCAGTGGCTGAGAAGTTGCGGGAGCTTGCCGGCCGGTCTCAGGTGGTGGTGGTGACCCACCTGCCCCACGTGGCCGCGGTCGCTGGGGACCACTACGCCATCGAGAAGACCAGCGCCGCAACGGGCGCCGTCACCAGGCTGTCCCGGCTGCAGGGTGAAGCCGTGGTGGAAGAGTTGTGCCGCATGATGGGGGGAAGTCCCGACGACTCCGAGGCCATGGCCCATGCCAGGGACTTGCGGCAGAGGGCAGTTGCCGGCAACTGAGAAACGAAACCTCGGTGGCCGCGGCGCCCTGAGCGGCGCCATGCGTCGTTTCTCCCCTGCCCTTTCTGGCTGATAGACTAGGAAAGGCGCGGGCCAGTCCAGAGGCGGCTGAACCCCACGGCACTCGTCCGGGGTTCGCCAGCCTGTAAGCCATGCGCCGCCCGGTCCCACCATCGCGCGGTAGGGGTGAGCATGGCCAAACACATATTCATCACAGGCGGAGTTGTGTCCTCACTGGGGAAGGGCATCACCGCCGCCTCCCTGGGTCGCCTCCTCAAGAGCCGGGGACTCAGGGTGACGATGCAGAAGTTCGACCCCTATCTGAACGTCGATCCTGGCACCATGAGCCCCTTCCAACATGGTGAGGTCTTTGTCACCGACGATGGAGCCGAGACCGACCTCGACCTGGGCCACTACGAGCGGTTCATCGACGAGAGCCTCACGCGCGACTCCAACATCACCTCAGGGTCCGTGTACTACAACGTGATCCGTAAGGAACGGAGGGGCGACTATCTGGGAGGCACCATTCAGGTGATCCCTCACGTCACCAACGAGATCAAGGAACGCATAGCCCGGGTGGCGCGCGACCCCAGGATCGACGTGGTCATCACCGAGATCGGCGGGACGGTGGGTGACATCGAGAGCCTGCCCTTCCTCGAGGCCATCCGCCAGTTCCGAAACGACATCGGGCGCCGCAACGTGCTCTATATCCATGTGACGCTGATCCCGTTCATCAAAGCCAGCGGCGAGCTCAAGACCAAGCCTACGCAGCACAGCGTCAACGAGTTGCGGAGCATAGGTATCCAGCCGGATATCATCGTGTGCCGCTCGGACCGGCCCATCAGTCAGGACCTCAAAGAGAAGATAGCCCTCTTCACCGACGTCGAGGCGAGAGCCGTCATCAGCTGCATCGACGTTCCTCACATCTACTTCGTGCCCCTCAACCTGCGCGACGAGGGGCTGGACGGGCTGGTGGTCGACAAGCTTGGCCTGGAGACTGGGCGCGCCCAATTGGGGGAGTGGACCGACCTAGTGGGCAAGGTGAGAGGGGCCACCGGTACCGTCCGCATCGCGCTGGTCGGCAAGTATGTGCAACTGCAGGACGCATATCTCAGCGTCGTCGAGGCGCTTAAGCACGCCGCCATCCATCATGGACGCAACGTCGAGATTATCTGGGTGGACGCCGAGACCCTCAAGCAGGAGGAGATCACCTCACATCTCGAGTCCGCCGACGGCATCCTCGTGCCGGGGGGCTTCGGGGTGCGAGGCATCGAGGGCAAGATCATGGCCGTCTGCTATGCCCGGGAAAACAAGGTGCCGTATCTCGGGCTCTGCTTGGGTCTGCAGATAGCAGTCGCCGAGTTCGCCCGACACGTGGCTGGGTTGGCGGGCGCAAACTCGTCGGAGTTCGACCCGCACACGGAGTTCCCGGTCATCGATCTATTGCCGGAGCAGAAGGACGTGGCCGACATGGGCGGCACCATGCGGCTGGGCGCGTCGCCCACCAGGGTGGTGGCCGGCACCAAAGCGTATGAGGCCTACGGGGAAGAAGTCATCTACGAGCGGCATCGTCATCGTTACGAGGTCAACAACATCTTCCGGAACCAGCTGGTGGAGGCCGGTCTGGTGATCGGCGGCACCACCCCCGACGAGCGCCTGGTGGAGTTGATCGAGATCAGGGACCATCCCTGGTTCGTGGGCTGCCAGTTCCATCCGGAGTTCAAGAGCCGGCCCACCAGGGCGCATCCGCTCTTCCGCGACTTCGTGGGTGCGGCCATCGCCTCCCAGCGCAAATGACCCAGACGCCGCGGCCGTCCCGAGACCGGTTGACGGAGCTCCTCCTCGAGCTCACCAGCATCCCGAGCCCGTTCAAGCACGAGCGGCAGATGGCGGACACCGTCATCGCCAGCCTGCAAGCGCTGGGGGTAGCCGTCCACGAGGACGACACCGGTGCTAGGACCGGCGGCGACACGGGCAATCTGTGGTGCACGATCGAGGGCGAGGGCCGGCCTTACATTGCGCTCGGGGCGCACCTCGACACGGTGGTGCCCACGGATGGCATCGAACCGTTTCTGGACGAATCGGGAGTCTTTCGCAACCGGCGGCCCACCATCCTTGGGGCCGACGACAAGGCTGCGGTGGCAGCCCTGCTGCATGCCACCGAGCTGCTGAAGGAGTCCGGCAGGCCGTTTCCCTCGTACGAACTGCTCTTCACAGTGTCCGAAGAGATAGGCCTCGTCGGAGCGAAGCACTTCAGCGAGGCGGGGCTGTCCAGCCCGTTCGCCGCCGTGTTCGACTCGGCCGGCCCGGTAGGGGGCGTGACGGTCAAGGCTCCCAGCCACGATACGCTCAAAGCCACCTTCCGCGGCCGAGCGGCTCATGCCGGTGTGGAGCCGGAGAAGGGTCGCAGCGCGATACAGGCCGCGGCCAAGGCCATTGCAGCCATGGAACTAGGCCGGCTGGACGAGGAGACGAGCGCCAATATCGGCGTCATCCGCGGGGGAGTTGGAACCAATATCGTGCCCGACTTGTGCGAGGTCGAAGGCGAGTGCCGAAGCCACGACGAGGAGAAGCTGGCGCATGCGGTTGCGGGGATGGTCGACGCGCTGCAGGCCGGTGCCGCCCATGTGGGGGTAGATGTCGACATCGCCGTGGTGAAGGAGTATCGGGCCTTCGCGCTTGGCGGCCGCTCGCCGGTGGTGCGTCTGAGCAAGGCGGCGCTGAGCGACTTGGGCCTGGAGCCGCGCCTGCAGGCCAGCGGGGGAGGCTCGGATGCCAACATCCTCAACGCCCGGGGCCTGCCGACGGTCAATCTCGCCGCGGGGATGACCCAGGTGCACAGCCCCGAGGAGCATGTGAGTCTCGACGATCTCGAGCGCCTGTGCGGTCTGGTATTGCGCATGATCCTGATGGCTCCCGACTACGCGCCACGTGCGCGCGCGGCGGCTCCTGACGATGTCTGACCGACCGCCGATCGAGAGTCCCCGGGATCCTGGCGCTCTGGCAGACGGTCATGACGCTTCTTGGCCGGCCGTTCCGAGAGTGCTGAACTCTCGGGTAGCGTTCCGGGGGGCGATCGTGAATCTGCGGGTGGACGAGATAGCCCTGCCGCATGGACGAACGGTCACCCGCGAGATCGTGGAGCACCCCGGAGCCGTGGTCATCGTGGCGCTGGACGAGGAGGACCGCGTCGCTCTGGTACGCCAGTACAGGCATC
This sequence comes from uncultured Actinomycetota bacterium, assembly GCA_963843515.1. Taxonomy (GTDB): domain Bacteria; phylum Actinomycetota; class Thermoleophilia; order RBG-16-64-13; family RBG-16-64-13; genus CAIQPS01. The sequence goes on from CAWJKH010000003.1 coordinate 23,749, forward strand.
CCATCGGACGGCATCTGCTCGAGCTTCCCGCCGGCGGCCTGGAGCCGGGGGAGCAGCCCCTCGCCACCGCGCAGCGGGAACTTCGGGAGGAGGTCGGTCTCGACGCGGCGCGCTGGACCTCGCTCGGCCAGTTCTTCTCGTCGCCGGGTTTCGCCAACGAGCTGCTCTATGTTTTCCTCGCCCAAGACCTGCAACACGCTTACGCGGAGGCGGATGAAGACGAGGACATCTCCGTGGTACGGTGCAGTCTGAGCGAGTTGTATGCGCATCCAGAGCAGATCGAGGATGCCAAGAGCCTGGCCGCGCTGCTGCTCCTGAGGACTGTTATCGGGACCGGGGGACCGGCCGGACATTGAGGTAGGGGCGATATGCGAGTCGGAGTACCCACCGAGATCCGCGAGGAAGAGTATCGGGTGGCGCTGACGCCCGCGGGCACCAAGGAGCTGACCACACGGGGTCACGAAGTGCTGGTGCAGCGCGGGGCGGGGGAAGGGTCACGCATCCCCGACGAAGCGTACGTCGGCGCCGGGGCCCGCATCGTCCCCGATGCAGAGGCGGCGTTCAGCCAGGCGGAACTGATCGTCAAGGTCAAGGAGCCCCTTCCCATCGAGATGGCCCGACTGGAGCCCCGCCATATCCTCTTCACCTATCTGCATCTGGCCCCGGACAGTGAGCTCACCAACGGCCTCATCTCCAGTGGGGCCACCTGCCTGGCCTATGAGACCGTGGAGACGGCCGACGGACGGCATCCGCTGCTGGCGCCCATGAGCGAGATCGCCGGACGGCTCGCTCCCCAGATCGGTGCCTATTTCCTGGAGCGGATGAGCGGCGGGAAGGGCAAGTTGATGAGTGGTGCCACCGGTGTGAAGCCGGCGAGTGTCGTTATTCTGGGGGCGGGCATCGCCGGTGCCAACGCGGCCACCATCGCCTTGGGTATGGGAGCCCGCACCAGGATCTTGGATATCGACCTGCATGCGCTCGCGGAGGTGCGGCGGGCTCTTCCTGCGGTGGAGACGCTGCACAGCGATCAACTGACCATCGAGGAGGAGGTGGCGGCCGCCGACGTGGTCATCGGCGCCGTCCTGGAGTCGGGGGCGCGGACGCCCGTGCTCGTTTCCGAGGACGCGGTGCGCTCCATGCAGCCCGGGTCGGTCATCGTCGACCTGAGCATCGACCAGGGTGGCACGGTGGGCACCTCGCGGGCCACCTCGCACCGGGCGCCCACATTCGTCAAGCATGACGTCATCCACTACTGTGTGGACAACATGGCAGGAGTGGTGCCCATGACTTCCACCCTCGCGCTCACCAATGCCACTCTGCCATACATCATCGCAGTCGCCGATTCCGGGGTGGTAGGCGCTGTGCGGGCCGATCCCGTGCTGGCACGGGGTGTGAACGTGATGGAGGGCAAGGTGATTATCAAAGAGGTCGCTGAGGCGACCGGCAACCCCTACTTCCCGCTGGAGTACGTCCTGCCCATCGAGTACATGTAGCCGGCGGAGCCTCCGCGGTGGAATCTACGCCCGCTCAGGACCCTGCTCTGACGGCTCACCTTCGCTCCCTTCGCCTCGAACACGGGCTGTCTGAGCGGACTGTGGAATCGTACGGCCGGGACCTCGCCCAGTTCCAGGACTTTGTGCGGGAGCGTAAGCGCACGTTGCCCGAGGCCACGGCCGACGACGTGAGGACTTACCTGGCGGGCGGGCAGTGGAAGCCCTCCACGCGGGCCCGCAAAGCAGCGGCCATTCGCTCCTTCTACCGGCGGCGGGTGGTGTTGGGCCTCGCCCAGTCTGACCCCACACGGGCACTGGCCGGCCCGCGTCTCGAGTCGACGCTGCCCCGCACTCTTAGTGTCGAGGAGGTGGAGCGCCTACTGGCGAAGCCCAAGGCGACCCCGGGTGGGCTTCGCGACCGGGCCATTCTCGAGACTCTCTACGGGGCCGGGTTGCGGGCGTCCGAGGCCCTCGACCTTCGCCTGCAGGATGTGGATCTGGAAGTCGGCTTTGTCCGCACCATCGGCAAGGGTGATAAGGAACGGATCGTCCCCCTGGGAAGGATGGCCATGGAGGCCATCCGGGCCTACAACGAGAGGGGCCGCCCCTTTCTGGGAGGGCCGGGCACCCTCAAGGCTCCCCAGCTCTTCCTCAACAATCGCGGGCGGCGACTGTCGCGGCAGGGACTTCACGCGATCATCAAGCGCTATGTCCTGGAGGCCGGTCTTCCCGACGACGTCTCAGCCCACACGCTGCGCCACTCGTTCGCCACCCACCTCCTCGAGGGGGGCGCCGACCTCAGGGCCGTTCAGGAGATGCTGGGCCACGCCGACCTCTCCACCACGCAGATCTACACCCACGTGACCGCGGCGCACCTCCAGAAGATCTATCGCGAAGCCCATCCCCGAGCGCGGAAGGGTTAGGCATGATCCTTCGGGCACAAGCATGACTCGCTGCGTGCTCTTGGTCCTCGACGGGGTCGGCGCCGGAGCCCTCCCCGACGCGGCAGCTTACGCCGATGCCGGGTCGGACACCTTGCGGAATCTCAGCCAAGTTGTCGACTTGCGCCTACCGGCGCTGGAGGAGCTCGGTCTTGGCAACATCATCCCCATACTCGGGGTGCCTCCGGTCGCGGATCCGCTCGCGATGGTGGGACGCCTGGCGACGGTCTCGGCCGGCAAGGACACCACCATCGGGCATTGGGAACACATGGGGTTGGTGACCTCTCGGCCGTTTCCCACCTACCCGAACGGATTCCCCGAAGACGTCCTTCGACCCTTCCGGGAGCGCATCGGGCGAGGGGTGTTGGGTAACAGGCCGGCGTCGGGCACGGCGATAATCGCGGAACTGGGCGCGGCCCACCTGGCCGGCGGCGAGCCGATCGTGTACACGTCTGCCGACAGCGTCTTCCAGATAGCGGCTCACGTCGAAGTGGTTCCACTGCAGACTCTGTACGAGTGGTGCGAGATCGCCCGGCAGATCCTGCAGGGTCCCCATGGGGTGGCCCGAGTCATTGCCCGGCCGTTCACGGGAAGCTCGGGCGCGTTCACCCGGACGAGAGACCGGCGGGACTTCTCTCTGGCCCCGCCGGGTCCCACCTACCTCGATCTGCTTCAGGCCTCCGGTGTTCCTGTAGTGGCGCTGGGGAAGATCAGCGAGGTGTTCACCGGGCGGGGAGTCACGGAAGAGATTCACGTGGGGTCGAACGCAGAGAATCTGGCCCTGGTGTGTGATCTGTTGAGGCGGCGCTCGGAGCGCGGCCGCTTCGACGAAGGGTTGCTGTTCACCAACCTCGTGGACTTCGACATGGTGTGGGGGCACCGTAACGACGCTGACGGCTTCGCGGAAGGGCTGGCGGCGGTGGACGCCGCGCTGCCGGGGATCATGGCGTCGCTCGGAGCCGGGGACATGCTCCTCATCACTGCCGACCACGGGGTCGACCCGACCACCCCCAGCACCGATCACAGCCGGGAGTACGTGCCCTTGCTGGTCTATCCCCGGCCGGAGGCCTGCCCTCGCGCGGTCTACGAGGGCACCCTCGCCGATACGGGCGCCACCATCCACGGTGCCCTCACTGGGAAGCAGCCACTGTTGGGCGGGAAGGTGATCTCAGACTTCCATCCCGCCCGGGGTTGGCGGGCCTATACGCCTGCGCGGCCATGCTCAGGCGCGAACGACCCGGTGGTCAGAGACCTCGTGCCCGGTCGCGTCGGCCCCGCAGAAGCGGAGGAGGCCGCTGCGTATCTGCGCGCGCGTCTCGGCGTCGCTCCCTCTGCGGCCGTCGTGTTGGGGTCCGGGCTGGCGGCAACCCTGCCCGTCGCGATGGCGGAGGAGATCGCGTACCGGGATATTCCCTTCTGGAGAGAGGGCACCGTGCCCGGACACCCCTACCGGCTGGCGCTGGCACACCGTTGCGGGCGGCTGGTCGTCCTGCTGGAGGGGAGGAACCACGGGTACGAGGGATGCGACCTGAGCGAGTTGCAGCTTGCAGTGGAGACCCTGGCCCACTGGGGGGTGACGAAGGTCCTCCTCACAACATCATGCGGAGCGGTGGCGCCGGACCGCCGGCCGGGCGACGTCGTGTATGGTAGCGAGGTGCTCGACTGGCTGACTCCGGTACTCTGCCGCGCCGCGTCGCCCGTGGTGCCGGCGAGGCTGGGGCTGAACAGCGAAGAGATGGGAAAAGCGGTGCTGGCCGCCGCAGGGGCGCCCTCCTGGCTGTCGACGGGAGCACACGCGTGCGTGCCGGGGCCACAGTACGAGACCGGCGCCGAACTCATGCTTCTTCGCAGCCTGGGGGCGACCACGGTGAGCATGTCCGGCGGACCGGAACTGCGGGCGCTTCACCGTGCGGGAGTGGAGGCGGCCCTGCTCGGCCTGGTGGTCAACGCAGGTCATACCTCACACGAGGGGGTGCTCGCGGGGGCGGGCGCCGCCGCCGCGACCTTCAGGGAGGCGGTGTTCGCGGTACTCCAGTGCTGGGGGTACTCACCCGGCCGATCGGGCTGAGGCCGGGGGGGAGGGCCCGCGGCTGCGTCGCTATATACTAGCCACCATGGGTACGACGCACTCACTGTTGGAAGCGCCGGCGGTCATCACGACCCATCAGAACGCGGATTTCGACGCCCTGGCGGCCGTCGTGGGGGCTTCGCTTCTCTACCCCGAGGCCCGCATCGTCTTCGCGGGTTCGCTGAACCCTAATGTGAGGGAGTTCGTGGCGCTTCACGGGGAGAGTCTTCCGATCGTGAACCTGCGGCTGCTCGACCAGACCAAGATCCGCCAATTGATCATCGTCGACACAGCGGATCCGGAGAGGATCGGAGACCTGGGCCGCCTGTGCGGCAAGCCCGGCATCGAGGTAGTGATCTTCGACCACCACGAGGCCGAGAACCCCGACCGGCCGACGTTCGTTCGGGGTGAAAACTGGGTGCTCTCGCACGACGGGGCTCAGGCCACCTCGATGCTGTACCTCCTTCGGGAGCGAGGAGTCGAGGTGCCCAGGCTGGCGGCTACCATCTTCGCCCTGGGCATTCACGAAGACACCGGGTCGCTCACCTATCCGCGCACGACCATCAGGGACGCCGAGATGCTGGCCGTTTCCATGCGGCTGGGGGCTTCCCAGGCCCTCATCGAGCGCTATCTGCACAGCGCGCTGACCGGCGAGCAGCGGGCCCTGCTCATGGAGATGGTCGACTTGGTCCGGCTGGACCGGGTTCGCGGACTGGATATCCACACCGTCGCCCTGGGCGTGCCCGGATACGTCGACGGCCTCAGCGTCATCGCTCACAAGCTGATGGAGTTGATCAACGCGGAGGTGCTATTGCAGGCGGTCGGCATGGAGGAGCGGGTCTTCGTGACAGCGCGTTCTCGCGCGGGCTCTGTGGACGTGGGGGCGTTATTGCGGGTGCTTGACGGAGGGGGACACGCCCAGGCGGCGTCGGCAGTCGTCAGGGGCCGGACCCCTCGGGCTGTGATCGACAAGCTGCTCGCGGAGTTGGCCCAGACCAATCTCGGGGCGCCGACCGCCGGCGAGATCATGAGCCGGCCCGTCCGGCTCATCGATGCCGGCACCACCGTCACTGAAGCCCTGGTCACCGCACAACGCTACGGGCATTCGGGCATTTGCGTGGCGGAAGAGGGGCGCGTGGTGGGCATCGTGTCCCGGAGGGACCTGGACAAGGCGCTGCGCCACGGGCTGGGTCACGCTCCGGTGAAGGGAGTGATGACGCGCAACATCAGTCTTCGCCAATTCGTCCACCACTGTCGACGAACTGCGGCGCCTCATGGTGGCAGGGAGCGCGGGGCGCGTGCCCGTCGTGACCGACGAGGCGTACGAAGCCGCTGTCCGGGAGGGGTCCGCCAGGGTGGGCGACGTGATCGGAATTGTCACGCGCACTGACGTGCTGGCGGCCCACCAGGGCCGGTGGGAGCAGGAGCAGGCCGACATGGCCGTTCCCCATCTCTACACCATGCAGGCGCTGGCCGAGCACCCCTTTTTCGGAGGGCTGTTCCGGGCCTGCTCGGCGCTGTCGGAAGACTTCCCCGGCGTCTACTTGGTCGGGGGGTTCGTACGCGATCTTCTGCTGGACCAGCCCAACGCCGACGTCGACATCGCCGTCGAGGGAGACGGCATCCAGTTTGCCACCCGCCTGGCTGCCGAGCTGGGGGGGAGGGTGAGGGCGCACCGCAAGTTCAAGACCGCGGTGGTGTTGTTGCCGCCGGACGTTCTCGGTCAGGCTCCCACCTGGGTGCGCGCGTGCGGCGAGCCGTTCCATGTGGACGTCGCCACCACACGCACCGAGTTCTACGACTATCCGGCGGCGCTCCCTCGGGTCGAGCATGCCTCCATCCGGCAGGACCTGTTCCGGCGCGATTTCACGATCAACGCCATGGCCATCTCTCTGAGCGGCGCCGACTTCGGCACGGTGATCGACTTCTTCGGCGGCTACCGCGACCTGCAGGACGGCGTCATCAGGGTGCTCCACAACCTGAGCTTCATCGAGGATCCTACCCGGATCTTCCGGGCGGTGCGTTACGAGAACCGCTACGGCTTTCGCATGGACGACCAGACGAAGAGCTTCGCCAAGAGTTGCGTGGAAATGCATCTCGTCGGCGATCTCTCGAGCGTCCGCCTGCGCGACGAGCTCGTCGCCCTTCTGGGCGAAGGGGACATCGAGTGGACTCTGGGCCGGCTGTTCGAGCTAGGAGTGGCCCGGGAGGTCCATCCCAAGCTGGCCACTGGGATCAAGACCGTCGCGCTGGTCAAGAAGCTCGACGCCCTGGTGGTGGAGTTGGGACTCCAGGCTGAAGTGGTACAGTGGCGGCTACGGCTCGCCGCGGTCACACGCAATATGACCCACGACGAGCTGTATGTGTGGTTGGACAGGCTCAAGCTCAAGCGGGTCGACGGCCAGGCGGTCACGGCGGCCGTGGTGGTAGGGCCGATACTGGGTGAGCGTCTGGCCAAGCCGCAGATGCGCGACTGGGAAGTCTATCGCGCGCTGCGGAGCATCCCGCTGGAAGCGGTGATATTCGGGCTGGCCGGCATCGAGCCTGGCGTGGCCGAGACCCGGTTACGGCGCTACCTGGTCGACGTCCGGCACAGGACGCTGAGCGTGAAAGGTGACGATCTGTTGGAGATGGGAATGAAGAAAGGCCCCGCGGTGGGCCGGGTCCTTGAGAAGCTCAAGGAGTTGCGGGTGGAAGGTAAGGTCATCGGTAGGAAGGCCGAGCTCGAGGCTGCTCGGCGGATGGTGGAGAGGGCGACATGACCTTCAACTACGGCCTGCTCCTGGTCCTCGTCCCCGTGTTATTGGTCTCGATGATGCTGCACGAGCTGGCCCATGGCTTCGTGGCCTACCGGATGGGGGACCCAACGGCCAAGCAGCATGGACGCTTGAGTTTCAACCCCATTCGCCACCTGGACCCTCTCGGAACGGCGATGTTCGTCATCACCTACCTCATCCCGCCCCACTTCATTTTCGGCTGGGCGAAGCCGGTGCCGGTCTCCCCGTACTATTTCAAGAATCGCCAGCGCGGCATGGGGATCGTCGGCATTGCAGGGCCGGCTACCAACTTCATTCTGGCCGTGGTCTTCGCGCTCATTCTCAATGCACTTCACCCATCCACCGACAGCTTGGCGTTCGAGGCTCTCTTTCTGCTCTTCCAGGTCAACATCGTCCTCGGACTGTTTAACCTCATACCCATCCCTCCATTGGATGGATCGCGTGTTCTCGGCGCCTTCTTGCCCCGGAACGCATATGAGAAATGGATCCAGGTCGACCGATACGGGATGTTCATCATCCTGATATTCGTGTTTGTGTTCTGGGGAAGGTTCTCGTTCATCCTCCAGGACGTCATCATCTGGCTCGCCAACATCTTCCTGACGAACTACACGTAAGCTCGCGGATGGCTGGATGAAAGCTCTCGAACTCGATCTCGAGGTCTACCAGGGGCCGTTCGATCTCCTGCTCTCGCTCGTGTTCAAAGAGGAGATCGACCTCCTAGAGGTGCCTCTCTTTGAAGTGATCTCTTCTTATCTCGCTGAGGTCGAGGAAACGGGCGCGACTGCGGATTGGGACGAGATGAGCGAGTTCCTCTTGCTCATGAGCCTTCTCGTTGAGATCAAATCCCGGCTGCTGCTCCCCGGTGCGGAACCCGGGCTGGAGACCGAACTCACCCCCGAACAGGCCCGGGATCAACTGCTCGCCCGGTTGTTCGAGTACAGCAAGTTCAAAGCGGCGGCCGCGCGGCTGCGCGAACTGGGCGAGCGGAGTTCGGTCTGCGTACTCCGTGCGCCCGAACAGGAGCCCCTGCGTGTCCTGCCGCCGCTCGATACCGTCGCGGGAAGCGAAGACGCCATGCGGCTGCGCGAGGCCATGCTGCGGGTGCTGGAGAACCGGCGCGAGCCCGATACCGGCCACATCATCCAGACGAAGGTCGAGCTGCAGCGCCAGATCAGGATCATCCGGGGGATCTTGGCCCGGCACGGCAAGTTCTCGTTCAACAGTGTCTTCGGGGGGGAGGAGCCCCTCGTTCAGGCATTGTCGCTGTTCGCTTTGCTGAACTTGCTGTCTAGAGGGGAAATACGGGTTTCGCAGACAGAGAACTTCGCCGATATCCGGGTCCGCGTCCGGGATCTGCCGAAGGCGGGGTGACAAAGGCCGTGGGCGACGAGCCCGCCATGGAACGTGAGCTTCCCATCCACCGCGAGCCGGCCATGGAACGCGAGCAGAGCGCCCTTCGCCAAGACCTCGAGGCGCTTCTCTTCGCCTGCGGCTCGCCCCTCACCGTGGAGGCGATGGTGGGCGCGCTGGACCTGGCGGCGGATGAGGGCCGCCGCCGAGTGGAGGAGGCGCTGGCCGATCTCGCGGAGGAGTATGGAGGCGACGGTGGCCACGGTTTCGAGTTGGTGCGTCTGGCCGGCGGCTGGGCGTTCCGCACCTCCGGGCGCTGCCACGCGGTGGTATCGCGTCTGTTCGAGATGCCGCAGGACGCCGGCAGGCTCTCTCCGGCGGCCCTCGAATGTCTGGCGGTCGTCGCCTATCTGCAGCCGGTGTCGCGCCCCCAGATCGCCGAGGTGAGGGGTGTCAATTCCGACTCCACGGTCCACACCCTGCTCGAACGCGAGCTGGTTACCGAGGTCGGTAGGTCGTCGGCAGCGGGTGGGGCCGTCCTTTACGGCACTACCCGGCGTTTCGAAGCGGTTTTTGGTCTGGCTGACCTCGACGAGTTGCCCGCTCTCGAAGGCTTTGCCTTGACCGAGGACCAGAAGGACGACCTGCGGCGGCGCCTCGGGTTCCTCAGCGTACCCGAGTAGGAACGGTGTCCGGCGGGGGTGGGCGGTGAAGATGCGGCTGCAGAAGGCCCTCGCTGAAGCAGGCTTCGGTTCGCGACGGCGGTGCGAAGAGCTGATCAAGTCCGGTAGGGTCACCGTCGATGGGGTGACGGCGCAGCTCGGAGCGAGCGTGGACCCGGAAACCCAGCTCATAGCCGTCGACGGTCAGCCGGTCGCCGCGGAATCCAAGGAGTACTGGCTGCTCAACAAGCCTGCGGGGGTCTTGAGCGCCGTCGGTGACGCGCGGGGGAGACGCACGGTCGTCGAGTGCGTGCCCAGCGGGGCGCGAATATACCCGGTGGGCCGCCTGGACCTGGACAGCACTGGGCTGTTACTCCTCACCAACGACGGCGACCTTGCGGGGCGACTGCTCCATCCCCGCTACCACGTGGAGAAGGAGTACGAGGTCAGGGCGCGGGGAGTGGTGGGCAAGGACGCGCTCGCGGCGCTTCGCCGGGGAGTCTTCCTGGAAGATGGCCTCACGGCGCCGGCGGCCGTCGAGGTGGTCGAGATCGCGCGGCCGCCACGCGGCGGCCCGCAGACCGTCCTTCGCATCGTGCTCCAGGAAGGGCGGAAGCGCCAGGTGCGGCGCATGCTCGAGACCGTCGGGCATCGAGTGACCGCATTGCACCGCACCCGCTTCGACGGGCTCTCGGACCCGGGCCTGCTGCCCGGCCAGGCCCGGCGACTCTCGGCGGCCGAAGTGGCGAGATTGCGCCGGCAGGCGGGCCTCTAGCTTATACTGGTCCTTTGCGCCTCGTGATGGAGTATCGATGAAGCTCAACCCCGTGCTCGAGAAGTTGACGCCGTACCGTGCCGGCCCGCCGCTGGAGGACATCCGCCGCCGGTATGACCTGCAACGGGTGTCGCGGCTGTCCGCCAACGAAAGTCCATGGGGACCCTTCCCCGAAGTGGTGGAAGCCATGAGGGACGCCCTCGACGGGCTCAATCGCTATCCCGACGGCAGCTGCAACGAGTTGCGGGGTCTGCTAGTAGAGCGCCTGGGTGTTTCGCCGGACCGGCTGGTATTCGGCAACGGCTCCTGCGAGCTGCTGATGCTGCTGGGGGAGGTGTTCCTGGGCCCGGGCCGTCACGTCGTGCTCCCGCATCCGTCGTTCGTGATGTACCGGGCTATAGCCCTGGCCCGCGGCGCCGCGTTCACGGCCGTGGAGCTGCCAGGATGGGACTATGACCTCGATGCCATGTTGGCGGCGGTCCAGGCGGACACGACCCTTCTCGTGATCTGCAATCCCAACAATCCCACGGGGAGTCATGTACTCGGAAAGGACCTGCTGGCGTTCCTGCGCCGGGTCCCGGGCGACGTGGCAGTGGTGCTCGACGAGGCCTACTGCGAGTTTGTCAGTCCGGCAAAGCAGGTGGACACGGTGGCCTGGCTCGAGGAGTTCCCCAATCTGGTGATCCTTCGCACATTCTCGAAGATCTTCGGCCTCGCGGGGCTGCGCGTGGGCTACGGCATCGCCGACGCTCAGGTGGTGCAGGCGCTCGACAAGGTCCGGCAACCCTTCAACGTGGACTCCCTCGCCCAGATAGCGGCGGCGACGTCGCTGCAACTGCCGGAAAGCATCGAGGAGCGACGCAGGATGGTAGAGGGCGAGCGGGCGCGGATGGGAAAGCGTCTCGACGACATGGGGGTGGCTCACCATCCCAGCGAGGCGAACTTCCTCCTGGTGGAGGTGACGCATCTGGGCATCCCAGGGACCGAGGTAGCCCAGGCCTTGCTGGAGAAAGGCGTGCTCACGCGGTCCGGATACGCGATGGAATGCCCCGGTTGGATTCGGGTTACCATAGGTGAAGCGGGAGAGAACGACATGTTCCTCGAGGCGCTGGCCGAGCTGCGCGGGCCGCAGAAGGCGTCGCCACCGCACACCGTAGACGATCTGAGCGCGGAAGCGCTGAGCCCGGAGAGTTGAGATGGATGGTGTCAGCACCGAGATGATGATTGTGATGCAGGAGGGGTGCACCTCCGACGAGGTCGACCGCATCCTCGAGCGGCTGGAGAGCGCCGGAGCTCGCGGCCTCGTGTCGACGAGCGACGTGGTGACCGTCATCGCCGTGATGGGGGAGAGGGACGTCATCGCCAGCCTTCCTTTGGAGGCCTATCCGGGAGTGGACAAGGTGCTGCCGATCCTCCGGCCGTACAAGCTCGTGAGCCGGGAGTTCCGCCGCTCCGACACTGTCATCACGGTAGGGGGGACCAGCCTGGGCGGGGGTCACGTGGCCCTCATCGCAGGGCCCTGCTCGGTGGAGACACGGGAGCAGTTGCTGGAGGCTGCCCGTGTCGCCAAGGCCGCGGGCGCGACCATGCTCAGAGGGGGAGCCTACAAGCCGCGCACCTCACCGTACGCCTTCCAAGGCCTCGGCGTGGAGGGTCTGGAGATGCTCGCCGAAGCCCGCGAGGTGACCGGCCTGCCGGTTGTAACGGAGCTCATGGATCCGCGTCACCTCGAGGACGTCGCCACCTACTCGGACGTCATCCAGATCGGTGCGCGCAACATGCAGAACTTCCAACTTCTCTCCGCTGTGGGTGAGGTCGATCGTCCTGTGCTCCTCAAGCGGGGCCTGGCCGCCACCATTGACGAACTTCTCATGGCCGCGGAGTACATCGTCAAGGAAGGCAACGAGAACGTGATCCTCTGCGAGCGGGGCATTCGGACCTTCGAAACCGCCACCCGCAACACTCTCGACATCTCGGCGGTCCCCATCCTCAAGCAACGGAGCCATCTGCCGGTGGTGGTGGACCCGAGCCACGCGGCCGGCAAGATCGAACTGGTGGAGCCCCTCTCGCTCGCCGCCATTGCCGCCGGCGCCGACGGCCTGATGATCGAGATGCATCCCACTCCCGAGACGGCTCTGTCCGATGGGGCGCAGTCCCTGGACCCCGAGCAGTTCGACCGCGTCGCTCGACGGATCCGGGACATCGTCACTTGGGCCGGCAAGACCCTGGGGTAGTCCCCGTGCCTGAGACCCGTCCCCATAGCGGCATCCATCGCCTTGCCGTCATCGGTGTGGGCATGATGGGCGGGAGTCTGGCCTTGGCGGCCCAGGAACGGGCGCAAGTCGATGCCGTCGTCGGCTACGACGCCGACGCCGACGCGCTCGACCTGGCGCTGCGCAGGGGCGTCGTTACCGAAGCGGCATCGTCGCCCGCCGAAGCCGCAGCCTACGCCGACCTGGTTGTCGTCTCCACGCCGGTCCGGAGCATTCCGGCACTGGTAGAAGAATGTGCCACCACTCAGCCCGCGCCCCGGCTCATAACCGACATGGGCAGCACCAAGTCGGCCATCATGGCCAATCTCTCGCCGCTGGCGCGCTCCCTGTTCATCGGCGGTCACCCCATGTGCGGATCGTCCGACACCGGAGTACGCTACGCGCACGCCGACCTTTTCGAAAACGCCACCTACTTCCTGTGCACTACCGGAGCGGCGTTCCCCAAGCTCTACGAGATGCTGCAGGAATTCGTCCTGGAACTGGGCGCGCGGCCCACCCACATCGACGCGGTGGCTCACGACCGGATCATGGCCGTCGTCAGTCACCTGCCTCACGTCCTGGCCAACGTTCTCATGGAGCACACCGGGGCGTTCCAGGTTCGGGGCAAGCGGGCCCTTCACTGCGTAGGCCCCAGCTTCAAGGACCTCACCCGGGTGGCCGGGGCCAATCCGGTCATGTGGGGTGACATCTTCCTCGAGAACCGCTCTGCGCTGGCTCAGACCCTGCGGTCCATCTCCGCGGAACTCAGCGAGTTCTCCGATCTTCTCGACCAGAGCGCCGAGAGCGCCATCCTAGACTCCATCGCGTCGGCGGCCGCTTATCGCGAGGAACTACTGGAATACGAGGACATCACCCCCGCCACCTTGTACAAGGTGACAGTGCGGGTGCCCGACCAGCCCGGTGTGGTGTCGAAGGTCATGACTGCGCTGGGTCAGGCGGAGATCAACATCGAGGACCTCACCCTGCACCACTTCAGCCGCAGCGTGGGCGGCGACTTGATCATGTTCATCATGGGCCAGGAGGTCGCCGAGACCGCGGCGGCGCTCATTCAGGACCTGGGGTATTCGGTATCGGTGTCGTTCACAGGAGACACAGGTGATTGACCGGCAGGACGATTCGAGTCAGGCTGAGGCGCTGAGGTTCGGCCCGGCGACCACAGGGCTCCTCGGCACTGTGCGAGTGCCGGGCGACAAATCGGTGTCCCACCGCGCCGTGCTGCTGGGGGCGGTGAACGACGGCCCGGTGCGGGTGACCGGCTTCCTTCGCTCGGCCGATACGCTCGCGACCGTCGCGGCAGTCCGGGCCCTCGGCGTGAATGTGGACGAGGCCGGCTCTGACTTGGTGATCCACGGCCAGGGCTGGGAAGGTCTGTCCGAGCCGGCGGACGTGATCGACGTCCACAACTCGGGAACGCTCATCAGGCTGCTTCCCGGTCTGGTGGCCTCACTACCTTTCTTGTGCGTCCTCACTGGTGATTCGAGCGTCCGCCGCCGGCCTATGGCCCGGGTGCTGGCGCCATTGCGCGCCATGGGTGCAACTGTTGCCGGGCGTCAGGGAGATTCGTTGCCTCCCATCGCCATCCGCGGTGGCAGTCTGCGCGGCATGCGGCACGAGCTCGCCGTGGCCTCGGCGCAGGTGAAGTCGTGCCTGCTGCTGGCGGGCCTCCGCGCCGATGGAGCGACGGAGGTGGTAGAACCCGCGGCTTCCCGCGACCACACCGAGCGGATGCTCCGTTACGCCGGTGTGCGGGTGGAACGGGATGGGCCTTGGGACGGTCCCGGGACGGTGCGGGTCTGGCCCAAGGAGAGGCTGAGCATGGACGCTCTGGCCGTCCCCGGCGACTTCAGCTCAGCCGCCTTCTGGATCGTGGCGGCTCTCCTCGTGGAGAAATCGGGCGTCACGGTTGAGAATGCCGGTCTCAACCCCACCCGCACCGGCTTGCTTGCGGTGCTCAACCGCATGGGCGCGGATATAGAGGTGGAGAAGGATTCGCCCCGCGCGGCGGCTGCCGGCGGGCCGGAGCCGACGGGTCGGATCACGGCCTTCACCTCTCACCTGACTGCCACCGAGGTCTTCGAAGACGAGGTGCCGAACGTCATCGATGAGTTGCCGTTGTTCTTGCTGGCGGCCGCCAAAGCCAAGGGAACCTCACGCCTGCGCGGGGCGGCCGAATTGCGGGCCAAGGAGAGCGACCGGTTGCGCGCTATGGCAGGCCTGCTCACCTCCTTGGGCGTCGAGGTGGTGGAGCACCCGGACGGCATGGACGTGGTCGGCGACCCCAAGGGCTGGACGGGCGGCGCCATCGTGACCGAGGGGGACCATCGGGTGGCTATGGCCGGGGCCATCGCCGGAGCGGCCTCGACAGAGGGCACGACGATCGACGATGCCGCCTGCATCGCGGTGTCCTATCCTGATTTCATGCGAGACCTGAAGGGGCTGGAGGTGCGATGATCGTAGCCGTGGACGGACCGGCCGGGTCGGGAAAGAGCACGGTAGCCCGGGAAGTCGCCAAGAAGTTGGGGATGCACTACCTGGACACCGGAGCCATGTACCGCACCGTGACCCTGCTGGCTCTCGAAGCCGGTCTGGTGCCCGACCGGATCCCGGAGGCCGCGACGCTCGCCGCCCGGACCGAGCTTTGCTTCGTTGACCGAGCGGACGACCTCACCCGGGCTTTCATCGGCGATCGTGAAGTGACCGACGATATCCGGGGGCGCGTGGTCTCGCAGAACGTCTCCGCGGTCTCGGCCGATCGCGGCCGTGCGGGCCCTGCTGACCGTGAGACAGCGAGAGCAAGCTGCCCACGGAGATGTGGTCCTCGAGGGCAGGGACACGGGCACGGTGGTCTTCCCCAACGCCGAAGTGAAGGTGTTTCTCGTGGCCTCCATCGAGGAGCGCGCACGAAGAAGGCGAGAGCAGCTGCTACTCCAGGGAGTCGACCAGCCGCTGCAACAGTTGATCGACGACATCACCGCCCGCGACGCCTACGATTCGGGTCGCGCCATCGCGCCGCTGTGCAAAGCCGAAGACGCCGCGGAGATAGATACCACCCGGATGACCATCGCCGAGGTCATCGAAGCCGTGTGCGCGTTGGTCGAGGCCAAGCGCGCGAAGGAGCGCCCGTAGTGACTCGCATGGTGCCCAGTCCGCTCGACACCGGCCTGTATCGGTTCGCCTACTCTTTTCTGCCGCCGCTGTGGCGATTGGTCTTCCGCATGGAGATCAGTGGGGCCGAGAACATCCCGTTGACAGGGCCAATCCTCCTGGCGTCCAACCACCGTTCCAACATGGACCCCTTCTTCGTTGGGGTCTCCTTTCCGCGGCAGGTGCATTTCATGGCAAAGTCAGAGTTGTGGAAGGTCAAGATCCTGGGACGCCTCATCGACATGCTGGGAGCCTTCCCGGTCAGCCGGGGCGAGGCAGACCGCGCTGCGGTGAAGCGGGCCCTGGAGATCCTGCAGGCAGGCGCGGTCGTGGGCATGTTTCCTGAGGGGCATCGGCAGCGCGACGGGTCGCTGGGGGAGATCCACCCCGGGGTGTCGCTCTTCACCCTACGTGAGGGAGTGGTGACCATACCGATGGTGCTTGTCGGGACCGAGCGGGTGATGCGAAAAGGGTTGCCGCGCCTTCCCCGAGTGAGGGTGGCGTTTGGGGCACCCCTCGAGCTGCCAGGGGCTGACCTCCCCCGCGTCCGGCGGGCGCACCTCATCAGCCAGAGGCTCGGGGAGGCATACAAGGGACTCCTCCAGCGGGAGGCAACCGCACCATGAGCCCCTTGCAGGTCAAGATCTCCCAAAGCGCCGGGTTCTGCTGGGGGGTGGAGAGGGCCCTCGAGCTGGCCCTGAAGGCGGCAGACGACGCGCCGGGGCCGGTCCGCTCCCTAGGCCCCCTCATCCATAACCCGGGCGTGATCGCCGATCTGGAGCAGCGTGGGGTCAACGTTATCTCCAACTCCGCCGACGCTGCCGAGGGGACAGTCATCCTGCGTTCACACGGGGTGCCTCGCGAGGTCAAGGAGCAGCTCACAGACACCGATATCACGGTGATCGACGCCACCTGCCGCTTCGTCAAGTCGGCGCAGGAGAAGGCGGCCAAGCTTCACCGGCAGGGCTACTTTGTGATCATCTTGGGCGAGACGGACCACCCGGAGGTGCTGGCGCTCCGCTCGTATGCAGGAGAGGATTCGCTTGTGGTGGAATCTGCCGGGGATCTGCCAACCGATCTGCCCAGCCAGCGGGTGGGCGTCGTGGTGCAGACCACGCAGTCTCAGGAGCACCTGGCCGCGCTGGTGGAGGATCTCGCCCCCCGGACACGCGAACTCCTCGTGCACAACACCATCTGCAGCGCCACCGAGCAGAGGCAGACCGCGGCGATGGTCATGGCCGACCAGGTCGACGCAGTGGTCGTTGTGGGGGGGAGGAACTCGGGGAATACCAGGCGCCTGGCGGAATTGTGCGCTGCCCGCCAGCCGAAGACCTATCACGTAGAATCTGCCGAAGAGCTCGACCCAGACTGGTTCAAAGGGCTGTCGGTGGTTGGCATCACTGCCGGAGCCTCGACGCCGCCGGAGCAAATCAAGGCGGTCGCCGACCGGCTGGCGGGGTTCGCGACATGAGGCGAGGTCAGCTATGAGCACCGCGAAGCCCCGGGTGGCCATCATCGGCTATCCGAATGTGGGTAAGTCGACCCTCTTCAACCGGATCGCCGGCGGCCGAGAAGCCGTCGTGGCGCCGCAGTCTGGCGTCACCCGCGACCGCAAGGAAGGGGACGCCGAGTGGTGCGGACGCGAGTTCGTCATTGTCGACACCGGGGGCATCGACCTGCAGAGCGACGAGCCCCTAGGGGACGAGGTGCGGCAGCAGGCCCAGCAGGCGTTGCAGGAAGCGACCGTCGCCATCTTCCTGGTCGACGGCAAGATGGGGATTGCGCCCCAGGACCACGAGATCGCCGCGCTCCTTAGGCGAAGCCCGGTTCCGGTCGTTCTGGCGGTGAACAAGTACGATTCCAAAGCGGCCCAAGAGAGTTTCCACGAGTACTGGCAGCTAGGAATCGGCGAGCCGATCGGTGTGTCGGCGGAGCACGGCATGGGGATCGGGGACCTGCTTGACGAAGTGCTGAAGAACCTCTCGCAGGAGGACGTCCTCGTTCAGGCCGCTGAACCTATCCGAGTGGCCATCGTCGGGCGTCCCAACGTAGGCAAGAGCTCGTTGCTCAACGCCGTCCTGGGAGACCAGCGAACGATCGTATCGCCGAGGCCGGGCACCACACGCGACGCTATCGACACTGACCTCGAATTCGATGGCACGGCCATGAAGCTAATCGACACAGCCGGTCTGCGCCGCCCCGGAAAGCGGACGACCACCGACGTCGAGTACTACAGTTCCCTACGGGCCCTGCAGGCGCTCGAGCGAAGCCACGTGGCTCTGGTGGTGGTGGACGCGAGCGAGGGCCTCGTCGACCTCGATCTGCAGGTGGCCTACGAAGCTCAGCGGGCGAAATGCGCCACCGCAATCCTCTTCAACAAGTGGGACATCAACGATATCGACCTCGACATGACCGTGGCCCGGATCAAAGCAAAGGTCCAGATGAAGCCCCGGTGGCTGACGGTCTCGGCCCTCACCCGGCGTGGGGTGGACCACATCCTGCCTTTGGCGCGCGACCTGTACCGGCAATATAGTGCCAGGATACCCACTGCGGAGCTCAACCGCTGGTTCGAAGTGCTGCGGGCGCAGAGGCCGCCGGCCGGACGAGGGACCAAGACTCTCAAAGCGTTCTACATGGTGCAGTACGACAGCTCGCCGCCCCGCTTCAAGGTGATGGTGAACTCCCGCGGTCTGGTGACCAAACCGTACGCGTACTATCTGGAGAACCGCCTCCGGGACGAGTATGCGCTGTGGGGCATCCCTCTCGTGATCGATTTCGAGGGGAAGGAGGAGCGTTACTCGTGAGCACGGGCTCCTGGTTGACCGGTGTGGGTCTGGTTGTGTTCGGCTACCTGGTGGGGTCGCTCTCGCCGAGCGTGTGGCTGGGCAAAGCCTTCAGGGGGATCGACGTTCGCAGGGAGGGCAGCGGGAACGCGGGAACCACCAACGCATTCCGGGTGCTCGGGGTCAAACTGGGCCTGGCTGTGCTCTTCGCCGATCTGCTCAAGGGTGTGGTGCCGGTGCTCGTGGCTCGGTACGTTCTCGACGAGCCCGTGGTGACGGTTCTCGTGGCGTTTGCCTGCGTCATCGGCCACAACTACTCGATCTTCCTACGCGGGAAGGGAGGCAAGGGGGTAGCCACCGGGGCGGGCGCGGCGTTGGCCATGATGCCCATCCCCATGGCCATAGTAGTCGTGCTCTTCGTCGTGTTGTTGCTGGCCACGCGCTTCGTCTCGATCGCCTCGATCGTATGCACCATCATGTTCCCCGTGATGGCCGTGGTGTTCGATCAGCCGCTGGCCTACATCGTGGGGGCCTGCGTCATGGCTGCCGTTGTGTTGTGGGCGCACAGAGGCAACTTCAGGAGATTGTGGAGACGTCAGGAGCCGCGGGTGCGGTTTCCCTGGAACAAGCAGCCCGAGGATCCCGCAGGCTCCGGGGGAGGCCCGGTGCAGAACGCCGCCCGCCGGGACTCGGGGGCGGCGGCCACGTAACCCCGACGCCGCCCGGCCCCGGTCGGTGGCCCGGCGCGCGAGCGCGCGCTATACTGACTCCCGCATCGGGACGTGGCGTAGCTTGGTAGCGCATCCGGCTGGGGGCCGGAAGGTCGCCGGTTCAAATCCGGCCGTCCCGACTCACGGTCGGGCACGCATGCGCGGCCCGTTGTTGTCTCTCTCCGCTATTCATCGCTGCCTCGCGCCTCCGCCACAGCCATAGCTCACTGGGGATAGGCCGCATACCCCACGGGGCATACCTGAATAAATCTGGCTGCAATTTGTGTCTTTTCTTACTCTCCTCTCAGGTTCCTTCGATATAAAGGCTGCGGCGCGGGTCACAGGTCTTCCCCGCGCCGGACCAAGCTAGCGACCCCGAGAAGAAAAGGGGCCGCGCGAAAGAACGGAGGCTTCACAATGCGGAAAAGACCTTTGCGTTGGCTATTTCTCGCCTGGGGCATAGCGTGCGCGGTAGTCCTGTTGGTGGGGGTGGCGGCGTGGGTGAATGTCGCGCCCGCACACGCCCTTCCCGGGAACACCTGCAACCCGGCGGTCGGCCACGGTCTTCCCGGCTGCCACGTAGACGACACCACGACGACCACGGCGCCGCCACAGACCACGACCACGACTGCTCCACCGCAAACCACTACCACCACGGCGCCGCCGCAGACGACGACCACGACTGCGCGCCGCAAACCACTACCACCACGGCGCCGCCGCAAACCACTACCACCACGGCGCCGCCGCAAACCACCACGACAACGGCACCACCGCAGACGACCACCACGACTGCGCCGGAGCAGCCCACTACTCCGATCACCGTTGGCGGCAACACTGTTGACGACGGTGACGACGGAACAGAGGTGGAACACGACGACGACATCGCCAACGGGTCTGACGACGGCGGGACCAACGTCGACAAGGACCAGGGCAAAGGGCATGGCAAGGACCAGGGCAAAGGGCATGGCCACCGATGGTGGCGGCAACTCTCGGATGGCATCCGACACGTGCATCATCGACATTCTCTTGATGGCCTCACCCGCCTAGCTTGGCTGGGTCTCCACTTCGGCCGGTAACTAGCTCCTACAAAGGGCTCGCAGAACGCGGCGAGAACGCGGCGGGTTCTCCAGGATGGCTGCTACGGCGCCGCGGGCCGAAAGGCCCGCGGCGCCTTCTCATTTCGGGCTCCGTTCGGAGGTCGCGGCGCCAGCACCTTCTTGTTACTCTTTGGGTACAAGGTATCTGGTGTGGCGTTGATCCGACCAGGAGGCTCTCGTGAAGGCAGTCGTCATGGCGGGCGGTCAGGGCACGAGGCTGCGCCCGTTGACCTCCAACCAGCCCAAGCCGATGGTGCCGATCGTCAACAAGCCCTGTATCCAGCACATCCTGGAGTTGGTGCAGAGACACGGCATCAACGAGGTGGTGATGACCCTCGCATTCCTGCCCCGCCTTATCCGCAATCATTTCGGTGACGGAAGCAGCCTGGGCATGCACATCGACTACACGGTTGAGGAAACCCCCGCCGGCACCGCCGGGTCGATCCGTCTGGCAAAGGATCTCCTCGACGACACCTTTTTGGTGATCAGCGGGGACGCGCTCACCGACTTCGATCTCACCAAGGTCCTCGAGTTTCACCGGAAGCGGGAGGCGATGGTCACCATCGCGCTGACCAGCGTGGACAACCCCCTGGAGTTCGGCGTGGTGATCGTGGATGAGCAAGGACGCATCCAGCGCTTCCTGGAGAAGCCGGGATGGGGCCAGGTCTTCTCCGATACTGTGAACACTGGCATCTACGTGCTGGAGCCCGAGATTTTCGACCATATCCCCGAGGGGCAGCCGTACGACTTCAGCCACGACTTGTTCCCCAAGTTGTTCGACATGCACAAGCCGCTCTACGGCATGGTCTGCGACGGCTATTGGCAGGACGTGGGCAGCCTGGAGCAGTACGTGCAGGCGAATCGCGACGCCCTCGACGGCAAGATCCGCCTGACCCCGCCGGGAGTCCGTTTGCGCGGCAACATATGGATAGGTAAGGGCGCAGCCGTAGAGAGCCTTGACGACGTGGAGGGCCCCGCCGTTATCGGCGAGAACGTGCGGATCGACCCAGGGGCGCGGATACTCTCCCATACGGTGCTTGGGGACAACACGGTAGTCCGCACAGGCTCGCAGATAGGTGGATCCATCCTCGGTCAGAACGTCTACGTTGCCTCAGGGGCGGTGGTCACCGGCGCGGTGCTCATGGATGCCGTGGAAGTGCACGAGAACGCCAGCATCGCCCAGGGGGCCGTGGTAGGCGACCGCTCCATCGTCGGACGGAACGCGGTGGTCGCCAACAACGTAAAGATCTACCCGCTCAAGAACATCGAGCCGGGGTCGACGGTCCGATCCTCCATCGTGTGGGAGACGCGTGGCTCCAGCACTCTCTTCGGTCGCAACGGGGTACGCGGCCTGGCCAATGTGGACGTAACCCCCGAAATGGCCATGCGCCTGGCCATGTCCTATGGCACCCTGATCGCAAAAGGCTCCTACGTGACCACCAGCCGGGACACCCACCATGCCTGCCGGGTGTTCAAGCGGGCGATCATCAGCGGCCTCAATTCCACCGGCGTCAACGTGCGCGACTTGACCACCGCGCCGCTGGCTGTCAATCGGTTCGACATCAAGAGCGCCAACGCCATCGGTGGCATCCACGTGCAGATAAGCCTCGACGACCCCGAGCTTGTCGAGATCGTGTTCTCCGAAGCTCCGGGCGTGCCCCTGGACGGCAAGAGGGAACGGGCTATCGAGAACCACTACTTTCGCGAGGACTTCCGGCGGGCCGCATTCGAGGAGATGGGTCAGGTGGTCTACCCGCCCCGGGTGATCGAAACTTACACCAACTCGCTGCTGGAGAACTGGAATACTGTGGCCATTCGGGGCCGGCAGCCTCGTCTGGTGCTCGACTATTCCCTGTCGGCACCGGCCTTCTTCTTTCCGGCGACCCTCGACAAGCTGGGCGTGGAGACCATCGCCCTGAACACAGTTTCCCGGAGCCGCTCGCGCTTCACACTCAAGGAGAGCCTGCCGGCGGCCGCCGCGCGGGTGGGGGAGACGGTGATGGCCATGGAGGGCGACTTTGGTGCCATCTTCGATCCTGGCGCCGAATGCCTGTACGTCGTCGATGAAAAGGGGCGGCTCGTGGCGGACTCCGCCTTGATGCTCCTTCTGCTCCAGCAGGCGGCTCGCAACGCTGCCCAGGGGGTGGCGGCCCTGCCTCTGCACGCCACCCGGTTATGCGAACAGGTGGTGGCTTCCACCGGGGTGAGCATCCGCCGCACCCGGTACTCCAAAGCGGCCGTCATGGCAGAGGCCGCCCGTCCCAGCACCGTGTTCGCCGCGACTACCGAAGGGGGCTACATCTTTCCCGCCGTGCTGCCGTCTCCTGACGCCCTGTACGCGCTGGGGAAGGTGCTGGAGCTGGTCTCCACATCGGATGCACCCCTCTCCCAACTGATCGCCCGGATGCCGGTGGCCCATGTGGTCCACGTTGAGGTCGACTGTCCCTGGGATCTCAAGGGGACGGTGATGCGCCGCATGACTGAGAAGCTGCATGAGGGGCGGGTCTCGCTCGTCGACGGCATCAAGGTCTTCCTTGACAGGGGGGAATGGGCCCTGGTGCTGCCGGACGCCGAGGAACCCGTCTTCCACGTGTACGCGGAAGCCGCCGACGATACCCGGGCGGGGACTCTGACCGACAAGTACCGGGAAGTCCTTCAGCTGGCGGTAGCTGAGGGGCGCGGCTAGGAAGTGGCCGCCTGCTCGGCCGGGGCCGCGGCTAACCGTCTGTGCTCTTGGCGATAACCTGCTTGCAGACAGTTTTGAGGGTCTCGAAGACTCCGACGCCGCTGATGGCGCAGGCTTCGACCACCGGTGACTCGGTGTGGTTGAGCAGTTCGGCGAGATCCGTGGTTGCGAAGATGTCGCTGAGGTCCCGCTTGTTCATCTGGAGCACCATGCCCAGCCGACTCAGGTCGTCCCCTTGCGACTGCAGGTTCTCCCATAGATTCAGGTAGCTGTCGACGTTCTCATCCAAGCGCGACAGTTGGGAGTCGACGACGAACACGACGCCGTCCGTGCCCTGGAGCACGAGCTTGCGCGAGGCGTTGTAGAAGGACTGGCCCGGCACCGTGTAGAGGTGGAATCTTGTGCGCAGTCCTTTGACGGTCCCCACGGACAACGGTAGGAAATCGAAGTAGAGCGTACGCTCTTCCTCGGTCGCCAGACTGACCAGGCGGCCGCGAGCAGAAGGGTTGATGCGGCGATGGATATACTGGATGTTGGTGGTCTTGCCGCACAAGCCACACCCGTAGTATACGATCTTGTAGTTGATCTCCCGCGCGGCGAGATTGATCAGGGCCACGGGTCGTTCTCCAGCGCTAGCTTTCACCCTGTCCGGAGAACAGACCGTCTATCGCAGCGCCCATCTCACGCGAGTACTCGCGATCGACCAAGCGGTCGTCTCCAGTCGTATCTTCGGCAGTCTCCAAGGCCGGCTTGAGGACCTCAAGCGCCCGCGTCGTGTAGAGCCGCACGCGCCCTACCTGGGTGTCGCGGCCGAAAGTGATGAGCAACAGGATATGGTCGGTCACCTGCATCACATGCAGGTTGGCCTCCTTGCCTTCGTGGAAGAGCAGGGTGAACTCCCGCTCACTCAGGATCTGCGCGAGCTGCCGGGTGGCGGCGAAGGAGCTGGCGGCCAGCGCCGCCAGGGAAAGGGTGTCGGAGCGCGCGTCGGCCGGCGAGATCGCGATGGGCTGACCACTGGTCGACATGAGGGCGGCGAAGTGCGAGCCCGAGACCATGCGAAGCCTCGTCAGCACCGCCTCTATCAGCTTCATCTGCTCGTCGCTGATAACCAGTCCTCTGCGACTTGCCATTGTCATCCTCCTTCTGCGCGGACCACGCCACTGAGTATACAAGCACGTCCGGAGCGCGTCGTCGTCCGTGCGGTGGCAAGAAACTGCTGTGCTATCATGACGGCCAGCCGATGGTGGCGAGAAAGGAGCGCATGTGAACCCCAAAAACCTCAAGTACCACAGGGAGCATGACTGGGCCCGGGTTGAGGGAGATACCGCCGTATTTGGTCTCACCAGCTACGCCCAGGAAACACTCGGTGACATCGTGTACATCGAGCTCCCCGAGGTAGGCGCAGACGTCACGGCCGGGACGCCCTACGCCGAGGTCGAGTCGGTGAAGGCCGTCTCCGATGTGTACGCACCGCTGAGCGGTTCGGTTGTCGAGGTCAACGAAGAAGTCGTCGACGCCCCCGAACTCATCAACGAGAGCCCGTACGAGGACGGCTGGCTCATCAAGGTCCGCGTGACCGACCCCTCCGAGATCGACGATCTCATGACCGCCGAGGAGTACGACGAGCTCATCAGCGAAGAGGAGTGATCCACCCGCCTCGGACGACAGCAGTCCGGGCGAAGCACATCTCCACCTCAGGTTGAAGGTTTTCGGGGGAGCCTCTATAGTAAGGGTGTGAGCACCATGGACGATACTCCTTTCGAACGGCTGATCAACATCCAGTCGTACACCGACGAGGAGTTGCGTGAATTGGCCGATCGGTTGTCGGCCGAAGAGCGAGAGATTTCCAAGCGCCGGCGGCTCCTTCACGGCGAGATCGACATCGTGCGCGCGGAGATGGTCAGGCGACTTCGCGAGAAGCACAGCGGGGGAGCCGGCCTGGTGGCGGGCGGTGATGTGACGGAACTCACCGACATCCTTAGCGGAAAACCACGCCGCGAGCAGGCAAAACCTAACAGTTAAGGGAGGCAGTGAGCACCAGTGACGAACCTGCGAGCCGGGGCATCGAAGACAGGTTCCGCGATCTGTCCGCGGATGTACGTGAGGAGCGTCTGGTCCGCTACATCGTCCATCAGGTCGGAGCGGCCGCCATGTCGACGATATCCTGAAAGACGACTACGTCCTGGCGCATTTCGACGAGGCGGCCCGCAGCCACGTGCTCGAGGAATCTGCGGTCATCAAGGCCATCGAAAAGCAGATTCGCCGCCAGTTCGCCGGATACGAGGAGTCGGTCACGACCCCCAAAGCGAGTGGGGAGGACCAGGACGCAGCCGGGCAGGCGACTGATGCCTGATTGTCCCACCTGTAGCTTCGACAATAGCGACGACTCGAACTTCTGCCGACGCTGCGGCAGCCGCCTCACCGTCGCCGACCCCAACGAGACGACCATCGTCTACTCGCCCGCAGAGGCGAGGGCATCGTCGGTCTCGATCGAACCGCAGCAGGGGGGACACTGCTGCTCATCCGATCAGGGGGAGGGCGCGAGGGGGAGACCATCGACCTCGACGTCGACGTCCTCACCATCGGCCGCAGCCCCCACAGCGACCTTTTCCTGGACGACGTCACCGTGTCGCGCCATCACGCCAGGGTGCTGCGCGACGAAGGCGGCTTCTTGGTGGAGGACCTCAACAGCCTCAACGGCACCTACGTGAACCGCAAGCGCATCGAGCAGCAGCAGCTCGTTCGACGGCGACGAGCTGCAGATCGGCAAGTTCAAGCTCGCCTTCCTCGAGCAAGAAGACGACCTGAGCCTGCACATGAGACACTGCAAACGTCCGCCAGCCGGCGACGGGACCAGCCCAGACCGATCGGCTGCTGACCATCGGCCAGGTGGTCGAGCAGTTGCAGCCGGACTTCCCGGACCTCAGCATCACCAAGGTCCGCTATCTCGAGGACCGGGGTCTGCTGGCTCCGAGCCGCACGCAAGGGCCGCTACCGCAAGTACAGCACCGCCGACATCCGGCGGCTTCGCACCATCCTCACTCTTCAGCGCGACGAGTACCTGCCGCTGGAGGTCATCCGCGAGCGCGTGGACGCGCCACCCGTCGGCGCGGGCATTGGCCAGTCGCCGACTGGCCTCCGGCCGCCTGGGGTCGAGCCCGAGCCTGAAGCGTGAAGACCCGGTGTACACGCTCGAGGAGCTCTGCGAAACCGCCGGCATAGACGTCGCGTTTCTCCGCCTGCTGATCGAGTATCGCCTCATCGATCGGCACGCCCAGCAGGGACCGGTCTTCACCGAGAGCGACCTCGAGACGGCCCGCATCTGCCAGCTGCTGGCCCGGTTCGGGGTGGAGCCCCGCAATCTGCGGCTTCTCGGCTTCGTCGGTGGAGCGAGAGGCGGCGCTCGTGGAGCAGATCACCACGCCGTCGCTGCGCTCGACGCACCGCGACAAGCGCGAGTACGGCGAGAAGATGGTCGAGGATCTGGGAAGCTCTGCTCTCCCAGCTGATGCACTTGCTGCTCTACAAGGAGCTGCGCAAGCTGCTCTGACGCCCTTCCCGGCGCGATCGCAGTCTGCTTCCTCTCACTCGCAAGGAGCACCATGGACCTCGACAGGTACATCCGCCACATCCCCGGCTTTCCGAGGGAAGGCATCCTCTTCCACGACATCATGCCGATGCTTCAGGACGCCGAGGCGCTGCAGCTACGCCGTCGACCAGCTGGCGGAGTTCGCCGAGAGCAGGAAGATGCGACCTCATCCTGGGAGCGGAGGCTCGTGGTTTCATCCTGGGCGCGGCGATGGCGTACGCTCTCGGGGTCGGATTCGCGGCCGCTCGCAAGCCCGGCAAGCTGCCCTGGAAGGTCACTCGGTGCGAGTACGATCTCGAGTACGGCACCGATGCTCTGGAGATGCACGCGGACGCCATCAAGCCCGGGCCAGCGCGTCCTGATCCACGACGATCTGCTGGCTACCGGCGGCACGGCCGAAGCCAAGATCCAGCTCGTCGAGGAGGCCGGCGGCGTCGTGGCCGGACTGGCTTTCCTCATCGAGCTCACCGAACTTCACGGGAGGGACAGGCTGCAGGGCTACGACGTCTTCAGCCTGCTGTCAGTACGAGGTCTGACGTCTCTACTTTACATAATGCACATTATCGTGCATTAGCTCCGCGAAGGGGTGCACCTGAGGCACCGGTTTCGATCCCGAAGGGTCGGCGGGCGGCGCCGTAGACGAGCAGACGCCGGCGCCCTGGCGCTGCTACTTCACCAGGTTCATCATGTTGAACATCGGCAGGTACATCGAGATGACGATCAGCCGACGAGACCGCCGACGAACAGCATCATGATCGGTTCGATGATCGAGGTGAGCGACTTGACCGCGGCGTCGACCTCGTCTTCGTAGAAGTCGGCGATCTTGTTGAGCATGGAGTCGAGGGCGCCGGTCTCCTCACCGATGGAGATCATGTGGGTGACCATCGGCGGGAACACCTCGACCCGCGAGAGCGGCTTGGCGATCGTCTCGCCGCTGCGGACGCTCTCCTTGACGTCCACCATGGCTTCTTCGATGAACCGTGTTACCCGAGGTCTTGCCGGTGATCTCGATGGCCTGAAGGATCGGCACACCGGCGCCCACCAGCGTGGCGAACGTGCGGCTGAACCGGGCCACGGCGATCTTCTGGATGACTGGGCCCGATCTTCATGGGCAGCTTCAGCTTGATGCGGTCCCACTTCCTGCGGCCCTGCTCGGTGTTCTTGAGCCGCTTCGAGACCCCAGACAGAAGCAGGATCACCGGGAAGACGATGAACCAGTAGCCCTTGAGCATGTTGCTGAGGCTCATCATCATCCGGGTAAGCGACGGCAGCTGGCCGCCGAGGTCGTCGTACATGTTCGCGAAGATCGGGATGATGAACAGCAGCATGCCGATCATGACCAGGATGGCGAAGACAGCGATGAGGATCGGGTAGGTCATCGCCGACTTGATGGTTCGGCGCAGGCTGTCCTGTTTCTCGAGCTGGGTGGCGAGACGATAGAAGTGTCTGATCGAGAGCGCCGCCCGCCTCGCCGGCCCGCACCATGGCCACGTACAGCCGGTCGAAAGCGACCGGGTGCCTGGCCATGGCGTCCGACAGCGGCATGCCGGCTTCGACGTCGTCCCGCACCGCGCGATGATCTTCTTCAACCGCGGGTTCTCGGTCTGCTCCTCAAGGACGTAGAGAGCGCGCAGGACGGCGAGACCGGAGTTGATCATGGTGGCGAACTGCCGCGCGAACACGGCCTTGTCGCGGACGCTTGATACGCTTGCTGTTCTCCAGCATCGTCTTGAGGTCGGGCAGGCCCCGCCTTTCCTCCAGCTTGAGGACGGTCAGGCCCTTCCGGCGAAGCTCGGCGACCACGGACGCCTTGGAGTCGCCGATCACCTCCCCGGTGAAGAGCGCTCCGCGATCCTTCTTAGCTGTGTAGGTGAAATTCCCCACTCCGCTCCCGCTCCTCTGTCAGTTCCGCGTGACGTTTCGCTTTCTCATTCTCTATCGGCCGGTGCCCGCCGCCGCTGTAGCGGATCGCCGGGGGCCTGCGCCCCTACCCGGGAGCCCCTCCCCCACTTCGCCTGGCTCAGGCGGCCCCGGACAGGAGCAGCCGTTCGAGCTCGTCGGGGACCGACGAGCGCTTAAGAGCCAGCTCCTGGCTGACATGGCTGCGCTTGACCAGGTCGGCCAAGCACGAGTTCATGGTCTGCATGCCGTACTGACCACCGGTTTGCATGACCGTGTAGAGCTGGTGCGTCTTGCCCTCGCGGATGAGGTTCTTGGCCGCCGGAGTGGAGATCAGCACCTCGACCGCGGCCACCCTCCCCGCGCCAGAAACCTTGGGTAGCAGCTGCTGGGTGACGATGCCCTCCAGGGTGGCGGCTATCTGCACTCTGATCTGTTCCTGCTGATGAGGCGGGAACACGTCGATGATACGGTCGATCGTCTGCGGGCAGTCCTGAGTGTGCAGGGTGGCAAAGACGAGGTGGCCGGTCTCGGCCGCGGTCAGACGCGATCTGGATCGTCTCGAGGTCGCGCATCTCGCCGATCAGGATGACGTCGGGGTCCTGCCGCAGGGCCGAGCGGAGAGCGGCCGGGAAGCCCTTGGTGTCGCTACCGACCTCTCTCTGGTTGACAACGCAGCGCTTGTGGTCGTGCAGGAACTCGATCGGGTCCTCGATGGTGACGATGTGGTCTGCGCGGCTCTCGTTGATCTCGTCGATGATCGCCGCGAGTGTGGTGGACTTGCCGGAGCCTGTCGGGCCGGTGACCAGAACGAACCCTCGCGGCTTGTGGCAGAAGGTATGCAGCACCTTGGGGAGTCGAAGCTCGTCGATGGTCTTGATGTTGACCGGGATGAGTCGGAAGGCGGCGCCCAACGTCCCTCTCTGGAAGAAGACGTTCACGCGGAAGCGCGCCTGGCCGTACAGCGAGTAGGAGAGGTCGACCTCCCACTCGGTCTCGAGCTTCTGCCGCTGGTCTTGGTTGAGGATGCTGTAGATGAGCTCGCGGGACTCGTTGGCCGTAAATTCCGGGTACCCCTCTAGATTCCGCAGATGGCCGTCGATGCGCACCACCGGAGGAAGCCCAACCGCCAGGTGAAGGTCCGAGGCCTGGGTCTGGACCACTTGCCCTAGGATCTCGCCTATATCCACTGCCGGGTCTCCCTCGGGATTCTTGTCGCCGCGCGTGTCACACGATCACCCGGGATATCTCCTCGATGCTGGTCATGCCTTGGAGCACCCGCTCGAGCCCATCCTGTCGGAGAGAGAACATGCCCTCGGCGCGTGCCACTCGCCCTATCTCATCGGCACTCTTGCGCTCGATGATGAGCCTTTCCACGGCTTCGCTGACCAGCATGATCTCGTAGATGCCCATGCGTCCCTTGTACCCGGTGTTGTTGCAGCGAGGGCAGCCTGCGGCGCGATAGATGATGACGTCGTCGCGACTCTCGATGGACTGGTTGGCAAAGCCCATCTGCCGCAGTACCTCGCGGCTAGGGTTGTACGCCTCTCGGCAGGCCTCGCACACCTTGCGGACCAGCCTCTGGGCGATAACGCAGTCGACAGCGGAGGCGGTTAAGAAGGGCTCCACGCCCATCTCCGTGAGCCGGCTGAGGGCGCCGGGGGCGTCGTTCGTGTGCAGCGTGGACAAGACCAGGTGGCCGGTGAGTGCCGATTCGACGGCGATCTGGGCCGTCTCTTTGTCTCGCACCTCACCCACCATGACTATGTCGGGGTCGCATCGCAGGATGGACTTGAGCCCTGAGGCGAAGGTGAGCCCCGCCTTCGGATGGATCTGAACCTGGTTGATGCCGGCCAGCCGGTACTCAACCGGGTCTTCGACCGTGATGATATTCTTCTCGCTCGTATTGAGGATGTTAAGCGTCGCGTACAGGGTGGTCGACTTGCCTGAGCCCGTAGGGCCGGTGACGAGGATGGCGCCGTAAGGCTTCGAGAACGAGCGCCGGTAGCGAGCCAGAGCCTGCTCGGAGAACCCAAGATCCTCGAGGCGCAGCATGACATTGGAACGGTCCAGGAGACGGATGACGATCTTCTCGCCGTAGACTGTCGGCAGCGAGGCGACGCGCATGTCGATAGGGCGCCCCCCTACCGTGAGCCCGATGCGCCCGTCCTGAGGCACCCGCCGCTCGGCGATATCGAGATCGGCCATGATCTTTAGGCGAGAGATGACCCCGGCCTGCAGTCTCTTGGGAATGGTCATGATCTCGTGGAGCACTCCGTCGTGCCGGAAGCGGATGAGAAGGTCCTTGGCCTGTGGCTCGAAATGGATGTCGGAAGCTCCTTCGTCGGTAGCGCGCGCCAGCACCCCGTTGACAAGCTTGACCACCGGCGCGGCCTCCACCTGCTCGCGGATGTCGCGCATGTCGTCGACCGCGGCATCCTCCTCTCCGGCAGCCACCTTGGTGTCGAGACCATCTGACAACTGGCCGCCAACCGAGCGCAGCTTGCTGAGCATCTCGACGATCTCTTCGTTTCCGGCCAGCCCGGGCTCGATGTCGAAGCCGGTGAGGATGCGCAGGTCGTCGATGGCAACGATGTTCGACGGGTCGGCCATAGCCACGAGAATCGTGTGCTCATCTGCGAAGCCCACCGGGATGGCCGAGTATCTACGGGCGTCACGCTCGGAGATCAGTTCGAGAGCGACCGGGTCGATCCGCATGACGGCCAGATCAAGATGCTTGCAGCCGAGGCGGCGGGCGAGGGCCTGCATCAGGTCGCCCTTGGTGATCCACCCCTTGGTGAGCGCGACCTCCCCTATGCGCTGGTGAGTGTGCTGCTGCTCGGCCGCGGCTTCATCGACCTGCTCCTGCGTGAGGAGCCCCATGTCGACGAGCACTTCACCCGTCGGCCGGCCTACCAGCCTGCGCTGCACATTCTCCTCTTTGGCCGTCTGCATGGACGGAACCTACCTCTTCTCGTCAATGCTGGTCCGCATCACGTCCACAGGCGCGCGCCGGCCGGTCCATAGCTCGTACGAGCCTGCAGCCTGCATCACGAGCATCTCCTTGCCGTCTATGGCGGTCGCGCCTCGAGCCTTCGCCTCTCTCACCAGCGTGGTGGGGGCCGGTCCATAGACCAGGTCCAGCACAATCTGGCGGCTGTGGAGAATATCGACAGGAACTGACGACTCCTTGACAGACGGGTGCAGGCCAACGGAGGTAGCATTCACGAGAATATCGGCGCCCCGCGCGACTGCGAACGCCTCGTGTTCGGTAATGGCCCGGCAGGGGGTCTCGCCCCACGATGAGGCCTGCCGGCATAGAGTCACCGCCCGCTCGTAGGTCCGGTTGTAGACGTGAATCTCGCGGGCTCCATCGGCCATGAGCGCGGCCACGACCGCGCGCGCCCCTCCTCCCGCTCCCGCCACGAAGCAGGTGAGTCCGTGCGCCCCGTTGGGATGCAGCCCGCGCAGCGCGGCGGCGAACCCCGTTTGGTCAGTGTTGTAGCCGGATAGACGGCCGTCGTCGTTGACCACCGTGTTGACCGCCCCTATGCGAAACGCAGACGAATCGACATGGTCGAGGAGAGGCAGGATGGCCTCCTTGTGCGGGATGGTCACGTTAACGCCGCGGAACCCGAGGGCACGAAGGCCGGCAACGGCCTTCTCGAGCCGACTGGGAAGTACGTCGAAAGCGAGGTAGACCATATCGAGGCTTTGGGCTTGGAGGGCTGCATTGTGCATGCGCGGGGACAGCGAGTGGTCGACGGGGTGACCCAGCACCCCGAGCACGCTGGTCCGGCTATCGATGCTCCAGCTCGCGCCCATCCCCCCACCTCCGCTCCGGTCGTCTGCCGCTAGTGTGCAGACTACCGCTTGCAGGGCTGTTACGTCTCATACGAAGGTGAGACGTTGGCGCGGAGGCGCCGGACCGACAGGTTCCAGTCTTACTGGCCGAACTGCTTCTTCAGCTTGAGAAACTCGTTGTAGGAGGCCGTGAACGAGATCTTGCCGTTCTTGTCGGCGATGAAGTACAGGTAGTCCGCCTGAGCCGGCTGCAGCGCCGCCTTGAGAGACGACACCCCCGGATTGGAGATGGGCGCCGGAGGCAGCCCCTTGACCTCCCGAGTGTTGTACGGGGAATCGACCTTGAGGTCGGCGGCGGTAAGGGGCTCTGTCCATTTGTTGAGGGCATAGCGGACCGTCACGTCCAGCCCGAGCGTCATCTTCTTCTTGAGCCGGTTGTAGATGACGGCCGCCACGTTCGCCCGGTCGGCGTCGGTGACCGCCTCCTTCTCCAACATCGAGGCGACGATCACGACCTGGTAGGGAGTCAGGCTGAAGGCGTCGGCGTTCTCCCAGGGTAGCGTGGCGGTCTTCTTGGCGAACGCCGCCAACTGGGCCCCAATCAGCTCCGTGGGCCCGTCGCCGGTCATGAGATTGTAGGTGTCGGGGAACAGCAGCCCTTCGAGAGTAGTGACCGCCTGCTCGCTGCCGCCAATCTTCGGTATGACGAACTTCTTGGGCTCCTTGCTGAGGTCGAGATAAGTAGCGGCGTCCTTGACCTCCCCCGCTTTGACGAGCTGAGCGCCTATCTGGCTCGCGGCCAGGCCCTCAGTGATGGTGACTGTGAAGGTCTTGGGCGTTGTGGTGGAGCTCTGGCCCTTCTCCAACTTGTCCACGACGCTGATGAGTTGAGTCTTCGTGGAGAGGGTGTAGGTCCCGGGTTGCAGCTTGTCTTCGCTCCCCCGGGAGTCGACCAAGTCCACGAAAGCTGAGGCAGAGCTGACGACTCCCTTGTCCTCCAGCAACTGGCCGATCTGGGTGGCGGTCATGCCCGGGCTGATGATCACCTTCACGTTCGCCGGAAGCGTCGACGAGGTCGTCTCGGCGGCTCTGGCCTGCAGCCAATCGTGCCCTCGGTTGTATACGCTGTAGACGCCGAACATGAACGCCACGAACCCGACCACCACCACGATGCGGGTGATCCAGGCCCGTGCGGAACGCCGCTTCCTGCGTTTCTTACGCGGGTATATCTCACCTGCCGGTGGAAGCTCGGAATACCAGTCGCTCATGTGCCTCTCCAGCTAGCCCCTGGACCGCCAGTCAAGGTAGCCCTGCAACATATAGCACGCGGCGACCGAATCGTGGTCACCGCATCTCTTCTCCCCACTATCGGCCAACCGCGAGGTGAACCTCTCGTCCCACGTGACGACAGGGATGGCCGTCAACGCCGCCAGCCGCTCTTTGAAGGCCACGACCGAGTCCATCTGCTCGTTGCTTCCTCCTCGCAGCGGGCGCGGGAGTCCCACTACGATCTCGTCAGCACCTTGCTCGTCGGCTATGGCGACGATCATTAGAAGTGTCCTCCCGCTTTCGCGTTCCCGGATCACCGGCAACGGCGTGCAGGTGACTCCCATCGGGTCCGAAATGGCCACCCCTGTCCGGCTCGTTCCCACGTCTATGCCCAGAACCCGCACCTAGGCGCCCAAGTGGGCCAAGATCGTGTCCCGGGCACAGGCTATGGCATCCGCGAGCTTCGCCGGGTCTCCCCCGCCGCCGCGGCCAAGACGAGGGGTCCCGCCCCCGCCTCCACCGAACATGCGCGAAGCGGTGTTGACCACCTTGCCTGCATCCACCGCGTCGACCTCGGGGCTGACGCTCACGACCAGCGCGGCCTTGCCTTGTAC
Organism: uncultured Actinomycetota bacterium; assembly: GCA_963843515.1. GTDB lineage: Bacteria > Actinomycetota > Thermoleophilia > RBG-16-64-13 > RBG-16-64-13 > CAIQPS01. Next base: position 57,686 of record CAWJKH010000003.1, read on the forward strand.
TTCCGCGCCAAGGGCCACGACGCTGGGCTGGGTGCGGTCGCGCACCTGATCGACCAGAGAGAGGAGGTGTTCCATGTCCCGGGCTTCCACTGCCGCGGCCACTACCGCGGCCTGACCTTGCCGGACGGCGCCCTCCGCCAGAGAGGCCACAACGTCCTTGGCAGCTCGCGAGACGAAGCCCGACAACTCACCCTCCACCGCCGTCAAGCGGCCCTGAAGCCGGCCGATAGCCGGTAGGACCTGGTCCTCCGCTACTCCCAGCGCGACGGCTGCCGCGCCGACGAGCAGGTCGCGGTCGCGGTAATAGGCCACGGCCGCCCTTCCGCACACCGCCTCGATGCGACGGACGTTTGCCCCCACGCTACTCTCAGAGAGAATCTTGAAGGCACCAACCTCGCTCGTCCACGCCACGTGGGTGCCTCCGCAAAGTTCCCGGCTGAAGTCGTCGATCTCGACAACGCGGACAAACTCGCCATACTTCTCACCAAAGAGCGCCGTGGCGCCCAAATCTCGGGCATGCTCGAGGCTGGTGGTGAACGTCCGGACAGGATGGTTCTCGACGATCCTCCGGTTCACCAACTCCTCGATCTCTTTAAGGTGCTCGCGCCCTATCGGCTCGTGATAGGCGAAGTCGAAGCGGAACTTGTCGGCGCGGACCGAGGAGCCGGCTTGGGTCACGTCCTTGCCAAGTCGGGAGCGAAGCGCGTAGTGGAGAAGATGTGTGCCGGTGTGATTGGCAGCTACGTCGTGGCGATAGCTGGAAGACAGACTAGCTTTGACCCTCACCCCAGCCTCGATGTCCCCATCCACGAGACGGCCGACAAGGACCTGGAGCTCTCCCTGCTGCTGAACGTCCTCCACCTGCACCTTGCCGCAGTCGGACTCCACGCGGCCGGTGTCGGCGGTCTGCCCGCCCATCTCTGCATAGAAGGGGCTCTCCCGGAGGGCGAGCAGCACCCGGCCGTCGTCGAGGGTCTCTACGTTCTCTACGACCGTGTAGAGGTCCTCGCGCTCATACCCCTTGAACTCGGTGGGATGCTCGGTCTGCCTGGCGAAACGCACGATGGCGTCCTGCAGGACGTCCCCGCCCTTCTGAGCCCGCCGAGCCCGCTTGCGCTGGTCATCCATGGACGACTCGAAGTTCGCGAGACCCAGGGTCAGACCCCGCTCCTCGACAATCTCGCGCGTGACCTCCACCGGGAAGCCGTACGTGTCGTGGAGTTGGAAGGCCACTGCCCCCGGGAACACGCTGCTCCCCTCGTGGTGCGCCCGGTCGATCGCCTCTTCGACAAGCACCAATCCCTGGTCCAGAGTGCGGTTGAACCGCTCTTCCTCCGTCCCTACAGTGCGAAGGATGGTCTCGCTGCGTTCCGCCAGTTCGGGGTAGGTCCCTCCCATGAGGTCGATGGTCCTCTGAGCGAACCGCTGCAGGAAGGGCGGCTGCATGCCGGCCGAGCGACTGAAGCGCGCGGCGCGCCTGATGACGCGCCGCAGCACGTATCCGCGGCCTTCATTGCTGGGCAAGACGCCATCGGCGACGAGGAACGACATAGCCCGGGCATGATCGGCCAGCACACGAAGAGCTATGTCGACCTGCCGGTCGTCGCCGTACCTCTTTCCGGCGATCTCCTCCCCCAGTTCCACCAGTGGCCCGAACAAGTCGGTGAGAAAGACTGCGGAGACATCCTGCTTCAGGGCCGCCACCCGCTCGAGACCCATGCCGGTATCGATGTTCTGCTTGGGGAGAGCGGTGAGTTGCCGATCCTCACCCATGTTGTAGCCGGTGAAGACCAGGTTCCAGTACTCCACGAAGCGATCGCAGTCGCAGCCGGGCCGGCACTCGGGGTCGGAGCAGCCGTGTTCAGGGCCGCGGTCAAAGTACAGCTCGGAGCAGGGGCCGCAAGGACCAGTGGGGCCGACGGGTCCCCAGAAGTTGGCGCTTCGCGGAAGCCCCACCATGCGCTCCCGCGGCACCCCCATGGCTTCCCACAGGGCGACAGCCTCCAGGTCGGCATCGATCTCGTCGTCACCCTCGAAGTAGGAGACCCAGATGAGGCCGGGGTCGAGCCTGAGGTAGTCGAGCGAGAACTCCCAGGCGTACCGGATTGCTCCTTCCTTGAAGTAGTCGCCAACCGAGAAGTTGCCCAGCATCTCGAAGAAGGTGCAGTGCCGGGCCGTCAGCCCCACCTTGTCGATGTCTGAAGTGCGGAAGCATTTCTGCACGCTCGTGAGTCTGCCGCTGGGGGGCTCGGCCACTCCCATGAAGTACGGCTTGAACTGCTGCATGCCCGCTGTGGTGAGCAGCACCGAGGTGTCCTTGTAGGGAACGAGCGAGGAGCTAGGGACGAGCAAGTGGCCCCGTTCGACGAAGTAGTCCAGATACATCTTCCGCAATTCGGCCGTCTTCACCTAGCTGACCTCGTCTCTCTCCCCCGTTCCGTCGGTCGGGGAACTGTCCTCGTCCAGATATAGGCGGAGATTCTCGATCGATCTTCTGATAAGACGGGAAACATGCATCTGCGAGATGCCGATGCGCGCCGCCACCTGCGTCTGCGTCATCCCCTCGAAGAACCGCAGATGCAGTATCAACCGCTCGCGCGGCTCTAGGTGCTCCATGGCAGGTGCCAGCACCCGGCGTTGCTCGAACACCTCGTACGCTTCTTCCTCGGTCCCCAGGCAATCCAGCAGGTTCACTGATTCCTCTTCGTCCGGACCTCCGCCGGCAAAAATGGACACGGAACTGTAGGCCCGCCCGCTCTCCAGGGCTTCCACGACCTCTTCTTCCGAGGCCCCGGTAGCCGCTGCCAACTCGCCGATGGTCGGCGATCGGCGCAGTTCGACGGTAAGAGACTCCGTCACCCGGTTGAGGCGGACGTTCAGATCCTGGAGGGCTCTCGGCACCTTGACGGCCCAGCCCTTGTCCCGAAAATACCGCTTGATCTCGCCGAGGATCGTCGGGGTGGCGTACGTGGACAACTCCACTCCCCTGTCGAGATCGAAGCGGTCGACAGCCTTGATAAGGCCGATTGAGCCCACTTGGACCAAGTCTTCGACCGGTTGGCCGCGCGAAGCGAAGCGACGCGCCAAGCTGCGTACCAGCGGCAGATAGCGGGTGATCAATTCCTCCCGAGCCGCCTGGTCTTTGTGGTCGCGGACCAGCACCAGCAGGTCTCGCTCGGGCATGGATGTCAGTCCGCCATTATCGGCTCTGGCCGGTCGAGCCCTCCCGGGCCGTCCTGTTGCAGTGTCAGGCTGCGACACTACGCGATCCGTTTCTCCAACTCGACCAAGAAGCGACCGTCCGAGGCTTCGTCGATCGCGCGGTACTCATCCACCAGCGATGCCATCAGCAGGCGGAGAACGTCCGCCCTTTCGTCCGCCGACTCGACCCCGTTGGGTCTACGCAAGGCTCGCCGCGACAGCGCGCTCCTGAGGCCGCCCAGAGTGACCCTAAAGACGCCGCTCTCGACGTCGACGGTCAGAGTGACGTCTTCCCCGTCTGCGGGTTCCTCTATGTACAGCATCTCGAGAGCCAGAAGGAGATCGTCCAAACGGTCGACCGGCAGCGCTTGCCTCGAGGCCAAGCCCCCGATGACCACCCGCATCACCGGGAGGTTGCCTCGTCCGCGGGGGGCGCGAAGGATGACGCTATCGGACCGAGCGCCCGGTTCTGCCAGCGGTGCCACCACTCCTAGACGACCGGACCGCCGCTCAGGTATGAGTCCATCTCAGTCTGCTTCTCGTGGTATGCCTGCCGTCCGCGATCGAAGGCATCATCCGCCCGGAGCTTCAGATCCTCATAGATGCGCTTGGCTTCTCCGGGGACATCCGTGAAGCTCTCCGACCAACTCTTGCCCGTTTCCTGCGAGACGCGGTGCGCGATGACGAGAGCCCCACCGATGGCGAGCCCGGTGGCAAGAACGAGGAACGTGCGAAAGCTGCCCATCAGTCCTCCTTCCTTTTGCCCGATACGAATGCGGAGATCCCTTCACTGACGGCCGACGAGAGCCCGGCAATCTTCTTGATAGGAGTCGCCATGGCTCCATGGACCGCCACAAGCGTCACTTCGGCGATCTTGATGATCTTGGCCATGGAGGTGGTGATCTCCTCGACCTGGTCAAGTTCGCCGTTCACCCGATCGAGCGTGCTCTCGACCCTGGTAAGGAGAGGAATGACCTCCGTATTGACGTCGGTGAGTATGTTGGTCGCCCGGCCGAACACGCCCGCCAGGCGCAGAAGCATGTAAAGAAGGCCCGCCCCAAAAAGCAGGAAGAAGATACCGATGCAGATATCCATGATGGCATTGGCGTCCCACTCCATACCCAACCTCCTTTTGCCCTCGGTAGAAAAGCGATACGACTATACCACAGGCTCCATTTCCGGCTTTTTCAGGCCTTAGCGCACCCTCCGGCCCACCCCTCCGCCGCGGCGATGGTTCCGGCGACGATTACCTCATCGTCCTCGTACACGACTGCCGTTTGGCCTGGAGACACCCCGGACGCCGGTTCCGCAAGAAGTACCGTCATCTCGTCGTCGATCGCTCTCACCTCGGCAACGAGGAGTGCCGCCCCGGCAGACCGCACCTGCAGGGCGAGGGGCCGCCCCCCAGGGGGACGATGCCTGACCAGTCCCGTCGCCGACACCGACCCTACCTGAGTCTCCCGGCCGGGGCCGACCACCACGCGCCGCTCTGCAGCGTCGACGGCGACCACGTAGCGTGGCTCCGCGGCGGCCAACCGCAACCCCTTGCGCTGCCCGACGGTGAAGTTATACGTGCCCGAGTGGCGGCCGAGCACATGGCCGCCGGTATCGACGATCTCGCCGGAAAGGTCACCCAGGCGCGCCCGCAAAAAGCGGCGGTGGTCGTCATCGGGGACGAAACAGATCTCCTGGCTCTCGGGGGCGGAATGGCCTTCAAGCCCTGCCCGCGCCGCTCTCTCCCGCACCTCAGTCTTCTGCATCTCCCCCAGGGGGAAGATCAGGTGCTCCAGCAGGCCGGGGGCTACCTCCGCCAGAACGTAGCTCTGATCCTTGAGGCGGTCGACGCCCCGCGCCAGCCGCGGTGGCGACCCGGTGAGCCGGGCATAGTGGCCAGTGGCGGCCCACCGCAGGCCCAGGCGCTGCGCGGCATCGACCAAGACTCCCAGACGAACGCGGGAGTTGCACTTGGCGCACGGGTTGGGGGTGCGCCCTGCGGCGTAGTCCGAGACAAAGTACTCCACGACCTCCTGGTAGAAGGCGGCCCCGGCATCCAACGCCAGGTGAGGAATACCGAGGCCGTGCGCCACCCTGCGCGCGCGGGCCACATTGGCTGGCGAGCAGCAACTGCGGTCATCGGCGACTGCGGGGTCGTTCCAGAGCGTCAGGGTCATGCCCACGACGCGGTACCCCTGCTCTCTCAGAAGGAGAGCGGCGACTGCGCTGTCCACGCCCCCGCTCATTCCCACCAGGACGCCGTCGGGCTCCCGACCGCTGCTGTCCGTCTCGCAGTCCAGCGCGGCGAGGGAGGCGGTCAGGGCCTGGTGGAGTGCGTCAAGCGCTACTGTGGCTGTGTACTCCTTCGCGGAGACGAGTCCCAGCTCTCGGCAGATCTCAGCCTGATTGACGGCGGCTGCCCGCAAGAAAGAGCGGCCGGTCACCGCTGCGCAAACCTGGCTTGCGCTGGCCAACGTGGCCGGGCACCCGTGGGCCTGGTAGCGGGCTTCCTCGACCACACCGCAGCGGACGCGCAACTCTATGCGAACCAGGCTGCCGCACTCCCTGCTGCCGGCTTCGCCCGACGCGTCGGCTCCAACCAGGGGTCCCGAAAAGGTGCAGGCTCGCAGGCGCTCCGCCACCCTGGTTCCGTAAGCCCGACCGGCAGTCGTGCCAGCGCTGTCATCTCCGGTGGACCGCACTTTGGCCCCTCATTAGTGTAAGGGCCGGGATGACCCGGCCCTCGCCATCAAACTAGGTCGTGGGTCGCGCCATCATTGCCCGAGGTTTATCAGACACTGCCGAAGCGTGCCCTCGTCGACGTAACCGTTCCAAATGTCGCGAACGGTCCCGCCCCGATCGATGAGCACGATCTCAGGCGGGTAGTTTACCTGGAGAAGCATGGAAAGGTCGCCATAGGACCGCGGGTTCTCATAGTCGTAGATGAGGAAGGTATACTCCGGGAACTCGGGCTGGACCGCCTTGAAGGCTTCCAGCACCATGCCGTCGTCCACGTTGCCAGGTATGTGGAACAGCATGGCCACAGGACGGGCCTGGCCGACGGCCGCCACGTACTCTTCGGGGGTGTCTTCGGTGACGGCCAGCTTCGTCAACAGAAGGTCTTCGACCGCACTACCTACGGACTGGGGGGCGATGGTCTGAGTGGTTCGAAGGACGCTGGTATCGGTCGCAGAGCCACCGCCACCGCCTCCGCAGCCCCACAGGAAGGTGGCTAGACCGATCGCGACCAGCAGGACCAGAGCCCATTGTCTGTTTCGCCTGAACATCGCTTCCCTTCCCAAAAAAATGCTCCACCTTGCCGTGTCTGACAGGCGCTTGAACCTGCGTAAGCAGGTGGGCGACAGCCCCCGATTGGCAACTCGCCGTTCAGGAAAGCGTGCCTCCCGAGCGTTGTGTGTTGGCTCAAGTTTGGGCCAGATCACGCACAAGGTCGAGCTACCCGAGGGTACCACATGCCCCTGTACCCGGCAACGCACCGCTTAGCCCACCGGCCGCACACCGCGCCTCTCATCCCAGATATTCGGCGTTTTGCTGGCAGGACTTAAGCGCCGTCCGCAGGCGGGTGTGGGCGCCGCGGGCTGCGGGGCGCGGTTGGGCCCGGGGGATATCCTAAACCGTGCGGATGCGGAGCTCGCGCAGCTGCTCAGGAGCCACGTGCGAAGGGGCCGACGTCAGCGGGCACGACCCGCTTTGCGTCTTGGGGAAAGCTATGACGTCGCGGATGGAAGACTCTCCGGCCATGAGCATGACCGTACGGTCGAGCCCCAGACCGATGCCCCCGTGCGGAGGGACGCCGTAGTCCATGGCCTCGACGAGAAACCCGAACTTCACTTGGATCTCCTCCTCACTGAGCCCGAGCGCCTCGAACACTGCCTCCTGTAGATGAGGGTCGGAGATGCGCAGAGAGCCGCTGCCGAGTTCCACCCCGTTCAGTACAAGGTCGTAGGCATAGGTGCCCAGTTCCAGCGGGCGTTCTTTGAGGTCTTCCACGTTATCGAGCCGCGGCTTGGTGAAGGGATGGTGCTGCGCCTTCAAGCGCTGCTCTTTGGCGTCGTACTCGAACATGGGAAAGTCGACTACCCAGGCGAAGGCCCACCCCGTGCGCTCCACGCCCAACCGGGAGGCCAGGGCCAGGCGAAGGGCCCCCAGGCTGGGTTCGGCCACGTCCTTTCGGTCGGCCACAAAGAAAAGCAGGTCCCCGGGGACGCCGGACAGCTTGGTGATCAACTCACGGGTCTGCTCTTCACCGACGAACTTGAGCAATGGAGAGCGGACTCCTCCGTCCGCGTCGAGCCACACCGGCAGTAATCCCTGCGCCCCGAACACGGCCGCTTCCGCTGCCAACTCATCCACATCCTTGCGCGAGAACCCGGCCCCACCGGGGGCGCGGATGCCCCTCACGACGCCGCGCTTGGCCACCGCCTCGCTGAACACGCGAAACTCCGTAGAGCCGGCGAGATCACTGACGTCCACGATCTCCATCTCGAAGCGCAGGTCGGGCTTGTCGCTGCCATAGCGTGCCATGGCGTCGGCGTACGTGAGTCGTGGGAAAGGCGTGGGCAGGTCGACGGCGAGCGTCTCCTTGAACGCTGCGGCGAACATGCCCTCCACGATTCCCTGGATGTCGGCTTCCTCCACAAAGCTCATCTCTATGTCGATCTGGGTGTGCTCGGGCTGCCGGTCGGCGCGCAGGTCTTCGTCACGGAAGGCCCTGGCGATCTGGTAGTAGCGCTCGAAGCCGCTGATCATGAGGAGTTGCTTGAAGAGCTGGGGTGATTGCGGAAGCGCGTAGAATTCGCCCGGCTGCAGCCGGCTGGGCACCAGGAAGTCCCGGGCGCCCTCGGGCGTGCTCTTGGTGAGGATGGGGGTCTCGACGTCGATGAACCCGTGCTCGCCTAGGTAGCGCCTGACTGTCTGCACCACCTCGTGACGGAGTAGGAGGTTGTGGAACATTCTGGGCCGGCGGAGGTCGATATAGCGGTAGCGGAGACGCAACGTCTCGTCGACGTCGACGTCATCCTCGGGGAAGAACGGAGGCGTGTGAGCCGCGGCCAGGATCTGCAATTCGTTCAGAGTGATCTCCACTCCGCCCGTGGCAAGGTTCGGGTTGACGCGTTCCGGCGCCCGGGCGACAACAGTGCCGGTGGCCCCCATGACAAACTCGCTGCGCAGCTCCTGGGTGCGGGCGTGGAGCGCCGGGTTCTTCTCGGCCTCCACTACGAGTTGGACGATACCGGTCCGGTCCCGCAGATCCACGAACACAAGACCGCCATGGTCCCTGTGCCGGTGTACCCAGCCGGCGACCTTCACGGACCGGCCGATGAGGGCCTCGTTCACGTTACCGCACCACTCGTCCCTGTATGCCACCGTCAGTCCTCTTGTCTAGTCGGTTTCAGCTGCACCGGTGGCCGGCCTCACCTTCTCGGCGTCAGGCGCCGTCGTGCCCCGCGAAGCGGCTGCGACAACGGCCGTTGCCTCGCTCCGGGAGTACCGGCCCTCCCTGCCGAGGGCCAGGTCGCGTAGCGTGACCGTTCCGGCGGCCATCTCGGCCTCTCCGATGATCAGCGCGTACCGCGCTCCGGCCCGGCCGGCCTGCTTCATCTGGCCTTTAGCGCTGCGGCCCATGTGGTCGAGATCCACCGCTAGGCCCTGCGTTCGCATCTGGTGGGCAAGAACGAACACCTCATCGCGGGTGTCGTCACCGACGCTTACCAGGTACGCGATCGGGGCTGGCTGGCGAGGCGCCGCGACGTCGGAGCGGGAGACGGCAAGCAGGATGCGCTCCACCCCGGTGCCGAAACCCACCCCTGGCGTATCGGGCCCGCCGATGGCGGCCACGAGGTCATCGTAACGTCCGCCTCCACCGATGCCCGACTGCGCGTCCAGCACAGACGACTGGAACTCGAACGTCGTACGGGTGTAGTAGTCCATACCCCGCACCAGCGTGTGATCCTCGACAAAGGCGATATCCTGCACGGCCAGGCACGCCTTGACCCGGGCGTGGTGTCGGGCACACGCCGGGCAGAGGTAGTCGGGGAGTCTGGGGGCTCCCTCCATCGCCGCCTTGCAGCCGGGCACCTTGCAGTCGAAGGTGCGCAGAGGGTTGAGCTTGGCCCTCTCGCCGCACTCGCCGCACAGGGAGCCGGAAGAGGCCTGCAGATAGTCACGCAACGCCGCGGAGTATCCTGGGCGGCATTCCCGGCAACCCATGGAGTTGAGGCGCAGTTCGATGCCGCCTAGGCCAAGCTCCCGGTACAGGGCGGCGAGTACCCCGACGACTTCGGCGTCGAGCTCGGGCGCCTCGGAACCGAACGCCTCCGCCCCCAGTTGGTAGTGCTGCCGATAGCGGCCCGACTGCGGGCTCTCGTAGCGGAACATCGGGCTGTGGTAGTAGAGCCTCACCGGCTGTGGCAGGGTACGCATGCCGTGCTCCACGTAGGCGCGCGCCACCGGCGCCGTGCCTTCGGGGCGAAGGGTCATGCTCCGGCCGCCGAGATCCTCGAAGGTATACATCTCCTTGCGGACGATGTCGGTGGAGTCGCCCACCCCCCTGGTGAAGAGACGAGTGTCCTCAAAGGCGGGCGTGTCGATGCGGCGGTAGCCATATCGAGCGAAAACCGCCTCGGCCGTGGCGATCACCCACCGACGAGCGGGCTGCTGATCGGGCAGGACGTCGTAGGTGCCTTTCGGCGCGGTGAAGTGCTCAGCCATGGACCTCCTCAGCCATTGAGCCTCTCAGCCGTGGACCTTCATGCTCGCCAGGAAGGGGTTGTGCGCCAATTCCTCGCCCAAGGTGGTGGAGTCCATGTGGCCGGGATAGACCGGGGTGTCACTCGGATAGGCCTTGATCAGACGGTCGACCGACTTCAGCAATTGAGCGAAGTCGCCGCCGGGAAAGTCGGTCCGTCCCACGGAGCGGCGGAACAGCAGGTCGCCGCAGAAGAGGGCGCCCCCGATCTCGAAGGTGAGATCGCCGGGGGTGTGACCCGGGGTGGCGATGACAGTCGCGGCGAAGGCCTCCGCGGCGCCGCGACCCCCGATAGTGATCCTGGCTCCGTCTTGCACTACCTCGATCACCGGTTCCCCAAGCGACGGGACGGGGTATCCGGTGGCCGGACAGCCATGACTGCCGGACAATACCGGCTGCACTTGGCGCGAGCAGTAGACCCGGGCGCCGGTGGCTTCGGCCAGGCCTTTGGCCCCTTCGACATGGTCGAAGTGTCCGTGAGTGACCAGCACGGCCTCCAGTTGGAGCCCTTCCTCATCCACGACGCGGGCCAGGCGCTCGGGCTCGCCCCCGGGGTCGACCGCGAAGGCGGTCTTGGCCCCGTCCCATACCAGATAACAGTTGGCCTGCAACGGCCCGACGGGCACGCAGAGTATTTCCATGCTCAAAACCCTCTCCTGTAAGTGCACGGCCGGCCGTACAGCCCGCCCACGGGCAGAGATTCTACCAGAGCGGGAGTAGCGAGAATCTCTGGGCGGTGACGGCGGCCCAAGGACCGGCAGCGCGCGGTCTGCGTCAATGCGGGGTGACGCGGTAGGCGTCGTAGACCGTGTCGATGCGCCGCACGCGCTGCAGCACGGTCTCCAGGTACTCGATGTCAGGGACCTCGAGCACGAAGCGGTTCTTGACCATGTTGTTCTTCCCCACGCGGCACTCGGCGGCAACGATATTGACCCCGCTTTCGCTCAGGGTCCGAGAGATGTCCTCGAGTAGGTGGTTGCGGTCGTACGCCTCGATCTGTATCTCCACCCTTAGCGGCGTCTTGCCCATGGAATCCCAATGAACCGGCGCAAACCGCTCAGGGTTCTTCTCCAGGGCCCTCACGTTGGGGCAGTCCCGGCGATGCACGGTTATGCCGCGCCCGAGAGAGATGTAGCCGACCACATCGTCGCCGGGAACCGGGCGGCAGCATTGCGGAAGTCGTATGGCAACGTCCTCCACCCCGTCGACCCGGATGCCCAGCTGGCTGCCCGAGGGGGCCTCCCGGATCTCCTTCGGCACCGCCGCGGGGACAGACAGGGCGGTCGCCCCCTCTCCCCCTGGATTGAGCAATTGCACGACCCTGGTGACCACGTGCTGTGCGCTGATCTTGCCGGAGCCTACCGCGGCGAAGAAGTCCTCCTTCTTCGTGTGGTTGGTCTCTTTCATGATTTCGCCGAGCATCTCGGAGCCGATGAGACGCTGCGCAGGCAAACCCTGTTTGCGGAATGCGTCGAGCAGTGCTTCGCGACCCAGATGCTCGGCGTCCTCGCGGCGCTCCTTCTTGAACCACTGCCTGATCTTGCTTCGTGCCCCGGAGCTGGCCACGAACTGCAGCCAGTCTCGTGACGGTCCCTGCGGAGTCTTGGAGGTGAGGATCTCCACGATGTCCCCGGACTGCAGCTTGTAGGTGAGCGGCACGATGCGACCCTCGACCTTGGCCCCGATACAGCGGTGTCCGACATCCGTGTGGATGGCATAGGCGAAGTCCACGGGAGTCGACCCGGCCGGTAAGCGCTTCACCTCGCCTTTGGGCGTGAAGACATAGACCTCATCGTGGAACAGGTCGATACGCAGCGATTCCATGAACTCGCCCGCGTCCTTGGTCTCGGACTGCCAGTCCATGATCTGCCGGAGCCACTGCAGCTTTCCCGCCTGCACATCGGTCCGGCCCCGGCCGCCCTTTTCCTTGTACATCCAGTGGGCGGCGATGCCGAACTGGGCGGTCTCGTGCATGTCATAGGTGCGGATCTGGATCTCGAGCGGCTTGCCCTGAGACCCGATAACGGTGGTGTGCAGGGACTGATACATGTTGAACTTGGGCATGGCGATGTAATCCTTGAAACGCCCGGGCAAAGGCTTCCAGAGCGAATGGATCACGCCGAGCGCTGCGTAGCAGTCCTTGACCGAGTCGACCAGGACACGAAGGGCGGTGAGGTCGAATATCTCGTTGAACTCTTTGCCCTTGCGGACCATCTTGTCGTAGATAGAGTAGAAGTGCTTGGCGCGACCGGATATCTCGGCGTCGATGCCGACCGCCTTGAGTTCCCGGTCGAGTACGGCCCGTGCTTCCTCCATGTCACGCTCGCGGTCCGCTCTGCGCTGGGCCACCATCTGCTGTATCTCGGCATACTTGCGAGGATGGAGGGTGGCGAAGGCAAGGTCCTCGAGTTCCCAGCGGACCGACTCGATCCCCAGCCGGTGAGCGAGAGGGGCGTAGACCTCTAGCGTCTCCTTGGCCTTCTCCAACTGCTTCTCTTTGCCCAGATAGCGAAGAGTGCGCATGTTGTGCAGCCTGTCGGCGAGCTTTATGAGGATCACCCGCACGTCTCTCGCCATGGCTATGATCATCTTGCGGATGTTCTCTGCCTGTTCTTCCTCGACCGTACGGAAAGACATCTGCGAAAGCTTGGTGACCCCGTCGACGAGCAACGCAACCTCGTCACCGAACTGCTCCCGAACCTCCTCGATGGACAGTTCTGTGTCTTCCACAACGTCGTGCAGGAGGGCGGCAGCTAACGTGGCGCTGTCGAGGCGCAAGTCGGCGCAGATGTCGGCGGTGCCGACCGGGTGGCTGATGTACGGCTCCCCGCTGGCCCGCAGTTGGTTCCGATGCTGAGAGACGGCGACGTTGAAAGCGCGCACCACCAAGTCCCGGTCGAAGCCGGGGTTGTATTTCTCAACCTTGGCCAGGAGTACGGACAGAAGTTCCTCTGTGGAAAGCGCCTCGCCTGCGTAGGCCACAGGCGGGCTCTTCCTCGATCGGGACGAAGGTGAGCTGCTCTCTACAGGTTCCGGCACAGTCTGGAGCACTCCTCGTACTCTGCTTCGGCCACCGCATAGGCCGGGATGTTGCGAGCCTCTAGTTTAGCCTCTCCCGCCCGGAGCCGGTCTAGGCCGAGCTCGCTCAGCGTGTCGACGGCGCGGGCCAACTGCCGCCGGCTCAGCACGAGGCCGGCTTCCTCCCAGGCCAAGTCGGCCGCTCGGGCCAGCATTTCCGCGTGGCCGCCGTCGACCGCTCTCGCTCCCTCGGCGCCACCGCCCTCCGCGGCAAGGCCCTCGACGGAGCGATAGGCGCAGACCATCGCGAAACGAGGGTGCACCAGGTATCGCAGGAGTTGTCCGGTACCCAAGCGCTCGTCGGCCCCGTAGTGCAGGTGGACATACATACCCTTCTCTCCCAAGGAATCAAGGAGGGCAATGTGATCGGGCCGGTATGGAGGATCGACCGCGACCAGGTGCGCGCGCCCGGCGGCCAGGGTCGGGGCGCGCGCAATGAGGTCCCACTCGGTGAAGAGGACTGCGGCCTGTCCAGCTCCCGCCCAGTTGGCACAGCCCCGGGCCAGGCAGGCCAGGCCCCCGCTGCAAAGGTCTGCCAGCGGGAGCCGTTCGCGCGCTTCACGAAGCATGTGGGGGACAGAACAGCCGACAACGACCGCCGGCTCCCCGGTGGCGAGGATCTGCGCAAGAGCACTGATGTGCCCCTGCTGGCCGCGCAAGTCGCGGGTGATCCGCCCGCGTATGCAAGTCGGCTGACCCACGGAGGCCTGAGAAGTACACTGCGGCGCGCTATGTCCGCTTTCCGGCTCGTCGTCCCAGTCCAGGTTCCACGAGGGACAGGATGGACCGCACTCCAGAAGCGCCGGCTGGTTGCGCGGCGGAGAGCCAAGATGCTCGATGAGGAACTCCGGCCGCTGCGCCCCCTGCCAGGTGTCCACCCGCAACTGGACGCCGAGCAGCTTATTGTGTCCGTCGTCTTGAAGGGTAGCCACGTACTTCCCCAGCCCAAAGCCGATACCGCGCGCCTTCACTCCATCCACTTTCACCATACAGCGCAAGTGAGAGCCGTCCCGGGTGGCTTCGGCCTGCTGAACCTCAGCCCCGACAAGCAGCAGCCGGGGGCGGGGATTGCCACTCCCGAAAGGGCCCAGCGCTCTCAACGCGACGGCCGCGTCGGCGTTGAGGTCTTCACCGCGCAATACCGCGTCGCTGCGGACCGTTGGAACCAGGTCCTGCGGGTCGAGGACGCTGCCGGCATGACGCTCTATGGCATCCCGAAAGTCGTCCACCCGTGTAGCCGCGAGGGTCAGCCCCACGGCTTGAGGATGCCCTCCATACACCGTCAGGTGGCCGGCACATGCGTTCAATCCCTGGATGATGTCGTACCGCGCGATACTGCGGCCCGATCCCTTGGCTACGCCATCTCGCATCGCCAGGAGGATGGCAGGCCGGTGATAGCGCTCCACCAGTCTTGCCGCGACGATGCCCACCACGCCTTCGTGCCAGCCCTCGCCCGCCAGGACGATGACCGGCGGCAGCGTCTCGTATGCCTCGACGCATTCCACCGCCTGCTCCAAGATCTGCCTCTCCACATCTTGGCGGGCTCCGTTCAGTTCGTGCAGTTGCTGCGCCAACGCGGCGGCTTCGACCTCGTCCTCGGTGAGCAGGAGCCGGAGGGGCGGCGAAGGGTCGGCGAGGCGGCCGGCGGCATTGAGGCGAGGGGCGAGCCGGTAGGCCACGGTAGCGGAGTCGGTGGAGCCGCTGCACCCCGAGACGCCGGCCAAGGCGCGCAGGCCGACCCGTTGCCCGATGGCGATGAGCTTGAGACCTTCGCTGACGTAATAGCGGTTCTCGCCGACCAGGGCGGCCAGGTCGGCGATCGTGCCGATGGCGACGAGATCGAGCAGCCCTTCCAGCTCTGGTGGCAGCCTGTCTGAGGGGGCACCCCGGCGCCGTATGTACGTGGCGTGCAGCACCTTGAGAGCCAGGCCGACCCCACACAGCGTGCCGTGCGGGTATCCCCCTGCCGCTTCGTGGATGAGGTGACAGTCAGGCAGCGCCGGCCCTGGCTGGTGATGGTCGACGACTATCACCTCAAGCCCGCGTTCTCGGGCCAATGCCACCTCGTCGGGATAGTTGACCCCGCAGTCCACGGTGATGAGCAGCCGCCGGGCCCCGAGCGGCGATGGTCTCTACCGCCACCCGGGACAGCCCGTACCCCTCGTTGAAGCGGCTGGGCAGATACCATTCTGCCTCCAGCCCAAGCTCGCGAAGACCGAGCAGCATGAGGGCTGTGGCCGTGATGCCGTCGGCGTCGTAGTCGCCGTGGACGATCACCCGTCCGTCCCGGTCGATGGCGCCGGAGATGGCAGCCACAGCCGCGTCCATCTGAGCAAAGAGGAATGGGTCGGGGATGTCGGCGTCGCAGGCTATGAACCTGCGGGCCTCCAGCGGGTCGACGATCCCCCGGCCCACCATCACCATGGCCGCGACGAGGGGGAGGCCGAGGGCCTCGGCCAGCGTGTTGCGCCGCCGCCCAGGAGTAGGCGTTGACCTTCCAGCTGGTGTAGTCCGGGACCGCGGGCACATTCATGTCAAAGACACTATAGCGGCCGGCGAGGACAGGTCGCACCGCATTCCCTCGCGCGGTCGCCGCGTTTCGGTCAGAGCCGGCCGGAGCGGATGATGGCGTATATGAGCCACACCCCGAAGAAGAGGGACAGCGCGAAGCCCGGCACGCCCCACACCGAGAGCCCGCCCACGTGCGGACCGCCCTCGACGAAGATCGCCACCGCCGTGCTCGTGACCCCGATGGCGATGGTGATCAGAGCCATGACCAGGCGGTTGGTGATCACGTCCAGGCGATGAGTGACGCTCTCCAGCCCCGTGTGGCGGAACTTGATCTCGAGCTCACCGGCCCGCATTTCCTCCAGCAGGTCGTGGACTTGGAGCGGATAGTCCTGCACCACCTGGGCGTACTCCGCCGCGTAGCGCTGGGCCCGGCCCGCCAACGTGCGGGGGTCCAGCCTGCGGCGCTCGCAGTTCTGCGGCATAGTGGCGGCCCATCTCGAAGATCTCCAGGTCAGGGTAGAGGTTCTTGACCACTCCCTCCATGGTCAGCACGGCCTTGTCGAGGAGCAGGAAGCGGCTGGGGAGGCGCAGGCGGAGGGAGTAGACCATGTCGAATACCTGATGAAGGAGCGACGCCATGTCGACGTTCTGCGAGGACATCCCGAAGTAGCGACTGAATCCCTCTTCGATGGCCTGCGTGACCGCCTCGTCGGTTGAGGGAGTCCACTGCACCCCCAGACGGCGGAGCGAACGCTTGATGCCGGGGATGTCGGAGTCCATGACGTGCAGGAACAGCCGCACCCCTTCATCGAGGTCGTCGCCCCTCAGGAAGCCGGCAACGCCAAAGTCGAACAGCGCGATCCGCCCCTCCCCCAGGTAGGCGATGTTGGCGGGGTGTGGATCGCCATGGAAAAACCCGTCGTGCAAGATTTGCTTGAACCAGCAATCCGCTACCGCCGCTGCGATGACCCGGCGCTCTTCCGGCGGCAAGGCCGCGACGGCAGGGGTGTTCAGCGTGGGTCCTTCGACCCGCTCCATGGTCAGCACTCGGCTGGTGCAGTACCGCCAGTAGATCCGCGGGATGAGCACCGGTCCCCCGGCAGGGAAGTTCTTGGCGAACCGCTCGGCGTTCCGGGCCTCGAGGATGTAGTCGAGCTCGCGGGCGATCGAGCGCGCGAACTCGCTGACCACAGCCTCGGGCGAGAAGCCCACGTCCAGGCGACCTTCGAGCGCTTCCGCGAACTGGAAGAGAACGTCGATGTCCTTCCGTATCTGTTTGGAGGCCCCCGGCCGTTGCACCTTGACCACGACCCGCTCCCCGCCGGGGAGCACAGCTCCATGGACCTGGCCGATCGAGGCGGCAGCGAGTGGCTCGGGCTCGAAGGCCTGGAACGCCTGCTCGATGGTCAGTCCGAGTTCCTGCCGGATCACTTCGCCGACGACGGAGAACTCGAGAGGTGTCACGTGGTCTTGAAGCTTCACCAACTCCTGTACGATGTCAGCGGGCAGGATGTCGGGTCGGGTGCTCAGCACCTGGCCGAACTTGACGAATGTCGGCCCCAGTTCGTCGAGCATCTCCCGGATGTGGCGCCCCCGCTGGGCAGCTTGCGGCGGACTCGCCCTTCGCCAGTGCCGTAGCGACGGGAAAAGGCGGTGGCGCTCGAAGAAGTAGCCGAAACCGTGACGGACCGCCACATCGGACACCTCGCGGATCCGCTCCAGGTTGCGGATGCGGGTCATCAGTCCCGGATGTCTGAGCGGAGCAGTCGGCACTTAGCCGCCTCTATGGGTTGAAGGAGGAGTCCGCTGTGGCCCGAGGTTAGCCGCTCGCGCCGCCGGGAGCGGATGGATCTTCGGAGCCGTCGCTCAGGGTCCCCTCGAGAAGGGCAAGGCGGTGTTCTAGCTGGCGGGTGCGCATCTCCAGGTTCTCGATATCCCGCCTGGTGACTACGCCGAAATCGCGCAGGACCCCCTGGACGGAGGAGTCGGCCCGTCGCATGGCCGTCTTGGCCTCCTCCCGGCTGCGGACCACCAGCCTATCGACCATCTCCCGACCTTCGTCACTGCTGAGCTCGCCCCGCCTCACGAACTCCTCCACGAGTTCCTGGACGCGGTCCTTGGTAAACGCTGCGGCTCCGACCCCGATCAAGAACGTCCGTTCGATCAAGTCCCGGATACTCTGACTACTACTCCGTGCTTCCGTGTCTCCCGGGTAAGCGTTGTCGACCACAGCATCCTCCTCTGGACGAGACCTATGCGACGGTCATTTTCCTGGCGGTCGTTTGGAGGTCTTCCCCTTCTTCGACTTCTGCGAACCACCACCCGGTTTGGGCTTCGGCGCGGGACGCGCCGCCTGCTGCGTGCTCGTGCCCCCGTCGCGCGTGCCGCTGGCCGCTGTAGACGCGGCAGCGACGGCCGGCGAGTCGAGGTCCACCTGCATGACTCCATCCTCCAGGAACACACCAGAGCCCGCACCCGCCACGGCCAGGCGCTTGCGGTACCGTGGCTCGCGCTCCTTCCAGAGGACCACGAGCGGTGACGCCACGAAGAACGACGAGTACGTCCCCGTGAGCACCCCGATGGTGAGCGCGAACGCGAAGTCCTTGAGCGTCGGCCCGCCGAAGATGAGGATGGCCAGAAGACGGCAGCAGCAGAGCGATCGTGGTGTTGATCGGACCGGATCATCGTCTGCCGGATGGACAGGTCGACCATGTCGCCGTACGTCTCCTTCTTCATGAGCGGCGTGTTCTCCCGCATCCGGTCGAACACGATGATGGTGTCGTGCACCGAGTACCCGAGGATGGTCAGGATGGCCGCGACCGTCGCGGTCGTCACCAGCCGGTTGCTGGCGGCGTAGATGCCCAAGGTCAGACCCACGTCGTGGATCAGCGCGACGATGGCCGGGATGGCGAACTTGAACTCGAAGCGGAACGTCAGGTAGCCGATGATGGCCACGACGGCGATGGCGCACGCGATGAAGGCCCGGTTGGTGGTCTCTTTGCCGAAGCTGGCGCCGACCGTCTCAGCGCCCGTGGCCTCCCCCTGGGTGCCGAACTGCTCGTCGAGCGCAGCCAGGACCTGCTTGGCCTGGGCATCGGTCATGTCCTCGGCGGTGATCATGAAGGAATGAGTGCCGCTCGCCCCCGTGACCGACTGGACCACCGGGTCTTTCACCCCCGGCTGCTCACGGCGGAGCGGACCTCGTCGACCGTCGCCTCCTGCTCCAGAGCCCACCTCCATGCGCGTGCCGCCCCGAAGTCGATGCCGAAGTCGAGCCCCACCACGAAGACGAAGACGATGGCGAAGATGGTGACGGCGCCGAGGTGATCGAGGAACCACCACTTGTAGCGCATGAAGTGGATAGATCCTCATGCAGCTCCCTTCGTCCACCGAGACGTTTGCAGACCCGAGCAGCCGAGGATTGCGGAACGGCTTCCATCCGCTGAGCAGGTTCAGCATGGACCGGTGACCAGCACGGCGGTGAACATGGAGAGCGCCACCCCGACGCCGAGCGTGAGGGCGAAGCCCTTGATGCCGCCCGATGCCGCCCAGAACAGGATGATGGCGGTGATGATGGTGGTCATGTTGCAGTCGAAGACCGCCCGGAAGCGCCTTCTTGAAGCCGGCGCTGGTGGCAGCGCCGATGGTCTTGCCGGCAGCTACCTCGTCTCGCATGCGCGCGAAGATGAGCACGTTGGCATCGACGGCCATGCCGAGGGTGAGGATCATGCCGGCGATGCCCGGCAGGGTCATGGTCACCCCGATGGCGTTGAGGATGCCGATGAACAGCACCCCGTAGATGATGAGGGCGATGCTGGCGACCACGCCGAGCAGACGGTAGTAGGCGATCATGAAGACCATGATCAGCAGCAGGCCGATGGCCCCGGCGAAGAGGGCCTGGTTGAGGGCCGACTTGCCCAGAGTGGCGCCGATACGTGTTCTGGCTGACCGGCTTGAGTTCGACCGGCAGACGCACCGGTCTTGAGCACGAGCGCCAGGTTCTTGGCGTCCTGCAAGGGTGAACTTGCCGGTGATCTCGGCCTGGCCGCCGTTGATCTGCTCCAGCACCCGCGGCGCCGACTGCCACCTCACCGTCGAGGACGATGGCCAGCAGCTGATTCTCGCCGGTGATCTGAGCAGTGTCGGCCAGCTTGCCGGTGATCTCCGCGAAGGCCGCGGAGCCCTCAGAGTCGAACTGCATATCGACCTTAGGCTGGTTGTTCTGGTCATAGCCCACGCTGGAGCTCTTCAGCATGCCGCCGTTGACGGGAGCGGGCGTGGTGACGACGAACCACTGGTCGGTCGTGTTGCCGCCGGTGATCGGCCAGTGGATGATCTCAGTGCCTGCGGGAAGTTGATCGGCGGAGGCGACGCCAGCCGCCTTGAGGGCCTCCTCCTGCGTGGCGTAGGGCGTGCCGAACTGCTTGACGTCGAAGAACTCGAGGACTGCGGTCTTGCCGATGACCCGGAGGGCTTCCTCGGGGTTGGCGATGCCCGGGAGTTGCACGCTGATCTTGTCCGAGCCCTGCCGTTGGATGTCCGGCTCCGCGACGCCTAGGCGGTTGACACGATCCTGGATGATCTTGACGGCCTGGTCCATCTTGTCGTCGTTCACAGGATTGGTGGCAGTGCTCTGCGCCTCCAGGATGACCGAAAGGCCTCCTTGGAGATCCAGACCGAGATTGGTCTTCTGGATGGGGAACGCAAGTAGGCGGCGACGCCGAGGAGGATCGCCACCAGGATGAGTATCCCTGCGTCACGCTTTACTCTGGACAAGAGCGCACCTTCCCTGCGGACAGTTCGATTACCCGGCTTTGTCGCGGAGGTCGGAGCTCAACTCCACCCTCGGACTACTGCGTCACTTTTGCGACGAGTCGCTCCCATCGCCGGTTTCGTCGGAACCGTTGAGAGTCTCTTCCGACGGTTCCTCGGCCTCCTCGATCTCGGCAGGAGCGTTCTTGCCTCGGCCGGTCCCTTCAGGAGCGGCAGCCCGGGCTTCGGCCTGGTCGCGGATGATCTCGGCGACAGCACGCCGTGAGATCTTGATCGTGACCCCCTTGGCGATCTCGACCACCACGATGTTCTCCTCTACGCGCTTCACCGTGCCGTAGATGCCAGACGCGGTGATGATCCGGTCGCCTTTCTTGAGGGCAGAAAGCAGTGCTTGGTGGGCCTTTCGCTGCCGCTGCTGCGGCCGAATGGCCATGAAGTAGAAGATGGCGATGAACGCCACCACGTAAATGATCAACATGCCTGATGAGCCGGACAACTGTCCTCCTTCATGTATGGACCGCCCGCCGGACGGCGAGCGGGGACCAGCCCCAACGTACGATTCGCTATCTTACCAGAAAGGCCTCCTGGAAACCGCTTTTGAAGGCGGCAAACCGCCCACCGATGATCGCCTGCCTTGCCTCCTGCAGCAGCCTGCTCAGGAAGGTGAGGTTGTGCTCGGTCAGCAGGATGATCCCAAGGATTTCCTTCTGCATCACGAAGTGCCTGATGGCGCCTCGGGAGAACCCTGTGCAGGCCGAGCAGAGGCAGCCGGGGTCGAGCGGGTCCGGCGACAACGCATGCTCGGCGTTGCGCAGGTTGAGGCGCCCCGCCCGAGTGAAAGCGGTGCCCATCCTCGCCGTGCGGGTGGGCAGCACGCAGTCGAAGATGTCCACGCCCCGCCCGATCACCTCGATGAGCCCCTCGGGGTCGCCGATACCCATGAAGTAGCGTATCCGGTCCTCCGGCAGCAGGGCCGTCGCCTGCGGTCGTGCCCAGCATGGCATCCCGGTCTTCCCCCACGGTAAGCCCGCCGATGGCATAGCCCGGGAACCCGATCTCGAGGAGTCGCTCCGCGCTCTCGCCGGCGCAGCGAAGGAACCACTCCTCCCTGCATGATCCCGAGGAGCATCTGGGGACCGTCGGTCCCGAGTCCGCCGGCTTCCAGGTGCGCCCGCTTGCAGCGCGCCGCCCAGGCCGACGTGCGGTCCACGCGCCTCGGCTACCTCGACCTCGGTCGCCGTCCCCGGAGGGCACTGGTCGAAACACATGATGAGGTCCGCTCCCAGAGTCTGCTGCTCGGCGATGGCCCTCTCCGGGGTGAAGACGTGCTTCGATCCGTCATAGATGGAGCGGAAGTCCACGCCTGTGTCCCCGATGCTCGCCGTGTCCCGCAGACTGAAGACCTGGTACCCCCCGCTGTCGGTGAGGATGCGGACCATCCCACTGCATGAAGGAGTGAAGCCCACCCAACCGTCGCACGACGTCGCTGCCCGGCCGCAGGGCGAGGTGATAGGTGTTGGCGAGGACGATCTGTGCGCCCACCGCCTTGAGCCGCTCGGGAGTCATCGCTTTGACCGTGCCCTTGGTGCCCACCGGCATGAAGCACGGCGTGCGGACGACACCCCTGGGTGTCACCAGCACCCCCGCTCGGGCATCCCCGTCGCGGGCTTCCACCGAGAAGGGGAAATCGGGAAGGCCGTCAAGCGTCTGCACTGCCCACCTCCCTGCCTGCCTTCCGGCCGGGTCCGCCGGCCGGCGCGCGCGCGGGCGCCTCGACCAGCATGGCGTCACCGAAGCTGAAGAAGCGGTAGCCGAGCGCGACAGCCTCGGCGTAGGCCCGGCGCAGCCGGTCCACTCCAGCGAAGGCCATGGTCAGGGCCAGCACGGTGCTCCGCGGCAGGTGGAAGTTGGTCAGCAATACGTCGACCACCTGAAACGCGTAGCCGGGAGTGATGAAGATGTCGGTGGAGCCGCTCACGGGCGCTGTTGGGGAGGCGTCGTCAAGCGCGCCCCGCGCGGCGAGGGTCTCCAGGACACGGGTGGCGGTGGTGCCGATCGCCACGAGCCTTCGCCCTGACGTCCGCGTGGCCCGGATGGCTTCGAGCGCCTCGGCCGACACGGAGAAGGCCTCGCGATGGATCTGATGCGCTTCGACGGCCTGCTCGCGGATGGGCTGGAAGGTGTCGAGACCTACGTGCAAAGTGACATAGGCTTCGTGAATGCCCGCCGCCCGAAGACGCGACAGGAGTTGCGGGGTGAAGTGCAAGCCGGCGGTAGGCGCGGCGACCGAGCCCGGCGCGGACGCATACACCGTCTGATATGTCTCGGCCTCCACCGGGTAGCTCCTGATATAGGGCGGAAGAGGTAGGCGGCCGCGCTCTTCCATGAGGGCCACCAGCGAGCGGGCCGGCGGCCCCGCCACGATCCATCTGCCCTCGCCCACCCCAGCGTCCAGGCGCAGCGCCTCCCCGCCCTCAAGGAGTATCTCCTCCCCTGGATGCAGGCGATGAGAGGGGCGGGCCAGGGCCTCCCAACGTTCGTCGCTGGCGGGGCCCTCTCGGCCGGCGGGCCGCTCGTCCTCGGCGGGACGCAAGAACAACAACTCCACCTTGCCCCCCGTGGCTCTGCGCCCCTCGAGCCGGGCGGGGAGCACCCGAGAGTCATTGAAGACGAGGGTGTCGCCTGGCCGGAGAATGTCGGGTAGATCGGAGAACCGCCTGTGAAAGTGGTGCCCATCGGCCGCCAGGTGGAGCAGGCGGCAGGAGTCCCGCGGGATGAGCGGCTCTTGGGCGATCAATCTCTCAGGGATGTCGAAGTCGAGTTCCTCGAGGCGCATCGCGTCACCGCGCCTCCGAGGCGGCCGGGACGCTCATCGCCTATTGAGAAAATGAAGGACGAGGGAGACGACGACGCTCACGAGGATCATCAGCCCCACGGGGACGATGACGGTGACGTTCCTGCCGCGGTGGACGAACGTTCCCGGAAGCTGGGTCCACCCGAGCTTTCCGAACAGGATGAGCAGGCCACCAAGCACGATGATGCCGACCCCCACCCCCAGCAGGATCTTGCCGAGACTCTCAAGTCCCACGATATCGTTCCCATTCGGAGATGAGACAGCCGCAGTACTTCTGCCTGTATATCCCCCAATCGCGGCTGAGCCGGCGGGATTCACCGTAAAGAGGCCGCAGGTCCTCGTAGAGGAACTCCACGTCATAGCAACGCCCGGCTTGTTCGCCCGCGGCTCGGATAGCATCGTGGTCCTGGTACGGGCTTAGGGACAGGGTCGTCGAAAAGGCCTGGCAGTCCCGGGCGACGGCCTCTGCCGCCGTCCGCATCAGCCGCTGGACGACGCAGCCATGACATCGGGGTCCTTCGCCAAAGGGCACCGAGGCGAACCAGGCGGCCGGGTCGTAAGCCGCGTCTTCGACCATCTCCACCCCCGTGGCCGCGGCCACGTCGCGCGCTCCCGTGGCCCGGCGCCTCCACTCCATCAGGGGCTGGATGTTGGGGTTGAAGAAGAATCCGACGACCTGCCACCCGCGGCCGTGCCAGACCGGGATGGACGCGCTGGCACACGGGCCGCAGCAGGTATGGAGCAGCAACCTCATGGACGCTCCCTAGCCGAACAGCGTGCCCGGACGGGGCTCCTGAACGGCGGCCGGCGGCTTGACGCCGCAGTGCTCGTAGCCCAACCGAGTGACCACCCGGCCCCTCGGAGTGCGCATGAGAAACCCACGCTGAAGAAGGAAGGGTTCGTACACGTCCTCTATGGTGTCAGATTCCTCGCCGATGGCGACCGCCAGAGTGGAGAGCCCCACCGGGCCCCCGTCGAACTTGTGGAGGATGACGTTGAGGATCTCCCTGTCCACCCGGTCGAGGCCTTCGTCGTCCACTTCGAAGAGATGCAGCGCCTCGAGGGCGATGGCAGCCGTGATGTCGCCCTGGTGGCGCACTTGGGCGAAATCACGCACCCGACGGAGTAGCCGGTTGGCGATGCGGGGTGTGCCCCGCGAGCGCATCGCCAGCTCCCGAGCCCCCTCGTCGTCGATGCCCACTCCCAGTATGTCGGCCGAGCGCACCACGATGAGAGTCAGGTCGTCGATGGAGTAGTAGTCGAGCCGATGTGAGAAACCAAAACGATCACGTAGCGGCGTGGTGATGAGCCCAGAGCGCGTGGTGGCACCGATGAGCGTGAAACGTGGAAGCTCGAGCCGGATGGTGCGGGCACTAGGGCCCTGCCCGATGACGATGTCGATCTGGAAGTCCTCCATCGCCGGATAGAGGATCTCTTCGATTGAGCGGTTGAGCCGGTGGATCTCGTCTATGAACAGCACATCCCCCTCCTGAAGGTGGGTGAGGATGGCCGCCATGTCGGCCTTCCGCTCGAGAGCGGGTCCGGACGTCGTGGAGATGTCGACCCCCATCTCGATGGCGATGATGTTGGCAAGCGTGGTCTTGCCCAGTCCGGGAGGTCCGGCCAGCAGGACATGATCGAGCGGCTCCCCGCGGGACCGGGCAGCGGCTATGAAGATGCCGAGTTGTTCCCGCAACACCGGCTGCCCCACGAACGCACCCAACGTCCGGGGGCGAAGTGACCGCTCGAGCTCCTGTTCGAGGGGAGCCTCTTCGGGATCCGCCAGCCTCTCGTGGTCCGCCGTCACCTACGTTCACCTGCCTCTGTGCTCGGCCTCACTCCCGGGGCCACGGTCACGTCTTGCCTGCCAATGCCTGCCGGACTATGGCCTCCACCGGCTGGTCAGGGTCGGTCTTGGCCAGCAGCCTGTCGGCTTCCGCAGCCCCGAATCCCAGCTCGAGAAGCGCCGCCCGGGCCAGCGCCACCGGCCCGTCGTCGACGCCAAGCGCCGTGCCCCCCGCCGGGCCGGCTGCGAGTGCCGGTTCGCCCACTTTGTCCTTGAGTTCCAGGATGAGCCGCTCCGCCGTCTTCCGCCCTATGCCGGGCACAGCTGAGAACACGGCCACGTCGCCGGTCACGATCGCCCTCTTGAGGTCGACCGGTCGCCTGGATGAAAGCGCCGCCAGCGCCAGCCTGGGCCCGATCTTGCTGACCCCCAGGAACAGCCGAAAGAGCTCCGCGCTCCTCGTCGGTGGAGAAGCCGTAGAGTTGAAGTGCATCCTCACGCACCTGCAGGTGCGTCAACAATACGACCGGCGCGCCCACGCCCGGGAGATCCCGGAACGTGACCGCCGACACCTCCACCAGGAAGCCCACCCCACCTACGTCGATGACGATCGCCTCTCCGCCGAGCGCTGCGAGCGTGCCTGCCAGGCGGTCGATCATCGCAGACTCCCACCGGCTGCTCCGGCCTGCCCGCTCTTGCGGATGCTGTCGCGAATGCCGCAGGTATTGGCGTGGCATATGGCGACCCCGAGAGCGTCGGCCGCGTGATCGGAGCGCACAGCAGCCGGCAAAACCAGGAGAACGCGCACCATCTGCATGACCTGCTCCTTGCTGGCCTTGCCGTAGCCGACCACAGCCAGCTTTATCTGTTGCGGGGTGTACTCGAACACCTCGCACCCGGCCTGGGAGCAGGCCAGCAGCGTAACCCCGCGGGCCTGCCCCACGGCCAGGGCCGTCCGTACGTTGGCATTGAAGAACAGGGACTCTACCGCCGTTGCCGAGGGATGGTATCGAGCGAGCAGTTCCCCCATCTGCATGAAGATCTGCTCCAGCCGGCGTTCGAGCGGGACACCCGCGGCCGTCTCCATGACCCCGTACTCGAGGGCGTGCAGGCGGTTGCCCGCGACCGATATGACCCCGAACCCTGTGGAAGCGGTGCCTGGGTCAAGGCCGAGGATCACCCGGGCGGCCGGCTCCCTCGGGGGTGGCTCCCTCATGCGGGCCGCGCCGTCCTCACCCAGCCAGCGCTTCCATGACTTCGTCAGGGACATCGAAGTTGGCGTACACCTCTTGGACGTCGTCGTTGTCCTCCAGCGCATCCAGCAGGCGGAGGGTCTTGCGCGCGTCGCCTTCGTCCAAGGCCACGGTGTTCTTGGGGATCATGGTGAGTTCGGCCGACGTGTACTTGATGCCGGCCGTCTCGAGACCCTGGCGGACAGCCATGAAGTCGGCCACGTCGCAGCGGATCTCGTACATGTCGCCCTCGGGCAGGACGTCCTCGGCGCCCGCCTCGATGGCGGCCATCATCACCTCATCTTCGTCCTTGCCGGCGGCGTCGACGAAGATGACCCCCTTGCGCTCGAATATCCAACTGACCGAACCGTCGGTGCCCAGCTTGCCCCCGCTTCGGTCGAAGATGTAGCGGATGTCGGCCGCGGTGCGATTCTTGTTGTCGGTGAGAGCCGTGAGGTAGACCGCCACGCCGTTGGGGCCGTAGCCTTCATAGGTGAGGTGCTGGTAAGTCTCGGCGTCGGCTCCGGCGCCGGCGCCCTTCTTGACGGCGCGGTCGATGTTGTCATGGGGCATGTTGGCGTCTTTGGCCTTCTGGATGGCCGTGGCCAGAGTGGCATTATGGTCGGGATCGCCCCCGCCCTCGCGCGCTGCCACCGTGATGGCCCGCGCCAGCTTGCCGAACAGCTGACCCCGTTTGGCGTCCACAAGCGCCTTCTTGTGCTTGATGCCCGCCCATTTTGAGTGCCCCGACATATCCCCGACCTCCGCTCGAGCCCGCGCTCGGTGTGGCTACGTTCGCATTCTCGTTGAGTTTAGCCGAGGCCCCGGACGCCTTCAACGCATGCAGTCGCCGCCTCTGTCGACTCTAGCGGCGCCCTGCCGCAGACGGACGCTAGCGCAGCCAGCCCGACTCGGCCGCTCGGTCGCGCACTGCCCGAACCCGGGAGTCATAGAGGTCACGGTCCTGGCTGTAGACCGCCGCTGCAAGAGCGCTCACCAGGCTGATGGGGCCCACCAGTGAGTGGGCGAAGAAGGTAGAGTCTATGTCGGCATAAAGCGTCAGGTCGCCCTTGCCGGCCAGTTCTGACAGCGAATTGTCGGTGATGACCACGACAGTGGCGCCCTGCTCCGACGCCTTCTCGGCGAAGGAGATGGTGACCGAATGTGCCCGGCGGAAACCGATCGCGAGCAAGAGATCGCCTGGACCCATGCGACTGAGCCGAGCCACGTTGGACTCGGTGCTGTCGGTGACGGCCAAGCAGGGGATCCCCAGGAGCTCGAACACGTAGGAGGCATGCTCGGCGACCACTGCTGCCTCGTGGAGTCCCACGACCAGCACCTGCTTGGTGTCGGCTAGCAGGTGCGCGGCCCTATTGAACCGCTCCAGGGTGTTCTTGCTGATGGTCTCCTCGAGGCTCAAGGCGTCTGTCTTGAGCGAGCGGGTGAGGATGTCCTCCTCGATGGAGAAGCCCAGTTGATCATCGTGGACGACGGGGCGGGCGGTCGCACCCAGGCGGTACTCGTCGCGAGCCGCTCTTTGAAGTTCGGGGTACCCGGCGAAACCGAGTGACTGGGCAAACCGGACAACGGTGGAACTGGAGGTCGAGCCCTTACGGCCGAGTTCCTCCGCGCTCAGATATCCGACCTCTTCGAGGTGATCGATTATGTAGCGGGCTATGGCCTTCTGAGAGCGAGAAAAGCCCTCGAAGCCCTCCCTCAGCAGATCGCTTACGCGCCGTGGCCTTGCGTCGTCCAACTCCGCTCCATAAACGCCGGGAAGTTGCATCTCCTAAATTGTACAACAGAAATTGCAATCATCCTGCCGTCCCATCGGACGGTTGGGACGATTCCTTTAGCGGAGGAAAGGGGCAAGAACTGAGGGGGCCCGGGAGCTGGGCCGCACGGGCATGCGCGGCGGGCACGGCGCTGGACAGGCCAGGGCGCGCCCGGCCCGGCGACCCATTGAAAAGGAGCGGCCCCCAGGGGCCGCAGAGCTTCGTCCAGCGGGTTGTTGGTAGGGCCGCTGCGCCCGGCCGCTGCAGCCCCGGTAGCGTTGGCCCTACTAGTCGCCTGCCTTGCGCGCCTTCACGTCGGCGACGATCTTGTCGACCAGGTGCGCCGGTACCTCTTCGTAGTGGTCGAACTCGATGGTGAACGAGCCGCGCCCCCCAGTCATGGAGCGCAGTTGCGGCGCGTAGGTGAGCATTTCTGCCAGTGGCACCTGGGCGCGGATGATGTGGATTTCCCCCATGCTCTCGCTGCCCTGCGGACGTCCGCGCCGGCTGGAGAGGTCGCCCATGATGTCGCCCATGTTCTCTTCGGGCGCGATGACTTCCACGTTCATCACCGGCTCCAGCAGCACCGGGGCCGCGCTCTCCATGGCCTTGTTCCAGGCGAGGCCGCCGGCCAGCTTGAACGCCAATTCCGACGAGTCGACGTTGTGGTAGGAGCCGTCGTAGAGCTTCACCTTGACGTCCACCACCGGATATCCGGCGATGACGCCGTGCTCCATGGCCTCCACGACGCCCTTCTCCACCGCAGGGATGAAGTTCCGGGGGATTGAGCCACCGAAGATGGCGTCCTCGAAGTGGTAGCCTTCGCCCCGCGGCAGCGGTTCCACCTCTATCCAGCAGTCACCGAACTGGCCCGCGACCGCCGGTCTGCTTCTTGTGGCGCCCCTGCGCGTTGGCCTTCTTGCGGATGGTCTCCCGGTAGGGGACCTGCGGCGGATGGAGTTCCACCTCTACGCCGAAACGGCGCTTGAGTTTGTCGAGGATGACCTCCACGTGCACCTGGCTGGTGCCGGAGATGAGCATCTCCTTGGTCTGCGGGTCGAACTTCAGGCCCATGGCCGGGTCTTCCTCGCCCAGGCGACGCAGACCGTTGGAGACCTTCTCTTCGTCGCCGCGGGTCTTGGGCGAGATGGCGAAGGAGATGGCCGCCGGCGGGAACTCGATACCGCGGGAAGCGGACCGGCCGCGCCGGGTCGGACAGGGTGTCGCCCGTGCCGGTCTCCTTGAGCTTGCGCCAGAGCGACGATGTCGCCGGCGCCCGCTTCTTCGATGGTCTTGGTCTCTTTGCCCTGCATCAGCAGGATGTTGCCGGTGCGTTCCTTCTCTCCCGTGCGCTCGTTGAGCAGCTGGGTGTCGGTGGCGATCTTGCCTGAGAAGATGCGGACGAGGTTCACCCGGCCGGAGAACTGGTCGTAGATGGTCTTGAAGACGAACAACGCCGTGGGCGCCGACGCGTCGCAGGGAAGCTCGACTTCATCGTCCGTGCCGGGCTTGAAGCCCTTGCGCGCCCCCCGGGCGACCGGTGACGGCATGGAGAGCAGGGTCTGGAGCAACCGGTCGGAGCCGATGTTCTTGGTGGCGCAGACCGGGACCGCGGGAGCTACGGAACCGGCGGCGACCGCAGCCCGGAGCGCCGCGCCTACCTCTTCCTGCGTGAGCTCGCTCGCCCTCGAGGTACTTCTCGAGAAGAGCGTCGTCGGCTTCTGCCACCCGGTCCACCAGGGTCTCGCGCGCTTCGGTGGCTGCGTCCGCCATGTCGTCAGGGATCGGGCCTTCAGCGGCTTTGCCGGAAGTCCCCGAGTACGTGTAGGCCTTCATGGTCACCAGGTCGACGATGCCATTGAAGCCGGCTTCACGGCCGATGGGAAGCGCCACGGGCACCACTTCGTCGCCGAGACGGGCTTTGAGGGCGGCTACGGCGTCGTCGAAGTCGGCGCGTTCGCGGTCCATCATGTTCACGGCGGCCACACGCGAGACTCCCAGGTCGCGCGCGCGCTTCCACACGCGCTCGGTCTGGACTTCCACCTTGGCGATGGCGTTTACCAGCATGAGGACGCCCTCCACCACGGGGAGTGTCCCCAGCGCCTCGTTGATGAACGAAGCCTCGCCCGGAGTGTCGATGAGGTTGATGCGATGCCCGGTCCAATCGACGTGAGCCAGACCGGCAGAGATGGTCATCTGCCGCTTGATCTCGTCCTCGTCGTGATCCATGGTAGTGGTGCCGTCCATGACGGTGCCCAGCCGGTTCTTGGCCCCAGTGGTGAACAGCAGGGCTTCGACCAGGGAGGTCTTGCCCGCCCCGCGATGGCCCACCACCGCGACATTCCTGATCTTGGCCGGGTCTACGAGCGCCATGGATCCTCCTCGCGTTTCACTGGCTCCGGGCGGCGGAGCACGGGGCCACTACTCGCCCAGTTTTAACTGGTAGCGGCGATCTTTGCGGAGCCAGGTGATAGAAGCTATGACCGGCGGCATGACCTCCAGCGCGCCGTCGCGGGCTTCCACCCGGATCACCTCGAAGTCGCGGTAGAACACTTTGACCGGCCCGGTCACGATGCTCAATGAGTTGGTGCGCAGGCTATCGTCCGGAGCCTGGATGGCTACGGTCAGGCTCACCGACGCCTCCCCCTCTTGCACCACTATCTGCATGACAGCTCGATCAGGGACGAAGTTGCGCCGTCAGGCTGCGCTGGACGCGAGCGAGTCAAGGACGCAGGGCGCGCTCGTAGCAGCGCTACAGGCGTGCCCGAGGACGATGGATCGCGCCGTCCAGCGCGGACTCGGGGGCCGCGGCTTCGTTCTTGATCGAGCTCCATGGCCGGAGAGCCTATTCCTCTACCTTCACCACCTGCCGGCCATCGTACATGCCGCAGTTCGGGCACACGCGATGGGGCAGTCTGGGGCTGTGGCACTGCGGGCACTCGCTCACGCTCGGCGCTGAGCCCGCGTGGGTCGCACGCCGCGCGTCTCTGCGAGCCCGGGACGTCTTTCTCTTCGGAACTGCCATTGAATCGCCTCACTATTCACCGATGGGGAAACCGAGTGTTTTTACCCTATCGGTGGCGATATTTCAAGCCTTGTCGGGCCGGGCGCTCTCGCCATCGGCGTCGCCGGCGGCAGGCTCGTCCGCCGGCTCCTCCAGATGCAGGTCTTTCAGCCGGCTCCAGCGTCCGTCCACTTCGGGCTGGCCACACCCGCAGTCTTCCTTGTTGAGGTCCTTGCCGCAGTGGGAGCACAGCCCCCTACAGGCCTCCATACAGACCACCTGCGCAGGCAACGCCAGGATGACCGCCTCGCGGGCCAGACCTTCGACGTCGACTACGAGGTCCCTGATGAACTCGCTGGTCTCGGTCTCGTCCCAGCCATCTTTGGCCGTCGGAGCGAATTCCTGCTGTTCGGCGTGGACGTCGAGCACGGCTTCGCCCAGGCACCGGGCACAAGGCCCGTACACCTTGGCGTCGAAGCTGACCTCAACCAGGTATCCCCCGGTGACCCGGTCCACCGCCACCCTGACTCCGCCGGGCACGAGCACCTGGTAGTCGACCCCTCCCAGCACGACAGGGTCAAGTTCGAGGCGATACGTCCGTTCGTACCGCTCTCCGCCCCGCAGGGCCAGATCGGCTAGAGTGAGCAACATCGGCTTCGAGCGCGGTGTTGGCGGAGGCGACTCTGCTGGACCGGAGATCGGGGGACCGCCGGCTCAGGCCTCCCGAGTGCCGCCGGTCTGCAGGCGATCGCGGCCCCGCTGCACGGCTGCCAGGAACTTGTCCAGGTTGGTCTCGAGGGTCTTGAGGATCTCGTCGGCGTAGTCCTCGGCGCCCAGGCGGATCTCGCGCTCGCGGGCTTCGGCATCACGGATGATGTCCTCGGCCTGCCGCTGAGCCCGTCTAACCACCTCCTGCTCGCTGGCCAGCCGCTGCGCCTCCTCGCGGGCTTCGCGCAGGATGCGCTCGGATTCCTCCTTGGCCTCTTGGAGCATCTCCTGGCGCTCCTTCACGATCCACCGGGCCTGCTTGATCTCCTCGGGGATGGTGGCCCGCATCTGATCGAGCAGATCGTATATCTCGTCCCGGTCGATCATGACCTTGTCGGTCATCGGGAACGTGCTTGCGCCGTGGACCAGGTCGTCCAGCTTGTCGATCAGAACGAGAACGTCCATGCTCTAGCCCTCCACACGTCCATACATTTCTGCGAAGCGACTGGCCACCACTTCCGGCACGAGGTCGCTCACACATCCGCCGTACTTGGCGATCTCTTTCACCCCGCTCGAGCTGAGGAAGGAGTACTCGGCTGATGCCATAAGGTACATCGTCTCCAGTCCGGGGTCCAACTTACGGTTGAGCTGAGCCATCTGGAACTCGTACTCGAAATCGGTGAGAGCCCGTAGGCCCTTCACCAACACCACCGCTCCCACCTGCCGGGCGAACTCCACCACCAGTCCCCGCATGATGGCGACTCTCACATTCGGCAAATGCTTGGTGGACTCCTGCAAGAAGTGGGCTCGCTCTTCGGCGCCGAACAACGCCGACTTCCGATACGAGTCCTCGACGATCGCCACCACAACGTCGTCGAACATGGCGCTGCAGCGGGAGATGATGTCGAGGTGGCCCACGGTCACGGGGTCGTACGTGCCGGGGCAGAGCACCGTCTTCACCGGATAGTCCTCCTTCGAACCCGTTTCAGGAAGGGGTCTCGGCTGCCTAGTGCGCACTGAGCGGTTCGATGCCTCGTCCTCGGTCGCGCCCGTAGCGCTGCTACGACCACTCCCTGCGTCCTCGCCTCGCACATGCCCAGTGCGTCCCTGACGGCTAGACTCCTTCCTGAAACGGGCTTTCCATGGTCACCATGGTGACCCGGGTGTCGCCATAGACGCGATCGAACACGGGGGCAGCCCCCAGCGTCGGATGCGAGGCTTTGTCACCCTCAAGGACCACCACGCCCCCGTTGTGCAAAAGCGAGAGCAGGAGCGGCTCGAGGGTCACTTCCGCTTCGGTGAGCATTCTATAGGGAGGGTCCACAAAGAGCAAATCGAACTGCTCTCCCCCGCGGATGAGGTCCTGCAAAGCGGCCCGGTAGTCGGCTTTCACCACTCGGCTGGCCTCCCGGTAGTCGAGGTCTCGGATGTTCGCCCGCAGAACCTCCGCCACTGCCGGGTCCTGCTCCACGAACACACACAGGGCCGCGCCTCGGGACAGGGCCTCCAGACCCATGGCTCCCGTTCCGGCGAACAGGTCGAGCACAGTCAGACCCCCCACCGGCCCCAGCGAGTCGAAAATGGCCTCCCGCACCATCTCGCTGGTTGGCCTCACGTTCGCGCCGGCGGGCACGCGCAGGCGGCGGCTGCGCCGGGCGCCGCCGACTATCCGAAGCGTGCCCGGCGAACGCCTCATACCCGCTCCAGCCAGGAGATCTTCTTCCCGAACCGGTCATCGGCCGCCTCTAGGAGCACGGCGATGCTTCCAGCGCCATGCAGCCGCGCGTCGAGTCCATCGAGCACGCACTGAGCTTCGGCCCGAGCCTCTTCAAGCAGAGCCCGGTCGCGCAGCAAGGAGGCAACGTGCAGGTCGCCCAGCCCCGACTGCCGTTCTCCAAAGAGCTGACCGGTACCTCTGGCCAGCAGATCGAGCTCTGCCAGGGCGAAGCCGTCGCTCGTGGCGGCGAAGACCCGCAACCTCTCCAGGGCCGCCTCGTCCTCGTCCCCAATCGGAACAAAGCAGTATGACTCCTCCGCCCCGCGACCAACGCGGCCCCGCAACTGGTGCAGTTGGGAGAGCCCGAACCGGCGGGCCCCGAGGATGACCATGACGGTGGCGTTGGCCACATCGATGCCGACCTCGATCACCGAAGTGCTGACCAACACGTCCGCCCGGCCGGCGGTGTACTCGGCCATGGCTGTCATCTTCTCGCTCGACGGCAGCTGCCCGTGAAGTAAACTGAGTCTGAAGCCGGCCAACTCTCCCTCGGCCAGGCCGGCGTAAGTCCGCAGCGCCGACGCCGCCTCGAGTGTCTCGCTCTCCTCGATCAGCGGGCAGACCACGTAAGCCTGACGCCCGGCCCGGAGTTGCTCGCGCACGAACGCCCACATGCTGTCGACCGAATCCGCCTGTATCAGTCTCGTCACGACCTGTCTGCGCCCGGGAGGCATCTCGTCGAGCACACTCACGTCCAGATCACCATACAGGGTGAGGCTCAGCGTCCGCGGGATGGGTGTGGCCGACAGGTGCAGGGTGTGGGGACGCATGTCAGGCGCCGAACCTCTCCGCCCTCCTGAGCCTCGTTTGCCTCCGGAGATGATCGCGTCGCGCTGACTTACACCAAAGCGGTGCTGTTCGTCGACCACCGCGAGGCGCAGATCGCGAAAGCGGACCCCTTCCTGAATGAGGGCATGCGTTCCCACGACCACGTCCACGTCGCCCGACTCCAGGCCCTTGCGCACCTCCCTCCGCTCGGCCGCCGTCTGGCTGCCCTTGAGGAGGGCCACCCGTACGCCGTAAGATGTCAGTTGGGACGCCAACCCCACGTAGTGCTGGTCGGCCAGAACTTCGGTGGGCGCCATCAGCGCCCCTTGGGATCGCTGCTCCACAGCCCGGAGGAGAGCGTAGGCGGCCACCATGGTCTTCCCTGAGCCCACGTCGCCGTGTAAGAGCCGACGCATGGGCACGGTCCGCCGCAGGTCTTTCTCTATCTCGGCCATCACCCTGACCTGGGCCCCGGTCGGCGCGTAAGGCAAACCGGAAACATAGGCCTGCGAAAGGCGGCCGGGCGGGTCAAGCGCCCGCGCTTGCTCGCGAATGTCGTGAGCTCGGCGCCGCTGCATGACCGCCAGTTGGAGTAGGAGGAGTTCCTCGAACGCAAGGCGTTCCCGCGCCTTGGCGGCCTCGCCCATGTCGGCCGGAAAGTGGCTGGCGAGGACCGCCTCGGCCCGGCCGGCGTACCGCCGCCGGGCGAGCAACTCCGCAGGCAGAGGGTCGGGCAGGTTGGCCGCCAGGGGTGCAGCTTCATGCAGCAAGGTGCGGATAGTGCGGACGCTCAGGTCGGCCGTGCTTGGATAGACAGGGATGAGCCCTAGGATGTGGACGCTCTCCTCTGACTCGCTGAGGATCTCGTGCCGCTTGACCAGAAACACCGGCACGCTCCGCTGGCGCACGAGCACCCCCCTGAGGAGCACCGACGGCCTTTCCCGAAAGGCGGCCTCGAGGTAGGACTGGTTGTACCAGAGAGCGACCACGCTTCCGCTGTCATCGCTCACCAGCGCCTCGAGGATGTTTACCCTGCGGCGCACCGTCTGCCTGGTGGCGCACGATACGACCCGGGCCCGCAGGGTCGTCTCTTCCCCGAAACAGAGGTCGGCGACGTCCACCAGGCGGGAGGGGGGCTCATGACGGAAAGGAAGATGGAGCAACAAGTCGCCGACCGTGTCGATCCCCAGACCGCGCAGCCTGCGCTCGGTCGCTTTGCCCACCCCCCGCAGGGTGGACACGGGCCGATCGAGGACCGTCGGATCCCATCCGCACTTGGAGTTGGGGCTTAGGGCGACGTCTGGCGCGGCAAGCGGCGCCTCCGGCCCGAACGGGTAGTGGAGGTAGCCGCTTGTCGGTCCGTTCATTCCTGGATGAAGCAGAGGGCGACGGCCCCAGGCCCGGCGTAGGTGCCGATGACCGGGCCGACGATGCTCGTGGGTATGAAATGAAGCTGCCGGTCGTCCACCGCTTCGAGCAGGGCACGCAACTGGGCGAGCGCGGACTCATTGTAGGCGTGCGAAAGTCCGGCATAGACAGTGCGGCCGGGCTGGGTGCGCTCGAGCAGCCCGTCCCTCATGACCTCGAGGGCCTGAGTGACCCCACGCACCTTCTTCACCACATCGACGACGCCGTCCTCGATGCTGAGTACCGGCTTGATGTTCAGCAGGGTGCCGGCCAGGTGGGAAGCCCTTCCGATGCGGCCACCCTTGTAGAGATACTCGAGCGTGGTCGGAAGGAAGTAGAAGGTCTTCTCGGCGATAAATCTGGCGATGTATGCCTCGAAGTCCTCCTCCGACGTACCCCGGTCGAGCCGCTCCACCAAACGATCGACGAAGAGCGCGATGCCCCCGGTAGCTAGCTGGGAATCCACCACGCGGACGCCGTCGATCTGGCTCTGGGCCACCTCGGCGCTGGCTACGGTGCCGCTGAACTTGCCGCTGAGATGCACGGAGTACACCCGTTCGTACCGCTCCCGGAGAGTCCGATATCGCTCGAGGAAGGCCCCCGCCGAAGGCTGGGAGGTCCGGGGGAGCACCGGGCTGGTCTTGAGCCGTTCGTAGAACACATCCGGCTTGAGCTCCACCCAGTCCAGGTAGGCCTCCTCGCCGAAGTACACGGTCAAGGGGACCATGCTGATGTTGGGATCGTTGGCCAAATAGTCGGGAAGGTCGGCGGTGGAATCGACAACGACGGCGGTGGTCGTCCGATCGACGATCATCTCGTCCTCGCTCCTTTCGTGCCCGGTGGTCTGAAGACCGAGTCCTACTCCGCCGACAATAGCACGGGATAGAAGGGCTGCCCGCCCCGGTGGATGTCGATCTCCACCTCCGGGTAGGCCGGGCGCAGCTTCTCGAGGATCTCGGCCGCGCTGGCTGCGCTCGCCTCATCTCCCAGGAGCGCAGTGAGAAGGGCACGCCTGCCGTCCAAGAGCCGGCCGACCACATCGGCTACCACCGGCTCGAGCTGGCCGGCAGCGACCACCACCTGGTCGTCGACGAGACCGATGAAGTCTCCTGCCTTCACCTGCACCCCATCGACGGAGGAATCCCGGACGGCCCACGTGACCTCACCCGTCACCACCCCCTCGATGGCAGCGCGCATCTCCTTGGCGTTCGCGACGGCCGGTTTGCGCCCGTCGAACGCCACTGCTGCGCTCAGACCGGCCTGGATGGAACGGGTGGGCACGACGATCACGTCCCGCTCCGCGAGCCCTATGGTCTGTTCGGCGGTCATGATGACGTTGCTGTTGTTGGGAAGGATGATGACCGACGGGGCCGCGGCCTTCTCCACGGCGCGCATGACATCCTCAGTGGAGGGGTTCATGGACTGCCCGCCCTCCACGATGAGATCCACCCCGAGGTTGCGGAAGAGCGCCTTGTTGCCCTCTCCGGCGACCACAGCCACCACCTGGACGAGGCCTGGATCGACAAGGGCCAGCGCGGGAGGCTGCGCCGCCGAAGCCGCCTGGGCGGCGAGCCTCAGTTCGCGGGCGGCCTTCTGCTCTTTCATATTGTCTATCTCTATCTCGGTGAGCGCGCCCATGACAGCTGCCAACGTGAGGACGGTGCCGGGATCGTCGGTGTGCACGTGCACTTTCAACTGCCGGTCGTCGCCCACCACGAGGAGACTGTCCCCCAAGCGTCCCAGCGACTCCTCGAGCGAAGCCGGGTCGAGGCCCTCGCCCATGAGCAGAAAGCTCGTGCAGTAGGTGAAGTCACTTTCCGCCTCTTCCTCAGGTACCTCTGCCTCGGTGGGGACGAGGACGACGGGTTGGGCGAAGCGCGCGACGATCCGAGTCCTGGGGCTGCCATGACCGTCGGCGGTCCCCTCGACCAGCACCACCAGGCCGAACCCGCCCGCATCGACGACTCCCGCGTCGGCCAAGACGCGAAGCAGAGTGGGCGTCTTCTCCACGCTCTTCCAGCCGGCCGCAACGACCTGTGCGACAAAGGCTTCGAAGCCGGGGTCGCCCGGCACCTGGGCGGCCGCGTCGGCCATCTCCCGCAGCACGGTGAGCATGGTGCCTTCTACCGGTTTGCGGACGGCCCGGTAGGCCGTCTCGGTGGCATGCCGCAGCGCCCGGATGAGAACATCCTGTGTGACCGGCCCGTCCTGGCCGATCACCTCCATGGCGCCTCGGACTATCTGCGAAAGGATGACCCCACTATTGCCTCGGGCCCCCATGAGGGCGGCCTGGGAGATGGCGGTGCACACGTCATGCCCGGGAAGGTCCTCAGGTAACCGGGCGACCGACTCCAGCATGCCCTTGACGGTCAGGGCCAGGTTGGTCCCCGTGTCCCCATCGGGCACCGGATAGACGTTGAGGTCGTTGATCTCCCGCTTTCGTTCTTCGAGCGCCGCAAAGCCCGCCGCCAGTAATTCCCGAGCCCTCGCCACAGTGAGCGACGCATGCCCGTTACTCTCCAAGCCTGACCCCCTGCACGTAGATGTGCAGGCCGGTGACCGGCCTGCCGGTCATCTTCTCTACGTTGTAGGCCACCTGAGAGCGGACGTTCCCGGCAACTTCGGCGACATTCAGCCCGTACTCCACGATGATGTAGAGCTTGACGCGCAGGTGATCAGCGGTCTGCTCGACCTTGATGCCCTGGCGCAGGCGATCGCGGGTCAGGAGCGAGGCCACTCCCTGCCGAAGACTCGGCGAGGCCATGCCGACGACCCCATAACACTCGAGCACCGTCCAGCCGACGATGTCGGCGATAGCCCGGTCGCTGATAGCGAGGCGGCCGCCGATGGCGCCGCCGCGGGCCTCGGGGGCACTCCCCAAGCGTGCGCCCGCGCGTTCGTTCATGTCCCTGGCGCCTCGACGGGAGCAAGCTTGTTGAGGTCGGCCACGACCGCGTTAGGGTCTATGCCGTGCATCTTGGCCCCATCCTCGATGGACTCCATGCTGACACCCATGCAGCCGATGCACCCCATACCGTAGGCGGCGAAGACGTCTTTGGCGCGAGGATCGGCCTGAAGGGCCTCGATCATCGACATATCCTTGGTAAAGATGGCCATCTCCTCCCCGATCGCATGGTTGCCGCTGCTCAGGTACTATACCCTACCGCATGGAGGGCTATGTCGCTATGTGCAGCGGCCCGGTCATCTTGTCAGAGTGCACGTCCGTGCGGCATACTATGTCGCTCCCGTTCCGGTCACCCAAGAACCAGAGTGAGTCTTCCATGTCCAAAGTGTGCGTCATATGCGGCAAGAAACCCAGCTTCGGCAATAACCGGAGCCACTCGATGCGTGCCACCCCCCGGCGTTGGGACCCCAACGTGCAGAAGGTTCGCATCGAACTCAACGGCAAACCCACCCAGGCCTACGTGTGCACCAAGTGCCTCAAAGCGCACAAAGTCCAGAAGGTCGCCTGATCGTCGTCTGACTCTCCGCCAGGCCGGCCGCAATCGCAGCCGGCCTGGCTCCGGCGGCGCCTGCGGCGCGTTCCGCGCCGGGGCGCCCGGCCCCGGTCCTGCTTTTCTACGTCTGGTTCCGGTCCAGCTGGCGCACCAGGTTGGCCATCTCCAGAGCGGACACCGCCGCATCCCAACCTTTGTTGCCGGCTTTCGTGCCAGCCCGCTCCACCGCCTGTTCGATGCTGTCCGTGGTCAGCACGCCAAAGATGACGGGGAGACCGCTGTCCAGCTGGACCTTCGCCACTCCCTTTGCCACCTCTGCCGCCACGTAGTCGAAGTGTGGCGTGGAGCCGCGGATGACGGCGCCCAGGCAGATGACGGCATCGTACTTCTCGCTTGCCGCCATTCTCTGGGCGATGAGCGGGATCTCCATGGCGCCCGGCACCCAGGCCACGTCGATGCTCGCGGCGCCGGCTCCGTGCCGGGTGAGACAGTCCCACGCCCCCGACAGCAGCTTGCTGCTGATGAACTCGTTGAAGCGGCTGACAACCACCGCGAAGCGGAGGCCCTCTCCGGTGAGAACGCCTTCGTACACTTGGCCCTTGTCATCCATCGCTATCGTCCTTTCCCTCGGGTTCGGCGGTCTGCAGTCCTTGGTGATGCAGGATGTGGCCCAACTTCTCTTTCTTCACGCGCAGGTAGTTCGTGTTGGCCCGGGTGGGCCGCATCTCGAGCGGCACCCGCTCGGTGATGGTGAGTCCGTAGCCCTCGAGACCCACAAGCTTGCGGGGGTTGTTGGTCATAATGCGGATGGTGGTAAGTCCCAGGTCGACGAGGATCTGGGCTCCGATGCCGTAGTCGCGCAGGTCAGGGGCGAAACCCAGCTCAACGTTGGCCTCGACGGTGTCGAGCCCCTGCTCCTGCAGTTCGTACGCACGCAGCTTGTTAAGCAGGCCTATCCCCCGGCCCTCCTGAGCCATGTACAAGAGGACACCCAGCCCTTCTTTGTCGATACGCTCGAGCGCGGCCTGCAGCTGGTCGCCGCAGTCGCAGCGCATGGAATGGAAAACGTCGCCGGTCAGACACTCGGAGTGCACGCGCACCAGGACGTTCTCCTTACCGGCCACGTCGCCCTTGACCAAAGCGAGGTGCTGGCCCCCATCGAGCAGGCTTTCATAGCCATGGCCCACGAAATCGCCGAACCGGGTGGGCATCTGCACCACCGCCACCGGACGAACCAGCTTCTCATTGCGCCGCCGATAGCGGATGAGGTCGGCGACGGTGACCATCTTCAGGCCGTGCCGCGCGCAGTATTCCAACAGGTCGGGCACCCGAGCCATGGTCCCGTCGTCGTTCATGACCTCGCAGATGACCCCGGCCGGAATGAGTCCCGCCAGACGAGCCAGGTCGACGGCGGCCTCAGTCTGGCCGGCGCGGGCGAGCACGCCGCCGGCTCGGGCGATGAGGGGGAAGACGTGGCCGGGATGCACGAGGTCTTCGAGCCGTGTTCGCGGATCGATGGCCACTCGCATGGTGTGAGCGCGGTCCGCGGCTGAGATCCCCGTCGTCACCCCCTCCCGGGCCTCGATGGACACGGTGAAAGCGGTGCCGAAGCGGGAGGTGTTGCTGCGTACCATGGGCTGGAGATGCAGCTCCTCGGCGCGCTCGGCCGTGATGGACAGACAGATGAGACCTCGCCCGTGCTGAGCCATGAAGTTGACGGCCTCGGGCGTGACGAACTGGGCCGCCATAGTGAGGTCTCCCTCGTTCTCGCGGTCCTCATCGTCGACCACCACGACCATCTTGCCGTTCTTGATGTCCTCGAGGGCCTCCTCGATGGTCGCGAATCCTTGCAGCCGGTTCATTGTCTACCGTCCTCCCATCAAGCGAAACCCTGTTCGCGTAGAAACTCCTCCGTCAGACCTGCGCCGGTCGCGGGCGACGTCGGGCCAGCCCCGGTCGCTCCCCCGGTCGCGGGACCCGCTATAGCCTGCAGCGACCGGAGCACGTAGCGGGCCAGCACGTCGGCTTCGAGGTTCACCAGCAGCCCAGGTTTGACTGCCCGCAGGGTGGTCTCCTTCAAGGTGTGCGGGATGATACCAACGGCGAAGCCGTCGGCGTCCACGCTTATGACCGTCAGAGAGATCCCGTCTATGGCGACGGAGCCTTTCGCCGCCACCGCCGCGCGAACCCCTTCCGGAAGTGAAACCCGCACCTCCCAGGCGATGCCTTCTGGGCGAACGCTCAGTATCTTCCCCACCTCGTCGACGTGCCCCAACACCAGATGCCCGCCCAGGCGGTCGCCCCAGCGGAGCGACCTCTCCAAGTTGACGAGCGACCCCGGGCCCGCCTGTCCCAGCGTCGTTCGGACCAGCGTCTCCGGCATGCACTCGACGACGAAGCCCTCGCCGTCCAGGGCGATGACCGTGAGACAAGCGCCGCTGACCGAGATGGAATCGCCGATTCTCGTGCCCTCGAGCACGGTCCGGGCCCGCACGCTCAATCTGCCGCCGGCCTGCGTCCGCTCCAGGCGGCGGACCACCCCCACCTCTTCTATCAAGCCGGTGAACATCAGTAGACGTCCCTCAGATAGCCGGTCAGGAGCAGGTCGGGCCCCACCTGCCGCGTCTCCACGTCCACCAGCGTCGACGCCCTTTCCATAAGCACCGGACCGGCCGCCACCAACGCCCCCCGATTCTCGGTGCCGGGAGCAACCTTGGGACATACGAACGCGGCGACTTTGTCCACCAGTCCAGCATCCCACCAGGAACCGGCGAGGTGCCTCCCGCCCTCGAGCAGGACCGTCTGTACCCCCCGCTCGGCCAGGAGGGCGGTGGCTGCGCGCGCATCCGGGCGGCCATCGGCGCTCGGGCCGACCACGGCCACCTCCACCCCCCAGGAGCGCAGCCGCGCCTGGTGATCGTCGGCCAGGCCGGCCGCGATAAGCAGTACCGGAGCCTCGTCCACACCTCGGACGAGAGCGCTATCCGGGTCCAGACCCTCCCCACCGACGATGACCCTCAGCGGCTGCCTGTGGCACTCCACCTCTCTGGCCGTCAGGCGGGGGTCGTCGGCCCGCGCGGTGCCGGCTCCCACGACCACCGCGTCCGACCAGGCCCGCCACTGGTGGACGAGCGCGCGGCTCTCGGGACTCGAGATCCAGCGGGAGTCGCCGGCGTCGGTAGCCAGGCGACCATCAAGGGTCATCGCGTACTTATAGGTGATGAATGGCAGCCCCGTAGCCATCAGCTTGCGCAGACCGTCGTTCTGCCGTTTGATCCGATGGGCAAGATCCCCCTCCGCCAGGTCGACGGCG
This sequence comes from uncultured Actinomycetota bacterium, assembly GCA_963843515.1. Taxonomy (GTDB): domain Bacteria; phylum Actinomycetota; class Thermoleophilia; order RBG-16-64-13; family RBG-16-64-13; genus CAIQPS01. Next base: position 100,094 of record CAWJKH010000003.1, read on the forward strand.
ATGCCTGCCTGGCGAAGGATCTCCATCCCGTGCCCGTTCACTGCGGGGGTCGGATCGATGGCCCCCACCACGACGCGTGCGAAACCGGCAGCGATCAAGGCCGACGTGCACGGCGGGGTCCGGCCGTAGGTGCAGCAGGGCTCCAGGGTGACGTACATGGTGGTGCCCGAGCACGCCGCCTGGGCCGAAGCGATGTCGACCGGGCCGTCGTCTGCGGTATGGCCGCCCCCGGCGCGGCGGAGAGCGTCCTTGATGGCGACTATCTCGGCGTGATCGCGGCCCGGGCCGTTGTGATAGCCCTCTCCCAACACCCTTCCACCGGCCACGATGACTGCGCCCACGACGGGGTTGGGGCTGGTACACCCGCGACCCTTCTCCGCCAGGGAGAACGCCCGCTCCAGCATGAGCACGTCGTGTGCCTCGAACGCCAAGCAAAACACCCCCAGACCGATGGTCCAGGGGTCGGCAGAGCGGCAGCGCGCTCTAGTCTTCTCTCTTCCAGACTTTCACTGTCGGCCCAGGCATCTCACCTGGTCTGCCCCGAAGGGCTCGCGGGCTGTCACCGCCGGTAGGGAATCTCACCCGACCCCGAAGACCAACTATGCTCTTGCACCCAGAAGGTGCGTGGCAAATCTAGCACACGGCAGGCAACGTTGCCACGCACGACCCGCCCGGTCGGTTAGGTGCCGCCGCGCGCAGGCTATCCACTGGCGGTGCCGCCCAGCATCAGTGTCTGGAGGATGCGGGCCTCCGCTCCCGGATCCGCAGCTCCAAAGACCGCCGAGCCGGCCACGATCCAGTTGGCTCCCATCTCCACCGCCGTCCGGATGTTGTCACGGTTGATGCCTCCGTCCAACTCGACGGCGGCTTCAGGGCGGACCATCTTCCGCACTGCGGGGACCTTATCCAGAGCAGCTGGAATGAGCTTCTGGCCGCCGAAGCCCGGGTTGACCGTCATAACCAAAACGAGATCGACCAGTCCGGCCACCTCCCCGATCCGGGTCACGTCGGTGCCCGGATTGATGGCCACTCCCGCGCCCGCCCCGAGGGTCTTGATGGCCGCGATGGTGTGGTACAGATGGGCGGTCGCTTCCGCGTGTACGCTCAGCACGTCCGCTCCGGCTTCCACGAACTCGTCGAAAAACTGCTCGGGACGCTCGATCATCAGGTGGACGGAAAGCAGACCTCCGCGCTGGCGGACAGTGGGCGCGATGGCGGCTACCACCGCGGGTCCCATCGTCAGATTTGGGACGAAGTGCCCATCCATGATGTCACAGTGGATGATGCGGACGCCGGCGTCCATGACCCGGACGACCTCGTCACCCAGTCGAGAGAAGTCCGCGGACAGAATGGACGGAAGAAGGTGGAGCTCGCGGTATGCACTCGCCGGCACAGGCATGGCAATCCGCTCCTCTCCTAGCCGTCCACGGCGACGGGTTGGCAGTCCTGGCCCGCCGGCCGGATATTCTCGCCCAGCCGGGCCCGATATCCCCTGAGGAACGCCGCTGTGTCCATCACACTCTTCCCGTCAGGTTGCACGGTCAGCACTCGGATCAGCCCTTCACCGCACCCCACATACAGGCGCTCGCCGGCGACCACGACCTGGCCGGGACGTCCGGCAACGGCGCCCGCTTCGACCGGCGCCTCGGTCAAGTCCGGCCTGCCCGTACGGCCACGTTCGCCACACCTTGAACCGCAGGGTGCCGCTCTCCATCCGCGCCCCCACGCGAGGGCTGAGCGAGCGAACCCGGTCGTGAACGGCCCGTGCCGTCGCCGCGAAGTCCACCAGGCAGTCTCTCCAGTCGAGCTTCTGGGCATACACCGTATCCCCTTCCTGCTCGGTCCACTCCACGGTCCCATCCTCGAGGCCCGCGATCACCTGATCGACCCCCCGCGCGCCCAGATACGCCAGCGCCCGGCCGACCGAGCCCGCGTCGTCCCGAAGACTCAGGGAGAGGGAAGTCCGCGAGGCCACCGGCCCCGCGTCGAGGCTCTCGGTGACCCGCATGATCGTGACCCCCGTGAAGGCCTCTCCCGCGGCAAGGGCCCGTTCAATGGGGGCCGCTCCCCGATACGCGGGCAGGAGCGATGCGTGGATGTTCACGCACAGAAAGGCATCAAGGAGCGGCAGCCTCAGGATCTGACCAAAGGCGGCGACCACTATTACCTGGACGCCGGCGGAACGCAGAAGGTCGGGGAACTCGGGGGTGTTGATGTCGGCCGGCTGGGCGAGTCCCAGGCCGAAGCGCCGAGCGGCGACCGCCGCCGGAGGGGCGGTCGCCTTCCTTCCCCGGCCTACAGGACGGTCGGGCTGCGTGATCACCAGGCAAGGGAGGCGATCAAGACTTGCCAGGTGCTCGAGCGTCCAGGCTGCGAAGTCCGGCGTGCCTGCGAAGGCGAAATTCACGTTTCCATCGACAGGGAACGTTCGCGGAGTTCTTTCAGGGCTCGGCGCCGCTCGTCTGGCGAGGCGCGATCGAGGATCAGCCTGCCCTCCAGGTGATCGATCTCGTGCTGCATGATCCGGGCGACCATCCCGGCGGCCTGGAGCTCCAGGTGGGCGCCTTTGACATCTTGAGCCCTGACGGTGACTTCGTCGGCCCGCTCGACCTCCACCAGGCAGCCCGGCACAGACAAGCAGCCCTCCGACGCCAGGGTGCACTGTTCCGAGCGGGCGACGATCTGCGGGTTCACGAACACGAACTCCACATCTTCGTGTTCGGGGTCCCTCCACACCATGACACGACTGAGCACGCCTATCTGGGGAGCGGCCAGGCCGACACCCTCCTCGCGGCGCATGACTTCGAGCATGATCTCCGCCAGCTTCTCCAGGCGGGTGTCGAAAGCGGTCACGAGCTTGGTCTGCTGACGCAGGGTCGGGTCGCCCAGGGTACGCAACCGTTCCAGAGGCGTCTGCCCACCATGCTGGTCTTGTGCCTTGTCCCTCCGCGCCATCGCGGCCTCGCCATTCCCGATCCGACTAGCTGAAAGAAAGGGGGTCTACGTCCACCAAGAGGACGACACCCCGGCGCCGGTACGGCTCCTCCAGTTGGGCCAGCGCCTGGCCTATTATAGTCCGCGCCCGTTCGCCCTGGCGGGCCGCGACGATCACCTGCCACCGGTGGCGCCCTCGCAGTCGCGGCAACACTGCAGGGCCATGCAACTCGGGCGCCGCGAAGTACGGACTGAGCCGCTCGACGAGGTGTCGTCCGGCGGCTTGGGCCCGTTCCGGCTGCTCCGACGACGTAACGAGTCGGACGAGGTCGGTGTACGGTGGGTAGCCCAAGCGTTCCCGGACGGCCAGTTCCTCGCGGTAGAAGCCCTCTTCGTCCCCCGCGAGCGCCATGCGGATGCAGGGCACGTCGGGGTTGGAGGTCTGCACCAGGACGCGGCCGGGGCGCTCCGCGCGCCCGGCGCGGCCCGCCACCTGGGTCAAAATCTGGAAAGTCCTCTCCCCTGCCCGAAAGTCGGGCGTATACAGACCCACGTCGGCGTCTGCCACTATCACCAGGGTCACATCGGGGAAGTCATGACCTTTGGCCACCATCTGTGTGCCCACCAACACGCCCGGGTACGCAGCCGCGAAGTCCCGCAAGATCGCCTGCGTGCGCGAGCCGCCGGCGGTGACGTCCGAGTCCATCCGGAAGACCTGGCCGCCGGGAACCAGAGCCTGCAGTTCCCGATCCAGCCGTTCGGTACCGGGCGCCGCCCGGGTGAGAGGGGCTTCACCGCACTGGGGACAGCCCTGGGACTGGGCGTACCCCCGGCCGCAGTGATGGCACAGTAGCCTCCCGCTTTGTCGATGATAGGTCAACGAGAGCTCGCAATCCGTGCACGTCACCACGAAGCCGCAGGCCTCGCAGTAGACGTACCCGGCGTAGCCCCGACGGTTGAGCAGGATGATGGCCTGCTCACCATTCCGCAGCACGGTGGCGAGCGCATCGCGCGATCGCGGAGCGAGCAGCAGGCCGGCGCCCTGGCGCCTCATGTCGACGACCTCGACCTCCGGTGGGGCCCCCGCCGCGCGGTGCGAGAGCCGGACCCGCTCAGCCGCCTCCACCATGCTCTCCACCGCGGGGGTGGCGCTTCCTTCGAGTAGCAGGCCTCCGTTGCGCGCCAGCCGCATTCCCGCCACGGTCCGGACGTGGTATCGCGGCTCTTCTTCCTGCTTGTACGAGGTGTCGTGGGCTTCGTCGATGATGATGAGGCCCAGATCGGCCACCGGCGCGAACAGCGCGGACCGAGCCCCCACCACGACTGACGCCTGGCCCGATGCCACCCGCCGATACTCGCGCAGCCGTTCGCCCTGCGGAAGCCCGCTATGGAACACGCCCACCTGGCTGCCGAAGCGAGCTCGCACGCGGGCGATGGTCTGAGGCGTGAGCGCGATCTCGGGAACCAAGAGGATGGCTCCTTTGCCCGAGTCCAGGGCGTGCCGCATAAGGCGGAGGTACACTTCGGTCTTGCCGCTGCCGGTGACTCCCCATAGCAGTCGTGTCGTCAGCCTTCGTTCCTCCAGCGCGGCAGCGAGCGCGCCTGCGAGGTCGGCCACGGCCTTCTCCTGCTCGGGCCAGAGGGCCGGGGAGACTGTCGCGGCGTTGCTGGCGTCGGCGTCCGCGGCTTCGCTGTCGATCTGGCCTTCGGTCGGCGCCACCCGGAAGTCAACAATTCCTTTCCGTTGAAGGGTGGCGAGAACCCCCCTGCCGACTCCGGCGAGCTCGCACAGGTCCTTCTTGCCGATACCTCCAGCCGGGATCGCTTCGAGCACGACTCGCTGCTTCGCCGTCAGACCGACCGGGAGCGACGCCGGCCCCGCCCCGACGGCCTGAGAGGCCGACCTGAACACCCAATCTGTCCGGGTGGAGACGAGCAGGCCTTGCCGCCTGGCGCTCCCCACGGGGACCACCAAACGGAGACAAGACTCAAGGGAACAGAGGTAGCGTTCGGCGACCCCCCGAGCGAGGTCGATGAGATCCTCTTGCACGTTGTCCGGGGCGACGGCGATGATGCTTCGCAGCCCTTCAGCCGGAACTTCCGCGCCAAAGCCGATCTGCAAGACCACGGCCTGCGCAGTCCGCCGGCCGAAAGGCACGGTCACCATCGACCCCACAGAGACCGCGTCGATCAGGTCCTCCGGGATGGCGTAGTCGAACAACCGGTGTCCCAGATGGTGCAGTCGCAGAAGGACGCTGACTTGGGCTACGCGCCCTCTATCCTCCACCGAGCTACGCGCCACCTTCTCCTCCAGCCGCCTGGCGCCGAGGCGCGGGCCGCGCCGCTGTGAGCACCCTCAGCCGCGTGCGTCCGCAGGCATCACTCCGGGCGCACCTAGCCGCGCAGGGCCGACCGTCCTCGTCTAGGGACCGCCTAGCTCAGCCCCGCGTCACTGCGCAGGGTATCGGCCTTGTCCGTGCTCTCCCAGGTGAAGTCGTGGTCCTCGCGGCCGAAGTGGCCGTAGGCAGCGGTCTTCTCGTAGATGGGTCGGAGTAGCCTGAGGTCGCGGATGATGGCGGCCGGACGCAGGTCGAAGTGGCTGAGAACGAGTTCCTGGATGGTCTTGGGAGAGATCTTCTCGGTACCGAAGGTCTCCACCATGACGCTGACCGGGTGCGCCACACCGATGGCGTAGGCTATCTGCACCTCGCACCGGTCGGCCAGGCCGGCCGCGACCACGTTCTTGGCGACGTACCGGGCAGCGTATGCCGCGGAGCGGTCCACCTTCGAGGGGTCCTTGCCGGAGAAGGCCCCGCCGCCGTGGCGGCCCCAGCCCCCGTACGTATCCACGATGATCTTCCGACCGGTGAGCCCGGTATCGCCCATGGGCCCGCCGATGACGAACTTGCCGGTGGGATTGATGAACAGCTTTGTCTTCTTGAAGTCCGGATCGTACAGGCCGTCGGGCAACACCGGCTTGATGACATGCTCGATGAGGTCGGGCTTCATGAGCGTGTCGATGTCGATGCCGTCCGCGTGCTGGCTGGAGAGGACCACCGCGGTAATGAACTCAGGTTTGCCGTTGGAGTATTTCACCGTCACCTGGCTCTTGCTGTCGGGCCGCAGATAGGGCACCACGCATCCCTTGCGCACCTCGCTCAGGCGATGCACAAGACGGTGAGCCAGAGAGATGGGCAGCGGCATCAACTCGTTGCAGTCACCGCACGCATAGCCAAACATCATCCCCTGGTCGCCGGCACCCTGAAGATCGAGGGTGTCTTGGTCGGCAGGATCCAGACGAGATTCGAGGCTGCGTTCACGCCCTGCGCGATATCCGGGGACTGCTCGTGGATTGCGGTTATGACGCCGCAGGTGTGGGCATCGAAGCCGTACTTGGCCCGCGTGTAGCCGATCCGCTCGATGGTCTTCCGCACCAAAGAGGGCACATCCACGTAGGTAGTGGTGGTGATCTCGCCGGAGACGACCACCAGACCGGTGGTGATCAGGGTCTCACAGGCCACGTGGCCAGTCGGATCATCGCGCAGCACCGCATCGAGCACGGCGTCCGAGATCTGGTCGGCGATCTTGTCGGGATGCCCCTCGCTCACCGACTCCGAAGTGAACAGGAATTCGTGGTTCTCCACCGCTCTTGACCTCCAGGACTATCGCTCGGGGGCGGCCGCGACCGCCCCTCTAGTGCCGTCCGGGCAGTGTATCAGATGTACCGGCCGGTTCCGTCGCGCCTATCGACCACCCTGCGACCGTGGTCCGCGGCCTCGGGAATCGTCCTGGGCTCCACCAACCGCACCCGAGGTCGTATGCCCAGTTCCTGGCGCATGCGCTCCTCCACGTGCTGCTGGAAGGTCTGCAATCTTCGGACGGTGTCGGCCATGAAGGCGGGCTCCACCTCGATCTGGATCTCGACCTGGTCGAGGGCGCCGTCGCGGTACACGATGATCTGGTAGCGCGGCTCCACTCCCTCGATGTCTTCGAGGACTGCCTCGATCGAGGCGGGATAGACGTTCACGCCGCGGATGATCAGCATGTCGTCGGTCCGCCCATAGACCTTGCTGTGACGGACGAACACCCTTCCGCAGGCACAGGGACGGCTGCTGAGACTGGCCAGGTCGCCGGTGCGGTACCGGATCACCGGGAGAGCCTCCTTGGCCAACGAGGTGAAGACGAGCTCTCCTTCCTTGCCATCGGGCAACGGCTCGCCCGTCGCCGGGTCCACGACCTCCACCAGGAAGTGGTCCTCGTTGACGTGGAGCCCATCCTTGTTCCAGCATTCGTAGGAGACCCCGGGTCCGATGACCTCGGAGAGGCCGTAGATGTCGCTGGCCGACATGCCGGTGCGTCTCTCCAGTTCCTCCCTCATCTGGTCCGTCCACGGCTCGGAGCCGAGAAGCGCCACCCTCAGGTCGAGCGCCTCGAGGTCATAGCCCAACCGGGGAGCCACCTCCGTCATGTGCATGACATACGACGGCGTGCCCACCAGCACCGTGGTCTTGAAGTCCCGCATGATCTGTAGCTGGCGCTGAGTGTTGCCGGTGGAGGCAGGTACCACCGTGACCCCCACCCGCTCCAGCCCGGCATGCATGCCAAAAGCCCCGGTGGTGAGCCCGTACTCGAAGCTGATCTGGGCCACGTCGTGGGATCGGGCTCCGCCGGCCACCGCCACCCGGGCGCACAACTCCGACCAGGTGTTCAGATCGCCCCGGCTATAGCCGACCACAGTCGGGTTGGAGATGGCGCCCGAGGTCGAGTGGATGCGGATGATTTTTTCCAGCGGCAGTGCGAACAGCCCGTAAGGATAGGCCGCCTTGAAGTCGCCCTTGACCGTGAAGGGCAGCTTGCCCAAGTCCTCCAGCGAACGGATGTCGCTGGGCTTGAGCTTCATCGCTGTCCAGCGGTCGTAGTGGAAGGGGACGTTGTCATATGTCCAGCGAAGGGTCATCTGCAGCCGCTTGAACTGCAGTTCCCGCAGCTCCTCTCTGCTCATCGTCTCGTACTCAGGGTTCCAGATCTCGTTCATCACTTCTCCCTGGACGTCTCCGGGTCCGGCCGGCCCTGTCGCCGACCGGTCCGCTGGCCGAAGTAGATGGCCTGCACTTCAGGGTTCTCGAGCAATGCTTCCGCGGCATCGGCGAGCGCGATCCTCCCCCGCTCCATTACCAGCCCGCGGTGAGCCAGCCTGAGAGCGATGCGGGCGTCCTGCTCCACCAGGATCATGGTCAGCCCTTCGGCGTTCAGCGCGCGAAGGGTGGCGAAGATGTCGCGAACGATGATCGGCGCCAATCCCATCGAGGGCTCGTCCAGCAGCAGGACGCGCGGCTCCGCCATGAGCGCCCGGCCGATGGCGAGCATCTGCTGCTCGCCTCCGGAAAGGGTGCCGGCCTCCTGCGACTGGCGCTCTTCCAGGCGTGGGAAGAGGGCGAACACCTTCTTCAGCCGCCCGGCTACTGGCGTTCCCTGCTTACGCCGCGAATAGGAGCCTAAGGCCAAGTTCTCGGCCACGGTGAGCGGCCCAAAGAGCTGCCTGCCCTCCGGTATCTGTATAAGCCGGCGAGACACGATCTGCTCCACGCTCAACCTGTCCAGGCGCTGTCCCTCGAAGAGGATCCGGCCCGCAGATAGACGCACCACCCCGGAAATGGCCTTGAGGAGCGTGCTCTTGCCCGCCCCGTTGGCTCCGATGATGGTGACGATCTCGCCTTCGGCCACGGTCAGATCGAGGTCGTGGAGGACCTCGATCTTCCCGTAGCCTGCGCGGACGCTCCGCAGCTCAAGCACCGGCGTCCCTCCGGTCGAGTGTGTTACGTCCGTTCATGCCGGCCTACTCGGCCAGCTCCCAGGTGCCGTTATTGATCTTGACCATGATCATATCGGAGGCCTTCAACCCGTCATGATCGGTCGCGCTGTAGTTGTACTTGCCATCGGGCATGGCGAAGTTGCTTGTGGCGTTCAGTGCCGTCTGGATAGCCGCCGGATCGGTCCCGCCCGCGCGCTTGATGGCGTCGGCCAGGATGGAAATGGCCTCGAACGCGTAGCCGGCGAACGGGTTGGGATTGGCACCGTACGCCGCGTTGTAGTCGCTGATGAACTTGTCGGTGACCGCCTTCTGGTCGGCGTCGGTGATGGAGCTGGGCACCAGCAGTCTGCCTGCGGGGAACACCACGCCCTCAGCTGCGTCACCGGCCAACTCGATGAAGGTCTTGTTGGCGATACCATGGCTGCCCACGTAGGGGATGTCCATGCTCAGTTGCTTCATGTTCTTGGCGGCGAGCGCCGGGCCGGGGTTGGTCCCCCACACGATGAGGGCTTCCGGGCTTGCGCCCTTGATCTTGGTGAGCTGGGCGGTCATGTCGGTGTCGTTGGTCTTGTAGGACTCCGAGGCCACTACCTCCAGGCCCATGCCGGGCGCCTGCTTGGCGATCTCGGCGTTGCCGGACGATCCGAACGCGTTTTCGTCATGGAGCACTGCGATCTTTTTGACCGTGAGGACATTGGCCACGTAGTCGAGTGCCCGCTGGACGGCCAGCGCATCCTTCTGCGGCGTGCGCCAGACCCACTCCGCGGGCGCCTTATCGGTGATGTCGTTGGCAGCCGCCATGGCCACCTGCGGGATGCCCTTCGCAGCCGTGATGGCCTTCACGGCCAGGGCGGACGGCGAGATGGTGGAAGCAATGAGAGCTACCGCTTTGTCCTGCTCCAGCAGCTTGTTCGCCGCGGTGACGGCCTCCTTGGGATCGCTCTTGTCGTCCTCGATGACGATCTTCACCGGGCGGCCGAGGATGCCGCCGGACTCGTTGATGAGCTTCTCCTGCATCTGCAGGGTGTTGCGCTCCTGCTCGCCGAGAGCCGCCCCCGGTCCCGTGGCCGAGACGATCGCGCCGATGACGACGGGCTCGCCGGTCGGGGCCGCAGCCATCGTCGTAGTCGACCCACCCGCCGGGGCCGCGGTCGTGGTGGCACCGCCCGCCGGGGCCGCCGTCGTGGTGGTGCTCTCTCCGCCGCAGGCCGCCGCCACGATGGTGACCACCAACAGCACCGCCACCAACACGAGCCAGACTCACGCCGGGGATAGTGCGTGCCCCATGGTTCTTCCTTATACGCCTACTCCTCATTCCAACTCCTCTCCCAGGTACGCCTTGATGACTTCCTCGTTGTTCTGAATCATGAGTGGCGGGCCTTCGGCGATCTTCCTGCCGTAGTCCAGCACCACCACTTCGTCGGATATCTCCATGACGAAGGTCATGTCGTGCTCGACCAGCAGCACGGTGACGCCCTCGTCCCGAATTTTCCTCACTGTTTCGGCCAGACGGCCGGGTCTCGTCGTCGTTCAGCCCGGCGGCCGGCTCGTCCAAGAGCAGCAACTGCGGGCCGGCAACCAGGGCGCGGGCGATCTCGAGGAGATGGCGCTCGCCCATGGGCAGGTTCTCCGCGAGTTCATCGGCCGCCCGGTCCAGCCCTACACGCCGGAGCGCCTCGTGGGCGGCCTTGAAGGTCTCGGCCTCCTCGCGCCGGTGGAGGGGCAAGGCAAGGGCGGCCGACAGCACCCCGGCCTTGGTTCGCGAGTAGCGCCCGGCCGCCACGTTCTCGAGCACGGTCATGTCGTCGAACACCAGGCTGTGCTGGAAGGTCCTGCCCACCCCCATCCGGCAGATGCGGTGGGGCGCTTTGCCGGCCACGTCGACACCGGCGAAGAGCACCCGGCCTTCGCTCGGCCGGTACGAGCCGGACACGATGTTGAACAGTGTGGTCTTTCCCGCGCCGTTCGGTCCGATGAGAGCCTTTATCTGGTCCCGGTACACCGCGAAGGTAACCTCCTTGAGGGCATCGAGGCCGCCGAAGCGCTTCGACACGTTCTGTACGCTGAGCAGCGGCATGCTCTCTACTCCTCCGACCCTGCCCGGTATGCGTCCCCGGCGGCGCGTCCCGCCCTCCAGCCGCGTAGCCGGCTCCATACGCTGACGGTCCCCCCGCCCGAGAGAATCATGATAGCGATGAGAAGCACCCCGAAGACCAGGTTGGTGAGGTCCTCGTTCACTCGGTTCAGCAGCTCGGGCAGGATAACGATGACCATGGTGCCCCATACCGCCCCCCACAGCGACCGAAGTCCCCCGATGATCACCCCGGTGATGAGAATGATGGAGAAGGTGATGTTGTAGCTCTCCGGGCTGATGTAGTGCACGTAGGAGGCGTCGAAGCTGCCCGCGATGCTGGCGAACACTGCCGCGATGATGAAGATCTGCACCTTGCGATGCGAGCAGTCCACGCCCAGCGACTCCGCCGCCGGTTCCGACAGCCGGAGGGAGCGGAGTGAGCGGCCCACCCGGGACGGGACAGGTTGAGGGCGAAGCGGAACATGAGCAACGCCACCCCCCACACCACGAGGTGATAAGCCCGGGGACCGCTGAGGACGAGGCCTCCTAGACTGAGCGAGGGGATGCCGGTGATTCCGTCCGTGCCGCTGGTAAGAGGCTTGAGTCTGCACCAGGAGGATGTAGATGATCTCGTTGATCCCGAGCGTGGCCATGGCCAGGTAGTAGCCCTTCAGCTTGAGCGTGGGGATGCCCACCAAGCCTGCGATGGCCGCCGCCAGAACGGCGGCCACCAGCATGGCCACCCAGGGGTTGAACCCAAGCCTGGTGGTCAGGATGGCCGAGCCGTACGCCCCCACGCCCACGAAGGCCGCCTGGCCCAGGGAGATCTGACCGGCCTGGCCCCAGGAGGAGGCTGAGACCCACGACGATCATGAACCGGGTGGCGGCAAATGGCCAGGACCGACAGGTAGTACTCGTTCGAGAGGTACGCCGGGATGGTCATCACGACGACCGCGAAGACCAAATACCCGGCGTGCCGGCGCAAGAACGGGGTGGTGCTCACTGGCGGCTCACCACCCTGGCGCCCAGCAGCCCCGCCGGCCGCAAGAACAGCACGAGCAGAAGGATGACGAAGGCTATCGCGTCCTTGTAGCCGGCCGAGACCACCCCCACCCCCAGGGCCTCGATGATCCCCAGGAGCGAAGCCACCAAGTACCGCCCCCAACGGGTTCCCGAGCCCGCCCAGAGTGGCGGCGGCGAACCCCTTCAGCCCCAGCAGGGTCCCCGAGGAGTAACTGATGAAGCTGATGGGCGTGACCATGACCCCGGCGGCCGCGGCGATGCCGCCCGTGAGGGCAAAGGTGAAGAGGACCACCCGCCGGTAGGAGATGCCCTGGAGTCGAGCGGCACCGGGGTTGACCGCGCAGGCCCGGATGGCAGTGCCGATAGAGGCTCTTACGGTAGAACACGGTGAGGGCCACGACCACCACCACGGTGAGGCCGACGACCCAGAGGGTCTGGGGAACGATGGTAGCCCGCCCGACTGCGATCGGCTCCTCGCCCGAGAACGCAGGCAGTGTCTTGGCGTCGCGGCCCCAGATGACCATGGCTGCGGTCTCGAAGACGAACGACGCGCCGACGGTGGCGATGATCTGGGCCAGCACCCCCTTGCTCATCAGGGGCCGTATCGCCACCTCTTCCATACCCACGCTGATGACGGCCACGAGCACCACCGACACCCAGGAAGCAGGCCCAGAGCGGCAGGCCGACGTTGTAGAGGCTGACGCCCAGCATGCCCCCCAGCATCACCATCTGCCCTTGGGCGAAGTTGATGATGCGTGTGGCGCTGAACACCAGCGTGAAGCCGATGGCGGTGAGCGCATAGACGCTCCCGCTGGTGATGCCGCTGAAGATGTACTGGAGGAATTGGTCGGAGGTCACGACTGGCGCCGCTCGAGCGGCGATCAGAGCACATCGCCCGGACCCAAGACCCGGAAGCCGCTCTCGGATCAAGAGGTCTTCCATGCGCTCGAGTTCCTCAGTCTTCACGCAGCAGAGAGTCGTGGTTGCCCTGGTAGAGATACTCGATGTCCAGGCCTGATTCCGAGATCAGGCGGACGCACTCGGCCAGCGTGCCGGGCTCGATCGGGAAGGACGATGCGCACCACAGGGTGTTCCACCACGACATAGCCTGCCCGCGCCAGGGCCTCCTTCGCCCGGTCCACCAGGTCGACCACGATGCGCAGGATCCCGTAGTCGCTCGTGTCGGCGATCGGTGAACGACCAGATGTTCACGCCCTCGTCCGCGAGCGTGCGGAGCGCATCGGCCAGATGCCCGGGCTTGTTCTCAACGAAGACCGAAAGTTGCGGAACGCTCAAACCCACCCCCAACCACAAACCGACTGAAATCCGGGCCGCCAGTCCGGAATGCACGTTATTCTAGTGCATAGTTAACGGGTATGCGTGAGCGCGAACAATGCCGCCGAGTGGCCCTGGCCCTCGATCCGCCGACTCTGCTGATCAGGGGCGGCCGGGTCTTTTCCCCTTCACCGGGAGATGTTCCCGGCCGACGTCGCCATCTGCGGCTCGCTGATAGCGGGCGTCGGGCATTACCCCGGCGAGGCCGCCAAGGTCATCGACGCTCACGGGGCCTTCGTACTCCCCGGCTTCATCGACGCGCACGTCCACCCGGAGACTTCGCTGCTGTCACCTCCCCGGTTCGCCGAGGCGCTGGTGGTGCACGGCATCACCACGACCCTCTCGGAGCCGCACGAGATCACCAACGTGATGGGCCGCGCCGGCATCGACTTCTACCTCGAGGCCCGGCCGGGGCTGCCCATCGATCTGCGCCTAATGATCCCCACCACAGTCCCGGCTTCGCCGTTCGAGTACGCGGCCGGGAGCCTGGACTCGAGCAGCGTGGCCGAGCTCCTCACCCGCGACGGGGTCACCGGCATGGGCGAGGCCATGGACTACATGGGGCTCATCTCCGGCGAGGCTTCCGGCCGCCTCTTCGAGCTCTCGGGGCACCGGGTGGTCGACGGTCACGCGCCCGACGTCACCGGCCGGGAATTGGCCGCCTACATGGTCGCCGGTCCCAGCACCGACCACGAGACCTCCGACCCCGACCTGCTCCTAGAGCGCAGGCGCCTGGGCATGTGGACCCTCATCCGTGAAGGTTCCGCCGCCCGCGACCTGGCGCGGGCCATGCCTTTCCTGGTGGAGCACGGTACCGAGCGGACGGCGTTGTGCACGGACGACCGCAATGCGGCGGCTCTCGCGGAGCACCACCACCTCGATGGGGTCGTCGCGGCCCTCTGCCGAGCTGGGGTCCCGGTTCCCGATGCCCTTCGGGCTGCGACCATCAATCCGGCCACGCTCTACCGGCTTCACGATCGCGGTGGTCCGACCCCCGGATTCCGCGCGGACCTGCTGATCGTGGAGGATCCCGCTTTCCCGCACCCGCGAGACGTCATTCAGTCCGGGACCGTGGTCGCCCACGACGGGCGGCTGACCGTACCTCTGCCGCCGACGCCTGCCTTGGCGTCGCCGCCCTTCCGGCTCGAGCTGCCGGACGCGGCGCAACTCAGCCCCCCTGCCGGGGACGGCCCCCACCGCGCCCGCGCGATCCATGTCACCCCCCGCGCCATCGTGAGCGAAGAGAGCTTCGTCGAGGTGACAGCTTCGGGGGGACACCTGCTCGCCGCTCCCGACTGGGATGTGTGTCTGGCCGCTCTCATCGAGCGCCGGCCCGGCCCGGACTCCCCAGATGGCTGCAACCGGGTCGGCCGGGGGCTGGTGAGCGGGCTCGGCCTGCACCGCGGCGCCATCGCTACCACCATCGCCCACGATGCTCACCATCTGCTGGTCGTCGGCGCCGACCCGATCGACATGCTGACCGCGGCGCGCGCAGTCGCCGCGGCGGGGGGCGGACTGGCCGTGGTCGAAGGAGACATGACGGAGGTCCTCCCATTGCCACTGGCCGGACTGATGGTCGACCTTCCCGTGGATGTGGTCGGGAGACGACTCCGCTCGCTGGAGGGGGCTGCGAGCGCCCTGGGAGTGGACTTCGAGGAGCCTTTCATGGTGCTCAGCTTCATCACCCTGAGCGTGATCCCCCGGCTCCGGCTCACGCTGGACGGCCTGCTCGACGTGGAGGCGCAGAGACTGGTCCCGGTGGTCGTCGGCTAGCTGAAGCGGCGTCGCCCTCGACTCACTGGTTTCGGAGCGCGCCCACCGTGTACTTGAGGGCCGGGTCCCACAACATCCACTCGGTGTAGCCCTGCTCCTCGGCGGCCTTGATCTGGGCCTTGACCTCGGCCACCCCGTACGTCACCCCGCCCAGAGAGAAGTCCTGCAGCCACGGCCGCACCATCGCGCCCGTGCCGGTCAGCCTAGTCCCCGCGTCCTTCAAGGCCGCTGTGATCAGCTCGTATGGCTTGGCGTTGGGTGAGTCCAGGTTGTAGGAGCCGACCTGATAGTGCGACGGATAGATCATGGGGCACATGATGTCGACGTTCTGTCCTATCTGCTCGGCGATCTGGCCGATCCCCTGGTCGTTCTTCACGGCCAAAATCACCCCGAACACGTCGGCCGACACCCACACGCCCAATGGCTCGAGCCGCTCCCGAGCGTACGCTAGGAACCCGGCGATGGCGTCCGCCTTGGTGGTGTACTCTCCTGGGTAGATCGCCTCCGCCACCGGCCCGTCGGCCGGGAAGCGGACATAGTCGAACTGGATCTCTCGAAAGCCGTGCCGGGCGGCGTCCTCAGCCACTTGCACGAGATACTCCCAAACTTCGTGATTGTAGGGGTTGATGTAGCTGCGGCCCTTGTAGTCCTTCCACAGCCCGCCCTTGGAGCTCTGAATCGCCAACTCGGGCCTTGCGTGAGCCAGTCCGCTGTCCTGGAAGCACACCAGCCGCGCTATGGGAGTGACGTCGTGTTCGCGGAGAGTGGCGATGAGTCCATCGACGTCGGAAATGCGCGCCTCGACCAGTCCCAGGCTCTTGGCCATAGAAACGTCCGAGTTGTACACGACCTTGCCCAGATCATCCTTCACGTCCACAACAAACGCGTTGATCTCGGTCTGGTCGGCGACATCCAACATCTTGGCCAGTAGCTCGGGCTTGCCCGCGTGATAGCTACTCACGTAGATCCCCTTCACCGGGACGTAGGAGAGGTCGCGGAAGGCCCGCAGATCCACCAAAGGTTCCAGCCCGTGGTCAACCTGAGCCTGCAGAGCCACCGGAGAGATGGCAGCGCTCGCCGGGGCGGTCCACGGGAACCCCTTGCCCCCTACAATGACGCTACCCAAAGACCACAGCAGGATGAATCCGGCGGCGAAACACACCGCGGTAGCAAGCCCGATGAAGGCGACTTTGCCCTTCGCCCCTCTGCGGCGCCGGGGCGGAGTGGAATGCGATGACCGCCCGTTTGATGTCGCCTGGCCCATGGTGGCGGTATTGTAGCAGAGGGCTCTGCTAGACTTGTCCGACCATGCGCCGGGACAAAGTGTTTCGTTTTCTGGGCATCGCCTTTGTAGGGGGGGCCTTTCTAGGGCTTGTCTCCGGCCTCGCCTTCGGCGGGTCCCCTCCCGACAGTGGTACCCCCAGACTCACCGCCCCGGCGGCAAGCAGTCCCAGCGCCGGGCCCGGTAGTGCATCCGGCAGCACCTCCTCCACATTCTCCGGCCCTATGACCGCCGACAAGGCGGCGGCGATCGGAGCCAACGAGCTGGGTCAGGTCCCGGTGCTTCTCTACCACGACATAACCGACGACAGAGGCGACGATAGCCGGACTCCCCAGGACCTTCAGGAGGACTTAGACCTTCTCAAGTCGGAAGGCTTCTACCCGGTGAACCTTCGTGACCTCGCGTCGGGCAACATCGACATACCTGCGGGCATGTCTCCGGTTGTGCTCACGTTCGATGACTCCACTTCAGGCCAGTACCGCATCCTTGACGATGGTTCTCTCGACCCGCAATCGGCTGTGGGCGTGCTGCAGGCGGCCACGGACACCGGCGGGTGGACCTCCAAAGCCACCTTCTACTGCCTCCTGGACGTGGCCTCCAAGGACAACGAGGTGTTCGGGCAGGCCGACCGCCAGCAAGAGAAGCTCCGAAATCTGGTGGACTGGGGCTATGAGATAGGCAGCCACACGGTGAGCAACCTCAATCTGCGCAAAGCGGCCTCGCTCGATGTGAAGAAGGAACTCGAGCAGTCGCAGGCCAAGCTCGAAGACCTTATCGGCGACGGATATCAGGTCACCAGCCTGTCGGTCCCATCGGGGGACTACCCCGTTGACGAGAGCGTCCTGACCTCCGGCGTCTTCGACGGCAACCCCTACAAGTACACCTCAGCCGTCACTGAGGGCGACACCCTCTCGCCTTCGCCGTTCTCCGCGAAGTTCAACGTCATGCACATCCCGCGCGTCACGGTCACCGGGAACACGTTGCGTGACGCGATCGAGGAACTCAAGTCGCACCCGGGGCTGCGGTACGTGTCCGATGGGGATCCCACTGCGGTCTCTGCCCCGCGGGACCTGGCCGCCGGAACTGGGTGATGCTCGCGGGGATCTGGGCCGACCGCTGATCCGCTACTGACCGATTGCCCGGAGGCCGGGCCCCTCGGGCCCATCAACTACCTGCGAGACCCCCCCGCAAAGCCCGCAGGTGACGCGCTGCCCCTGGCGGGCGGCGGTACCGAGATGTAGCGGCACGTGGCAGTGCGGGCAGGGCACGTCGATGTCCGGTTCCTGATCCTGGAGCGCGATCTTCTCGTCGATGATCTCCCACAGGGGATCGTATTTCTTCTTGGCCACCGGTCCTCCACCTCTCAGCGCCCGCCGGTCGAATCGCCGCCCGTGCGGTATCTTGCCTGCCATGGAGGGAGTCTCTCACATCTCACGCCGACCGCTCAAGGCATCTGCCTCCGCGCTGCCGGTCTTCGACCTGGGCCTGGCCCCCTATCTCCCCCTGCAGGACCTGCAACGGGCCCTGCGCGCTGCGGTCGGGGAAGGGCGTCTGGGCGGCGCACTGCTGATCCTGGAGCATGAGCCCGTCATCACGTTCGGCAGTCGAGCGGGGGCGGGAGACCTGCGGCACTGTGTCGTCACTGCCGGTGTTGCCGGAACTGACGCCACGCGGCCGGGCGGGGAGGCCGGCAACACCCCGGCCATTCCCGTGGTGACATCGGAGAGGGGCGGTCAGGCGACCCTCCACGCTCCCGGCCAGCTGATCAGCTACCCCGTGGTGCCGATCCCCGGCCGCGACCTGGGCGAATACGTGCGGGCCCTCGAGGAGGCCAATATCCTCACTCTGGCCGAGTTCGGTATCCGCGCGGAACGACGCCCCGGACGCCCCGGTCTGTACGTGGAGGGCGACAAGATCTCCTCGGTGGGCCTGCGCTGTCAGCGCTGGGTGAGCAGCCACGGCACCTCGCTCAATGTCAGCATCGACCTCTCTCTCTTCGACGCCATCGTGTCGTGCGGTGAGCCCGACATGCGGCAGACGAGCATCCAGGCGCTCGACCGGGGCGGCCCCCAGCATGGCACGGGTCAAGGAACTGTATTTACGCGCTGTAACACAGGTGTTCGGCTGGGAGTTGCTGCCGCTGCGGCCGGTTCAATTCGACCAGGTCCAGGCTGCCCTCGGACTCGAGGCTGACCCGGTGGGCATGCCCACGGCAGGATTCGAACCTGCGACACCTGGCTCCGGAGGCCAGTGCTCTATCCCCTGAGCTACGTGGGCGCGGTGGGTGGCCCGCGAGGGCCGGCGACGCGCCATTATACCCGTTCGAAGCGGGCTCTGCCCTTGTCCGGGTAGGGCACCACGAGAACGTCCAAGTCCCGCGGCAGCAGAGCGCCCGGGAAGACCTGTCGAGCTTCGTCGCGTAGTTCTCGCCAGCTGTGGCGGGAGCTGAGATGGGTCAGCACCAGCGTTCCGACCCCCGCGGCGTGAGCGACCTCCGCCGCCTCCCTGGCCGTCGAATGCCCGGTCTCGAGGGCCCGGTCTCGCTCCGAGTCGGCGAACGTGCAGTCGTGGACCAGCACCGACGCTCCGGCCGCCAGGTCGATGATGCCCTGAGTCGGACGGGTGTCGCCCGTGATCACCACCTTGCGGCCGGGACGAGCCTCGTCCATGACTTCTCCGGGGTGGACAGCGCGCCCGTCCGCTGTGGTGATGCTCTCTCCTCGCTGCAGCCTGCCGAAATCGGGACCAGGAGTGACCCCCAACTCCACCGCTCGCTCGGGATGGAACTGGCCGGTCCGGGACCGTTCCTCCAAACACCAGGCAATCCCTGGAAGACCGTGGTCCGTGCGGGCAGTCTGCAGCGCATAGTCAGGCGTTTCGAGGGCGGCGTCGGGGCGAACCTCCTCCACCAGGAACGGGAAGCGCGGCCGTCCGACGATCCTCTCCACCTCCCGAAGAAGGTCGTACAGCCCCTCGGGTCCGAAGAGCTGAAGCGCTTCCTCCCTCCCGCCCAGACTTAGGGTCTTGAGAAGCCCGGGAAGACCGAGATAGTGGTCCCCGTGCAGGTGGGTCAGGAGGATGGTGTTGATGCGGGCCATCCCCACCGAGCGCATGAGTTGGCGCTGGGTGCCCTCGCCGCAGTCCACCAGGATCCGCTCACCTCCCCGGGCAATGAGGGTGGCTGGAGAGCCGCGGTCGACGGTGGGAGTGGCCCCCGAAGTGCCCAGAAAGACCATGTGGAGATCCACCAACGGCTCCGCTTCAGTCCTGGGTCCGCGGCTCGGGCGGGATGTTCGTGGTCAGGCGCATCCGTTCCTCCGGTGCGCCGGCGGGCTGGTGAAAAAAGGTGGGGTTGGTACAACATGCAGCTGTCAGGGCCGCGGGATATCCCTGCTCCACGCTGACCCGGCACTGCCGCCGGGGGCTGCGGTTGAGGCGGAGAGGCCCGTAGGCGTCGGAGGCACGCGCGCGGTTCCCCGCCCCTGTGAAGAAACCCATATCCAGCTCGGGGGCGAACACCTTGTGGAGGCAGCCGAACATCTTCGCGCCGTCGTCCTCGTAGACATAGACCGAAGAGCACCCGGAGTCGAGGCAATGTTGGGGAGAAACGACCCGTTCGCAGATGACCTCGCACTCCCGGCACTCCATGCGGGCGCGATGCAGCCGCCGTGTCCAAGCCGCGAACCTGATGCTGATTCGGGGGCGTCGTTCCATGGGGCTGAGTATACCCGGCGCGCATGCCGCTGCGCTGGCGGACTTTCCCTACTCGATCGCCTCCGACCTCGTGCCCGGGACGAGCCGAGCGCGGACGATCGACCCGTCCGTTGCCCGGCGAAGGATGGGTCGGGAGAAGAGCGCTGCCCCGCTGCTGCCGAAATCGATGTCACCCGACGCGAAGATCGCGCCGTGGACGCGGGTGCCATCGAGAAGAACATCTCCCCCGTTTACCACGATGACGCCGTAGACGTCGCCACGCTCTCGCGCCTCGAGTGTCGCGCCTCCCGTCACTATCACCAAGCCTGGGTCCTCCGCCGACGACCCCCACCCCTGGTGCAGTTCTGCGGTCATTGCGGGCCCGCCTCTGAGGATGCTGACCTGCTCGGCAAAGGTCACGCCCGGTCCGCTGGCCGACTCAATGAGGCTTAGCCAGCCCTGCTCCAGACTCCAGGGCGTGGTGAGCCTGCCGACTGTGATCCCCATGCCGAGTAGGGGATCCGCCGGGATGGTCGCCAGATGAGCTGCCGGTAAGCCTGCCCGGTCGGCGGCACTGCCTCTCTCTCCCTCTTCGAGCTCAAGCCACGGCAAGGTTCGGCCGGCGGCCCAGGCAACCCTGCCGGCCACCAGTCCCTCAAGAGGAAGGTCGATGCCATCACGGCCTCGCTCGAGCCAGCCGGATACCACAATCGGAGACACCTCAGGTGCGTGCCAGGCGGAGGCAAGGAGGGCCCATCCGCCACTGGCCGCGAGGTCGACTACCGTTCCCTCGACCTCTGTCGGTGTCTCCCGGATTACCGTAGAGGGCAGCGGCTTCCAGTCGACCAGCACCTGCTGCCGCAGATTGACCAGAGCTCCCTCGGTTTCCGCCATGAGAACGCGCCCGGACTCCTCAGAGCCGAGGGCGCGGTCGGCGCATACCACGAGTACCGTGAGGGTCTGGACCAGAACGGCGACGGCCAGGCAGACGAACAGGACAAAAAGCACTATGGAGCCTCGCTCACCGCGTCCCCTGTGACGAGCAGGATGTCCCGCAGGCACAGTCACCGGCCGACCAAGCCCGAAGCGTTCATCGTGACCACGCCGCTCCCCGGCGAGCCCGATGTGCGGGCGATCACCTGCAGGGAGACCGTGTCCACTAGCAGAAGGTCGGCGGCGGACACCGGCGCCGTGACCGCGGAGCCGGCCAACAGGTACGAGAAGCTCGATCGAGGCACGTCGACGTTCTCGAGCATGGTCTTGCTGTCAGAATAGAGCAAATGGCTGAAGACTGCCGGGAGCCCGGGCGGACAGGTGCCCCAGCGCCTCATGAGAGAACCGTTCACCACTTCCCACTCGACGAGCAGCGGGACGCTCGACTCCCCGGTGCCAACGAGCAGGACCACCTGGGAGGAGGTGGCCTGGAGCACGGCACCACCGGCAGGGAACAGGCACCCTTGTGCGCCTGCGAGTCTCAAATCGCGTTCGAGACGGGCAACCGCCACCCGGCCCTGCATCATCCAGACGGTCTCGTCACCCGCCCTAGCGGCCAGCGATTGCGAGGACACCCACACAGGGGCCACTCCCAGTCCGACGCAGAGAGCGAGGGAGAGGCCCAGCAGGAGCTCGATCAGCGAAAAGCCCGCCGCCTCCTTTGCCCGCTGACCGCCGGAATGCCATGCAGCGCGCCCGCGAGGCCGAGACTCAGTAGTAGACGTCGACACTACGTCCCTCCTCCATCCGCCACCACTGGGAGCGTCCATCCAGTGTCGCTCCGCTCCAGCCGTGCAGCGGGGTCTTTAGCAGAAAGAGAAGGCTGAATGGAGGAGCGGAGAGCGCACCGGGGCTCCAGGAGACCATCAAGGAAGATGTCCCCGCGCCCGGCCGGTGGACAACGAGGAGTGGAGTCTCGCCGACGATGGACTCGGCAGATCCAAGGGTCGGGGCGTCAGCCGAGAGGCCCGGCACCGCCAGACGCCAGGGGCGGACCCCATGGCCTCGCCGGCCACTCGTACCCGCAGCACCAACTCGCTCGTCGGCCAGGTCGGTCCACAGCTGGGGTCCTACTTGCAGGTCGTCCGAGGAGGGCTGCTCCCCCGAGCCGGACTCACCCGGAGCGAACGGCTGAGTGCCCACAGACCACCCGTCCACCCATAGCCCCACTTCGCCCTGTGCCGCGGTGGAGCCCGCCTCGCCCGACACTCTCACGTGGAGCACCGGACCCGGTCGCCACCACGCGTCGACCACCTTCGGCCCCCATTCCCAGCCCGCGGTCTCCGCCGTGGCGCCGGCACGCAGATCTTCTCCGGCTCTCTGCCTCAGGTCACTTGCTTGCTTCAGGCTGCCCGCCAATGCGTTCCCGAGCGGCACGATGAGGATCCCGACCAGGACCACAGCCACCAGCACCTCGAGCAGGATGGATCCACGGCTTCTGTCAAGGGCCGGCGGGCGCTGAGATCTTTTCACGGCACACTCTCTACACGCGTCCGCACCGAGAGGCCGCTTTCAAGGCGCACCGTCACCCGGTAGCTCGGCCCCTGGGGCTTGGAAGTAGAGAGAGCCAGCCGAATCGGGATGGCCGGAGCCGGCAAGGAAGCGGACGACCACGCCCTCTCCCGTGGCGCCAGCGGACGATGTTTGCGATGACCTTGACATCCGGAGCTTCGGCGCCAAGATCGCCGGCCCCGGCAAGGGCGCTGGAAGTGACAGCAAGACGGCCCGAAGTGAAGGCTGACGTCGTGTGCTGCCCCATGCCAGACTGCACCAACTTGGGCCATGGTGCCCGCGGCCTGCCAGGCTTGCGCGGCGCCCCTTGCCTGCACCGCGCCGATGCCGTGTGCAAGCGATACGCCACCAATGGCGAAGCACAGGCCGAGAAGAGCAAGAACCAGCAGCATCTCGACCAGCGAATGGCCCGAGCAGCCGCTGTGAGCGCCCGACCGGCTGCAGCCGGGCTAGCGCGGAGGAATATGAGTGTCGCCTAGGCATGCGCCTAGGCTACGTCGAGCATCGTCCGTCGAAGGTCCGACCTTAGTCGCACCCTGGAACGCGAAGAAGGTGCGAACGCAGATCTCTAGGTGAGCTACCAGCCTACGTCGGCGCTCCCGTCGATCACCTTGACCTTTACGTAGCCGGTCTCGTTGACGTTCACCGTATCTACTTGGATCCCGAAGCTGTTACCGCTGGTGCTGATGCTTGCCAGGTCGGCCGCTCCCGCGGATTGAGCGAAGAAGGCTACCTGGTTGGCCCCCGCGGCGGCGCCAATGTCGTCAGAGATCTCCGCCGGCGTCGTCGAGACGAGGTCAAGGCCCGCACTCCATATCACCCAGTCTATCGACGGCTCGATATCCCTGAGATCGGCTTCGGTGATCTGCGTGTAGTCCGCGGTTTCGACGAAAGCACCCTGCAGAGCTGTGAGAGCGTTCCGCACGAGTGAATAGGCAGCCGCGTCCTGAGCATGCTGGCGTTGCCCCAGGAAGGTCGGAATGGCGATACTCGCCAGAATGGCGATGATGATGATCACCACCAGGAGTTCGATGAGGGTGAAACCTGCCTGGTTTCGAAAACCGCGACGCAGCCGGGTGGTGATCTTGCCTACCAGGCGATCGCCTGGCCTATGTGCACCTGTCATGTCAACACGTCTCCTTTCGCGGGGCCCGAGGTGTCGGGCCCGTCCTACTGACCCGCATCCAGAGTCAACGTCACGCTCGCGCTCTTCGCGGCAGCCCGAAGCTCGGCCGCATCTGCCGTCCGACCCTGTTTCTCGAGAAGAGAGACAAGCACCGCATAGGAGTGCCCGTAGCCGCTGTCCGCCTGGATCGCCTGCCGCAGCGTCGACTCGGCGGACATCGACTCGCCGGACGCGACGTAGGCCTGAGCCAGGAAGGTCATGTACTTCGCGCTCGGCTCTAGGTCGACCGCTTCCGCAATACCGCCACCGCGCGTGCAGCGTCGTTCTGATGGTTGAGGTAGTTGAAGCCGAGCTCCACCCTGATCTGAGCGTCGGTCGGGTCCAAAGAGGCAATGCGCTCTTGTATGAGGAGGGCTTCGTCGAAGCGCCCGGAGCTCATCAGACCGACCGCCTCTTCGCCGAGCCGGCCGAGATCTGGGCCGCAGCCTCCGGAAACGAGACAGACTACGACCAGAAGGACGACGGGCACCAGGGACAAGGCATGGTGACGGGCCCTCGGGAGGGTGGTGCGTGCCGTCTCGCTGAGCGCCTTCTGCCGCGACCCGTTCGCCAACGCTTCATCCTTTCGACGATAGGTGGGCGTGTTCTTCGCCCACAAAGTGGCGGCGGGAAGCGCGGTCTCCTCGGAGACGGCTGCTTCCCGCCGCTTCATCTCGATCTTGCCCCGGATCCCGATCAGAGATGCGGGATATCCGGACTAGTGGTGCTCGCGATTACCAGGTGTCTTCCGCACCATCGATAAAGAAGGTATTGCCGGGATCGTAGGTACGACGACACCGGCGGTCTTATTGACAAATACGCCGAAGGTCTTCCCGGACTCTGAGATACAGCCGACCGCGTAAGCATTTTGGTCAACGGCGTTGTCGACACCGACGGTATTGTCCGCGGCAAGGGCAGTCGCATCAGGAGCCGTGGCCGCGTCTGCGTCTGCGTCGACGAACAGGATGGACGGCTCGATATCGGTCAGCATTCCGGCGTCGACAGCCGTGAAGTCACGTGTGTCGGTGTAGGCGGATTCAACGGCCATCATCGCGTTGCGGACGAGAGATTTAGCAGCTGCGTCCTGGGCTTTCTGGCGCTGGCCCAGGAAGGTCGGGATGGCGATCGCCGCCAGGATGGCGATGATGATGATCACCACCAGGAGTTCGATGAGGGTGAAACCCTTTTCGCCCTTCATCCTCTTTTGGATTTTGCTGAACATCGTGTGTGTTCCTCCTCCTGTTGTTCGCGGACCCTTTTTTGTCGGGACCGCGAACGCTCGCGGCCCAGCACGCCGAAATTGACGTGTCGCTCCCCCTATCGGCAGTCTGCGCCAGGACTTTAGGCCTATCTGTAAGTCCTTATACCGACGTTGGCCGTCGTCGCCGGGGACACTCGTCGCCACTGGTCTCTTGAAGCCCTCCCCCACTCCAGTTCCTGCTGGGGCCGCCGGTCGGCTTTCGAAGTTTCTTAACCTTTCCCCCGGCGTAGCCGATAACCAGAGCATCAGTCCGGCTTGAGCATCTGGCTGCGCCGCCGGCAGTGGATCCTGCGCATCGCAGTCGAATCGAACTGAAACAACCCGCAGCCGAGGGAGCCCGACCGAAGATGAAACGAAGACTGAGGAATCTACCCGGGCTCAGGCGCTTCCACGGCGCCGTAGGGCAGTACGGGTTCACCCTTGTAGAAGTGATCGTGGCCGGATTCGTGCTGGTGGTCGGTCTGATCCTGATGTCCCAGTTCTTTGCCTCCGCCGCCGGCCGGGTCCTCGAGTCCGATATCAGGTCGGTGATGCATCAGGTCGCAGCCCAAGACATCGAGTCCATCCGGAGCCTGCCCTACGACGACGTCGGCACGAATGCCGGCCACCCCCAGGGAGTGCTACAGGAAGCCGAGGATCGCACCGTTCCGGATATGCAGAACGGGAACGTCAGAGTTCACATCACCCGTGAGGTCGTGTATTGGACCGATCAGAGCTACAGCGGACCCTACCCGGCGAACTACCGTCGGGTCACCGTCAGCGTGAGCGCCGTCGACCGGCCCAACCTGGGTGCCGTCGAGATGAACACGAACGTGGCGGGGGGCGTCTCGGGCGGCAACCTCGACGTTACGGTGGTGGATAGCGCAGGCGCGCCCGTTGCCGATGCCTATCTGACGGTAACCAACGATCACCTGGTCCCCCATGTCAACATCCACTCCGCGGCCATCCGGACCGACAGCACGGGCCACCTGCTCATCCCCGGATTGACCCCCGACACCACGACGAGCTACTTCGTGAAAGCGACGAAGTCCGGGTACAACGACGACACGAGTGAGGGCCTCGTGGTGGTCGACGGACTGCCCTACACGCAGCAGACCCTCATCATCGACCGCGTATCGACGTTGACCGTGCGGGTCCTCGACACGCTGGGCGCCCCGGTCCCGAGCCTTCAGGTCTTCCTGACCGGGCCGAAAGGCTATCAGCAGAGCATCGTCTCGACTGACGACGGGGTCACGCTTACCAACCTGCGCTTCGCGGCCGGCGCCGGAGACAGCGACTATTATGTGGCCCGGCTTGTCCCCGGCCAGGGATACGACCCGGTCGACACCGGCAACCTGACACTCGCCCCCGGGACCGCAGGAGAGGCAATCCTCGTTGTTCCCGCCGGAGGCGCGACGACCACGACCACCGCACCGCCGGTTACGACAACGAGCACCACGGCCCCTCAGGCTCAGGGAAGTCTCATGGTTCGGGTGCTGCGGTCCGGCACCGGGACCCCGGTGCAGAACGCGCGGGTGCAGCTCGAGGGCGGTAGGAGCCTCTATACGGACTCCAATGGCCGGGCCTTCTTCGATCAGGTGGTCAACGGCAACTACACCATCCAGGTGACCCGCAACAACTACCACAACTATCAAGGCAGCGTGACCGTCAACGGCTCGACCTCCGTTCAGATCTCGATAGTCAGACAGTAGGGAGACCCATGATGGCGACCAAGAACGTCCTCGCGCGCAGGAAAGGCGTGCTCCACCAGGTCTATCGCCGCCTTGCTGCCACCCGGGGTATGACCCTCGTCGAACTGTGCGTCGTGATCCTCATAGCCGGGATCCTGGCCGGCGCGATGTACGGGATCTACCAGGGCATGGTGCATGTCTTCTACTCGCAGAGTGTGCGCATCCAGAATCAGGACGACGCCAGGCTCGCCATCAACCAGGTGACCCGGTACCTTCGCTCAGCAACCTCTTCGGCCGACAACCAGACCAGCCAGTCGAATTCGGTGGCCACCGCCCTCCCCTACGATATCGAATTCTATTGTGACATCGACGGCGACGCAGTAGCGGAGAAGATCCGCTACTACCTGTCTGGTACATCGCTGTGGATGCAGACCGTCACGCCGCAGTGGCTCACGTCGCCCGAGCCCCACTGGGAGTATCCGGCCTACACGACAAACGGTGAGGTCGTGCAGGACGCTATCTCCAATAGAGGCACAGAGCCGGATGTTCCGGTCTTCCTTTTCTACCGTTACAACGAGGCCACTGGGGGCCTCGACGAGTTCTCGCCCACCACGGCAGCGCTCAGGAAGCAGGTGGTCACCGTCGCGGTGAATCTCGTGGTCAACGGGAATCCCACGCTTGCGAGGAGTGACGTGCGGCTTGCGACTAGGGTCGAGATCAGGCAGCGGTACCAAGGGGGGCTGGAATGAAACAGACGCACATGTCCCGCCATCTTGAGGTCGCCCGTTCTTTGCGGGCTCACTTGCTGGGTCGTGAGGAGGGGTATGTACTGCCCCTGGCGATACTCATGCTCGTAGCCCTGGGCATAATGGCCGCCGTCTTGCTTGCCAGCATCACCGTGAACCAGCAGCATGTATCCCGGGACCGGTCGTTCACGCAGTCGCTGGCCGTAGCCGAGGCGGGCCTCAACCAGTACCTATGGATGGTGGCAAGCGGCCAATCCACCGACGCCAACGACTTCAGAATACCGGGCAACCCGGGACCCGATCTCCACGTCCAGACGATCGATCTGACCGCTTCCGGCGACGCGACGATCAAAGGCACCTATACCATCGAGGTGACTCCCCCATCGGCGACGAACTCGCTGATCTCCGTGAAAGTCACGGGCGAGGCCGATTCTCCCGTCGAAGTCCCCCGCACCGTGTTCGCACAAATCGGGCGTCCCGCCTTCAGCGAATACGTGCTGCTCGTGGACGACGACGTCTACATCGGAGGACCGCTAAGCCGCGTATGGCACGGCAAGACCCACTCCAACACCGGTATCCGCATCGAGACCGCGAACATCATCGACACAGTCTCGTGTGCCCAGGATACGTACAGCTACGGCAGCCAGTCAAAGAACGGCATCTGGTCGCAAGACGTCCCCGCCAACGACCCATCGAGAGCATTGTGGAAGTTCCCCGTACCGCCTATCGATTTCGACATAGTGACCTCCGATTTCGTGAAGCTGAACGGCTTCGCCACCGGCCAGGACAACCTCCCGTACGTAACCCCCGCGCAATCGGGCTGGGCGCACGGCTGGTACATCAAGATCAACTCGAACCGCACCTACCAGGTGGCTCAAGTGAACAACGCAAGCGGAGGCTACGCGGCCCACGGCCCCGAATGGGAAAGCAAGAGCTGGAACACGGGCAACGAGCGCGGCGGCTACCTGGTCTTCGGCACGTTAAGCAGTCCCCGGCCTTTCCCGAACAAGGGCGTCATCTACGCTAACGACAACGTCTGGGTGGAGGGCACGAACGTCACCGGCAGGCTGACCATCGCGTGCTCGGGCCAATTGAACGCGCCAGGGAAACAGCAGGCCACCAGCATCAACATCGTCGGTGACCTCACCTACGCGGAAAAGGACGGGACGGTGGCCATCGGCCTGATCGCTCAGAGCAATGTCAAGATCCCGATGTACGCGCCGAGACTCAAACCCGGATCGATGTCAGACCTGGACATGGAGATCGACTGCGCGCTCATCGCGCAACAGGGGGCCGAGTACGTCAGCTTCGACAGCTCGGGCTCTTCCAGCGGCTGGGGGCCCAGGCGCGATCATCTGACCATCTTCGGCTCCGTCTCGTCGTTCCAAACGCCGTTCCGGCGCACGTCGCCCATCGGCGGATCGAGCGACTACGCCGGCTTCGAAGAAGGAACCAACATGTATGACGGGTTCCTCCTTCACAACCCGCCGCCCCACTTCCCCACGATTGGCACCTACCAGATCCTCGACTGGAAGGAACTGCCACTCGGTCAGGCGGTGGGAGAGAACTAGCCTCAGGTCGCGGGCCGGCGCCGCATCAGGCGCGAAGCCACACCTGCGGCCTTACCGGGGCCAACCGGGACTGCTACCGCCCGCTGCTCCCGAATCCCCCCTGGCCCCGGGTCGTGTCGGGTAGCTCGTCCGTCGCGACGAACCCTGGTTCCTCCACCCGTTGAATCACGAGCTGAGCGATCCGCTCCCCCACCGCCACGGTGAACGGCTCGCGCCCCGAGTTGTAGAGCGACACGCGCACCTCGCCGCGATAGCCCGCGTCGATGAGGCCCGGCGAGTTGGTGAGCATGATGCCGTGTTTGAAGGCCAGCCCGGAGCGGGGCTGGACGAAACCCCCGTAGCCTTCCGGGATGGCCACAGCCAGACCGGTCCCGACTTCGCGCCTCTCCCCCGCGGGGATCACCATTTCCTCCACCGCGAACAGATCGGCCCCGGCGTCGCCAGGATGGGCCCGCCGGGGAAGCCGCGCCGCAGGGTGCAGCAACCGCACCTGGAGTTCCACTAGACCATCGCCCCTGCCACTAGGAGCGGGCGCCGCCGACGTGTCGCGGCGCGCCTCACAGCCGCAACGACCGCTCGATGCGGTCCACGGCCTCGGCGATGCGGTCGTCGGGAGTGGTGAGCGACAGCCGGACGAACCCTTCCCCCGCCGGTCCGTACCCGGAACCAGGCGTGACCACCACCGCGGCCTGCTCGAGCACATGCTCGCTGAAGCTCGCGGACGTATATCCGGCCGGGACCGGGATCCACATGTAGATGGTCCCTTTGATACGAGGAACGGTCATGCCCACGGAGGTCAGCGCCTCGGCCAGAAGGTCGCGGCGCCGCCTGTAGACCCCGCACATCTCGTGCACGAAGTCCCAGGGGCCGTCGAGGATGAACGCGGAGGTCCTCTGCAGGGCGTCGAACATGCCCGAGTCCATGTTGGTCTTGAGGCGCCACAGGTGCTCGAGGATGGCGTGGTCGCCCACGGCGAAGCCGGTGCGCCACCCGGTCATGTTGAAGGGCTTGGAGAAGCTGAAGAACTCCACGCCCACGTCTTTTGCGCCCGGGGTGGCCAGGAAGCTTGGAGCCACGTACCCGTCATAGGTGAGTTCCGAGTAGGCGTTGTCGTGCACCACGGCGACGTCGTAGCGCTTGGCAAAGGCCACCACCCGCTCGAAGAAATCGTCTTCGATCACCGCCGCCGTGGGATTGTTGGGATAGCCGATGAACAACACCTTGGCCCGCGCGGCGTCTTCGGCGCTGACGCTCTCCAGGTCGGGGAGGAAGCCGTTCTCCGGCTCGAGACGCAGATAGCGGACCTCCGCGCCCGCCAGGATGGAACCACCTGCGTAGACCGGATATCCGGGATCGGGGACGAGGGCAAGATCACCCGGATCGAGCATGGCGAAACAGATATGAGCCAACCCCTCCTTGGCCCCCAGCAGCGCCATGAACTCCTGCGTCGGGTCGAGATCCACGCCGAAGCGCCGCTTGTAGAACGAGGCCGCGGCTCTGGCAAATTCTGGATGACCCCAGTTGCTCGGGTAACGGTCGTTGGCGGGATCGGCCACCTGACGCTGCATCTCTTCCACGATGTAGGCGGGGGTGGGCAGATCGGGGTCGCCGATCCCCAGGCTGATGACGTCCACCCCGCACTTGCGCTTCTCCGCGATCTTCTGCTCGATGCCCGCGAAAAGATAAGGCGCCAGGTTGTCCATCCGCCGGGAGAATCGCACGTCCGCCTCCTCGCTCGCCTAGTCCGCAGTCCCTCGGTCGCCCGGCGCCGGCCAGCCCAGCCGGCGCAACAGGTCGTCGCTCAGCTCACACGTGAAGATCTCCTCGGCAGGGCCGGTCATGAACACCGGCAGGCCCTCCGTGCCGTCGTCCGCCGCCCCACCCTGCGAGAGCGCCGCGCCGCCGGGCGCCCCGACGCCGGCCGGCGCTCCCACCTCGATGAGCAGGTCGCCGCCGAGCAGGCGGACCCTCACCGGGCTGGTCGCCAGCCCCAGACGCACTGCTGCCGCGCCCACCGCCGTTGCTCCCGTCCCACAGGCCTGGGTCTCGCCCACGCCTCGCTCCCACACTCTCATCCGCACGGAGCCATCGGCTTCGGGGTGGATGAACTCCACGTTGACCCTGTTCGGGAACGCCGGGTGTCTTTCGAGGGCCGCGCCGATCGTGGGCAGGTCTACCACAGCCGTATCGTCCACCATGACGACGCAGTGCGGGTTGCCCACGTCCACGAACGTGAACCGGTACCTGCCGGTCGCCGCTTCCAGAACGGCATCGACCACCCCGTCGAGCGCGGTCACGGGAACCAGATCGGTGTCGATGCCCCCGCTCACGAACCGAGCCCGGCCCATATGCACCCGGACCGAACCATCCTCGCGAATGCGGGGTGTGATGGGGCCGGCCAGGGTCTCCACGGTGAACTCCGGTTCGGAGACCGCCCCGGCCGCGGCCAGGTAGCGGGCGAAGATGCGAATGCCGTTCCCGCACATCTCCGGCTCGCTGCCGTCGGGGTTGAGTATCCGCATCCGCGAGACGGCGTTCGGGACCGCGCCGGTGGGCCGGCACCGGAGCAGGATGCCGTCGGACCCCACCCCCACGTGACGGTCACACAGGAGGACGATCGCGTCAGCGGGTGAGAGGGGCCGGAAGATCAGAATCCTCGACCACCAGGTAGTCGTTGCCCAACCCGTGCCACTTAGCCAGCTTCATAGATGTGGAGGCTCCTGTGCGTTCCCGCGCTCGTCCGTGGCGCCCTGCCGGCGAGGCAGCGCTGCTCAGTGGCCTGCCAGCCCCAGGATCTCGCGGGCGATCTCTTCCGGGTCCCGGTCTTGGACGTCAATGATAACAGCGTCCCTCAGCTTCCGCAGCCAGGTCAGCTGGCGCCGGGCGTAGCGCCGGGTGGCAGCCGCCATCTGCTCCGCCGCCGCCTCACGCGTCAGCTCACCATCGAGATAGGCACATATCTCGCGATACCCGATAGCACTCCGGATACCAGGACCACCTGGCTCCGTAGGGTCTCGCCCATACTCCTCCCGGAAGCGGCAGACCTCGTCGACAGCTCCGCCGGCGATCATGCGACCTGCCCGGCAGCCGATGCGCATGGATAGCTGAGCACGCTCCCTGGTAAGGCCGACGATCAGTGTGGGTCGGTAGTACAGCGGTGCCCACAGATCGTTGCGGCCGGACCAGTGTGACTGCCCCACCAGGACGGCCTCCAAAGCGCGCACGACCCGCCGCGCGTTCCGCGCGTCCACGGTCTGGGCGGCCGCGGGGTCCAATCGAGACAGCTCCTCGTAAAGACCGGCTGCACCATCGGCCGCGGCGCGGGCCTCGAGCGCCGCCCTGACCTGAGGGTCGCTCGGGGCGACCGCCAGTGGCGCCACAGCGGCCCGCAGGTACAGTCCCGTCCCCCCGGCGACCACCGCCACCCCCTTTGTCTGGGCATCCGCGGTGATCAGGGGCCGGGCGTGCTCCGCATACTCCGCCGCGGAAAAGCCTTGCAGAGGGTCGACGAAGGCCACGAGCGCATGCTCCACCCCGCCGGGCTCGTCCGGCGGCGCTTGGTTTGTGAGCACCGGGAACCCTCGGTAGACCTGCATGGAATCGCACGACACCACCCGGACTCCGAGCGCCCGGCCGACCGCCGCCGCCACGGCCGTCTTCCCCACCGCCGTCGGCCCCAGGATACCGATGACCATGCCCGCGGCGGCGCTCACTCTACCTGCCGCCCCCGGAAGCTGGTCGAGGTGGCTTCGACGAGGACCACTGCCACCATGTCTCCCGGCACAGCAGTGGACGCGAAGTTCACGGGCTTGTGTCCCCGAGTGCGGCCCATGACTTCGCCCGCGGCATGGCGACTGGCCCGCTCGACCATGACCTCCACAGTTGTGCCTATCATCGCTTGGTTGCGCTCGCGACCCAGGCGCTGCGCCACGTCGACCAGCCTGGTCATCCGGTCTTCGGTCACCGCCGGTGACACCCGGCCGGGCAGCGTCGCGGCCGCGGTGCCGCGGCGCGGCGAGTAGATGAAGGTGAACGCGCCCTCGAAGCGGCACTCTTCCACGAGCGACAAGGTCTGCTGGAAATCCTCCTCTGTCTCGCCGGGGAAGCCCACGATAAGGTCGGTGGTGAGGGCGAGGCGCGGGACCGCGTCGCGGAGCTTTGCCACCAGGCTGAGATAGCCACGCCGGTCGTAACGCCGGTTCATGGCCGCGAGGATACGGTCGCTCCCCGACTGGGCGGGAAGGTGCACGTGCTCGCACACCTGGTTGTCCGCGGCTATGACCTCGATCAAGGCGTCGGACATGTCTTTGGGGTGAGACGTCATGAACCGGATCCGTTCGATGCCCGCGACGCCACACGCCCGCTGCAGAAGATCCGCGAACGACTCCGTGCCGGCGAAGCCCGGCTCCTTCCCGTAGGCGTTGACGTTCTGTCCCAGCAGCGTCACCTCGCGGACCCCCGAGGCGGCCAGCCCCTCGATCTCGGCGAGAACGCCGACGGCAGGACGCGATGCCTCGGGTCCTCTCACCGAGGGCACAATGCAGTAGGTACAGTAGTTGCAGCAGCCGGCCACGATCTGGACCCAGGCTGACGGGCCGTTCACCCGGACCCGGGGTAAGTCGGCACTCCACCGCGTGGTCTCCTCGGCGAACGCCCCGGCCGCCGTCCCAGCGGCAAGCCGCTGCTCCAACAAAGCTGGAAGCTCGTGAAGGCTTTGCGGACCCACCAGCACATCCACGAACGGGAACTCGGTCAGGAACTCCTCACGCCGGCTCTGGGCCAGACAACCGGCCACGGCGACCAGGAGGGTGGGCCGTTCCTTCTTCAGCCGCGCCGCCGTCCCCAAGTGTCCGGCCAAACGGGTATCGGCTTTCTCTCTGATCGAGCAGGTGTTGTAGACCAAGCAGGTCGGCGCCTTCCGGCAAAGCCACGGCGGCCAGGCCCATCTCTTCCAGAAGACCGGCGATACGCTCCGAGTCGTGCTCGTTCATCTGGCAGCCGAACGAGCGCAGATAGTAGGTCTGCAGGGGCAGCTCGCCTCGCGCAGCCATCAGTCGTGCGGTGTCGGCCCGCACCGTGGACCCGCTACTTAGCGTAATCGACGGCCCGGCTCTCCCGGATCACGGTCACCCGGATGGTGCCGGGATAGTCGAGTTCTTGCTCGATCTCCTTCGCGATCTCGCGGCACAGGAGAGTTGCCGCTTGATCGTCGACTTCGTCGGGCTTCACCAGCACCCTGACCTCACGGCCTGCTTGGATGGCGTAGCACTTCTCCACACCGGGCTTGCTCTCGGCGATCCGCTCCAGGGACTCCAGGCGTTTGACGTAGGTCTCGAGGGTCTCCCGCCGAGCCCCAGGCCGCGCGCCGCTCACGGCATCGCCCGCGGCCACCAGGACGGCCTCCACCATGGTCGCTTCCACCTCGGCATGGTGGGACTCGATGATATGGACTACTGCCTCGGACTCGCCGTAGCGCCGGGCCAGGTTCGCACCGATGGCCGCGTGAGACCCCTCGACCTCATGGTCGACCGCCTTGCCCAGGTCATGGAGCAGACCCGCCCGTTTGGCCAGCTTGGCGTTGACGCCCAGCTCACTGGCCATGAGACCGGCCAGGTTCGCGACCTCCAAGGAATGCATGAGGACGTTCTGGCCGTAGCTGGTCCGGAACTTCAACCGGCCCAGCAGGCGCAGCAACTCGGGCGCGATCCCGTGAACATTGGCGTCGAGCACGGCCTGCTCGCCCGCGTCCTGGATCTCCTTCTCAACTTCGTCCCGAGCCTTCGTGTACATCTCCTCGATCTTCGCCGGATGGATACGGCCATCGGCGACCAATTTCGACAGGGTGAGACGGGCGATCTCGCGGCGGACTGTGTCGAAGCCCGACAACACCACGGCCTCCGGGGTATCGTCGATGATGAAATCGACGCCGGTGAGGTTCTCGAGGGTGCGGATGTTGCGGCCTTCCCGGCCGATGATCCTTCCCTTCATATCGTCGGAGGGAAGTGCGACCACCGACACGGTCGTGTCGGCGACATGGCTGGCCGCGGTGCGCTGGATACAGGTGGAGAGGATATCGCGGGCTCGGCGGTCTCCCTCGTGGCGGGCCTCCTCTTCGATGGCCCGCACCATCTTGGCCATGTCGTGGCGCACCTCATCTTCGGTCCGCTTGAGGATGATGTCCGCCGCTTGGTCCTTGGTCATGCCGGAAATCTGTTCCAGTTGCCGCTGCTGCTCGTCGCGGGCCGCTTCGGCCTCGTCCAGCACGCGGCGGTAGTGTACCTCCCGATCGGTCACGGACTGTTCGCGCCGACCAAGGTCTTTCTGCATCTCGTCCAGGCCCTCTTCACGGCTGAGCAGCCGGTTCTCCAGCTGGGCCAGTTCCTGACGACGCTCCTTGATCTCCGCCTCAGCCTGAGTGCGGAGTTCGTGCATCTCATCCTTAAGCTCAACCCGAGCTTCCCGCTGTACGGCCTCAGCTTCACGCTGGGCGTCCTGTTCGATGGCGGCGGCCCGCTGCTCCGCGGAATGGATCTTGGCCTCTCCCACGTACTTGCGCACTAGAAAGCCTGCCACCACGCCGATTATCGCCACAACGAGGACTACTACGATCCACACGACTGTCATCATCCGACATCACCATTCCAGTCAAAACGCGCTCTCGCGGTTGCCACGGTCAAGTGTGCGAAGACCGGTTGCGGGCATCAAAAAAGCCGAACTACCGTCCGGCCGATGAACTGAATACCATGACCTCGCCCTAAGAGGGGCAGTCAATACCGACGAGCCGACCACCTACCGGCAGCCCCCGCACGGTTATTTCCCCGCTATCTAAGTCTTCGGCTCTGGCCTCATGCCGCCAGATACGCCGACTTACAGAGCCATTTATAGCCAAAAGGCAAGGTCGCGCAATCCCGCCATCGACCGATCTTCACACGTAGCAGGAGTTTACGTTGACCCAGGTGAAACGTCAAGGAACGCAGGAGGAAGTGGCCGCGGTATGCCTCTAACCAGGTGGTTCCCCGGGCATGGGCTCGGACGCGTCCGAGGATGGTCCGAAGGCAGTTTCGGCCGACCGCCCCTCGGCCGTCTCGATCCGGAGCGCCCGGGACAGTCGCCTGATGGCGTCCCAATCGTATCCCCGGCGGCCAAGAAAGCCGGCCAGGCGGCGCTCGGCCGCGTCCGGGTCGGAGGCGAATTGCGCCGCGAAGCGTCTGCGCACAGTCCGATCCAGAAGGTCGGCTCCCTCCCCCCCGTCGCCGGAGTCCACTCCCTCCTGCAGCACCTCTTCGATGACCGCTCGCGCGACCCCTTTCGCCGCCAGTTCGGCCCTTATGCGCCGATCACCCCACCCGCCGCGGCGTTTCTCCGCCGCATAAGACGCGGCGAAGCGCCGATCGTCAACGTAGCCAAGACCAGCCAACCAGGTCAGAGTCTCCGATATGACCCCGGATCCGAAGCCCGCCTGCCGGAGCCGTCTCTCGACCTCGCACCGGGATCGGTCGCGCGTCCCAAGGAAGCGGAGGCCCCGTTCCCGTGCCCGATAAGGTGCGTCTTCTTCCCGCAGCCGGAGTTGCACATCGGCGCTGAGAGGGTCGCCGGCGCGCAGCCCGGCGCGGTCGGCGACAAGCACCGACAGGTCGAAGGCAAAGTGGCCGTCGAGGTGCACCCCCACCCGGTCCGCCTGGCCCCTGCGCGCTACCAGGGCGGTGATGACACCGTCACGGTAGGTCGCCGGCTCTGCCTCCCCGCGGGCGCGCACTGCCATGCGACCCTACTCGGCCGCCGACTCCCCCGCCGCGTTCGCGGCAGCGCTGGGGGTGGGCGCGGGTCCGTTTCCCCGCTTGCCCGCAGCCGGCGCGTCAGGCGCCGTCGCCGCCCGAGCCGCGTTGGAGGCGGAAGCTTCCTGCACCCACTCGGGATTGACCGCCTGGATGACCTCGCGGCGCAGTTGCTGCACCAGTTCGGGATTGTCGCGCAGGAACTGGCGCACGTTCTCGCGGCCTTGCCCCAGCCGCTGGTCGCCATACGAGAACCAGGCCCCACTCTTTTGCACGATCTTGTGCTCCACCGCCAGGTCGAGCACGTCTCCTTCACTGGAGATTCCCTGCCCGTACATGATGTCGAACTCGGCTTCCCTGAAGGGCGGGGCCACTTTGTTCTTGACCACGCGCACCCGGACCCGGTTGCCGACGGCCTCGGTGCCCTCTTTGAGAGTCTCGATGCGGCGGATATCGAGACGCACCGAAGCGTAGAACTTGAGCGCCCGCCCCCCGGGGGTGACCTCCGGGTTGCCGAACATGACCCCGACCTTCTCCCGCAGCTGGTTGATGAAGACCGCCGTCGTCTGAGTCTTGCTGATGGTGCCGGCCAGCTTGCGAAGGGCTTGGCTCATGAGCCGGGCCTGCAGGCCAACGTGAGAATCGCCCATCTCCCCCTCGAGTTCGGCACGCGG
This sequence comes from uncultured Actinomycetota bacterium, assembly GCA_963843515.1. GTDB lineage: Bacteria > Actinomycetota > Thermoleophilia > RBG-16-64-13 > RBG-16-64-13 > CAIQPS01. The sequence continues at coordinate 137,387 of CAWJKH010000003.1, forward strand.
GGTGAGGGCGGCCACTGAGTCGATGACCACGATGTCGAGCGCCCCGCTGCGGATGAGCAGTTCGGTGATCTCCAGCGCCTGCTCGCCGTTGTCGGGCTGCGACACCAGCAGTTCGTCGATGTTGACCCCGATGTGGCGGGCATACGCGGAGTCCATGGCGTGCTCCGCGTCGATGAACGCAGCCTTGCCTCCTGCGCGCTGCGCCTCGGCGATCATGTGCAGCGCCAGAGTGGTCTTGCCACTCGATTCCGGGCCGAAGACCTCGACCACTCGGCCGCGCGGCACCCCGCCCACACCCAGCGCGAGGTCGAGCCCCAGCGAACCGGTGGAGATGGCGGCGACTTTCACCGTGGCCGTATCGTCGCCCAAGCGCATGATTGAGCCTTTGCCGTACTGCCGCTCGATCTGTAGGACGGCCATCTCCAAGGCCTTGTCTTTTTCCACCGGTGCCTCCTATGCCCTCTCTTCAGCGTCGCCCCGCCCGAACGTCCTGCAAGTGACGACCGTGTACACCGCTCCCTCACGCCTCAACTCGCTCCGATAGAGGCAGACCGACTGTACCGCAAACGGCGCCCGCTCGCTCTCATACCTTGGTCGTACTGCACCTGGGTTGCGCAGTCTGGCGATGGTGAGGTGCGGCCGGAACGGCCGTTTCTCTCGCTTCATCACCCCACCGCTCTCCAAGCCCCCCATGACTGCTTCGAAGACGCTTGCGTATACTCCGCCTGTGTCCTCGAATCCGAGCGAGACGACCCGCGACCGCGTGGACGAGGGGAGCATCAAGAAGCCCCCCATGACCGTCTCGCCCCCCAACCCGGAGGGCAAGTTCTCCACCACCTCACGTGCTGTGGCGGCTTTCTCCACCCCGACATGGCCGATGAAGGCCAGGGTGACATGCCACTGCTCGGGCTTGAGGAGCCTGAGTCCAGGGATCGGGGGTAATGCCTCCTGCGCCCCCTGCACCAGCGGCTGAAGCTCGTCGGGAAGCGGTACGGCGACGAACAGCCTCTGCGTCTCGCCTGCCGCGCTCTCCCCCATCTGCCTATCCATCTCCTCTCGGCCCGCTGTCCGCCTCCCGAGACCTCGCCTCAGGGCCGTCGCCTCCATCCGCCTGTGCGACGAGATTCTGACGTGCATGCACGAAGTAGTCGACGCCGCTCACCACCGTCAGCACCAGCATGAGCAACACCAAATACCAGGTTACGCTCTGACCGAGCAGCGTCCACTCCGGCTTGAGCCAGCGAGGCTCGATGATAAGAGCCGCAATGGCCAGCATCTGGCTGGCCGTCTTAGCCTTGCCCCACCTGCTTGCCGGGATCACAGTCCTCTGCACGGCGGCGATCATCCGCAGACCGGTGACCGCCAACTCGCGCGCAATGACCACCATAGCAACCCAAGCGGACAGTTCGCCCAACTCTACCAGCGAGACGAGGGCGGCAGTGACGAGCAGCTTATCTGCCAGGGGGTCGAGGAAGGCGCCCATCACCGTCGTCTGGTGGAAGCGCCTGGCCAGGTAGCCGTCCAGCGAGTCGGTGGCCGCGGCGAGCACGAACACCACCAGGGCGAAGACGTCCCCATAGGTCACGTCCACGAGCAGGAAGGCCATAAGCACCGGCACAAGCACCACGCGGAAGAAGGTTATGGAGTTCGGGACGTTAAGATTCACCGCGTACCCCTACGAAGTCGTATCCCACCGCTGCCTCGATGGTCACCCTGATCACATCTCCCACTCGCGCGCCGCCGGGAAGCGCTCCCTCTATGTGGACGAGCCCGTCCACCTCGGGGGCTTGCCCCCGCGTCCGTCCGGTGGCTTCCTGTCCCTCGCCACCGCCATCGTCGGCGCCGAGCGAGTCGATCATCACATCCACGTTCTCGCCTACCTGCCGGTTGTGGCGCCGCTCCGCCACCTCCTCGAGCACCAGGTTCAACCGATTGAGGCGCTCACGGGCGACCCGTCGCGGTATCGCAGGCTTGAGCCTCGCCGCCGGCGTTCCCTCCTCGGGACTGTATATGAAGCCCCCGGCGTAATCAAACTCAGCCTCGCGCACAAAATCGAGCAGGTGTTGAAAGTGCGCCTCGGTCTCGCCGGGAAAGCCGACGATGAAGGCCGAGCGTAGAGCCACGTCTGGCACGATACGCCGCGCCCGCTCCAGCAGTCGTAGATAAGAGTCGCCCTCACCCGCCCGGCCCATCCGCCGGAGCACGTCGGGATGTGAGTGCTGCAGAGGAAGGTCGAGATAGCGGCACAACTTCTCCTGCCGGCCCATATGCTCCAAGAAGTCCTCGGTCAGGTGTTCGGGCTGAAGATACATGACGCGCAGCCAGGCCAGCTGGGGGTCGCGAGCCAGTAGACCGGAAAGACCAGCCAGATCGAGGCCACCGCTCTGCCAGCGGGCCGTGTCCTGGCCAACGAGGACCAGCTCCTTCGCCCCTTCGGCTAAACAGGCATCGGCTTCACGAAGAATCTCTGCCGGTGTGGCGGCGTGGTATGGCCCCTTGATCCCCGGGATAGCGCAGAAGGTGCACATCTCGTCGCATCCATCGGAGATCTTGACGTATGCGAAGGAAGCCTTATGGAGCCCTCCTGTACCCGTCCCAGGCCCGTCTTCCCCGGGCTCGGCCCAGCGGACGGGCACGCCCCCCAACGCGCGCACGAGCTCGGTCTCATCGGGCCCGGCTGCCAGGCCGAACCAGGCCGTCACCTCCGGGATCTCGCGGGCCAACTCTTCCCGGTACCGCTCGACCAGGCAGCCCATCACCAGGATCCGCTTGTCCGGATACGCAGACGCGGTGTCGAGGATGACGGCGATCGACTCCTCCTTGGCCTCCCGGATGAAGCCACAGGTGTTGAGAAGGATGTGGGTGGCCTGCTCCGGGTCATCGACAACGGCGACTCCCGCCGTGACGAGGGCGCGCCTAATGGAGCGGCTGTCCGCCTCGTTCTTTGGGCATCCGAGAGTGTGGAGAAGGACGCGCGGTCGACCGGCCGGGCGCGAAGCCATGCTAGCCGGCTAGCTGCTGCTCGATGCGCTCGACGCCGGTCTCGGTGACGAGAAAGTCCCCGGTCTCACCGCTGAGACTGTACGGAGTACCGTTCACCGAGATCGACACCGCCTCAGGGATGCCGGCCCTGACCCAGTATCGTCTGGCGCTCTCGAACGTCTGCTGACCGCCGGCCGATAGAGTCCCGGCGTAGAGCTCAGCCCCGCCCTCGGTGTCCTCGCGGACCACCAGCCAGCAACTCCCCTGGCTCACGGAGATGACCATCTTCACATCCTGCCCTGTAGTAGTCGGCACCCCAGCTGTCGTGGTCGAGGTAGTCTGGGCGTCGGTGGTGGAGGTGCTGGTGCTCTCGACCGGGATGGCCACCGACTCGGCAGCCGATGTGGACGTTGTCGAGGGGAGGTTACTCGCGTCCAGCGTGGCGGCGGGCTGCCCCCGTCCCGAGCCGAGCCAGAAGAGCAGGATGACCGCGGCCACCGCTATGAGACCGGCTGCCACATAGCCTCTCTGAGTACGCCTGGTTCTCTTCTTCTTGCGCTCGGCGCTGGTGGGTGTGCGGCGCTGTTGGGCCAAATCGGTCCGCAGCGCGCCGATGTCCTCCTTGTGGTACTCGTACTGGCTCCGGTACTCCGCCAGCAATGGGTCAGGATCCAGCTTCAAGAACACTGCGTACGAGCGAAGGAACCCTTTGACCACCGTGGGCCCCGGAAGCACCTCGAAGTCGTCCTCCTCGAGCGCCTCGAGATACTTGGAGCGGATCTTGGTGATGGTCTCGACGTCGGTGAGACTGAGCCCCTTGCGGATGCGGGCCTCACGAAGAATGTTGCCGATGTCAGGCACGGATGGTCGGTTACGCCTCTCGCATCAGGCGCGCCATGCCGGCGGCGAAACGGCGCGCGTCGTTGACCGGGTCGGAGGTCGTCTCGAGTTCGAGGACGAACTGCCTGCCCACCACACTCGACCGCTGATAGAGCGGGTCGTAGTAGTCGGCGAGCAGCCCCCCGACGACGTCGGTAAATCTACCATCCGCAAAAGCCGTTTCCAAGGAGACCACTCTTTCGCGCGGCAGTCGGGTGGAGATAAGCTGCAGTCCCCGCAGAAAGGACTCACGCTCGCTCTCGTCCCACCCGGCCGGCGCGTATTCTCGGACGATCCGTCGTGCCCGGCTCTCGAGAGAAGCGGTGACCAGCACGGGGGCGCCGGTACGGATCGCCTCGGCTACGCTCCTGGAGAGGAAGATGTGCCCGATCTTGCCTCCCTCTCCCTCCAGGACCAGGTAGTCCCCCTCGGGATGACTGAGACGCTCCCACAACCGAGCCTCGAAATCCTTCTGCCGCCGTTCGCCGGGCTGGTTGAGTCCCCCTAGCAGAGACCCACGGTGTAGAGCAAGCTCCTCCAGGTCGACTGCCCAGGGCCGGGGACCGGGGCCCGCGGACCTTCCGCCGCGCCACGCCCCCGCCGTCAGCGCCCGCATGAGCGCGCTCTTCCCCGCCCCCGTGTGCCCGTAGAGAGTCACCACGGGAACCGGTGACTGCCACTCCCCAAGGGCGTTCACGATCAGCCTGCGATATGCGCGATAGCCCCCCTCCACGGTGACCGCGTGGACGCCCACGAGGGCAAGCAGAAGCGCGACGTTCCGGCTCCGCTCGCCGCCTCGCCAGCACATGATGGCCAGACGGCGTCCCTTCGGCCCGGACCGAGCCAGACGGACGAGATCACCAAGGTAGTCGGGCAGCGCCGGACTGGCCAGCTGCATGGCCACCAGCCGGGCCTCTGCCGCGCCATGCTCCCTGTAGGTCAGACCCACCGCGGCTCGCTGGGCGTCGCTCAGCAAGGGGAGGTTCACGGCCTCCGGCATGTGGCCATCGGCGAACTCGCAGGAGGAGCGGACGTCCACCACCACAAACCCGCCCTCCATCGCGACAGCCGCAGTGATGGAGGGAACCTGCAGGTCAGTCACCTACGGTCTCGTCTCCTATGCTTCCGCCACCCTCTTCCGCGCGAAGCGCGGCCAGCACGTGCTCGGCCTCATCGGAGTCGATGAGGATCTGCCGGGGCTTGCTTCCTTCCCATGGCCCCACGACCCCGCGCCGCTCCAGCATGTCGATGAGACGTCCGGCCCGAGTGTAGCCTACCCGCAGACGACGCTGGAGCATCGACACCGAGGCGCTACCTGTCTCCATGACCAGCTGAGCCGCGTCGCCGAGCAGTTCATCGGAATCGGGGTCGAATAGGTCGTCCTCGGCCTTCTTGAGCTCCTTTGGATCGGGAGGCCGCCGCAACAATTCCTCCCGGAACTCCGGCTCGGCCTGGCGCCGCCAGTGGTTCACCAGAAGGGCGATCTCCTCCTCGGTGATGTAGGCGCCCTGCACCCGCTCCATGTGGCTCGAGCCCAGCGGCTTGAACAGCATGTCGCCCCGGCCCAGCAAGGTCTCGGCCCCGTTGACGTCGAGGATCACTCGCGAATCGATCTGGCTGGAAACGGCGAAGGCGATGCGCGAAGGGATGTTCGCTTTGATCATCCCCGTGATCACGTCGGCCGAGGGCCGCTGGGTGGCCACCACCAGGTGGATGCCTACAGCGCGGGATTTCTGAGCCAGGCGGATGACGTATTCTTCCACCTCCTGCGGCGACACCATCATGAGATCGGCCAGTTCGTCGATGACGACCAGGATGTAGGGCAGGGGACGCTCCCCCCGGCGCGCGCGGGCTTTGTTCATGTCCCCCAGGCTCCGGGAGTGCTCCAACTCCATGAGTTCGTAGCGGTCTTCCATCTCTTTGGCCACGTTGTGCAGCACTCCGGCAGCGTCCTTCATGTTGGTCACCACCGGCACCAGCAGGTGCGGGATACGGTCGTAGTGGGACAGTTCCACCTTCTTGGGGTCGATCATGATCATCCGCACTTGTTCCGGGGTGCTGCGGAGCAGTACCGACGAGACGATGCAGTTGACGCAGCCGCTCTTGCCCGAACCGGTGGTGCCGGCGATGAGAAGATGCGGCAGCTTCATGAGGTCCGCGTATACGGGTTTCCCGGAGATATCCTTGCCGAGCCAAACCATGAGTGGGCCAGCAGGCCTCGGAAACTCGTGGAAGATATCTCCCAGGGTGACGAAGTCAGGACGCTGGTTGGGCACCTCCACCCCGACCGCCGTCTTGCCCGGGATGGGCGCGAGGATCCGTATCTCGGTGGTGGCCAGTGCGTAAGCGAGGTCGTCCTTGAGCGCCGACACCTTCGCCACCTTGGTGCCCGGAGCCAGTTGCAGCTCGTACCGGGTCACGCGCGGCCCGACGACCATGCCCACCACGCGTGCCTCGACGTTGAACTGGCCGAGCGCCTCGAGCACGACGGCCGCCGTGTCTCTCTCGTTAGCGCGGCTCGGGGCCAGAGGCGTACTCTTCTTCAGGAGTTCCGAGTCGGGCAGCAGATAGTTCGGAACGTCCACGGGCAAGGCGGTCTGCCGAGGAGTCCGCCCCAGACCCGGAAGAGTCTCTTGACCGGGGTCGTGAAGATCCACTTCGTCCTCGCCCGCCAACCCCGCCCCGGCCGCGGAGTCGCCGGCCGGCCGCGCCCCGCTCAGGGCGGTTCCCGCGGCCTCCCGCATATCGACGGGAATGGACGCCGCGCCGGAGGCTGCCGCGGCACCAAGCGCGACGGCCGGCACGCCGGCACCTGTCGCGCCGCCCGGATGAGGGAATAGGTCGGCGAACGCCCGGGCCCCATCCAACACCCCCGCGGCCGCGCCGTAGGCCGCGGCCGGTGCCAGAGGGCTGCGCTCGGCAGGACGGCCGTCGGACCAGCTCGTCGAACTCCTGGCCGAACGGGTTCGTCCCCCGCAGGTCGGGAGCGGTCGGCTCGGAACTGAGGCCGTCTCCGACCAAGTCGACCGGGCCTAGTCGCGGTGCGGCCATCGGCGCCGGCCAGGGAGCACCACGCCGGCCGGCAGTCGTCCCCGCCCCGGGGAAATACCCGGCGGTATCGAGGGCCACTTCTTCACCGGGCCGGTCTTTCACCACTGTCAGGCTCCGCTCGGCAGTCTCCCGCACCGCCCCTGCGGCCTTCTTGGTCCCGGTGGCCAGCCTTCCCACGGTCATGCCGGTCGCCAGGCTGAACCCGGCTATTACGGCTGCCCAGCCGATAATGGCTACTCCCACCGTCCCCGCGAGGCCATGCAGTACCGCATACACGGCTTCACCCAGGCCGCCGGCCCGGGCTTCGAACTCCGCGCGTACGAAGTAGTCCGCGCCGTGTCCGCCAAACGGGGGAACCCCGGCCGCCACCAGGAGGAACAGCCCGCACAGAAAGATCAAGGCACCCACGAACCAGTAGGAGCGCTTGAGGGTTACCTCGAACACCGTGATCAGCGCCATGGCAAGCAGTGCTATGGGAACCACCAGGGCCAGGTGGCCGAAAGCGAAGCCGAGCCCCGCCGCCGAACCTCGCCCCAATACTCCCCCGGCTCCGGCGGCCAATAGGATGACGAACACGAACACCGCCACCGCCAGCATCATCAGTGCGGCTATCTCTTTCCGGTGTCCGGGTGCTACCGCCCGTTTGGGAGCATTCCCGCTGGCGCGCTTGCCCGCACCTTTGCGCGCCCCGGCGGGAGTGGCCTGCCCGGACCCTGTCCGGCTCGCCGCCATCCTCGGTGTGGATGCCGGCCTGGCGCCGCCTTTGACGGCGGTCCGTGCTGTCTGCTGATTACCGGTCCGCGTTCCTGCCATGGCTCCCCCTTAGCCTAGACCTCGAGCACCACGGGAAGCACCATCGGCCTACGGCCCACTTCCTTTCGCAGGAACTTCTGGAGCACGTCGTGGACCCTAGTCTTGACCACGGTGATGTCCGAAGCCTGCGTCATCTCTTCCCCGCCCAGAGCCTCCACGACCCGTTTCTTGGCCTTCTCAGTAAGCTCACCCAGGTCTCCTGCATGGGCAAAGCCCCTGAACACCACTTCGGGCTCCCCGACGATCTGTCCGTCCTGGGCACTACGCGCCACCACGATGATCACCAGACCGTCGGTCGCCAGGTGCTGCCGATCGCGCAACACCAGGTCACGGAAGTCGCCCATGGCGAACCCATCCACCAAGGTCATACCCGCCCGCACCTTGCCGGTGATGCCGGCTCCCTCGGCACCCAACTCCAGGACGTCGCCGTTCTCCAGCATGAACACGTTTTCTCCAGGCACACCGGTGGATCTCGCCAGTTCGGCGTGGAAGTGCATGTGGCGATGCTCGCCGTGCACCGGCATGAAGTACTTGGGTCGGACCAGGTTAAGCATCACCTTGAGCTCTTCGGAGGCGGCGTGACCCGATACATGCACTCCGGCCGACGACTCGTAGATCACCCGCGCCCCTGCTGCGAAGAGACGGTCGATGGTGCGGTAGACGCTGGTCTCGTTGCCCGGCACGGGCCGGGCGGAGATGACCACTGTGTCGCCTTTGACGATCTCCACCAAGGGGTGGTCGCGCGAGGCCATCCGAGCCAGGGCCGACAACGGCTCGCCCTGGCTGCCCGTGGACAGGATGGTCACCCGGTCGGCCGGGAGTAGGGCTACGTCGTGGGGCTTGATCAGCAGGCCGTCGGGAACGTTAAGGTAGCCGAGATTGGCCGCGATGTTCACGTTCTTGACCATGCTGCGTCCAATGACTGCCAGCGATCGCCCGTGGGAGGCGGCCGTGTCCATCACCTGCTGGATGCGGTGAATGTGGCTGGCGAACGACGCCACGATCACCCTGCCCGGCGCCAACGCAAAGATGCTCTCCAGCGCCACCCCCACGCTCCGCTCCGGCTTTGTGAAGCCCGGGCTGTCGGCGTTGGTGCTGTCGGATAGCAGAAGCAGGACCCCCTTGCTCCCCAGTTCGGCGAAACGCTGCATGGCCGTAGGCCGGAAGTCGATGGGGGTCTGGTCGAGCTTGAAGTCGCCGGTGTGGACTATGGTACCCACCGGTGTGTGGATGCCCAGCCCAACACCGTCGGGGATGCTGTGGCTCACCTCAAGGAACTCGAGCGTGAAGGGCCCCAGCGTAAGCGGCTTCGCGCTCGAAACCTCATTGAGAGACACCTTGCCCTGCAGCCCGTGCTCGCCCAGCTTGGCGTTGACCAAGCCCAGGGTCAGGCGGGTACCGTAGACCGGAGCGTCCATTGCCTTCAGGAGGTACGGCAGCGCCCCGACATGGTCCTCATGCCCGTGGGTGAGGACTACTCCCAGCACTCGCTCCTTGTTCTCCACCACGTAGGAGAAGTCGGGCAGCACCAAGTCGATCCCCAGCATCTCGTCATCCGGGAACATGAGACCCGCATCGACGATGAGAAGGGCTTCGCCGTATTCCAGGACCATCATGTTCTTGCCGATGGCCCCCAGCCCGCCGAGCGGTATCACTTTGAGAGCGTGTTCAGTCACGAGTTCTGGTAGGCACCTCCGCGTGCGAAAGACCTGTGTTGTCACTCCGGGACGGCGTCAGGCGTTGTCCGAAGCGCCGCGACGGTCCTCCGATGGTCCGCCGCTGCTCTAGAGAATGTTCTCCAGACCGACGACTAGTCCTTGCAGAGAACGCACGCGTTTGACGGCCAGAAGCACCCCCGGCATGAACGATTCCCGGGACAACGAGTCGTGTCTGATGGTGAGAGTCTCGCCCACTCCGCCGAAGATGACTTCCTGGTGAGCCACCAGGCCCGGCAGGCGGACGCTGTGGATGGGGACCTCTCTCTGCAGGCCGCCCTCATCCCAGGTCTCCTCCACGCGCAGCCGCGTGAGCCGCGACGTGCCAGAGGGAGCGTCGAGCTTCTTGTCGTGATGCAGCTCGACGATCTCGCACGCCTGGAAATGCCGGGCCGCCTGCCTGGCGAACTCCATCATGAGCACCGCGCCCATAGCGAAGTTGGGGGCCACCAGGACCGGCGTATCCTGCCGCTCCGTGGCCTTGTCGATCTCGGCAAGGTGGGCGGCGCTCAGTCCGGTCGTTCCCACCACCACCGGCACCCGGCGCTCGAGACAGGTCAGGATGTTCCGGCGAACCGAGGCAGGCACGGTGAAGTCGACCACTACGTCGACTTCCACCTGCCGCAGCGCCTCTTCCAGATCGACGAAATCTCTGCCAAACCCCAGAAGCGGCCCGGCCCCGTCAACGAAGCTCGTGTCCACGGCGGCCACCAGTCCGGTCTCTGGGTCGGCGCTCACGGCCTCGCAAGTGGCGCGGCCCATGCGCCCCAACGCGCCACACACCGCGACCCTGATCTTCCCGTCCTCGTTCATGGCTCCGCTCCTCGAGCTCCCTGCCCCCCGCGGGCGCCCGCTCAGGCCGACCCCGCCAGGCAGTCCTCGGGTACCACACCTTCGAACTGCGACTGGTCCGCCCCGATGCCCACCACCGACAACTGCCCTGGCCGGTAGACCTCGGACGCCAATTCCAGCACCTGCTCGGGGGTCACCGCCTCAATCCGCTCGGCCAGCTCGTCGAGGGAGAGTATCTCTGTATTGGTGAGCACGCCCTTGCCCAGACGGGTCATGCGGCTGGACGTGCTCTCCAGGCCCAGGATCACCCGCCCTTTCAGGTGCTCCTTGGCCCGTTGCAGTTCCTCAGCGGGCACGGGCTCGCTCACCAGACGCCGCAGTTCCCTGCCCACCGTCTCCATCACCGCTTCCAACCGTTCGGGTCGGCAGCCGAAGTACAGCCCGGTGAGCCCGGTCTCCTGATAGAGGCTGGAGAACGAGTAGACGCTGTAGACCAGACCCCGCTTCTCCCTGATCTCCTGGAAGAGTCTGGAGCTGAGGGACCCACCGAACAGGCTGTCGAGCACGGAGAGCTGGAAACGGCGCTCGTCGGCGCGGGCGAGCCCCACGCCACCCAGGCACACGTGCATCTGCTCGGTCTCCTTCTCCACGAAGTGACGGCGCGGCCGCACCAGGGGCTGGGCCGGCGCCCGTGTGGGATCGGCAGCCTCGGAGACGAGTTGTCGCTCGAGCAACAGCTCGCGTACCGTGTCGTGCGAGACGTTTCCCGCGGCGGCCACGACCATGTCACTGAACTGGAAGCGCTCGCCGTGATAGCCCCGGATCTCCTGTTCAGAGGCGGCGGCTATGCTCTCGCGCGTGCCCAGGATGGGGTGTGCCAGTGGATGGCCGTCGAGCACCACCTCGGCGAGGACATCGTGGATGAGGTCCTGGGGAGAGTCCTCCACCATGGCGATCTCCTCCAGGATGACCTCGCGCTCGCGGTCCAGGTCAGTGAAGGTCGGGGTGAGCAGCATATCGGCCATGACGTCCATCGCCACGGCCAGCTGGTCGTCCAGGAACCGGCCGTACACCACCACATACTCGCGGGAGGTGCTGGCGTTCAGTTCCCCCCCAAGGGTGTCGAAGACCTGAGCGATCTCTTCCGCCGTGTACCTCGACGACCCCTTGAAGAGGAGATGTTCGAGGAAATGGGTGGCGCCTTCGAGCGGGCCAGACTCGTCCCGAGAGCCGGCCGGGATCCAGAAGCCCAGACACACCGACCTGAGGTGGTCGAGCTTCTCGGTTACCAGCCGCTGGCCGTTCGGGAGACGTTCCAGCCGGTACTCGTCAGCCGACACTAACCTTCCTTCGTGGACAGATTCTCCAGCAGCTTGAGACTGATCTTCTCCTTGCCGCCCTGCATCTGCACGTCGAGCACTTCCACCCGCACCAGGTCGCCCCGGTTGACCACGTCCTCGACGGTAGCCACCCGGTGGTCGGCCAGCCGCGAGATGTGGACAAGCCCGTCGGTGCCCGGCTTGAGAGTCACGAAGGCACCGAACGAGGTGGTGGAGGCTACCCGGCCTTCGACGATGTCGCCGGCCTGGGTCTCCCGCGTGAGCAGGCCGATGCGCTCGATACAGCCATCGCCCAGCTTGCCGTCGGTGGCGAACACCTTGATCAGACCGTCCTCGGCCACGTCGATGGTGCACTCGAACTCGGCTTCCATGCCGCGGATGGTCTCGCCGCCCTTGCCGATGACCATGCCGATCTTCTCGGGGTCGATACGGATGGTGGCGATGCGCGGCGCGAATTCCGACAACTCCGGCCGCGGAGCGCTGATGGCATCAGCGATGCGGTCGAGGATGAAGAGCCGGGCCTTGCGGGCCCGGGCCAGGGCATCTCGCATGATGTCGAACGTCACGCCCGAGATCTTGATGTCCATCTGGAGGGCTGTGATGCCCCTATCGGTGCCGGCCACTTTGAAGTCCATATCGCCCAGGTGGTCTTCCACCCCCGCGATGTCGGTGAGCACCACATAATCGTCGCCCTCTTTGATGAGGCCGATTGCGATACCGGCCACCGGGCGGGCGATGGGCACGCCGGCGTCCATCAATGCGAGCGTGGAGGCGCATACACTGGCCATGGAGCTGGAGCCGTTGGATTCCAGGGTCTCCGAGACCAAGCGGATGGTGTAGGGGAACTGCTCCTCGTCGGGCACGAGGGGGGCCAGAGCCCGCTCGGCCAGGGCGCCGTGGCCGATCTCTCGGCGGCCGGGGCCACGCATGAAGCCGGTCTCGCCCACACTGAACGGCGGGAACTTGTAGTGGTGCATGAAGCGCTTGGATTCTTCGAGGTCGAGACCGTCGACGCGCTGCTCGTCCCGGGCGGCGCCAAGGGTGAGCAGGGTGAGGACCTGGGTCTGACCCCGGGTGAAAAGACCGGAGCCGTGAGTGCGGGGCGCCACTCTCACTTCGCAGTTGATGGACCGGATCTCGTCCACGTCGCGATGGTCGGGCCGCTTCTTGTCGACGGCGATGGAGCGGCGCACTATTTCCTTCTCCACGGCGTCGAAAGCTTTGGCGAGCTGCGCGACTTCGGCGATCACTTCCTCACTGGCTCCTTCGGGAGCCCAGGTGGCCGCAAGTTCCTGCTTGAGGGCGCCGAGGGCGTCGGCGCGGCCGTGCTTGTCGAGCACGTAGCAGGCGTTTTCGATCTGCTCGCCGGCGCGGGCCTTGATCTTGTCCATGAGGGCCCGGTCGGGCACTCTCTCCGCGAACTCCATCTTGGGCACGCCCACCTCGGCAGCCCAGGCGGAGATGGTCTCGCACTGTTTCTTGATGGCATCATGCGCCACCTCGAGCCCGGCGATGATGTCGGCTTCGTCGACCTCCTCGCAGCCGGCCTCCACCATGCCGATGGCGTCCTTAGTCCCGGCCACCACAAGGTTCACCGGGCTCAGATCGATCTCCTCATAGGTGGGGTTGACGATCCACTCCCCCTCGACCTTCGCCACACGCACAGCGGCCACCGGACCCCTGAAAGGCGCCTCGGAGAGGCTGAGGGCCGCGGACGCGCCGGTGAGGGCCAGTACGTCGTATGGGTTCTTCTTGTCCACAGAAAGGACCGTGGCCACGATGTGGGTCTCACGGTTGAAGCCCTTGGGCCAGAGAGGCCGAATGGGCCGGTCTATGAGGCGGGCGTTCAGGATGGCCTGGTCGCTCGGCCTGCCTTCCTTCTTGATAAAGCCGCCGGGGATCTTGCCCGCGGCGTACATCCCCGCTTCGACGTCCACTGTCAGGGGGAAGAAGTCTACGTTCCGTTCGGTGGCGGCCACTACTGCCGTGACCAACACCATGGTGTCGCCCGAGCGTACCAGCACGGCGCCGCTGGCCTGTTTGGCCAGCCTGCCCGTCTCGAACGTGATCTCCCTGTCGCCTACCGTTACCTGAGTCGTGCTTACTCCACTTGCCACTTGTCCACTCCCGTCTGGGGCCTTCCGTAGCCCCCGTTCCTACCGATTCTCTCTTCGCTGCCGCTTCTTTCCGACTATCTGTCTGGCCGTACTACCTGCGCAGACCCAAGTCCTTGACCACGGTCCGGTAGCGCTCGACGTCCTGCTTCTGCAGATACCCGAGCAGGCGGCGCCGGTGGCCGACCATCTTGAGCAGGCCGCGACGCGAGTGGTGATCTTTGGAATGGATCTTGAGGTGTTCGGTGAGGACATTGATCCGCTCGGTGAGGATGCCTATCTGCACCTCGGGTGAGCCGGTATCGACATCGTGCTTCTTAAACCGGTCGATGATCTCGGTCTTGCGGTCCTTACTCAGCATGCATGGCCTCCTTGGGCTCCTTGCCCCCAGCAGGGACTCTGCGGTCCGAGCCGAGAAGCAGGTTTCAATGCAGACGGGTCGTCCGGAACGGCCGCCGCCCGCCTCGCCCGGAGTATACGTCCTCCGATGCGGTGATGTAGGGTACCACAGCGACGCACGACCGAACCTGGTCCGGTGAGCTCACCCACAAGCCGATCGGGACCCGGAAGGGTCACCGGCAGACCGCTGCGGCCCCTGACTAGTAGATATAGACGTATGTCCCGACAGAGATGAGCGGGAAGAGCTCGTCCTGGCTCCACAGCGGGGTCCGAACGCACCCATGACTGGCGGGATATGTCGGCACGCTTGGATACCCGTGGATGGCCAGCAAAGTCGTGGAGATGTAGAGAGGCATATAGCGCGGGTTGGTCTCCAGCGTCTTTCTGGTCACCTTGAAGGTGCCCGACGGGGTAGCGATGCCCACGCTCGCACTGCCCGTGGAGACCGCTAGGGTCCAGACCACCGCCCCGTTCTTGCAGTACAGGAGCACCTGCTTGGTCTTGTTCACCTCTATCCACGGGTTGCTGGCCCCGCTCCTGGTTGGCTTGGGCCGGCCGGCGGTCTGCAGCCGGGACCATACGGCCGAGTTGATGTTTCCATCGCGGCTGAGCCCCTCCCACTTCTGGAAGGCGATCACTGCCATGCGGGTCTTCGAATCGATGACCCCGTCGATGGCACCCGGGCGGTACGAGAGATCGGCGAGCCGCTGCTCCACCCACTTGATCTCCACGGAGGTCAGGGTCGGCGCGCCGGGAAGCGCGCCGAGGACGTCGAAGGCGTCGACCGAGATGAAGGCACCGGAGGCGTTCCCCTCCTGCCACAGGATCTCGACCCGATGCGTGCCCACCGATAGGGCTCCCGTGGACCAGACCTTCTCCTGGAAGCCGACAGCCGGGCGATAGAGGTCGACGGTCTGAGCCTGGCCGCCGTCGATGGATACATCGGCTTTGCCCATCTCAGGACCGACGGTCGCCACCCAATCCAGTTGCCTGCCGGTGAAAGTGACCGTGACCATGGCCGAGCTGGTGTTGGCTCTCCTGTAGCTGCCGCCCGAAGCCTCCGCGGCGGAGGTGGTCGACCAGGTCCCAAAGAAGAGGAGACGGGAGTCACTCTGCTCGTAGCGGTTCCAGACGAACGCTTGGTTGACCGTACCCACGACGTCGAATGCGTCCACGCTCATGTAGGTGCCGGTCGACGCCGCGTTCTGGGTGCCCGTCCACTCGATGATGATGGTGTGGGGAGCGTTGGGGAGCTTCCCCGAATCCCACAGCTTGGTCTGATACATAGCCGCGGAGCTGTACAGGTCGGCGGTGAACGTGTCGGTCCCGTCCACGGTGACCTTGGCGATGCCGTAGTTCGTCCCCTTCTTGCCCAGCCAAGCGAGATACGTCCCGGTGAAGCTGATCGTCACCGACGCACCCGTGGAGTTGGCGAGCCTGTCGCTACCACCGTTGTACGACGAGGCCGAGCGGTCCGTCCAAGCGCCTCTGTAAGCCAGCCGGGAGTCGTTCTGTTGCACCCGCCGAGTGGCGAGCAACGTGCCGGCCACCTCGACCGCGTCGATGGTGAGGTACTTGCCCGACGCACTGCTCGAGTTGCGGACGATCCTCACCGTGTGCATCCCACTGGGAAGTATCCCCGAGGACCACACCCGTTGCTGATAGATGGCCACGTCGCTGGCCAGATTGACGGTATCCACCTTGGCCCCATCGAGGTAGACATCGGCTATCCCGGTGGTGGTGCCCTTCATGGCGATCCAATCCAGTTGCTCGCCATCGAAAACGATTGTGACCGAGGCCCCGCCGATACTGGAGCGCCCGTAGCTGCCCGATGATGCTTCCACCCTGGCGAAGGCGGACCAGGTCCCCGAATACGACAGCCGGGAGTCGCTCTGCTCGTGCCGGGCGAGCACCGTGTCGACTGCGAAAACGGCCGAGGTGGGGTCGCTGACGGGGTCGGCCGAGGCGGGGAGGGTGGCAGGGTCTGTCGCTGCGGAGTCGGCGGGGGTTGTAGTCGGGGTGAAGGCCTCCGCCGACGCGGAGTCGTCGGCCGGAGCAGCCGGAGGATCGTCAGCCAAGACTACGCTGGCAGGGATGAGGACACCGAGAAGAAGGACCACGAATGCGAACATCAGCACGAGCCCGCGACACCGCCCCAATGCCGTCCGCGCACAAGCGGAAAGAATCGTGCGCCGTTTCCGTGCAGCCACCACAAGCCCCTCCTGTATCCGAAGCCCAGCGAGTCACCCATGCAGCCCTAAGAGGAGAGCGCGGCCCCTGTCCGGCCTGCTCCTGCTTCTCAGACTATCATGCCGTTTCCAGCCGGCATATCGCCGGGCAAGAGTGACTACGGCGGCCTTACTCCTCGGGGCCGATCATCGCCGCCGGGTCGACCAGCCGGTCGAACTCGTCCGGCGTGAGGTGGCCCAGTGAAACGGCGGCGTCCTTGAGGCTGCCACCCGTCCGGTAGGCGTGCAGGGCGACCTCGGCGGCGCGGTCGTACCCCAGCACCGGTGCCAGGGCCGTGGCCAGCATCAGCGAGTCCTCCGCATGCCGTCGCATCCGCTCGCCGTCGGGCTCTAGCCCGGCTACCAGGTGCCGCGCGAAGCTGCGACAGGCGTCGGCCAGCAGGCCTACCGACTGCAGCACGGAGAAGGCCAGAAGCGGCTTGAAAGCGTTCATCTCCAGCTGACCACCAGCCCCGGCTATGCCAACAGCCACATCGTTCCCCATGACCTGCACCGCGACCATTGCCAGGGCTTCACATTGAGTGGGGTTGATCTTGCCCGGCATGAACGACGAGCCCGGCTCGTTGGGAGGTACCCGTAGCTCGGCCAGGCCGGCGCGGGGACCGCTGGCAAGCAGCTTGATGTCGGAGGCGATCTTGTACAGGGAACAGGACAGAGTCCGCAGGGCGCCGCTCGTCATCACCAGGCCGTCATGGGAGCCTTGAACGGCGAAACGGTTCCGCGCCACCTCGAGTGGAAGCCCGGTCCGACCGGACAGGTCGGCTACGGCGTTCTCGGCAAAGCCTTTCCTCGTACCCAGTCCCGTCCCCACGGCCGTGCCCCCCAGGGGAAGCTCGCACAGGCCAGGCAACACCGCGGTCACGCGGCTCAGGTCATCACCCAGCATGGCTACATAGCCCGAGAACTCCTGGCCCAGGGTCATGGGCACCGCGTCCTGCAAGTGGGTGCGCCCCACTTTGACGATCCCGTCCCAGCGCTCGGCCTTGGCCGTCAGTTCGTCGCCCAGGAGCCCGACCGCGGGAATCAGCCGCTCGCTCAAGCCTCTCGCAACCGCGATGTTGACCGCTGAGGGAAACGCGTCGTTGGTGGATTGGGAGAGGTTGACATGGTCGTTCGAATGGACGGGCTGATTGCCGCCCCGTGGGGACCCGGCAAGCTCGTTCGCCCGGTTGGCGACCACCTCGTTGACATTCATGTTGCACTGGGTGCCACTACCGCTCATCCAGACCGTCAGAGGGAATTCGCCGTCCAGTCTTCCCTCCGCAACCTCGACGGCTGCGGTCTCGATCAGCGCCGCCAGCGGGCCCGGGAGTGACCCTGCTCTCGCGTTGGCCCGCGCCGCCGCGGCCTTGATCAGCGCAAGGGCGTGGACCACCTCTTTGGGCATCATCTCGGTCCCGATGTCGAAGTGGACGAGAGCGCGCTGCGTCTGCGCGCCCCAGTAGCGGTCTGCGGGCACCTCGACCAACCCCAGGCTGTCAGCCTCGGTCCGATAGCCGGGCTCGGCTTTCCGCTCGGGCGGGCGAGAGGTCTCCGGGCCGGGCATCCCCGTCCTCCCTTCTAACGCGTGCAGGACTCTGCTGTGCTTCCCGACTCTGCCTCGAAGTAAGCGCGGGCCGCCGCGACGTCTCGCCTGATCTGCGCCGCCAGGGAATCCGCGTCCGGAAACACCCGCTGGGGGCGGAGACGGCTAAGGAAGTCCAAGGCCAGGCGCGCCCCGTATAGGTCGCCGGAGAAATCGAGCAACAGGGTCTCGATACGGACCCTGCCGTCGCTCTCGAAGGTGGGGTTCGTCCCCACGCTGGTCACGGATGGGTACGATCCTCCGTCGTCGATGGTCGACCTGGTGACGTAGATCCCCAGCCTGGGGATCGCCAGTCCCGGCGTGGCGGCAAGATTGGCGGTGGGGGCGTCGAGCCCACGCCCGCGTCCGACCCCGCTGATGACGCAGCCCTCGATCCGATGCGGGCGGCCCAAGAGACCGGCAGCAGCCGCCACCCTCCCTCCCCTGAGTAGCTCTCGGATGCGGGTGCTGGAGATCACCTCCCCGCCCTCGCGAGCCAGCGCGACGGCGACCACCTCGAATCCGTGCGACCGCCCGTACGTACCGAGGTCGGCCGTGGTTCCGACACCGCCGTGCCCGAAGCGGAAGTTCTCGCCCACGAAGACCGCCCGCGCCCCCAGATGGTCGGAGAGAACAGCGCTGCAGAACGCCTCGGGACTGAGCAAAGCGAATGCCTTGTCGAACGGGACCACCACCAGCTCGTCCAACCCCAACTCGGCAAGCACCTCTTCTTTGCGCGGCAGCGGTGTGAGCATCGCCGGAGCGGATCTGCGGTGGAGGATGGCACCAGGGTGTGGATAGAAGGTGACCGCCGCGGCCGACGCTCCGGCGGCATGCGCGGCCGCGACGGCTCTCAGCAGGATCTCCTGGTGACCCCGGTGAACACCGTCGAACACACCGATGGCTACCACACGGCCTGCCGCCGGCGGGTCCGGGACCTCGGCCAGCGAGTGGTAGGTCCGCATTCGGCGCCAAGTCGTCACGGTC
The DNA here is from genome assembly GCA_963843515.1 of uncultured Actinomycetota bacterium. Taxonomy (GTDB): domain Bacteria; phylum Actinomycetota; class Thermoleophilia; order RBG-16-64-13; family RBG-16-64-13; genus CAIQPS01. Next base: position 156,272 of record CAWJKH010000003.1, read on the forward strand.
ACGCCGTCCCCGGAAACACCGCGAGAGGGCGAGCCCGCAGTCCGTCGCCCTGGTAGATCCCGAGAAGCCGTCCGCCACCATGGACACGGAACCTTCCGGCGGGAAGGCTACGCAGCTCATTGCCGTTGGCGGCCAGGCGAGCATCCGCGTCTGTCAACTCTCGGCCGGGGATGAACGCCAGTGCCTCATCGAGCCCCAGAACGCCCGGCCCTCCCGCCTCGTAGAGCGACGGAGCCAGGTCGGCGGGCCCGACCGCGTCGTCGACCGAGAACATGCCCACCCGGGTCCTGCGCAGCGCGGCGGCGTAGCCTCCGCAGCCCAGAGCCTCCCCGATGTCAAGGGCCAAAGTCCGGACATAAGTACCGCTGCCGGTGACCGCCAGGATCCTGGCGGTCTGGGCGGCGTCGTCAAAATCCGTCATGGTGAGGTCGTACACCATGACCTGACGCTCGGGCGTGTCGGCGCTCTCCCCGCGGTGGGCTTTCTTGTATAGCGGCTCACCGTCGACCTTCACCGCGGAGGTGAGTGGGATCCGCTGCGTGATCCGGCCTCTGAAGCGATCGAGTGCTGCGACCACCTCCTGAGCAGTAGCCTTTCTTATCTCCATGGCCCTGGTGCCCGGGGTCCCGGCCGCGTACGGGGCGATCTCCCCCGTGGGGTCCCCGGTGGACGACACGGCGCCGAACTGTACCAGCAGGTCATACTCCTTCGGCAGACCCATGAGCAGCGAGGAGACACGCGTGGCGGCCCCTATCATCACCAGGAGCAGGCCACTGGCAAAGGGGTCGAGCGTCCCGGCGTGGCCTACGCGCCCGCGCGTCCCGCGGCGGGCGACCCTCACCATGTCGAAGCTGGTGGGCCCCACGGGCTTGTCGACCAGGACGACCCTGGCCGGCACGGGGGCCGAACGGGCCGGGGTCACAAAAGGGTCTGGAGTTGCAGCTCTATCCACGCAAGGACCTCGGTCACGCCGCCCTCCGTGGTGAAGCCGGCAGCCTGCTTGTGGCCGCCGCCCCCTTTCAGCGCGGCGATGGCGGCCACATCCACCCTCCCGTCCATGGAGCGGAGGCTGACCTTCGTCTCCAGTCCGCCCTTGCCAAACCTTTCCCGGGTTAGCACAGCGACCGTTGTCCCACGGGCCATGCGCAATGTGTCAATGAGGCCCTCGGCATGACCTTCGCCGGCCCCTGCGGCCTCAAAATCCTCTTCCCGCAACCAGGAGGTCACCACCGCGCCCCCTTGCTTCATCTCCAGATGGTCCAGCGCCCTGCCCAGCAGACGGAGCTTCGGCAGCGGCACGCTCTCGTAGATCTGCCGGGAGATGGCGGCAACGTCCACCCCAGCCTCCTGCAGGTCGGCAGCCATCCGATGGGCCTGGGCGTTCGTGTTGGCGAACTGGAAGCGCCCGGTGTCGGTCACCAGCCCGACGTAGAGCGAAGCAGCGATCTGCACGTCGATGGGGAAGCGTCCTGCTCGGCAGATCTCGTATAGGATGGCGGTTGTCGACGCGGCCTGTGGATCCAACAGGCTGAGGTCGGCGCTGCAGGGGTTGTCCTGGTGATGGTCGATGCTCACCAAAGTGATGCCTTCGCCGAAGAGCTGACAGCCGCCCCGGGCCAGAGAAGCGCAATCGAGCATGTAGACAGTGGTCTCCGGCCCGACCACGGGGATTGGGCCACGAACGACCTCGCGCAGCCGGGGCAAGAACTCGTATTCCACCGGGAACGCGGATTCACCAGGTATGTAGGCGACGTAGGGGACGCCCAGGCGCTCGCACGTGAGCGCGAAGGCGGACAGGGACCCGAGAGCGTCGCCATCCGGCGACTCGTGAGACACCACCAGGACATGCTTCTCCCGGCGCAGACGATCGGCCACCTCGGCCGCGGTCACTCGTCGTCCGGCCACCGGAGCGTCAAACCTCATCTTCCGCACCGGTGTTAGGGTCGGCAGCCCCTCCGGCGATCCGGCCACCTTCGCCAGAGGCGGCGTCGCCTTCGCCGGCATCAGGCTCGCCGGGTTGCTCCTCGGTCGTGTCGTCCTTGCTTCGCACGCCTTGATCCCATTCTGTGGGCGGGGCTTCATTGGAGATCGAGCTCTTCAAGATGGCATTTATCCGCATCCCCTGGTCCACCGTGGAGTCATACACGAACTCCAGGGTTGGCGTGCGCTTGATCGTGAGCTCATCGCTGATGAGTCGCTGCAGGTACGGCCGGGCGGCGCGCAGGCCCTGCAGAGTGGCATCCTTCTCCGCCTGTTTCCCATACACCGACAGGAACACCTTCGCGCGGCTCAGGTCGGGGGCGGTTTCGACACCGGTAAGAGTCACGAACCCGATGCGGGGGTCTTTGAGATCCTGGGCTAACGCCGTCCCGATGATCTCTTTGATGGCCTCATTCACCCTGCGCATGCGATACGACGCTACGTCACGCATCTACGTCCACCACCTCGGTGCTACAGAAGCTCAGCACCCATTCCTGGGAGTCGAGATACGCCTTGACCTTCTCCAGGGTCTCGTCCAGCACCCGCAGGTCCGACGCGGCTACGGCTATCACTACCCGCGATCGCTGCCACAGGTCCTGGTGACCCACCTCGGCGAACGTCGCCCCGAACCGCCCGGTCACTTGGTCTCGGACCTTTCTCAGGTGCGTCCGCTTACTCTTGAGGGAGCCGCTCTCCGGGAAGTGAAGCTCGGCCGAGAGGATCCCGACGTAGCCCTTCTCGCTCCTATTGGGTACGGGCCACTTCCTTGATCTCGTACGCCTCTACGATGTCGCCCTCGTGGATGTCGTCGTAGCCATCGACGTGCAGGCCACATTCGTAGCCCTGCTGGACCTCGCGTACGTCTTCCGCGAACCGCTTGAGCGAGCCAATGCTCCCCTCGTGGATGATGCTCCCGTTGCGGACCAGGCGGATCCTGGCGGAGCGGACGATCTTGCCGGTGAGCACATAGCAGCCGGCGATGGTGCCGATACGGGAGGCTCGGAAGACCTGACGGATCTCGGCCGTGCCTAGCTCTTCCTCCACCTTCTCCGGCTCGAGCAGGCCCACCAGCGCGGCTTCGACGTCCTCGATGGCCTTGTAGATGACTCGATACGTCCGAACGTCGACGCCCTCCTGCTCGGCCAAGGCCTTAGCGGCAACCGACGGGCGGACGTTGAAGCCGATGACCACTGCCTTCGAAGCCGACGCCAGCATGATGTCGGACTCGTTGATGCCGCCGACGCCGGCGAAGACGACCTCCACCTTGACCTCGGGATGGGAGATGTTCCGCAGCGACTCTTCGAGCGCCTCCACCGAACCGCCCACATCGCCCTTGATGACCAGCGGCAGTTCCTTGACCCGGCCTTCCTTCAGCCGGCGGTAGAACTCGTCCAGGCTGCTCGCACCGCCTCGGCTCTTGGCCAACTGCTCCTGGCGCAGACGGGCCGTTCGCTGCTCCGACCGCTGCCGGGCCTCGCGCTCGTCGTCTGCGACCATGACGAAGTCGCCCGCCACAGGCAACGTGTTGAAGCCGAGGACCTGAGCAGGCACAGATGGCGTCGCCTTGGCAAGTGCCGCACCGGTGAAGTCGAACATGGCCTTCACCTTGCCGTAGGCCTCGCCGCTGACGATGGCGTCACCCACCCGCAGGGTGCCCCTCTGGACGAGGATGGTGGCGACTGGGCCCCTGCCCACGTCAAGTTGGGCCTCGATGACCACCCCGGAGGCCGGAGCTTTGGCGTTGGCCTTGAGCTCCTGGACGTCGGCGACCAAGAGGATCATATCCATCAACTCGTCCAGGTTCAGCTTCTGCTTGGCCGAGACCTCCACCGTCACCGTGTCGCCGCCCCACGCCTCGGGCACTAGCCCTTGATCGGAGAGCTGCTTCTTCACGAGGTCGGGGTTGGCGTCGGCTAGGTCCATCTTGTTGATGGCGACCAACATGGGCACTTCGGCGGCCTTGGCGTGGCTGATGGCTTCCAAGGTCTGGGGCATGACCCCGTCGTTGGCAGCCACCACGATGACCGCGATGTCGGTGGACTTGGCGCCCCGGGCCCGCATGGCGGTGAAGGCCTCGTGACCCGGCGTGTCCAGGAAGGTGACCTTCCTGTCGTTGTGGGTCACCTGGTAGGCCCCGATGTGCTGGGTGATGCCTCCGGCCTCGGACTTCACGACCTCGGTCTCGCGGATAGCGTCCAGCAGCGAAGTCTTGCCGTGGTCGACATGACCCATGATGGTAACCACCGGAGCCCGCGAAGTGAGGTCGGCCGGGTCGTCGACGAACTGCTCGAGCCCCTCCTTCTCCTCTTCGGCGTGCTCTATCTCGACCTTCCGCTCGAACTCCTCGGCCAGGATCACGATTGCGTCATCGGCGAGCGACTGGGTGATGGTGACCATCTCCCCCAGTCTGAGCAGCGTCTTGATGAGCTCGCCTGCACCGATCTCGAGCGCTTCGCCCACGTCTTTGACGCTGGCACCGCTCTTGATCTTGACCGGGGACTCGGTGCCGGGCGGGGCCTTCTTCTTGACAGCCGCCTTATCTGCCTCACCGAGCGGCCCGGTGCGGCGATCGCGCGGACCCCCCTTGCTGCCTTTCCGGCTTGCCTGCGAATCGATGATGACTCGGCGACGCGCCGGCTTGTCGTCGCCACGTCTGACCCGCGAAGCTGCCGCGGGACGCGCGGCGGCGGCCGCCGCCGGCTGAGCAGGCTCGGTCGCCTCTACCCACGCGTCGGGCGCGGCAGGGGGCGAGCGGAACGAGCGGTCACGCCTCTCACCCGCGTCCTTGGGCGGCAGGCCTGGGGCCCTGTGTGGGGGCCGGCCGGCCCCTCCCCCCGCTCCCGCCTGAGGCGGCGGCGCCGCGGGCCGGGGTGGCATGGGTGCCCGTGCCGGCGCCTCCGTCTGGGGAGCCGGCTTCGCCGCCGCCGCGGCGGCAGCTTTGCGTGCCGCCTCGGCCCTGGCTTGCTTCTCAGCTTGGATGCGGGCCAGTTCCTCCTTGGTCACTACGTTGCCCGACGGCGTGGCACCCTTTCTCATGGGCACCCCGGCGCCGACAACTGTCGGCATGTCGTCAAGACGGGGCCGTGGACCTCGGGGACGCAGCGGGGGCTTGCGCGGCACCGGTCGCGGCCCCTCCGGCGGCGTAGCAGCCGCGCGAGGTACTTCAGGCTGAGGACCAGCCGCGTGCGCTCCGTCCTGCCGTGCCCCATCGGGGCGCTGTGTCTGGGGACGGCCCGCCGAACGCACGGCGGGAGCGGCAGGTCTTTGCGGCGAGGAAGGGGTCGCCGAAGCGGCCGGCTTGGAGACAGGCGGCTTCACCGCGACCGCTGCTGGCTGCTGGGCGCCCTCGGGAACGGCACCGCCGACCGGCGCAGACTTGACGCCCGCCTCCGGCGCGGCCGCAGCCGCGGGGGCGTCGTGACTCGGCGCTCCGGCTTCGGGGCTTGGAGCCTCGTCGGGGGTCTCTGCCGTTAGCGGGCCGACCCCCACAGGCTTCGCCTCTGCCGCAGGCTTCGTCTCTACAGGAGCCTGTGCCGCTGCCGCTGCGGCTGCCGCAGCCGCTTTGCCCCGGTTGGGATTGATCTTGGGTGCGAACGCGCGAGCGAGATCCGCGTCTTCGACTGTTGAGGACACGCTCTTGATATCCAGCCCTGAAGCGCGAAGAAAGTCCAGCACTTCCTGGTTGGTCATCCCTCTGTCTCTAGCGATCTCGTAGACCCGTCGTTTCCCCACTAGTCACCCATCCTATCCGCCAGCTCACTCAATGATCTCAGCCGTCCGCACCGCCTGGCGGATCTGCTGCTCGTCTACCACCACCGTAGCCCGGAAGGCCCGCTGGAACGCCCTCCGCTGGAGAGCCCGGTCCAGGCAGGCCTGCTTTCTGCATAGATACGCTCCCCGGCCCCGCAGTCCTCGCCCGGCAATGATCACCTTCACCGGTGCCTGCTCTGCCCCGTCCTGCCGTTCCTCGACGCACACCCGCACGAAGTCGCCCTGCGGCGCGTGCCGGCCGCAGCCGATGCATTGCCGCTCCGGACTAGCTGCCACCACTTGCCTGATGCTGCGGTATCCCGCAGTATAGACTGCCTGGCAGGGCGGCGTTAGGACAACGCTTGCCCCCCACCGTGAGGAAGTGGCATCGTCCATCGACCACCTTTTGTTCCGGTTCGGCTGTCTGATACACCGTGTCGTCCTCACTCATCTCGGTCTCGGACTTGATATCGATCTTCCAGCCTGTGAGGCGGTTGGCAAGCCGGGCGTTCTGGCCGTCTTTGCCAATGGCGAGCGAACGCTGATCGTCGGGCACGACCACGGTGGCCTCGCAGTGCTCGTCGTCGAGGATGACTTCTCGCACGCGGGCTGGGGACAGCGACTTGGCCACGAACCGCGCGGGCTCCTCATCAAACGGGATGATGTCGATCTTCTCGCCACGCAACTCGGAGACCACCATGCGCACCCTCGAGCCCCGCGGGCCCACACAGGCACCGACCGGGTCCACCCCATCGCTGTGGGACACAACCGAGATCTTCGACCGATACCCGGGCTCGCGGGCCACTCCCACGATCTCAACCAGGCCGTCGGCGATCTCCGGCACCTCGAGCTCGAAGAGGCGGCGCACCAGCTCCTCGCTCCGTCGCGAGAGAATGATGGGCGGCTCTTTGGGGTTCTGCGAGACCTCTTTGATGACCGCCTTCAGCCGCATGCCGTGCTCATAGCGCTCGGTGGGCACCTGCTCGTTCTTGGGCAGGCGGGCTTCCACCCTGCCCAGGTCCACCAACGTGTAGCGGCTGTCGGACTGCTGCACGATGCCGGTGACAATCTCGCCGACACGACGCGAGTACTCTTTGTAGACGATGCCCTGCTCGGCCTCGCGGATGCGCTGGTAGATGACCTGCTTGGCCGTCTGCGCGGCTATCCGCCCGAAGTCCTCGGGAGTGATCTCGACCCGCTCGGCCATGGATGTATCGATCTCGGTCGTCTCCTCCTCTTCTACCGCGGGTTCGTGGCCGGCGGGGAAGATGAGCTCATACACATGGATCTGGCCGCTGTCGCGGTCGATCTTCACCTCCGAGAAGGGCACGGCGTGGGGAGTCTTCTGGTACGCCGAGTGGAGAGCGTCCTCCAGTGCCTCGATAAGGGTATCGAAGGGAATGCTCTTCTCTTTCTCGATCTGGCGAAGAGCTTCGATCGTCTCCTTGTTCATTCCCTTCCCCCTGTCCGAAAGTCGTACATCAAATGAGCACTCGAGATCTCGGTCAGCGGGATCCGCGCTTCTCGCCCCGCCTCCTGAACGACCACCGAGTCATCCGTCACTTCCAGCAGGACTCCCTGCCAGACTTTGCTTTCCTCCACCGGCTGCTTGGTCTTGACATAGACCGTCTTGCCGAGCTGCGCCTCGAAGTGGCTGCGCTTGCGCAACGGCCGCTCGATACCCGGAGAGCTCACCTCGAGGGTGTAGGCCCCCTCGAACGCATCCGCCTCGTCCAAGGCCCGGCCCACCGCGCCCGACACCCGGGCGCACAGCTCGTGGTTCACACCGCCCGGACGATCGATGTAGAGGCGCAGGACCTTGTGCCTCCTATTGCCCGCCTCCTCCAGCAGCACCAACTCCACATCGTCGACCTCACGGCCGATGACCTGCTGGAACCACTCCTCCGTCAGTACCACGACGCCCGCCTCGACTCAAAACAAAAGTGGGCCCATCCGCACCCACTTTCGCAAGAACAACTTGGCTTTGATTTGCCGCCCGATTATAGCATGGTCGCGCTGGGCACGGCAACGGAAGCTGCTATACGCCAGGGAAGTAGCAGCCCCTCTGCCGCGGTGGCGCCGACCCGTAGCGTTCCCTCCTAGCGCGCCGCCTCCCACACCCGCCGGACTTGGTCCACGCACGATTCCAGAGACACTTCCTCTCGCGGTCCGTCGCCCCTGGGCTCCACCTCCACAATGCCCGACACGGCCTTCTTGCCCACCGTGACCCGCACCGGGCACCCTATCAGCTCGGCGTCGGCGAACTTGACGCCGGGCCGTTCCTCGCGGTCGTCCCAGAGGACCTCCAGGCCGGCCTCCGCCAGGCTGCGGTAGACACGTCCGGCAATCTCGGTCTGCATCTCGTCTTTTGGCTGCACCTGCACCAGATGGACGTCGAACGGAGCGATGGCCTTGGGCCATACGATGCCCCGCTCGTCGCTGCTCTGCTCCACCGCAGCCGCTGCTATGCGGGCCGGACCGATGCCGTACGACCCCATGACGATGGGCCTCCCCTGGCCGCTCTCGTCGAGCACAGTGGCACCCAGGGGCTTCGAGTACTTGGTCCCCAGCTTGAAGATGTTCCCCACTTCGATCACCTGGTCGATGGTCAGCGGGGCTCCGCACTCGGCGCAGGAATCGCCGGCGGCCGCCTCGCGCAGATCGGCGTATTCGGCCTGGAAGTCTCGCCCCGGGACCACCCCCTGCAAATGCGTGTCGGCCCTGTTGGCGCCCGCCGTATACTCACGCGGGCCGCCGGGACCGGCAGGGTCCAGCGTCGCGTCGGCGACGATCCGCAGACCTCGGCGCGCCAAGCCCACAGGGCCGACAAAACCGACCTCGACCTCCGCGTATTCGAGGACTTCCTCCGGATGAGCCGGACGGACGGCCGCCTTGAGATGGCGAGCCAGCTTGTTCTCGTGCAGTTCGTGGTCGCCCCGGACAAGCGCTACCACGGGTTTGCCGTCCGAGACATAGACCAGCGCCTTGATCAGCTGCCAGGGCTCGATCCCCAGGAATGACGAGACCTCCGCGATGGTCCTCTTCTCTGGCGTCGACACTTCCCGCGGGCCGGCAGCCGCGCCGGCCCCAGGCGCCACCGTGCCGACCGTCACGGAAGGTTGAGCGGCCACTGAGCGCGCCAATTCGACATTGGCCGCGTATCCACAGACTGTACATACGGCCACCCGGTCCTCGCCGGCCGCCGAGGGCGCCATGTATTCGTGGGCCTGAGCTCCGCCCATGAAGCCGCTGTCGCTCTCGACCCGAAGGAACTCCACCCCGCACCGGCTGAAGATGCGGTCGTAGGCTCCGATGTGATTGGCATAGCTCACTTCCAGCCCGGCCTCATCGATGTCGAACGAATAGGAGTCCTTCATGAGGAACTCGCGCACCCGGAGCACGCCGCCCTTGGGGCGTGGCTCGTCGCGGAACTTGAGCTGGAACTGGTACCAGATCCGCGGCAACTCGCGGTAGGATCGCAACTCGCGGGAAGCAAGCCAGGCGAAGACCTCCTCGTGAGTCATGGCCAGAACCATGTTCCGCCCACCCCGGTCCTTGAGCCGGAACATCTCGTCGCCGATGGCGTCGTAGCGGCCACTTGCTTGCCATACGTCGGCCGGGTGTATGGTGGGCATGGACAGTTCGTTCGCCCCTATGGCGTTCATCTCTTCCCGGATGATGGCGCAGATCCGCTGCATCACCCGCCATCCCAGCGGCAGCATGATGTATATGCCCGACGCGAACTGGCGGACGAAACCGCCTCGCACCATCAGCTTGTGGCTGATGGCCTCGGCGTCGGCCGGATCTTCCTTGAGCGTGGGCATGAACAGCTCGGTGGCCCGCATCGGGTCCTCCTCGAACAGAGACGGTAAGCCGGGTACAGGGCGCGCGGCGGCGCCCGATGGACAGTCTAGCAGTCTGCCGCTCGCGGCGATGCCGACCGGTCACCGCCCCCACCGGGGCCCAACCGGCGGGCGATCTCTTCGAAGAGGGCGTCTACCAGTTGTTCCTGGGGCACCTTCCTTACCGGGCGCCCCTCGGCGAACACCACACCCTCGCCCGCCCCGCCCGCGATGCCGAAATCGGCCTTCCTCGCTTCGTCCGGCCCTAACGATACACCCCATGACGGCCACTTCCAGATCCAGGCCTGATTCCTCCAGACGGCGTTCCACCTCCAGAACCAGCGCCTCCAGGTTCGACCTCGGCTTCTCCCCCGAGGCGGACACGAGATCACACGCGCTCCCCGCGGCTTCGAGGGTACGCAAGATCTCCAGGGCAGCCGCACTTCTTCTGCCGGGTCCCCTGTCAGCGACACCCTGATGGTGTCCCCCATGCCCTCCTCGAGCAGCACTCCGAGGGCGACAGCGCTGCGGAGGGAGCCTGCCCAGCGCGTGCCCGCCTCGGTCACGCCCAGATGCAGTGGTAGGCAGCTGCTCATTGGCGGCGATCGTGACCAGAGCCGAGGATGACTTGGCCGAAGCGGGATGGCGGCGGTGAAGCCCAACTCCTCCAACAGTACGCACGAGCGGACGCGCACTCCGCAAGCACTTCACTTCCCTCGGCACGTCGCTGGAACAGGCCGCTGGCGACGCCACCCCGTCCCGCCTTCGCCGGCCGCTCTACCACCGCGGATCGCGTCCTCGCCCTGGACGTCCGGGGTTCGCCATGCCGCTGCTGCGGCTACGCCCAGCCGCCGTCGAAGTGGACGCGACCAGCGGACCTGGCGGAGCTTCCACCAGGGCCGGCACCCGCCCGCTGTGGAGTTGCACCGCGCAGCCACCTGCACCAGATCGCCAGCGCTGGCGGCGAGGGCTCTATCTGGGCCAGGGTGGCTTCGACTTCGCCCTGTGCGGGTGTTGGTCATCGACTGGATGGAGATCGGGGCGCCGCCTCCCACGGCGACGTTCCTGAGCATCACCTGTCGCCGGTTTGCCATCCCGCCCGGCTAGCTGCCCAAGATGCGCCTGATATCGTTTGAGGTGGCCAGGATGAAAAGGGCCATGCAAGATGAGGAGGCCGATCATCGAGACCTGCTCGAAGACACGGAGCGACACGCTCTTACCGCGCTCGATGATGCGAAGAGCACGTGTCCCCCGTCGAGGGGCAGGACGGGCAGCATGTTGAAGATGGCCAGATCATGTGCATGAGCGCCAGCAGCGTGAGGTAGATCCCGCCTGGGAACGCCTCGCTCGAAAGCTCATTATGCCCACGGGCCCCGCCAACCCTTGCTATCGGACCCGTGAAGATCACTCGATGCCCACGAGGATGAGCTTGACCATGCTCCCGGTCGTCTGGCCCGCGTAGCGCAGCGCTCCCTAGGTCCTGATGGGCGACATCCGGCTGCACGCCCAGGAAGGTGTTTGTTTCCGCCTCTGCAGTTCGGCGATAGCTGTACCGGCTGACCGTTCCGGCTCCACCACCGCGACCGTCTCCCCGGGATGAGTGGCTACCCCAGCCCGTGCCTCTTCCCAGGTGGATACGTCGCTGCGCTGCGACAGAGACGATCTCGTCCCCCGGCTGGATGCCGCGGCCGGTGTCCCGGACCTCACCTTGTCGATGGTCGTGCTGACCACGCTCTCCCCCTGGAGAGACCCACGATGGAAAGAACAGGAAGGCGACGATGATGTTCATCGTCACTCCGGCGATGATGGAACACCAGTTTGTGGATGAAAGGATGCGAGTAGAGGCGCCGCTCGAGCGGCGTGGCGGCGACGTCCGCCTGGGGCCCAGCAAGCCTGTCCTCTGGGTCGCGGGGCCGTCTTTTCTTTTTGCCCGGGAGAAAGAGGCCGAGTGGCTGGCCGAACAGGAGAGCCCGGCAAAAAGAAAAAGACGGCCCCGCGACCCAGAGGACAGGCTTGCTGGGCCCCGGGCGTTGACCGCCGACGAGATCGCCGCCACGCCGCTCGGAGCGCCGCTACTACTCGCATCCTTTCATCCACAAAGTGGTGTTCATCATCGCCGGAGTGACGATGAACATCATCGTCGCCTTCCTGCTTCTCTTCATCGTGGGTCTCTACCAGGGGGAGAGCGTGGTCAGCACGACCATCGACAAGGTGGAGTCCGGGACACCGGCCGCGGCAGCCGGCATCCAGCCGGGGGACAAGATCGTCTCTGTCGCCGGCAGCGACGTATCCACCTGGGAAGAGGCACGGGCTCAGATCCTCACTCATCCCGGGGAGACGGTCGCGGTGGTGGTGGACCGGAACGGTCAGCCGGTACAGCTATCGGCCGAACTGCAGAAGCAGGAAAACGGGACAGGCTTCCTGGGCGTGCAGCCGGATGTCGCCCATCAGGACCTGGGTTTCGTGGGAGCGCTCGGCTACGCGGGCCAGACGACCGGGACCATGGTCAAGCTCATCTTCGTGGGCATCAAGATGATGTTCACCGGTCAGGTGCCGGTCACCGGTTCGCAAGGGTTCGCGGGGCCCGTGGGCATAATCCAGATTTCGAGCCAGGCGTTCCAGGGCGGATACTACCTCACGCTGCTGGCGCTCATCAGCATCAATCTGGCCATCTTCAACATGCTGCCCGTCCTGCCCCTGGACGGGGGACACGTGCTCTTCAGCATCATCGAGCGCATCCGCGGTAAGAGCGTGTCGCTCCGCGTCTTCGAGCAGGTCTCGATGATCGGCCTCCTCATCTTCGTGGCCCTTTTCATCCTGGCCACCTCGAACGATATCGGGCGCATCTTCGGGCAGCTAGCCGGGCGGGATGGCAAGCCGGCGACAGGTGATGCTGGGGAACGTCGCCGTGGGAGGCGGCGCCCCGGTCTCCATCCAGTCGATGACCAACACCAGGACGGACGACGTCGAGGCCACGCTGGGCGCAGATCAGGGCCCTCGCCACCGCGGGCGCAGCGATCGTGCGGGTGGCGGTGCCGGACTCCGCAGCGGCGGCGGCGCTGCCGGCCCTGGTCCGGAGGTTCGCCAGTCCCGCTGGTGGCCGACATCCACTTCGACCACCGGCTGGCGGTGGCCGCCATCCGGGCCGGGGTGGCCGGCATCCGCATCAATCCCGGGAACATCAGGGGCAAAGACGCGGTCCGCGAGGTGGTCGAGGCGGCCGACGAGGGCGGGACGGTCATCCGGGTGGGACGTCAACAGCGGCTCGCTCCAGCGGGACCTCCGGGCGATGGAAGAGACAGGACCCGGCGGGCGCTCTTGCGGAGTCGGCGGTCCGCTCGTGCGTACTGTTGGAGGAGTTGGGCTTCACCGCCATCAAGGTGTCGGCCAAGTCATCCTCGGCTCTGGTCACGATCGCCGCCAATCGGGCGCTGGCGGAGCGGCTGCCCTACCCGCTGCATCTGGGCGTGACCGAGGCGGGCACGCGCTGGGCAGGCTCCCTCCGCAGCGCTGTCGCCCTCGGAGTGCTGCTCGAGGAGGGCGTGGGGGACACCATCAGGGTGTCGCTGACAGGGGACCCGGTAGAAGAAGTGCGGGTTGCCCTGGAGATCTTGCGTACCCTCGAACTCGCCCCGCGGGGAGCGCGTGTGATCTCGTGTCCCACCTGCGGGAGGACCGAGGTGGAATTGGAGGCGCTGGCTCTGGAGGTGGAACGCCGTCTGGAGGAGTCAGGCCTGGATCTGGAGGTGGCCGTCATGGGGTGTATCGTCAACGGGCCCGGCGAAGCGAGGAAGGCCGATTTCGGCATCGCCGGCGGGGCGGGCGAGGGTGTGGTGTTCGCCGACGGACGCCCGGTAAGGAAGGTGCCCCAGGACCAACTGGTAGACGCGCTCTTCGAAGAGATCGCCCGCCGGTTGGGCCCCGGTGGGGGCGGTGACCGGTCGGCATCGCCGCGAGCGGCAGACTGCTAGACTGTCCATCGGGCGCCGCCGCGCGCCCTGTACCCGGCTTACCGTCTCTGTTCGAGGAGGACCCGATGCGGGCCACCGAGCTGTTCATGCCCACGCTCAAGGAAGATCCGGCCGACGCCGAGGCCATCAGCCACAAGCTGATGGTGCGAGGCGGTTTCGTCCGCCAGTTCGCGTCGGGCATATACATCATGCTGCCGCTGGGATGGCGGGTGATGCAGCGGATCTGCGCCATCATCCGGGAAGAGATGAACGCCATAGGGGCGAACGAACTGTCCATGCCCACCATACACCCGGCCGACGTATGGCAAGCAAGTGGCCGCTACGACGCCATCGGCGACGAGATGTTCCGGCTCAAGGACCGGGGTGGGCGGAACATGGTTCTGGCCATGACTCACGAGGAGGTCTTCGCCTGGCTTGCTTCCCGCGAGTTGCGATCCTACCGCGAGTTGCCGCGGATCTGGTACCAGTTCCAGCTCAAGTTCCGCGACGAGCCACGCCCCAAGGGCGGCGTGCTCCGGGTGCGCGAGTTCCTCATGAAGGACTCCTATTCGTTCGACATCGATGAGGCCGGGCTGGAAGTGAGCTACGCCAATCACATCGGAGCCTACGACCGCATCTTCAGCCGGTGCGGGGTGGAGTTCCTTCGGGTCGAGAGCGACAGCGGCTTCATGGGCGGGGCTCAGGCCCACGAATACATGGCGCCCTCGGCGGCCGGCGAGGACCGGGTGGCCGTATGTACAGTCTGTGGATACGCGGCCAATGTCGAATTGGCGCGCTCAGTGGCCGCTCAACCTTCCGTGACGGTCGGCACGGTGGCGCCTGGGGCCGGCGCGGCTGCCGGCCCGCGGGAAGTGTCGACGCCAGAGAAGAGGACCATCGCGGAGGTCTCGTCATTCCTGGGGATCGAGCCCTGGCAGCTGATCAAGGCGCTGGTCTATGTCTCGGACGGCAAACCCGTGGTAGCGCTTGTCCGGGGCGACCACGAACTGCACGAGAACAAGCTGGCTCGCCATCTCAAGGCGGCCGTCCGTCCGGCTCATCCGGAGGAAGTCCTCGAATACGCGGAGGTCGAGGTCGGTTTTGTCGGCCCGGTGGGCTTGGCGCGCCGAGGTCTGCGGATCGTCGCCGACGCGACGCTGGACCCTGCCGGTCCCGGCGGCCCGCGTGAGTATACGGCGGGCGCCAACAGGGCCGACACGCATTTGCAGGGGGTGGTCCCGGGGCGAGACTTCCAGGCCGAATACGCCGATCTGCGCGAGGCGGCCGCCGGCGATTCCTGCGCCGAGTGCGGAGCCCCGCTGACCATCGACCAGGTGATCGAAGTGGGGAACATCTTCAAGCTGGGGACCAAGTACTCGAAGCCCCTGGGTGCCACTGTGCTCGACGAGAGCGGCCAGGGGAGGCCCATCGTCATGGGGTCGTACGGCATCGGTCCGGCCCGCATAGCAGCGGCTGCGGTGGAGCAGAGCAGCGACGAGCGGGGCATCGTATGGCCCAAGGCCATCGCTCCGTTCGACGTCCATCTGGTGCAGGTGCAGCCAAAAGACGAGATGCAGACCGAGATTGCCGGACGTGTCTACCGCAGCCTGGCGGAGGCCGGCCTGGAGGTCCTCTGGGACGACCGCGAGGAACGGCCCGGCGTCAAGTTCGCCGACGCCGAGCTGATAGGGTGCCCGGTGCGGGTCACGGTGGGCAAGAAGGCCGTGTCGGGCATTGTGGAGGTGGAGCCCAGGGGCGACGGACCGCGAGAGGAAGTGTCTCTGGAATCGTGCGTGGACCAAGTCCGGCGGGTGTGGGAGGCGGCGCGCTAGGAGGGAACGCTACGGGTCGGCGCCACCGCGGCAGAGGGGCTGCTACTTCCCTGGCGTATAGCAGCTTCCGTTGCCGTGCCCAGCGCGACCATGCTATAATCGGGCGGCAAATCAAAGCCAAGTTGTTCTTGCGAAAGTGGGTGCGGATGGGCCCACTTTTGTTTTGAGTCGAGGCGGGCGTCGTGGTACTGACGGAGGAGTGGTTCCAGCAGGTCATCGGCCGTGAGGTCGACGATGTGGAGTTGGTGCTGCTGGAGGAGGCGGGCAATAGGAGGCACAAGGTCCTGCGCCTCTACATCGATCGTCCGGGCGGTGTGAACCACGAGCTGTGCGCCCGGGTGTCGGGCGCGGTGGGCCGGGCCTTGGACGAGGCGGATGCGTTCGAGGGGGCCTACACCCTCGAGGTGAGCTCTCCGGGTATCGAGCGGCCGTTGCGCAAGCGCAGCCACTTCGAGGCGCAGCTCGGCAAGACGGTCTATGTCAAGACCAAGCAGCCGGTGGAGGAAAGCAAAGTCTGGCAGGGAGTCCTGCTGGAAGTGACGGATGACTCGGTGGTCGTTCAGGAGGCGGGGCGAGAAGCGCGGATCCCGCTGACCGAGATCTCGAGTGCTCATTTGATGTACGACTTTCGGACAGGGGGAAGGGAATGAACAAGGAGACGATCGAAGCTCTTCGCCAGATCGAGAAAGAGAAGAGCATTCCCTTCGATACCCTTATCGAGGCACTGGAGGACGCTCTCCACTCGGCGTACCAGAAGACTCCCCACGCCGTGCCCTTCTCGGAGGTCAAGATCGACCGCGACAGCGGCCAGATCCATGTGTTGAGCTCATCTTCCCCGCCGGCCACGAACCCGCGGTAGAAGAGGAAGAGACGACCGAGATCGATACATCCATGGCCGAGCGGGTCGAGATCACTCCCGAGGACTTCGGGCGGATCGCCGCGCAGACGGCCAAGCAGGTCATCTACCAGCGCATCCGCGAGGCCGAGCAGGGCATCGTCTACAAGGAGTACTCGCGTCGCGTCGGGCGAGATCGTCACCGGCATCGTGCAGCAGTCCGACAGCCGCTACACGCTGGTGGACCTGGGCCGGGTGGAAGCCCGCCTGCCCAAGAGCGAGCAGGTGCCCACCGAGCGCTACGAGCACGGCATGCGCCTGAAGGCGGTCATCAAAGAGGTCTCGCAGAACCCCAAAGAGCCCCCCATCATCTTGTCGCGGCGCAGCGAGGAGCTCGGTGCGCCGGCTGTTCGAGCTGGAGGTGCCGGAGATCTCCGATGGGCTGGTGGAGATCGTGGGCGTGGCCCGCGAACCCGGCTACCGCTCCAAGATCTCGGTGATTTCGCACAGCGACGGCGTCGACCCGGTCGGCGCCTGCGTGGGCCCGCGTGGTTCGCGCGTGCGCATGGTGGTCTCCGAACTGCGGGGTGAGAAGATCGACATCATCCCGTTCGACGACGAGCCGGCGCGCTTCGTGGCCAAATCGCTGTCGCCGGCTCGGGTGCGAGAGGTCATCCTCGACGACGAGCACTGCGAAGCGACGGTGGTGGTCCCCGACGATCAGCGCTCTCTTGGCCATCGGCAAGGACGGGCAGAACGCCCGTCTGGCCAACAGGCTCACCGGCTGGAAGATCGACATCAAGTCCGAGACCGAGATGAGCGAAGACGAACACGGTGTATACCACCGCCGAGGTGGAGCTGCAGGTCGCTGACGGCCGTTGCCACGCCTTGACGGTTGGCGGTAAGCGCTGTCCTAACGCGGCGTTGCCGGGCAGTCTATACTGCGGCATCGCGGAGCATCAGGCGGCGGCGGCGGCGAGTCCTGAGCGTCGGTGTATCGGGTGCGGTGTACGGGGGCCGCAGAGTGGTTTCCTCCGTCTGAGTGTCGGACGGGCACGCGTGGTGTGGCGGGGGCGAGGAGGGAGGGGCCGGGGGGCGTATCTTTGCAGGGAGGAGGTGTGTCTGGACCGGGCTGTGCATCGAAGGGCGTTTCAGAGGGCATTCCGGACCACAGTGACGGTGGACGCGAGAACAAAGACGAAATGGTGTCGTGACGGCCGAGGCCGGGTGCGGGCGAGCAGGACAGGTGACTAGTGTCGAAAAGACGGGTTTACGAAATCGCTAGGGATAGAGGGCTGACGAACCAGGAAGTGCTGGACCTGCGCCGCGCTAGGCGGGCCTGGAAGTCAAAAGCGTCTCTCGACCGTCGAAGAGGCGGATCATCGCACGCGCGTTCGCGCCCAAGATCAACCCTAACCGCAAGGCCGCTGCGGCGCCTTTGCCGCCGGGGGCCACCCTGAGACCGCCGACCACGCATGCCACGCCGGCCGCGGAGGCCGCGCCGGCCGCGCCGGCCGCTCCGGTCCCATCCCCTCCGGCACAGGAGACCGCTTCCAAGCCGGGCATCACTGAAGCACAGCCGCCTGTGGCGCCTGTGGCTGCCGCGCAGCCCGCCGTCACGGTGGCCGCCGCCAAGGCCGAGCCTGCCGCGCCTGCAAAGGCGAAGCCCGCCACGGCCGCACCGGCGCCCACCGCGTCGAGACCGCCGGCCCCGGTAGCCCCGCCAGTGGAAGCCCCGGCTGCCGTGGAAGAGCCGCCGGCCAGGGCGTCCGAACCCGCACATACTGAGAGACCGCGCCCAGATGGGGAACGGACCGAGGCGCCGCGCGCTGAAGGGGAGCGACCCGATGTCGCTCGCGCCGAAGGTCCCAGACCTGCCGCACCACCGCGGGGCCCCAAACCCCCGCTTCGCCCTCGCCCCAGGCCGCGCCTGGAGGACATGCCTACCGTCGTGGGGCCGGGCGTCCCCCTGCGCAAGGGGGTCAAGCCGTCCGGCAACGTGGTGAGCAAGGAAGAACTTGTCCGCATCCAGGCTGAACAAGAGGCCCGGGCAGAGGCCGCCCGCAAGGCAGCCGCGGCAGCAGCCGCTGCGCCCAAGCCGGCCCAACCCGAAGCGGGACCCGCGCGCGCCTCCGGCGCCGCGTCCGGCGCCGCCGCAGGGCGGCGGGGCAGGCCGCGGTCCCCAGTTTCGCGCCCCGGCTCCCTCCGGGGCGGCGCGCCCGAGCGGCGCGATCGTCCCTTCCGACCGGCCGCTCCTGCGGCGCCCGAGCCTGCGCCTGCGGCAGCCCCGGCGCGCACTCCTGGTGCGTCCCGGGTGCGCAGAGGCGACGACAAGCCGGCTCGTCGCCGAGTCATCATCGACTCGCAAGCAGGCCGTAAGGGTGGCAGGGGAGCTCCGCATGACCGCCGCGGCGTGATCGACACCGACAGGCCGGCCCTCAAGAAGAAGGCCTTGCCGGGCACCGAGACGCCCATGAAGGTCAAGAGCGGGGCCAGCGTCAAGGACCTCGGCGAAGCGCTGGAGATAAGCGCCGGCGAGATCATCAAGACCCTCATCAAGCTCGGGAAAGATGGTCACCATCACCCAGTCCCTCGCCGATGACGTGCTGGTCATTTTGGCGGAGGAGTTCGAGCGCAAGATAGAGATCCAGCACGCTGAGGAGGAGAAGGAAGGCCTCGACCAGTTTGTGGACGACGAGGCGGACCTCACTCCGCGCGCTCCGGTGGTCACCATCATGGGTCACGTCGACCACGGCAAGACCTCGTTGCTGGACGCCATCCGTGAGACCGAGGTGGTCAAGTCCGAGGCGGGCGGCATAACGCAGCATATCGGGGCGTACCAGGCCACCCATAAGGACAAACGGGTCACCTTCCTCGACACTCCGGGCCACGAGGCGTTCACCGCCATGCGCGCCCGCGGCGCCAAGTCCACCGACATCGCGGTCATAGTGGTCGCGGCCAACGACGGGGTAATGCCCCAGACATTGGAGGCCATCAGCCACGCGAAAGCGGCCGAGGTCCCCATCCTGGTGGCTATCAACAAGATGGACTTGCCCGACGCCAACCCCGACCTTGTCAAACAGCAACTATCCAATGAGGGCCTCATCCCGGAGGCTTGGGGCGGCGAGAATGGTGGAGGTGTCCGCCAAGCAAAAGTCCAATCTCGAAGAACTCATGGACATGATCCTGTTGGTGGCGGAAGTCCAGGATCTCAAGGCTAACGCCAAGGCGCCCGGTTCCGGCGTGGTCATCGAGGCCCAGCTCGATGTGGGCCGGGGCCCTGTGGCCACCGTCCTGGTCCAGCGAGGCACCCTCCGCGTGGGCGACGCCATTCAGAGCGGCGAGTCGTACGGCAAAGTGAAGGCCATGTTCGACTTCACGGGAGTGGCCTTGACCAAGGCCGGGCCGTCGGTTCCCGCGCAGGTCCTGGGTTTGAACACTCTGCCCATGGCCGGTGACTTCGTCCAGGTCGTTGGCGACGAGCGGGAGGCCCGCCAACGCGCCGAGCAGCGCACGTCCCGTCTGCGCCAGGAGCAACTGGCCAAGAGCCGGGGCGGAGGAAGCAGCCTGGATGA
>CAWJKH010000004.1:0-144772 GCA_963843515.1 uncultured Actinomycetota bacterium
TCAGAGGCACACCCTTATCTTCGATGAATGGGATGCCTTGCGGCCGGGTGAGACCCTCAAGATCATCAACGATCACGATCCCAAACCGCTGCAGTACCAGTTCGAGGCCGAGTACAAGGATCAGTACCGGTGGGAGTACGACCAGCAGGGGCCGGTGGACTGGGCGGTGAGGATTACAAAGGTGTAGGCAGTCAGGACAGTGGAGGAGAAGTCCAGATGGCGAAGAAGGGCAAGAAGAAGATAGGGCGGAGCGGGGCACCGGCCGGCGACACGGATTCGCCCATAGCCCCAGCGGCAGCGATCGAAGAGGCCGCGGTAGCAGCAGCGTCGGGCGAACTGCAGGAGGCCGCGTCCGCAGGGCGCAAGATGAAGACCAAAGACTACGAGCGCGAGCTCGAGGTGCTGCAAGGCCGGCTCGTAGCGATGCAGGAGTGGGTCAAGACCGCTGGGGCCAAGGTCATCGTCGTCTTCGAGGGACGGGACACGGCAGGCAAGGGCGGCACGATCAAGCGCATCGTCGAGCGCGTCAGTCCCCGTGTGTTCCGGGTGGTCGCGTTGCCGGCGCCCACCGAGCGCGAGAAGTCGCAGATGTACGTGCAGCGCTACATCCAGCACTTCCCTGCCGCCGGCGAAGTGGTGATCTTCGATCGCAGCTGGTACAACCGCGCCGGAGTGGAGAGGGTCATGGGCTTCTGCACCGAGGAGCAGGCCAAGCGGTTCCTGGAGCAGGTCTCGTACGTGGAGCGGGCCATGATCGAGTCGGGCATCATCCTGATCAAGTATTGGCTGGAGGTGAGCCCCGAAGAGCAGACCCGTAGGCTGGAGGGCCGCATCGGCGATCCGCGCAAGACGTGGAAGCTCACGGCCATGGACCTCAAGTCATACAGCAGGTGGTACGACTACTCGCGCGCCCGCGACGAGATGTTTGCAGCCTCCGACACGGCGTGGGCGCCATGGTTCGTCGCCTACTCCAACGACAAGAAGCGGGCCCGGCTCAACATCATCTCCCACCTGCTCAGCCAGGTCCCCTACGAGGAGATTCCGCGGGCCGAGGTGAAGCTGCCGAAGCGCCAAGCCGCCCGAGGATACGAAGAGACGGGCTATCCCTATCGGTACGTTCCCGAGGTCTTCTAGGACGGCTACTTGCGAGCGCGGGGCCGCTTGAGGGGTGTGACCTGCTCAGGTCTCACGGCCCGGAACACGCCGTCCCGCGCTATGTGCAGGCTCACGAGACCGGCTCGGCTGACGGTGGCGTAGCGGTAGACGAAGGTCCCGCGTTGGCCTTCCACCTTCACCTTGGTCCCCGGCTCGTATCGGTCCTCCGTCCGCGTGCCGGGACCGACTACGGTCGGATCCAGCGTGAGTTGCTCGAACTCTTGTCTTGTATCATCGGCCATGAGCCTACCTTAGCGCACGACCCGGATACTCGCTCGAGGAAGAGATGGAAGCCAGAGACCATGTGAGCCGGATGCAGGCGGTCCAAACGCCCATCATCCCCACCGTTGCAGCCCTTATCCGCGACCATCCCGGCACTATCTCCCTGGGACAGGGCGTGGTCCACTACGGCCCGCCCCCGGAGGCGATCGACCAGATCAGCCGTTTCCTGGCCGACCCGGAGAACCATAAGTACAGGCCGGTGCAGGGGATCCCCGCTTTGATCGACGCGCTTGCGGCCAAGCTGCGGTGCGAGAACGGCATCGATCCGGCCTCCGGTAGCGCCGTCGTGGTGACCGCGGGCGCGAACATGGCCTTCGTGAACGCGCTCCTGGCTGTCACGGATCTGGGGGACGAGGTTGTACTCCAGACCCCCTACTACTTCAATCACGAGATGGCCATCACCATGGCCGGCTGCCGCCCGGTCCCGGTGGAGACGGACGACCACTACCAACTCGCGGCCGGAAGCCATCCGCTCCGCGATCACCCCCAGGACACGGGCCGTGGTCACGATCTCCCCCAACAACCCCTCCGGGGCCGTCTACGACGAAGCCGCGCTGCGCGAGGTCAACGAGATCTGCCGCGAACGCGGGCTCTACCACATCAACCGACGAGGCCTACGAGTACTTCACCTACGGCGACGCCCGGCATTTCTCCCCGGGGTCGATCGAGGGAAGCGGCGGCCACACCATCTCGCTGTTCTCGCTCTCCAAAGCCTACGGGTTCGCCAGTTGGCGCATCGGCTACATGGTGATCCCGGAGCATCTGTTTGAGCCGGTCCAGAAGATCCAGGACACCATTCTCATCTGCGCGCCGGTGATCTCGCAGTACGCCGCCGTGGGCGCGCTGCAGGCGGGACGGCAGTACTGCCACTCCAAGCTGGCGTCGATTGCCGCGGCGCGAGAGCACGTTCTCGAGGAGTTGAGCAGCATCGCGGATATCTGTGCGGTCCCGGCGGCCGAAGGCGCCTTCTATGTCTTGCTTCGGGTACACACTGGGCTCGAGCCCGATGGACCTCGTGGAACGCCTGGTGCGGGACTTCGGCGTGGCGGTCATCCCGGGGACCACGTTCGGCCTGAGCGAGGGATGCTATCTGCGGGTCTCTTACGGCGCGCTCACGGAGCAGACGGCAACGGAGGGGATTCGGCGGCTGGTCAAAGGACTGAGGAGCCTAGTGGGCGCGGAATAGCGGATACGGGGAGAGTGGGCGCCCGTCGGCACCACGCTCCCCGGCCCAATCCTCAATGCCGCACGTGCAATCGCCGGTGCCGATATAATGCCGCTACCATGCCTCGGGGAGGGCGGCTTTTCAGGGGGATCCTCGAGGCCGGCGCAGCAGGCATTCCCGCGGTGGCCCACAACTTGGGCCGGGTGGAGGCGGTGGTCGAGAGGGGGTCACGGGATTTGTCGTTCGTGGATGGCAGGGGGTAGCACAGATGGGGACTCCTCGTCCAAGAGATCCGAAGGCACGCGTTCTCCGCTGTTCACCGGCGCACGCCGTCTTCTCCCTGAAGAACAGACCGTGTCTTCGAGTTCTCACCTACCATTCTGTCGCGGATAGGCAGAACTTTGAGCGGCACGCCCAATACCTAGCTTCCCACTACCACCCGGTACCTCTGGAGGATGTCCTCGGGTCTGTGGATGGCAACCGACGGCTGCCACCCCGCGCCGTACTCGTCACGTTCGACGACGGGGACAAGACCACCGTCGACAACGCTCTCCCGATCCTCCAGGCCCACGAGATTCCCGGTGTGCTCTTTGTGGTAGCGGGAAGCATCGACTCCTCCCGGCCCCATTGGCCGTATGAGGTCGTGGATCTCGTCTCGAAAGGGGGGCGGATCGAGGGATGGCCGGAGTCGACACCCAGCGCAGTCTATCGGCGAATGTTGCGCGAGCCGCAGGAGTGCCGCTTGGCTGCGCTGAGAGAGCTGCGGGAGACTGCGAAGGGCGTATCGACGACCGCGGGAAATCTGTCGGCCAGCGATCTCCTGTCCCTTGAAGCCGGGGGAATACGGGTAGAAAACCACACGATGACCCACCCGGCTCTCGACTGCTGCGACCGGGAGACTGTCATGCTCGAAATCTCCCAAGCGCACGTTCGCCTACGGGAGCTTCTTCGCCGCGAGCCTGTCGCTTTTGCCTACCCGTATGGCTACTACAGTGAACATGCGCAGAAAGTGCTCGCGGAATGGGGCTATCGCGGCGGCTTCCTATTCGACCATGACCTAAACCGTCTCCCAGTCGTCGACCAGCTGCGCCTGTCGAGACTCAAGATCGATGCCGGCGAAACGGTCGATCGTCTGGCCATCGTTCTCAGCGGCGTGCAACCGGCGATCCAGAGGTCGCGGGGGAGACTCTGATGTCCGTCAGAATCCACCGGCCGGCACGATAAGGTGTCCTCGGTCGCGCAGTAGCGCCCGCAAGGAGGGCTTCCTGCGTTTTTCCCTGCGCTCGCCGATCGCGCCGTGGCGGCGAAGCGTCATTGTCCAACCGCCTGCCAGCACCGGCGCAAGAGCCGGTTCTCCTGGGTATCCGGAGAAACAGAAACGCCGGCCCGAAGGCCGGCGTTTCGTTATTCCGCAAACGAGGCGGACTCTACCAGCGGTTGCCGCTCTGGTAGCCACCACCACGGGAGCCGCCGCCCCCGTAGCCGCCGCCGTACCCGCCCGAACGGGGGGGTTTCGGCGCCTGCTCTTTGGCGACGTCGACCTTGATCGAGCGGCCGTCGAGTTGGGTGCCATCCAGGGCGCTTTTCGCTGCCTGGGCCTCTTCGGCGGACCCCATCTCGACGAAACCGAACCCCTTCGGACGGCCGGTGTCGCGGTCGGTGATGAGATTGACCGAGGCCACCTCCCCGTGGGGTTCGAAAGCGGTCCTGATAGCCGCTTCGGTCGTTTCGTAACTGAGATTGCCTACGTACAACTTCGCTGAACTCACTACAGCCTCCAAGTATGGAGTTACATTGTGACAAACGAAAGGGAGAGACAGGAGACTGAGCGAAGAGGTTGAGGCTCGCGCCGCGTCTGAAGCATGTTCCTAACGAGTGCTGCGCGGAAGTATACGCCTCTTCGCACGTTGCCGCAATGCGATTGTCGCGGCGCCGGGTCCGGGGTCACGGCGCAAGGCTACTCCTGATCCGTTCAGCGACGATCGAGGCGTCCTCGCCTACCCCGAAGAGAAGCGCCGACTTGCGGACGCGCTGAAAATGCACGCCTACGAAGAACAGTCCGGGGACGACCGTGCTGACGCCATCTCGTTGAAGCGGGAAGCCAAGCTCGTCAAACGCGCGGGGTATCCGGAGCCACGTGCCGTAACCGGGACGGAAACCACCGGCGAAGATGATGATGCCGAAGTCGGAGATGTCCACGCACTCGGGCCCGCGGGCAACGATGGGCTCCAGCTCGCACGCGGGGAGCAGATCCAGTCCTACTTCGACTGCCGATTCCGCTATCTGGCACATGAGTTCCTGGTAGCGCTGATCCCCCCAGGCGGCGCTCTCCGGCAGGTCCTGCGCGAAGCGGGCCAGACCGTTCTCCACCCCCAGGAAGTGCCCCGCGAGCGTGACGCCCATGGCGTGGAGGGTGCGCAGATTCAGGTCGTGGCCGCCGTTGCGACCCGTAGCAGTGGGGTTGGGAGTGAGGCGCGCAGCCGGGCTGGCGAGCGTCTCCACGGTCTGGTCGAAGAAACCAATCTTGTCGAGCCACCAGACGATATCTCTGCCGCCAAGATGGCGCGGGACCCAGGCCGCCTTGCCGCAGGCCAGGACGACCTCACGCCCCGCTAGGCGCAACTCCTCGCTGATCTGCGCCCCGGACTGGCCGCTGCCAATGACGAGCACTCCGCCCGGGGGCAGATCGACCTCCCTCCGATACGCGTCGGCGTCGATGCGAGGAAGGCTCGGGGGCAGCTTGTCTGCGGAGGCCGGCCGGTGGGCTCGCTGGAATGAGCCGGTCGCCAGGACGACAGCGCGGCAGTGTAGATCCCCCGCGCGAGTGTGCACGAGGAAGCCGCCATTCGGCGACTGCTCCACCTCTTTGACCATGACGCCCGTGCGTAGTGGTGCTCGGAAGCTACGGGCATACTCCTCGAGAGTGGTGACGATCTCGTCGCGGGCCATGAACCCGTCGGGGTCCGGTCCGGTGTAGGGGCGTCCGGGCAGTCGAACCGACCAGTTGGGGGTGACCAGGCAGAAGCTGTCGTGGCGGTGGCGCCAGGTCTCCCCGACGCGACCCCGCTCGAGCACGACGTGCTCGATGCCGCCGGCGCTCAGTTCGTGGCTGAGAGCCAGGCCTGCCTGCCCGCCCCCCACAATAACGACATCGACGTGTTCCACTCCCGGCACCCTCGCGTGCGCTGGTCGTGCGCTTCCGAGGCGAATATGTTCCAGATGGTCCGCGGGCTCAAACTCCGCGTGGCATGAGGACGCGCCGACTATGCTTGGCCGACCGCGGTAACGATGAGGGTCGTGGCCCTTGACAACCGGGCGGCACGAACCTATCAATAGTTCGAGTTTCCAAAGTGACGGAGGCGACAGTGGCTGACAACAAGTACGGCAAGTACTTCTTGAGAGAACCCTGGGGGATCCCCAACCCGGGCCAATACCGGACCCGAACCAGCCGGTCTATATCGGGATCAATCAGGAAGGCCCCGCAGAGGGATGGGACGAGCCCTTCACTCAGGTGCTGCGCCCCATCTACCGTCCGTACCTCATGATCCCCACCCCGCACAGGCACAACTGCGCCGAGTTTCTGTACTTCATCGGCGGGAACCCCATGGATTTTGGGGATTTCGGGGCGGAGATCGAGTTCGTCATGGGCGAGGGTGATGACGCCGAGACCTACACCATCACCAGCACCACCTGGGTGTACGTCCCCAAGGATCTGCCGCATGCGCCGCTTAACTTCAAGAGGGTAGACCGGCCGATCATGTTCGGGCACATCATGTTCGCTCCCGGCTTCGCGTCGACCACCAGCTTCAACCCAGACAAGGCTTGACGCAGTCCCGCGCGAAGGGTGGCGCCCCAGCCCCGTCCGTGGTGGTCCTGGGCCAGCCTCGGCGGCATCGCGCTGCTTTCCCTGGTGCTGTTCGCCTGGGCCTTTTCGCGCAACGGCATGGGCAACACCTACTACGCCGCGGTAAAGAGCGGAAATATCAGCTGGAAGGCGGGCTTCTTCGGGGCCTTCGATCCCGGCTCGTTCATTACCGTCGATAAGCTGCCCGCCTCGTTGTGGCTGGGGGAGTTGTCGACCCGGCTCTTCGGCTTCTCCAGCTGGAGCCGCCTCTTACCCCAGGCGTTGGCCGGAGTCGCGTCTGTCCTCATCGTCTACCGCCTGGTTCGCCGGTGGCTGGGAGACGTGGCCGCGCTCCTCGCCGCGCTGGCCTTCGCTCTCACTCCGGTGGCCATAGGTGGCTTCGACGGCTCCGACCCCACCCCGACTCTAACCGAGTTCAAGAAGCTGGTCGAAGCGAAGCAGGTGCGCTACGTCCTTCTGGGCGGTGTCGGGGCGATGACCGGCGGCTTCGGCAGCGGATTCTCGATCGCCATGTGGGTCAAGGATAACGGGACGCTGGTCCAGTCCGCTCCTTACCCTGGATGCCTCTATTGGGGCGAGTTGTACCAGTTGTGGTAGCCGACGCCTCTGTTGCGAGGCCGGCCTGTGTGGCCGACCTCACATCCCCGTGACCGACACCAGCACCTCGACCTCGGAGCCGCCCCTGACGACCCGGGTCTTGACGTTGCCCACACTGGGCGCGTACTGCTTCTCTTCGGCCACGGTAGGTTCCAGCGGAGTGGTTTCTCGGGTCCTCAGACAGTTTTGGAACGAACCATACGGAACGGTCACCTTGTCGTCCAAAGCGGTCACCTCGGCCATGTCCTCGGCTTCGCCTTTGAGGTACTCCTGCTTATAGCTGTCACCCACCTGGGGGTCCGCTTCCATGATGATCCCGGGTTGTGCGCCGTCGACACCGGCCTCCCACGAGCCCGCGGTGCTGATCACCTTCCCGTTTTCCAGCTCCTTGGTGTCCTCGCCGAAGTACCAGACGTTCCCGGCCTTGTCCTGCGTGTACCAGTCGAAGGTGTCTTCGGTCACCTGGCCGTCCATTGTCACCTGGTCGTGCACCACGACGCAGGTGACGCCCGCGACCACCTTGGTGTCGGACGTCACGGTGAGTACCACCTTGTACGGGCCGTCGGGAGAGGTGCCGTCGTAGGTGAAGACGGTGCCCGGTTTGAGAGGCATGTACTTGTCGTCGATGGTCGCTGAAAAGTCGGCGGGGTCGACCGTCTGTCCATTCGCCCCTATTAGCTGGGGGCCGGTGGTCGAGGTAGATCCCGCCAAGGTCGATGAGGTCGTGGGTGCCAAGGCAGAGGTTGTGGTAGAGCCGGAGGTGGTGGTGGGGGCGGATGTGGTCGTCGACGATGGTGCAGGGGTGGTGGTGGGGGCCGATGAGGTCGTTTCGGGGGTCGACGCACAGCCGGCCGCGGCCGGAAGGGCCGCTATGAGCAGTATCGCCGCTGCAAAGCCCACCTCGAGCCGCCCAGGAGGCTGCTGAAAAGCGAAGCCCCGGCCCCCGCACCGCGCCGGGCGGCACGATACCACGTCCTCAGTCACGCAAATAGCGCTGCTATTTGCGCCCTCTGCGCGTCCTTCTCTCGCTCGCACCCGGCACACTGCGGCGGCGAGGCGTCACATTTCAGCAGCCTGCTAGCCGACTTGGCGAAGGAATCCATGCCGATCTCCTTTCGGAAGCCTTCAGGGAAAGGCTTCCCTCGGCTTCGACCCTGGAAACCCTCAGGCTCCTAGCCCACCATGATCCCCATCGTGTCGAGTATGTCTTCCATTTCGGGCGGGCAGTCGTGCAGCTGGAACACGATTCCCCCGGTCTTGCTCGGGTCAAGGAAAGCCATGCGTACACCATTCTTGTACTGAGACTGCCCGACCACTCCAATCCCCTTGTTCCTCATCTCTGCGATGGTTGCATCGAACTGTTCACGGCTCACCGAATAACCAAAGTGCCAGATACCCTCACCTTTGGTTTCGAGAAATTCCGTCAATAGAGGCATGTAGATCGGCTGGAACAGCTCAACAACGATCGAGCCCCACTTGGCCAAAGCTACATGAGCTCTATTCTCCATTCCTCCCTTGTATTCTCTCTTTTCGAAATCATGCCCTGTACCGGTCTCACCCAGAACGTAACGGCGCCAGGGGCCTAAGCCCAAAGCCTCAAAATTAGCCACCGTCTTGTCCATATCCCTCACGACCCATCCCAGGTGAGCTATGTTGGCGAACGGCAATCCTGGCAGCATCGTGTTGTGCCTCCTTTTCCTCTCAAGGACTCGGGCCGCGGGCGACTTCTCTAGCCTACCTCACCCGACACGCGCACGTGCCAGGCCGGGTAGCATCCGCTCCTGCTGCGGCGACGGCGCGGTCCCGCGGCGGGCGGCCCTGTCTTCCTCTAAACTGGGAAGCAGTGACAGAGTCGGCGCCGCTGGCGACGCCGGGCAGGTCAACGTCGAGGGATCGGGGGTCAAGATGGGCGCTGCGAAGGAGCCGGTGCTGATAGGAGGCTACCGGCTGGGACGTCGGCTTGATGTGGCCGGGTCGGCGGAGACCTACGAGGCGACCGGACCCGGGGGGGAGGTCGTGGCGCTCAAGGTGATGCGGGACGTGCCCCCGGAGCTTGCCGTGGACATGTCTGCACGCCTGGAGGCCGCGGCCCGGCACCCCGGTCTGATCACCCCTACGGCGTGGGGTCGGGACGGGGACGATTTCTTTGCGGTGCGCGAGTACATTTCGGGCATCGACCTCGAGAGCATGATCCAGGCGGGAGGAGCGCTGGAGCCGTCGCTCGCCGTCCGCTATGTGGTGCAGGCCGCCGCGGCGGTGGCCGCCATCCAGGCGCAAGGGGTGTCTCACGGCAACCTCAAGACCTCCAATCTGCTGCTCTCGGTCGAGTCCGACGTCGTGGTGGTGACCGGCTGGGGTATGGCGATCGCCAACACACTGCCCGAGGATGAAGGCCGGGCGGCTGCGACTGCCTACTACCTCAGCCCGGAGCAGATCCAGAGCGACCGGGTGGTCCCTCAGACCGACGTCTACGCGCTGGGGGTGATCCTCTACGAGCTGGTCACCGGAGAAGTCCCCTTCGACGGTATCTCGGCCGACGTGGTGGTCAACAAGCACCTGGCGACGCCGCCCACCCTTCCGAGCAAGCGCCGGGCCGGCGTGCCCGGGTGGATCGACGAGGTGGTCGGAAGGGCGCTCCAGAAAGACCCGGCTTCCCGGTATCAATCTGTCGAGGAGATGAGGCAGGCGCTGGTCGCGAGGCTGTAGGCGAACTCCTTCTTTGCTATTGACCGCCGCCCGAATCGGCCTAGACTAAAGATATGCGGCTCCTTGGTTGCGCAGTTGGGAGGCCGAAGATGCGCTCCGTCCGGCTTACGGTGCTTGCCGTATGTGTTTCGGTGTTGGTGCTCGCGTCGCTGGTCTCGGGCTGCGGCAATCCCAGACTGGCCTACGTCTTCGTCGACGACGACCAGCGAGAATACAAGCTGAACATGACCGTCGCCGAGAAGGGCTCCAATGGAGAGACATTGGGGACGGTCACCATTGAGGCTCTGCTGCGTACGGGCGCGAGCATCGACCCACCTCATCCCAGCGCGTGCTTCATCACGGTCGACTACGACGACGTAAAGATCAGCACGACCGGGTTGGCCCAGAGAACCGGGAACCAGATTCCCAGAGCCTATTTCCCCTTGTGCTTGGACAGGTTGGTCACCGTCACCGGGCCGGCCCGGAGAGGTGACGACGGTTCAGTCGAACTTGCCAGTGTCGGTGCCAACGGTTCATTGACCGGCAGTCTGCTGAACACGTTTGTCGGCAAGTGCTTCGCACAACCGCTACGCGACTCCCTCCACGAGGTAAGGATTGGGAGCCAGTGGACAACGATCCTTCAGTCTCCCGGCGAGTTCATGACGTATCTGTATACGGGCAAACGTCCGACCGGAGACCAGAACAAGGAAACCACGCGGGTGAGGGTGACTGGGCTGACCGCGGAAGGTGCTTTCGCGGAGCTGGCCTGGTCCTCGATCACTGCCCTTCAGTGCACGAAGCAGGTCGCTCTGACCGAAACCCTCCTGGGGTCGGGCATGGACCCCTCTGAGATCGCCGACCGTACCCCTGCCAAGGGGGAGGCGACCGCGACGATGTCCGTGTTCGGTTCGAGCGATTGCTCGGGCATCGCCGTCGTTCAGACCGCGGACGGGTGGCCGCTACGTGCATCGGTCGACCGGATGACCATCGACCTCACCTACCTGTGGAGCAACTACCCGGAAGACCTCGTGCCGTCCGAGGAGGCTGCGCCGGTGGGAATGATCCTGGAGCTGACAGGGTCGATCGAAGCGCTTTTCTAGCCCCCGGCACACGGCGGCGGGGCGTCACTCTTCAGCAGCCTGCCTAGAACACGGAGATCTTGCCGATGATTTCGGGCAGAGGCGCACCGCCGGTCTGGGAGCCGGCCGCGCCGGTGACGGTGGCCACGAAGTCGTACTCCCCGGGCGCGACCTGCAGAGTGTCGTTCAACACCACCGGCAGAGTGTCCCCCGGCTTGATCATGACGGTTTCGATGGCCTGAGTGAAGGACTTCCCGTCGCTCCACCGGTATTTCTCCACGCCATTCTGAGAGAGCACGACATCCGCCCTCTGTCCGCTCGAGAAGGTAAGGGAGAAGGGAGCAGAGCCGCCATTCTTTACGTCAAACGCCCACCAGACGGGCTCACCTGTCTTGATGGGCTCGCTGACTGGACTGAAGCGGACTCTCACATCACCAGCGCTGGCTTCGAACACCTGAGGGGTTCCCTCGACCTTCAGGGTTCCATCGGTGACTGGGCCGCTCAGAACCAGCCAGAAGTCGGACCATGTGACGGGCGCGAGCTCAGGTTGCCCGATCGTCGAGCTGAGACCCACGATGCTGTCCAGATCGAGCCCCTCGAGGGGCAGGGTGGCTCCGCCTGCCTGCGGCGGATACGATTCCAGCAAGACTGAAGCAAGTACCATCTTCTGGTCCGCCCCCGAACCGGTGGCCACCAGCGATCCCTGCACACTGACGTCTTGCCCGGGGTCCACAGCCAATGCTTCCTCGATGCTGAGAACTGCCGGAGGCTCGGGCGTTCCCCCGCCATCGCCGGGAGTCGACCCGCAGGCCGAGACCACCGCAGTGGCGATCACGAGAAGTAGGACAGCACCGAGTTTCTTCGTGCCCGGAAGAAGTCGTCGCATCGCTCCGCCTCCCTTCTCCTGGAGCCGCGCGCCTACGGGCCGGCTCCGATCGTCTCCCATATGTCCACTGCGTCGAGGGTGACGAACTTGCCCGCCGCGCTCCCGGAGTTGCGCACGATCTCCACATGGTGGCTAGCGCTGGGCAGGTCACCGGTGGACCAGACCATCACCTGGTAGGCGGCGGTGGCCGCGGCCAGGTCGATCGTCGTCACCTTCGTATCGTCGAGATAGACGTCGGCTATCCCGGTGGTGGTGCCCTTCATGGCGATCCAATCGAGCCGGGTGCCTGTGAAGTAGATGGTGGCCGAAGCGTCGGGGGTGCTCGATCTCCCATAGCTGCCGCCCGAGGCCAGGGACTTGGAGAAGTCCTCCCACGAGCCGACTTTCGCGATGCGGGTATCGGTCTGCTGGTAGCGGGTCGGGGGAGGACTGATCGTTCCCGAGATATCCACGGCATCCAAAGTCACATACTTGCCCGTCGCGCTCGTCGAGTTGCGCACGATGCGCACGGAGTGGCCGCCGCTGGTCAGGTCACCGCTGGACCAGACCCTCACCTGGTAGGTGGCGGTGGTTGCGGCCAGGTTGATCGTCGCCGCCTTCGCGCCGTCGAGATACACGTCGGCTGTCCCGGTAGTGGTGCCCTTGGTCGCGATCCAGTCGAGCCGGGTGCCGTTGAAGTAGATGGTGGCCGAAGCGTTGGCGGTGCTCGAGCGACCGTAGCTGCCGCCCGACGCTAGGGTCTTGGAAAAGTCGCTCCACGTGCCGGTCTTCACGATGCGGCCGTCGGTCTGCTCGACGCGGTTCGTGTACGTGTAGTCGTCGGCGACCCCCGCTGGGTCGGAAGAACCTCGGGGGGTCGTCACCACGACGTTCACCGTGCCCAGGGCGTGGGCCGGCGTGGTGGCGGTGATGCGGGTGGGTGAGTCCACCGTGAAGGTAACCGCAGGACTGCCACCAAAGGTGACCGCGCTCGCTCCTGTGAGCCCGAGACCGCTGATGGTCACCGTTTGTGCCCCCGCGGGGGGACCGGCGTTGGGGTTCACGCCGGTGATGGAGGGGGGACCGTGGAGGCCTAGGGCCGTGATCTTCCGACCGTCGGGCACAAAGAGCCGACCGTTGGCCGCCGCGAGAGTGATGAACCTAGACGCGGGGGTGCCGAACTGCCGGGTGTACACTACCGAACCGTTTGCCGGATCGACGGCTTTGAGCACGCCGGTGCTTCCCAGAGTCCACACGTAACCCGCGGCGACGATCGGCGATCCCGTACCGCCGGACAGGGTCCAAGCGACCTGTAGCTGGTTGCTCGTTGCGTCGATCGCCTTGAGGGCCGTATTGCAGGGGACGAAGACCCTTGAGCCCAGCACCGCGGCGCTGCCGAACGGCCGCGCGCCGATGTTGAGGGTCGCGAGGGCCGAGGTAACGTGGCCCAGATTGCCCGCGTTGAGCAGATAGGCGACTCCCGACTTGCCCACGGCGAGCACGCGGCTGCCGGGTAACAAGGTCGGGCCGAGCGAGTTGAGATCGAGGTCGCTCGCGTTCAGGCTCGCCCAGTTGGTGGGGGCCCAGTAATCAAGCACCGAAAGCCCCGGCGACAGCCGGATGACCGAGTTTCCGTAGTCGAAGGTGGTCTGCGAAGCGGTGTTCCCGGTGATCAACCATAGGTTGCCGCTGCCGTCGACCAGAGTGCCCGAGGGATTCCAGATCCCGCCCATCCGGCTGGTGGGGACGATGTAGCTGGTGAGGGTCCCGGTCCCATCGGCTGCCGCCGACACCACAGCCCCCTTGTACTGCCCGATGTCACCGTTCAGACCCCCGTAGGGAACGTAGACTCTTCCCCCGGTCAGCGTGAGAGCGCCACGCTGTTGCTCCACCAGAGGCGAGAGTCCGGGCGGGTCGATCGCGCGGTGCCACCGGATCGTGCCGGTAGCCAGGTCGATTGCGTAGAGCTCGTGGTGCGGCCCGGTCCGCAAAAAGGCGACGACATAGATGGTGCCGCTCGTTACATCAACCACGGGGGTCCCGGTGATCCCCGACGGATCGATGTTCCCGCCGGGCAAGTCGGTCTTGGGCACCGGAGTTCCCAGGTTGGTGCTCCAGACCACGGCGCCCGTGGCCGCGTTGAGGGAGGCGACCGTATTCCCCTCGGTCGCCACCAGGACCCGATCCCCCACAACTAAGGGCTGGGCGTAGATCAGTCTTCCATCGAGTTCCACCGAGGTCCAGGTGACCTGAACCCCGCCCAGGACGTCTTGGTCGGTCGACACTCCTGTCCGAGCGGGATCGTGGTGATACGTCGGCCAGTCGCCGGCAGCGCCAAGGGCGGGGCTCGACGAGAGTGACAAGAACAGCGCCACTACGAGCACAATAGCTACGAGGACTTGGGCAAGGGTCGTCGGGGAAGGTCGGCAGGACACCTTTGTCATCTGACTCCTCCTGAAAAGGTGTTCGACTGTTGCCCGGGAAGTATACCCGGCAGCTCACGATGAGCGCTGCGACGGAACGTCCACGAGAGTCTCGGCAAGGTCGGCCGGGCTCGGCATTGGGAGGTACTCGATGGCCCCTGCTGCTCTACTAATGGAATTCAGCGGTCTTCTAGAGGGCGCGAACCTGGAAGGTCCCATCTTGGATCTGGCCTGTGGCAGCGGGGAAAACGGGCTCTTCCTGGCCGGCCTGAATCTGCCGGTTATTCTTGCCGATCAGTCCCGGGAAGCGCTGAAAGAGGCCCGGCGGTCGGCAGAAGCGCGGGGACTCGAGGTGGGATTCTGGGAGGTCGATCTGGAAACCGGCCAGAATCCTCTTCAAGAGGAGCACTACCGGGCCATTCTGGTCTTCCGCTACCTTCATCGGCCGCTCATCCCCCACATACGAAAGGGAATCCGTGGTGGAGGAATCCTCATCTACGAGACCTTCACCACTGAGCAGCCCAAATATGGGAAACCCCACAATCCCGACTTTCTGCTACAAGCCGGAGAGCTGGTCGAGTGGTTTCAGGACTGGCAGATCATCCGTTATTTTGAAGGTCTCTTAGAAGATCCTCCGAGAGCTATGGCCCAGATCGTCTGCCGGAAGCCTACCGAGTAGGAAGGACTGCGGGCCCCAGTTCGGCCAATCGAGCGCAGGCGCTGGTCACTCGGGCAGCTTGACTCCCTGCTTCCTCAGGCTCGCCTGCAGGTCCCCGTAGTCGACGCTGCGCGGTTGGATCCCTTCCCTCACCGCAAGCGCCGCCGCTGTGCCCGCCGCCTGGCCGTAGGCGATGCAGTGCGGGATGATGTTGAACCATTGGTTGACGCTGGCCTTCGAGGAAAACGCGCGGCAGGCGACCAGCAGCCCGTCGATCTTGAGGGGCACCAGGCATCGGTACGGGATACAGATGGAAGGGTGTCTTGCTGATATCTCGCCGTTGTCGTTGTTGGCGAGGACCACGATCGTGTCGTCGAACACTTCGTCCGATTCCATGTCGCGGGGGGTGAGGACGTACTCGCCGATGACGCGCCGGCCGCCTTGAGTTCCCAGCTGGGGCGCCGTCTGCATGATGAAGCATTTCTCGCAGCCGGGTACGTTCTTCCGCAGGAATTCGTAGGTGATCAGGGCGCTCTTGCGGGCCAGCACGTTCCAGCGCGTCAGCTCCTCGACGTCCATGGCGTCGGATGCAACCGGCTTGACGTGCATCGGGTGAAACCAGAGCACGCCCTCCTGGTTTTGCAGTAGGCCTCTGAAATAGGAGGAGTGGCCACCCTTCTCCGTCAGATCCCGCATTAGAAGGTCGAATCTGTCGGGATGCGATCTCCGGAAGTCGTCCAACCGGTTGGTGTCGACATTCGCTATCCAGTAGCTGAAGGCGAGCGCGGTTCGGAAGCTGCTCTGGAGCTCGTCATCGAATTCCGCCCCGGCCGCAACAAAGATGTCCCCATCGCCCGTCGAGTCGATGACCACCTTGGCGAGTATCGCCTGTCGCCCCGACTTGCTTTCGAAGAAGACGCCCTTGGCCGTATTCCCTTCCATGATCGGACGGGTTCCCCAGGAATGGAGCAGCAGGTCGACTCCGGCTTCCGCCACCATGTCGTCGAGTTCGGCTTTGAGCACTTCGGGGTCCAGGACGGCGGTATAGAGCAGCCGTTCTCGCCCGCCGATGTTTGGATCCCGGCGCACGTAGAACCAGCCCATGTTTGCGTTCAGGTAGTACTCGAGCACCTTGCTGTCGGTCGTCCCAAAGTCTTCCTCGTTGGGGCAGAAGGCGGCATTCTTGGCCTTCATCCGGTCGATGATCTCCTGGTTGAGTCCGAAGATGCGCTGCCTGCCGCCAATGTCGCTGAGATTCGGAAAGATGTTGACCAGCCCGCCGGTAGTCATCCCGCCCAGGTGACCGTACCGCTCGATGAGAACCGTCTTGGCCCCGGATCTGGCCGCAGATATGGCCGAAGCGAAACCGCCGGGTCCGCCGCCGACCACGACGACATCGGCCTCTCTTGCCACTCGTATCTCTCGGGCCGGCTCGAAGATTGTCTTCAGCGGCCTGTCGGATGCAGGCTGTGCTTTCATTCGTTCACCTTGCTGGGAAACACTGGACGCTGAGGATCATATTCTCATCTGGTATCCCCGATAGTGCTGGACCTGATGATCCCGTTCCTTCGTCCGGCGGTTCCTCGTGTCGTTGCGCGAGCGCGTGGTCTCGCCATACTTCACGGGGTAGGAGGCCGGCCTGAAGAGGCCCTTAAGGGGAGCTGAAAGTTCCTTCATGTGGAGCAAGGAAGGTGATTATCCCTCGGGGCGCCCGTGCCGTCCTGTGCTCCGAGGATCGTTGCGTGCTGTCTAGCGGTGGTGCGTTTGCCACCGAATTGCGCCGACACCCAGCCTTCGTCGCTCCTGGTCAGTCGCAGGAGACGACTTCATTCACTTCTGCAGGGGGCGTGGCGTCCTCTCTGCCTGCCGAGGTAAACGTTGAGGTTGACCCAGTCCGTCAGCCAACGCGAACGCCTGCTATATCCGGCGTCAAAGGAATAGGTCCCTCCTTCCGCGTCGACGCAGGTTCCCGGAGCCAGTCGGTCCGCCTCTCTCTTCGCAAGATCCAGATGCGGATACCATCCGATGGCGTCGCGCTTGCCTCCGGGATCGTCCGGGTTCTCCAAGCGCGAGACAACGTAGCGCACTTCCCTCTTGCCTCTCACACGCAGCCTCTCTCTCCCCAGTACCAACTGGAGAGGCTCAGGACCGCCGAGTGTGATGCAATCCGGGCTTCTGGCGATTCGGCGGCAGGGATGGGGCGGAAGGGTCAATGAAGCCAAGAACGGGCATCTGCCAACTATGTACTCTATCACGCCTCGACCACTCGCCGATCACGGTGTGCAGTCGCGCGTTTCGACCGAACTGGGCCAGGGGGTACCGTTCGTTCCGGACGACCTGCTAAGCTTGCTGTGCTCTCAGCTAGGTGATAGGAATCCAGACCCCCGGGGACCGGCTTGGCCATCGCCTTCGCCTAGCCAATTATCGATTCCGTGGACACGGTCTCCTGGCCAATGCCACCTCTCATGATGCCGGTTTGGAGACGCAATGCTTCTATATCTCATCAACCCGTCCAACCCGCTCGTTAGCATGTCCTTCAATCGGGGCAGCTATTGGAACCGTTTTCGCCTCTGGAAGCCGCTGGGTCTCATGACTATCGCCGGTCTGACTCCCTCTGACTGGGAAGTGACCATTCTTGACGAGAATCGGGGCCCGATCGACTACGACATATTGCCGCGGCCGGACGCTGTCGGCGTCACTGCCTTCACCTCCCAGGCTCCTAGAGCCTACGAACTCGCCGGCCAATTCCGAGCGCGCGGCGTTCCGGTGATCATGGGGGGCATTCACGCGACGATGTGCTTCACGGAGGCGACCCGTCATGTGGACGCGGTGGTCACGGGGGAGGCGGAGCCGGTCTGGGCGGAGGCGCTCGAAGATATGCGGGCCGGCCGTCTCAAGGCCCGGTATGACGGCGGCCGCGCGGCTATGGGCCAGATTGCGCCCGCCAGACACGACCTTCTGACCCGTGGTTACGCCTTTGGCTCCATACAGACGACCCGAGGTTGCTCGCTCAATTGCAGTTTCTGCAGCGTCACCGAATTTAACGGGGCGCGCTATCGTCAACGCCCCATCCCCGAGGTGGTTGAAGAGTTCAGATCGATCCCCGAGAAACGGGTACTCATCGTTGACGACAACCTCATCGGTCGGAGGCCGCAGGATATCGAACGGGCCAAAGAGCTTTTCCGGGCTTTGGCCGAAGCGCGCCTAGGTAAGACCTGGGTCGCACAGACCACCGTCAATATCGCGGACGACGAAGAGTTGCTCCGGCTGGCCGAAACGGCCGGCTGCATCGGCCTGTTCATCGGGTTCGAGTCGGTGACCCCCGAGGGTCTCCCCGAGCTGGGCCACAAGTCGGCCATGCTGGCGGGACGCGATATCCCGGCGTCGGTCGAACGGATCCGCCGCCATAATATCCTGGTCGTGGGCTCGTTCATCATGGGGCTGGACTCCGATCGGCCCGGAGTGGGAAGGCTGATCGCCGAGGCTGCCCTGCGGTATGGGGTCGACAACATGAATGTTTTGTTTCTCACCCCGCTACCCGGGACCCGCCTATGGAAGCAGCTGGCGACGGAAGGAAGGATCGTCATGGACGCCTTCCCCGACGATTGGAAGTACTACACGCTCAACTATCCCGTCGCCCGCTACAAGCACCTGAGCCGGGGCCGCATCATCCACGAGATGTCGGACTGCAATAGCACGTTCTACTCTGTCCCCAACATCTGCGCGCGAGTGAGCCGCAGCGTGCTGGCCGGGCGAACGCCGTTCTTCAGCCTGGTCAGTAATCTCAGCTCACGCAGGAACTCCGCTCTGTACGCTCAGGCCCACTGGGATCTGTGGCCCGCCGAGAAAGACGCCGCCGACCTCGGGGCGCCGGAAATGTCTCGCATGGATGTGGTCGAGACGTGGGAGGTGGTCACCCGGCGATTGGCCCAGTTGGTGGCCTCCCTCAAGATGCAGGTCGCCGGGCTCTTCCGCCAATCCTAGAAGGCTGCTGGAATGTGACCCCTCGCTGCCGCAGTGCGACGGGAGCGAGCGAGAGAAGGACGCAGGGGGCGCAAATAGCAGCGCTATTTGCGCGACTGAGGACACGGTATCGCACCGCCCGGTGCGGTGCGGAGGCCGGGGCTTCGCTTTTCGGCAGCCTCCCAGATCTCGGGCCGCGTCTGTCCCGAAGGGAGGATTCGATCCCCTGCTAGGCTGCTGGTTCGAGCCCGGGAAAGCGGTCGCGCCAAACGACGCGGTACTCCCTCTGCCAGAGCACCTCCTCGTTGACCAGCGCGCAGAAGGTAAGAGAGCCACCCTCGGGACAAAAGTCGCGCGGGATTCGGAACAAGAGCCAACCAGCCGAGGATCGGCTCTCGATCGCCTTCCCCTCCAAAGGCATTCCTCGCCGGCCCTGGATCTGAGCGACAAGCGGTCCATCTTCATCAAGCCTGTCCTCGATCTTCAGGGGAACGTTTACTGCGACGAACCCAGGTTCTTCGAGGGCCGCCGCGCATTGGGCAGTAGACGACAAACAGACGCTTGGTGCTCCGGTTTGACTGATTCTCATGCTGACTTCCTTACCGAGTTACTGTTGCACCTGCCCACGGCCAAAATCGGCTTGGGGTCGGAACTGTCCGAGGTAGCCTATCGATGTACGATCTGACAGCAAGGCCGCCGCTGGTGTTCTGGGTCGGGTCCACGGTCACCGCTTCCCGGGTGGTTTGAGAGTCTCTCCCAGCCCACGCGGACACCGGGCTGCTAACTATAGAGAAATGCGGGCTAATCGCCAACCCTTTGGAAGAGATAGTCTGCCTATCCAGTGCTCGCCCGAATCCGTCATGAGGTACCATCGGGACCGCTCAGGTCACCAAGCAACCCATTCCCAGAAGGGCCGGGCCTATGAAGCTCATCGAGATCCTGAAATCAAGAATGAGTTTCTCATTCGAAGTCTTTCCTCCCAAGACCGACGCAGGTATGGAGAAGCTGAGTGAAGCTCTCAAGCACTACTATGGCTTCAAGCCAGATTTCATTAGCTGTACATATGGAGCCGGTGGGAGCAATGCGGGTCGCAATGTAGAAGTGTGCAGAGCCATCAAGGAAGACGGAGTTACTGAAGTACTAACTCACTTCACCTGTATTGGAAACACCAAAGAGACAATCACCAGTGAGCTCAAGAATTATCGATCCCTGGGGATCGAGAACATCTTGGCCATGCGAGGTGATCTGCCGGCCGGCTGGGAGGGAACCCAGGGCGATTTCAGCAATGCCGACGGATTGATCAGATACATAAGGTCGGAGTTCCCTGACTTCTGTGTTGCGGCAGCATGCTATCCCGAGAAGCACTTCTTGGCGCCGTCATTCGCAGCGGATATAGCTCACTTGCGCAGCAAGCAAGACAGCGGAGCTGAGTTTCTATGTTCGCAGTTGTGCCATGATGTCGAGGCATTCAAGGCGTTTGTCTACAGGATAAGGGAAGCTGGGATCACTGTGCCTGTAGTGCTCGGAATAATGCCGGTACTAGACAAGGAAGCCATAATACGTATGACTCTAAGTAATGGCTGCTCGATTACCGCTGAATTGGCGGCAATCATTGGCAGATATGGTGATGACCCTGAGGATTTCAAGAAGGCGGGTATTGAGTATACGAGCAAACAGATTTACAGATTTGTGGAGGCGGGCATTGGGGGCCTGCACATATACACACTGAATAAGTGGGAGGATGTTGAAACGATCGTAGCAGACTCTGGAATCCGCAAGGACATCTAGTTCGCTGGCGATTGTGTTCACCCTCACAGGTGCGCGATAGCTTCCCTCACCTTGATGACCAGGACGCCTCGCGCCCAAGGGAATAGGGCTTTGGCGCGGTCGACCTTCTCCCCTGAGGTTAGGATGTCACCAGTGCCCTTGAGGGTGAAACCCTGCCCCGGCCCGAGCTTCCC
This sequence comes from uncultured Actinomycetota bacterium, assembly GCA_963843515.1. Taxonomy (GTDB): domain Bacteria; phylum Actinomycetota; class Thermoleophilia; order RBG-16-64-13; family RBG-16-64-13; genus CAIQPS01. Next base: position 20,699 of record CAWJKH010000004.1, read on the forward strand.
TTGAACACCGCGTGAGGCCACAAGGAGCTGGATGCGGGGATCTTCAGCTAGATTTTGCTCCATGTGGTGGAGGTACCCGACCGGGACGAGCAGCTGATCATCTTCGATGCCGAGTCGGCGTACGTAATCCCCCCAGGTGGCGGTGAGGTAGGGCCCGTCGGGGCCGGCCGTGACCATCGTCACGAACTCGGTCGCTTCCAGGACCTCCCTGCAGGCCCCATCTAGCAGCGCCATAGTCTCTCCTTCCGAGTCAGGGTCGCCCGAATACGTGCGGGTTATCTTCCCTCGCCCCGGGAGTGGCAAACGAGGCACGCGATGTGCACGGGACCGGACACGACGTTGGTGGCGCGGCTGTAGTCGCGCGGCTAAAGTGTGGTCATCGCGCGCACAGCAAGGTAGACGACAACGATTCCCAGGACGGTCATGCTTCCTTTGAAACCGGGGGTGCTGTCGCGCAGCCCCAGCCACCGCCACTTCCATATCGCGTCGCGCTGTCTCTGACGGAGCTGCTCCCGGCGTTCGTGCACGTGACGACTCCTTCCCGATGGCGCCTGGCTCACTTGTCGGCGTCTCTCGCGAAGGACTTTAGACCGACCGGGTGTCACATGGCGGCGGGTGGCTGGTGCAGCCCGATGCGGTTACCCTCCGTGTCTTTGAAGAAGGCGAGCGTGCCGATCATCGGCCCCATGTCCTGGGGCTCCTGGAGGACCTCGCCGCCGGCCTCTCGTACTCGCGCCAGCGTGCCGGGGAAGTCCCCCATGGCCGAGAGATAGACGGTCGCCCCGTCGGCACTCGGCTTGCCGCCAACGTAGAGGTCGAATGCCACGGGCATGGTCGCGGGAACCGGCTCCCCTTCACCAGGCGGGGATCCGGGCACCGCGACGTCCCCCATGCCCGGCATCCGGTTCACCGGCATGCCGAGCACGTGGGCATAGAACTTTGCCGCCCGGTCCAGATCGGTCACCGGTATGTCGGCCCACACGATGATGTTCATCTTTTGCCCCCGGGATGAGATTGACTGGTGCGTGCGGGTTACCCGGCAACACACGTCGACAAACCCCGGCCCTTAGGCGGGCGGGCCGGACGGATCGGGCCCGTGCGTCTCCAGGGGATCGCCGGCGTCTCTCGGGGTGGGCAACGCGACGCGGACAACCTTCGTTCTCGCGATGTGGTCGAGCCAGCCGAGTCTCCGGTCGTCGATCATCACCCAGAGAAAGCCGAGGAAGATGAACGCAGTCGAAAGCAGATAACCGATGTACCGCAGCACTGCCCGCCAGAACGAGACGCGTCTTCCGTCGAGCGTCAGCACCTTCAGCCCCATCACGCCCATACCGACGGTCCGGCCGAGGGCCGCCCAGCTGAACAGGAAGTAGAGCACGAACAAGAACCCGCCCAGACCGGCCGGGAGGACAGGAAGAAAATGCCCCAGGATGCCCGGGCGGAGCGCCTGGAGCGTGCTAGTGATCAGGTATCCGGCGGCGGCCGCGGCGCTGGTCACGAGAACTGCATCGAAGATCAGGGCCGCTGCTCTCGACATAAACCCCGCGGGTTCGGTGTAGGCAGTGGGCGCGACCGGCGACAGGGTGGATGGAGCGTCTGCCGAGTCTGCTGCGCTGGCGCCCATAGCGACGGCCACAGGCCTCGGCCGGCCCCGCCGGAAGAAACGGCGCGCGGCCCGCTCGACCATGTCGTCCCCTTGCGCGCACCACAAGCGCACTCCGTCGAGGAAATCTTCGAGCATGGTGCTGCTTTCTTGCCGGATCATGCGGCGAATCTTTGGGCTTTCCGCCAGCCGTTCTATCGAAAGCGCGACCACCTCATCCACGATCTCCACTGCCGCCTCCCGAAAAGCGGCCTCCGAAGTGGCGGTAAGCCGCTGCTCTTCCGCCATGCCAACGGCGGCGAGCCGATCGAGCTCGGCTCGCCCCCTCGCCTCCATCTTCTCGGCCTCTCGGGTAAATGCGTCCCTCGTTCGACGGGACCCGGGGAGTCCCGAGCCCGCGACCAGGTCGGCGAACTCTTTGACGCTGCGCCCGAAGACGTCTGCACGCTGCGTTGCCTGCCTGCTCGACTCCAGGAGGAGTCCGGCCAGGCTCGCTGCGAGCGGAGTGAGTTCGCTGCCGGCGGCCATGGGTGGCGCCGAGGCGGCGAGCTGTTCCCGGTTGGCCGGCTCGCTCGAGGTTCCCGCCGTCGGTCTGGTCGGAGCGGGCGCCGGCGTAGGCCTTTGCTCGCCTTCGGCCTCCACTCGAGCCATCGCTCTCGAAGCAGATGACAGGCCCAGGAGAAGCCCGCCAAGAAGGAGCCTCAGTGAAGGGAGTCGGGCTAGGCTTGACTGCGGCAGTCTTGGTCGGTCCGCCACCTGACACTACCTCCGATCATCGGCTACGCGCGGCTTTCGCGGTTAGGTCACCACCCGTCTACCCGGTCGTGGCAAGAAGCAATCCCGACAACCCGGGTACGCTGTTGCATCATCACCGGAACCCGAAAAGCGGCGGGAACACGATGACAACAATGGCGGCCCAGACGGCATAGACAGGTAGGTAGCGCATCTGCACTTCAACGATCGCCTGGTATCGAAGCCCCCCGCGAATGAATCGGACATACGCTATCGCCACCAGCAACAGATTGACCAGGAGCAGGATGTTCTCCCCTAGGGCAGCGAGTCTGTTCGCCGTCACGCCGTACTCGGAGAGGCGCGAGACGATACCGGATAAAGCTATCCCATCGACGGCGAGCGAAACGATGACGAGTGCCAGGGTCATCAGATCCCACAGATCGGAGGGCTCCTCAGCATCCCGCGCGCTCATCGTATACAGAGTCAGAGCCAGGACCAGGGCCAGAAGAAGATCGAACCAGATGAGCAACTCCCGGTCCTCGGAGGGCGCCCTGCGGGTGACCAGGATGGCCACGAGCAGACTGAGGAAGACTACAAGGAACAAAGGGGTGAAGATGCGGGCCAAGACGGGGGCGATGGCCTCGATTCGGCCCTTCTTCCGCTCCACCAGATAGGCGGCGACCACTAGAAGGCCACACGCCCCGAACACCGCGACCCAGTTTTGGATGAAAGCGCCGATGTCGATTTCGATGAACTCGAACGTCACGATCGAGACGGCGACCAACACCAGACCGCCCAATCCGATCAGCACCGAGTAGATGAACACCTCGCCCGCAAACCGAACATAGTCCAAACGGGTGCCGGCCTTCTTCCACCCCGGTCCGCCGTAAAGGACGCCCAAGAAGAGGAGGAGAGCGATGGGCAGATGGATAGCGATCAGCAAAGCCGTATCGTGGGGATCGAAGGACGGATACAGGTTGACGAGCAGAGCGGCGCCAAGGAAGACTGAGGCGGCGGCCACGATGAAGCGCAACGAGAGGGATCGCTTCCAGATGAGGTAGACGGCCACGGGAAGCAGGGCGAATAGGGAAGCGTTCTCGAGGTAGACGAGCACATCGTCGTCCGTTTCAAGATCGTAGCCAAGTAGCGCCGGTATCTTCGCCAGCAGTCCGCCCAGGACCGCCAGGCCGATGACGAGAATCCACTCAGTGCGCTGACGCCGGCGCGACGGCTCGTCGGGCGCCGGCACCAGCAGTTGCCGCCACAGACTCTCCGTGCTGACCTTGGCAAACTCATCGCTCAGCGCCTCGGTGTCGCCCATCCGCCGGACCGAGACCAGGAAGGCTTCCTCCGTGGTCACCCCCCGGGACGTAAGGTCGTCGATGCTGTCCCGCAGATGAGACTCGAGCTCTTCCAACTCCTCTTCGCCCAGGGAGCCCGTTGACCTCAGGTGGCCCCTCCACTTACGGATTTGTGACTCCAGCTCAAACATCTTCATCTCCCGTGTCAGCGGCCCCGGCCAGCCGCTCCAGAGAGTTGTGGACCACCAGCCACTGCTCTCTGAGACGCTCCAGCTCGACCTTGCCGGCTTCGGTCAATCGGTAGTACTTGCGTCGACGCCCTGTCTCCGCGCTCTCCCAGTGGGAAACCACGAACCCTGCCTCCTCCAAACGATGCAGAACCGGGTAGAGCATGCCGTCGGTCCAGGTGAGACGATCATCCGATACCTCCCGGACCTTCTGGATGATGGCGTAGCCGTAGCTATCCGCCCTGTGCAGGATCGCCAGAACGATCGGGGTTGCAGAGGCGGCTACGAGCTCTTTGGAGATGTTCATCGTAGACTCGCCGCTCCGATGGTCGCCGGCACAGTCGTTATACATAGCCCAGCTATGCATAGCAGTATTAGGTAAAAGGTTGGAGGTGTCAAGGGCGGCGAGGGGAGGCCGTGATCACCTGCCGCGGCCTCGTCTCCGGCGCGGTGGCTTGCTGCTGACAAGTCCGTCACAAACCCGTCATCAGACCGGCCCTCTGCAGAGCCCTCGATTGCCAGCCGGGCGATCTGTTCCGATGGGAGCCCCCTGCGGCCACGAAGGGGTGAGGCGCGGTCGGCGCTGCAGCCCCGATCTGTTGTCGCGAACGTGGTTACAGCGGGGTCATGAGCAGTTCGATGTTCCTCATCCAGACCTTACCCGGCCCCTCCGCGGATACGTTCAGCTTCACCAGGTCGGCCTTCTGTCCCCTCTTCAGGTAGAAGGGAGTCTCGTAGGATGCCCACGAGGTTGTGCCGACGACCGGATCATTGAGACCCCTGGAGAAGAATTCACCTCTTCCCGGAAGGCGCACCCACATCTCCAAGAATGCCTGGCCCTCCAGGTCTTCTGACCGCATGTCCGCCCGATATGTCAGCATGCAATTCTCCAGAGCCACATCGGGGAGTTCGAAAAGGCGCACCACTTGCTGTCTCGACAACTCGATTACCCAGGCTTCCCCGGTCACTGCGACAATGTCCGTGCTGATGGGTGCGTCGACCATGCCGAATCGACGCAGAGTGACCGTTGGCCCCGAAGGCTTCGGGGAACCGAACACCGACCGGAACCAGGCCGACATCCCAAGACCTCGCTTCTAATTAGGAGTGGCTAAGCAGTTGCTCGGTCCATTGTAGTTCCTAGCCCCGCGACTACTCGAAGAATCCCTTCGGGATCTCCCCCTTCAAGAACGGTTCGATGAAGCCCAGCAGCAGGTCGGTTTGAGTGATAACCGCGGTGTGAGAAGTTGCCGGCAAGATGGCGAGGCGCGAGGCCGGCAACGGCTTGCCCATGTCGCCCATGGCGCCGCCGCCAAGCAACCGGAACATCGCGACGGAATGTTCGAGAGTTGCAGCATCGGCGTCGCCGCTGATGATTAGCACCGGGGTGTTCATCGCTCTCACATCTTCTTCCCACGCCATGGGTTCCTTTTCGAGTTGGATCAGCTTCTTCACCAGTGCGGGAAAGCCTTCGGGATCGGCGGCGAGCTTGCGGTAGTCCTCCGCGAGTGGCATTTCGAGGAACATCGCCACCTTCATCTGGGGGATAAGGGCCTTGAATTCCGGCTGCCAACCCTCGACGTCGTACGCGGCTGAAGCTGCGACGAGCTTGTTCACCTTATCCGGGTGGCGGATGGCGAGCTGCAGCCCGGCCGCGGCACCCATGGAGTAGCCGAACACGTCCGCCTTCTTGAGCTTTACCGCGTCCATGAAGGCCGCCACGTCGTCCGCCAGGTTGGGGTAGGTGATCGGCCGGTCGATGTCCGTGGTACGGCCGTGGCCCTGCAACTCGAGCGCATAGACCCTGTGGGTCTCGGCGAGCCTGGGGATAATCGCGCCCATGGACAAGATGTTCATATAAGCGCCGTGCAACACGACGAGCGGTGCTGTTCCCGCGGTACCCTGGCCCCGGACCTCGTAGTACATCTCAAGCCCATTCATGTCCACATACCCGCTCTCTGCAGGCTGCGACAATCCAAGCTGCGGTGTTCCCTGTGTGTTGTCTGACATTTCCAACGCTGCAATGTCAGTCTTCGTCATCTTGACCATCGCGTCTACGGCCTTCGTCAAATAGGAGATGCGGTGATCCCAGCGGAGAAGCCCTTCCCCAATACGGATGCGCGTTTGCATCGTCATTCAAACGCGGCAAGCTTTGATGGCTCTCAGTGGGCGACTCGGTACGTTCAACAAACCGAACACCCCGGCTCAGACTCGTTGACATCCGGACACCGATTCTGCCCGAGGAGGAGACGTGTTCGGAGTCAATGCCGCCTACGACCGCTCGGCGAAGGCCTGCACCTTGGCGGCTGTTTCAGCGCCGGTGATCGGCACTCCGTGGCCTCCAGCAAGAACGCGGGGCTCCAAACGTGCGAGAACACTTACCGAACGCTGTGCCAGCGCACGATTCCACGTCGCGTACCAGGGAGGGCCGGCAACGGTCTGCTTCTTCGTGATGAACCCCAGCGGTGAGTTGACATCGACGGTGACCAAGGCGTCGCCGGCGATAAGGACGCGGTCGTTCCGGCGAAAGAAGGCGACGTGTCCGGGCGCGTGTCCCGGTGTAGGTATTGCCTCCCAGTCCGGCAGGCCGGGCAGGCGATCGCCGGGGTCGAAGCTGCGGGTGACGTCCCCGATGCTCGCCCGCGCAATCATCGCCTCGGCCCGTCTGGCTCCCATCAGCCGCATGACCGGCAAAACCAGCCACCTATCGAGAGGGTTGGCAAAGCGCCGGAACGTGGCCATGTCGCCCAAGACCATGGGCATCTCGTCCGGGTGGACGTACACGTCGGTCGCCCACAGCCGAGCCAGCGCAAGGGCCGAGCCGGCATGGTCGGGATGGTCATGCGTGAGGAGGATGGCGGCCGGCGGGGCGCCTGGGCCGAAGAGCCGCTCGGCCGCCTCTTGGATAGCCGTTTCACAGCCCTTCGTCCCAGTGTCGATCAGCGCCCATGCAGACCCGGACTCCACGAAGTAGGCGTTGGAGGCCATGATGCCCCTGCCCACCCGAAGGTAGTGGACGCCAGGCGCGATTTCTCCGGCGGCTCGGGGAAGGGTCTCTCTCACAGACACCTCAGGCAACATGGTGCACGCGGTGCGCTTGCTTCGCCACCTACTTCAGCTCGCCCGTGCAGACCGAATAATCGGTGCCGTCCCATCTCGGCATCCCTATTGTCCCGCTTTCGGTACAGACACGCACGAGGGCGTCGAATCCCCGACATGGGGCGCGAAACAGCACAAGGGGTTTCCGGTTTTATTCTGAACAGCCTGGGAAAGATCTCGAAACTACGCAGACAAGGGGGATCTACCGATGGGTAAGCTGATCTACCTGATGAACGTCTCGTTGGATGGCTACGTCGAGACCCCCGAGCATTCGCTGGATTGGGCGATCCCAGACGAGGAACTGCACACGTGGTTCAACGACCGCGAGCGCGAGACGGACGTGTCCATGTACGGCCGCCGGTTGTACGAAGTGATGGCGGCATACTGGCCGACAGCGGCATCTGATCCATCCGCGACCGACTACATGCTCGACTTCGCCAGGATCTGGAACGAGAAGCCGAAGGTCGTCTTTTCGTCTACCCTCACGACCGTGCAGTGGAACAGCCGACTGGCGAGCGGCGACATTGGCGAGGAGCTCGAACGACTGAGGACCGAGTTTGAGGGAGATATTGACGTCGGTGGTCCGACCCTGGCCTCGGCGTTCATAAGACGCGGGCTTGTTGACGAGTATCGCCTTGTTGTTCACCCGGTCGTTCTCGGCGCGGGCACCCCATTCTTTCCAAAGCTGGAGTCTCCCATCAACCTCCGCCAGACGGAGAGTCGCACCTTCCGCTCGGGGGTGACGTACTTAGGCTACGCCGCGGTGTAGGAACGCGGTTCGCCTTGGGATACAGGGGGCCGCCGGTCTGCGTGTCGATGGCCGCCGGTATCCTGTATCCTGTCTTGAACAATGATGGACGCTTGAACGCTTTCTACCCAGCCTCCCGAGGCCGCGACTGATAATCGCCCGGCTGGGTATCACTTATTCATGTTCTTTCGATAGTAGGACCTGATCCGTTTGCGAGTCCCCGAAATCCTTCGTAGCCGAGATTTTCGCCTGCTTTGGGGCGGACAGTTCGTGTCTCTTCTGGCCGAGCAGTTCTTCCTCGTCGCGCTGCCGTGGCTCGTGCTGCAACTTACCGGGGATGTTTTCGCCGTTGGGACGGTCGTAGCCGTCACCGCCGCGCCCCGCGCGGTGTTCTTGTTGCTAGGCGGGGCGCTCCTTGACAGGTTCTCCCCCCGCACGGTGATGCTGTACTCCAACCTCGGCCGGATGGTGCTTGTGGCCGTCCTCGCAGTCCTCACCGTAAGCGGCTCGGTGCAGCTTTGGATGCTCTACACCTTCGCTTTCCTGCTGGGGGTTGGGTATGCCGTCTACCTGCCGGCGCAATCGGCGATCGTCCCCAGGCTGGTGTCCAACGAACGTCTCCACAGCGGCAACGCCATCACCCAGGGCACGTTCCAACTGTCGCGCGCCCTCGGACCGGTTTTGGCCGGCGTCTTGATCGCAGTCCTCGGTACGAGCGAGATCGGGACTACAACCGCACCGAACTCCTCGGGCGTAGGAATCGTGTTCGGTCTGGAAGCGGCGAGCTTCCTCGTCTCCGCGATCACTCTCATGATGATCGCGCTCTCCCCGACGAGTCACGAGAAAGGCCGGGATGCGCGCAGGCCCACCATCATGCGGTCCGTTGGCGCCGGGTTCGCCTGCGTTTGGCGGGATAAGACCCTGCGCCACTACTTCGTTCTGATCGGGCTGGTCAACCTCGCGCTTCTGGGGCCGCTATCCGTGGGCTTGCCCGTTTTGGCTAGTACCCGATTTCAGGGTGCTGGTGCCATGGCCTATGGCGCCATCCTCTCTGGCCTCGGACTGGGCGCCGTATGCGGCGTGGTTGCGGGAGGCACTCTTCGCCGCCCACCGGGTCGCTCGTTCCCGGCGGCCCTGCTCGGTTCGTGCGCACTCCTGGGTGTCGGCTTGGCTCTCCTCGGGGCGCTTCCGTCGGCGGGAGGTTCCGCCGCGGCAGCCTTTCTCATCGGTCTTGCGGAAGGGTACCTGACGGTGGAGTTCATCACCTGGCTGCAACTGCGCACATCCCGGGAGGAGCTCGGCCGCATGATGGGCATCCTCTTGTTCGCTTCCCTCGGCCAGGCGCCCCTATCGAACGTGATCGCGGGCGCGCTGATGGGCTACGGCGTGTCGGTCGTCATGATCGCCGCCGGATGCTTCATCGTGCTGGTGGCTGTTGTCGCTGCATTCAGCCCTTCGGTGTGGCAGATGCGCGAAGCCCCCGCGTTGGCCGTTCAGAAGGTCAGTCCATAGTCGGCGGCGATCTGCGCGTCGAAGCAGCCGCCAAGACATAGGAAAACCTAGGAGGCCCGCAGCCCTTTCACGGCTTGACGTACCACCTTGGTTCTTTCTCTGTCGCCGACCTTCGACATGATCCGGCCGGCCACTCGACATGCCCATTCGATCATGCCGGCAGTCTCGGCGAACTTCTCTATCTCGTGGTCAACCAGATGAAGCACACCGATCGGCCCTTTCTCGCCGCCGAGCGGGAAGATGGCAACCGATTCGAACCCTTCGGCGATGCAGCGGCCGCGAACTTCTCCGAGGGCCTCGGCCTCGAACTCCGCCGCGATTGTTTGAGCCCTGCCCCAGAGAAAAGAGCCTCCGCGCGTGAAGAACGGCAGACTTGGATCGGTCAGTCCTAGGCACACACGACCACACATGCACTCGTCGCTTCGTATCAGAGCCTCATCCCGAAGGAACTCGGCCCGGAGGCCGCTGTGGACAAGCGCCGGAAGCCAGCCTTCCCCAGGAGGCTGCAGCCTGCTAGCCCCGGGGACCTCGCGCAAACGAAGCATTCCGCCCTCGCACCCTGTGAAACCGCGGGCCCCCTCCAGGAGCGCGGAACTGGCGGCGCACAGGGTCGGCGCAGTTGCCACCGCCTCGAGCACCGCAAAGATCGCTTGGTGTGGACTCTGTCTCTCCCTCCAGGCCATCCCGCACTCCAACCCGTTGTCGCCCCGAAGACGGGGTAAGTAGTCCGAAAGGCCGGATGGCGGCTCCACGCTGCCGGGGGGCAGCAAGAAGGTAAGAGAGACCCGGGTTACTCCGGCTTCAAGCCGGGATACGTGCACCTGGTCGGCGAGTGACACCATGAGGGGAAGCCCAAGACCACGCCGACGCTGGCCTGTGTCCTTTCGGAGTCCCGGCACGAACCCTCCGTCGTTGGTTATCTCGATGAGTATGCGGTCCCGAAGGAGCCAGGCCACCACCACCGCTGCCGAAGACGCGTGCTCGATTGCGTTCGCGCATGCCTCAGAGACGGCGACTTTGGCGTCGAACGTGCGCTCCTCAGAAAGCCCGCATAGATGGCCAATCTGGTCGACAAGCTTCCTTGCCTTCTCGAGTTCAGCCAGGTCGGCTCGGAGCGACAGACGAAGGCAGCGGGTGCCGGGTGGGATGCCGTCCGGAGTTGGAGTCGAATCCTCGTCGCCTCTTCTCGACGGCTTTGGGTGCCGAGCCAATAGATCCCCCTGCGCCTGCCCGCCGGCTTCTTGTCCCAAGAAATCCACTTCCTGGCGTGTAAGTTTTCACAACTGCTGGTGAGTCTAAACCTCCCACGGCAGCGAAACCGCGCATAGAGCACCCATTTTGTGCTCGTATCCCCGCTTTCTTCGCCGTTCTTCCCCGCCGTCCTTCCTCGCCCCATCTGCTAATCCGCGGCTGTTCCTCGTTTCGGGGATCAGTCACCTGCCCCGCAAAGAGGATCACGCCTGTCTCTTCGTCTCTTACGAGGTAGTAGAAGGGGCGATCGACGGAGAGGAACGCATCGTCCGGGGTGTCTTGCGTCCGTCTCGCACCGATGAGTGCTGTCGAGTCTCTCTTCGAAAAAGTCATGCAAATAAGCGGAAAGAGGGGGGATTCGAACTCCCGGTAGAGGATGCACGGCCGGGCGCTCCCGGGCTCACGGCACGAGGCCCGAGCCCAGGAGGCTATCCGGTTCGTAGAACACCTCCTCCTGGGTAATCAGGCCATTTGGATCGAGGGAGAAGTACTTCCCCAGCCTGGTGCCGAGCTGGAGGGTGGTGAGACCTTCGATGGTCTTCGATGTGCCGTTTGCAGCCAACGTGCCCTGGTAGTGGATGCCGACCGCGATAATGGCGCCCTTCCGAGGAGACTCGCTGCTGGGCGGATAGGGACCGTCCGTCTGGGCGTAGAGGTCAAGGATCTTGAAGGTCACCTCGGCGCCCGAGCCAAAACGCTTGTTCGATAGCTCACTAATGGCGGCCGGTCCCTGAGCCTGGAGACCCAGCATGGTGTCGACGAACGCGGCCTCGTCAGCGTAGAGGGCGGCGATCCGGGCTTTGTCTCCTGAGGCCCAGGCCGAGAGATAGCGGTCGGCGATCTTCTGGAGTTGCTCGGGGCCTCCCTTGCCAGGGGCGAACGATCCGAAGGACACCATCGCAAGTGTCGGACCTGAGAACCAGATGTCCCAGCTGGTTGCCAGGCCATCCTTGAACCGGAATACGCCCAGCTCGTCGACCGGAGGATGATTCGTAGGTTCCGGCACCCACGGGGGCCACATGTTCTCTTCCGCGTTGACGTAGACGACCCCGTCGCCCGACAAGTACAAGCCTTTCCTTTGAGCCTCGAAATTGGGCATGTACTGGAGGAAATCGCGCTGCATGGCGACGATGGCTGCCTTACCGTCGAAAAAGGCACCATCCGACGGGTCGTAGTTGGTCGCGTTTTCGGCGAAATCGGCAAACTGCTGATCCACATTCGAGCCGGCCGCTCCGAAGCGGTCCAAAAAGGCGATCGCCTCCGTCTTCCAGTTCGCGATCTCTGTCTTCGACAAGGGAGTTGTTCTGGCTGCCTCAGTGGTTGCCGTCGCTTGGGTGGTCGTCGAGGCGCCGGGCGCCTGGATGGTAGTCACGGCTTGGATGGTCGTCACCGAGGCGGCGGCGGTCGTCACCGTCTGGCCGGTCGCGCTTGTGGTGATCACCGCGGCCCCGGTGGTGCTGCAGGCAGCCAGCAGAGCACCCGGCCCGACGACGAGAACGGAGCCGAGCATCAGCACCAAGAACGCGAGCCACCGGTTGACCTTGCCGCGCGGCAGAAGCTTTGTCTTCATCCCACACCCCCGCACCTCTAGGATTTGCGCTCTGGTAATAAGACGCTCGAGCGGCGGTGATGGCATTACATGGTTTCTCAGGGGTGGTAGTCGCAGCACAAGGCGCATAATGTGAATGGAAGCCCGTATCCGCGAAACGGCTGGCGAGGCAGAAGATCGTGCCCCGGCGATGTAAAGCGCGTGCGCTCCTCGGACGTCTGAATAGGTAGAAGGGCAAGACGACGCGGGGAGGAGCCACGGGGCCGGCGGAGGTCATAGGGGAACGTGTGGAAGCGGCCGATTTCATAGCCGTTCGTTCCAAGGCCCAGGCCGGAGGCTTCGAATCCTTCATGCAGAGCCATCGAGGGCGCTTGGTGCAGGCTCTCACCATGATCTCGCTCGACCGGGAGGCGGCGGCCGACGCTGCTCAAGAAGCATTCATCCAGCTCTTCCTGCGCTGGGACAACATCGGCGATTACCGCGACCCGGTCGCCTGGCTGTATCGGGTGGGGATCAATAGGTGCAAGGACTACCGCAGACTCGTGTCCCGTACCGCTCGGATCGTCGAGCGTCTAGGCGAGACCGCGCAGGACGGGCAGATGGATGGGAGCGAGTTGGCGGAGTGGACTCCGGACCCGGGCTTCGCCTCGGTCTTTCAGTCGCTCCCCAGGCGCCAGCGCACTGCTGCTACCCTCTACTACCTGAACGACCTTTCGGTTGAGGACATAGCCCGGATCATGAACATCTCTGAGGGGGCCGTGAACAGCCATCTGCACAGGGCGCGCGAGGCGCTCAGAGGGCTTGTGGAGGCAGGATGATGGGCGAGCGAGAGACCGACAAACTGCTGTCCGAGCTGTTCAAGCGCAACGCTCCCTCCGTGAACGAGCCGGCCCTGAGCGAGCGCATCAGCGCCAAACTGTGGCGCGGACGAAGAAGGAGGCACCGGAACCGGGTGGCACGGGCCGTCGCACTTGGATTCGCGGCCGTCGTGCTGGCCGGAGCGGCGGCTTTTGGGACATACACGGCGGTGGACCGCTTCCAGAGCCAACCTGGACTCGTCTTTACCGACATCGGTCCCGCTCCAGGTGACACTTCGGTCGCATCGGGTTCGAGCAGCCGTCCCTTGCTGGCCAGGGTGTCACCGGTGATGGGAACAGCCGTTCTCGAACAGGTGAAGAGCGAGGGTACCAGCGACCCTCCAAACGGCGCGGACGGCGACCGCCAGGTCCGCGGCCGGGTGGAGGTCTACCGTCTGAACATGTCACAACCGGCGATCGACGGCACCATGGAGATCACCTCCGACCTCACCGCGCGGCCGGACGGCGGTACCGAGATTACTGGTTCGTGGGTCCTGCGCACGGATCAGGGCGCGTGGGAGGGCTCATCTTGGGGGGGGAGCCTGACCGCGGAGGGCGGGGAGCAGTTCTATTTCGGGACCGCGACCGGCACCGGCGGATTCGCGGGGTTGACGCTGCTCCTTCAGTGGCACGTAGCCGATAACCAGGGGCCACCGGCGACTGGGGCGGGATCATCTGAGCCTATCGCCGTGAGCGGCTGGATCCAACCGGCCAAATGACGCCCGGGCGGCCCCGGAGCGCCGACGACGAGGCACGGGAAGAGGGAGGGACCATGAGTGCGGCAAGAACCACCACACACATTCTGATCTTCGGCTCGTTTCTCCTGATTGGAGCCCTCGTCTGGGCTGGGTGCGGCGGCAGCAGCTCCAGCGCTAAGGGGTCCGCGCTGTCCAAGTCTGAAGCCTTCGTGGCGTTGCCAGCCCCTGGAGAACAAGCGGCAGGGACGGAAGCCAAGGTGGGAGACGTTACCCAGGTGCGCAACGCCACGATCTCGTACAAGGTCGACGCCAGCGACCCTCGCGTTGCCGGGACCTATGACGTGGTCTACAACCTGGACCAAGCCGCGGACGGGAGTGGCAGCATGTGGGGGACCTGGAAGGTCACGAACGACAAGGGCACGTGGGTCTGCGACAGCTTCAGCAGTGCCCTCGACTCGAAAGGGCACACCTTCGTGTTCGGCTCGGGGAAGGGTACCGGCGCGTACGAAGGCCTGCTCTCTTCGTGGCAATGGTATTGGCCCCTGAATACGAGCTCCTTCTCAACGACGCTCCCGCTCATCGCGATGTCAGGGTGGGTTCAGAAGGCGCAATGACGCGTGCGCTCACCCGGCCGTGAAGCAGCTGAGCGGAAGCACGACCTAGCAGAGCTAGAAGGAGAACGCCCAGGCGTCGCTGAGATGACCCGGCTGCCATTCGTGTTCAAGAGCCCCAGAGTGTCCTTACCGCTATCGGCGGGAGCAAGCACGAGGAGCGGTATACTGAAAGGCAGGGAGGTACCCCCATGCCCGCCTTCGCCTCGTCCCCTCGTCGTTCGCGGTGGCCGCGGTTTCTCGGTCTGGCCTCGCTCGTTGCGGCGGTAGGCTGTGCTGCATATCTGCTCTTCGGCTTTGGCTATTCCAGCGAAACGGCTGCAGGCGCCCCCGGTGCGGACGGCGGAGTTGTCACGGTTACCACCACCCGGGGCTGGCAGGACTACACCATCGTCGGCTGGGCATCGTTCATAGTCTTGCTCGGGGTGGTGACCGCTCTCGCCGCCTCGCGGGGGCGCTCCGGGCCTGTTTGGGTCGCGGCTTCGCTGCTGGTCATAACGGCAGTACTCGGACTCGCCAGCATCGGTCTGTTTGTTGCGCCAGTGGCGCTACTGGTCGCCTTCACCGCGTACGCGCTCAGTGCCTCTCGGCGTCGAGGCCGGGCTGCCGCATAACCGTGATCACAATGACGACGGGGACGTGCCTTCGGTGAAGTGAATTCCGGTCAGTGCCTCGCACGCCATGAAGAGACGTTCCTGGGCGCCGACATCGTCTTCGAAGGGGGCCCGGATGGGTTTCCCGCTGTGGATCAACCTGCCACTCACTTCCCCGAACGAGGGCGAGGTCGCGAGTTCCGCGATCTCATCGGCCGCCTCCTCTGGCGTCTTCCCCCGCAAAGCATTGAGAGTGTGCGACAGGACGCGCATCGGTAGGTTGGCGTTTCGCATCAGCTCGGTGCGGACCAGACCGGGGTGATATGCATTCACGGTCACTTCGCTTTCCGCGAGCCTTCGCGCTAGCGCGAAGGTGAAGAGCAGATTGCTCGCCTTGGAAGCTCCGAAGGCCCTCGTGGGTCGGAACCGGCGCTCGCCCTGCAGATCCGTGAAGTCGGGCCTGATCGTGGAAGGCGCGGTCACGTTTATGACTCGGGCCGGACTCGCCGTCCTGAGCGCAGGGAGGAGGAGGAGGGTCAGCAGGAATGGGGCCAACTGGTTCGTCGCAAACATCAATTCGAGCCCGTCCTCAGTGACCCGCCTTTGCCTCACGAAGATGCCGGCGTCGTTGACCAGCACATTAAGGCGGTCGAAGCGCAGGCAGAAGTTGTCGGCGAGGTTGCGAACGGCCGATTGGGAGGACAGGTCAGCGATGAAGAGATGGATGTCCTCGTTGCCGCTCGCGTTGATAATCTGCCGCACTACCTCGCGGCCACGTTGCTCGCGTCGGGCGACGATAGCCACTGTGGCCCCCCTCCCGGCGAACGTGTGGGCGGTAGCCTCGCCTATCCCCGAGGTGGCACCAGTGACGAGGCAAACCAGGCCGGCCATCGTGGCCGTGGACTTGCCCGTGTTAGCGGCTGAGACCGCATCGAGCTCTACTTGTGTCGACGTCAACCGCAGGCCCCCTGGTCTTTGCTTACCTATTGACTACCGCCGGGTCGACTGCCGTCGGCCCGGTGGTACCCGGAGATTGGCATCGCCAAGCCTGCGTGCCAATCAGCAGCTCCGCCGGACATTCGATTCACGACATCCCGCGTGGTCCTCCCCGTTTCTGTCCGTCTGCTGGCGACGCGTTTGCCAGATTCCCGGCTTTCTAAAGCGGAGAGGGGGGATTCGAACCCCCGGCACGGTTCGGACGGGGTGCTTGGCCGCCTGGACCTAGACCTTCTGTAACTCGCGTTCCGCCTGCTCTGAGCGTCTTCGCTGGAGAGCCCATGGCGCAAGTGCAAGCAAACATATAGAGCCGCCCACGATGGCGTCCACCACAAAGTGGTTGCCGGTCACGATGATCGTCAACGCCATGACCAGGGGCAGCGCCAGGACCAGCACCTTGCTGACCCGTCGCGAGAGAGCCATACAGAGACACACGCCGCAGAGAAGGACCCAGCCGAAGTGGAAGCTCGGCATCGCCGCGTTCTGATTTGTGAGCGCACTCGGTCGAGTGACCTCTTCCAGGACCGAGTTACCGAGCTGGGCGGTGTCGAGGATGCCCATTGTCGTAAGACGCGGTGGCGCCACCGGGAAGCTTGCGAAAATGAAGAAGCCGATGAGCCCGGAGATGATCATGGCGTTGCGCAAGCTGCGGTAGATGTCGCGGTGCCGAAGGTAGAGATAGCCGAGGCTCCCCGCCAGCATCAGCCAGTAGCCCCAAGCGTAGACGAAATTGAGCAGGTGCACTACCAGCGGTAGGTGACCGAGGAATGCACTCTGCAGCGCAGTCTCCCAGTCTAGGTGGAGTACAGATTCGAGGCGCAGCAAGGCGGCCGCGTTCGCCGACGGCTCCATTCCCGAGTCGCGGACGAGAAGACGCACGCCGTAGTAGGCGCCCAGCGCGAGCGCAAGCAGAAGTAGCTCCCTGAGAACGCCCCTCGCTGTGATTCTTTCGGAGCTCAGTCGGACTGAGACGAACCCTAGACGATCCAGCAGTCTCCGAGACCAGTCAATCATTCTACCCGCAGTCAGGTGGTCTGAGGCAACGGCCGCGCCGTCGCAAGTCAGCGCATAGTTCCCCGAATCACGTGTCCGGCCAAACTATCTGGACACCGGCGTCATTCTGCCGAGCACGCCGATTTCCGTGTGCTGCGTGAATTGCCACCAGAACTCCCCTGAAAGACGTGCTAGCTCGAGGTACCGCTCGACGACCGTCCCCCAGGACGCAAAGTGCAGGCGACAGAGATCGTGGAGCCGGTCGCGAAAAGCGGTACTGGCCGTGGGATAGCGGCTGAGAACCGCTATCGTCAGGCGCGAGAGCTCCTCGGTAAGACATCGACCGGGGGTGAGGGCCTTCAGCTCGGGGTCCGCCAGGGCGTCCGCCACTACGTCGACTACAGAGACGAGGCCGGAGTGGTAGGCCGCGAGGGGCAGCGCACCTGCGGAGAGCGCCTCGACGGTGACGAGCCCGACCGCCTCCGGGAACACAGACGGGGCAAGCGAGACGTCCGCAGCGGCAAAGAGCCGACCGAGCTCACTTGAGGTGAGATGGCCAAGAAAGTGTATCGGCAATGGGCCGACATGGGGCGTTGTGGAGGGAACCACCTCCCCGAAGGCTGGCGGACCGTGGAGCTCGTCCGCCTCATGGGCAAGCACATTCGCGGCCGCGACGTCCCCCTCACCGAGAAGTCTAGCCAGCTCCGTCAATGGCGCCCTGCTCGGGCCCTCACCCGCAATCAGCAAGCGGACAGAAGGAAAGTGCGCGACCACGCGGGGCAGACAACAGATGGCATACTGGACTCCTTTCGTCCACATGAGCCGACCGGCGAAGACGATGATGCGGTCCTCGGGACGCAATCGAAGCCTCCCAGCCAGCGGGACCTCTCGGCCTAGGGCTTCAATCGCAGCAGCTCGATCCGATGCAGGCGCAAAAGCCCGCACATCGACCCCCGGGGCGATTACAGAGGTCTTGCCCGCTATCTGCAGGCCCCGCTCGGCAGCCCAGGTCGTGATGTCGGCGGCGCCTGGTTCTGAGACAGTCACTACGGCCGCGGCGGCCTCGAGACCTTCCACGGTGTAGGGGACGAGACGCGCGTCCTCCTTGACGCTGAAGTTGAGTTCCGACCCATGAACGGTGACGACGCATGGAGCAGAGGTGAGCGCGTTCTTGACCAGGTACGGGTTCATCATGGCGTGATTGGCAAGGATGACGTCAGGGGGCCAGGCCGCGAATACCGCACGTAGGGCAGAAATGTTGTCCCGTACGTATTCATCTATCCACTCAGTGGGACTGTCTTGAAACGCCCTTACCCGCTCGGCCTCAAAACCGGGGAAAGGACCGTCCACGTACACGAGCAGGCGACGGAGGTGTGGCCGCACGAGCCGGCAGCGTCCTTCATAGAATGTCTGTCCCACGTCACCGAGTCGGACGGGCTGGAGATTGTCTTCCCCGAAGGCATAGACGGTGTCGATGAAGTCGCACAAAGCGGGGTTGCGGTCCTGACAGACCAGAGTGACATCATGACCCTGCCGGACCAGTTCACGCGCCACTTCGCGTACGTATATCCCGCTCCCGGAGTCATGAAGGTAGTACCCATGAATAACGGCGACACGCACTGCGACCTCCAGGACGCCTGGGGCTGGGGCAATCTGACCTCTCGCTCGGAGAACCGAGGGTAGCACTGCTCCCAGGGTACAACGAGTCTTCCGAGTGGACCGGCCTCTCGCTGGAACTACGGCCTGTCGGGTTGCGCGTGCGGCGCTCCGAGGCCATGAAGAAGGGCCGCTGGAGTGGCAACCGGGAGCCATACCCACTCGAAACCCGTGCGTGTATCGAACTGACGGCGGGCGGGTACTCTCCGAGCGCCGTCGGACGGCAGCTCAAGCGTAGACCATCGCCGCACAGGGAGAAGTGCCATGGCAGTCATGCAAGATCGGATCGTTCCGCACCTCTGGTATGACAAGGAAGCAAGAGAAGCAGCCGAGTTCTACTGCTCGGTGTTTCCAGATTCGAGCATCACGAACGTCACAACACTCCACGACACGCCGTCGGGAGATGCCGAGATGGTCTCCTTCGTGCTCGATGGCCGGCCCTTCATGGCTATCAGCGCCGGACCCGTGTTCAGGTTCAACGAGTCCATCTCGTTCATCGTGTACTGCGAGAACCAAGAGGAGATCGATTACTATTGGGACAAGCTCTCCGCGGTTCCCGAGGCCGAGCAGTGCGGCTGGCTCAAGGACAAATATGGGCTCTCCTGGCAGGTCGTTCCCACCGCGATGAATACCATGATGCGGGACACGGACCCTGTGAGATTGGCCCGCGTGACCGAGGCGTTCCTCCAGATGAAGAAGTTCGATCTGGCCGCGCTTCAGAGGGCTTACGACGGGGAGTAGCCGCCCGCCGGAGCACATTGCCCGCATACTTTTCGAACGCGCTGCTTGAGGTCGAGTCCGACCGCCGCTTTCTCCCGCGGGTCCCCGGGGATGCACTCCCTGCTGATGACGGACCATATTCAGGTCGGCGGTGTGGTGCCAGTCTCATCTGACATCGATCCGTCAGTTCCGCTCCGTTTGCTGCTGCTGAGCTTGCCCCCGACTTGCCACCGAACTCGCCCCAAAGACGCGAAAACCCGGCTTTTGCGACCGGGCTCCGATCTGCCGTCCTCGGCTTTCGAAAGCGGAGAGGGGGGATTAGAACCCCCGGTCCCGCTTGCGCGGCACAAGCGAGACGGAGGCCCGGCAGCCTTTCGGCCGCCTCTACGGCAGGAACTGCTCGTCGATGCTGACTACCAGCGGGCCGTCCCGCTCGATCCACCAGGGCATCCCGTGCAGGTGGGTGGCGTCGGCCGGGGCCGCAGCGCTCCAGAAGCTCTTGAACTGGGCCCAACTGACAGGGTGGTCCATTATCCCTTTCCAGGTGGACGTGGTGATGGGGACGGAGTTGGACACCTCGAAGACTCTCTTCTGCGGGTTATCGTTCTGGATCCAGTAGTCGTTCGGCACGTGGTCGCCCGGCTCTATCTCGCCGGCCGCAACGGCAGCCGCGTCCGCCTCCGCCCCGGTCAGCATCTCGGCATAGTCGATGCTGATGTAGCGCTTGCCGTCCTTGACGTATACCTTGTCGATGTAGCCCATGGCCTTGATGTGGCCGTTGGAGAGCCGGGTCTCGGCGCTGGAGAGCTTCTCAGTGGTCGTGGTGGTCCCCTCGAGGCCAGTCGTGGTGGTCTCTTCGAGCATCGACGTGGTGGTTGTGCTCTCGAATATCGCCCCGGTGGTGGTGGTCACCTCGACTGCGCCCGCGGTGGTCGTGGCCACCTCCGGGGCCGCGGCCGTAGTGTTGGTCGTGCTGTTTCCGCTGCCGCTGCAGCCGGCCACGACCAGCACCGCCGCAAGTAGTGCGGGGATAAGGACGGCGAGTGCGACGCGTCTCTTAGACTTCACCGGACCCCCACCTCCTCATTGGAGAGACTAGCGACATGAGAAGCCAGGCGCGGATGTGAACTAGTGCGAGACCCCTCTCCGGCCGCCCATCTGAGCTTTGAATGGAGGGAAATACTGCCCTCCCTATTAATCGACTATAGGCCGTTTGTGTCTTGCGTCAACAGGGGAAGTTGCGGCCTCGACCGGCAAGGGCTTCGCGGCAGCCGAACGGGGAACACTGGCTGCTGCTACCGCCAACTCCAAGCGTTGCGCGGCTGTGGTCATCGCCCCCCGCTCACCCTTGGCGTGATTGGCGCGTCGACGGGCGTGGCGTGAGGGGGGAACTCTCTTCACGTTGATATACTGCTGTCCAATGGATAACGACACGCCCCGCAGTTTGCGCGAGCAGCAACCGCGGCTGCACGGGCGTAGCCACGCCTCTCGTTTCCGAACGATTGCCCTCGTTGTGGCGATCGCGGTCGTCGCCATCATCGCGCTCACGATTTTCATGCGCTACTACGTCGACTGGCTCTGGTTCGGCGAGGTGGCCCTGCGCACAGTCTTCTGGAGGCGGATCGTCACCGGTCTCATCGTCGGGGTTGTCTTTGCGGTCGTCTTCTTCGCCATCGTGTATGGCAATGTGGAGATCGCTCGCCGGTTAGCCCTCAAATACCACCCTGTAGACGGCGTTGACATCGTGGAGCCGGTGAACGAGCAGGCGGTTCGGCGGCTCCGGCAGGTGGGGCTGGCGCTCTCAATCGTGATTGGCGTGGCCGTCGGCTTTTCTACCGCTGGTTCGTGGCTGACGTTCTCCCAGGCTTTCAACGCCGTCCCCTTTGGGATCGACGATCCTATCTTCCATCACGACCTGTCGTTCTACGTCTTTGTCGTGCCGGCCTGGCAGTATGTCTACTCGGTCCTGTTCGCCGCGCTGATCGTCGCTCTGGTAGTGACGGTCGCCGCGCATTTCGTGCTCGGCGGCGTGCAGGTGGAACAGCGCGCCCTGACTGAGTCCAAAGCGGCAGCGCAGGAGCAGGACGCGTTGAAGATGGCCCGTAGCGCGGTGCGAGCGGCCGGCGTGCACGTCGATCGCCGGACCGTGGCCCACGTCTCCGGGCTCCTTGGGGCGCTGTTCATCCTGGCTGGGGCGGGCTACCTGCTCAAGGCCTGGAACCTCCTCTATTCCACCTCCGGCGCGGTCTTCGGCGCCGGCTACACCGACGTTCACGTTCGCCTGCCGCTCATCCGCTTCCTGATGGTGGTGGCTTTCCTGCTCGGCGGAGCGCTCATCTACAACGCCGTGCGGGGCCGGCGCCGCCTCTGGCCGCCTCTGGCTATCGGCGTGTGGATAGTCGCCCTCATCGTCTTCCTGGCCATCGTGCCGGCGGCATGGCAGGCGCTCAGCGTGAATCCGAACCAACTCACGAAGGAAACCCCTTACATCGCCAACAACATTGCCGCCACCCGCTCGGCCTACGACCTGACGGCGATCAGCGAGACCCCCTACTCACTACAGGGTGATCTCACCGCCGCTCAGCTACTCGTGAACAAGGTGACGATAGGCAACGTGCGTCTCTGGGATCCGGAGATACTGCTCACGAGCTATGGCCAGCTGCAAGAACTCCGGCCGTACTACTCCTTCGGGAGCGTCAGCGTCGATAGATACCTTGTTAACGGCACCTACACCCAGACCATGCTCGCTCCGCGCGAGCTACGGGTCGCCGGCCTGCCGGCCCAGGCCCAGACCTGGGTGAACCAGCACATCACCTATACCCACGGCTACGGGGTGACCGTGTCGGCGGTGAACCAGGTGGCCTCCGGCGGTTCGCCGGACTTCCTCGTGCAAGATGTCCCGCTGGTGTCTTCGACGCCGGCTCTTGCCGTGACCGAGCCTCGCATCTACTACGGACGCGCCGGCGCCGACTACCTCTTGGTCAAGACCAAGGACCAGGAGTTCGACTACCCGGGCCCCAACGGCGACGTCTACACCAGCTACACCGGCAACGGCGGCATCCCCGTGGGTTCGTTCCTGAACAAGCTCGCGTTCATGATGCGTTTCGGCAGTCTCAAGTTCTTCACAGCGTCGTCGATCACCGCTGACAGCCGGGTGATCATCAAGAACAGTATCGGCGACCGCCTGATCGCGGCCGCGCCGTTCCTCAAGTTCGATGGCAACCCCTACATGGTGATAGCCGACGGCAAGCTCTACTGGATCGCCGACGCCTACACCACGACCAGCCGCTACCCCTACTCGCAGCCGGACGGTGCGCTCAACTACATCCGTAATTCCGTGAAGGTGGTCATCGACGCCTACAACGGCACGATGAGCTTCTACGTGTTTGACCCGAGTGATCCGCTCATCCAGACCTACGAGAAGATCTTTCCCGGCATGTTCAAGGCGGAGGCCGAGATGCCGACCGCCCTCAGCCAGCACGTGCGCTACCCCGAGGACCTGTTCATGACGCAGGCCCGGATGTTCGCCACCTATCACGTGACCGATCCCGCCGTGCTCTACAGCAAGGGAAACCAGTGGGAGATACCCAGCAACGTGTCGATCTCCGAGGGAGCTCCGATGAGTCCCTATTACATGATCATGCGGCTGCCGGGCCAGACCCACGAGGAGTTCGTCCTCATTCTGCCCTACGTGCCCAACGATCGAAGCAATATGATCGCCTGGCTCGGAGCCCAGTCTGACCCCCCGGAGTACGGCAAGGCGGTGAGCTTCGAGTTTCCCTCCAGCCTTAACGTCTACGGCCCGGCCCAAGTCGAGGCCGCCATCAACCAGGACCCGGCGATCTCGGCCCAGCGCACCCTCTGGGGTCAGCAGGGTTCCACCGTGGTCTTCGGCAACCTGCTCACGGTGCCGATCGGCAACTCGCTGCTCTACGTGCAGCCGCTCTACCTGCAGTCCTTGCAAACGCAGTTGCCGCAGATCCAGCGCATCATCGTCTTCTACCGATCGCCGTCGGCGACCCCCAACCTGCCCTCCGGCCAACAGCAGAACGTGGTGATGGCGCCGACTCTCGGTGAGGCGCTCACGGCGATCTTCGGCGGCGCCGGAGCTCAGCCCGGAGGGGGAACCACGCCGCCGCCCACCACCGGAGGGACGAGCGCTGCCGTGGCCCAACTGATCGCCCAAGCCGCTGCCAAATACGCGGACGCCCAGGCGGCGCTGCGCGCGGGCGACCTGGCCACTTTCGCACAGGATATCCAGGAGCTGGGCACCATACTCACGCAGCTTCAGGCTGCGTCGGGGACGGGCGGCTAGGAACCTTCCCCGCGGATACAGGGTGAACTCAGCGAGTCACGCTCCAATCGCCCTCTTCCACCTTCGCCCGACCTTGATCCATTTGGCCCTCTAGACGGCGCAGATAGGTGGTGGTTACCGCCAGCGATCTGCGCGGACTTAATCCCCGGGCAAACCGGGCAGAAGCATCGGACCGTTAGGACACTGGCCGCTTACTCAGGGTTCGTGGGCGGAATGACCGGCAGAACAACGTGAGATGGGCGGTCTTTGTCATGGTAGATGGTGTCCCGGCCCACCTTTAGCCCGTAGTAGTGACCGCCGAAATCAAAGGCGTTTGAGTCATAGCACGCCAGATCCACTCTGATCCGATGGCCCTGCGGGAAACAACAGGACGTGGCCCATACCTCGATTGCGAACTCATAGGGCTTTCCAGGCTCCAGCGGCTGAGGTTTGTCATGGCGGTAGTAGGGGCGGTACGGAACGGACTTTCCCTCATCTTTGGTGGCGGCATGAGAGGCCTTCAGCCATCCGCGCGTGAGCATCAACGCGCGAGGAGGCATGCCTGGAACCTGCTCCTCATCGGGGAACTGGTCGACGAGCCGCACGAAGAAGTCAGTGTCCGTCTGGTCAGACGAGGCCCACAGGTTGAGAACGATGTTCCCGATGACATCGACGTCGTGCTCAAGAGGATCGCTGGCAAATGTGAGGATCTTTTTCACTGGGTTCGGGATACCGTCCTCCATTACAGCCGTGCCCAGGCCCGAGAAGTGTGACCAATCCGGATCAGGATAGTCGTAGCTGGTCCACGCCCGCGTGACATCGGCCTTGGTCTCGGTTTCGGCGACCTTCTCCGGCGGCCACCCGGTCATTGGAGGTTCGCCGCTGACTTCGCCGGTGAACGTCGGCTTCTCTCGCGGGGCAGGCCCCGGGGCAGGCTCGGCCGTCGGCGCATCCCATGTAAGGAGGCCGTCGTTCAGGGAATCGACTGCCCCACTCGGCCCTGCGGCGAGATAGAGCCTGCGGTAGTCCGTACGGCCAATCGGCCACTCCTTCTCGGTTTGGTAGACCTCCCGGTTGCGGACGAACACTGTCACCGGATCCTCCTGCATGAAGCCGGTGTCGTTGCCCTTCAGCCAGTGGTCGTACCAGCGTAGATGGAGCAGTTTCATTTCACGGCTGTTGAAGATCGCCATCTCGTCACCTTCGAAATCCCCGTGGCAGAGGAGCAGCTTCTTCGGCGCCTGGATCTCTTCATAGCCCCGGACGTTGCCGCGAAGGTGAATACCAACTTTGTGAAGGATGCCGATGCTGTAGACCGGGACCTTAATCCTGGAAAAATCTGGGATGCGGATCTGCCAGAACTCATCGCAGGTGGGATGGTGCATTACGTTCCAAGGCAGGTCCCAGGCCCCGATGCTGTCCGCCGGTCCGTGCTTGCCCAAGCGATAGTTGGCCCGAATCTCAGCCGTCCACCAGTTCGCCGGGAAGCCCAGAGCCATGTTCCCGCCATGGAACGCCACGTCCCTGTACATGTCGGCGCCGCCGTCGAAGGGCGCGATGCACACGAGATGCGGCGGTTGCATGGCTGCAGTGAACCACTGCACCCAAGCGAGCAGCGACTCACCAAGCGACCCCACCCTGCCGGTGCACCAAGGCTGGATAGCGATCCATTCAACCATATCGTAGAGGTCGTTCTGTTCCTCTTGGCTGAAGAGTTGGAACTCACCCTCTACCGACTTCCCCGTGCCCCGGATGTCCTGATGAACGTACACGTAACCGCGAGATACGAACCACTCGATATCGTTGGTTTCGCGGAAGTGAAAGACGGGCCATTGAGGCAGGTACTCGAGGTCCTTCTGATAACCGCTGACTGCGTAAAGGGCTGGGAACTGGCCGGGGGCGTCCGGCCGGAAGATGTCGCAAGCAACCCGCACCCCATCGCGCACGGTCACCATGACATCGCGCTCGACCACCACCTTGTACTGGGGCTTGCTCAGCTTGTCTTCCGGAAAGTCCTTCGGAAGCATGGTCGACATGATCTCGGGCTTCAGAATCTTGCTGTACATCACAAATCTCCTGGTTGCTGGCAGGCAGACGGCGAGAAGATCATTGGTATTTCAGAGGCTCGTTCACCGCTTGTGCAACTGCTCCCGGGGCCCCGGCGAAGCTGCAGACTGCAATCTGCGAGTCATACCGATGCGGTGTACGCCCAGCCCCAGATGCCCGTGAATACAGTGTACTGTGTTGTCACCAGCCATGAAGGCCGGAAGAGCGGGGCGGTGGCGCCACCGGTAACGTCTTGGAAGGTGGGCGTATCGCAGGCTGAGCTACGCCCCCTTGATTCTGAGCACCTCGTCGATCGGCCGCCGCTCGCTCCGGCACGCGTTCACCGGGCTGTCCTCATCCTCATAGCCGATAGCTATCCCCAGGACGATCTTGTACTCTCCCGGAATCCCAAGCTGCTGCCGAAGAACGTCTGGGTAGGAGACGGACGAGTATGCCGGGATCGTGCTCAGGCCCTCCTCGACGGCTCCGAGCATGATGCCCTGAGCAAGAAGGCCGAGGTCGAACAGAGACCAAGGCTCGAGTCCGGGATGGCTGCAAAGGAAGATGGCCGCCGGCGCCCCGAAGAAGGCCATCTGTCCCTCGGCGGCTGCTTTCTGCCCGGCCGGGTCCGCCGGGTCCACTCCAAGAGCAGCGCAAACCGCGGCTATCCTTTCCGTATACCTTTGGAGGACGTGCTCAGGCCAGGCCTCGATCGGGCTGTACTCGGGATTCGGCGCGACCTGGTTCTGCATGTTCCCGAGGAATGCAGCGCGGATGGCGTTCATGGTGTCCCCGGCCGCAACGAAGATCTCCCAGGGTTGCGTATTCCCCCAGGAGGGGGCTCGGGTGGCGGCCTCAACAATTCGCACCAGCACGTCGCGGGGTACGGCTGCCTGCTTGTAGGCGCGGCTGGAGTGTCTGGCGGCAAGGACTTCGCGTACGCCCATGACGTTCCTCCTGTGGGTCTTGACAACAATATGAAGCATACCGCCGTCAGTCGCAGGGGGCTGACGGTTTGGTGCGATTACGCCCGTCTCAGTCCGTCTTGTGGTGACCCGCTTGCCACCGAATTGCCACCGAACTCGCCCTGAAGACGTCAAGACCCGGCTTCAGCGACGGGTCGCGACATACGATTCTTGGCTTTCCTAAGCGGAGAGGCGGGATTCGAACCTCCGGTACCGTTTGCACGGCGCAACTCAGCTAGGAAGTCACACTACGTCACCGTTCCTGTCGGCCGCGGGTGACGGGGACGGCAAGAGGGCGCTACACAGCTGGGGCTTTGACGCCCAACTGCTCCAGCGCTGCAGGAATGCCGCCATCGGCAGGCGACTCGACATGCATGTGGGAGACCTTGTCACCTCGGACGGTTACCACGAAGGCGTCCTTTACCGATACCTTCTTCCCGGTCGGCGGGAGGGTCGGCATTCCCGGCAGGGGCAGACTCAAGGGACCGGACTGGGTGCCGCTCCACCGCACCTTCACGGTTGCCTGATCCCCGTTCACTGTGGTCTGCTCTATGTCAAAGCTCAGATCGGGCATGGCAGTGACCAGCGCGTTCACCATTCCCATCGCTTGCATCACCGGGATGGCCTGAGGCAGGACTCCACCACTCGCCATGGCGTCCGGGGTGACGAGTCCCTTTAGCCTCTCGGAATCATTCATGTTCTTCACGAAATCCCTGGCGACTTGTTCAACGCTCATCGGGAACTCCTTCCGCAGGACGCCGATCGGGCACGAGCAGAGGCACAGCTGACACTACCCCTTCTTCAGAACTGCAAACTCTCGCCTCCGAGGCCGTCGGGCTGACCATTCTGCCCTCGAAAGGAGGGAGGGGAAGCGTCGCGAAGATACGGGCTCGCTACTCCGGTACGAACTTGAGCGATGCGGAGTTCATGCAGTATCGCAGACCCGTGGGCGGTGGCCCGTCGTCGAACACATGGCCCAAGTGGCCCTCGCAGCGGGCGCAGCTTACGGCTGTGCGTCTCATCCAAAGCGAACGATCCACGTGCTCCTCCACAGCGTCAGGCGAGATAGGTTGCCAAAAACTCGGCCATCCCGTGCCCGAGTGAAACTTCGCCTCCGAACCGAACAAGGGCAGGTCACACGCGTAACAAACGTACGTGCCTGGTTCCCAGAAGTCGTCGTATTCGTTATTGAAGGCGGGCTCCGTCCCGTCTTCGAACAATACCCGATAGTGGTCGGGCGGCAGGATGCGCCGCCACTCCTCCCTGCTACGGATCAGTTTCTCGACCATCTGGCTCTCCGCCATTCACGGCACGCGGTGTCGCGGCCACGTTGAGTGTGTCCCCCGGGGCTGTCCGACCCAAACGGCGCGCTGCCAGTGGGAATCGAATCCGGCAGGGGCATGGGCAGATGCGGCTTGAGAATGGTCATGGAAGGGTAGACGTTTCAGGCAGGTGTCGGAGACCTGCGGATCAAGACAAGGGGGGCACGCCGGTGGGGCGTCACCCGGGGTTACGGGAACGGTAGGAGGAGCATCCATGAACGGACAGACCACGCCGAGCGGGGCGGCAGCCCCCAAGAGCACATTTCGTCGCCTGTGGTGGCTCTGGCTCTCAATAGGCATCATCGCGGTGTTCCTCATCGCCTTCTTCGTAGGCCGCGCGACGGACGATGAGGCAGCCTCCATACCCGGCGCTGCCGCCCCGACCATGGTCATCACGGAAAGCCAGAATGGCTCCACGGTCGCCGTGAGCCCCGGCTGGGTGGTTCTTCTGCAACTCACCGGCAATCCCGAGGACGGGTCGGCCTGGAACTTCACCGCCGTGAACGCCTCCCTGATGCAGGTGTTGCCGGGACCCCAGATCTCTTACGTTACCGAGGAGCCGGTCCCTGCCGCGACCTACACGTACTCCGCCATCGCCCTTAGCGAGGGCGACGTGCAACTGAAGGCCAACAATGTCAGCCTCGCCGGCGAGACGAAGAAGACTTTCGCCTGCACCATCCGCATCGTCTCTCCCGACCAGTTGGAGACCACCACCACGGTGGAGCAGACGACTACGACCGCCGAGGCGACCACTACTACCGTGGAAGAAACGACCACGACTACGGAAGCTGCCACCACCACGACGGCGGCCTCGACGACCACGACGGCGGCCTCGACGACCACGACGGCGGCCTCGACGACCACGACGGCGGCCTCGACGACCACGACGGCCGAGTCGACCACGACTACCACCGCCCCGCCGGCGACCACGACGACGATCCCGATGCCCCCGATCGATATTCCCACGGGTGCCGTCCCTATTGGGCCGAAGGCCAACGGTCAGATCGTGGTAGTGCCCACTACGGCGACTGCGCTCGTGCTGGGTCTGCCCGATGACACCTCAGACAACTACACCTGGCAACTAGACACCTATGACACCGGTGTGATCGACCTGCAGGGAGAACCGACTTTCCATCCCTCCACCGCGGAGAACGTGGGTGCTCTCGTGTGGACGTTCGACGTGGTGGCCGCCGGCGCGACTGACCTCAAGCTCGTTTATGCGGATAGTTCCGGAAACGTGAGGCAGCAGTTCTTCGTCTCGATCAGCGTGCAAGAGCAGACGGTCACTCCGTAGTGGGCCCCGGAGACAGCCATGGACGCACCAGATGTCACCGAAGACGAGTGCCAGGCAGCCTTGTCCTCGCAGACTTGACCCGAGTCTGCTCGACAGGAGTCAGCGCTTCCGCCGTCTGGTCCCTCGCGTCCGTCTGGGTCCGCTTGCCGTTGGCGAGTTTGCCCCCGAAATGCCGCCGAACTCGCCCGACAGACGCGAAGACCCGGCCTCACCGACCGGGCCTCTACATGCGTTATTGGCTTTCCAGAGCGGAGAGAGGGGATTCGAAAACCCCCGGTACCGTCCTGAGGAGGCGAGGGCCGCCCCGAAGGGCGGCCCTCAAGGTCAGGAGACCGCCGGCAGCACCTCAGGCAGCACCTCAATAGGTCACCACCCTGGGCAGGCCCTGGGCAGTCTCGATCCAGCTCGGCCACCTGGACTTCGGTAGGGAGCCGGCGGACGAGTTGCTTCTGCTCGTTGACCTCCCCCAGCTTCGCCCACAGGTTGTCGGCTCGCCTTTGGGCCAACTCAGGGACTGTGTCTACTCCGGCTGCTTCCAGCAGATCCGAGTACTGCTCGCCCACTCCTTTGACGCGGAACATGTCGGCCATGTTCACCCAACGCAAGATCAGCTTGCCGCTGATGCCGGTGGCTGTCGCCAGGTCATCCCGGCCTTTGGGGGTAGCTCCGGCTTGCAGCAGGTCGTCCGTGGTCTTTAATCCAGCGGCCTCCAGCTTCTCCGCGTATGCCGGGCCGATGCCCTCGATGTCTAAGAGGCCGGAAATCCTCCTCATGTCCGGTGTTGCCACCGGCGTCTCCTCGCTCACCGGCGCCACTGACGCTGCCGCCACTGGCGGGGCCGCCACGACCGGAGCCGGCTCGGTGACCGGTGCTGGCGCCACAGCCGGAGCCTGCTCGGTGACCGCCGCCGCTACCGCCGCTGCCGCCGGGGCCGGGGGCACGTATGCCGGCGCAGCTGGCGGGACGTAAGCGGCCACAGGAGGGGGCGTGTACGCGGGAGGATACTGGGGGGCCATCGGCCCCGCTGCCGGCACACGCCTAGAGCCACTTGCGATCTCCAGGATCCCGCCAACGATTAGAAGGATGCCCGGCAGGGTCCAGAAGGCGCTAATGCAGACAAAGCCGAGGATACCGGGGACGAGAAGAAGGATGATCGACGCGAGCCGGTGACCGTTCGCCAAGGCGCCCCCGACGATCCCAGCTATGGCCAGAAGGATGGCGATGACGCTGAGAGTCGTAATTATGCCTCCACCCTCAGCACCTAACGCAATACCGGCTCCGCCTATGGCCATGCCTATGAATCCGAAGATGATCCCGAATACCCCGCCGACGATCCCCAGCACTTTAGCCGCCGTACGCATTTCGCCCTCCCCCACTAATCGCAGTAGCGCCCCAATACCCTAACGGATCCTGTTCAGACTGTATAACTTCCCTCATCTGAGCGCCACAGAACCTTCTCCACGAAGACAGGGGGTCTCCCGGGCCAGGCGAGGCAGAAGCGAAGGATCGTGGCGGCAAGGCTTCCTTGATCTGGGAAGGTGTTGTAAGACCGATGGGAGGGACATGCTGCCGAGTATCACTGCGTTCAAAAACGCCTCGGAAATCGCGCGACTTTGTCCGCCACGTATCACTGAGTGCTATTTGGGTAGGGGTAACGGTAGGGTAAGCGTGCGGTGTGGGCCTAGAGTTGGCCGCGAAGAGGGGGGCGGGGAGGCTCAATGCTGGACACTCCCGCGCGCTCGAGATCGCTTCTGTGGAGACGCCAGCGACTCCGGCGCTGATGGCGGGCTACGGTACGAGGCAGCCCTCTCTTTCTAGGATGTCCCGTCCGCGGCTCTCGAGCTCATTGGCCGCCTCGGCACGGCCCTGCACTCTTCGTAGCTTGGCCAGTTCCAGCAGGATCTCGCCTGCCCGGGGATGTTCCGGGCGCGTCCTTGCCGTGATGACGTCCAGCGCCTTCTGCAAACGCTCTTCTGCCTCGTTCGGGCGTGCTTGCAGAAGCTCCAGTTTTCCCCACAAAAGGTAAAGAGCCGAAAACCAGGGGTGGTCTTCGCGCAAGACTTGCCGGGCGAGGGCCAGGCACCGACCGAGCAATCCGGCGCACTCCTCGTAGGCGCCTTGCTCCATCGATACCCGGGCGAGCGCCGCCGTGAGGAGGGCCTGAAGCCGTGGTGTTCCTGCTATCTGAAGTCCTTCCTCCGCGCGCTGCCTGGCCTCCTCGAGCCGGCCTGATTGCGCACACGTCTCGGCGAGGAGCGAGAGCATCTCGGCCCTGGTCCGCGGGTCCTCCCCCAGATCGAGGAAGCTCAAGCCCCGCCCGGCCAACGAGTAGGCCTCCTCATACCGACGCTGGTCGAGGCGTATCTCCGCCCACGTCGAGAGAGGCAGCCCCAAATTGAAGTTCTCCTCGGTGTACCGGCTGACGGTCAGCCGGTAACAATCGGCGATGATGCGGTCCGCTTCCCGATAGCAGCCCATCCCCTCCTGGTAGTAAGCGTAGTTGTTGACCAGCCAGAGATAGTACCGATTACCCGGATCCTCCTGGACCCGGCTGAGAGCTCTGCGGCATACCTCTATGGCTTCTCTGCAGTCGCCGGATTCGTCGAGGCAGGCGGAGAGCGAAGCGGCGGCGAGGCAGTAGTCGACCTCGTCGAGGATTGGCCCAACCTCGTGACTGGAAAGCGCCTCCTCCAAGAGAGGCCTAGCCTCTTCGTATCTGTTCTGTCCGAAGAACAGAGTCCGCCCAAGATGCGTGAGAATGCGGGGCACGAGCTTCTCGCCGAAGCTATCGACGGCTCGGGCGCCCGTCAGTGCTTGCCGCAGCGCGGCCTCGCTTTGCTTCGGGTCTGGCAGGCTAAGCTCGCCCAAACAGGCGAGGGCACGGACGGTCGTAATGTCGAGTAGACCGAGCGACTCCCGGGCGTCGGCCGCCAGGGCCCGCGCTGCATCCTGCAGGGGCCGGTCTAGGCCGGCCTCGGCGAACGCCTTCACCCGTAAGGCGAACCAATCCACCATCTGCGGCAGCGAGAGACAGCCGCGGCCGTGGAAGTACGCGTCAAGGAAAGCGTGCTGATGATCAGGGGTGACCGAGTGGGGGCCCATTGCCTGTAGCTTCGCGTCGAAACGCTGGAACAGGAAGGAGTGGATACCGCGCAGCCTTTCTGGATCTCGCCTGGCGAGTCTCGTCCTCAGCGACTCCGCCATGATGTCGTGCATCTGATAAACACCGAAAGACCGCTCCAACACAAAGCTGAAGCGGCAGATCTCGCGGAAGTGGCCGAGCGGGAATTGGGTGTTGAACGAGACGCAGAGGTCGCGGAACAGTTGGTCGTCGAAGAGGCGCGGCACGGAAAGGACCTCGACGGTATCCTGCTCCGCGGGCGAGAGATAGCGCAGGAAGCGCTCGGCCATCCTGGCCTCGGCGGTCGCCTCGAAGCCGGTGAAGTCCTCAGGTCCAACGTCCCTGCCGCGCCGCCTGATCTCCTCCATGGTGTCGAGGGCCAGATCGAGCAGGAATGGGACGTTGCCGGTCTCCCTCGTTATCCGGTCCTGTAAAGCTGAATCCGTCACCCGGGCGGACACCAGCAACTCTCGGGCATCCTCGTCGGGAAGGCCCTCTAGTTGGTGTTGCTCGAGCGCCTCACTCCAGTCAGGATCGAGATGCTCCCAGTCGAGCTTCTCCCTACCGCACACGACGCACAGGGCAAAGGGGAGTTGCAGTGTGAGCTCCCTGACCCATTCATCCCGCAACAGCCTCTGCTCCTCGCTCCGGACGTCGGCAAACAAGGCCTCGTAGGTGTCAAGGAAGAGGACGCTTACCCTGGGGCACCCCTGCCGATGTTCGACCAGGTCTTCGGCGAAGTATGCCGGCAGACGTTCCTCGATCTCCGCGGCCTCCAATCGGCTGATGGTTTTCAGATCCTCGCGGCCCCGCTTGACCCACCACGCTTTGAGCGGTCCGCTGGCCTTCTCGACGAGATTGGCAGCCAGGGAGACGAACGGCACACCCATGCTGGAGAGCAGGGATGCCGCCATGCTCCCCGCTTCGAAGAGGGGCTTGCCCTCGTCGACCGGGGCGGTGTTGGGTCTCGTCAGTTTCCAGAGGTAGGCGTAGACCAGGTCGAAGGTCGGAAACGCCACCGAGTGTCGTTCGCTCAGTTGACGCCGCAACGAGAACAGGGCGGTCTGCGGATCCCTCATGGTGGGAAGGGCGAAATCCACCTCCGCCCATAGGGCGCCGTCGTCCCTCGCCGTCAACCGTTCACGCAACTCTCTCTTGAGCCGAGACTTGCCGATGCCGGCCAGGCCCCAGTAGACGAGCACTCTTGGCCCCTTGAACGAGGTATCGGCCACGGCGGCGTCGAACGCGGCAAGCAGTTCTTCTCTGTCCACGAACGCCCGAGGGCCGGGGAGTTCACCACCCGGGCGACGCTGAAATCTGGGTTGCAGCGGCATGAGGGACCTCGTAGTGGGCCTTCCATGCTCCTGTCACGCAGGCCGGTTGTCAAGTCCCTTCAAATGCGGCCGTAAGCACGCCATGGGCTATATGGGGAATAGCGCCCAAACGGCCTACGGGGTTCTCCCTGCCAGGTTGTGAGAGAGCAGATCACGCAAACGCGGTGGCCCTAGTAGGTGACCACCCTGGGTAGGCCCTGGGCAATCTGGATCCAGCTCGGCCACCTGGTCTTGGGTAGGGAGCCTGCGGACGAGTTGCTTCGTGCTCGTTGACCTCCGCCATCTTCGCCCACAGGTTGTCGGCTCGCCTTTGGGCCAACTCGGGGACTGTGTCCACCCCGGCTGCTTCTAGCAGGTCGGAGTACTCCTCGCCCACTCCCTTGACGCGTAACATGTCGGCCATGTTCACCCAACGCAGGATCAACAGGCCGCTGATGCCCGTGCTCGCCGCCAGGTCCTCCCGGCCCTTGGGGTAGCGCCCGGCTTTCAGCAGGTCGTCGGTGGTCTTGAGACCGAGCAGCGCCGAGCTTCTCCGCGTAGGCCGGGCCGATACCCTCGATTTCAGCAAGGTCGTAGGCCCGTCTCGCGGCCTGTTCCTCGTCGGCGGACCCGATGGTCGGTGCTGCGACGGGCGTCGCCGCCACTATCGGGGTTGCCACAGCTGCAGCGACTGCAGCCGGTGCGGCTACACCCGCGGCCGCGCTCGCTCCTGAGGCGGGGGGCAACGCCGGCTCTGCTTCCGTCACCGGCAACTGTTCTGACCCGTAGGGGCTGGGCCCCCTCCAAGCTATGAACGCCCACAGGACGATGACGTACAGAATGAGCATGATGATGGACCAGATAGGATAGTAGGGGATCATGAAGAACTCGGAGATGGCGGCGAGACCGGCGGCGACTGCGCCGACCACCCGCCCCAATCTGCTCCCTTGCAGGGCGGCGATACCGCCCAGAAAGAGGATCGCGCCGACGCATATGTACCAGACGGCCAGCCCAGTGATGTCCACCAACCTGTAGCCGTTGTAGCCCAGTACCAGCCACTGGTCTCTGAAGAGGCCGATGACCCCCGAGATGATCTTGAACGCCCCCACGATCATCATGAGGACCGACCCAAAGGTGACCCAGCCAGCCCACTTCTGATTCATCCTTACCCCCTTCGACCGCGTTGCTTTCGCCGCCGTTCTCTACTGTTCTTGCCTCCCCTCCTGCGGAGCAAGATGATCGCGGTGATGATGCCGGCGATCATGACGACCAACCCGACGCCCCCACCGATGACCGGAAGCGGCTTCTTGACGTAGAGATCATGCACCCGCGCCGGTACGTCCACCCGGTAGCCGATGGCGTCCAGGTTCCCGCCCATACGCTCGAGCGTGGCGGTGATGTCTTGACGGATCGCCGCTGACGTCAGTTTGACGGCTTGCTGGCTTTCCCCTGCTCCTTCGCCCATACGACTTCCTCCTTCAGTGACTCGACGGTCTGCTCGGGTACCGGCCCTCCGGCCTTCTTGAGGCGCGAGCGGGCGATCAACACCAGGATCCCGGCGATAGCCAGGTAGGCGCCGGCCACGATCACGGCGGCCAGCCAGGCGGGTAGCCACAGGTCCACGACCAGGACGATGGCGGCGGTGATGACGCCAAACGCAAACAGTCCCAGGATGGCCGCGCCCGCGAACAGCCCGGCGACGGTCGCAAGCAGCATGAGCTTCTCATTCATCTCCGCCTTGACGAGCGCGATCTCTTGGTGGATCAGGTGGTGGACGTCGTGGAGCAGGTCCTTAAGGAGAGTAGCCAGCGACTTATCGAAGGATTCGGGATGCTCCTGCGGCGATTGGGGCGCGTCGGGCGATTCGGGCGACGTCGGGCGATGCAGGCTGCGCGACTTCTTCCGGCATGATTCCTCCTATCCCAGAACGCTTATCCCCCGGCCCTCGTTGCAGTTCCCCGTATGCCGTTTTCGAAACACCCGCGCTGGATCCGCTCTACCAGCCAAGGCGAGACCTCCTGGCGTTTGCCCGGTCTCCGTCCATCTGCCGGTGGCGCGTTTGCCCCCGACCTGCCACCGAACTCGCCTCAGAGACGCGAAAACCCGGCGTCAACAGCCGGGTTCCGATGCGCCATTCTTGGCTTTCCAAAGCGGAGAGGGGGGATTCGGACCCCCGGAACTTGGTTGCGGTGCAAACTGGTGGTTTTCCACCGGACCTGGTCCATAGGGAGCGCACCTAGTCTCTACCGCGCTAGTCAGCGGTTCTGCCGTCTGGTCCCTCGCGTCCAGCATAGATGCCCAGCGCAGCTTCCCGGCGCTATTGCAGGATACACGCCGGCATCGGCAGTCACCGCCTCGAGCCCGCTTCGGGCGACATCCGGTGGGCGGCCCACGTCACGGTCTGTCCGGCCGCCCCTCCCACTATCCCGCCCACGAGGGCGTCACTGGGGTAGTGGACCCCGGTGTGCACCCGCGAGTAGGCCACGCAGAGGGCGAGGACCCGCAGCGGGAACGCAAGAGCGGGGAGTTCGGCACCCACGGTGTTCGCGAACGCGAAGCCGGCAGCCGAATGGCCCGACGGGAACGACGTCGAGGTCGGCATGTGCACGCGTCGCTCCTCGGGGACGCCGTACTCCTCCCGATCGGGCCGGCGGCGCCCCACGGTCTTGAGACCGACGTTGAGCACGCCCGTCACGCCGATGGAGGCCACCCCCGCCAGCGCCGCGCGTCGTCTGGTCCGCCCCCCGGCGAGCGCGAGCAGGGCGGCGATGGCAAACCAGATTCGGGAGTAGTTCGCAACCGTCGAGAGGATGCGGAGCGGGGCGTCGAGTGAGGGCGTAGGCGTGTCGGCGATGGCAGAATAGACCGCGCGGTCCACTGCGCCCAGCTCGCCGAAGACCGCCCGCAGGCCGCGGCGCGCCCCCTCAAATCCGTCCGTGTGATACGGAGCAGGCATGGCTCGCAGTCTACCACGCCGGCCTCGACGGCCGGCCTCGCACGGTGTCCACCAGCCTCCCGATGCTCCAGCCCGGAGTGGCCTTGGCCAGAGCGGCCGCCGACAATCCGAGCGCGGTCTGCGGTATCCGGATGCGCAGGGCACCCGGCATGATCTTGAAGCGGACGGGCGACGGGACGGTGACCGCCTCCCCGTCGATGGCGATGTCGATGGGCCCGTCCGAGCGCACTTCGAAGTCGGGTGCCTCCCACTGGATCCACCCAGGGAAACTGCGAATGCGGTGGGCCACTTCGCGGGCTACAAAGTCGACGGCCTGGGGCGGACCGGCGACCTTGGCGGCGAACAGTCCGAGCCTACCGGTGTCGAGCCGGACCCGGCTGGCGAAGCCGGTGAGGCTCTCCAGCTGATAGGGGTTGTTCGAGACTTGGATGATCTGCGCGCCGGTCTGCTCGGTGCCATCGGGTCCGGTGAACTTGAGCTTGGAGAGTGCCCCGCCTGCGAGCAGGTCCGGCAGCATATCGGCCGCCGTCTTCAGCTTGGCGTCCCGATAGGCGGGCGACTGGACGATGGAGCCGTAGACCCCCAGTGATACGTTGTTCACGAACACCTGGTCGTTGACGCGAGCGAGATCGATGCGCCGCTCCACGCTCTCCTTAAACGCGTCCAGCGACCGGACCGGGTCGACGATGTCCAGACCCAGGTCGCGGGCGAAGTCCATCCGGGTGCCGACCGGCACGCAGACGAAGGCCACGTCGTACTCGGCGGCGATCGCGGCCACGGCGGCCTGGGACCCGTCGCCCCCAGCCATTCCGAGGACGTCGGCGCCCCTCTGGACCGCAGCCCGGGCCAATTGCAGCAGATCATCCCCGGGACGGAGCACGACCGCCTCAATGCCCCGCTTCTCGGCCTCCTCGACCATATGAAAGCGTTCGACCTTGCCGCCCCCGGACTTCGGGTTCATGATCAGGACCGGGCGCTGGGCGGGGGGGACCACCTCACCGGCCGGTGCGACCTCCTGCGGGCGGGGTGCGGGCCGGGAGAGGGAGTACCGACCCAGAATAAAGGAGAGGACGACGAGCACGAGGGTGGCGAGGAGCAGGAGCCCGTGGAATTGGCCCGTGACGAGGATGACCACCGCGGCGCCGACCAGAGCCGCCAGGACGACCACAAGGGCGACGAGGCGGGCTACGCCGCGGTGCACGATCACCTCCCACACGCCCGCGACGGTCATCGCAAAGCAGAGCAACATGAGAAGGGCGGGGCCGATGTTGACCACGATGAACGCGCCGGTGACCAGAGCCAGCAGTCCCGCGAGCAGCGCTGCAAAGGCCGCCACCCGTTGGGCCGCTGTCGGTCCCGTAGGGTTCATACCAGTCACCTCCAGCAGGGACGACGACGCCAATGGCCGCCGGTTGACTGCGCAAAGCGCGGAGCGCGGTATTAGGGCGCCGACCGCGCTCCGCAGGGCCGCCGATGATCGGAATCACGAAGATCTGGCGCTCACCTCAAGCAGTGTCATTGTCTAGTACCCCGGTCGCGGCGGTTCCAAGCGCAGTCACTTTTGTCGCTTGACAGCACGGCAGGCCCCCGGGTCGGTTGCCCATCCCCTGGTCTGTCCACGAGAGCACGGAGACTTGCTGTGGGGTGCCTTCGAGTCCGTCTCCCTCCGTCTGCTAGTGTCGCGTTTGCCCCCGAATTGCCGCCGAACTCGCCCGAAAGACGGCAAAACCGGGCCTCACCGACCGGGTCTCGACATGCGTTTCTTGGCCTTCCTGAGCGGAGAGGGGGGGATTCGAACCCCCGGTACCGCTTCCGCGCACAACGATTCTAGGTGTTCATCGTAGGCCCGGTTCCAGGCGTCCAGCGTATATGGCCGCGCTTAGAGCGCGCTTGGCGAGTGGGGGCAATCATGACGACTGATACTCACCGCACCGGGTATCCCTGCCGTATGCCTTCCGATGAACACAAACCGGAACAGGCGAGATTCGCGGCCGAAGAGCGGCGGCGGGTTGCCGAACAGGAGCAGGCGGTCGCTGAGCGGCCCCTCGCCGCCACGCCCCCACCACCGGGGGCGCCTCCGCCCCTCGAGCAAACGCAACCAACCGGCGCTTCGCGTTTCCTCTATATCCTGCGCAGTCGCAACTTTCGCCTCCTCTGGATCGGCGAGTTCGTGTCGCTCGTCGGGGGCCAGCTGTTTGTGGTCGCCCTCCCGTGGCTCGTCCTGGAGCTCACCGGCAACGGTCTGGCCATCGGGACGGTTCTGGCGGTGAGCACGGCTCCCCGCACTGTGTTCATCCTCGTCGGTGGGGGACTCACCGACAGGTTCTCGCCCCGCGCGGTCATGTTGTACTCCAACATCGGCCGTATGGTGCTCGTCATTCTGCTAGCGGTGCTCACCGCGCTCGGTGTCATCCAACTGTGGATGCTCTACGCCATCGGTCTTCTCCTCGGATTCGGGTTCGCCCTCTACCTGCCCGCGCAATCGGCGATGATCCCCCGCCTGGTTTCCGGCGACCGGCTCCAGACCGGCAACGCCATCATCCAGGGGACCGCGCAACTGGCGCTTTTCCTGGGACCGGTCCTGGCCGGCGTCCTGATTGCGTTCGTCGGGAGTGGGGGGAGTACCGTCCCCTCGGCGGCGGGCATCGCCATCGTGTTCGGGCTCAATGCGGTGAGCTTCGCTGTCTCGGCGGTCACGCTCATGATGATCCGGCTTCCTCAAGCGCGTCGCTTCAGAGGTGGGCGGGCCGCCAAAGGCGTGCTGCGGTCGGTGGGCGAGGGGTTGGCGAACGTCTGGCGGGACAAGACCCTGCGTCTCTATTTCTTGCTGATCGGCGTGGTGAATCTCGCGCTTCTCGGGCCGGTGTCCGTGGGCGTCCCCGTCCTGGCAGCCACTGAGCTCGCCGGCGGGGCGCTCGCGTACGGCGGGATCCTGTCGGGTCTCGGGGCCGGCGCTCTCACCGGAGCATTTGCGGGTGGCGCTCTCCGCCGTCCCCCAGGTCGCCTGTTCGCCGCGGCAATGCTCGGCTCGACCGCCTTGCTTGGGATCGGTCTCGCTCTTCTCGGCGCGGTTCCCTCGACGGCGGCCGCGATCGCGGCCGCGTTCCTGATCGGACTCGCGGAGGGGTACCTGACGGTGGAGTTCATCACATGGCTGCAACTGCGCTCGTCCGAAGAAGAGCTCGGTCGTATGATGAGCATCCTCTTGTTCGTTTCGGTGGGGATGGCGCCGATATCGAACCTGATCGCCGGGGCTCTGATCGGGATGCAGGCGACCTGGTTGATGATCGGCGCGGGATGTCTGATCGTCCTTGTGGCGATCGTCGCCGCGTTCAGTCCGTCAGTGTGGCGGCTGAACGAGGTGAAGGAGGAGCTTCCTACCGCGGGCGACTAGGCGCGCACCAGGTTAGAGCCGGGCGCGAGCCTCTGACCAGTGTGTTGCTTGTCAGCTAGTTCAAGCCATAGGCCCACACTTCTAGCGCAGCATGTAGCGTCGCTGATATTGTGAACGTGAGGGTGCTGATGGTGGATTCCGCCAGAGGTAGGATTCACCTGACCATGACGGAGGAAGAGCTTGGACGAGAAGCCCGCCATAGAAGACGCGGCTAAGGTGTCCGAGACGACGGAAGCGCCCACGAGCCCTTCCGCAGCAGGCGATACCGGATCTTCGGGTGGACAGAGGCCCCGGCGGAGGCACCGCCTAAGGACAGCTCTCATCATTATCGGCGTGGTTGTTGTGGTGCTGGCCGTCGCCTCATTCGCTGCGGCGGAGGCCTTCAGCTCGAACAACGCCTGCAACAGCTGCCACGAGATGCACCCCTACTACGACAGTTGGGGCGTTTCTACGCATAAGAGCGCCGACTGTGTCCAGTGCCACATCCCGCCGGGGCCCGGTAACTGGATAAAGACGAAGTTCTTGTCCTACAAAGAGTTATGGACGCATCTTGCCGGGATTGAGGAGCCGCCGGTTGCGGTCACCCGCAAAATCCCGCGCAGCAGCTGTCTGGGCTGCCACCCGGACGGCGGCGGGCAGACCAAGGGTACTACCACCTTCCCCCACTCTGCTCATACATCGGTGCCTTGCGTCGACTGCCACGTGCGCTTGGTGCACCGCACAGTCAACCCGCCCTATTACCACGACCCCATGCTTATGGCCAAATGTCTCGAGTGTCACAACGGTCAACCAGGGTCGCCGCCGAGCAACTGCAGCACGTGTCACACTCAGCCGCACGAGTTTCGAGGAGAGTGCGGCAACTGCCACGGGACCAACAGCTTCGCGCAACCCACGCCCCCAGATCATCCTCTCCCCTTGACCGGGGGCCATGTAGGCGTGCCCTGTGCCGACTGCCATGTCGCCACGCCGGGCGGCGAGGTCATCCCGGGCACTTCCTTGCCGGTGCCCGCGGGAGATACCTGCGTTTCCTGCCACGCCGTGCAACACCAGGGATTGACCGACTGCGCTCAGTGCCACACTATAGAGACCTTCGCGGCGCCGACCTTCCAGCACCCACAGATAGGACCACATGTCCCGACGGGAGATCGCGGCCTGCCTTGCCAGAGTTGCCACCCGTCGGCCGACTACACGCAATCGAGTTGCACGCCCTGTCACGAGAATCCCCCCGAAGGGCAAGACTAGCCCCGAGGAAGACTGGCGGCTATCTGAGAGGTGGCTGGGACCCGGACACGACTGGATAGGGGACAGGATTCGCGGCCGACGTGCCTGAACGCCGCAGCCAGAGCATCTACGCAGACATCGTCGCTGACTTCATCGCGCAGGGCACCGAGTCAATGCAGGTGACCATCGAGAGGATGAAGCCGGCGACGCTGGGGGCCGGACTGCGAAGGGCGATTAACAACCGGGAAGAGCAGGACGTGAGACTGGTACGAAGGCGAGAAAAGACATACCTAGTAAGGCAGGACGCGGGATAGCGTTCATCGCCCGCACTCGAAGGGGGTTCGCCCCGGCTGGCAAGGCTTGGTGGCAGCCAATCCGGGGCGGCTTGCGCCGGCTGCAGGCCCGGCCAAGGTCAGGGCCCGAGCTACATTCCCGGCACGAGACCCAGTTGCGCCAACAGTGACATCGTGTCGAAGTACACGGCGGTGTAAACGATCTTACCGTCCTTGAACTGTACGACGTCGGCGCCCGGAGTGGTCGCCCTGCGTCCAGTCGGGGGTATGCTGGCGCCCGCGGGAGTCATCATCGGGCCGGTATGCGTGCCTGTCCCAATCCAGGTGTCCACAACCCAGTCACCACTGGCGATCCGCTGGGTGACCTGGAAAGACAAGTCGGGGAACGCCGTCCAATTTCCCTCGAGAAAGGCCCGGTGCCCCGCCTCGCCGACTGGGCCGGGCTGGCCAGGCAGCAGCGATTGGAAGGAATCGGCGTGATAGGCCCGCAAGCGCTCATAGTCGTGGGCGTTCAATGCCGCCAAGTACTCATCGGTGATACGGACGTTGTCCTGCTCTGACATGGCTTGTTTCCTTCCTCTGGTGATCGTGACACGACGGCGTTCTTCACCCCGCGTACCTCGAGTATAGGCCGAGGGGTGCCGGGGTCAACGACGAGATAGAAGCGCCCCGGCTGGCAAGGGGCTTGGCAAGTGCCGGACGGGGCGCCTCTGGAATGATCCTGGCGTCACCGGCCCCAGGTTCTCGCTGTCTGGTGGCCTTGGGTCTGTCCTCGTCCGTCGGCTGCTATCGAGTTTGCCCCCGAATTCCCCCCGAACTCGCCCCAAATGCGCGAAAACCCGACCATGTCCGTCGGGTCTCGACAAGCCGTTTTTGGCTTTGCTAAGCGGAGAGGCGGGATTCGAACCCCCGGTACCGTTTGCACGGCAAATGTCTCCCGTCGCCGAGTCCCCCAGGAGCCAGCCCCCTTGGCTCGCAAGGCTTGGGAGCAGCCAATCCGGGGAGGGCAAGTGGTTATCGCGAGGTTTTGTCGATCTCTCTGCTGGATACTTCACTGGGGTGTTGTCGATTCCTCGGCAGCCGCGTGGCTCACGCGGGTCAGGAGGCTCTCATGTACGCGCGAGTTCCTACCTTCAAGATTGGCGCCCAGCATATGGACGCCTCCATCCGGCACTTTGAAGAGACGAGCTTGCCCCAGCTACGTAAGCTTGCGGGCTTCAAGGGGGCGACGGTCCTCGCGAGTCGGGAGACGGGAATCCTTCGCGTAATCGCTTACTGGGACACTCAGGAAGCTCTCGAGTCGTCTTTCGAGCCCACAAGGGCTGTGAGGGCCCAATACACGGATAAGTTCGGTGCAGAACTCGTCTCCCTTGAGGTGTTCGAAGTCGCGGTCCAAGTGTAGCCCGAGGCGACGACCTGAGAGCCCAGGCCACGTCGGCTGGCCCGGCTTGGTGGAGCCAAACTCCACGTTTTGGAGGACGGGGCCGTCCTGTACGGCCACTCACAGAGGCCCGAAGACTCCGCAGCCCAGGGCCTCGTTCTCGCGGGCTACCAGTATCAGACATGTCAAAAGGAGCAAAAGCGGAGAGAGGGGTTCGAACCCCCGGTACCTATCTCGTGAGCGGCTTGTGCGTCGGGTATTCGTGAGCAATCACGTCCTCCAGCGAGAGCGGAGCGAACGTCGGGAAGCGGCGCATCGTCTCTGACGGCTCGAAGGTCATATCGGCAGTGTCCATGATGTAGGCCGCCCTGCTCTGCCACGCGCGCATGGGCTTGATCGGTCGGACGACTCGCGACATCAACCGCAGGGCCGTTCGCGGCACGTGCCGTACGCTTCCTGAGGCGCCTGTCCAGGACTGAAATGCCGCGATGAGCTGGTTGAACGTGAGGTTCTGAGGGCCGCCAACCTCGATCACGTGGCCCCGGAGTGCGGGGTCGCTGACCGCGAGTTCCAGGAGGTAGGCGACGTCGCGGACCGAGACGAAGTTGATGGGATTATCGCCGCGACCAAAGATCATGGTCTTGCCCGTCCTGAGCAGCGGCTCGCAGACAAGCATGAGCCAAGTCTCGAAGTACGCGTTGGGACGCATGATCGTCCACGAAAGCCGGCTGGCGAGCAGTTCCTGCTCGGCCCGGTACTTCATGCGAAACAGCTCCATCGGATGATCGGGGGCGGCCCCATGGATGGACACCAGGATGAAGTGCTCGACGCCGGCAGCTTCTGCCGCATGGATGAGGTTGGCGTTTCCCTTCCAGTCGACCGTCTCCGCGTTCCCCGCGCCTCTGCCGAAAGCAGTCATAGCCGCTATGACCGTGCTCATGCCAGTTGTGGCCCGCTGGGTCACAGCCGGGTCGCGGACATCTCCTGCAACCGTCTCGATCAGTTCCCCCTCAAGCTTGGCAGCCTTCGTCGGGTCACGCACCAGGAGGCGCAACCGATGGCCGTGTCCGGCAAGAAGGGGGACCAGCTTGGTGCCGAGGCCGCCGGTGGCGCCGGCGATCAGGATCATTGTCCGCCGGCCTGGCGCCGGACAGGGGCATCGATGTCGGCGCCTTGCCGGTCGACCGGCTCCATGTAGAAGTGCGTCCACGCGATTTGGCCGCCGCTTACGCCACTGATGGTCACCCCGGCCATGTCAGCGGAAGAACCGTCCGGCCGAGTGCCCTGCCAAGACTCGGCGTCCTCTTGCTGGCACCCACCGCAGGCTCCCTTCTTGTGCACGACTAGGAGTGGCGCACCCATATATCGTCGCCATGCCCAATCATTCCTGTTCAAACGGCGCCTCAAACAACGGACGTCTGCGTGGCGAGGAAGCTACTGAAACAGCGTCCGTATTCGGCAACGGGGCCGGGGTGAACCGCGGGTCACCACGCCTGCGTTAAGTCCGTCTCGTTCCGTTGCTTGCCAGCGAGTTTGCCACCGAATTGCCACCGAACTCGCCCGAAAGACGCGAAAACCCGGCCTCAGCGACTAGGTTCCGACCCGCCGTCTTTGCGAAGCGGAGAGGGGGGTACGAGCAGGCATCAACCTCGTGCATGCCTCCGAGGAGTAATCGCCGTAATGATCAAGGAGCAGGCCACGAGCGCAAGCATCATGAGCACATAGCCTAGGGCAACATCAGCCCACCCGTGGAACCCCGAGATCACCGCGCACACCAGTGAAGAGAGTGCGGCGGGAAGACAGAAGCCCAGTCCAAGACCTGGGAAGAATGGAGAAACCTCGGCGGCCAACGCAAGAACGACAGCGATCACGAGACAGAGCGCTGCGAGCCCGCCCAGCAGACGAAGGTCTGTCGCCCCGACGCCCTCGGCGGTTGCAGTGGTCCAGACGAACCAGGCGCCGACGAGCAACGCGATGATGGCACCGAGAACGAATCCTAGTCTAAAGGCCACTGTCCCTCCGGTCGGCAAAGCCG
The DNA here is from genome assembly GCA_963843515.1 of uncultured Actinomycetota bacterium. GTDB lineage: Bacteria > Actinomycetota > Thermoleophilia > RBG-16-64-13 > RBG-16-64-13 > CAIQPS01. The sequence continues at coordinate 65,477 of CAWJKH010000004.1, forward strand.
CGCTGCGCAGTCGACACACTATTCCCGAGACAGCTGACGAGAACACCGCCCAGTCGGCTGAGCTTGCAGGGTGTTGACGAAGTGGGGCTTCGCGATCTTAACCTGGGACCCCACTTTGATGCAAAGACGGGCGGTCAGTTGTTAGGCCTCTTCTTGTGCGTTTCGGTCCGTTACGTGTTGCCGAGTTTGCCACCGACCTGCCCCCGCACCCGAGGGCGGACCCTCCTTTACTTTGACTGACGGGCTCCTAGAATGAGGTGTAGTTGGAACCCCAGCCTCTACGACTCGCACCAAGCCCACAAGGAGGATCGGCCATGGTTGCCGACGTCACTCCGCAGGACATCGATTGGGAAGCCGTGATCCATCGGCACCGGGAGTTCTGGGAGACATTCGAGGAGGCGAAGATAGAGAGTGTCAAGGAATTGGCCGCGCCCACCATCCGCTATCGGGACCCGATGAGGGAACTTGCAGGGATCGACGCGTACATCGCCATGTTGCGTCAGCTATGCAAGGCTGCGGATCAGATCCGGACCCAAACCCTGGGCGAGGCCCGAGATGGCAACAGGGCTTACGTTCAGTGGATCATGACCTTCCGGCCACGGAAGGCCCCCAAGAAGCTGGTCAAGCTCCCGGGAATGTCGGCGTTCAAGTTCGACAAGCAGGGGAGACTACTTGAGCATTTCGACTACTGGGATTCGGCTGTGGAGCTTGCCATGTTCCCGGTCCTGGGTCGAGTCGTGGGGCTCACGAAGAGGCTCATGACCTAGAAGCGTAGGAGGTACGAGATGACCTCCTTTGCTTTAGAGCCCGTTGCGACCAGAGTCCCCGACGGCACTCCGTGGAGGCTGGCCCTCTCATCCCATCTTCGAACAAAGCGTGCTGTTCTCGTGCGAGACGATGGTCACGCTCGCTGCGAACGCTGCCGATAACGCTTCAAGTGAACTTGTTCTCATCGACAGAGAGGGCTTGCCTCGCCGAGCCCAATGAGCACTCGGCGTGCTGGAAGGAGCGTGACCGTCTCCGAGTCCACAAAGCCTGCTCGCCGATCCTGTTCCTCGGGGCGACCCCCAGGTGCGGTGTGAAACGCGCTCTCCGGTCTTTGGCTGCGCTCGCAGTGATCTCGATTCTCGCCGTCGCGGGCTGTAGCAACCCCGGAGGGAGTCCGTCAGCATCTAGCACTAAAGTTGTGTCGCCGCCCAGCCAACCTGGTGGCGCCGGAACCGGCACGGAGGGAACGGTCGCTCCGGCGGTGACTGTCGACACCCGCGCGGGCACGACCACGACGACCCTGGAGGCGCCGGCGGAGGAAGTCTTACTCTTTCCGGCTGTGCAGGGCGGCGCGGTGGGTTATATCGACAGCGAAGGTCGATGGATCATTCCGCCGCAGTTTAGCTCCGCTAGCAGATTCTCCGGGGGGCTGGCGATCGCAACGGTAGATGAAGGCCATGGAAGCCTGACCATCCAGAAGTACGGGGTCATCGACTCCACCGGCACATGGGTCATACAGCCGCGCTTCACGTGGTGCGGTGAGTTTTCCGAGGGCCTGGCCCCGGTGCAGCTGGAATCGCGCGGACGCTACGGTTACATCGACCGGACCGGGAAGCTCGTCATCCCGCCCAAGTTCGAGAAACCAGGCCCACTGGATCAGGCCTCCGACGGGCAACTCGTGTTCTCCGATGGTCTAGCCCTGTTCGCGGCCGAAGGCGGTAGCCCGTGGGGATACATGGATGCCGCGGGCGCGGTCGTGGTGGAACCGCGATTCGACTCCGCCTCGGCCTTTGCCGGCGGCTATGCCGCCGTGCGGGGTGGTCAGGAGAGCTACTTCATCGACAAGACGGGCCGTAGAGCGTTCCCGTCTCAAGACTATGCCGCGGCCGGGCCTTTCTCGGAGGGATTGGCCCCGGTCTCGGTCACGGACACCGATGGCACCCGGTATGGTTTCATCGACACCGCAGGCAGGATGGTGATCGAACCCCAGTTCGGCTTGGTCGGACAGTTCTCTGAAGGTCTAGCCATGTTCGGGCTCGGCGGCAGGTCTGCCGAAGACGCACTTTACGGCTTCATCAACACGAGCGGCGAGCCGGTCATCCCGCCGAAGTTTGACTACCTCTACTACTTTGGAAGCAGCGGGATGTCGGATGAGGCTCGGGCGTTCTCTGAGGGGCTGGCGCTCGTTACGTTCGACCACGGCGAGAGCTGGGCTTACATCGACAAGAATGGAGAGATCACCATCAAGCCCCGGGACAGCGTGTTGCCGGCACCGTTCCGTAACGGACTGGCCCTCCTAGAGAACGGCGATCTATACCGCACCGCAGGGGAGTGGCGCTGGGAATACATCGACAAGAGCGGCAAGACGGTCTGGGAAGAGGGCAGGCAGGACACTCCTCCATCATGACGCACGTACACCAGAGTCACTGGGGGCATCCCTATGTTTTTGTCAAGCCAGAGTGACCTCGCGAATGGCGGCGCCCTGATCGAATAGGGTGTCATCCCGAAGCATGGCGAAGATCACATTGACCCGACGTCTCGCGAGAGCAAGCACCGCTTGATGATGCTTCTTGCCCTCACTTCGTTTCCGGTCATAGAAGGCCCGGGAGGCGGGGCTCTTAAGACTGGCAAAGGCCGACTGGTAGAGCACCTGCTTGAGCGATCGGTTGCCTCCGTGCGGTCGTCTCAGGCGCCCCTGCACTTTCCCGGAGTCTAAGGAGACCGGCGCAAGACCGGCATAAGCGGCGAGCTTGTCGGCGCTCCCAAAGGCAGAAAGACTGCCGACCGCCACCAAGAACTCAGCTCCCAGGCGAGGTCCCATGCCCGGCAGGCTCACGAGGATCTTCGCCTGGGCATGGGAGAAAAAACAGGCTTCGAGCTCCTCGTCTAGCTGGTGTAAGCGCTCGTTCAGGCGAACCAGTTCCCCGGCGAGCTCGCCCGCCAGGCGGGCACTAAGCTCTTCGGCGGGCAGACGCACCGTCTGTGCTTCGGCGGCCCTAAGGGCCCGCTCCGCGAGTTCCGCGGCCTTCCACACTCCCTGGCTCTTAAGATAGTCCGTGAGGCGCCGCAGGCCGGCCCGCCGAATCTTAAGCGGGGTCTGATAGCGCAGAAGCAGCTTGGGCGCTCCTTGGGTCGTAAGATCAAGCGCACGCTCGAGACCGGGAAAGACCCCGACCAGCACCTCGCGCAGCCGATTGATGAGCCGGGTGCGGTCAGCCACCAGATCGTGGCGGTGGCCGACCAAGAGCCGAAGAGAGGCGACGGTCTCCTCGGAGGGCGCGTAGCGGGCGAGATTGCGCCTGAGACGGGCGTTCTCGGCGATGACGAGCGCATCCCGGCGATCGGTCTTGGCCTCGCCGGCCAGAGCGGTGCGGCTACGATTGACGACCAGACCGGGAACGTAGAAGACCTCTTGGCCCTTGGCGACGAGCAAGGCGAGAGCCAGAGCCGCGGGACCGAAGGTCATGTCAAGGGCCCAGCGGACGTGTTCGGCCAGGGCGGCCACTTCCGCCATCACGTGAAGGAGGTCCTCTTCAGTGTTCTCGACGCGGCGGGAGAGAAGTTCTTCCCCTTGCTCTCCGACCGTCACCACCCAGTGGAACTCCTTGCCCACATCGATCCCGGCGAATGCTCGTTCCACCGTCACCTCCTTTACTTGTGTCAGGAGCATGTCCCAGAAAGACCCTTCGCCGGCATCACCTTACGGAGCGAGCGATTCGCCGATCCCTATCAGCGGTCAAAGAGTCCTGGAAGGATCGAGCGGCAATACCCCCATGGCCATGGTGGCAGCTACTGAAAAGCCATACTCGATCCACCTGGGAGCCTTGAGAATACGACTCATGGGCTCCCGAAAGAAAGGTAAGGCTACTGGATTTGATCAAAGGGATCTGATGCTGACGGGGAGTCATGCGCCTCTGCCATCCGGTGCCATTGCGTCCGCCCCGGTCCGTTAGGCGTTGCCGAGTTTGCCAGCGAGTTGCCACCGAACTCGCCCGAAGGACGCGAAAACCCGGCTTCATCGGCTGGGTCCAGATACGCCATTCTCAGCTTTCCTAAGCGGAGAGGGGGGGATTCGAACCCCCGGTACCGTTTGGTGGCCACCCCGATCAAACGGCGCGCGCAAAGCGGGTTTAGCGGCCATACGGAAGGGACCGTCTACTGGCCGATAGACCAGCAAGAATCCCGTGCGCGTGGGGGGCGCCTCGGGAGTGCCAGCCGCGTAGCATTTATCTTGCAGGCAGCTGTCCATGCAGTGACGAGCCATTACCGTCACACAAGCGGAAGGAGATACGGAATGCCCTCCTATAGAAGAAACGCCATCGCAGGGGGGGTTCTCTTCATCGCTTGCTCGGCCGCGAGCATACTGAGCGCGGTTCCGTTGGGCTCGATGCTCGACGCCCCGGCCGATCTCGCCAGGCTGGTGGCAAACGACAACCGGGTGATATTGACAGCGCTCATCGAGTTCGTTTGGGCCGCTACCGGCGCGGGCATCGCCATCGCGCTGTACCCCGTCTTGAGAAAGCAGAACCGAGCCTTGGCCCTTGGATCGGTCGCGGCCAGGGTCGTCGAGGGTGCTTTCGTCATCATCGGCTCTCTCAGCCTGCTGGCGCTGCTGACCTTGGGCCAGGAATCGGTAGCGGCCGGCTCGACCGCCGCAGACTCCTATCAGGCGGCCGGAGACGCATTGCTCGCGGTCCGCACTTGGGCGCTCGGGTTCATCGCCTTCCTCCCGTTTGCCCTAGGTGCTCTCATGTACTACTTCTTGCTGTACAGATCACGGCTCGTCCCCCGCTGGCTGTCGGGTTGGGGCTTCGTCGGAGCCGGGTTGTGCTTGGTCGCGACCGTCTATTCCGGCTTCACCCAGGAGTTCGGTTTCTCGTCAGTCAATACCGTTCTCAACATCCCGATAGGTGTCCAGGAGATGGTCTTGGCGGTGTGGCTGCTAATCAAGGGGTTCAGCACCTCGGCGGTGACTTTTGCTGGGACGGTCGCCTCTGGATCGGCGGTCACTTCCCAGCCGGCCGCACGGGTCGACGGGTCTATAGCCTGATCAGCTTCCCGATGATCCCCGGGGTGGGTCGAGGCCAGCGGATGCGGGTGTGGGGGTGAAGACCCTCGGGCCGCTCGCCTGAACCGCCACGTATTCTCTGGTCTGGAGGCATCCGCCAATGCCATCGGACACCTGGAAGAGAAGCGAGCGACTTAGCACTTTTCCGCCTTTTGCTGGGGAAGACCAGAATGAGGCGGACTTTGCACTTCTGCGTCAGAAATGCGGCTGAGCCGGGACTTTCTCGACCATCCGCAGCGGGACCGCTCGGACCGACCGTGGAGCGTGCCCTGACGCGGCTCGTCAGCTAGGCAGGCGCCGCTGAACCCGGTTGCTGCGTGGGGATCCGCCCCGTGAAGAACAGGGCGATGACTCCCATAATGGCGAGGATGGCGAGGGCCGCGCGGAGACCGTCTATCTGGGAGGCCTCGTTCTGCTTTACCACCTCGGCAGTGAGTTCGGGTGAGGCACCGGCTGCGGCCATCTGCGCCTCGAGGTCGGCCTGGGAGATGAAAGGTGCACCCGCGGCCAGGCTCACGTTGGCCTGCGTCTTCACCTCTTGGGGCACGTTGGGGTTCTGCTGGATCCCGGCTAGGAACGACACGGTCAGGGCCGCGATCAGCACCGAGCCCGCCAGCGCGGTCCCTATGGAGGCGCCGAGCTGGCAGGCGGTGTTCTGCAGCCCCCCGACCTCGGGGCTCTTGTCGGGAGGTGCTGCCGAGACGGTCACGCTACCCAGCTGCGACGCCAGCGCCCCCATGCCCAGACCGATGACGAACATGGGGACGATCACGATCGAGGAATCGGCCCCTACCGCGAGGCTCCCGATCAGCGCCAGGATGCCCACGATGATCGCCAGCAGACCGACGCGCACCACCCGTCGGGGCGAGACCCGGGGCAGCAGCTTGGGTATGCCCACCGCGGCGAGCAACATCGAGACCGAGAGCGGCACCAGATGAAGACCGGTGTCGATAGAAGATAGCCCCAGCGCGACCGAGAGAAACAGCGGGATGACGAAGAAGATGCCGGATATGATCAGGAATTGAAAAAGGAAGGCAATGAGCCCTCCGGTGAGTTGCGGAAGGCGCAGCAGCGCGGGCGGGATGAGGGGATCCTTGTCGGCACGTTCCAGACGGTGTTGCCAGCGCATGAACACCCAGATCAAGAAGAGCCCGGCGATCATGAACCAGAAGGTGAGCGAGAGCCCCAGCAAGGACGTGGTGCCGGGCTTAGGTCGGATCCAGCCCCACACCGAAGACTTGAGCACGCCCATGACAAAGAGGGCCAGGCCGGCGGTCCAGACCGCTGCGCCGATGAGGTCGAGGTGAGGGCGCTTCTCCATTGGCGGGTCGGCGGCGCGCCGGGCCAGCGCTAGGATGATGAGAACGAGGACCACCTCGCCGGCGAACACATAGCGCCACGAGAAGTACGTGGTCATGAATCCCCCGACCACCGGGCCGACGGCGATCGCGATCGCACCGGCGGCAGCCACGAGGCCGTAGGCCCTGGGTCGCCCCTCAGGCGGGAAGTTGCCGGCGACAAGCGCGACGATGGCCGGCATGATCAGCACTGCCCCGAAGCCCTCGAGGAACGACCAGCCGATGATGAGCACCGTGAGGTTGGGCGCCAACGCCGTCGTTAACGACCCGCAGCCGTAGATGATGCAGCCCAGCGAGAAGGCCCGCTTGCGGCCGATGATGCTGCCGACTTTGCCGCCGAGGACCATGAGGCTGGCCATGACCAGCGTGTAGAGCGTAATCGCCGTCTGCACGCCGGTTACGGTCGTTCCCAGATCCGCCGCCACGGTAGCGATCGAAACGTTCATGACCGACATGTCGAGAGCCATAAGGAACTGACCGGCGGCCAGCGTGAAGAGGATGAGGCCGGCGCCGGAAGCAGCCGCGCTTGCACCGGTCTTGCCGGCGCCCTTCTTCTCCGCCATCAGGATCACCCTCCTATCGCGGTCACGCGTGCAGCGCTCCATGGACCGGCGGCCACGCTGGGCCAGATTGTATCCTGGCGCGGCCTTCCGGGTGCACCTGTAGGCTACCGACCTACCAGGATGTCTCGGACCCGCCCGGGTGCCTCGGTAGCGGGAATCACGCCCGGCGATGACGTTTCCGCACTGTACGGCCTCCTTCAATGAATAGCGACTAGAAGACTGCAATAGCGGGAATAGGAGCTTTTCGATCACCCATGTTGGATTGATCGACGATTCCAGCGCCCCCCACAATGGCACAGGAGGAACCCATGGCAATCGGACCGGTACAGCTGCTTGTGATCGGATTCGAGTCCCCGGAATTCAGGGGCGAGGCTCTCGACGAACTCGCACGGCTCCGCGAGAGCAACGCGGTGAGGGTCATAGACGCGCTCACGCTCTACAAGGACCCTGAGGGTGTCATGAACATCATACGGATGAGCAACCTGACCGAGGATGAGTCCATCGAGTTCGGCGCCAAAGTGGGCGCGCTCATCGGCCTGGGTGCGGCCGGCGAGGAAGGATTCGTCGTAGGAGCCGAACTGGGCGCTCTGGCCGGCGAGGAGGGCATCGAGATCTTCTCCGACGACACAGGGGCGGACATCCTTGAGAACATCCCCAACGACTCGGCCGTGGCCCTCGTGCTTCTCGAGCATCACTGGGCGATCCCCCTACGGGACGCGATATGGCGTGCCGGCGGCTTCAATCTGGCGAGTTCCTTCATCAGGCCGCGCGACCTCATTGCCATCGGTCTCGTCAGTGCTGCCGAGGCCGACGAGCTGGCGGCGCTCGAGAAAGCTGCCGGCTAAGGCGACAAGGACTAGGCAGAGGCTTGACGAGACGACCGGGCGGCAGGCGCCGTCCGGTCGTCTTCAGCCACGTGGCCCGAAACTACAAACTCTTGCCCAAGCAGCGCCTCGAGGCGTTCTCCGATGGCGTCTTGGCCATCGTCATCACGCTGCTGGTGCTCGACCTCAAGGTCCCGACCGGCTCCAAGGGTCTCGGCGCCGCCCTGCTCGCAGAGTGGCGCGTATATCTCTCTTACCTGGTCAGCTTCGCCTTCGTCGGGGGCTGGTGGGTGGCTCACAGCAATCTCACCAGGTTCCTAAGGTCCGGCAACGGGCCTCTCTTTCGACTGAATCTGCTCGCCCTCCTCTTCGTCTCTGTCACGCCGTTCACGACAAGCTTGATGGGAGAGCACAGCGGCGATGAGTCCGCGCGCGTCGCCACCCTCGTCTTCGGCATCAACCTCCTGCTGGCCTCCCTCGCACTCAGCTTGCTGGGGCGGTATGTCGCGAGCCACAGGGAGATGGTCGAAGACCAGATCGCCGAAGATGACATTCGCGCCCTCGTCCGGGGGCGGTGGTGGTCGGTGGGCCTGCTCGCCTTCGCCGTTGCCATCGCCGTGGTCTCATCGGAGGCCGCCATTATTCTCTATCTGGCCTGCACGGTCCTCTTCATCGTGGAGCCCCTCGTTCCCCGCCGGTCGCAAAGAGGGCGCGCGTCCTAAGCAGCCGGAGGAGATGGGCGTCCGTGTGCTGTCGCCTGCAGCACCTTGGGTGTTCGCATGCAGGAGGTTCCGAATGCTTCGGTGGAAAAGACTGGAACGAGGCCGATTTCTTCCGCATCAAGGCATGGAACTCCCAGGCCAAAAATTCGGACCGACGGTCCGATCGCGGCCGCCAGACCCGTCTGTTTGCGAGGGCTTCTCTCCGTGGCTGCCATCGGCTCGCCAACATCTTGAGCGCGGCGCTTTGAGCATCACAAGCAGGGTGCGGACTCACGGCGGTAGAGGGTTGTTTCAGGCCGCTGGCGGAGAGGACCCGCAAAACGTAGGTGTGGTGCCGGGGGTTAAGGTCCGACGTAACCTGTCCGCCGGGGTCCGGGGAGTTCGTCACCAGAATGGCACCAAGGACCCTCCAGCCGCTGGATGACTGTCTCCTGCTGTCGAGCCAGGGTGCCGATAGTCGTGGTAGGTGAGGCCATGATGAATACCCCCTGGCAATATGACGGCGAGCGGAACCAGCCCGAAAGCAAGCTGCCCACTTTCAGCATCTCCATCGATAGGGACCAGCGGAACGGCAACCTACTGGTGTGGGTATCGAGAGAGTCGGATTGGACTCTCTTCGACCAGATCACAGCCTTGCTTGCCGAAGCCTTTCGGGGCCGCTGGTCAGAGCAGGCTGACGGCCTCGACCAGAGGAACTGGGACTTGGTCGTCGGCGATGTGAAGGCCACTCTTCACTTGGAACACTACCTCGGCATCTCCCTGTTCCCGGCCAAAGGCAACAAGGAGACGGAGAAGGCTAACGAGCTGGTCCTCAGAATGGGTCGGTATCTGGAGGCTTCTAGGCGCTTCGCTCCCTCAGATTTCGAGTACCACCTCCCGCTGATATAGGCAGCGATTAACAGGCACTGGAGCAGCTCGTCGCGCTCCTCGGGGGACAGCGACTCGTAGAGGTGGTTCAGTTCGTCGAGGGGGAGGCTACTTGCCATCGACTTCAGGTAGGGCGGAGAGGGGGGGATTCGAACCCCCGGTACCGGTTACGCACTCGGGCAAGACCGTTGCCGATATACTGAAGGCAGGGAGGTATCCCCAAGTGCGCGCATTCGCCTCTTGGCCTCGTCGTTCGCGGTGGCCACGGCTTCTTGGTCTGGCCTCGCTCCTTGCGGCTGTGGGCTGCGCCGCATACCTGCTCTTCGGCGGCATCTATTCCAGCACAACTGAAGACGCCTCCGATACCGAAGGCGGAGTGGTTGACGTTACCACCACCCAGGGCTGGCAGGACTACGCCATCGTCGGCTGGGCTTTGTTCATAGTCTTGCTCGGGGTGGTAACCGTTTTCGCCGCCTGGCGGGGCCGCTCTGGGCCTGTTTGGGTGTCGGCTTTCCTGCTGCTCATATTGACGGTCCTTGGAGTTGTGAGCATCGGTCTGTTCGTGGCGCCAGTGGCGCTCCTGTTCGCCCTCACCGCTTACACGCTTAGTGTTTCTCGGCGTCGAGGCCGGGCTGCTGCGTAACCGCGATCGGAAAGACGGAGACATGCCTTCAAGTACGCGTGCGTCCGTTCGGGCCCGTCCGCTGGTGACGAGTTCGTCACCAGGATGTCACCACGAGAGCCCCGAAGACGCGAGAACCCGGCCGCCTGAGCCGGGTCTGACTAACCCGCCTTCCCGTCGCGGGCGCGATCGCCTTCTTCGAGGGCGCTGAATCCTTCCGTCTCTTCGACGATGACGGGCCACCCATCGAGGCCTTGAGGAATCGCCTCCAGCAACTGTCCCCTCTTCCGCTCGACGAAGACCCGGATGCAGGGCCTGCCGTCGGCTTCGCCTTCGGCAATGCCGACGACGCCCGGCAAAGAGGTTATCCCGCGCGCATGCCTCTTCAGGGCCGAATCTACGGTCTCATCCGCCACCCTATCCCTCGACTGCCACCTCAAATCCCCCGTATGCCATTCTCTTCATGTCAAACGGCATTGGCAATGCCTCTTGTCCCTCATATCTTTCGTTCATTTGTGCCATGACTTTTCCATTGACATCATCTCGATGGTGCTTCGAGCCAAAGACAATGAAAGAAAACCATACGTCTTCATCAGTTGCTGCGCCTGCCATTTCCGGGAAAGCTCGTGTCTTCTCCTCTCCCATCTCCTGCTGCTTTAAGTCATCCCCCCTGCACTCAAAGTATTCAAGCGCGCCATTCTCCACCCACATAGCGCGTCCCTGCTCTGCCATTTGCCTGTAATCATCTTCCTTGTCTTTAGGTACCACAATCACAAAACCATCAACATACTTTGACATTTCATTTACCCCTTTTTTAGCCGTGATATCGCGTGCCGGATGCCGAAGAGATCAGAGAGCCTTGTTCTAAGCATCAACGTCCTCCGCGACCGACCGATTCCAGAGGTATCTTCCCAGGCCGGCGCCCATGACAAACGGACGTCGCTTGTGATTACAGCAAAGGGCGGGCGCACGGGCCCGCAGGCCGCGAACACGGCCGGCTTACTGCCCGCTCTTGTGGCCTCGCCCTGGAAGAGCGACGAGCAGAACGAGGCACCTCTGCGGTACCTGGTCGAGTCACGCGACGGTAGGCCCGCCGTCGCCGCCCTCCTCTACACCGGCTACTCGTTCGAACCGGAGTTGCTTGGGCTAGGTATGCCATCCACGCCTACAGTTCAGCGGGTGCCCGGCGATCTCTCGTACGGATCTGGCCGGCCTTCTCGGTAGGCACTCCTCCGCACTTCAAGCAGGCTTCGAGCGTGCTGTCGGGTGCTCTCCCGTCCGTACCGGCCCGTCCGCTGGTGACGAGTTTGCCACCGACTTGCCACCGAACTCGCTCGAAAGGCACGAGAAGCTCGACCTCAGTGGTCGAGCTTCGCCTCACGAAACCCCTGGAAATGAGCGGAGAGGGGGGATTCGAACCCCCGGTACCGCTTGCGCGGCACAACGGTCATGGAGGTTTCTGATGCGGACCACCCTTGCGCGGTTGGCCGTTCGCCGCCGCCCCTACTGCGAGTAGTAGAGGCCGCCCGCATAGGTACCCTGCATGCCCTGCGCGTCGAAGCTGAGATCCCAATTCATTGTTCCCTGGAGATCAGCCAGCCGGCCCGTGCCGCTGAGGATCGTTGTCGTGCCAGATCGTCTCCAGTCCTTGGTCGAGACTATCGCCGCTGCGGGGGTCAACGTGGCAGTCGAAGTGTAACTCGAACCATCTTCGAGTCGCCACCGCCCGGACCTCCGCCCCGCGCTGTCTGGCGCACCTCAAAGCTAGGGCGAGTGGCTCACCCCGAGGTCTTCATCGAGTTCGGCAAGATCTTTCATCTTGCACAGCGCGTGATTCCAGAGCACGTCGTGGATGAACGCGGGGAAGATCAAGCGCGCGGCGCGCCAGCCCAGGCGCCCGAAGATGCTCTTCCCTCGGGGAAAGTTGAAGCCGACATATATCGTGAGCAAACTCACCCCGGGTCGCACGGTGTCCACGTCGAAATTCAGGATCCCCCCTCGAGCGAAGCCATCGACCACCCGGTATAGGAGATACCTGTTGTCTGCAAACTTCTCTAGGACGAGCTCGAGCGACAGCAACGAAGGCGTCACGTGGTAGCGGATGGACGTTCCCACCACGTTTGGCGCGCCGCGGGTGCGCCGCACCTGGATGAACCGCGGGGTGAAGTATTCGTTGTCGGGGTCGCCGAATTTTCCGAGCTGTCGGAGGATCGCCTGAGTCCCAGCTCTCATCTTTATCGAGTACATCTTCTCCCATCTGGGCCGGTCGCTTGGGAGCAGATACATCCAGATCTCCTGGCGTTTGCTCTTGACCGTTTCGACCGCTACGGCTGTCGGATAACGCCCGAAACCCTCCCAGGAAAGCCCGAACAACCGCTCGGTAAGGTAGTTCCGAACCGTGGCCAGCAGGCCACCCACGACGATGGACCAGATCGAGGCGGGCCGGATCATTATCCCGAAAATGCGGCGATAGCTGTCGTCTCCGCTGGCGATCTTCCAGAGCACGCTGTTCAGCTGGCGCCGTGGCTGCCGCTTGGTTTCTCGCTCGGTGATGAGCGCTTGGTAGACGACCCGGCTCAGCTGGGGGTTCGAAAGGACCACTCGGCTGAGCGTGAAGACCACCCGTCCGAAGCGATTATCCAGGTCGAAGCGCTTTACGATCGGCGCGTATTGTTTCTTCAGACTCGCGCGGTCGCCGCCTGTGCTCAAGATGCAGTCGGCCAAGGCGGAACTGGTCACGTACGCTGAGAACAGACCATCTTGGTGAAGGCGAGACACGACGGCGTCGCCGACAAGCGCGATGCCATCGGAGAAGTAGTGCTTGGCCGCCTGCACGGACATGTTGGCATGGCGGGCGCAGACCGTTTGAAGATGGGCGCCGCGAGGGAGTACCCGCCTGATGTGAGGCAAGGCCATGAAGCGGTCGACGATCTCTGGATACTCGGTGCGGTCGGCCCGGTCGACGCTCTTGCCCAAGATCACTACCTCTATCACTTTGCTCCTCGGTGTGAGCGAAGACATCTCGACGGGTAGATCGCGTGAGCCGTATTGAGCAAAGTGGACTTCTCCCTCCATGCTCCGGAGAAGGTCTTCCTCGGCCAGCATTTCCGAAATAGCGGCCTTGCGCAGCTTGGGCGGACGAAGCTTGGGCATCATTCTGGCCAAAGATCCAAGAAGCGGGTCGGCCCTGAGTTCCATTCCAGGACTCGCGTTGACACCTGCCGCGACTGCGAGAAAGTCGGCTTCGATCTCGTTTTCGGACTCCCGTGTCGCCAGACGGTAGCTGACAACAGGTCTGCCGCTGGCCGATCGCCGGACTTCCCGGACCTCGGCGGTCAGAACCTGTGCGCCTTCCTCGACCGCTCGGTCAAGTAGGAAGGAGTCCAGATTCGTGTACCGCCTTTCGCGTTGCCTAGGGCTTGACCCACGGAACACCGTCAACATCTCGCGCCCAGCGGGAACAGGTATTCGGATGCTGTTCCAGTCCCCATGTACGGTGATCTCGGTTGCTCGTGTCTCGATGATCTCCTCTGGGATCGAGATGCCATTCTCTTTGAGAACGTCGACCAACTGGGGGGATATGCCGCCGGCGCAATGGTTGCAGCCCTCCCACGAGTAGAAAGCCACCGGCTGAAAGAGGCAAACCTCAGACTTCTTTTCGAGGATGGTTAAGTCGAGTGTCCGGCCCAACTCCCGAGCGCGCTTGAGCGCCCGAATGGCAAAGAAGGACCCGACTGGACCGCCGCCGATCACGACCACGGTCGCCCTCTCCGGTAGCTCCCGGCCAGGCGCGTTTTCGCACTTCCGGATCCCCAATCGGCTGCCGAGCTCCTTTACGAGCCCCAACTCAGATCACCCATGATAATCGGGGTGCCGGCAGAAGCGAAATCAGAGTGAGTCTAGCCATTTCGCGCTCGCAGGCCCCGCCCGCTACACGGGCGCCGACCATTCCAAGCTCCGGCCTGACCGGCCGCATTGGACATCTTCCTCACGAAGGGCCGTGGATCAGGCGTCCATCGTAACGAACTCGTCTATGACCTCCGGCTTCACATCGCCACGGTCGCCGGCCCAGCCGATGAGCTCTCGCAGCTCGGTGGAATCTGCGAATTTTCGCGCTTTGGCGAGATCGTCGAATTCCAGCAGAGCAACATAAAGAGTCGAATCCGCGGGATCGCGGAACAGCCGAGCGCTCTTGCATCCGTTCACCCGACGCCGCGAGGAGTCTGCCTCGAATATCTCCCTCAGCTGCTCGATGCTCTTCACCTTGTGATGAATCAGAACGTATGGCATTGTCCTACCCCTTTCGTGAACTGACTGCGGTCCTGTGCAAACCCCCCGTCCGGACCCCTTCCTTTGGTCCGCACTGATAGCAGGACCATAACAGGTGGGAGCCTGAGGGGTGGGCCGGTGGTAGGGCTTTGTCTGTCAAGTTGTGCGAGAACTAGCCACGGTGTCAATGGTGTAGCCTTGATAGTGGAAGAGACGCGCATTCTCTCCCCAGTCGCCTCACCGATCTCCATCCCCACTGAAACGTAGGAGCCCGGCCGGTTTTTCCGCCGGCCGGGTCAGTGCTTCGCCATGCCGCTGATCATGGCTTCGAGGGCCTTCGAAGCGGTGTCAAGCGCCTTATTCAAGTCCACCAAACCGTAGATCTGTATGTCCGCAAAAGCTCCGAAGGGGAACTCCGCCATGATCTCATCAAGTTCCTCCAGAGAGCCGACGTTAAGGATGGCGCCGCCCGCGCTCAGGCCTGCGAAGCCCCACGACTGTTCTACCTTGCCCGCTGCGGTGTAACGGGCGTTAAACGCCTTCATCGCTGCGAGCAGGCCCAGCGTCATCTCCGGTGGCGCAGGGGTCTTTTGATTCGTGACAACCAGATACTTCATGGGGCACCTCCCCGATGCGCGCGTTGCTGACGGCCGGGGAGTACCCGTGCTAGGCAGATAGGAAACGACCACGGCAGCAGTTTTACCTCTTTCTTCCCGAGTCTTTCTCCTTTCTGCACCCCCGCCTTGCGCTCGCTCCCTAGACTGAAGAACTCGACGGACCGCAATCTTGAACTCGTCCAGGCGGCGAGGTCAAAGGCGACGAGGTTGATGCAGCCGCGTGATTACCCGAGACAAGTCCCCCCGGCTGACAAGGCTTGGCAAGTGCCGAACGGGGCACCCCTGGAATGATCCTACCGTCACCAGCCAGACTCTTGTTGTCCGGTGAGTTCCCGTCCGTTTGCTGCTGACGAGTTTGCCACCGAATTGCCACCGAACTCGCCCGAAAAACGCGAAAACCCGACCTCAGTGACCCGGTTCAACAAGGCGTTCTTGGTTGACTGCTACGACGATGGGACAGTCGCTTGGATGAGATTGCCCCACTCATTGGTCGCGGCATCGAACGCGGTCGAGAGTGTGGCGGCGAACGAGCTGCCCATGTCAAACGCGGCTTGGTCTCGGTTTTCGGCGGAAATAACGATCTTGTCGATCATGGCGAGCAGCGCGTCCATACTACCCACCAGTTTCTGGTGAGCCGCGACGAGAGCCGCCGGGGCCGTCGTCGGGACCTGGATGGCGTGGAGTTGGTCGACGGCGCTGTGGAGGGCGGCGTTGGACGCCCTTACTACCTGGATCTCGGCATCGGTGAGCCTCGTAACGTCGCCCAACACGGGCGCCTCTGGTAGCTCGCTGACCGCCTCGCCCCAGGCCTTCATCTCTGCGGCGTACTTCCTTAGGTCCTCACTGATTGCAGCGGTTACGGTGGGTGACCCCGTGGCGCTGGTGGTGCTCGTCGTGGCTGGTGCGGCCGTAGCGGTGGTCGTCACCGGCTGGGTCGTGGTGGTGCTCTCTCCTCCGCACGCGGCCACCGCCAGAGCTAGCAGCAGCAGGACAAGGGACCTACCTCCTAGTCGGGCGACCCGGCATCCGATAAGAGGCGGAGGCGCTCGTGGACCCGCGCATACCCCTCACTGGCTGCCGTCCTGAGCTGTCCATGAGGGGAGCTACGAACCCCCGCATAGTAACTTCACTATATGCCAGTCGCATTCCATGTCAACAGAGAGAGCACAAAGAGGGGCCCCCGGCTGGCCAGGCTTGGGAGCCGCCGAAGAGGGCTGCCCTGGAATGATCCTACGGTCGCGGGAGCCAGGCCGGTTTGCTGTCTGGTACGTTCCCGTCCGTCTGCTCTTCACGAGTTTGCCCCCGACCTGCCCCCGAACTCGCCCAAAAGACACGAAGACCCGGTCTTACCGACCGGGTTCCGGCACACGTTTCTTGGCTTTCCTAAGCGGAGAGGGGGGGATTCGAACCCCCGGTACCTCTTACGAGGCACAACGGTCGCGGATTGTGCCTGGGAGCGTCTTTTTCGTACCGGCGCCTGGGAGCAGGTTTCACCCCCCGCCTTCCAGGGGATGACCAAGACACAGTTGTCGACCGCTCAAAGGAGGTAGAGAGATGAGTGATGAGACTCCTGTACTGCGGGAAATGCGTCTTGACCATGATCTCAACGAGCGCCTGACGCACACAAAGGTCGATCCGGCATTCCGTCAGATGAGCGAGGGTCTCCGCCGGGAGGTCGTCGACCTCATCGCGAACCCGGGCAGGATGGGACTATCTTGCTGTATTGAGGGATGCTGCGTGAGTTGGTGCTGCATTAGGATCACCTGAGCTACTGCGTGACCGATAGGCCTTGAAGCGGGCGTCCCCAGGGGTGCCCGCTTCAGTAACTGAGTGGCGCATGTCTGGGGAAAGGACCACCCCGTGGGTACGATCGTCTACCCGAGCCGATACAACCATCTCGTCCGGATAGCCACCTCAAACCGAGACTCCGTTCCCGTTGTGTGCAATCTGTTGTTCGGCGCTGCTGACGTCACCAACGAGGAGGTCTATCAGCTGTTTTGGCGAGGGGCGGAGACTGGAGTCATCGATACCGAGGGTCTGACACCAGAGACTCTTGCTCATTTCGTGGACCATGGCTTCCTTTGGTATGAAGCGTCCGCAGAGGAGGAGGTGGTAGCCAAGCTCGGCGCTTCCTTCGGCGGAAGGGACGAGATCGCAGCTGGCCTTGGCGGGGGGCATTACGGATTCATCACCTCACTCGACTGCAACCTTGCTTGCCCGTACTGTTTCCAGCGGGAGAGGGCTGACTCTGTCGGCTTCCTGACTAGCCGGCAGGTCGACCTAGCAATAGAGGCAATACGAGAGTGCGAGGCTCGCGTGGAGGCTCTGGCTGGGAAGCCTACGCTGCCCAAGATCTCGATCACGGGGGGCGAACCCCTTCTCCAGAACGGACTCAGTGTCGAGGTGCTCGACTATCTGATGCTTCGGCTGGACGAGTTGGGGTGGCCCTTCAGCCTCACTACCAATGGGACAGAGCTTGGGCGGTTTGTGGACCGGCATGATGTGACGCCACGTTGCCGTAACATCCAAGTCACACTCGATGGGCCCAGGAACATCCACGACCTCCGACGATGCTTCCGAGGCGGCCAGCCCTCCTTTGATAGGATCGTTGCTGGCATGGATAGCGCCCTTGCCGCTGGCTGGAATATCACACTCCGGGTGAACTTGGATCTGTCGAATGTGGCGCACCTTCCCGAGTTGGGGTTCTTCATCCGTGATGAGAAACAGTGGGCACGGAATTCCAAGTTCTCAGCCTACGTCTCTCCGGTTACGGACCACGGGCCTCTTGAGTGCGATGTGGGCGCGTCCGACGAGGCTGACCTGCTCAAAGAGCTGCTAGGGGTAGTAGACGGCGCACCCTGGCTCCGCGATGTGTTCGATATCCGGCACTTCCGAGGCTTCAACTATGTGGAGCAAATGCTTGTCGGCCAGACCCCTCGGTTCCCAGTAATTACCAGGTGCGAGGCAATCTCAGGGATGTACATCTTCGACCCAGGGGGGAATATCTACGTTTGCTTGGAGTCCGTTGGTGAGCCCTTGCGGCGGGTCGGGCGATACGATCCCAGGTTAGAGATCGACCATGCGCTGGCAACGCGTTGGTCGGACCGCCAAGTCCTCAAGATCCCCGAGTGTGGGGAGTGCAAGATCCGCTTCGTATGCGCGGGTGGGTGCGCCATCGAAGCCTCCAACAAAGGGCGAGATGCGGCGTGCATGCCGTTCTTGGAGGAAATGGAGACAGCCTGGGATTACTTCGGCCGCACCAGGCCCGATCTGATCCCCTAGCGAGTGCCAAACTCCGAATCTCGCCTATCTAGAACCGGCGGACCCCAGAAGGGCCTTTACTAGCCTGGTTCTCCGCTCCCATCGAGAAGGTCTGGGAGGCCTTGACCACACCAGACGTGATCAAGCAGTGGTTCTTCGGTGTCGACACCGAGACTGACTGGAAAGTCGGGAGCCGTCTAATTCATCGGGGCCGGTAGCAGGGCAGGCCTTACGAGGCCAGAGGCGAGATTGTCCGGTTCGATCCTCCCGAACTCCTAGTGCATACCCACTGGAGCGAACTATCGGGCAAGTCCGATAGCCCGGAGCACTATCAAGAGGTGTCCTGGGTGCTATCTAGGGGCGGCGCGGCGACGGAACTCACGATTAGGGAGCGCAATCTTCCGTCGGAGGAGGTGAGAGCCGTTTCGGAAGAAACCTGGCGGATCGTTCTCAAGAACATCAAGGACCTGGTTGAGAGCGAGGTAGGCAGGGCCGGCTGATCCCCAGCACTTGCCGCCGACGATTGGGGCCTGACTGTCACGCGGTGTTCGGGTCCGCCTCAGTCCGTCTGCTGCTGACGTGTCAAGTCCCAGTACCCGCTTTACACTCTGGCTCCGGTTCCTTCTTTACAGTCAATTCGGCCCCGATCGGGAATGTCGATTTCTCTAGGAGGCTTTGAGCTTCCTCGGTCTGCCTTTGCGAACGCCGAAGGCGCCGTGCTCCTTCTCCTTGTCGTGCCGAGCGGGATGGGTGCGGATGAGCTTGCCCCCGGCCCAGATCTGGACCGTGTCTCCCGCCAGGCGCACCTCCACCTGCTTGCCGGCGAAAGCCGTGCCCACCCGATAGGCGGTGCCGGCGAAGCTCAGGTCACCCCGGGAGTCCACTTGGCGAAGGACGGCTGGGTGAGCCAGCTGCGACCTGACTCCCGTCCCGTGCTGCCGCCTTCTGAGCGCCGGCTCTTCCGCCTCCTCCCGGTGCTTGCGGGCAAGCGTGGCCACGAGCACGTCGTGGTGGAAGATGTTGACCAGGCCGTCAGGGCCGAACTCGATCTCCACCGTTTTCCCACCTAGGAACCGGCCCACGGTATAGTCAGCCCCCGCCAGGCGCAGGCGCCCGTTCTCGCTCACCTTGCGGATGGCTCGAGGACCATGAGGCGGGAGGTGGTCCGCCTGTTCCCACTCGGGAGCTTCCTCGGGAAGGAGCGGCCAGAGCCCCTCGGAAGCCGCAGCGGCGAAGCGATCATGGGGTGAGGCCATACCGATGCCCTGGTGGGGCCGCTCGGTGTTATAGAAGGCCACCCAGGCGTCCAGTTCGGTCTGGGCTTCCTCGAGCGAGGCGAAGACCCTCCCCGCTAAGAACTCCTTCCGGACGGTCTTGTGGAAGCGCTCCACCTTGCCGGTCGTCGTCGGGGAGCGGGGAGCGGTGAGCAGATGCCGGATGCCGTTCTCCCGACAGATGCGGTCGAAGAGCACCTCACCGCGGCTGGGACCGAAGCGGCTCGTGAACACCTTGCCGTTGTCGGTGAGGATCTGGTCGGGGACGCCATAGCGGCGAAGAGCGAGAGCGAGAGCTTCGCATACCGGCCGGGCCGTGGCCCGGGGCACACAAAGCGCCGAGACGCAGAAGCGGGAGTGATCATCCAATCCGGTGATGATCTTGAGCTCGGAGCCGTCTTCAAGCTTCACCCCGCCCATGATGTCCATCTGCCAGAGCTCCATGGACCTGCTCCTTTCCCAGCGCTTATAGTGCTCCCGGCGCCTTCGCCTTTTCGTGGGGTCGATGAGTCCGTGGCGGACGAGACAGCGATAGATGGAGGAACGCCCCGGCAGAGGTTCCACCCCAGCTCGGGCCAGCTCATGACGGATAGTGCGCGGGCCCCATAAGGGGTGAGTCCGGCGGAGCCCAAGCACCTGGGCTATCACTTCGGGTGGCATCTGGTGGGGGCAGGATGCTGGCCGGCAGGGGTGGTCCAGAAGACCGGCGATGCCTGATGCTGCATAGCGCCGGAGCCAGGTGTGCACCGTCTGACGGGTCACCCCATAGCGACGAGCCACGTCGGTGATCGGGGTGCCGCCCATGACCTCGAGGACCGCTTTGTGCCGTTGTTCCACCAGTCCCAGCTTGACGAGCATGGTGTCGACCTCCCTCGATACGAGCCATTTCTGACCGTATCGGAGGGATTGGGACCGGAGGCAAAGAGAAGGCAAGTGTCAAATAGGTACCGGAGCCAGTGTCGCCCAGGTACCGGAGCCGCGTCCTGAAACTGTCAAGCACCTACCGGAGCCAATGTGTCAAGTATCTACCGGGACAACACAGTCTGCTGCTGACGCGTTTGCCCCCGAAACGCCCCCGAACTCGCCCAAAAGACACGAAGACCCGGTCTTACCGACCGGGTTCCGGCACACAATTCTTGGCTTTCCTAAGCGGAGAGGGGGGGATTCGAACCCCCGGTACCGTTTGCACGGCACAACGGTTTTCGAGACCGCCGCATTAAGCCAGCTCTGCCACCTCTCCAAAGCGCAACCGGGATTGTAGCGGATAGACCGCGCTGGCGCGCCTCGGATGGGGCCGAGCCCCTGTGTGGGACTCGCCCCTCTCGTCTGGGCCCATGCGCGGAAGAGTGGCCCAGCTCATAGGGCAGCTCGGCCACGTTCCGCCTGCCGCGGCGTCTCAGTCGCTATCGGGGGGCCTGGCTCGGGGCGGGTCGTAGCAGATCGCGTCGTCGCTCCAGTACGCCTGCCTGCAGTAGTGGCTGTAGAGTTCGGTCTCGTACTCTCTCGTGACGGGAGCGTCCACGTCGTAGGCCGGCGCGCCCTTGATGGCCTCCCGGGTCATTTCCACCGACAGGGTGAAGTGCTCCCAGTCCACTGTCGTCCACTGCGGGGGCAGTAGGACGTGCTTGCTCGAGAACCAACCCCGAGTGTCGATCACCAGATAGCGGATGGCCCAGTCCTCAGCCGAGAGCAGGAGGTCGGTGATGCGGCCGACCTCGCCGTCTGTGGCGGTAACCGAATATCCGCCGAAACCGGCGACGTCCTTGGCGCTGTAAAGGTTGCTGTCCCAGGACGCTCTCTCCTCGAGCGACACGGCGGCCTCGGGCGGCAGCGGCGCGGTCAGCGTCCCCCAGGCGAAGGGCCCCACCCAGTAGGGCGAATAGCCGTAGTATTCGTTGTAGGCGATCTCGAACTGGCGCGAGACAGGGGGATGCTCGTCCGGGGCAGGACTGCGCTCCATCTGCGCTTTGGTCAAGATGCTCTCGATCGTCTTGGTGTCTCGGTCGACGCCGGAGAGCGCACGAGGAGACACCAGCATTCGCTTCTGCACCAGCCAGCCGCCGGTGTCCACCACGAGATACCGGACCGTCCAGAAACGGTCGTCGAAGTAGAGGTCCTCGATCGTACCGGTCTTGCCGTCACGTGAGTGGAATGCGTATCCCCGTAGCTCCTCGGCTTTGTACAGCATGGCTCGTTCCTCTCTCCGCGGTGCCCGCGCGGGCGGGGTTGGGAAAGCCGGGCCGGCTTCCAAGGCAGGCATACCCGGGGCAGGGAGGACACAAACGAAAGACGGGGAGGGAAGGCTCGGCCGAGTCCAGCTAGCCCCGCACGAGCCGCCGGAGCGCGTCCCGGGCTGCCCGGCGCACGCGATCGTCGGGGTCCGCGGCCAGGATGTGCAGCGCGTCGATCGCCTGCCCGGCGAGGTCGGCGATACGGCCTATGAGCTCCAGACGCGCCCGGCTGGAGAGTGCGGGAGCCTCGCGCAGCACGAGGACCGAGGCCGCCTCCGAGGCCTCCCTGGCGGCCCGCAGCACTCGCTCGGTGGCGGGGTCGATCTCGGAACCCTCTTCGACCGGCGGCACCGGACGGCGCGGGCCTCGCGCTTGGAGCGCTGCCCGGATGTCCATCTCTTCGAACAACCCGTACGTGCGGGGCCGGGCCTGCGACCGCGAGCGCGGCGAGACGCGCAGGTCCTCGACGGCGCCGACCCCTCCGGCCGCTCCGGCCTCTCCGATTTCACCACTCCCTCCGACTTCGTCATAGTCCGGGGCGAACAGTCCCAGGTCCACGGGCTCTCGCGACAGATGCTCGGCGGCCCGACTGGTGCTCTCCTCGCCGTAGCGATTCACCATGCGGTTGGCGATGGTCTCGCTCATGAGGTAGTCGACGGGCAAATCGAAGTGCCGGGCGAGAGCCTCAACCGACTCGGGGGAGGGAAGTCTTTCCCCGCGCTCGATGCGGGACAGCATCGCCACGGACAGCCCAGTGGCGTCCGAGACCTGCTCGAGAGTCTCGTCCCGGCTGTGCCGCAGCTTCCTGAGAATGTATCCGAAGTTGACCCTGGCCATCGTCGTTCCTCCGGCGTCCATTCTACACCATTGTCAATGTACTTGACAGAGTTGGCAATGCTGATATGATGCTATTTGACACATATGGCAAAGCCTTTGCCTTTCCTGTCCACTGCGGGGAGTAGAGTCGGGGGAGGGCTGAACAAAAGGGGGTTCGAGATGGACGAGCAGATCAAGGAGCAGGAAGACAGGACCATCCTCATCAACTTCGTGCTGGACAAGTCGGGGTCTATGGAGGTCATCCGCGAGGCGACCATCGCCGGGTTCAACCAGTTCCTCCGTGATCAGCGGGAAGAGGGCGGGTCCGCGTTCATGACCCTCACCCTGTTCGACACGAGGTTTCAGACCGTGACACAGGCGATCCCCCTGGCGGAGGTGCAACCGCTCGACCGCCGGAGCTACGTTCCCGGCGGCACGACCGCCCTCTACGACGCCATCGCCCACACCATGACCGTCACCGACCAGTACGTGGCCGCGAACAATCCCGACCAGGTGCTGTTCGTGATCATGACCGATGGGCAGGAGAACTCCAGTCGCGGATTCGATCGGCAGCAGATCATGGAGCTGATCGAAGAGCGGCAGCGCACTGCTGACTACGAGTTCGTCTACCTGGGCGCCAACCAGGACGCCTACGCCGCGGGTGACGGCATCGGCATCCGTGGCGGCCGGACGCTGGACTACTCCGCGTCACCCGCGGCGACCCGCGCGACCATGGAGAAGCTGTCGTGGAACGTCAAGGCTCATCGCCGGCTGGGGGAGAAGAAGCTCGCCAGCCACGAGTTCTTCTCTGACGCCTTCGAAGGCCTGGGCAAGGACTCCTGGGACGAGCACAAGACCAAGCGGGACCAAGCGGCCGACGAGCAGCCCGCGGCGGGTGCGGCCGAGGGCGCGGCTCCCGATCGTGAGTCGGCGCCCGCCGCGGCACCCGACGGGCGGGAGGTGTAGGCATGAGCAGCGCGATTCCCACGCTGGTGGAGCGGCTCCGGCTCGGGGATCCGGTGACCGACGGAGGGCTGACCATGGTCCCCGTGTTCGGCCGGTTCGACAAGGTGCCTCCGGTCGTGACCATGGAGGAGGCCATTGCTTCCCGCATCCTCGAGGTCACCGAGGTCTCCGAAGGCGGAGCTGTACCGTCTCTGCGCGCCCGTAACACCGGGAGCATCGGCATCCTCATCCTGGACGGGGAGGAGTTGGCCGGCGCCAAGCAGAACCGGGTGCTGAACACCTCGGTGTTCATCAAGCCCGGGCAGGAGATCATCATCCCGGTCAGCTGCACTGAGGCCGGGCGATGGAGCTACCGCACCACCACGTTCGACGACTCCGGCCATGTGGCCGCCCCAGCCATCCGGCTGGCGGCGGCTCGGTCGGTCACCGCGAACGTGCGACGTGGCGGCGCCTATCACTCCGACCAGGACGCAGTATGGAAGGAAGTCTCCTCTCTTCAGGAACGGCACAGACTGGTGTCGCCCACGTCGGCGGCCCGGGATGTGTACGAAGGTCGCAAGTCCGACATGGAGCGCCGTGAGGCGGCCTTCGCGTGCCTACCCGAGCAGACTGGCCTGGTGGCTCTGTGGTCCGGCCGCGTCGCCGGGATGGATGTGATCGCGAGCGACCGGGCGTACGCCAGATTGCACGGCCGGCTGGTGCGGTCATATGCACTGGATGCGCCCATCGGCACTCCCTCGTCGGTGGAGCATGATCGACATGCCGCTCAGGAGTGGGTAGCTGCACTGGCCAGGGTGCAGGCCACCGAGCACGAGTCGCCTGGGAACGGGATCAGCTATCGGTTCACGGGGAACGGCGTGGTCGGGTCGGCACTGGCGGTCGATGGGGCGGTGCTCCACGCAGTGGCGTTCGCGACGCCGGGCGGCCGGACTGAACCGGACGGGTCTGACTCGCGCGCAAGCCGGTACCCGGGGTTCTTCGAACGGCGGGCGCAGTTCCCCTGGTAGAAACGATGGTCGCCAAACGACGGACGCCGACAGGCCACGGGCCCGCCGCCGTGGGGGCTGACCCGTGGCGCGCTTACTCCAGCAGCAGCCGGTCCACCGCCAGTGTCTCTCCACTGGCTTCGTGGAACTTGCGGACCAGGGAGCCCACCGTCAGGGTCTCTTTATCGGTGCCGCTGACGTCAAGAATGATCTTGCCGGCGTGCATCATGATGAGGCGGTTGCCCCACTGCAGGGCGATCTCCATATTGTGCGTGACCATGACGGTGGTCAGGTTGCGTTGCCGGACGATCTTGCCGGTGAGGTCCATGATCGTGGCGGCCACCTTGGGATCGAGCGCGGCGGTGTGTTCGTCCAGGAGCAGCAGCCGGGGCTCGGCCACGGTGGCCATGAGCAAGGACACTGCCTGGCGCTGACCCCCGGACAGCTTGTTCACCTGGGTCGGTGAGCCGGGTCTCCAGGCCCATGCAGAGCTCGGCCAAGGCCTCTTTCATCTGCCTCTTGAGCCGGGCCGGCACGCCGGGCCGCAGGCCGCGCCGGCGGCCCCGCAGGTAGGCCATGGCCATGTTTTCCTGGATGGACATCGAAGGCGCCGTCCCTGCCCGGGGGTCCTGGAACACCCGGCCGATCGATCGCGCGCCTCGCAGGTACTCGGCGAGGTGGGTGATGTCCTCGTCCGTCCGAGCGCAGATGGTGCCCGCGGTGAGCAGGGATGCGTGCCGGCGATGACGTTCAGGAGGGTCGACTTGCCCGAGCCGTTGGAGCCGATCACGGTGACGAAGTCGCCGGGCTCCACCTGAAGGTTGATGTCGTTCAGGGCCACGACCTCGTTGACCGTGCGCGGGAAGAAGACCTTCCTGCAGGTCCTGTGACAGCGGTCAGCCCGGCCGGAGTCGCTCACATCCTTATCACTTTCCGTCTGCACGGTGGGCAGCGACAGCGCCACGACCACCAGGAGGGCGGTGAAGCAGCTTGAGGTCGGTCGGGAGCGATCCCCAGCCTCAGGCTGATCGAGATGAGCAGCCGGAACACGATCGAGCCGCCGATGACGCTGAAGAGGACCCAACTGATGCTTCTGGTCCCGAACAGCACCTCGCCGATGATGACGCCGGCCAGGCCGGCCACGATCGTGCCGATGCCCATGCCCACGTCGGCGAACCCTTGGTACTGGGCGACCAGCGAGCCGCTCAGCGCGACGAGGGCGTTCGCCAGACCAAGTCCGAGCACCCGCACCAGGTTCGTGTTGACCCCGAGCGAACGGAGCATCTGCTCGTTGTCGCCGGTGGCCTGCATGGCCAGGCCCAGCTCGGTGTGAAGGAACCAGTCGAGAACGTATTTGATGATGAGCATGAGTACGGCAAGCATGCAGGATGAGCCACCAGCCGGTCATGTGCACCGCCGAACCAGCTGCCGATCTGGTCGAAGACGTTGTCCTTGCCCAGGAGCGGGACGTTGCTGCCTCCCATGATGCGCAGGTTGATGGTGTAGAGCGCCGGTCATCACCAGGATGCCCGCGAGCAGCTTGGGTCCGTAGTTGGTGGAATCCCGTCACCGACTTTGAGGAGCAGGTGGAGACCACCGGTCACGAGTCCGGCGAGCAGGCCCGCTGCGGTCCCGGCGATGGTCGGCCAGCCAGGGAGAATGGCCTCCGCGGTGATGATGGCGGCCGTCACCGCCGCCCCCAGGGGGAGGCTCCCGTCCACGGTCAGGTCGGGGAAGTCGAGGACCCGGAAGGTCATGAAGACCCCGAGGACCATGAAGCCGTAGAGAAGGCCTTGCTCGCAGGGCCTGGTGATAGTACGGTCTCCACTGGTTCCTTACCTCACGCCCGTCACGCCGCCGCGGACGGCGAGCGCCGTCTCGTGACGCCGACAATGCGACGATGGCGGGGCCTGAAGGCCCCGCCATCGAATGCGATCGGATCACGTGATCGCTCACGCCGGTTCACACGTCGCTCGGGACTTCGGCGCTAGAAGGTCTGTATCGGCCTTGGCTTTGAGATCGTCGGGGATGGTCACGCCCATGCGCGGTGGCGGCGGCCATGTTGATGGCCAACTGGAGGTTCTGGGCGTACTCGACCGGGATCTGCGCGATCGGGGTGCCCTTGAGCACCTGCGCGGCCACCATGTCCGGCCTGCATGCCGTGATCTTTGTAGTCGAACGCGTAGGCGGCGACGGCTCCGCGCTTGACGCTGTCGGTGTCACCGGCGATCAGGGGGATCTTGTTGTCTTGGCAGACCTTGACCACGCTCTCCAGCGCGGAGACGACGGTGTTGTCGGTGAGCACCGAGATCGCGTCGACCCTGCCCACCAGGGACTGGGCGGCCGCAAGCACTTCTGCCGAGCTCGCGGCCGTGGCTTCGACGACCTTGAGGCCCATGGCCTCGGCAGCCGCTTTCTCTTTCTCGACCAGCGACACCGAGTTCGTCTCGCCCGCGTTGTAGAGCAGGCCGATGGTCTTGACGTTGGGCACCAGCTCTTGATGAGGTCGAGGTGCGGCTGGACCGGCAGCATGTCGGAGACGCCGGTGACGTTGGCCTCAGGGGCGTCCGGGTTCTTCACCAGGCCGGCCGCCACCGGATCGGTGACCGCGGCGAAGACGATGGGGATGGTCGTGGTGGCCTTGACAGCGGCCTGGCTGGTGGGCGTGGCCACCGAGAGGATCAGGTCGACTTTGTCGCCCACGAACTTCTGGGCGATGGTGGTGGCGTTGGCCATGTCGCCCTGAGCGTTCTGCTTGTCGTAGGTGACGTTCTTGCCCTCGACGAAGCCCGCTGCGGCGAGGGCGTCGATGAAGCCCTCGACGGTCGCGTCGAGCGCAGGGTGGCTGACGATCTGGGTGATGCCGACCTTGTAGGTCTTGCCGGCGGTGGTCTCCGTAGAGGCAGCGGTGGTCTCAGATGACGGTGCCGCGGTGGTCTCGGTCGAGGGCGCCGCTGTCGTCTCCGTGGATGGAGCCGCAGTGGTCGTCGTGGTGGAGCTGCCGCACCCCGCCGCAAAGACGGCGAAGAGGGCGACTGCCACGACGAGCCCGAGAACGATCAGTGTCTTTGCCTTCACTTGCATTGCTACCCCCCAGGTAGTCGGTTGATGAGGCATTGTATGCGGTCCTTCCGCGGGTTGGCAAGTTGGGGCGCCCTCCTGCCGCCCAATGGGCCGAAGGTTGCAGTGGTGCTCCCGGGGTCAGCCGCTAGCATGGCGGCGATGAGGTTGCGCGAGGACCGCCATGTACGATAGATTGAAACCATTATGAAACCATAATGGTTGGAGAGGACTGTGCCCACCACGCTCACCCTGAAGAACATCCCTGATGAAGTCTACGAACGGCTCAAGGCCTCCGCTGCGGCGCACCGGCGGAGCCTGAACAGCGAAGCCATCGTGTGCCTCGAGAGCGCCCTTCAGCCGGTGAAAAGAATAAGTGCGGAAGAACGCATTGCTCGGGCGCGTGTCCTACGATCGACGCTGCGCCGAGGTGATCTGACCGCTGAGGAGATAACCGCATTCAAGAACGAGGGGCACCCGTGATCGTCGTCGATGCCAACATTCTGGCATATCTCTACCTGGGGGGCGGTCACGGTCTCGCAGTCGAGGCGCTCTTGAAAGAAGACGAGGAGTGGGCGGCGCCAAGCCTCTGGCGAAGCGAGATGAGGAACACCTTGGCCGGCTGCCTTAGGCGCGGAGATCTCGGGCCGGCGGAAGCTCTGAGCATCCAGTCCGAAGCCGAGAACCTGATGGGGGGGGCCGAGTACGAGGTGAGCTCAGGCGCCGTACTCGAATTGGTGGCGATCAGCGACTGCACCGCCTACGATTGCGAGTATGTCGCGGTCGCGATCGGATTGGGGGTCAGATTGGTGACGATGGATGCCGCGGTGTTGAAGGCGTTCCCGGATGTCGCCGTCCCGCTCGTCGGCTGACACGGGTCGCAGGAGGTCGAGCAGGAGGTCGAAGTGGAAGCAAGAGGTCCGCAGTCCGGCGCCGGCCCTCCGCTGGGCGGGGGCCCCCTGTCGGGGGTCACCATCGTCGATCTCAGCCGAGTGCTCGCCGGCCCCTACTGCACGATGGTGCTGGCCGACCTCGGTGCCCGGGTGATCAAGGTCGAGGCGCCGGGCGCGGGGGACGATTCTCGGGCCTACGGTCCGTTCGTCAAGGGCAAGTCGGCCTACTTCATGTCGCTCAACCGAGGCAAGGAGAGCATCGCCCTCGATCTGAAGGCGGAGAGCGATCGCGAGGTGTTCGACGCTCTTCTCGATCACGCCGACGTGGTGGTGGAGAATTTCAGGGCCGGCACCATGGACCGCCTCGGCTTCGGCTGGGACGAGCTCCACGCGGGCCACCCCCGCTTGATCTGCGCGTCGGTCTCGGGCTTCGGGCGGACCGGCCCCTACTCCTCCCGCGCCGCTTACGACATCATCGTCCAAGCCATGGGTGGGGTAATGAGCCTCACCGGCCACCCCGATTCGCCGCCGGTGAGAGTGGGCGCCTCCATCGGCGACATCGTGGCGGCTCTCTTTCTCTCCACCGGCATCAACGCCGCCCTCTACCAGCGGTCGCTCACCGGGGAGGGGATGCTGATCGACCTGGCTATGCTCGATGCCCAGGTGGCCATCCTCGAGAACGCCATCGCCCGCTATGTGACGACGGGTTCCGTGCCGGGGCCTCTCGGCGCCCGGCACCCCTCCATCACTCCGTTCGACGCCTTTGCCGCTGCGGACGGCTACCTGGTGATCGCGGCCGGCAACGACGTGCTGTTCCGGCGCGCATGCGCGCTACTCGAGCGGCCCGATCTCGCCGACAACCCGCTGTTCACCAGCAATGACCTGCGCACCCGGCACCAGGCCGCACTCAAGGACGAACTGGAGTCGGCGCTGCGGCTTCACCCGGTCGCTTACTGGCTCCAGGCGTTCGAGGAGGCCGGGATCCCGTGCGGCCCCATCAACACGGTGGACAAGGTTCTGGCAGACCCACAGGTGATCGCCCGGAACATGGTGGTGTCTACCGATGACCGGGTCGCGGGGCCATTGACGTTGGCCGGCAATCCGCTCAAGTTCTCGGCCTTCCTCGACCCCTCCACCCGCCCTCCGGCACCGGAACTCGACGGCGACCGAGCCGCTATCCTGGAGATGCTGGGTATCAGTGATGGTGCCCCGCGTGGGCGTCATTCTGCTTGAGCCCGGCAGGGACGATGTCGCAACTGCTCCCCGCGCACTCGGCCCCCCTCGTTCTCCAGTCTCGACGGTGACGTGGCCGACGCCGAACTCCCGGGCGAGCATCGTCCTTGAGCTGGGTCATGAGCTCGCCCAACTCGGACAGGGCAGCGTCCTCCACCACGACGTGGGCCGACAGGGCCATGTCGCTGGACGAGATGGACCAAATGTGCAGATCGTGGACGCCCTTGACCCCAGGGACGGCGAGCATCGCCTGGTCGACCTCGCTGAACTCCACCCCCTCCGGCGTGCCCTCCATGAGCACGTTGACGGTCTTCTTGACGATCACGACGGCTTCTCGGCCGATCCATATTGAGACCAAGATCGACACGATGGGGTCCGCGTAGTTCCAGCCGCTCAGATACACGATCAGGCCGCTGACCATGACCCCCAAACTGGTGACAGCGTCGCCGATGAGATGCAGGAAGGCGCTCCGCAGGTTGAGGTCGTTGCCGTGGGAGCGGAGCAGCAGCGCCGCCACCCCGTTGATGACGAGGCCGGCCGCGGCGAAAGCCACTACCAGCAGACCTTCGACCGGCTCCGGCGATAGGAGGCGCTTCACGGCTTCCACGATGATGTACACGGAGATGGCGATGAGCACGGCCGCGTTGAACATGGCCACCAGGATCTCGGCCCGCTTGTAGGCGAAGGTGCGGCGGGGGGTGGCCGGCCGCCGGCCCAGGCGGACCGCCCACAGACTCAGACCCAGAGCCACCACGTCGCTGAGGTTGTGCGCTGCGTCGGAGAGCAGACCCAGGCTGTTCGCCAGGATGCCACCGGCCACCTGCAGCAGGGTGATTACTAGGTTGAGCCCCAGGCTGACGATAAGGCGGGCGTCGGGGGCCGCGGGGATGGTGGTCCCGCGGGGCGCAGAGGGTGGGGGAGTGCGTTCGTCCATAGGGTCAGCGCCGGGCGGCGAAGAACTCCTGCAGCACGTCGGCCGCTTCCGCCGCCATGACCCCAGCGAGCACCGCCGGGCGGTGGTTAAGCGCGGGATGATCGACTATGTTGAAGATGCTCCCGGCGGCCCCGGCTTTGGGGTCGTCGGCCCCGTACACCAGGCGCTCGATGCGCGCAAGGATAATGGCGCCTGCGCACATGGCGCACGGCTCCAGGGTCACGTAGAGGGTGGCCTCCGCCAGTCTCCACCCTCCCACGATGGCGGCCGCGTCGCGAAGCACCAGCATCTCGGCGTGGGCGGTAGGGTCATGGCGCCGCTCCCGCTCGTTACCCCGCGCGGAGACGATCTCACCGGAGAGCACCAGCACTGCGCCGATGGGCACCTCGCCCTGCTCGCCCGCCCTTCGCGCCTCGGCGAGGGCAAGCGCCATGAAACGGCGGTCCTCAGAGGGCGTCAAACCCCGCCGTCTCCTCGACACCCTCGATCATGGCCGGCTCTTCGGGCTTGCAGCAAGGGCACGAGGCCCAGATGGGCTTCCTGCGTCCGTAGGCGAAATAGGCGATGGGGCCGATCCAGTTGACGAACATGAAGCCCGTCCAGAAGCGGCGGTCGCCGCGCACATCCTCGGGCTTCTGGTGCCACAGGTCCCAAAGGCCGCCTACCAGCAGGCAGAACTGTATGGTGGCCGCGATGATGACACCGATTCTCTGCGGGGCCGACAGGTCGGCCCACCGTTTCTTCTGCATCATGTCTTCCTCCGGTCTGTGCCCGCACTATGACTGTTGGACCTCTCTCATGATACAGCGGGCAGGCCGCCGAAGGGCGGGCGGACGAAGGGTGACGGGGCGCTTGGCGCGCGCCGAGCGCCCTCGGGCAGCACTGCGCACTGCGAGCGGGGCGAAACTCGGTTTCGCCGAAAGCGGACCCGGCCGGTTCAGGCCGCGTCGAGCTGGCGCAGTTCGCTAACGGTGCCGTCGGCGAAGTAGATGCGCAGGCTGCGCACCACGTCGTCATGGATGTCGAGATGGATGGCCGCGACGCCGTCCTGCGGAGCGGCGAACTCGATCTCCTGCCGGACGACCGAGAACTGGCGGTAGGCCACATAGGCGATGGGCACCATGAGTGCGACGACTGCGACGATGGCTGCTACTAGCATGCCCCCTCCGTTCCCGGCGCCCTGACGGCGCGCTCTCTCTTCTGCAACAAGCATAGCGCGGGGTCCGGACAGGAAATCTTCCGCACCTCGTTACTTTGCCTCGCGCCAATCGTTTGTTAAAATAGATATAATTTTTAAATGGAAATGTGATGGACGACATACGAACAGGCACTGATGCAGAGGCGATCGCTGGGCTCATCGAGCACTGTGGGCGATCCTTCGACCGGGTCGCAGCCCTGACCAAGGCCCAAGACTCAGAGTGGCTGGCCCTCGACCTTGGGATGGGCCAGCTCAAAGCCATGATGGTGCTGGTCAAGCAGCGGCAGCTGGCCGTGGGAGGCCTCGCGCGCGCCCTGGGCCTGTCGGAGCCCGCGGCCAGCCTACTGGTGGACAAGCTGGTCGGCAGGGGCCTCGTGGTCCGCATGACCGATCCAACCGACCGGCGCCGCACGCTGGTGCTCCCCTCGGAAGAGGGCGACTTGCTGGTGGAGCGCCTGCGTCGCAGCCGGAGGGAGTCGCTCTCGGGGTGGCTGGAGCAGGTGGAAGAGCGCGACCTCGAGGCGTTGGCGCGAGGGCTGGACGCCCTTGCCGACGTCATCGAGCGGGGAGCAGGCCTTGAGAACGCCTGAACCCGCGCCGGTCCCCGCTCGTGTGCAGACCGGGTCAGCCACTGCGGTGGTCGCCGCGCCGGCCGCCATGCCGGCAGCCGCGGCACCCTGGGGGGAGACCCTCAGCCGGAAGCGCATTGTCTTCGTGCTCATCAGCGTCATGCTGGGGATGCTGCTCAGCGCTCTCGACCAGACGGTGGTCGGCACGGCCATGCCTCGGGTCATCGCCGACCTCAATGGCCTGCCGCACTACGCCTGGGTGGCCACGGCGTACTTGCTGGCTTCCGCGGTCTCGATGCCCATCTGGGGCAAGCTGTCCGATGCCTACGGCCGCAAACGCTTCTTCATGGCGGGGATGGCGGTGTTCATCGTGGGATCGGTGCTCTGCGGACAGAGCCAGTCGATGACGGAGCTTATCGCCTTCCGGGCCCTGCAAGGCCTGGGCGCCGGGGCCATGATGCCCATCAACCAGGCCATTATCGGCGACATCTTCCCTCCCGCCGAGCGGGCCAAATGGTCGGGGATCCTCATGAGCGTCTTCGGCTTCGCCACCATCGTGGGCCCGCTGTTGGGCGGCTGGATAACCGACAACGTCGGTTGGCGCTGGACCTTCTACGTCAACCTTCCCGTCGGGATCGTGGCCCTCGCTTTCGCCGCCTGGGCGCTCCCCGGGCACGTGCAACTGCGCAAGCATTCCATCGACTGGCTGGGGAGCGGCTTTCTCGTCGTAGCTGCGGTGCCGCTGCTACTCGCCTTCAGCTGGGCGGGGACAGAGTATGCCTGGTCGTCTCCGGTCATCATCGGGCTGTTCGTGTTCTCCGCCGCCATGTGGGGCATCTTCTACCTCCGTGAGATGCGGACCGACGAGCCGGTGCTCAACCCCCGCCTGTTCCAGAACAGCATCTTCACGGTTTCGACGGTGGCGAGCGCCATCCAGTCGGCCGCGATGTTCGGGGCCATCATGTTCTTGCCGCTGTATGTCCAGGGCGTCATGGGCAAGACGGCGACGAACTCCGGGACCATCCTCATGCCCATGATGCTGGCGGCCATCGTCAGCAGCATCGGTGCCGGGCAGCTCATTTCCCGCACCGGAAAGTACAAGGCGGTCACGGTGGCCGGTTTTGTCGCCGTGTGCGTGGGAGGGTTCCTGCTCTCCCGGATGACGATCGACACGACGGCTGCGCGTCTCCTCAGCTACATGATCATCATGGGTCTGGGACTCGGCATCGCGATCAGCACCTTCACGGTGATCGTCCAGAACCAGTACCCCTCTCATCGCCTTGGCGAGGTGAGCGCCGGCCTGCAGTTCTTCCGGACCATCGGGACGACGGTGGGACTGGCGATCTTCGGGACCATCCTCAACACCCGATTTGCCGAGTCGCTCACTTCCACCCTGCCGGACCAGCTGAAGGTGGTGGCGACCGACCCAGCCTATGCCGGACAGCTGAACAACCCGCAGGTGCTCCTCTCGGCCCAGGCGAAGACCCATCTGCTCCAGCTCTTCGGCCAGTTCGGCGAGCAGGGCCAGAAGCTGTTCGACTCCTTCATGGAGGCGGTGCGGCGAAGCCTGGACCTCGCAATCAGCGACGTCTTCTTCCTGGGATTCCTCATCTCGGTGGCGGGTCTGGTGGTGGTGCTCTTCCTGAAGGAGGTGCCGCTGCGGCGGAGTCATTCGCAGACCGTCGAGGAGGCCGGCGAGCTTCAGCCTGAGCCTGAGGCTTAGGAGGCTGCGAGGGGTCACTTTTCAGCAGCCTGCCAGCTCGGCATACTCGCTCTTGACAGGTAAGGGTAGTGAGTGCTCACCTAGTTAGGTGAGCCGAGGCGGCGCCAGGCGCGCAAGGCCTGTCGCCGGCGCCCCGAGGGTGCCGTCTCGCCGCTCTCAGTTGATGCCCGTCTACGTAGGAGGCGCCGGATGTTCACCGAGATCCTCATCCCCGAGGTCATGCAGTCCATGATTCCCGAAGGCTTCCCCTTCGATCGGCTCAGTCAGCCCCAGTACAAGGTCAAGGTCGAGAAGGACGTCTTCATCGAGATGCGGGACGGCGTTCACGTGGCCGTCGACGTCTACCGGCCCGACGCGCCCGGACAGTTTCCCGTCCTCTACGCCTCCTCGCCGTACCAGAAGGACCTGTACTACCTACCGGCCGTACCGACCTTCCACATGCGCGAGACCAACAAGATCGAGTGGTTCGTCGAGCGCGGCTATGTCTATGTCAACCACGACATCCGCGGCTGCGGCAAGTCGGTGGAAGGTCAGTGGCAGTGGCACAGCATGCCCGAGCGTTGGGACCACTACGACGTCATCGAGTGGGCGGCGGCGCAGCCCTGGTCCACCGGCAAAGTGGGGATGATCGGCGAATCGTATTACGCCTGGACCCAGTGGATGGCGGCCTCTCTGGCCCCGCCGCACCTGGCCTGCATCGTCCCCTTCGACGGCGGCGCCGACATGTACCGCGACGTCGCCTATCACGGCGGCATCCTGGCCAGCGGCTTCCCCGGCGGCTGGCACATCACCGAGATCCGCGGTCACTACCGGGTGGGGCGTGTGGGCGAGGACCCGAACCAGGGGAGCTGGGACCTGGCCTGGAACGTGATGCAGCACCAGACCTGCGACGACTTCTGGAAAGACCGCGACCCCGACTTCAAGAACATCAAGTGCCCGGTGTTCAGCGTCGGCATCCTGCA
Organism: uncultured Actinomycetota bacterium; assembly: GCA_963843515.1. GTDB lineage: Bacteria > Actinomycetota > Thermoleophilia > RBG-16-64-13 > RBG-16-64-13 > CAIQPS01. The sequence continues at coordinate 100,481 of CAWJKH010000004.1, forward strand.
CAAGGTGGGTATCCACCTGCGCGGGAACCTCCGCGGATACGAGGAGGTGGAGACCCCCAAGAAGCTCATGCTCTGCCACGGTGACTTCGAGGGCGACGAGGTGGCCATCTTCGAGTCCATCGAGGTGCGCAACTGGCTGCTCCGCTGGTACGACCACTGGCTCAAGGGCAACGAGACCGGCATCATGGACGAGCCGGCGCTCAACATCTTCGTGCGCGGCCGCGAGCGCTACCGCCGCGAGAACGAGTGGCCCCTGGCCCGCACGCGGTACACCGATGTCTATCTTTCTGGGGCGAAATCCGGAGCCGTTGTCTCTCTCAATGACGGGGGCCTGTCCTGGGAAGCACCCGCCACCGGCGACGCGTCGGTGACCTACGCCTATCCCGACCCCGACTGGACCGGGTTCTCGGGTGTGGGCACCGCGGTGATGGACAGGGGCATCCTCAACCCCTGCAAGAAGATCCTCACCTTCACCACGCCCCCGTTCGAGAAGGACACCGATGTCATCGGGAACATCGTGCTCGTTCTCTACGCGGCCTCCGACCAGCCCGACACCGAGTTCCTCTGTCGCATCTGGGACCAACTCCCCGACGAGATGCAGGCGCCGGGCATGCCGCCGGCGGGCCGCATCCTCACTCGCGGCTGGCTGAAGGCTTCCCACGCGGTGACCAAGGACGAGGCCAAGAGCCTTCCCTACCGGCCTTACTACCGCCACGACAAGCCGCAGCCCATCGAGCCGGGCAAGGTCTACAAGTACGAGATCGAGATCTGGGGGACGTCCAACTGTTTCCTCGAGGGCCATCGCCTGCGTCTCGACCTGGCCAACGGTGACTCCAACGCGCTAGACTTCGGCGGCCACTACTATGGCCTCAAAGTGGGCAACGACACCATCTACTTCGACAGGGAGCATCCGTCGCACCTGATACTGCCGGTGATCCCGGACTGAGCCGGCCGCCGGATGGGGGGGCGACTCCGACCGGGGATGCGAACCCGGCCGGGGCGACATAAGGAGACGTTTGAAACGGCCGTCACGCAAGACCCTGGATCAGGTCGGCATCGTCCTGCTGATAAGCGGGGTGGTCATCGCCATGGGCATCTCGGTAGTCTGGGGGCTCGAAACGTGGGTGCAGATACTGGGTCTCGTGCTGGGGCTGATCCTGGTAGGGCTGGGACTGGCGGTGGGGCGGACCTTCCGGTCGAAGGACTCCGACGAGGACCAGTAGCGACCCTGGGGCGGCTGCCGGTCGACGCTGCAAACCACCTATCTGCCGAGAACCGATCGTGGATATCCGGCTGCAGTTGAACGCATGGCACTGGACCACCACGACTGGGCGGCGGTATCCGACCTGGGGTAGGAGGGCGCCGGCAGGTTCGCCCACCAGACGTCCCCTGGGAGATCACTATTCCGTGCGCTCCAAGGTCTGATCGGCGGCGGTTTCGTGCTGTATGCTCCAGACCGTCACGCCGTGATCCGAGGTCGAGGGTCGTTCAGGAGGGGATAGATGAACCTCAAGCTCTCCGTTGTCGTGCTCGCGTCGCTCCTGCTTGCCGCCTCCCTCGAGATCTTCGGGTGTAGCGCGCCCTCGTGTGCCGGCACCTCGTCGGAGACCTCCGCCCCGGCCCCCACGACCGTCTCGACTACGACCACAACCCTGCCCCCGACCACCACTTCCTCGACGACCACCACATCGACCACGTCCACGACGCTCAGCCCCCTCGACGCCTACCGGGCGGCCATGAAAACCTGGGCCGACACCTACGGGCCCGGTCTGGCCCAAGCCTACACTGCCATCAGCGGGGCCAACTTCACCAACCCCACCCCGGCGCAGGTGCAGGCCGCCAAGGATCTTGACACTCTGATGGGCCCAATGGTGACCGACCTCCAGGCCATCCAGGCGCCGCCAGAGCTGGCCGCGGCCCACGACGGCTTCCTCACCTCGCTGCAGAAGATGGCTGGGGGTGTGCACGACCTGGCCCAGGCGCTGGAGCAGGGCAAGAGTCTGCTCGCGTTGGCGGCGGTGGCGACCGTCGGAGCCGCCTGGCAGCAGGGCTCGGCCGACCGGACGACCCTCGAGCAGGCGTTGGGCTTCTCGCTGTCCGGGTAGAAGGCGGGCCGCCGCCTATTCCTTGCCGGCCCTGGGGGAGAGTCTTGGCTGTTCTTTGACAGCTGAACATGCCAACGGAGTGCGCCGGAGAGGATTCGAACCTCCGACCTTTGGTTTCGTAGACCAACGCTCTATCCAACTGAGCTACCGGCGCATGCTGGCGGAGAAGGAGGGATTCGAACCCTCGATAGGAGCATTCACTCCTACACTCGCTTAGCAGGCGAGCGCCTTCAGCCTCTCGGCCACTTCTCCTAATGACGGCGAGGTCTGGAGGCTGCTGAAGATTCAGAAGCCTACCCGCCACCTCAGCGAGCGATTATTCTAGCAGAGGGCCTCGCGGCCCGTCACCAGCGGCGGATGCCGATGTGCCGGCAGGGCGCGGCTGCTCCGCCCAGGGGGCCGAGCGTCGCCCAGAGGCTCGGTTGGGCCGGTGCAGAATCGCCATGGGCGATTTCAGGTTATCTTTTTGGGGTACTGATAACAGAGGTTCTCTGTCTTTCCAGCCCGACGGATCCAGAGGGAGGCGATCATGAAGCTGAGCGCGCGGAACGTGATCAAGGGAAAGGTGAAGAGCATCACTCCCGGCGCGGTCAATACCGAGGTCGTGCTGGAACTGCCCGGTGGTGCCGAGGTCGTCTCCATCATCACCAAGCATTCGGCAGAGGACCTGGGCCTCAAGGTCGGTGCGGAAGCCTACGCGGTGATCAAGGCCAGCAACGTGATGATCGCTGTCGACTGACGGCGTAGCCCAGTAGGGGCCACGGCCGGCTGCCGACCACGATCCACCAAACCAAGCAAAAGGCGGCCGGCCCCGTCTGGGGACGGCCGCCTTTTCGTCGGTTCTCTCAGCCCCGCTCGGCTCTTAGCTCTGCTCGGTGTTCTGAGCCTGGGCGGCGGTCGTAGTCGCGGCGGCCGGTGTGGCGGTGGCGGTGGCGACAGGCGCCTCAGCGGACGCCGGCGCCTCGGCCGTGTCTTCCTTCATGGCCGTCTTGACTTCGTCCTGTGCGTCTTTGAGGCCCCTCTTGAAACCGCTGATGGACTTCCCGAGCGAGGAGCCCAGGTCAGGCAGCTTCTTGGGGCCGAAGATGAGCAGGGCGATGACCAGGACGATCGCGATCTCCCAAGGTCCTATCCAACTAGGCATCCAAACACTCTCCTCGTGAGTAGCTCCGGCGTTGGAGTAACGTATTATCTCACGCCTGCTCCGCCTCCGTCTTGCCACAATCTGGTCAGAACAATCCCTTCAGACGTCTCCTGATGTCTTCGGTGGTGACCGCTTGCTCTATACCCGAAGTCGACGAAGGCGGAACTCCCGAGGTTTCGTCCGGGGCGGCGTGGATGCCGGCCTGGGACTCGTCGAACAGTCTACGTACAGTCTGGGGCAGGAAACGGGTGAGCTGTGCGTAGCCATGCACGTCGCTGAAAGTGCGCGGGTACGAGTAGTAGCGCAGGGGATAGCAGACGTAAAGCCAGTCCTTGGCGCGGGTCAATGCGACGTAGAACAGCCGGCGTTCCTCCTCGATCTCTTCCAGGCGGCCGGTGGCCATGTCGGAGGGGATGTTGCCGTCGGCGGCATGTATGACGAAGACGGAATCCCACTCCAAACCCTTGGCCGAGTGCATGGTGGAGAGGATGAGAAAATCCTCGTCGAGGAGCGGCGGCCCGGCCAGGTCTTCGGTATAGCTCGGGGGGTCGAGGGCGATCTCAACCAGGAAGCGGGCCCGGTCGGGGGAGCGGGCGGCCAGCCCCTCGAGCTGCTCGAGGTCCATGAGGCGGGCGCGGGCGTTGTCGTAGAGGCGTTCGAGAAGAGGTGCGTAGAAGAGCCTGATCCGTTTGATCTGAGAAGCGAGGTCGCCCGGCTCGCGACCCCCGATGCTTGTCATGAGCTCCACCAAACCCTCCCAGGCTGAGGCCGCCGCCGGCGACGGCGCCGGCCGCCCCGCCCAAGCGGCGAAGCCGGAAGGCCCGGTCGTCGCGGCTACGCCCCGGGGCGCCGAACTCCGCGGCTCCGCGGGCGAGGCTGCGGCGAGACTGTCCATGAGTGCCCGGGCTTTTTTGGGGCCCACCCCGGGCAGGAGCATGAGCACCCTGGTGCCGGCCATGAGGTCGCGCGGATTCTCGGCCAGGCGCAGAAAGGCCAGCAGGTCTTTCACGTGGGCGGTCTCGACGAAACGCAGCCCCCCGTACTTGTGGAAGGGGATGTTGCGGCGGGCCAGTTCCAGCTCCAGCGCCAGGCTGTGATGCGACGCTCGGAAGAGGACGGCCTGCCGGCGCAGGGCGATACCGGTCTCCCGGTGCTCGAGCACCCGCCGGATGATGTATTCACTCTGCTCGTCCTCATCCTCGCAGGCCACGAGCTGAGGCCTGGCTCCGTCGGGGCGGCGGGACCAGAGGTTCTTGGCATGGCGTTCGGCGGCCTCGGCGATGACCTCGTTGGTGGCGTCGAGTATGGGCTGAACGCTGCGGTAGTTCTGTTCCAGGGTGACGATGGTGGTGCCCGGGAAGTGAGAGGGGAAATCGAGGATGTTTCGCACCGTTGCGGCCCGAAAAGAGTAGATGGCCTGGGCGTCGTCGCCCACCGCCGTGAGGCTCTTCCCTGCCGGGCAGAGCATCTGCAGGATCTCGGCCTGGAGCACGTTGGTGTCCTGATACTCGTCGACCAGCACGCAGTCGAAGCGACTCCGGATGGAGCGGGCGGCCCGCGGGTCGGTCAGCAGGCCGTGCCAGAAGAGCAGCAGGTCGTCATAGTCGAGGACGGCCTGCTCGCCTTTGCGGTCCACGAAGGCGGCGAAGAGCTCGCGCAGGCCCTCCACCTCGTCCTTGCACCAGGGGAAGTGGACCTCCACCGCCTCCTCGACGGTCTCGCGCGCGTTCACGCAGCGGCTGTAGATGTCCATGCAGGTGCCCTTGAGAGGGAACCGGCGGTCGCTCTTGGCCAGGCCCAGATCGGTGCGCAGGACACCCATGAGGTCCTCGGCGTCGCCTCGGTCGAGGATGGTGAACGCGGGGTCCAGGCCGATGCTCCGGCCGTGAAGGCGGAGCAGCCTGGTGGCCGTAGCATGGAAGGTCCCCCCCCAGACCTTGCCCGCCCCGACACTCTGCCCCCGGCTCTCGGCTTCGAGCCGGCGCAGGATGCCTTCCACGCGGCGTAGCATCTCGGCGGCGGCCCGGCGAGTGAATGTGAGAAGCAGGACCCTGCTGGGGTCGGTGCCGGTCGCGATGCGATAGGCGACCCTGTGAGCCAGGGTGGCGGTCTTGCCGGTGCCGGCGCCGGCGACGATGAGCAGGGGATCGTTCCCGTGCTCCACCGCCAGCCGTTGCTGCTCGTTCAGTTCCGCGAGGACCGTCTGGATGGGGATGGGCGCCATGACGGCTAAGCATACAGGGGGCGGCGGACAGAGCGGACAGAGCGCCGGCCGCACCGGACGGTCTGTTACAAGGGGGGTGCGAGATCCACGGTTGCGGTCTCGCAGCTGGCGCCCTCCGCTGCCCGGCCGGGCCGGCCCGGGGCCCAGCGCAGCAGCAGCATAGCCATGGCGCCAAGGAAGGCGACGCCGGCAGCCATCAGGTAGCTGGGCGTGAACGTGGGCAGTGAATCGGCCATCCTTCCGGCTACGTAGGGGCCGGTGGCCTGGCCTAAGCCATGGAAGACCGTGAGGAACCCGTAAGCCGCAGGGGCCATGAGCGGCCCCGCGATGTCGCCGCAGACGACGGCCATGATGGCCGGGATGCCCCACGCCGTGACGCCGAAGAGCACCGCTGACAGCGCCAGTCCGGCTGTGTCCGTCCACAGGGCGAAGAGGGCGTACGACACCGACTGGATGAGGAGGATGGTCATCATGGCCCATTTCCGACCGATGGCATCGGCCATCCATCCCCACAACACCCCGCAGATGAGGCTCGCCCATCCGAGGATCATGAACATGCTCCCTGCGCTCTCCGAGGTGTAGCCCAGGTCGGTGATCAGCCGCTTGGTGAAGAACGTCATATAGGCCATGTAGGCGAAGCCGAACATGAAGTACACGACCCCCAGGTGCCAGACTTTGCCGGAAAGGTAGATCCTCTTCCAACCGCCCGGCTTCTCGCGCACGGCAGGCCCGTGGTCGTCGGGACGGTACCGTGGACGATCGCGTATGACCAAGGCGCTGGTGACGGCAACCGCGGCGACCACCGCGGCCAGGATGAACCAGGCCATCCGCCAGCCGTCCGTCCCGAACCGGTTGATGATGAACGGCACCAGGGGCCCGACCAGCAGCAGGCCCACCGAGGCACCCGTGGAAGCGGTGCCGGTCGCGATGCCGCGCCGGCGTTGGGTGAACCACAGAGCCACCATGGTGTGAGCCGGAACGTTTGAGCCTGCCGCTCCCACGCCGGAAAGGAAGCGGCCGGCAAGAGCCTGCCCATAGACCGTCGACATGCCGGTGACCACCATCCCTAGGGCGGCAAGCATGAGACCGATAGGGATGATCCGCCGCGGCCCGAAGCGGGCCGCGAGCGCCCCTCCGACGATGGCCATGGCCATGTAGCCGGCCAGATTGGCGGTGGCCAGGCCGCCGGCCTGGGTGTTGGAGAGCTGGAGACCCTCCTGCATGGAAGGCAGGATGGAGGTGTAGCTGAACCGGGACAGGCCCAGGGCGGCGAACACGACAAGCGCGGCCATAGCGAGGATCGCCCATCGGTAACGAGGGCCGGGACCGGCTGGCTGCATCACACCCCTTCTTGTTGCGCGCCTGTCGGCGCCCTTCCCCAAGAGGGCGCGTTGCTTCGCCAGGATACTACGTCCCTTCGGCGTGGGCCGGGTGCACGGGACGGCCAGCGCCCCCCGCAGCGCGGCGAAGAATCTCGACGACCCCCGGTCCCACCGGGCGTTCGAGCTGGTCCATCGTGCAATCGCGGGGGTCTTTGTCGGGCCGCCAGCGCTCGAAGCGGGTGCCGTGGCGGAAGCGGTCGCCGGTGAGCTGGTCGTAGCTTATCTCCACCACGAGGACCGGGCGCACGGACTCGTAGTCCAGGTCTTTGTCGCCGCTCCAGCGGCTCACGTTGCCCGGCCGGCGAGCGTGCTCGCCGAAACCGGCTTCGGCGACCTTCCCGGTTTCGGCGACCTGCCCGGTCCTCGCGCCGCCCGAGGAAGCCAGGCGAAGCGGGAGGAGCATGGCAAGGAGGTCGGTGGCTTCTTGTTCGCCGAAAGACGAGCAATGGCCGATGAAGTGGAGCTCTGTGGCCTCATCGTAGAGCCCGAGGAGAATGGAGCCCACCCGGGCGCCGGCCTTGTGGACGCGATAGCCGCCTATGACGCAGTCGACCGTGCGGCGGTGCTTGACCTTGATCATCTCCCGGCGGCCCTCAGCGTACGGACGGTCGAGGCTCTTGGCCACTATCCCGTCGAAGCCGGCAGGCTCGAACTCGACGAACCAGCGACGGGCCGTCTCGACGTCGAGGGTCTGCGGGGAGAGGAGGTACGGAGAACCGCCGTCTTCGGTGCCAGCGGCGCCGCCGGGGGTGCCGGTCTCGGCGCCGAGGAGAGCCGCGAGTTCCACGAGCAGCAGTCGCCGCTCGCGCAGCGGCCTGCCGCGCAGGTCGTGGCCGGCGACGGCCAGGAGGTCGAACAGGGCCAGCCGAGCCGGGGTCTCCCGGGACAGCCGCTCCACCCGGCTCGCCGCCGGGTGGATGCGGTTCTGCAGGGCGTCGAAGTCCAGCTTGTCGCCGGCGACCACCACCACCTCCCCGTCGGCGACGGTGCCGGGAGGAAGCTCGTCGAGGGCTGGCCGCAATTCCGGGAAGTAACGAAGCAGCGGCTTGCCGTTACGGCTTTCCAGCCGGGCGGCTCCCGCGAGTGCACCTGCGCTCGCGCCCGAGCGGCTCCACATGAGCACCCGGAAGCCGTCCCATTTCGGCTCGTACCCCCAGCCTGGCGGGGCCGGCAGGTCGTCGGCCGTCTCGGCCTCCATGGGAGCGAGGGGCGGAGAGAACGGCCATTCCGCGCCCTGGCCGGCCGGCCCAGGGGCGTCCGGCCCTCCCGGCGGGTGCTGGAGGTTTCGTCGTGTCGTCATGCTGCGATAATAGGTGCCGTGAGCAGCGACGAAAAGAACATCGGCCGCCGGACCTTCATCGGCCTTGTACTGGCAGGTGTCGTTGCGCTGTTCGTGGGCAAGGAGATCTTCCCCGCGTCACGTCCGGGCCTTCGACCGGCACCTCGGGCTTCCGCATCAACTCCGTCAAGCAGGGGCCGCCCTTCGACCCGGCAACCTGGCGGTTGACCGTGGACGGACTGGTGCGCAATCCACTGATCTTCACCTTCTCCGAGTTCACCGATCTTCCTCAGACCAAACTCGTCCGCGACTTCCTCTGCGTGGAGGGCTGGGGCGTCAAGGAGGTCGAGTGGGAGGGGGTCGCGGTGAGCGAACTGATGCAACGTGCTCAGGTTGACGCTCAGGCAACCCGCCTGGTCTTTCACTCGGGCGACGGAGTCTATGCCGATTCCCTCACCCTGGAGCAGTCGCAACTCGATGACGTCCTGCTGGTACACCAGGTCAACGGAGAGCCGCTCCCGCCGAACATGGGGCAGCCCGTGCGGCTCATCTATCCTGGGCATTACGGATACAAGTACGTGAAGTGGGTGGAGCGCGTAGAAGCCATCGATGCCGAAGCCACCCCCTTCACCGGGTACTGGGAGAACTATGGATATTCCGACGACGCCACCATCCCCGGGGTCCTCCAGTAGTCCGGAAGGGTCTGACGGCGCAGCCGCCGCCCTGGGGCGGCGGCTGCGCCGCTTCGTTGTCGCCGAGCGGGTGTCGCACTGGCTCTACGCCTTCTTCTTCCTGGTGTCGTTCATCACCGGTCTGCTCATGTGGGTGCCGGCAACCAGGGTCTGGATGGAGGGAGCGCGCCAGACAGTGACTCTGTACCATGGGTACCTGGGCGCGGCCATGGTCATCCTTCCCATCCTCCTGTTGCTGCTGATCGATCGGCGCCGTCTGGGCCGCGATCTCCGCGAGGTGGATAAGTGGAGCGGCGACGATCGGCACTGGTTTTGGCTGGCGGTCCGCGGCTATTCCCTGCGCGGCCGGGAGATGCCTCCGCAAGGCCGTTTCAACGCCGGGCAGAAGCTCAACGTAGTCTTGGTCGCAGCCATGGCGGTGGGCTTTTCGGCCACCGGCGGCATCCTGATGCACAAGCAGGATATGCCGGCGTGGCTGGTGTCCCGGGCTCTCTGGCTGCACGACTTTCTGGTCGTCGTCGCCATGGCGTTGTTCCTCGGCCATCTGGCCCACGTGCTCTTCACCAGGCACGGTCGCACCTATTTGGCGGGCATGGTGCGGGGCTGGGTGCCGGAAGACTTGGCCCGCGAGCGCCACCTGCGTTGGTGGCAGGAAGAAACGGGATTCGTGGGCACCGAGCAAGGGGGCGACGGGGAGCCCGGCGGCGGGTAAGCGGCGCTCGGGTGGCCGGTGAGTGTCGGCCCGGTGCGCCCGCCTCGGCGGCGAGCCCCGGCCCGGTGTAGTAAGCTTCAGCGTCTGATCAAGTCAACGTCCCGGATCTAGAGAAGGGATCTCCGTCATGCAGGTCACCAGCGGCGCCGTCGTCAGCATCGCTTATACCCTCACCGACGACGCGGGCATCGTCATTGACTCCAACGTTGGTCATCCGGCTCTGGTCTACCTTCACGGCCACGACAACATCATCCCCGGGCTCGAGCGGGGACTCGAGGGTGCGGCCTCCGGCGATCGACGCGAGGTGGACGTGGCGCCGGGGGATGCTTACGGCGACCTCGACCAAGAGATGATCTTCGAGTTGGCCAAGGACGAGTTCCCCGACGAGATGCCGCTCGAAGAAGGCATGCAGTTCTGCGCCGAGACGCCGAGCGGCGAGATGGCCGTCACCGTCGCCGAGGTCAAAGACGACACGGTGATCGTGGATGCCAACCATCCGCTGGCGGGGATGACCCTGCACTTCGATGTGGAGATCCTCGACGTGCGGCAGGGCACCACGGAGGAGTTGTCGCTGGGCCGGGCGGAAGCCTGATTCGCGGCCCGGCACAGGAAGGCGGCCAGAAGCCATGGGTGAGATCGTCCACACTTCGCGGATCACCATCGTCCGGGAGAACGGGCCCACCAGGAAGGCCACCATCGAGGGGTTCGACGAGCCGATCTACTACGGTGTCCACGGCGGCATCAAGAAGTTCTACAGGGTGGATCCGGAGGTGGAGCACGCCGCCACCCTCGACCATATCGTGGGGGCGGTGGGCGGCTGAATGATGGGGACACTGGCCACGGCGCTGGCCGGCCGCAAGATCCCCACTCACACCGACCGCTACAAGGCGCAGGTGGAGGGCGACATCGAGGACGTCGACGGCGTCCTGCGCATCGCCCGCATCCGCGTGGACTACGCGCTCGAAGGTGCCGGCGGGCAAGACGGCTGAGGCCGAGGAGGTCTTCGCCACCTACATCAAGGGCTGCCCTGCCGCCATGAGCGTCATCGGCTGCATCGACATCATCGACCGTCTGGAGATCACCGAACTGGAGGATCGCTAGGCCGGCGCTCCGGCCGGGGGCGTCGCTGCCCCAGCAGCCGCGACGGCACAGCCCGCGATGGCCGCCCGCGCTAGTCCAGAGCTGAACGGCGGGTACTGGTCGGTGATCAGCAGAAGGGCGTAGGCCTCCACCCTGAGCGTCCAGCGGTTCACCCCCACCACGACATCGAAGAGCGAGAGTGGGTAACGGCCGGTGAAAAGGATGGCGAACCAGGCGATGATCACGCAGACCGCCACCCCTATCCACAGGAACGCCAGCACGATCCAGTGGGGGATGGCGAGGAACCATTTGACCAGCGGCAGCCAGCGGTTGAGTCTGCAGGGTGTCCGGATAGGGGAAGTCGACGAAGGCCGCCTGCTCCTCGTCGGTGGACGGGTATTCGTCGCGCAGGAGTTGGGCGTATGCCCCGCACTCGGACCAGGAACTTGGTGAGTTGCAGGTTCCAGTCGAACCACCAGCGTGGGTACTTCTGGCGGAACAGGATCATCAGCACGAGGGGCAGCACCAGGATGCCGCCCACGGCCCACGACCACGAGTAGTTTTCGCCGTGAAGAGCGATCTCCCCCGAGCCGACAAGGGAAGCGATGATCCCTATCGGGATGATCCACAGGAACCGGAGCCCGGTGGAGAGCGCGGTTGAGAGGCCGGTCGGGGTACTCAACGGAGAAGGTCAGTGGGAAGACGGGCACCGGTGAGTACGGTCCTGCGGGTTGCTGCATGGTCCACCTCCCTGATCGCGAACACTATCTCGGACCATAGCATACCCACGCTGGTGAAGGCTCTATCCTTGAATGTCGGTGGGGCCTCCCGGATAATCGGCAGAGCGTCCGTCGGCCCGAATCAAGGCGTTTTGCATGGCTTTTGAACGCATCAGGAACCTTCGTCCGGTTAAACGTTACCGGTCGGAGCAGTACGTGTTCATCTCTCTGGTCGCATTCGCCCTGACGGTGATTCTCCTCCGCCTGATCCTCAAGCTCACCGGCTACGCTCAGATCGGCAACGACACGGTCCACATCGCCCACGTGCTGTGGGGAGGACTGGGACTCTTCGCCGGGTGCCTGGTCCTGCTCGTCTTCTCCAACCGCTGGGCGCTTTACCTGGGAGCGGTGCTCTGCGGGGCAGGAGTGGGCCTGTTCATCGACGAGGTGGGCAAGTTCGTCACCCAGACCAACAACTACTTCACGCCGGCCGCGGCTCCCATCATCTACGCCTTGTTTCTGGCCACGGTCCTTGTGTACCTGCGGGTGCGGCGGCCAGCGGCCCGAGACGTGCGGGGGGAGATGTACCGGGCCCTCGAGCAGATGTCCGGCGTTGTCGACCACGAGATGAGCCGTCACGACCTGAACGCCCTATCCCATCGTCTCGAACTGGTGAGGACATCGGCGAAGGACCCGGCCACCCGCGAACTAGCGGCGGCCATGCTTGCGTACGTGGAAGGCGAGCGGCCCCGTATCGTGGAGCCCCAACCGGGCCGGATGCAATGCGCGCTTCAGAACACCAGTGCCTGCGCCCGCAGGGTCTTCACCCGGCCCCGTTTGCGCGCGTTCCTGGTAGTCACCCTGGTGCTGGGGGGCATCTACGCCGTCCTGGACATGACTTTGCTGGCCTTTCTGGCCCTGGCGCCATCCTCGGGTGCAACCGACTTGCTGCATTCGCTCGTCTCTCCTGGTGAGTTGGCAGCGTTGGGAGACAAGATCTGGTTCACTGTACGCGCCGTGCTGGAGGGCAGCGTCGGGCTGGCCATGATCGCGGCGGGTGTGCTCATCGGGCTGGGCCGGGAGTGGCGGGGCCTCAGTGTCGCCGTCGCCGCGCTGATCGTGGACCTGACGGTCGTCAACTTGTTGGTGTTCTATCAGGATCAGGACAAGGCCCTCATCGGGATAGCTGTCGAGTATGTGGTGCTGGTCGCGGCCTTCTCCTACCGGCGCATTTACCTCGAGGATGAGGCCGAAGAAGCCGGCCGAGCCGAGCGTGCCGCTGAGGCTGCACTCGCCAAAGCCCTGCGGCAGGCGGCAACTGAGGCGGGCGTGAGCCCGCGGGAGGCATCGTGAACGAGCCCATAGTCGACCCTGTGGCGACCGCCGCGCCGCCGCCACGCGTTGGAGCCAGCGCCGGCGCGGCGCAATCGCCGGCCGCGGCCGCGAGGCCCGCTCCGCTGGTTCGTCCCGGTGCGCTCTACGGGCTGGTGTTCTTCGCCGGCATCGGCACCATGGCCACGGAGATGTGCGCCTCGCGCCTCCTCGCGCCGTACTTCGGCTCGTCGACCATGATCTGGGCGAACATCATCGGGCTGATCCTCATCGCCCTGTCACTCGGCTACATCATCGGTGGCCGGCTGGCCGACCGCTGGCCCAGCGCCCGGCTGCTGGGCTTTATCGTGATGGCCGGTGCGATCCTCACGGCGATCGTCCCCTTTGTGGCCCGGCCCTTCCTCAACGTGACCATCAACGGCATCGACTCGGTGTCTACCGGAGCGGTGCTCGGATCGTTCTTCGCCTGCGTGATCCTGTTCGTGCCGTCGGTCCTGCTCCTGGGGATGGTGACGCCGTTCGCCATCCGCCTCGGTATCTCCGACATGGAGAAGGCGGGCTCCACGGCAGGCCGCATCTTCGCTCTGTCGACCGCCGGCAGCCTGGTGGGTACCTTCCTCCCGCCGCTCGTGACCATCCCGCTGATCGGGACGCAGCGGACCCTGATCGGCGCGGCGGCGATCATCGCCGCCGCGGCCTGTCTCCTGCTCGGCTGGCGCTGGCTCGTGGTGCCGGTGGTGCTCGCCGCCCTGATGGCCATTCCGCCGGGCGTGGTCAAGGCCACGGCCGGCCTCATCTACGAAAAGGAGTCGCGCTACCAGTTCGTCCAGGTGGTGCAGCGCCAGGACGACGCCCGCCTGCTCTATCTGAACGAAGGTTTTGCTGTGCATTCCATCTGGCGGCCGAACACCGTCCTCACCGGCGGGGAGTGGGACATGTTCCTTACCGTTCCCCCGCTCGTGGACCGGCCGGTCAAGCGGATCGCCATCCTCGGCAATGCCGGGGGGACCACGGCCCGCTCGTTCGGTGTGTACTACCCCGACGCTGCGATCGACGGGGTCGAGATCGATCCCGCGGTGAACGCTGTGGCCGGAAAGTACTTCGGGGCGGCGGACAACCCACGGCTGAACGTGGTGAGCGCCGACGCCCGTCCCTTCCTGCAGGCAGCCGATGAGAAGTACGACCTCATCTTCATCGACGCCTACCGCCAGCCGTACGTACCTTTCTATTTGGCCACAGCGGACTTCTTCAAGCTGTGCCGCGACCGGCTGGCGCCGGACGGCATCATCGCCCTCAACATCTCGACCGTCCCCGGCGACGACCGGCTCTCCCAGGACGTGTCGGGGACGCTGGCCACTCAGTTCCCGCTCGTCATGAAGTGGCCGGCGCTGAACTTCAACCAGCTTGTGGTCGGGTTCGCCGAGGACACCGACCGCGCGGTCCTTGCCCAGCGGGCGGCGCAGGCGCCCAAGGACATCCTGCCCCTGACGAGCCTGCTCACCGCGGAATGGACCCGGGTCGCCCCGATGAAAGACTATTGGACGGACGACCGCTGTCCGGTGGAGTGGATAACCGACCGCATGATCATCTGGTACGGCGTCAGCGGCAAAGACCGGGGGGAGCAGCTACTCCCGACCGCCCCGTGAGCGGCGCCGCGGCGGCCGGCGGCCCGGCGGCCAGCGGGAGTGCCACAGGCACGCGCAGCGCCGCCCTCACTGCCGATCTCCGCAAAGCCCTCGATGACGCTGGGTTTCTCCACCGTTTCGCAGCCGCGCCCGTGGCCGCCGAGGTGGCTGCCATTCTTGCCGACCTGCGCGACACCGGGCAGGTGACCGAGAATCTGCTTGCCGAATACGAGCAGAGCCTGACCTTCTCGTGTCTCGACGGGGTGGAGGAGCCGCAGGCGCTGATCGTGGTGGCTTCGTCCTCGCCGAACGTGAAGGTCCGGTTCCAGTTGGAGGACGGTCCGTTCGAGGCGGTCATCCCGTCCACCTACATCTCCAGCGACACCCGGCAGCGGGCTTTGGACGCGGTGCGGGGGGTGTTGGGGCCGGCCGGGTTCCAGGTGGGGAGGACGCGCATTCCGCTGAAACTCCTCGCCGTGCGGACGGGCTTGGCGCGGTACGGCCGCAACAACGTCGCCTACGTGCGCAACCTGGGCTCGTTCGTCCGTCTGGACGCCTTCTGCACCGACGCGCCGCTGGAGACGGAGGACTACAAGACCAAGGGGAGCTGGCGCCTCAGCAGTTGCCCCCCCTGCCGCAACTGCCATCATGTGTGTCCCACCGACGCCATCCCCTACGACGGCAGGGTCATCGACGCCGAGCGATGCCTCACCTACCTTAACGAGCACGAGGGCGACTGGCCCGAAGGCCTGGATCCCCAAGCGCACAACAGCCTGGTGGGCTGCACGCTGTGCCAGGAGATGTGCCCGGTAGACCGGGTATACCTGCGGGTGCCGCGGGTCGTCGCCGAGTTCGACAGCGAAGAGACCGAGTGGGTCTTGCGGGACCTCCCTGCAGACCAGTTGCCGCCGTCCGTTCGGGAGAAGCTCGCCGCTCTCGACCTCGAGGATTACGCGACGGTGCTGGGGCGCAACCTGCGGGCGCTGGTGGCCGCAGAAAAGCTGCGGGCCGGGTAGGAGGCCACTGAAGAGCGAAGCCCCGGCCTCCGCACCGCACCGGGCGGCGCGATACCGCGTCCTCAGTCGCGCAAATAGCGCTGCTATTTGCGCTCCCTGCGTCCTTCTCTCGCCGGGGGACCCTCGCCGGCGGCCCTACATCCCGGCCGCCAGCCTCGCCGCCGCCTTCTTCTCCACTTCCAAGGAAATGATGTTGGGGTCGCCCTGTCGCAGGGCCTTGGTGGGGCACACCCGGACGCAGGCCGGCTCCAGGCCACTTTCCAGACGGGCGCTGCAGAGGTCGCATTTCTGCATGGTGCCGTCTTTCCCGAAGCGGGGTACGCCGAACGGGCAGGCGATGGAGCAACTGTGGCAGCCGATGCACAGCTCGGAGTCGACCCCGACCACGCGCGTCCCCGTCACCCGGGCGATGGCGCCCGTGGGGCAGGCCATCAGACAGGGAGCGTCCTCGCAGTGCATGCAGGCCAGCGATACGTAGCGGAGGCGGGCATCTGCACCCGACCCGGTCTCGACCGTGAACACCTGGCGCCAGGCGGTGGGTTCGGCACCAACCTCTAGGTCGTTCTGATCCATACAGGCGACCGCACACGAGAAGCAGCCCACACAGCGGTCGACGTCGAGATAGAAGGCGTGGCTCATGGTCTTACCCCCTCCGCTCCGCCGGCAACCGGCGCCACCTTCCTTACCGCGCAAAGTGATGCCTTGTAGCCCGGGAAGCCGGAGATAGGATCGAGATAGTCGCCGGGCAGAAGGCCGTTGACGTCGGCTTCGGGATAGTCGTGGTACATGTGGACTACACCTTCGCGGGCGAGTTCGGTGACGTTGGCCTTCACCTGGATGGACCCCCGCGGCGTCGAGAGTTCCACCGTGTCGCCGGTTGCGATGCCGTAGTGGCGAGCGTCGGCCGGATTGAGGTCGACCGCGGCGTCCCGCCGGAGGCTACGGGTCCAGGGCAGTCGGAAGGTCCGCGAGTGGATGAACATCGGCAGCCGCGTGCCGGTGCCCAGGATGAGCGGGTATTCCGAAGCCACATCCGGCGCGGAGACCGGACTGAGCCTGGGTTCGGCGTAGAGTGGGAGCCCGTCGATGCCCGGGCGGTCCGAATGCTTCTCCAGGATGGAAGAGGAGAGCTCCATCTTGCCGCTGGGCGTGGGGAACCCGTTCTTCTCATACTTCTTGAATGTGACCGGCAGGGGGTCGGGCACCGGCATGCCCCCCGGGTGTTCCCTGATCTGGGCGATGGTCATGCCGCTAGGCTCGAGGACCCAGTCGAGGGTGGCCTCGAACGCAGCCCGGAAGTCGGGAGCGCCACCGGGTAGGAAGCCCCCCAGGTCGGCCGAGGATTGCGCCGCACCGCTCGCCGCCGAGTCGGCCGCCGCCCCGGTCGTGTCCCCTCCGGCGCCGGCCCCACCCACCGCCGCCGCGTCTTCCAGCCTCTGATACGGCAGGCCCAGCTTCTGGGCAAGGCCGTAGATGACATCCATGTCGGAGCGCGACTCACCCAGTGGCTCGATGACCGGCTGGGTATAGATGACGTACTTCTGCGGATAGGCTCTCATCTCGCTGCGCTCCACCGAACTGCACACCGGCAGCACGATGTCCGCATGCTTGGCACTGTCGGTGAGGAAGAGGTCGGCCACGCAAACGAAGTCCAGGGAGTCGACCGCGTCCAGCCAGCCTCTCGAATCGGGGAACATCCGGTAGTTGAGGCCGAACCCCACCATGCCGCGCAGCGGGTAGGGATCGCCGGTGACCACCTGGCGGGGAAGGTCCATGGCCTGGCCCTGGTCGATCATCTCCGTCCAC
The DNA here is from genome assembly GCA_963843515.1 of uncultured Actinomycetota bacterium. Taxonomy (GTDB): domain Bacteria; phylum Actinomycetota; class Thermoleophilia; order RBG-16-64-13; family RBG-16-64-13; genus CAIQPS01. The sequence continues at coordinate 117,597 of CAWJKH010000004.1, forward strand.
ACCGGGAACCTCTGGGCGCCCACACGGGGAGGCATGTCGCTCCACTTTCGGGGCATCTTGAACTGGTGCTCACGGGTGGGGAAGCCCGCTCCGCCCACCTCGAGCCAGCCGGCCGGCTGGACGACGTTCCCGCCGGGGATATCGAAGTTGCCGGTGAGCCCCACCAGGGCCGCCGCAGCCCGCTGGTTCTGCACACCGTTGGTGTGGTGCACCACCGGCGTGGAACTGGGCATCATGGCCGCGGGCTTGCTGGTGGCGTAGAGAAGGGCCGCCTCCCTGATGAGGACCGCCGGCACACCGGTGATCTCCTCCGCTCGATCGAGCGTGAAGCCGGCGGCGTAGGCCTTGAACTCGTCGAAGCCCCGGGTCCATTCCGAGACGAATTGGCGGTCGTACAGCCCCTCGGAGACGATCACGTTAGCCATGGCCAGGGCGAGGGCCCCGTCGGTGCCGGGGCGCAGCGCCAGATGCAGGTCGGCGATGCCGGCGATGGGAGACTTGCGCGGGTCGACCACGATGATCTTCACGCCCCGCTCGCGCGCGTCCATGAGGCGGCGGGCATTCGGGGTCCCCGCCCAGAACGGGTTGCCGGTCCAGACAAGCAGGCACTTGGTATGTGCCAGGTCGGGAGCGGCCATCTGGCCGTACACCAGGCGCCAGCCCATGGACATGGCGGTGAAGCACGCGCTCGACTCCGTACAGTAGTTCGGCGACCCATAGAGGAAGGCCAGCCTCTGCAGGAACGGGCGAAGCTGCTTGGGATAGCCGCAATAGAAGACCACCGACTCAGGGCCACTCTCAGCCTTGAGGCGCTGGAGGCTCGTGGCGACGGTGTCGAGGGCCTCGGTCCACGAGATGGGCACGAACTCGCCCGAGCCCCGGGGGCCGACGCGCTTGAGAGGGGTGCGTACCCTCTCCTCGTGGTAGACCCATTGGCGCTGGGCGGCTCCCTTGGAGCAGAGCGTGCCCGCGCTGTGGGGGTTCTCGAGAGAGCCCTCCACCTTGATGATGCGGCCGTCCTTGACATAGCAGTCCAGACCGCACTGAGTCTGGGGGTCGCAGAGGGTGCAGACCGACTTGCGTATCTCGATCCCGGTGGCCTCTCCCGGGATCTTGCCCTTGGTCATGCGCTGAAGCTTGTCCACGTCGCCTCCATCCGGGCCTTCACGCCTGCCGCGGCCTCTGCGGCCGCGGGCTCTGTCGTCGCCATGGTCGCCCTCGCGAGAGCCTGTTTGACCACTCCGGCCGAGAGACAGGAGCCCACGAGGTTGACTCCTACCAGCCGCCCGTCTCGCCAGAGCCGCACCTGCCACGACCCCCCCTCGCGGGTGGTGGTCACGTCGTCATAATCGTCGACACACCCGATCCCCGCGAAAAGTATGCGGCCGACGTGGGTCACATTGTGGGGGACTCCGCCCTGGTAACCCGAGACCAGGCCGGCGAGGCCGCGGCCTGCGGCCCGGCCCTGGAAGCGGGCGCTCGACCACAGACCGATTATCTCACGGCGCCCCGATAGGAGGTTCCTGCCTTGGGCCACGTCGCCTGCGGCGAAGAGAGTCGGGATGCTGGCGCGCATCTGATCGTCCACGAGGATGCCCGTGCCGACGTCCACTTGGCCTGGAACGAGAAAGTCCAGCGCAGGACGGTTGCCCGTACAGACCACCAGCAGATCGACTTCCTCCTGGGCGGCTGATTCCTCGCATGCCGTGCCGCCCGCGCCGCCCGGGTCGGCGGCACCGGGAAGGGCGCCGAAGTCGAGGTGGATCTTGCCCGGCGGGACGTCCGGCGCGCCTCCCCGGAGGTCCGCCGCAGCCTCTTGCAGCCGCACACCGGCGAGCGCGGCCCCGAGCCGCAACTCGTAGCCCTCGGCCAGCAGGTGCGTCTCCAGGACACGCGCGGCCTCGGGATGGGCCGCCAGAGGCAGTATCGATGCCTCTTTCTCCACCAGCGTGACGGCGAAACCCAGGTCGTGCAGAACGGCAGCGACCTTGACCCCCGCGAACGAGGCCCCGATGACGGCAGCGCGGGGGCGTGGGTCTGACGGCGCCGGGGCGGCCTTCCCGCCGCGCGCACCCGTCCGCGGGCCGGCCGGCGCTCGGGCTGGTGATCTCCCCGGCCACGAGCCCGGCCTCCGGTGCGCCACCAGCTCGTCGGCCGCCTGTCTCAGCGCCAGAGCATCATCGAGTGTCTGGATCGTGAATACCCGCCGCGCTCCCGCGGCGGCGCCCCGGGATGAAGTCACCAGCTCGCGCAGTCCGGCTATCGGCGGCACCGCGGCGCGGGCGCCTGTCGCCACCAGGCAGCGGGAATAGCCCTGGGTGAAGCCCGAAGCTGTCATGAGCTCCTGGGCCTCGGCATCCAGCCGCGCGACGGGGTCGCCCAGATGGGTGGTGACGTTCTGGCCCCCGTAGAAGGCCGGGCCGTCACCGAACGGGAAGGCACGCTCGAGCGGGATCTTCCCGGCGACTAGGTACGGTCCCAGCATGGGGTTGTACGGGGCATGCCGGTTGTCGGCGAATAGGTGGATGTCGCCGGCATATCCGTTCGCGCGTAGCGCGAGCACCGCCTCCGCGGCCGCGCCCCCGTTGCCGATGATGGCGATCGGTCCCTTCACATTTCTCCTCGGCTGGGAGGCTGCTGAAGAGCGAAGCCCCGGCCTGCGCACCGCACCGGGCGGCACGATACCACGTCCTCATGGGGCCTAGCTGCCGGGCCGGCCCCTCCCGGTGATGGGGTCGGCCTGTATCGCAGTGGCGTCGCGGCAGGCCCCTCGGAGAGTAACACGGGCCCGGACCCTTTCGATACCATGGCTGTGAAATCCCGACGAGCGAGGAACGATCATGACCGAAGACCGTGCGGCCACCCAGGCGGCCGACTTAGTCGACCCGCTCGTGGCAACCCGGCGGGGGGCGGATCTTCTGGCGGTCATCCTCATGTTCGTCTTCGCCACCTCCGCCATCGCCCTCTCCCTCATGCCCGTGGTGGAGAACCAACTGGCAAGCGACGTGGGCCTCGACAAGGGGCAACTGGGTTTGCTCACGACCGTGTTCATGGCCTTCTACGGCATCTCCGGCGTCTCCTCGGGCATCGGCGCAGCGCGCTGGGGCGGCCGCCTCCTGGTCGCCTGTTGTGGCTGCTTCTTCGTGGGCTCGCTCGTCTTTGCGCTGAGTTCGGACATGCCCGGCTTCATCGCCGGCCGGGCTATCCAGGGCCTTGGAGGCGGTATGGTGGTGGCCACCTGCAGCCCGGTTCTCGCCCACGCCCTCCCTTCGCGGTCTCTGGGACGAGCGTGGGGCATCCTGGGCGCGGGCTGGGGGATAGGGGAGGTCGTGGCTCTCCTCGTGATGCCCAGCATCCAGAACGCCGGGGGCTACCGGGCGGTCTTTCTGACGACCGCGGGCTTGGGCCTCGTCCTGGGCGTGCTGGTCCTGACACAGAAGGCCGTCCGCGTGCTCCCCTCGCATCCGGAGGGGGCCACTACCGTTCGGGGGCTGGCTTCGGCGGTCGGCTCGGTCGCACGCAACCGCAAGGTCCTTCTGCTCAGCTTCGTCAACGCGGCCGCGTTGGCGATCGGCGTTGGCGTCCTAGTGTGGACGCCGGGGTTCCTGCAGAACATCCACGGCTCGTCCGAAAGCGTCTCGCTGTATCTTTTGGCCGGGCTGGGAGTAGCTCAGATCTTCGGTAACCCGTGTGGGGCCATCGCTACCGCTCGCTGGGGCAAGTTCGGAGTGATCGTCTGGTCGATCATCCCCATGGTGGTGGTGACCGCCCTGGTGGGCCTGGTGCCCGGGGTGCCACTCGCCTTCATCATGGTGCTTTTGGTGGGATTCTTCAGCATGACCTACTTCCCGCCCATGATCAGCTACATGCCCGAGGTGGTGGACAAGCCCTGGCAGGTGGGTCCGGCCACCGGGCTGAACACGGCTCTGGGTTTCGCCGGCTCCATGCTCTTTCCCTGGTTCTTCGGGATGCTGCTCGACGCGGGGCACAGCTCGCACCGGGCGTACATCGCCGGTTACCTGATGCTGGCGGCCTTCGGGCTGGCCTCGGTCATCGGCATGGCCTTCTTCAAGGGGAGGAAGAAACGGGCGGCATGATGCCCGGCGCCGGGCCGCCGGCGCGCGCTACCGCTCGGCCCCCGACCGGCAGCGAAGCCCGGTCCGGTGACACCCTCGCGCTCACGCTCATGCTCTTCTACCTCATGTCTACGCTGACCCTCGCCCTAATGGCGGTGGTGACTACCGAACTGCAGGACGAGTTCGGCCTGTCCGGGTCGCAGATCGGTCTGCTCACCTCGATCTTCATGTTCGCCTACGGCGCTGTGGGGATCCCCGCGGGGGTGGCGGCCGCCCGCTGGGGCGGGAGGGTGCTCACCGTCAGTTGCTGCTTCTTCGTGCTGGGGTCGGTCGTGTTCGGCCTGAGCTCGTCCTTCTCCGGATTCCTGGTGGGACGGCTGCTGCAGGGCCTCGGTGGCGGCATGGTGCTGCCGGTGAGCAGCCCGATCATCGCCCGTTTCTTGCGGCCAGAGGCTTTCGCGCGGTCTATCTGGTTACGGCCGGGCTGGCCTTGGTCGTGGGGGCCGTCGCCCTCGTCCAGAAGCCGGTGCGGGCCAGGCCGGCCGAGGTGGGCGAGGAGACCTCCATGCGGGCACTCGGCCGTGGTCTGGGGGCGGCGGTTGCTGTCAACAGGCGCGTGCTTCTCTTGGGGCTGTTCAACGCCGCCTCGCTGGCCGTAGGCACCGGCGTACTCATCTGGACGCCCGACTTCCTGAGCGCGGAATACGGCGCCAGCGCGCAGGCGGCGGCCTACCTCACCGCCGGCTTGGCGGTGGCCCAGACCGTCGGCGCTCCGGCCAGGGCCGTCGGCGCCGTGCGCTGGGGCCGCATGCCGGTCATCGCCGGCTGCATGGTGGTCATGACCATCGCCACCGCTCTGATCCCTGTGGTGCCGTCCGTGGCTGCGGTGTTCGTCATGGTCATGCTGGTCGGCTTGTTCAGCCTCGCGTACTTCTCCCCGCGCTTCGCGATGATCCCCGAGGTGGTCGCCCGACAGGAGCATATCGGGCCTGCCTCCGGATGCATCAACGCGCTGGGCTTCTTCATCTCCTTGCCTGCGCCGTGGCTGTTCGGGCTGGCTTTGGACCGCGGGCACGGGTATGGCGCGGGGTATTTGGTGCTGGCGGCCTTCGGGGCGGCCGGTGTCGTGGGCGCGCTTTTCTTTAGGGTACCGCGATCTCGGCCCGGCGGGAGCGCGGGAACCGCCGGGCCGCCTACCTCCGGGACGGCTCTCTCCGCGACGGCTCCCTCCGAGGCGGCACCCTAGGTCTTGCGCAGTGCCTTGCCCATCTCCCAGGCAGGGCCGACGTACTCGCCCAGGGCCCAGTAAGCATTGCCGGGCATGGTCAGCACGAACGGCCGCAACTTGACCGCGTCGATCCTGCCGTCCGTGAGGACGGACTCGCTGGCATAGACATGGACCACTTCGCCTATGAAGAGGAAGTCGTGGGGCAGCTCGACCGTCTGGGTCAGACGGCACTCGACGCTCACCGGGCACTGGCGCACCATGGGCGCGGACTCGAGCGCTCCCTTGAAGATCTCGACGTGGGCACTCTTGTCTTCCTCGTAGCCGTGGACGAGCCCTAGGTAGTCGGCAAGGACGGCCTGGTCGACGCTGGGATAGCTCAGGCTGAACTCACCGGTCTGCTGGATGCCCTTGGCTGTGTGCTGCCTCGTTCCGAGAGCCACCCCGACCATCGGCGGGGTCGAATGGAGCTTGGTGACCCAGGCCGCGGTCATGAAGTTGGGCTTGCCGTCGGTGACCGTGCCGATCAAGACGACCGGCATGGGAAAGATGTCGAAGTGCTTGCCTATGTTCTTCTTGGCCATCTTGCCTCCCTGTGGCGGCTGGGATCAGCGCTCGTCCGCGATCTGTCCGTCGATGCCCACGACCACCGTGCGCAGGGGAATGTCGACCCCAGATTCGACCACTGCGCTCTTCACTATCTTCTCCAGTCCCATGCAGCAAGGGACGGTCATGATGGCTACGGTGAGCGACTTCAGCCCGGCGTCGTGGATGAGGGCGGCCAGTTTCTCCACGTACGGCCCGGTCTGGTCCAGCTTGGGGCAGGCGATGACCATCTTGCGGCCCCTGAGCAGGTCGGAGTGGAAGCTGCCGAGCGCAAACGCGGTGCAATCGGCGGCCACCAGGAGGTCGGCTCCCTGGAAGTACGGCGCCGCGGGCGAGATGAGATGCAGTTGGATGGGCCACTGGCTGAGTTCCGACTGAGCCAGGACGGCCACAGCGGCATCCGCCTCATGCTCATCGCGGTGCACCGCTGCCACCGCATCCGCCCCGCGGGTGCGCTCGACGTGCTGCACGGTGGCCTGATAGTCGTAGGCCGAGCTGTCCCGCTCGACGATGGTCAGTGCGCCGGTGGGACACACGTTCAAACACATGCCCATGCCGTCGCAGAAGAGTTCCTTGACGAGGACCGCAATGCCCTCGTCGTCGAGTTCGAGTGCCGCCTCGTCGCAGGCCGTGGTGCAGGCTCCGCACCCGTTGCAGAGGTCACGATCTATCTCGATGATCTTTCTCTTGGCCATGTCCGCTCCCCAGAGTGGTTGGATTTGCGGAAGTGTATGACCAGGCGCACCCGGATTCAAACCGATTTGACCGAAATCAAATGCCGGAGATCACGCGCCGGAAGTGGTGACGACTCGCGTCCTCAGTTGATCTTCACGGCGTAAATCTTCTGTCCGCGTGTTCCCACGACGATGGTGTTGCCAAACACGGCGGGCGAAGCCTCGATGTTCGTCCCCAGGTTGATGTAGTCCAGGATCTTGCCGGTCTTCCCCTCGACCAGGAACATGTTTCCGACGGTGTCGCACAGCACGATGTACGACTTGCCCTCCGGCGTGTACACTGCAACCGGCGAGCTCCAGGCGTAGTGGTTGTGGCTCATGCGCCACACCTCCTCGCCGGTCTTCTTGTCGACGGCGACCAGGATCCCCGAGCCCGGGTTGGGGCTGCGGGCGATCGGGAAAATGACCAGGTCCTCGATGTCGTTCCGGCCGAGTACCGGAGTCCCCTGCACCCCGCCCGATACGCCGGTGACGGTGTAGCTGACGTACTCCTCCGTCTTCCAGACTATCTCTCCGGTCTCGGCATCGATCTTGAAGATCGGGGTGTCCCCCTTGCGGGGGTCGGCCCCCTTCGCCGTCATCTTGAGCGCGGGAGCGCAGTAGATGTAGCCGTGCCCGTTCTCCTCCTCGAAAACCGGCGAGGCGTTGGAGTCGTCGGTCGTGTCCTGCACCCACACTAGCTTCATCGTGTTGAGGTCCCAGCAGAAGAGCTTGCCCCCGTTGTCGGTGACGTAGAGGTAGTTGCGCCAGGCGACGGCGGAGTCTTCCATGCCCCACCACCGCGCGTTGAGGGTCGCCGTGCCGGCGTCCTTGTAGGTGGGGTTGGTGTAGTTGATCTTGACCGGGTCGTCCGGGGCGATGGTCAGCGTGCCGGCCTGCTTGTCGAACTTGGTGTTCAGCTTGATCGTGTAGAGGATGCCGTTCTCGCCCGGCTCGATGATCGTGTCGGACTCGACGTCGAACAAAGCGCTCGAGTCGTAGGCGTGGAAGCTGCGATAGGAGTTCGGGTCTTTCCTGGTACCAAAAGTGTAGAGCTGCTTCTGGTCGATGAGGCTGTAGAGCCGCGCCCGGACGCTCTGTTTGCCAGGGGAGCTGTCCCCATGACCTACGAACAGGATGGGCGTGCCGTCGGGGTAGAGGCTGCCGGTACCCTTGAAGGGTCCGCCCCCCGACTTGATGACCGGTCGAGTGTAGGTGCCGTCCTTGAGGTCGAGAAAGTAGATATTGCCGTCCAGGCAGGGATAGATGATCTCCGTAAGATCGGGGTCGGCCTTCATCTCGTCCTTGATGTTCATTATCTGCTTGATGTCTTCCGGCCACTTGACGATGAGCGGCTGGCCGGTCCATCCGCTGCCGGTCCACGAGCCGCCCCCGGTCTTGGGGGTCGAGCCGGTGGCTGCGCTCCAGAGGATCTGCAGCTTGGCAGTGTCGACCTCGGCCGTGCCGTAGCTGGCCCCCTCGCGGTAGTTGTTGCCCCTGAAGGTGATGATGCCCTCGAGGGCCGTGTACTCCTTGCCCGGTCCGAAGTCGATGGGGTCCTTCCTGTCGTACGACGAGATCCGTGTAGCCCCGTCGTAGAGATGGGTGACGATGTCGAAGTCGCTGGGCTTGGTGCCGACAACCGGGGCGACCGTCATCTGGATGGTGGGGACCGAAGCGGCGGTGGTCTCGGTTCCGCCCGTCTCGCTGCTGGAGGGGCCCGAAGTGGAATCGGTCCCCGAGCCCCCGGTGGTTTGTGACGATCCAGAGGTCGAGGAGGCGACCGGTCCTCCGCTCGTGGTCGAACTGGAAGAGTCGCCGCTGTAGATGAACACAACCGCGGCGACGATCAAGGCAATGACCGCCAGAGCGGCTACCGCGAAGACGATGCGCCGGCGGCCGGCGTTCCTCTGCTTGCGCCTGGACGACGAATAGATTGAGCGCTGGTAAGGATCCATTTACGTACGACCCGCTCTCTCCGTTGGGCTGCCCGGGGCAGCCGCGTCTGGGCATTCTACCAGGAATAAGGCCATTTCAGCTTTGGCACACCCGTGGCCGGAACACGGGAGGATGCCCGCCGGAGCGCGGCCAGCAACCGGGCCACCTCACTCTTTGGGGGAGATGGGGGCGGAGGTCGCGGACGCCGGTGGAGCGGTAGCCTCAGGCCCGGCGTCCGCAGCCCGGCCCGAAGCCGTCTGACCTTGAGCCGGGGGCTGCAACATCGAGAGCCTAGCCGTCGCCAGCATGCCCACTATCACCGCGATCGCCACCACAGGGGCCGCGTCGCGCTGCACCAGCATCGCCGTGAACAGGGCGGAGAACAAGGGCGCCTTCATGGTCGCCACCATCGCTCCCGCCATGGTGGCGGCCACTGCTACAGCCATGGGGATGCTCGGGAACACCAGGTGGGCGGCGATGCCCAGAGCCACCCCCGCGAACATGGTGGGGAAGATATACCCGCCCTTCCAGCCAGTTGTAAGCAGCAGCGAAGTGACGGCGAGCTTGACCACGGCCATGGCGATCAGCGCCAGAACGCCGTAGGTGCCGACCTCGACGATGAGCGTGTGCGTCCCCTCTTCACCCGAGAACAGTATGAGCGGTGATATGGCTCCGGCGATCCCCAGCCCCAATCCACCCAGTAGGCCGCGCACGACATAGCGCCCTCCCAGGCGCTTCATAGCCTGCCGCAGAATCCGGAACAAAACGATGAACACCGCTCCTGCGGCGGCGCCGGCGAGACCCAGGGGCACGGCCCACAGCAGGTCGGTAAGGTGGGGGCTGTACTCGGGGAAGACGTAGAGGCTGCCGAACAGCGACCCTGAAAAGAGTACGAAGGTGACCGTGGCCACGGCCGACGAGACCAGACTGGGGAAGAGCAGCCACGGAAGAGAGATGGCGGAACGGGCGGATTCAAGGGCCAGAAGAGCGCCGCTAAAGGGGGAGGTGACGAAGGAGCCGAGCATCCCGCTGATGCCGGAGAAGCCCAGCGACCGTATGCTTCGTTCGTCCTTGTGGAGTTTCTCGGACACCCAGGTGCCCACGCTTCCGCACGCGTCGGCCATCGGTGCTTCGGGCCCCAGGCTGCCTCCCATGGACAGCGAGACGAAGGCGGTGATGACCATGCCCGGCGCGGTTCTGTAGTTGAACCGGCCTGTCCGTCCGAAATCCTGCATGAGCTCGGCGAAGATGCCGCTGTGGTCGCCGAAGATCTTGACCAGCACCCCCACCACAACGCCGGCGACGGCGCAGAGGACGATCGTCAGGACGGGCCGCCAGGTCTCGCCGGCCCCTTCGACCCCGCCCCAGACAAGATCGATCGTCTCGGCCACCAGCCACATGAAAGCGAATGTGATCGCCGCACTGAAGAAGCCGACGACCGCGGCGGTCAAGAGCAGCTTCAGATAGGGGATGGGTTGGATGCGCTCGTCGTTCATCCCGGGTCTTATTCGCGGAAACCCGGGCCGACCCTGCTGCTGACCGAGTCAAGACGGGCAAGCGACCCACCGGCGCGCGGCGCCCGCGGGCTGCCCGAGGCCGACTCTCGACGCTGGATAGATGTCGCGGTCTACATGGGCTTTGGCATGGGTTGCCCGGGCTGCTCCGGGCCGATGCGGTACGGCCTCATCATCTCGTTGTCCTCGTGCTCGACGATGTGGCAGTGCCACACGAATTGGCCGGCCGCTTCGAACTTGGCCTTGATCCGGGTCACCTCGCCGGGGTAAGAGATGACCGTGTCCTTCAGACCGGCCTCCCAAGGCTCGGGGGGACGTTTTTGACCGGTCAGCTTCACCGGTAGCACCGGCTCCTCGCCGTCTTGGTTCAGGACCAGGCCCTCTCGGTCCACAACCTCGAACGCCACCTCATGGACGTGCATGGGGTGTGCGTCCGCGGTGAAGTTGTGGATCTCCCATATCTCGGTCGCACCCGGAGCGGGATTCTCGGTGACCGGGGCCATCCATGGGTCCGCTATCGGGTTGCCCTGCGCGTCGAGCCTTCCCAGCAGGGCTTCCGCAGGCCCATCCCATTTGTCCGACGCCGCTTCGATCAGGGCAAGAGGGCGGGTGACGGACGCCTGAGGGAGTGGCGTCAAGGCCGGCAGTTTGAGGAACTTGGCGGGTGTGGTCGGGTCGGCAGCGGTCGCCGCAACCACTTTGAACTGCAGTATCTGACCGGTGGTCGAAGGATCCGAGACGTCGAAGTCCTTACCCGGTTCCCCCCCGCCGAACGGTTCATCGGGGCCCACATTGCCGAGAACGTACTCGCCCTCAGGCGTGTTGGTGAAATCGATGACGATGTCGGCGCGCTCCGCGAGTCCCATCAGCAGCCGATTGCCGAGTCCGGTGATGTTCACCGGGGCCTTGAGGAATCCCCCTTCGTTGCCGATCTGCCACACTTCCGCCCCGGGGATGTTTTTGAAGTCCAGAATCAGGAAGCGGGATTGGCATCCGTTGAGGAAACGGAGACGGTACCGGCGCTTCTCGACCTGCAGGAACGGCCAGGTATTGCCGTTGACCATGATCATGCTGCCGAAGACTTCAGGGTTCCAGTACGGGGCCAGGTCGGTCTTCGGGATGTACCCGGGATTCTCGGCCGTGGCTTCGTCGAAGAACTCCCGTGAGGTGGGGTAGAAGAGCGAGCCGTCGGTGTTGAACGACCGGTCCTGCATGGCTATGGGGATCTCGTAGTAGGGCTTGTCCGAAGGGAACGGGTCCCCATCGGCCGGAGCCGGACCGGGAAGTACCGCGGGTTTGCTCGAGCGGGAGTCGAGCACCGCCTGGTCTCCGGCAGCGCCGCCCCTGATGAGGTAGAAGCCGGCCGGACCCGCATAGACGTTCAGCCGGGTCATCCCCAGGGCGTGGTCGTGGTACCAGATGGTCGAAGCCCGATTGCGGTTGGGGTACTGGAACGTGGCGTAGCCGGGGCCCCAGGTGGCTCCGTAACTCTTCGCGGCCTTTGCTTTGAAGAAGTCGTACCAGGTGCCCACGGTGGCGTATCCGGACGGGATGTTGTTGGCTGCCGGCAGGAACCAGGCCTCAGCGTAGCCGTCGCTCTCGTCCCCCACGCCTACCGTCCCGTGGACATGCGTCACCAGGGGGACGGGGCCGTCGTACGGCGCCGGCGTGGACGTGAAGGTAGGCCGGCTGTCGCGGCCGGCTGCGCCGCCGCCGGGGTTCGCCCAATGGAGTGTCGGGTCGACCGTCAGCAGGTGGGGAAGATAATTCCCGTCGGCGTCCACCAGGTCGTTTATCCACTTGACCCGCACCGGCCTGTTGGCCGTCGCCTCAATCGTGAGCGAGGGGGCATTGTGGATGGTCAGACCGTTGGGGTTCTGCGACGTGACCGCCCCGTAGCCCCAGACGGTGGTAGCCGGAAGACCGGTGGGCAAGATCTGCTGCGAGAGTTGCTTCACCGAGATCTCGTAGTAGTCGATGTCGGAGCCGCCCGACTGCGTCACAATGGCGGCTTTGGGCATCACCGGAGGGATGAGGAGCGGGGTGACGAACTTGGTCACGCCGGCCGGATCCAAAACCTTGATGGGACCAGTGGCTATCGTCGTCGTGGTGGTCGCGGCGACAGTCGTCGTGGTGGTGGCAGCCGCTGTGGTCGTGGTAGTGGAGGAAGCGGTCGTGCTCGGAGCCGCGGTGGTAGTCGTCTCACTTCGCGCGCAACCGCTGAGGACGAAGAGCCCCACCACTCCGCCGGTGGTGATCTTGACGAACTGACGCCGCGTCAACTCATTGCTCATGGCACCCCTTCCCTGTCCCCAGTACGCCCGATCCGGCCTTCGGGATACCCCCGGAAGGCACGGGGGAAACGTAACCGATCGGTTAATACCGGAGAAGCACTTGGTGCTCCTCGAGCGACAACGAGGTGGGGCAGACAGCTCGGACTGCCATCTGGTGGAGCCGACCAGACTTGCCGCCCAATTGAATCGACCGATGGCGGGGTAAGGTCTCTGTGCGGCTGCCTGCGGTGAGCGGCACGCTCGATATGGTGAAAGGAGTCGCGCGATGGCAACGATCCATCTCAAAGAGAGCACGGCAGTCCCCTCTGAGCGGTTCGTCGCCGCGCTCACCAACTTCGGCCCGGGAAGGGGGAAGATCTTCGCTTACAGTCACGAAGACTCGGTCAAGGTCAACGCTCGCGGCGGCACCTGGGCCGACGTGACCGAGGGTTCCGCGGGCGGGGCATGGGAGAGGCTCCGCTACGACTGGTCGCAGCCGAACGTTGTTTGCCTGACCACGGTCGACAGCAACATCTGGAGCTCGGGGAGCGGCTGGACGTACACCCTCACCCCCCGTCAGGACGGGGGGACGGATGTCGACCTGGTGGTGGTGCACATGGGACGGAACCTCAAAGGACGGGTGGCTGCCGGACTTATCGCGGTCACCGGCAGGTGGCTACTCGGACGCGATCTGCGCAGGACTCTGAGGGCGATCGAGCAGGCGGGTTAGGGCGGGCAGAAGGCCGCGTTGTATCGAACTGCCAGATCAAGCCGAGCGGAGGGGAAGGGATTCGAACCCTTGAGACCTTGCGGCCTGCCGGTTTTCAAGACCGGTGCGATCAACCAGACTCCGCCACCCCTCCGGATGTGGGGGCAACGCGGCGCGGCCCGGGTGGGCGTGCCGTCAAGCCCCGGTCCGGCCGCAGCCGACCCGCTGCCGCCGGAGTATAACCCCTGAGGGGCGCTCTTCGCCGAGCGCCCTAATAGACGTTCAGCGTGTTGACCGCGGTGGCGGCGGCGATGATGGCCACGAGGATGCCGATGACGTAGATGGCGATCCCGATGCCGAACGTGATCCACGTCCACATCTTGGCCTTGCGGGAAGCCTCCTGTGCGCCCGGGATGTCACCCAAGGCCAGCCGGTTCCCGACTTTGGCCGCGAAGACGACGGCCACGATCCCCGTAGGCCAGAAGCAGAGGATCAGAGTGGCGATGGCCCAGCCCAGGTAGCTGGGGACGTGGGGCACCGCGCCGTAGCCAGGCTGGTAGCCGGCGGGCTGGTATGCAGCCGGCTGATATGCGCCCTGCTGGTAGGGCGGGTTCTGGTAGGTCGGCTGGTATTGCTGCTGGTAGGGCGGGGGATAGGCTGCGGGTTGGGTCGGGGGCTGCTGGCCGGGGGAGGGCTGTGTCCCTGTCGTGTCCCCGGCTTGCGGGGCACCTTCCGCCTGGCTCATGGCCGCCGGTTCCATCCACTGTTTTCGGTGCTCCTCCAGATTGAAGCCGCACTTGGCACAGAAGGCGGCGTTGTCGTCGTTCGCGGTGCCGCATTGCGGGCAGTACATACCGACCTCTCTTCTCGTGCTTCCCGTTCTTGAATGCTAGGTTTATCACAAAGCAGCGAGGAGGTGGGCGTGTCCGGGGCGGAGATGAGCGAGCGGATCCGGAGTCTGATAGACGGCGACCGGTTGATCTCCCTTTTCGGGATCGAGGTCGAGGAGGCCTCGGAGAGCCTGGCCCGGGTGTCGGCCGTGGTGAGGGAGGAGTTCCTCCAAGTCCACGGGCTGGCTCATGGGGCTTTCGTCTTCACCCTCATGGACGTGGCTTTCGCCCTCAATGTGAACGCGAAGTCCGACGCGGTCGCGGTGCAGTGGAGCATCAGCCAGTTCCGCTCGGGTGCGCCTGGAGAGAGACTCACGGCCGAGTGCCGCCTGCTGCACGGCGGGCGCCGCCTCATGGTGGTCGACCTCATGGTGACCGGGGCCGGCGGGAGGGTGATAGCTAAAGGTCAGGCCTCGGCCATCCCGATGGGCGAGCCGGCCGGGCCGCTCGCCGCCAAATAGGGGCGCCGCCGAGGACGGGCGCCGGCGCGCCGCGCGGGGCGATCCCGACCGGCGCCGTTAGCCGTCGGTGTGGTTGCCCGGAGCGCCGGGCAGAACGCCCGGGACCTGCCTGATGAGACGGACCTTCTCCGAGGCCAGCTTCGGCGACAGGCCCACCGCGTAGATCTCCGGGTTGCGCAGCCGGCGTATCTCCTCCGGCAATGAGGCGACTTGCTCCTGCGCGCGGGAGCGGATGTCGGCGAGCAAGGGCACCGCCCCGACGCGCTTACCATCGATCATGACCGGCACCAGCAAGTCCTGGCAGCGCGAGGCGTCCCACACGGCGCGCAGATAGCCGAGGTCGTGGCGCTCGGCGAATGGCACGGGCGCCGCCGGCTGCCCCGGCTCGATAGCGTCCCGGGGCTCAGAGTCGAGCCGGATGAGGTCGGCCAGGGGCCGGCCGGCATCGTCGTAGTAGCGCACCAGGCGCTTGCGGCCCGGGTCGGTCATCTTGGCCGGGTTTGACGACATCTTGATGCGCGGCTCCCAGGCGCCGCCTTCCCTCCGCATGGCCACCAGCTTGTAGACGCCGCTCAAGGCCGCGTGCCCGAAGGAGGTGATCAAATGGGTGCCCACGCCCCAGGAGTTGATGCGCGCTCCCTGCCGCTTGAGATCGGCGATGAGGTCCTCGTCGAGCTCGTTGGAGGCCACGATGAGCGGGTCGGGAAATCCCGCCTCGGTGAACATGCGGTAGGCCGCCTTGCTCAGCCGGGCCAGGTCGCCGGAGTCGAGCCGCACTGCGGCCCGCACCGCCCGCCCGGAGGCGCGCAGCTCCTTGAACACCGTCACGGCATTCGGCAGCCCGGAAGTGAGGGTGTCGTAGGTGTCGAGCAGCAGGATGGGCTCTGGATAGCAGGCGGCATAGGCCCGGAAGGCTTCGAGTTCGCTGTCGAAGCTCATCACCCAGGAATGGGCGTGCGTGCCTCGCACGGGAATGCCGAACACCTTGCCGGCCAGCACGTTGGACGTGGCGTCGGCTCCCCCGATGTAGGCGGCCCGGCTGCCGCTCAGGCCGCCGTCGGGACCTTGCGCCCGCCGCAGCCCGAACTCCACCAGGTCGTCTCCGCCACAGGCGTATCGGATCCTGGCGGCCTTGGTCGCGATGAGGGTCTGAAAGTTCAGAGTGTTGAGCACTAGTGTCTCGAGCAGCTGCGCCTCGATGAGCGGCCCCTCCACCTGCAGGACAGGCTCGTGGGGAAAGACCACCGTTCCCTCCGGCACCGCGTAGATGCTGCAGCGGGGGCGGAACGACGCGAGGTACTCGAGGAACGAATCGTCGAAGGCACCCAGGCCGGAGAGGTAGGCCAGATCCGCGTCGTTGAAGCGAAGCCGGTCCACCTGGTCGAGGAGCTGCTCTAGCCCGGCGGTGATGCCGAAGCCGTTGTCCGGCGGCAGCTCGCGGAACGTGTAGTCGAAGCAGGCCTGCAGGTCGCGGTGGCCGGTCTTGAAGTATCCGCCCATCATAGTGAGCTGGTAGTAGTCGGTGAGCAGGGCTAGATCTTCCCGTCGCGCCCAGCGCTGGGAGACGTCGGCTCCGGGGCCGATCGGCGCCCCGCCCGGGCCGGGGGTCCTGGGCCTGCCGTCAGGCGTCATGGCGCACCTGGTCGGAGCGGATGCGGATCACGCCGGCAGCGTCCAGGTCGTCAAACGCGACCGCGGTGGTGTCGGGCGCTACGCCCCGGACGGCGTCCTCGATGATGAATACCCCGAACCCGGCCTCCCGGGCGTCGAGGGCGGTCTGCCTGACGCAATAGTCGGTGGCCAGCCCGGCGACGAACACCCGCTCCACCCCGCGGAACCGCAGGAACTCCGCGAGATCCAGCCTCTTCACCTGGAATGCGCTGTAGTTCTCGTGGAACGGGTCGTCCCCCTTGCTCACCACGACGGCGTCCGGCGGCACCTGCAGTCCGTCGCACCAGGCCGCTCCGGGAGTGCCCTGCACCGCGTGCGGGGGCCAGGATCCATCGCGGAACTGGGGCCGCTCCGAGAAGCTGACATGGCGGGTGGGATGCCAGTCCCGGGTGTAAACGTGGCGGGGGAAGAGGGGCAGGAGCCGGTTGATGACCGGTATCACCTCGTCCCCGCCGGGCACGCCGAGCGTCCCGCCGGGGCAGAAATCGCGCTGCGCGTCGACCACCACGAGGACGTCATGGGCGCCGGTCCGGACGCCGGCGAGGACGCTCGCATCGGCGATGTCGCCGGCACCGCTCACCCGCCCAGCGCCTCTTTGCCTGCCGGCAGGAAGGGCCTGAGCACGGCGGGCGCCTCGATCTTGCCGTCGGCGGTCTGGTAGTTCTCCATGATGGCGATCATCGTCCGGCCCAGCGCTACCACAGTCCCATTCAGGGTATGGAGCAGATAGGGCCCGCCCCGTTCGCCCTTGGCGCGAACCTTCAAGCGGCGGGCCTGGTAGTCGGTGCAGTTGGAGCAGGATGTCACTTCGCGGTAGCGCTCCTGGGTGGGCAGCCAGGCTTCGAGGTCGTATTTCTTGGCGGCCGGCGCTCCCAGGTCACCCGCAGCGATGTTCACGGCCCGGTATGACAGACCCAACTCCTGCAGGATCTCCTCTTCCACGGAGCGCATGAAGTCGTGCTCTTCGGCCGACTCGCCCGGGGCGCAGAAACTGAACATCTCCACCTTGTCAAACTGGTGCACCCGAAAGATGCCCCGTGTGTCCTTGCCGGCGGCGCCCGCCTCCCGCCGGAAGCAACTCGAGTAGCCCACGTATCGCACCGGCAGATCGGCTTCGTCCAAAATCTCGTCCATATGGAGGGCGGCCAGCGGCACCTCCGACGTCCCCACCAGGTTAAGACCGTCGGCCTCGATCCGGTACACCTGCTGCATGTCGGTAGGGAAGAATCCCGTGCCATACATAGCCTCGTCTCGCACCAGCACCGGCACTATCACCGGGCGGAAGCCCTTGGCCGCCAGTTTCTGCAGGGCGTACTGCACCAGAGCAAACTGGAGGAACACCAGCTCGCCCTTGAGATAGGCGAACCGGCTGCCCGAGGTTCGCGCCCCTCGCTCCATGTCGATCATGTCGAACTGAGCGGCCAGGTCCAGGTGGTCCTTGGGCGGGAACGGGAACGCGCGCGGCTCGCCCCACGTGTGCATGACCACCGAGTCTTGCTCACCCCCGGCCGGCGCCGAGGGCTCCGGCAGGTTGGGTACCTGCAGCAGTTCGGCCTCCAGAGCGGCCTCGGTCTCTTTGAGCCGGGCCTCCAACTCTCTGATCTCCTCGCCGACCGCCCGCATGGCCTCGATCCTGGCCGAGGCGTCTTCCTTGTTGCGCTTGGCCTCAGCGATCTCCTCGCTCGCCGTGTTCCGGAGACTTCGCTTCTCCTCGACGGCTACGAGCACTTCGCGGCGCGCACGGTCGAGCTCGAGCAGCGTGTCGAGGGCGGCTTCGGCGTGGGGGCCTCGGCGGCGGAGGGCGGCGCGGACCATGTCTGGCTCGTTCCGGATCAGTCTGATGTCGAGCACCGGGACTCTCCTCGGCTATGGGGGACTCGCGCTACTGCCGCGACAGCGGCATGCCCACAGGATAGCTGCCCAGGACGGTCAGGCGGGGAAGCTTGCAGCAGAGGCAGCGGATGGCGTCGGCCGCCGGGCCGTCGTCCACCTTGCCCTCCATGTCCACGAGGAAGATGTAGTCACCCAGCCGCCGCTTGGAGGGCCGGGACTCGATCTTGGTGAGGTTGATGCGCCGGAAGGCGAACTCCTGCAAGATGAGGAGCAGGGCGCCGGGCTGGTCCTTGACGATCTCACAGACCAGCGAGGTCTTGTAGGGCTCGAACCAGTCCTGGCGCTCGCGCTGCCGGGCCAGGAACACGAAGCGGGTCTCGTTGTCCTTATGGTCTTCGATGTCGGGGGCGAGGACCACGCAGCCGTACGTCTCTCCGGCCAGTTGGTTACCGATGGCCGCCCAGGGCTGGTCGCTCTTCGCCACCCGCTCCACAGCGTTGGCGGTGGAGTTGGCCGCCTCGATCTCGCGGTCGGGCAGGTTGTTCTTCAGCCAGATACGGCACTGGGCATTGGCGTGTGGATGGGAGACCACCTTGGTGACCCGCTCCAGGGTCACCCCTGGCCGGGCCAGGAGCTGATGGCGCACTGCGATCCGCACCTCGCGCACTATCTGCAGGTTGTCGATCTCGTGAGCCAAGATGTCGACGGTGGCCGAGACCGAGCCTTCGATGGAGTTCTCGATGGGGACGATCGAGCAGTCGACCTCCCCCGACGACACGGCTTCGATGGTGTCCTGCATGGAGGCGAAGGGCAGGAAGCGGCGGGTTCGGCCGCCCGCCTCTTGCTCGGCGATGGTGGCGCGCAGCGCCACCTCGGTGAACGTGCCCTGCGGCCCCAGGAAGCCGATGGTGGTGGCCGCGATCGGCAAGGGCTCGCTCAGCGACGAGATCGGCCAGAGCGGGAGTTGCTGACCACCCGGCTCACAGCTCATAGACACTCCGATCTTCATCGTTGTCGAGGTCGGGGGAGGGAGTCATCGGGTCCTGCCACCCAGTGGCCGAGGGTGTGACCGTCTCTGACGATAGGGGGCAACCCCTGACGCTTGCGGCGGCGGTTCTCCCGGTCCACCTCGCGCTCCGACGGTGGTCGCCGTCCAGGGAGTCCCGTGGAGAGGAGGGTCTCTGCGTCCGCGTACAGCTCTGCGGCCGAGGCCTGGTCGTCGGTGGCAGCCACGCGGGGACGGATGGTGTAAGGACCTGCTCCCCGGGCCTGCTCGACCGCCTCGACTTCCTCGGGGGCCAGCGGGATGTCGGGAGCCCCGTCCTTCAGCAGCTTGACGTAAATGCGGGCGAAGTCACGGCTGACTACCGTGGTGATGACCACCCCGCTGCCCAGGCTGTTGAGCAGCGCTACGGCGGAGCTCTGCCTACCTCCCAGATCCTGGTAGGCGTCGAAGCGGACGACGCCAAGGCGCTAAGAATGCGCCGTCGATGCGGACGTCGTGGTCGCGGGCCACCAGGGTCAGGTCTTCGAGAGCTCACCCGCATGTTGGCGAGCTTCTCATCGACCGCCGCCACGTGCTCGACGATGTCCACCTTGCCCCGTGACCCCATGATGAGGTACTGGTTGCGGTGGTATCGCTGGAGCCTGCGGAAGACCAGGTAGAGACCCACGGAGGCGGCGATGGCCACCGCCAGCGCCAGTACAGCCAGGACTTCGAATCCCTGAACCAGAGTCAAGGCGTACCCCTAGAGCTTGAAGATGACGTTGGCTTTGAGCGAGTTGTTGTCCATGAACTTCTCGCCGGTGACCGGGCCGACCTCGATCGTGAGAGCGGCCACTTCACCGTAAGCGGTGGGGTTCAGACCCTCCACCGGTGCGGTCACCGTCTCCCCGGGTCTGAGCTCGGGGATGGTCACCGTGACCTTCTGCGGCTCTTCGTTCTGATCTTCCTTCCCTTGAGTTAAGGCTAGGACTCTTCCTTAGCCGATTCGGCTGCTGCCGGGGCGGCTGCAGCTTCTGCTGCCGGCGCCTTCTCTTCGGCCTTCTCTTCAGGCCTCGAGACCACGATCACAACCATCAGGTTCCGGATCGGCAGTCACGGTAGTTCCGGCCTCTATCTGAATATCCTTTACTTTCAGCGACTGTCCGGCCTCAGTAAGGGAGCTGATGTCGAGCTTGACACTGGACGGAATCTTGTCAGGAAGCGATTCGATAGCCAGAGCGTCGAGCCCCTGAAGTAGAGAGTTGCCTTTTACTTGCAGGGCTGGCGCCTCGCCCACCAGAACGATGGGGACCTCGACGCCGATCTTTTCGCCCATCTTGACCTGGTAGAAGTCCACGTGCAATATCTGGCGGGATATCGGGTCTTTTTGAATCCCGCGGACGAGGACCGGTCTCGCTTTCTTCTCTTTGTCGACGGTCAAAGAGATCAGCCTCGTTTCCCCCGCCATGCTCACCGACTTCTCAACCAGGGCAGTCTCGGATTGCAGGGCCAGCGACTCGATACCGCTGCCGAAAAGGTGCAGCGGCGTTATGTTCTGTCGGCGAAGGACCTTGACTCCCTTCCCCAGGACTTCTCTACTTTGGGCTTTAAGTTCTAATTGCGCCACATGATTCTCCTTAAATTGATTGCGCCCCAAGAGAGTCAGAAGATGAAAAAGCGCCGTTTTCCGAGGTCTTGCCGCGCGTACTCAAAGCGGAGGGACGCGATTCGGACTAGCGATATTCTTCTTGGGAAGCGCGGAAGCACGCTCGAATTGCCTAACAATTAACTGTATCAGACGTTGCTGACTTAAGCAACCTCAGCTAAAACCAAAAGGCCGGGCAGAACCTTCCGAAGAATGAGTTCCACCCGGCCCATCGTTACCCGTTAACGATTAATATCGCTTTACTGGGTTGGTTTTGCGGTAGCAATCCGAGCAATAGACCGGCTTGTCACCGTGTGGCTGAAAGGGCACTTGCGCGTCCTTGCCACACGTGGCGCACTTCACAGCGTACATCTGCCTTGGCGCGGAATTATAGCTGCTGTTTCCATAGCTGCCCGTGCTGTAGCTTCCACCGCTGCCGCCACCCTGCTGTGCTCTCCGTACCTGTCGGCATGCGAGACAGCGCTTCGGCTCATTGGTGTAGCCCTTGGTGGCGAATTGTTCCTGCTCTTGCGCGCTAAAAGTGAATGCAGCGCCGCAATCGGAACACGTGAGTGATTTGTCCTGATAATCCATCAGATGACCTCCTTCTTCAATATTTGGCTAGAGTTTGGTCATCCGATATTGAGGGAAACCTGTGGGTTTGGCTCACTAGAAGATAACCGATATCGCACCAGTTGTTACGATCATACCACAGATAAGTCGAATATGCAAATGCACACACGCCAATAACATGTCACCACGATTGCTACCAGGATGACCATTCTTGGGCCGGGGCGGGGTTATTTCTTCTCGCCCCTCGCGGGAGAGAGTTCGAGTGAGGGGGCAATCGATCCAGATGATGACACAGCCCGGTCTTGCCCGACGAACGAAGGAGCGGACCCAGCTATCTTCATCCCTCGCGGTGTCCCTGCGATCGGGTCAAAACCCCTTGGCGAGGCTCCCCATCGAGACGAGTCGACCGTTCACTCAGGACGGACGGCGGCCGTCAGTCTGTGATCAGCTTCCAGGTCCTGTCTTTGAGCAAAATCAGGAAGAACGGTGCCCCCTGCAAAACCCCTGCCCATATCGGCGGCGTCGTTCCCCTGAGTGCTAGTATGGCTGCCACAAACCAGGGAAACCAGCACAGCGTCCACCATTCGCTTCTATTCTTCCTGCGGAGGTACCAGGTGGTAACGACCAGCAAGAAAAAGCCGAATGAATAGTAGATGAGGTACACCAGATTCTTCGGCGCGGCGATGTCTGATGCCACCACGAGCAGAAGCCAGCACACAACCCATGACAGTCCGAGTGTCCAGTTCAGATGTCGTTTGAAAAGTTCCACTTTGTCCCTCCAAGCGGATTTTCACACCCATTGTCTTATGACAATCACAGATTGTCAATAGGTTGAATGACGAAACGGCGAATTGGATGCTACCGGTCTTTTGCCAGCCGGACGTGCTTCCTGTAATAAGCGGCCATGTCCAGAGAGTGGACCCCGACCGCGATTCCGAAAGCTATCCCAAGGCACTTGGCTATCTGAAAAGGAAAGACCGCATCGTGCCATCCCACCACCAGTGCCGTCAGGTTAACCGCGAAAAGCAGAAAGCAGAAGGTCGTCCCGATTGCTAGTGACCACGGGGAGTCAAATTTCGGAAGAGCCATCCTGTCACCTCTTCTTGCCGGAGTTCCTATGAAAATGACCCACTCAGTGCCCTCCCGACGGCACCGCTCATGGTGAGCCTGTCGAACCATCGTCGGGAGGCGTGGGCCTGCCCTGCCTGTCCTTCTCAGAAGGAATGAAGGAATGGGAGAGGGCTAGAGCTTGCGCCGTACTAGATGCGGGGGTGAGGGGGATCTCAAAATCTTGAATCTTGAATCATTCCCGTCCAAAGTAGAGTTCCGCGTCGATCTCGATGCAGGCACGAAACGGATTGACAACACCCTCAACCCGGCCTTCTCCCATCAAGGGAGAAGGGGCTAACAATACCGGTTATTTGTGTCCTTCGGCTGAAGGACACAAATAACCCTGGAGAGAGTCATAGGATCCGGCTAACGTATCCAAGCCAACAACTCTTGGACAGCAATGATCTTGAATCTTGAATCATGAATCCCGCCCTACCCCGCCAGCATCCTCTTCAACTTCGGGATGCAGTCGGCTGCTGCCAGCTCACCCTGAAGGATGCATTCGCGGGCACGGTGGAATTCTCCAGGTCCGATCGACGCCACCTGAGGTTCGATCGCCAGGTCCGCACTTTCCAGAGCAGTTTGCACCAGCGGCCGGGCGCCGATGTATACCGATTGCGTCAAAACATCGATGATATTGGGCTCCTTAGAGCCCGTCTTGCGCTTGTTGGCTGTACGAAAAGCCCTGTTTGCCGACCTGGCATCGGGGATGACATTCACCGCAATGACGAATTCCGCCCCCATGTTCTTAACGATGCTTATCGGCACCGGGTTCACCAGGCCGCCGTCGACCAGGTATCTGCCTCGCAGTTTTGCTACGGAAAACAGGCCCGGGATAGAAGAACTGGCCCTGACTGCTTCCATGACCGAACCCTCATTGATGACTACCTCCTGGCCGGCCATGATGTCGGTCGCCACACAAGCGAACGGTATCTCCAGGTCGCTGAATTGAATGTCACGGCCGATTACAGACCTCGCCCACGCCATAATCTTGCGGCCCCTGATGAGTCCCGTCTTGTGAAAAGCTAAGTCCACCAGCGAAAGCAGACGCCGCCAGTTCATTTCATCGGCGATCTCTTCAATTCGGGTGATGTCTCTTCTCAGCGCATAGAGGCCTCCCACCACCGCTCCGATGCTGGTGCCGGCGATTATGTCGATCGGGATGCCTTCCTCTTTGAGGACTCTAATCACGCCGATGTGGGCCAGCCCCCGGGCAGAGCCGCTTCCCAGAGCCAGTCCTACTTTCTTTCTGCTCAATTGTCAGCACCTTCCATCCGCTGCCCAAGAGATGTGTGTCTTGAATCATGAATCTTAACTCATCCCTGTCCAAGATAGAGTTCCGATGCGATCTCGACGTAGGCACGAGAGCAACGGAGGCACCCTCACCCCGGCCCTCTCCCGCTCCTTCTGAGAAGGAGCGCGCACGGCTGGCGAGGGGGATAACCTACGGGTGTATTGCCGAGCGCAGTCGCTCGGCAATACACCTGAAACCGCTAACCGGATTCGCATAAAGCACGAGCTCGTCTGGAAAGCTCTAAACTCTAATCCCGACCGGGCCACCCTCGACCGTCACGGTAGAAGTGTATCATTTGTGGAACAAAGCGCAAGGCGAGATAACATGGGAGCTGCGACGTCGAAGCCAAGCGATGGAGCGCGAGATGAGATTAGGACTCGCGACTTCTTGCTTGGGAATTACTTTGTACTAAACGGTGCAGCACACGAGCGTACGATATGAGTGGAAAGCGTCCAGTTATCCGATCTTGAATATCGGGGCTAGTTTACAAAATCCCCTTTGATCTAAGAATATCGATATAGCCTTTCCTGGACAGAGTGCAATCAATGGCTTCCCTGAGCTGAGTCTCGTTTAGTTTGAGTTGTTGCCTAATGCTGTGCTGCATGGGCAAGTCGCCCTTCTTATTTGAACGCCTGGTTCTGACTACGACCTTGCCGTCGACTTCGAGCCACACCAACAGGTCTCCGCTCTCGCGAGTCCGCAGGCCAAACTTGCTGACGATTCGGTCAAATTCGGCGCGGTCGATTGTCATGCTCTTGGATCTTCTCTTGTAGACGCACCCACAGTGCCTGCAAATCAGACCCTAGCACGTCCCTATCTGCCTTCAGGGTGAAGTACAACTCCACTATCGCGCGGCTGGAGGTCACGCAGTGCCGCGGAACGGCTGTCTCCAAATCCGAACTCATCGAGGTCCACCGCCTCGGCAATGAAGTCTTCATTTTCCGGGGTGAATTTGACCTTGATAGGCGACCGTAACGTACGACACTCGCGTCTGCAAGAAACCCGACAAGTATCTCGTCCGCCGCGGCCGAAGTTCGTAGGCTAGTTGGCAATATTACTACCCGCTGTTTTTTTACATTGGCTTGGTCTTGCATCGGGGCAGCCGGATACTTGCCCCAATCTCTCAATCCTTGCCTCACCGACAACCATTTTAACCTCCGGTTGTGTTACGTGCGTTCGACCGCGGTCCAACGAATGTCGCCCCAAGAACTCTAAACTCTAAACGAATTCAAAATTCCAAGCACTTGGGATTGCCAGGGAACGACAGAAAAGTGGGACCGAAATCACTCGGTTTCGGGCTACCCGACGTTCGCGCAGTTTTTTGCCATGTTGCACAAACGATTTCGATCGTAACGGACTGCGGCATCGGTCAACTTAACATAGACAGAGACTGGTCGGCGGGGTCGGAAACTTGCCGACCGTTACCCTATTGAAAATGCCAATTAGTGAGTGTTTCCCCGTCGAAGGGTCTACACAAGCCACGTCACAGACCAACACGGCTACCAAGACTGGAACGACATGACTTGGTGAAGGGTTGCCTTGTGTCATCAATCACCCCAAACAACAGCCCGACGTGCCCCATGGTAGACTGCCATCATCTCGGACCGCGGTCAATAGCCCGTTAGTAACACAAACAAAAAACCAACCTTGGATCATCCTCAGTTCAAATCTTCTCCCTCAATGGAGAGGCAAAGGCATGGTCCGGTCGGTTTCGCTGCTGGCTCCCCGCTAGTCAAGCGGCCAAATGAGACTAGCGGTTCAATGCCCCCGGTTCCAATTGCGATTGGAACAGATACCAACGTTCCTGCAACACGATTATAGTCTGCCCAAAGAATTGAGCGCAACATCGGGTTGAGCTGCGACGGCTACTATCGGGTGGACTTCTTGTAGATGTTGATTGCAGAGACGCCCGGGCTTTTCCCGCCCGTTCCGTCCTGGCGATGCCTTTGCCACAGCAGATAGAGTCAAACTTCGGGATAGTCTTCCCCTGGGAAATCGCCCACTCAGAGCCATCCCGACGGCACCGCTCATGGTGAGCCCGTCGAACCATCGTCGGGAGGCGTAGGAGTCTCGTCATTTTCATTCCTTCGCGAGTAGCGTACCCGCCCCGCCATGAAAATTGCTTAGGGTTTAGCCTGTTTAGAGTTTCAGTCCGGCGGCGAGAGCCTTGCCCCGTACGAGATACGGGGGTGAGGGGGTCGTATATCATAGATCATCAATCACAAATCCCGCCGTTGGGACACGAGATCATCACGGTAGAAGTGTATCACTTATGTCCAGGGGTTTTACCTGTCATTTAGTGCGAATTGATCATCCGGAACGGGCGAAATGTCTATGGAGGGGTACATGTCTTGCCCCTGTCTCGGCCGCTCCCATCAGTAATTTCACTTAGCTACCAGGTACGATGTGCGCCAAATCGACGAGACTATAATATTCTTGGAGATGGTGGAATGTGGAAGAGATTCATCAGCGGTGATATCTATCGCGATATCCCCACTCCTCTGTTGTTTGTTCTCGGCCCCTTAGTCGGGCTGGTGTACCTCTTTCTGATCCCGCTGGCTTTGGTGGCTAATCTTGTCCTTTTGCCGTTTCGCAAGGCCAGGAAAGCCGGCACCTCAGAGAGCTTCTCTGCTCCCCACCCGAATCGCACGACCGGCCCTAACTAGCTGAGGTCTTTCTAGTTCAGGAATCCGCCTACCGCAGACCGTCAATTTTCCACTTGCCGCCTTCCTTGGTCAAAGAGTACTTCACCACGGAAGGCACACCCGAGATTCCCGTCGTGTATATGTACACGTTCGCCCTGCCGCCGTTGACGCTCGGGTTCCCGATCCGTTCGATTACTGTGTCGCTGGTAAACTCCCGTGACCGTTGCATCCTCCCGATTAGAGTCTTGTCTCCCACATCATTCCGCAGACGGGTGGAGCAATAGTCAAGACACAGGTTGTACTGGTTGTGCTGGTAGGCATATACGAAGCTCGTCATGACTTGGGTGATGGCCTCTTCATCCGCCGCGTACGTCTGCGGTTTTGGCGCACACGACACAGTCATCAGCACCCCGAGGACGAGAATTCCGGCAAGAAGAGACCTCAACCTTTTGTGCACTCGATAACTCCGTGGAAGGCAACTGGGAAGCCCAAACCCCGCGATGCCCACTGACCATCTGACCAATTGAGACATTTTAGCGGGTCTCTCGATAGCAGGAAAGGGAGCAGGAACGAGGTCAGTGACGTTTCAGGACGGTCTGACGCACGGCTGTCCACGAGCCCCTTGTATTTATACAGATATAGGGTCGTGGGCGAAACCTGACTTCCATATCCCAAGGAATAGAGTGTCAGTCACAGCTTCTGTCCGGGGTCGGTACTGTAGTTCTCCTAGTCGTAGGGAAAGAGCGACTGCCCCAAATCGCCTTCCAAGACGCCCCTGAACTTTCCGTCCCGTTGCTTGACGACGCCCATCCACCGAAGGTAATGAAGCCAGATTGGCTGATCATTACCAAGCCGATGTCTAACTTGAGCTTCCTTTTCTGGGATTGGGAATCCAACCTGATGCCGGAAGAGATGGAGTCTATTGCTCAACCATCATGTGAAATTGAGTCTGGGGGACCAGTGAACCTGCCAGAAATGACAGTATCGATATGGTAATCAGCATAGCAATACATTG
>CAWJKH010000005.1:0-233065 GCA_963843515.1 uncultured Actinomycetota bacterium
ATCTGGGGCTGACTTCGCCCAAGGCCTTGGCCGTGGTCATGATGTCGGGCGCAACGCCCCGATGCTCCATGGCGAACCAGGTACCGGTCCGGCCCATGCCGGTCTGGATCTCATCAGCGATGAGGAGGATACCGTGGCGGTCGCAGATCTTCTTGATGATGCCCATGTACTCCGGGGGTGGCACGATGAACCCACCCTCACCCTGCACCGGTTCGGCGACGACTGCCGCTACCTCCTCGGCGTTCACCTGCTTGGCGAACGCCTGCTCCAGAAACTGCGCGCACTCACAGCCGCAATCCGGGTAGGTGAGGGCCAGCGGGCAGCGGTAGCAGTAAGCGTAGGGGATGCGGTAGACCTCGGGCGAATAGGGCCCGAAACCTATCTTGTAGGGGCTCACCTGGGAGGTGAGACTGAGCGTCATGTACGTCCGGCCGTGGAAGGCGTCATCGAAGCAGATGATGGACTTGCGACCTGTGGCGTAGCGCGCGATCTTGATGGCGTTCTCCACCGCTTCGGCGCCGGAGTTCATGAAGAAGGTGCGCTTGGGGAAGTCGCCGGGGGAGAGGGTGTTGAGGCGCTCGGCCAGCCGCAGGTACGACTCGTAGCCGAACAGCCCAAAGCACATGTGAGAGTAGCTCTCGGCCTGCTCCTTTATGGCCGCCACCACCTTCGGATGGCTGTGGCCCACGTTCATGACGCCTATGCCGGCGGCGAAGTCGATGTACTCCCGGCCTTCCACGTCGACGATGCTCGCGTTTCGCGCGCTGGCAACGTAGACAGGGGCGGTGGCGGGCACGCCACGCGGGATAACCTCTCCCCTGAAGGCGGCTAGTTCGGCGTTCGTCGTCACGGCACCTCCCGGCGGTCGGCCACGGCCCCGTCGGCACGCGGCTGTGACTGGTACTTCTTCACCTGAGCGTACCACGAGCGTGTCGCGCCTGCGCTAAACTAGGCAGTCGTTCTTGTGGAGCAGTCGTTCAGGTTCTCTTCCCAGGGAGAAAGTCTTGGAAGGCATCAGCCATCGCGTGTACTCCGGTCCGGCTCGGGCCCCGCATCGTTCTCTGCTGCGCGCTCTCGGCATCGGCCGGGACGACGCCGACCGGCCGCTCATCGGCGTCTGCAACTCCTACAACGAGTTGATCCCCGGGCACATGCACCTCAACACCATCGCCCAGCAGGTCAAGTACGGGGTGTATCAG
The DNA here is from genome assembly GCA_963843515.1 of uncultured Actinomycetota bacterium. Lineage (GTDB taxonomy): Bacteria > Actinomycetota > Thermoleophilia > RBG-16-64-13 > RBG-16-64-13 > CAIQPS01. The sequence continues at coordinate 1,200 of CAWJKH010000005.1, forward strand.
GGCGGCGGCATCCCGTTGGAGTTCAACGTCATCGGCGTGTGCGACGGCCTGGCGATGAACCATGAGGGCATGAACTACTCGCTGGTGTCGCGCGAGGTCATCGCCGACTCGGTGGAGATCATGGCCAAGGCGCACGGCGTCGACGGCTTGGTGCTCATCCCCAACTGCGACAAGATCGTGCCCGGCATGGTCATGGGCGCGGCGCGGGTGGACATCCCCGTGGTGCTGGTGTCCGGCGGGCCCATGCTGGCCGGCGACTACCAGGGCCGCAAGGTGAGTCTGTCGCAGATCTTCGAGGGGCTGGGCAAGTACTTCAAGGGCGAGATCACCGACCGAGGACCTGTGCGACCTCGAAGACGCGGTGTGCCCGACCTGCGGATCATGCGCCGGCCTGTTCACCGCCAACTCCATGGGCTGCGTCATGGAGACCCTGGGGCTGACCCTGCCCGGCGACGCCACCATCCCGGCGCCGTTCTCCGCCCGACTCACTCTGGCCCGGGATACGGGCGCGGCGGCGTCGAGGTGGTCGCGCAAGGGCTGGACCGCGCGCCGCTTCATCACCAAGGCCAGCCTCCGCAACGCCCTGACCGTGGACGCGGCTCTCGGTTGCTCCACCAACACGGTGCTGCACCTGCTGGCCATCGCCAACGAAGCCGGCGTCGACCTCGAGCCTCGAGACCTTCAACGAGATCGCCGACCGCACGCCCAACGTGGTCAAGCTGGCGCCGTCGGGCCCCCAGCACATGGAAGACCTGCACCGGGCGGGCGGCGTCCAGGCGGTGCTCAACCGGCTGAGCGAGGCCAAGTCTGGTGGACGGCTCGGTGCCCACCGTCTCCGGCGTCGACATGGCCACGCAGTACAAGGCGGCCCCGGTGCGCGACGAGAACGTCATCAGGCCGCTCGACACGCCGTACCGCGCCACCGGCGGTCTGGCCATGCTGTTCGGCAACCTGGCACCCCGGGCGCGGTGGTCAAGGAGTCGGCCGTGCTGCCCGAGATGCTGGTGCATCGCGGCCCGGCCATGAGCTTCGACGACGAGCCACTCGCTCATGGACGCCATCGAGAAGGGCAGGATCGTCCCGGGCTCGGTCGTCGTCATCCGCTACGTCGGACCGAAGGGCGGTCCCGGGCATGCCCGAGATGCTCACGCCCACTTCGGCGATGGCGGGGGCGGGGCTCGACTCCAGCGTGGCGCTCATCACCGACGGCCGCTTCAGCGGCGCCAGCCGGGGCGCCAGCATCGGCCACGTGGCGCCCGAGGCGCTCGACGGCGGCCCTATCGCTCTCGTGCAGGATGGAGACATCATCAGCATCGACATCCCCGGGCGCAATCTGACCCTCGAGGTCGGCGACGACGAGTTGGAACGGAGGAAGACGGCGTGGCAGCGCCCGGCTCGGACAGCTATTCGGGCGTGCTGCGCCGCTACGTAGCCTTCGTCTCCGGGGCCGACACCGGCGCGGTACTGGGCGGCGGGGAGCCGCTCTCCTGACGCGCCCGCGGCGCGGCGACAGGGCTCCGGCTCTCGTCCGGCACACGACAGCGACAGCGGAGCTACAATCGATGAAAGCAGCACGAGTGATCCTGGAAGCGCTCAAGCGCGAAGGGGTCGACACCATATTCGGATTTCCCGGGGGAGGTCTACTCCCCCTGTACGACGCCCTCTACGATTTCGACATCAACCACATCCTGGTCCGCCACGAGCAGGGCGCCGGCCACGCGGCCGACGGCTACGCCCGGGCTTCGGGCAAGGTGGGGGTGTGCATGGCCACCTCGGGCCCCGGCGCCACCAACCTGGTGACCGCCCATCGCCAACGCCTACATGGACAGCGTGCCCATGGTGGCCATCACCGGCCAGGTGAGCCGCCACCTCATCGGGCTCGACTCGTTCCAGGAGGCCGACGTCACCGGCATCACCCTGCCGATCGTCAAGCACAGCTACCTGGTGCAAGGACTCCGCCGACCTCCCGCGCATCATCCGGGAGGCCTTCTACATTGCCGGCACGGGCCGTCCCGGGCCGGTGGTCATCGACATCCCGGTGGATGTGACCAAGGAGGACATGGAGTTCGACCCGGCCGACGCTGCCCGCGATGCAGCTGCCCGGCTACAGGCCCAACCTGAAAGGCCATCCCAAGCAGATCAGGGAGGCGGCGCGCGTGATAGCCGCCGCCGAGCGCCCGGTCATCTACGCGGGCGGCGGGGTGGTCATCTCCGGCGCGTCCGAAGAGCTGCGCGAGATTGGCGCTATACGGCCACATCCCGGTGACCACCACGCTCACCGGCAAGGGTTGCTTCCCCGAGGACCACGACCTCTCCATGGGCATGGTGGGCATGCACGGCACTCCCTACGCCAACTACGCGCTCAGCCAGGCGGACCTCATCTTCGCGGTGGGCGTGCGCTTCGACGACCGGGTCACCGGCAAGCTGGACGCGTTCGCCCCGCACGCCACCTTCGTCCACGTGGACGTCGATCCGGCCGAGATCTCCAAGAACGTGGCCATCGACGTGCCCATCGTGGGGGACGCCAAGCGGGTGCTCGCCGTCGCTGGTGGCGGAGCTAAAGAAGCTCGAACCTGTCGCCCGACCGCCATCTGCCCTGGATGGAGCAGGTGGAGACCTGGAAGCGCGATCATCCACTGATCGTCCGGGAGCCGGAGAACGGCGAGATCATGCCCGAATGGGCCATCAACAAGATCTGGGAGGTCACCACGGGCGACGCGGTCGTCTGCACCGAGGTGGGGCAGCATCAGATGTGGGCCGCGCAGCACTACCTCTGCCGGCATCCGCGGCGCTTCATCAGCTCCGGCGGTCTGGGCACCATGGGCTTCGGCTTCCCGGCCGCCATCGGGGCGCAGGTGGCCGTGCCCGGGCCAGTTGGTGATCGACATCGCCGGCGACGGCTCCTTCCAGATGACCCTCCAGGAGCTGGCCACCGCGGTCCAGTACGGACTGCCGGTGAAGGTGTGCATCATCAACAACCAGTGTCTGGGCATGGTGCGGCAGTGGCAGGAGCTCTTCTGGAACCGGCGCTACAGCCATACCTGCATGGAGTGCCAGCCCGACTTCGTCAAGCTGGCCGAGGCGTACGGGGCGGAGGGCTACCGGGTCGAGCAGGCCGGAGGACCTGGAAGAGGTGCTGCGGCTGGCCTTCGCCAGCGACAGCCCGGCCGTCATCGATATCCGGGTCAAGCGGGAGGCCAACGTCTACCCCATGATCCCCGCGGGCGGCACGGTCCACGACATGATGGAGCGTGACCTATGAAGCACACGCTCTCCGTTCTGGTGGAGAACAAGCCGGGCGTCCTGACCCGCGTGGCGGGTCTGTTCGCGCGCCGCGGCTTCAACATCGACAGCCTGGTGGTCGCCGAGACCGAGGACCCGCGAGCTCTCGCGCATGACCATCACCGTGGACGAGCAGGACCAGCCGGTGGAGCAGGTGACCAAGCAGCTCCACAAGCTCATCAACGTGCTCAAGATCACCGACCTCGACCCGGCGGGCAGCGTGGAGCGGGAGCTCCTGCTGATCAAGGTGCAAGGCCGATGCTCAGACCCGCGCCGGAGATCATGCAGATGGTGGAGATCTTCGGGGCGACGCATCGTTGACGTGACGAGCGAGGTGCTGCGTCATCGAGATGACGGGCACCCGTGAGAAGGTCGGGCGCCTTCATCGAACTGCTGGCGCCGTTCGGCATAGTGGAACTGATGCGCACGGGCCGTCTGGCCATGAGCCGCGGCCGCAAGGCCACGTGACGACTGGCCGGCGCGGCGCGCGGCGCCGGCCGAGAAGTGTTACCCTCGCGACGACGCACCGAATAGGAGGTAGTTCAGAAAGATGCTGTACGAAAAGGATTGCGATCTGCATCTTCTCGACGGCAAGACCGTGGCCGTCATCGGCTTCGGCAGCCAGGGCCATGCTCACTCCCAGAACCTGAGGGACAGCGGCGTGAAGGTCGTCGTGGCCGAGGCCCCGGGCACCGCGGCGTGGGAGCGCGCCGCAGCCGCCGGCTTCGACGTCATGACCGCGAACGCGGCCGCCGCTCTGGCCGAGGTCATCATGATGGTCGTCCCCGACCAGACCCAGAAGGTGGTCTACGAGTCCGCCATCCGCGACAACCTCAAAGCGGGCGACATGCTCATGTTCGCCCACGGGTTCAACATCCACTTCAACCAGATCGTCCCGCCGGCAAACGTGGACGTCACCATGATCGCTCCCAAGGGCCCCGGCCACCTGGTGCGCCGCGTGTACACCGAGGGTGGGGGCGTGCCCGCCCTCGTCGCCGTCTATCAGGACGCCACCGGCCAGGCCCGCCAGAAGGCCCTGGCGTACGCATACGGCATCGGCTCGCTGCGGGCGGGCGTCATCGAGACCACCTTCAAGGAAGAGACCGAGACCGACCTGTTCGGCGAGCAGGCCGTGCTGTGCGGCGGCGTGAGCGAGCTGGTCCGCGCCGGCTTCGACACCCTGGTCGACGCCGGCTACCAGCCGGAGATCGCCTACTTCGAGTGCCTGCACGAGCTCAAGCTGATCGTGGACCTCATCTACGAGCACGGCATCAGCGGCATGCGCTACTCGATCTCCGACACCGCCGAGTACGGCGACATGACCCGGGGCAAGCGCATCATCAGCGAAGAGGTGCGCGAGGAGATGGAGATCATCCTCGAGGAGATCCAGACCGGCGAGTTCGCCCGGGAGTGGATCCTCGAGAACATGGCCGGTCGTCCGGTGTACAACGCCATCAAGCGGGAGGAGTCCGAGCACGAGATCGAGATCGTGGGTCGGCAACTCCGCGCCATGATGCCCTGGCTGGGCAAGGGCGGCAAACTGGAGTAGGGACCGGCCTGGAGGGCATGGCAGCCAGTCCCTTCTAGCCTATGCCCCCGGACAAGTACATCTTCACGTGCATCATCAGCGCCCGCGCGGCGCCGGTGGCGGAGCGGTCCTTCGCCTGGATGAGGTTGAGGTCGCGACTCAGGCCGCCGTCCACCTTGAGGATCGACCAGCCCTCCGCCGTTCACCTCGCCCAGCGTCATGGCGGGCAGGACCGATATGCCCAGCCCCTGCCGCACGAAGTTCTTCACGGACTCCACCGAGCCCGTCCGGTAGGGCATCTGCGGCTCGAAGCCGGCGCCGCGGCACGCCTCCATCACCTGGACCGTGACGTTGAACGACTCCGAGGGGAAGAGGAACGCTTCGTTCGCCAGTTCCGGCAGGGACACGGAGCGCGCGCCCCGCCAGCCGATGCCCGGGGGGGACCACCACCATCAGTTCCTCGGCGGTCAGGAAGGTGGTATCCAGCGTGGTGGGGGACCCGGACGCCGTCACCACGGCGAAGTCGATGCTGCCCTCCAAGACCATCCGAGCGAGGTCGGCGTCGCCGCCTTCGACCAACTCCACGGTCACCCGAGGGAAGCTGGACCGGAACGAGGCCAGCAGCTTGGGGGCAACGTAGGTGGCCACCGACGGGTTGCAGCCCATGCGCACGTCGCCGGTCTCCACGCCCATGTGCTCCTTGAGCACGCGAACCGCTTCGTCGGCGCGAAACAGCACGGCCTGGGCCAGGGGCAGGAACACCTCACCGCTGGAGCGTGAGCTTGATACTTGCGGTGCTCCCGGTCGAACAGCTTGGTGCCGAGTTCGCGCTCGAGCTGCTGCATCTGGTGGCTCAGGGCGGGCTGGGAGACGTGTAGCAGTTCCGCCGACCGGCTGAAGCTCAGCGTGTCGGCGATGTTGACGAAGTATTTGAGTTGAAAGAGTTCCATGGGGCCCCGAACTAGTCGGAAACTATAGATTTATAGCAGAGATAGAAACAATATATTGGACTTATAACCGACCAAGGGGTATCCTGCTTTTCGGCTGAGCACTGAACCAAGGTGATCACCGGGAACCCCCCCTCCCAGATCGCTACAGAGCTAAGCAGCTTTTCCCGCGTATAGCCGACTCTTTCCCCCAACGGAGTCGGCTATGCTACTTTGTGGGACCGTTTTCCGTCCAGTTCTTCCTACGAGGGGAAGCCCGTGCGCGTGATGCAGCGCTTCAAGCGGTCCCGGCCGCACGATCCGGCGCGAGTGAAGCTCCTTGCCGAGTTCGGCCTGGTCGGCGGCCGCTCTCATCTGGGGCTTCAACTTCATCCTGGTCAAGACTCGCCGTGGGGCAGATGCCTCCCGTCTACTACGTGGGGCTGCGCTTCCTCGTGGGGGCCGTGTTCCTGCTGCCCGTTCTCGCTGGAAGCAGATGCGGCGACTGGACCGTGAGGGGTGGCTCATCGGGATCGGGGTGGGCGTCCTGCTCTTCGGGGGGTTCGCGCTGCAGACCATCGGCCTGGTCTCCACATCTCCGGGCGTGTCGGGGTTCCTCACCAGCCTTTACGTGATCATGGTCCCGGTCGTTCATCGGGCTGTACACCGGCCGGTGGCCGTCACCGATGGTGGGGGTCGGGGTGGTCGTGGTGGTCGGCGGGTTCGCCGTGCTGTCCCTCTACGGGCACCTGGCGTTCGGCTGGGGCGAGATCTTCACCATCCTGGCCACCATCTTCTGGGCGCTGCACATCCTGGGCGTGGCCTACGGGTCCAACCGGCTGGGCACGCTCGCCTTCGTGCAATTGCAGCTCACCACCTGCGCGGTGCTGTCGCTGGCGGGCTCGTTCGCCTTCGAGAGGCCGACGCTGTTCCCGGGCTGGCAGGCCATCGGGCGCCATCTTCTGGACCGGCATCATGGGGAGCCTCGTGGCCTACGTGCTGATGGTCGTGGGCCAGCGCCACACTCCGCCGACGCTGGCCGGGGTCATCATGAGCCTCGAAGCGGTCTTCGCGCTGATCTTCTCGATCATCGTCGGCTACGACACGCCTCACCGGGCGGACGCTTGCTGGGGTTCGCCCTGGTGTTCGCCGGCACCACGGTGGCCCGCCTCGGCTCCGAGAAGGAGCCGGAGATGGCCGCCGAGCAGGCGCCGCCGGCGCCGTAAGGGTTTTCGCCGGCCAGGTCAGGTCGGACGCTCATGGCTCTGACCATCCGGTGATCCCGCGACCTCGTCGATGAACCGCGCCACTTCGGCCGCGACCTCCGCGAACTGGGCAGCGGCCGGCGGCCGTCGCGGTCCCGGCGCGATGCAGCGAGTGGTCGCCGCCCGGCACCACGACCAGCCGCCCGGGATGCAGCAGCTGCTCCAGCAGCGGCCGAAGCAGGTCGGGGTCGCAGAAGGGGTCTTTCTCGCCGATGAAGAACAGGCTCGGCACCCCGATCTTGCGCAGCGGCTCGGTGTACGAGCGTCTCCTTGTGGCCCGGCCGGTGGAGGGGATAGCCGAGTTCCACCAGACCGGCGGCCGACGAGTCCCTCGCCCTCTTCGCCGCGGGAGATCAGCTCCGCGGCGATCCGGCCTCCAAGCGACTTGCCCCCGATGAAGATCGGCGCGCCCGGCGCCGCCAGCTCGTCGGCGACGTGGTCGTGCACGCGCCGGAAGGCGTTCTCCAGGACCGGGCCGGGATCCGGCGAGCTCGAGCCGCGCTCCATGTAGGGGAAGTTGAAGCGCGCCACCATCGTGCCGGCCTCGGCCGCCAGATGCCGCGCGACGGCCACCAGCAGGGGATGGTCCAGGTCGTTGTTGGCTCCGTGGGCCAGGATCAGCACCGGGGTTTTGGCGCCGATGCGGGCGGGCATGTCCACCTTCGCGGTGACGGCTCACCTGCTCGGAGACTTCGATCTTGAGAAACAGCGGGCCGGAGGCTGACAACGGGCACCCCCTTGTCCGCAATGCGGCATCTGTTATGTAATATACAGGCGGCATACCCTGAGGAGGACGCATTGGAACGGATCATCGGCAATCTGGACAAGGCGAAGCTCAAGCTGGATGAGGCCTTCTTCTATCTGGACGAGATCGAGGAGCTGATCCAGGAGGACGAGCTCGACGAGGCGGCCGGCTCCAAGGTCAGCCAGGCCACGGAGCGGCTCACCGGCGAGCTCTCCGCGCTCAGCGGCAAGGTGGCCGAGTTGCAGAACATTCTGCTGGCGCTCGACGAGCAGCAGGGCGGCGGGAGCTCGACACAGGCCGCTGAGTAGCCGGCCATGACGTCCGGGCTGGCTCTGACCAACATCATCCTCCAGGTCGTGCTGATCGTCGGGGCGGTCGTGGCGTTCCTGCTGGCCAGGAGGACGCGCCTAAAGCGGCACTGTCTGGTGATGCGCATCGGCCATCGGGCGTCCAGATCGTCCTCATCGCGGCGCTCATGGCGCCGTCCTTGGGCGCGTATCTGCGGTCATGGAGCGGCTGGTCCTGGTTCACGGCTGAGATCATCGTCCACCACATTCTGGGTGCGATCGTCGTGCTTGTTCTTCATCTTCTTCAACCTGGACTGACCGGCAGGTCACCCAGGTCCGCCGCCGTCTTCGCCCCTACATGTGGACCGCCTTCGTGCTGTGGCTGGCATCCCTGGGGATGGGTGTGCACTTGTATTGGTACATTTGGCGATGACCGAGCGGTTAAGACAAAGAACAGATTACTCTTGCTTTTCTCACCCCTGGTTGTATGCTGATACTGCATCGGTAGGAAATCTCCAGGCGACGTGCAGAGTGCTTCGTTACTCGTCCGTCCGCAGGTGCATCCGAACGAATGCGCGTTGTGTCATTTGTAACTGTGGAGGAGCTGAATGAGCACGGCACGGTTGTACGTCGGTAACCTCTCTTACGGCACCACCAAAGAGACCCTCGAGAAGGCGTTCGGCGCGCACGGCGAAGTCGTGTCGGTGAACATCATCACCGACCGGCAGACCGGTCGGCCCAAGGGTTTCGCGTTCGTCGAGATGAGCACGCCCGAAGAAGGCGACGCTGCAAAAGTGGCCCTCAACGGCACCGATATTGACGGTCGCGCCATCAACGTCGACAACGCCCGCGAGCAGGAGCAGCGCAAGCCGGGCTACGGCGGCGGCGGATCGGCGGCGGCTACGGCGGTGGCGGCGGCTACGGCGGCGGCGGCTACGGCGGTGGCGGCGGCTACGGCGGCGGCAGCTACGGGGGCGGGTCGCAGTCCGGCGGTTCGCGCTACTAGCGACTCACCAGAGCGAAAGAGACAGGCGAGGGGCCGGGAGACCGGCCCCTTTCTCTTGGCCGCAGGTCCGGTCAGGCCGGTCTGCTCCGCCGAAGCGAGGCTGCACGCAATTCTGGCCGGATCGGTGATGGGAGGCGCGCAGGTGGAGTGGCGGCACACCCAGGCTGCCGCGGGCGTGCCCGGTCCGGGCTCCCTTCGCCGTGCAGCATGGGAATTGACGACGCGCGCACCCGGCCGGCCGGCGGCCGACACCGCCAACGGACTGGAAGCGGTCGCCGGCGGCGGCGAGAAGCGCCCGGCCGGTCGGGACAGCCGAGGTCGCCCACGATCGCCACCTCGGTCGGCCCCCTCCTGCGCGAAGAGGGCGGCCGAACAGCCACTGACCGGACATGACGGGCGCCGCTCCGGCCTCGTCCGCAAGCGAGTCAAGTGCGTCTTCGGCGAGTTGCCGGTACCGGTCGTCGCCCGTGTAGGCTGCCATCTTCAGCAGCACCGCTGGCCGCCATGGAGTTGCCGGAGGGGGTGGGGCTGTCATAGCGTGGCCCGCGGCCGGGCGATGAGGGCTCTCGTGGTCGAGGCTGGTGTCGTAGAAGCCGCCGGCCGGCCGGCGGAAGCGCTCGGCCAGGTCGTCCACCAGGGCCCGGGCGGCGACGAACCAGCGCTCGTCCAAGGTGCACCGGTAGAGGGCGAGCAGCCCTTCGGCCACGCAGGCGTGGTCGTCGAGGAAGGCGTCGCCCGAGGCGCGGCCGTCCTTCCAGGAGTGGAGCAGGTGCGGCCGTGCAGCCGGCGAGGATCGCGAGCGACCTCGTCGCCACCTCGGAAGCGCCGCCGAGGTCGCCTGCCGTAGGGGCTGCCGCTCCCCGGCGCGTCCGTAGTGGCGGTCGTGGCGCCGGCTCCGGTGCCGCCTCCAACTCGTCCAGGATGAACCGGCCCGCCTTCTCGGCAGCCTCGCGGTAGTCCGCGGAACCGAAGGCCACCGCCGCTTCGGCGAACGCGGCCAGCGCCAGGCCGTTCCAGGCGGCGATGATCTTCTCGTCGCGGGCGGGGCTCGGACGCGTCTCGCGCGCTCGAGCAGCTTCGGCCCGGGCGCCGGCGAGGCCGTCTGCCGACGCGGAGTCGGCGTCGTCGGTGGTGACCTGCGGGCCGGCCGGAAGGTGGAGGATGTTCCTGCCCTCGAAGTTGCCCCGAGCGGTGACACCGTAGGTCTTCTCGAGGGCGGCCGCTTCCTCCGGACCGAGTGCGGCCCGGACCTCGGCCGGAGTCCAGGTGAAGTAGGCGCCCTCGCCCTCCGCGGTGTCGGCGTCCTGGGCGCTGAAGAAGCCGCCTCGCGGGTGCCGCATCTCGCGCAGGAGGTAGTCGAGCGTCTCGGTCGGCCACGGTCCGGTAGCGCGGCGTTGCCCGTCAGCTGCCAGGCATGCAGGTAGCAGCGGGCGAGCTGGGCGTTGTCGTAGAGCATCTTCTCGAAGTGGGGGACCAGCCAGTGAGCCGTCGGTGGAGTAGCGGTGGAAGCCGCCACCCAGATGGTCGTAGATGCCGCCGGCGGCCATGGCGTCGAGGGTCACCGCGACATCGAGCTGAAGTTCAGGCTCAGATGCGGTCGTCTGCCGGGCCAGCAGGTACTCGAGCACCAGCGGCTGCGGGAACTTGGGGGCGTCCGCCCCAGCCGCCTGTGACCGATCGATCGCGCGGTGAAGTTCGCGGGCCGCTGCGTCCAGGAGTCCCTTCCGGCCTGGAGGGCGGGCCTCCGCGCCCACGTCAGCCTCGGGGGTGCCGCCGCGGCTGCCGGCCGGCGCCGGTCTCGGCTCGGCCCGCTTCTGGGTCTTCGGCCAGGTGTTCTCGCACGGTGGCGGCGGTCTGGTCGAGGTCGGCCCGCCGCGTGGTCCAGGCTTGGGCGATGGCCTCCAGGACCTGCCGGAATGAGGGCAGCCCTCGCGCGGAGGCGGCTGGGAAGTAGGTTCCCCCGAAGAACGGGGCGCCGTCCGGCGTGAGCCACACGCTCAGGGGCCAGCCGCCCCTGTCCGGTGAGGGCCTGCACCGCGCCCATGTAGACGGCGTCGAGGTCCGGGCGCTCCTCCCGGTCGACCTTGATGCTGACGAAGTGCTCGTTGAGGAAGGCCGCCGTCGACTCGTCCTCGAACGACTCCCGCTCCATCACGTGGCACCAGTGGCAGGCGGAGTAGCCGATGCTGAGGAAGATCGGCTTGTCTTCGGCGCGCGCCTTTCCGAGGGCTTCCGGCCCCCACGGGTACCAGTCCACGGGGTTGCCCGCGTGCTGCAGCAGGTATGGGCTCGACTCGCTTGCGAGATGGTTCGCCATCATGTTATCCAGTCTTCCCGAGTGGGAGGAATTGTATACTGACGGGCTGGTGGTACGTCGCAGTCCCGTCTGCTTTTGGAGGTCTGGATGCCACGATTCGTCGGTAAGAAGACCGTGCCTCTCTGGGTGGACGTCGTCGCTCTAGTCGTGCTCGCGATCGTGGTGGTCGTCGTGCTCGCGCTGACAGGCGTCATCCACCTCTTCGGCTCGTAGGAGGTACCGATGCTGAAGGCAAGCGAGGTCATAGGCCGCCAGATCATCGTGCGCGAGGGCGGGCCAGATATCGGCAGGATCAAGGATCTGGTCGTGGACTCCACCGGCCGCGAGGTCATCGGCATCGTCCTTTCCGACGCGCTGCTCTCCAGCTCGAGGGTGGCGTCGTGGAGAGCGGTGCAGGCCTTCGGTCCCGATTCCGTCGTCATCGACGCCGCGCGCAGCGTGGTCAAGGCCTCGGCGGAGCCGGACATCAAGGCGGTCCTCGACCAGAAGACCAGGATCAAGGGACTCAAGCTGGTCACCACCAAGGGCAAGGAACTCGGCAAGATCGTCGATGTGGTCTTCGACGAGACCACCGGCGACGTCACCGGATACGAGCTATCGAGCGGGCTGTTCTCCGACACTTTCGACGGCACCCCTTTCCTGCCCACTCCCAAGTGGATCGAGTTCGGCAAGGATGTGGCCTTCGTGGCCCCGGAGATGGAACAGACCATCAAGGCCAGCGGCGGCCTCAAGGGCGTGTTCAAGCGCTCCGACAAGCCCGACAAACCGGCGGGCGGGGCTCCAAGCGACACCGTTCCGGCCGGCCCGGGCGCGGAGGTTTAGAAACCGTCGCGCCGGGGGAAACCATCTTCCTGATGTGGGGTTTCGCCTGAGGTATGGGCGCGTGCGCGAGGGAGAGGGGCATGGACATTCGTGGAGATTCGTTGCTTGGGGTCCCCCTCTGGCGATCACCGGTGACGTCGACCACTCGACAGCCCCGACCTCGATCGAGCGGTTCGGGAGCATCTCAAGCCTGATGATCCTCGGCTCCTTGTGGACCTAGCCGCTGCCGGTACATCGACAGCGGGGGCTGCGGTCTTCCTCTACCTGGTGCGGCAGCTCCACACGCGGGGCTGGTGGTCATGGCAGCCGCAACCTCGGCCGGCTCTCGAGTAGTCGGCTTGGCGCAGAACCGCCTTCCGGATGCTGGCCGGACCGGAGGAGGCCGCCGCCCTCGCGTGGTGCGCGTCTAGGTTCTGCGCGTGGTCCCGGGGCGGCCGGCGTCTTGGGTATCGGCAGCAGGACACCCGCCATCTCACCGATGACGTTGACCAGTTCGCGTGTCGCTCGGGACGATGATCTTGGCGTTCAGGGCCAGGGACTTCTCGACGGCTTCCAGTTTGCGCAGCACCTGGGCGTTGCCGACGAAGTACTTGTCCGCCGCTTCGTTGACCAGCTGGATGGCCTGGGCCTCGCCCTCGGCCGCCAGGATGCGGGCCTGCTTGATACCCTCGGCCTTCTTGATCTCGGCGCGCCGCTGACCGTCGGCCTGGGTCTCGACGGCGGTGGCGAAGTCGACTGCGGCCACCTTCTCGTTCTCGGCCTTGACCACCTTGTTCATGGTCTCCTGGACGTCCGTCGGCGGGTCGATCTCCTTGAGCTCTGTGCGCAGGATCTCGATGCCCCAGCTGGCGGTCTCCGCGAGCAGAGTCTCGCGCAGCTCGGCGTTGATCTTGCCCCGCTCGCTGTTGGCCGACTTGAGGGTCAGGGTGCCGATGATGTTACGCAGGGTGGTGCGGGCCAGGTTGACGATCTGCCACTCGTAGTTGGTGACGTTGTACTGCGAGGCCTTGACGTTCTCCTCGTCGGGTTTGACCTTGAGATAGACCTGAGCGTCCACCTGAGCGTTCAGGTTGTCGTTGGTGATGATCATCTGCGGCTGTGCTTCGACCATCATCTCGCGGATGTCCACCTTGTACATGCGTTCGACGATGGGGATGATCAGATGAAAACCCGGCTGCGCAGAAGCGGTTGTACTTGCCGAGCCGCTCCACGAGGCCCCGGTGGGTAGGCCGGACGATCCTGATGCCGGCCAGCAGGAGCACCAGGACGATGACCACCGCGATCACGATGCCGACGATCCCTCCGATGGACATGATGATCCCCGCCTTTCGCTCGCCTCACTCGGCGTTCCGTACGGTCCACGCCGTCTCGGTAGCGCACGCCGCCCGGCCCGTTGTAGGTCGTGACCAACTGTAAGGCAGGCGGCCAGGTGTGTCAAAAGGCCCTGCCCCGTGGTTGAAGCCGGCCGGCGAGAGCTGCTCGCGCGCGGGCCGGCGGTGCGCGATGGCGACCCCGTCGACGCAGTAGTACTCGCCTTCGAGCTTGTAGTCTCTGGAGACCGGGCAGTCGGGGCAGAGACAGCCTCTTTCCCGAACCGGCTTCGCGCTCTTGCCTCGCGCACAGTAGAGGGTCCCCTCCCGCGGAAACGAGGGACAGTCCGCACAGATGCAGCGACTCTCGTTGTCGGGGGTGTCAGGCACTGTGGCCACGGGGCATCTCCTTTCTGCGGCCGGGCGGCTAGCTCACTGGACGACGACCGTGCCCTTCATGTTCGGATGGATGCTGCAGTGGTACGGGTAAGTGCCGGCCTTGTCGAAAGTGAACGAGAAAGTGGCGCCATTCCCGAGCGTCGCCGCTCTTGAACTCACCGTTGTCGGCTTCCACGGTGTGGGACGCGCTGTCGTCATTCGTCCAGGTGACCGCTGTCGCCGACCTTCACCGTGATAGAGGCAGGATCGAAGGCAAAGCCCTTCATGACCACCTGCGTGCCACCGGCCCCGCCCGTGGTTGCCGGGCCCGCCGCGGTCGTGGTGGTGCCGCCCGTACCCCCGCCGCACCCCGCGGCCATCAGACCGATGATCAGGATGGCGAGGAGTGCAGCCACGAGCACCAAGCTCCGTCCCGTCGCCCGGGCCTCGCCGGTTCCATGATCCCATCACGAACCTCCCTGCGATTCTTGCCAAGTTGGACCTTCCGCCTGACCGTTCCCAGGATTCCTGCATTCCATGCGGGGTCGCCATGCGGGGTCGGCGCCTGGGTCTCACAGCAAGGCACGCAGTTCCAGCATCGCCCCCGGGAACTGCTCTGGCCGAAGCAGTAGCGGAGGTCGCGGAACCTGCTGGCGCAGGTCGCGCCACCTCATCCTTGACCGGCCGGTCCTCGAGGATGACCGCCGGCCATGAGGCCGGCCAGCAGCACGGAAGTCGTCCGGCCCCATGCCGAAGCGGGTCATCTCCGCCACGCCCAGCCGAAGCGCTCCGGCGGCGGTGAAGCCCTCCTCGTCCGGGGCCGCCTGGTAGTTGCAGATGATGTTGTTCGCCTCCAGCCGTTCGGCCAGAGCGGGTCCCTGGCCGTAGCCGACCTCCACGATGACCTGGTGGGTCTCGGTGTGGCCGATGGCCGGGTCGCCGGCCACCTGCAGCCCCGCGCTGAGCCAGGGCCCGGGCGAAGGCCTTGGCGTTCTCGAGGACCGCCGGCTGGTAGGCGTCCTTGAAGTGGTTCATCTCGTACGTGGCGGCGAGCAAGCCCAAGCATGGTCCCCAGGTGGTGGTTGGACACCGAGCCGGGGAAGGTGCGGCGCCGCACCGTCTGCCACAGCTCGTAGTCGTCGTCGCGCTCGCGCAGCCGGGTGCCGATGACGCCCGCGCTGGGTGCCGAAGAAGGTCTTGTGGGTGGAGCCGGTGACGAAGTCGGCGCCCTCCGCGAACGGCTGCTGGAAGAGCGGCCCCACGAGGCCAAGCACGTGGGCCATGTCGTACATGATCACGGTGTCGAGCCCCTGCTCGTCCACGAACCGGCGGATGTCGGCCACCGGCTCCTTGTAGAGCACCATGCTCTTGCCGAAGATGATGAGCTCCGGGCGGATGCTGCTCGATGAGCTCCAGCGTCGCCGGCCACGTCGATGCGGTACTGGTCGCCGGGCAGCACCGGGAAGTTGACCACCGCGGGCTTGTCGGTGCGGGGATCGACGGCCACGAAGTCCTTGAGCGCGCCCATGGGCTGCGCGCTCAGGTGCCCGCCTTTGCCGATGTGGTTGTTCATGACCATCTGCAGGCGGCTGAGGCTCGGCCTTGCGGTTCCAGCGGTTGCGGTAGTCCACCAGGGCCGAGAAGAGGGCGGCGTTGGCCATCTGGCCGCTGATGACGCGGGTCTCCACCTCGGTGGCGCCCAGGAAGCGGCGCATCTCGCGCTCGAGGGCCTGCTCCACCTCGCTCGATGAACCCGGTGCCCTGGTAGTAGAAGATGTCGGCCTCGTCGAAGGCCTCCAGCTCGCGGTGCTCGGCGTAGCGGAAGGCCGGGTCGGTGACCGAGAGCAGGCGCACCAGCGGCGAAGGGCGTCATCTCGGAGGGGATGAGGTTGATGCACTCCTCCTGCCGCCAGCGGTGGTTGTCGACGGCGCGGCGGAGCAGGCCGGCCACCTCCCGGCGGGCGTCGAGAGGCGGGAGCGGCGCTTCGATCTTCGGGAGGGCGGTAGACGATGGGCCGGGCGTAGGGCGGCGCGTCGCCGCGCAGGTGGTAGGGGACCACGACGGCCGGGACGACGTGGCCGCGGATGTCGATCTGCACCTCGTCGTCTTCGCGGAGGTCGCTGTCGAGCAGGGCCAGGCAGATGGAGCGGAGCTCGTAGTCGTCACCGGGGTGAGACTCCAGCTTGTCGCCGGTCATGTTCCAGTAGGGGACCATGGTGCCGCTCGTGACCCAGCCGGCGGGGCGGCCGTCCAGCCGGGAGACCCGGGCGCCGGCGCGGGCTACGCCGCGCCCGGTGACGGCGACCGGCCGGGTGATGCGGGGCAGGTCGGCGACGAGGGAGAAGTCGCCGGCCAGGATGCGGCGGTAGGCCTCCTGCTGCCGCAGCAGGGCCGCGCGGCCGATGTAGTCGCCCTTCACGGGCGAGAAGCTGACCGCGAACTGGGCCAGGGGAGAGGAGAGCAGCGGGATCTCGTGCCCGTCCGGATCGGTGCCCAACTCGTGTCCGTAGAGCGGCAGACCGGCTTCCAGGCGGAGGGTGTCCCGCGCGCCGAGGCCACAGGGAACGGCTCCTTTTTCCACGAGAAGATCCCAGATACGGCGGGCGTGCTCCGGCGGGGAAGAAGAGCTCGAAGCCGAGGGGCTCGCCGGTGTAGCCGGTGCGGGCCAGGAGCACGCGGGCGGCGCCGATTCTGACCACGGACAGCTCGTTGCGCCGGGGCTCGGGGAGCGTGCCTTCGGTGAGCAGGCCGGCGAGGATCTCGCGGGACAGCGGACCCTGGAGCGACAGCATGGCCAGGTCGCGGGTGTGGTCGTCGAGCGTAACCGGGAACGCGGCCGGCCGGGCATTTTCGGGCGTCGGAGACGGAGTCGCCGCGGTCTGAGGCGTCGGAGAAGGAGTAGCGTCCGTCGACGGGACGGCCTTTGCCGGCTCCCAGACGGCAATACGCGCCTGCAGGTGGGCCAGGTCCTTCCTGCGGTTGGCGGCGTTGACCACCAGCAGGTACTCGTCGGGGAAGAAGCGGTAGAGGTAGGCGTCGTCGACGGCCCCGCCGGTCGCGGTGGGGATGAACGTGTACTGGGCCTGTCTCACCTCGAGGGCGGCGGCGTTGTTGCTGAGGACGCGCTGGAGGAAGTCCGGCGTCTGCGCGCCCGCGGAACATGAAGCGGCCCATGTGGGAGATATCGAACAGGCCGGCGGTACGCCGCGTGGCCAGGTGCTCGGCAACGACGCCCGTGGGGTACATCAGGGGCATGTCCCAGCCGGCGAAGTCCACCATCTTGGCGCCGGAAGCGACGTGCGTCCGGTGAAGGGGGGTGGTCTTGAGAGCGGTCATAGCCTTATCTCCATGGATGCCGCGCTGTCCATGCCCGCAGTCTACGCTATGGTAGGCGCCGAGGGAGGGCCAGGCGGGAGAAAGGAGTCGACCTTGGAAGACGAGCTGACATACGAGGACATCCTGGGCAGGCTGGCGCCCTGCGGCCTCGACTGCCACCGCTGCGTGATGTGCTCGGACGGGGTGGTCAAACGGTCCGCCGACGAGCTGAGGGCAGCGCTGGAAGGCTTCGAGAGCATGGCCGCTCGGATGGCCGCCCATGCGCCGGCGCTGGGGGGCTACCAGGAGTTCAGCGATGTCCTTGCCCTGCTCGCGGAGGCGGGCTGCACCGGCTGCCGGGGCGGAGGATCTACTCTGCCTTTCTGCGCCGCCCGCACCTGTTTCAGGAAGCACGGGGTGGACTACTGCTTCCAGTGCAGTGAGTATCCCTGCGGGAGAAACGAGTATCCCGAGAACCTCGCCGCGCAGTGGCGCGCGACCAACGACCGCATGCGCGAGGTGGGCGTGGAGCAGTACTACAGGGAGTCGCTGCTGGCGCCCCGCTACCGGTAGGCGCGGCCGCCGGGCATCCGCAAATGGAGTCGACCGGTTTCACCGGGCCGGCCCCCGAGGGGGCGGCCCGGTGTCCGGTCAAGGGGGGACTAGTTCGGGGGCTGGACCTTCGCCAGCAGGTTCCAGAGAAGCTGGGCGATCTCCGCCCGGGTAGCCGGCTCGGCTGGATCCCAGCTGGCCAGGGTCCCGTCGGGTCCCACGATGTTGTCCAGGAGGCCGTTGAACTCGGCGATCCGCAGGGCTTCGGCGATGATCAGGTTGTCGTCGCTGAGTGTGCCGGTGTAGCCGTCAGAGGGCTGCGCGAGCTTGTCGCCCGCAGCCCTGCACCGCGGACACGACGGCCTCGTTGCCTCGTTCCCGATAGAGGGGTCGGAACGTGCCGTCGCCGTACGTGGCCACCACACCCTTGAGGGCGGCGACCGCCACGTAGTGGTACGGGTAGAGGAGGTGGTCAGGTGCACGATGGGCGGCGGTGTCGGTGAAGTCGTAGGTGTCATCCTCGGTCGACCGGGTAGCCCATGGTGACGATCGATCATCTGGGCGAACTGCTGGTGGATGAGCCAATCGTTAGGGCCGAAGTTGCCGTCGCCGTAACCGGTGATGATGCCCTGGGAGGCGACGCTCTCGATGGCCGTCAGGTAGTGGTGGCCGGTGGGCACGTCGGGGAAGCGGGTGGCTTCGCCGCCGGGCACGGCGTAGTAGAGGCCCTTGCTGCCCCACCAGGCCACCCGGGTGCCGTCCACCTCGGGCTCGCGGGCGGTGTCGCCGCCGTGCTCGGCGGAGATGTCGAACGTGCTCGCCCGTGGAGATGCTGTAGCCCTTGATGGTCGACGGGGTCCAGGTCTGCCAGGCCACCAGGTCGCCGCCGATCGACGGGTTGAGGTTGCCGCCCTGGTCGGTAGGTCAGCGTGGCGGTCTGGCCCGTGCCGATGTCGTAGAGGCAGACCTGGTAGGTGGTGGTCCAGGTGCTCGCCGTCTCGGCGGTCCACACGTCGCCGCTGGACCAGACCACATTGCCCCCGTCGATGCGCGGGTGCTCGTTGTTCTTGTCGGCCGCGGCGAGACCGTGATCTCGGCGGTGTTGAGGTTGTAGAGGACGATCTCGGTGGCGTTGGGCCCGTCGCGGAGGACGACGTATTCTTGACGCAGACCACGTAGTCGCCCCAGATGTCGGGATCGCGGTACTCCGGACCCGCGAGGATCATCTTCTTCTCGCGGGTGCTGATGTCGTACAGGTAGATGCCCGACCCGGTCGCGGGATCGGCGGTGTCTTTCTCCCATACCACCCGGCCGCCCTGGATGCGTGGGTTCCAGTCGTTGCGGTCGCCATCCAGACCCAGGAGGCTGATGACTTCCCGCCGGCCCGTGCCGCGATCGTACAGGTAGATGTCGTCGTAGCCGCCGGTCGTAGCTCCCTGGAACACCACATCGTCGTCTTCGGCGGCGGGCCGATAGTACGAGCCGGCCGGCCCCGGGTCGATGTAGACGTTCCGGCCGCTCGAGAGATCGTACATGTACATCTTGGAGATACCCTTGTACGATCCGGACCAAGGCAGATAGTTGCCCGTGGCGGTGATGAAGGACGGGGTGGTGTTCTTGACCGGGGTCGCCACGAGGCGAACCTGAAAGGCATCGGCAGCGAGGGCGGCCGGAGGGGACCCGGCGGCCAGGATGCCGAAGATGAGCGCCGCTGCGCCCACCGCCAGAATCCCCTGTTTCAGCAGACGCCGTTTCGTCAGACTCCGCTCGATCACATCGATCACCGCGTACCTCCGGGGGCTTTGCCCTCACGGTCAAGAGGTTAGCGAGGCTCCGGCCGAGGGTCGATACTACGAAAGTCGCAGAGTGGCGGCCGAGCGTTCTCACTTCCTGCCCGGTAATATCGGTAGAATCGAGAGGCGGCTTGAGACGTGCGGGCGGGTGGACCGCGGGGCCGCCCGCCGCAGGTGGGATCGGAGGGACAGTTTGGACTGGGAGAAGCCTTCGCCCGAGCTCAGCCGGATCCTCGACGAGGCCACCGAGCCTTTCGCCGTCATCGAGCGCCGGAAGATGTTCGGCTGCCCGGCCTTCTACATCAACGGCAACATGTTCGCCGGGGTGTACGGGCAGCAACTCTTCCTGCGTCTCCCTCCGGAGCAGCGCGAAGAGCTGCACTCCGGGCTGGGCGCGAAGCCGTTCGAACCCATGGCCGGCCGGCCGATGAAGGAGTATGTGGCCATGCCCGAGGCGGTCTGGAGCGACCCGGCAGCCATGGACGAATGGATGCGTCGCTCGGTGGAATTCGTTGCCGCCATGCCTGCCAAGCTGCCCAAGCCCAAGAAGCCCCGCGCTTGACGGATGGCCGCGGGCGACGCAGACTGGCGGTATGCCGTAGCGCAGAAAGGGGTCGCATGGATCTTTCGTTCTCCTCACACGACAGCATCCCCGTCCTCCATGTGGACGGCGACGTCGACATGGCCGGCGCGCCCACGCTGCAGGCGGCCGTCGAGGCCCGCTCGGCCGGCTACCGGTCGCCAGTCCTTCTCGATCTGAGTGCGTGCCCGTTTATGGACAGCGGGGGGCTGAACGTGCTCCTGCAGGCGGTACGGCAGTTCGATGGTGATGCGTGGCTGGGCGTGCTTGGACCCAACCGCAACCTGCGCCGGGTCTTCGAGATCGTCGGGCTCACGTCCGACCCGCGCTTCCGCCTCTTCGATGACCTGTCCACCCCGACCGACTCCCATGGTTGAAGCCGGCAGGAGCCCCCTGACACGGTCGCTGGTGCTGGCCCCCGACCTCGCCGAGCTGTGCCGCGCACGGGAGTTCGTGGCCGAGGTCTCGAGGGAGGCCGATTTCAACGAAGAGCGCTCGTTCGACGTCACCCTGCTCGCCTCCGAAGCAGCGGCCAACGCGATCGAACACGCTCCGGTCAAGGGCCGGGTAGAGATCAAGACCGCCCTATACTCCGACAGGCTCGAGCTGGAGATCAAAGGCCCCGGGGAGTTCCAAACGCCGGACTGCTCCAGTAGAGTGGTCACCCGGGGATTGGGGCTGCCCCTCATGGCCAAGCTCTCCGATCACTTGGCTCTCTTTTCGGCTCCAGACGGCGGCACGCTCGTCGCCCTGACCTTCTATCGCGAGGGCTACGAGCGGCCCCACCCCGGGTCGCCGCTGCCCCCCGGCCTGCTGGAGCTCTTCGAGACGAGCGACCGGCTGGAAGCAGTGTTCGAAGCCATGCCCGAAGGTTTCGCCATGTTCGACGAGGACCTGCGCTGCGTGTATCTCAACGACGCTATGGTCGCGCAGAGCGGGGAGACAAAGGAGACTCTTCTCGGGTATCGCATGTCGACGGCCGGACCTGCGATGGGCCCGCTGGCCGATGTCTTCGTCCAGGCACGCTCCAGGCGGGCCGAGGTCAGCCGCAAGCTGCGCCATCCCTATGCCGACCGGTACTCCGAGGTCTCGGTCATCCCGTTCCACGGCGGGTACGCGATGTTCAGCCGGGACGTCACCGAGCGATCTCAGGCCGAAGAGGCGCTACGGGAGAGCGAGGAGAAGTACCGGGCGCTGGCGGAGGAGAACGAGCGCCTGTACCGTCAGCAGCTCGACATCGCGGAGAACCTCCAGTTCGCCCTTCTCAGCATCCCTTCGCAGATCGGGCACGTGCGGCTGGGCCACCTGTACCGGTCGGCCACGGAGGCGGCCCGGGTGGGTGGTGACTTCTACGACGTATTCGAGACCAAGGGGGGGATGATCTGCGTGCTCGTGGGCGACGTGGCCGGCCACGGCATCCAGGCTGCCCGCACCGCCACCATGGTCAAGGACGTGGTGCAGGCCTTCACTCATCAGACCATCCGGCCCCACGAGGTGCTCCGCCGCACCAACTCGCTGCTGGTGGAGAGGCAACTGCCCGGGTTCGTCACCCTGTTCCTGGGCATCCTCGACAGCGACACGGGCGAGTTCCGTCACGCGTCTGCCGGGCACCCCGAGGCGCTCCTGCGCCGGGTGAGTGGGGAGATCCAGTACCTGGGGGCGGGGTCGTCGCCCCTGGGCGTGCATCCGGAGGCCACCTGGAAGCCCGGCGCCGTGACTCTGCAGCCCGGCGACCTGCTCCTGCTCTACACCGATGGCGTCATCGAAGCCCGCCGCAAAGGGGAGTACTTCGGAGAGAAACGGCTGGCGACCATCCTCAAGCGTCGTCGCGTCTCCGCCGAGAGGCTTCCTCACGTAGTGCTCGACCAGGTGCTGGCCTTCTCCGGAGGCGACCTGAAGGACGACATCGCAGTGCTCGCCCTCTCGCTGATGCCCGGCGCCGCCGGTGGGCGCTCGGGGACGGGCCCTGTCCAGGGGACCCTCCTGCCCTGAATTGCAGGAGAAACTGATACATTACGTGAATGGCCGATAGTCCCGGAGAACCGACGAGCACGCAAGACGGGCATACCAGGTATCTGGACGCCTTCTTCGAGCGCTCCGCCACCCCCCTGGTGCTCCTCGACCGGGATTTCAACTTCATCCGGGTGAACGAGGCCTACGCCAAGGCCTGGCAGAGGAACGTGGAGGACTTTCCCGGCCACAACCACTTCGAGTTCTACCCGTCCGACGCCCGGACCATCTTCGAAGAGGTCCGGCGTAGCAAGCAGCCCATCAGCATCGAAGCCCGGGCTTTCGAGTTCCCCGACCACCCAGAATGGGGGATCAGCTACTGGGATTGGAGCCTTACCCCCTTGCTGGACGACTCCGGCGAGGTGGAGGCCCTGGTCTTCTCCCTGCAGGACGTGACCGACCGGGTGCACCCGCGCTCCAGGCGGGGCCGGGCCGTCGGGTGGCTCGAGGAGCAGATGCTCGAGCGCAAGGGAGCGCCCTGGGTCACGCTGGCGGCGGCGGCCGTGGAGGTGGCGCTCTTCATCGGCATCAGCCAGTTCGACTCGCCCGCGCACTACCTGGGCATTCCCGGGGCGGCCGCGGCGCTCATCGCGGTTCTTGCCGCGGTCACCGCCGGGCCGCTTTCCGGAGTGATCGTCGCGCTGGTCGGCGGAGTGGCCTACCTCGCCTTTCTCACCAACTTCGGGAGCGCCGTCTTCTGGCCGGCCATCGTCATCTCCATCGCCCTGTGGACGGCGGCGGCCTGGCTGGCCGGCATGGCGGGGGACTACGTGCGGCGCCGGGCTGCCGCCCGCGAGGAGATCCTCTCGCAGACGATCAAAGACCGGGACACCATGGTCAAGCGACTCGAGACCAGCGAGCACCGGTACCGGACTCTGGCGGCCGAGAACGAGCGCCTCTACGAACAGCAACTCGATATCGCCGAGCGCCTGCAACAGGCTCTCATCAGCATCCCTTCGGAACTCGGGCCCCTCAGGGTGGGACACCTCTATCGGTCGGCCACCGAAGCCGCCCGGGTGGGCGGGGACTTCTACGACGTGTTCAAGCTCAAGGACGGCAGTGTGGCCGTGCTCATCGGCGATGTCTCCGGACACGGCATCGAGGCCGCCCGCATGGCCACCCTGGTACGGGACGTGGTCCATGCCTTCACCCACCAGACCCTCAAGCCGGCAGAAGTGCTGGCTCACACCAACCGCCTGCTCATCGAGAAGGACTTGAACGGGTTCGTCACGGCTTTCCTGGGCATCCTGGCGGACGGCACCGGCTGCCTGCGCTACGCCTCGGCGGGTCACCCCGAGGTGCTGTTGCAGAGGGCCTCGGGGGAGATGGAGAGGCTGCGATCCCGCTCGGTGCCTCTAGGTGTGTTCGCGAACAAGGAATGGCCGCCTTCGGAGGTGGATCTCAACCCCGGAGACCGGCTTCTCCTCTATACCGACGGCGTGACCGAGGCTCGCAACGGAGGGGATCTCTTTGGGGAGGAGCGCCTGGAGAGCGTCGTCCGACGGGCCCACGTGCCCGTGGAGGAACTGCCCGACCACGTCCTGGACGAAGTCCTGGCCTTTTCCGGGGGCGCGTTGAAGGACGACATCGCCGTGCTGGCGGTGGCGCTCACCGACGCCATCAGCGGCTGCCGACCCGAGATGGAAGAGGCGACAGTCCCCACGTAGGCCGACGGGGTGTGGTAAACGTGTACGAGCCGGTCCGCGGACGTACACACGGGGGGACAACGTGGCGCTCAAATACAAGGTGTTCCTGCACAGCTACCTGGGGTTCAACAGCAACTCCACCTTCATCTACGGGGAGAAGGACGCCATCCTCATCGACGCGTCGCAGTGCCTCAGCGACAGCCACAAGATGGCGGCCGAGATGATCCTCATCGCGCAAGAACCTCACCCACATCTACGTGTCCCACTTCCACCCGGACCATCACTTCGGGGTGGAGGTGCTCAAGGCCGCCTTCCCAGCACGCCAAGGTCGTGGGGCTGCCGACGGCGGTGAAGGACATCGTCTTCACCTCCAGCGACAAGGTGGACATGTGGGCCATCGACCGCTTCGGCCCCGACATCCCGGCCCAAGACGTACATCCCCATGCCCATGCACGAGCCTCGCCTGGAGCTGGAAGGGGAGGAGATCCTCTTCTACGACGACCTGCGAAGGCGACAGCATCGACAACTCCATCGTGTGGATCCCCTCGCTCAAGGTGGTGTGCGCGACCGACGTGGCCTTCCACGACTGCCACCTGTGGCCCATCGAGAGCAACGTGGAGCGCCGCAAGAAGTGGCGCAAGGACATCGCCGGCATGCTGGACTTCGACCCGCGCATCGTCATCCCCGGCCACTGCGACGACGCCAAGATCAAGATCCTCGAAGAAGTGCAGGAAGACACCGGCGCGCTCCTATACCGACTGCGTCAGGTGGTCCATCGACTATCTGGACAACTACGACGAGGTCTACCACACCGCCAAGACCGGCGCCGAGATGGTGGAACGGATGACCAGGTTCTACCCCGACGTGAAGGCCGAGGACTTCGCCATCCACTGGCAGGCGCGCCTGCTGTTCCCCCACAGCAGCCCCGACTGGCTGACGCCGCTGCCGGGCAAGCCGGGGGAGATCTTCCTCAGCCCGTCCGGCGGCTACGACGGGGATCCGCCCAAAGAGGGGTGAGGCACTTTACGAGTTTCTTATGCCGCTTGGGGTAACCTGACGCTACCCCCTCCTCTCAGAGCACCCCCTCGAGAGAAAAGGCCCCGGCTAGTACCTCAGTCGGGGCCTTACCCCTTTCTGGGCCTTGCGTCTGGCGGCGCCGGACTTTCGGGCGGCCGCCTGCCGGCGCCGGCACCCCGTGCCGCCGGCAGGCGTCTCGCGCCGCCGGTTTACATCCGGGCCGGTCTGGGGTATGAATCGACAATCGTTGGATGCTGGGGAAAGGGACCAGACTTCTGCATGCCCTCGCCCGATAACGACAAAGTCTCGACCGGAGTCTTCGCAACCCGCGGCACGCGGTCGATCACCCTTGCTCCCGATTTGGCCGAGGCGAAGCGGGCCCGGACGTTCGTGGCCCAACTCGCCGCCGACGCCGGCTTCACCGACGAGCGGGCGTTCGAGATCCAGGTGGCCTGCTCGGAGGCGGTGGCCAACGCCATCGAGCACGCCCCGGTCAAGGGCCAGGTGCTGGTGAAGGCCTCGGTGCACGCGGACCGGCTCGAGGTGCAGGTGGAGGGGCCGGGTGAGTTCCAGACGCCCGACCGGTTGAAGGACCACGGCAGCCGCGGTCTGGGCCTGCCCCTCATGGCCCGCCTTTCGGACCACCTTGCGCTCTACTCCACTCCGCGCGGCGGGACCCTGGTGGGGCTCACCTTCTATCTGCCGGGGGTCGGGCGCCGCGACGATGAGCCGCCGCTTCCGCCCACAATCCGGGAGTTGATGGAAAGCACCCAGGTCATACTGGGCATCACCGAGAACGCCCCGGTGGGCATCTACGTGCTGGACCCCGACCTACGTTTCCGTTGGGCCAATCCGGCTTTCCGCAGCTTCCTCGACGAGCGGCACCGCAACTCCGATGTGGCGGGCTTGAAGTACACCGATGTGGTTCCCGGCGCCCACCAGTGCGGCCTGGCCGAACACCTGCAGGCCGCCTCCGAAGACGGGACCTCCGCCACCCTGGAGGAGTGCGAGCTCACCGGCTTCGAACGGGGGGCCACCTACTGGCGGTGGGAGGTCCGGCCCCTCACCGACCGACAGGCCGCCCCGCCCTACGACGTCCTGGGTGTGATGTCCGACATCACCCGGCGGCGGCGGTCGGAGCTCGAGCGGGAGGGCCTGCAGACCGAGCTGGCCGAAGAACGGGCGCAGCTTCAGGCCTCCATGGATCTGATCGCCGGCATCGTGGAGGGCACCCCCGACCCGATCGCCGCGGTGGACACCGATCTCAAGTACGTCGCCCTCAATCAGGCCTACCGAGCCGAGATACGGGCCATCTTCGGGGGGGAGGTGGCCCTGGGCGACAGCATGGTGGAGCTCCTCTCCGGACTGCCCGAGGACCGGTTGGCGGCACGGGACTACTTCACCAGAGCCCTGGAGGGCGAGACCGTGCTGGCCACTCAGGCGTTCGGCGATCCGGAACGGTCCCGCCGGTACTACGAGCTGAGGGTGAACCCCATCCGCAACGCCGACGGGCAGATCGTGGGCGCGGCCCAGATAGCGCGCGACGTCACCCGGGAGCGGGAGTCACGCCTGGCGGAGCGCGAGCGGGCCCGGCTGGCCGCGGCCTCGAACCGCATCAACGACATCACCTCATCCACCCTGCCCTACGAGGAGATGCTGCAGGCCGCCCTCGAGGAGATGGGCCGGAGCGTGGACGCCAGCAGCGGCTCCATCGCCATGCGCGACGACGGGTCGTGGGTCACCCGCTTCGCCGACGGCATGGGCCCGGCCGTGTTGGGCGCGCGCATGGAGGACGACTCGGCCCCGATTGCGGCGCTCATGGCCCGTTTGCGGGAGCCGGTGGTGGTCCAGGACGCCGCGGCCGATTCCCGGGTGACTTACGAGGCCGTGCGGCGCTACAAGGTTCGGTCGGTGGTGGTGGCGCCGCTGATAGCCAAAGGGGAGGTGGTCGGCGCCCTGTACGCAAATCGCAACCAGCCCGAGAGCCCTTTCAGTCCGGCCGAGGTGGACTTCGTGCGCCGGACCGCCAACTCCATGTCGCTGGCCATCGAGAACGCCACGGCGTTTGCCTCCCTGCAGCGGGAACTCGCCCGGGTGGAGCTGCTCTCCGACGTGGCCGGGGTGCTCGCGCGCTCCCTCAACGTGAAGGACGTCGCCGTCTCAGTGCTCCAAGCCCTGGCGGCCAAGCTGCAGCCGCACGTGGGCAGTTTCTACGCTCTGGCCCCGGACGGCCGCACTCTGGAACACCTGGCGTTCCTGGGCTATCCCCGCAAGATGCAGGCCCAGCTGGCCCGTTTCCAGATGGACGACAGCACGAACATGGGCTACGCGCTCATTCGGCGCCTGCCCTATCTGACGCACGAAGACGGGCGGGACTCCGCCGGCGTCCGCGAGAGGACCAGGCTGGCAAAGGCTCAGGACGACCGCTGGATCATCCTGCCGCTGCAGGTGGCCGGACAGGTGCTGGGGGCCATGGTGCTCACCTTCCCCGGCGTCCGCCCCTTCCGCCCCGACGAGATCGCCCTGTTCCAGGCGGTGAGTTCGCTGGTGTCGGTGGCGCTGCGGAACGCCCGTCTCTACGAGGAGCAAAAGTCCATCGCCGAGAACCTGCAGGCGACCTTGCTCAGCATCCCCGAGCGGGTGGGCCGGCTCCGCCTGGGGCACCTGTACCGCTCGGCCACCGTGGCGGCCCGGGTGGGCGGGGATTTCTACGACGTGTTCGAGGTCAAGGACGGCAAGATCGCGGTGATGATCGGCGACGTGTCCGGGCACGGCATCAAGGCGGCCCGCACCGCCACCCTGGTGCGGGACGTGGTGCACGCCTTCGCCCATCAATCGCTGGCCACCGACCAGGTGATGGAATGGTCCAACGACCTCCTGCTCGAGAAGGAGCTTCCCGGCTTCGTCACCCTGTTCCTGGGCATCCTCGACGGCGACACGGGCGAACTGCGCTACTCGTCGGCCGGCCACCCGGAGATGCTGGTGCGCCGTACGCGGGGTGGGGTGGATTCGCTGCGCTCCGGCTCGCCGCCGCTGGGGGTTCGCCCCGAGCACGCGTGGAAGCAGTACACCACCGAGCTGGGGACCGGGGACGTGCTCCTGCTCTTCACCGACGGCATCGTCGAGGCCCGCTGCGACGGGAAGCAGTTCGGTGAGGAGCGCCTCATCTCCCTGCTCGGCCGGGCGCGGATACCGGTGGAGCGGCTACCCCAGCGGATCCTGGACAAGGTGCTGGACTTTTCGCAGGGGACCCTCGTGGACGACGCGGCCGTGCTGGCGCTGTCGCTGGACGACGGCGCCGACGGCCTGGCGGCGGCCGCGCGTCGGTTCAAGCAGGAGAAGCTGCACCTGGTAGGCTAGAAAGCCCCTACCGTGTCGGGTGCGCGGGTAAGAACTTTCAGATCACCTGGCTGGCCGTGAAGTCCCGGCACACATTCCGCCGCCCGCGCCGGCAGGTACTGGGCGCCTCCCGGCCAGCCGCTGTCCACCGCCCTGCACGGTTATCAGGGCCACCTCGGCGCCGTTCGTGCCGCCCGAGTAGGTGAGGCCGGTGGCGTTCGCTCCGTCGTTGGGGTTGGTGTCGGGCATGGGCACCATGGTCCGAGGGATGGAGCAGTTATCGAGCTTGGCGAAGAATGTGGCTGTGTCCGGAGCCGACATCACCACTCCCCGGCGGTTGAAGCGGCTGGGGGCCACCGAGCTGCCAGCGTAGGGGACCAGGGGATTGGCCCTGCCCTGGACGATCATCACCGGCCGGGCCCCGGGAAAGAGGCGCGGGCGATGAGGTCGGGTGACAGCGGGGCCGCGATCCGGGCGATGGCGGCTATCTGGTCGGACAGGTCGCGGGCCACGCGGTAACACATGAAGCCGCCATTGGACATCCCGGTGGCATAGACGCGCTCGGCATCGATGTCGTACTCGGACTCCAGATAGGCGATGAGATCCCGGGTGAAGGTCAAGTCGTCCACGGTGGTGTCCTCGCCGGTGATGCCGCCTCGGGCGTCGTTCCAGGCGCGCTGAACGCCGCCGAGGTAGACGACGATGAACCCGTTCTGGTTCGCGACCGTGGACATCCCCGATAGGCGCGCCTGCGACTTCCCGTGGTTGCCGAACCCGCGATAAGCGATGACCACGGGAACGGCCACGTCGCCGGTGTGGCCCGAGGGGACGTGCACCAGGACGGTGCGGGCACGGCCGCTCGACTGGAGCTTCCGCCGACTGTCGGCCGGGCCCGGCGGCAGCGCCGCGGCACTTCTGGCCACCCTGGCCATCCTGCTTGCAGTCTTCCTCCGGGGCGTTGGTGGAAGGGGAGGGAGCGGCGGTAGGAGGAGTGGCCCCGATGGTGGTGGGCGGCTGCGCGCCTGTGGTTGTGGACGTGCCGGGGAACTGGGCCCCGGCCGCGGAGCCGGCCGAGACCAAACCGACCGTTACCAGAACTACCATGGTGACGGCGACCAATACCAGAGACCTGCCAGCGGTCCGCGACGTCCTCATGAAGTCCATGACGCCACAGTGGCCGTGCGTGCGCGGTGCCCGGTGATGAGCGGACGCTCGCCGGAGAGGGGGAAGAAGGAAAGCTATCCCGGATCGGCTTCCGACCCGGCGTCTACGACGGCCGCCAGCCCTTTGTCGGTGATGCGGATCCAGATGTTCGAGAGCAGTGGGTCCCACTCCACCAGCCCCTTGCGGGCCAGTTCGGCCCCCTGAGCCCTGACGGTGGCGGCATCGAGGCCCAGGTGGGCCTGGAGCTCGGAGCCGCTCACCTCCGCGTCAGGGTTGGTGCAGTGGGCTGCGGCCAGGTAGGTGAGGAGTGCGGTCATGGGAGAATGCTGGTGCAGTTTGACCCGCCTGTTGGTGTGACGTCTCTGTAGGCTAGTGTTCAGACTCGCCAAAGGACATTTCAGGATACTACCTATGGTGAGCGGGACCTAACACGGGACAAGCTTCGTCAGAACCAGCACCATGCTTGCACAGTGGCCGCCATGCCCAACCGCGGCATCTCTCACTGGTTCCCCTGTCTCGCACAACAAGCCCGAGAGGATAGTTGGTTCTTGCTGAGCCCGCGGATCATCGGCACCCCAATCCCGGTGGTGGACCATGTCTGCCCATAACCGGTAATGCCGTTTCGCCCGCTAACCGTCAAAGATCCCCTGATTACGAGCACGGGCCGTTGCGTCGGGCTGAACTCACCCGATGACATGGTGAGGGCCTCGACCACTTCGTCTTAACGCATCCCGCCCACTTTCTCTGGGAGGAACTTGTGAAGCTTATTGTGCAATGCTTGCGCAAGCAATCTACACGTGGGCGTCAAGAAGTGCGCACAGTGAAGAATAAGCGCGACTAGAGAAATATGATTACAGTAATGGGCGAAATGGAAACGGAGAGAAGACGTACTATCTGTCTATGAATAGGGACAAGAGACTCTTGACAACTTTTGAAAGTACTCCTAGGCTATGAACTGACTTGTGGAGCCAGCTTCTCGCTGGCCGGGTGAAGATGGTGTTAGGACTCCGGTGCCCTGATCGTGAATGGGACGATTAGGCACGTCGCGGGAGGTGGTTCTTTTTCAGCGTCTGGCCCACAAGATCGTGTGCAAATGGGTTCTCGAGAGGAGAGAGAGAAATGGGAATCAAAGCCTGGTAGTCCTATCGCTGGCTAATGTCCCCGTATTCTTGATCCGATAACTATAAGGCGAATTCTGAACTCGCCGAAAGCGCTCGAATGAATCGGGGAGAGCCAGGAAATAGCCCAAGTCTTGGTTGGACTTCGTCAAGACTGAGTCGGCCGGTGTTGGTTAGACTCTATGTAGTCGGTATCGGTGCGCTTGCACTGATACTAGGTTGTACGCTTGCGTATACTCAGTTACGTGTCCCAGCGCTGACAGTCCCTTGGTCGCCTTCGTGGCCTGGCTTGGCTGTCTTTGTCTCGGTAGCCGTATTTGCCGAGAAGCAGACAATTCGGGTGAAGCCGGGACTCGAAATCTCAGCCAGCTTCTTGCCAGTTATTCTCAGCGGTGCTCTCATTGGTCCGCTGGCAGGGTTTCTCACGGGGGCGATATCCCCGGTTCTCCTGTTCAAACGATCCGAACCTCTTCGCTCGGTCTGGTACTCGTCGATGTTTGCGCTGCTTGCGGGAGTCACCGGTCTCTGCTATTGGTCGGTCCTTGACTGGGTCGGTGGAACGGCAGCCGATTCCGGGATTGTCGTCGCAGCCGTTGGCGTCTTGGCGGGTGTTATCTACCAGTTGCTTAACGTTGTTATTGTCTCCCCAATCTCCTGGTTGCGCCGGGGTATCGGCACGATGACCGTAGTGCGGGAAGCCGTCAGGCCGTTCCTACCGTTCCATGTGTTCTTTCTCGCCATTAGCGTGGGGCTTATCTACATCTATCGGCTCTATGTGCTTCAGTCGAACGGGATATCCACCGTCTACTCCACCCTGCTCATCATGCTCTGTCTGCTTCCTGTCCTCGGGCTCATCTATGCCTTCCGCGCCTTCGCCCACGAGCGCGAGCTGTCCCGGCACAACGCCGCTCTCGCCCTGCGCAACGAGCGTCTGTTCCTGCAGGCGGTCAAAAGCCAGGTGACGGCCCTCGACGTCAAGGACAACTACACCGCCCGCCACTCGGCCGCCGTCGCCTTGTGGGCCACCGACATCGCTCAGGCCATGGCCCTCTCCAAGCACGAGCAGAACGTGGCACACCTGGCCAGCCTGGTGCACGACGTGGGCAAGATCGGGGTGCCCGACGAGGTGCTCAACTTCCCCGGCCGGGTGGATGGCGAGGCGTGGTCGCTCATCGAGACGCACTGCTTGAACGGTCACAAGATCCTCAAGACCATCGACCAGTTCGGCGAGCTGGCCGAGGTGATCCTCTACCATCACGAACGCTACGACGGGTCCGGCTATCCCGTGGGCCTGCGGGGAGAGGCCATCCCCCTCATCAGCCGCATCATCTGCGTGGCCGACAGCTACTCCGCCATGGTGAGCGACCGCCCCTACCGCAAGGCCCTCTCCGCCGAGGTGGCCCAGGGCGAGCTGCGCAAGCACTCCGGCAAGCAGTTCGATCCCGCGATCGTGGAGCAGTTCCTCCAGGTGTTGGAGAGTCACGACGAGGCCTACCAGCGCGGGGAGCTGGCCGACTTCGACTTGGAGTTCTCCAGCGACCGCTTCTTGCGGGAGTTGCCCGCCGAGCCCGTGGACGAGGAGCCAGGAATAGCTGCGCCTGCCGCGAACTCGTAGCTACATGAGATTTCCTGTTCTCGGGCGCATACTCCTGGCCCAGGGGCTCTCCAGCGCCGGCACCAGCATGTCGACGGTGGCCCTGGCCATCATGGTCTACCAGATCACCGGCTCGGTGCTGCACATGGGCGGCATCCTGGCTGCGTCCACGCTGCCTCTGGTGGTGACCGCCTGGATCGGCGGCGCCTTCCTCGACCGCTACAGCGCCCGCAACGTCATGGTGCTGGCCGACGTCGCCCGGGCGGTGCTCATCTTCGCCCTGCCCTTAGTGGCCCAGGAGGCCGTGGGCCTGGTGTACGTCATCGCCGCGCTCATGGGCATCTTCACGGCTGTGTTCAACCCGGGGCAGATCAAGTTCGTCTCCGAACTGGTGCACCGGGACCACCTGGTGAAGGCCGACTCCTACCTGGGGGTTGCCCGCGACGGGGCCGAGCTGGGGGGCTACCTGCTGGGCGGCGCCGTGGCCTCCATCGCGGTGGTGACCGTGCTGGGAGTGAGCATGGCCGGCTACACCCTGGCCTTCATCATCGACGCCATCAGTTACCTGGTGTCGGGCGTGCTGTTGTTGGGACTGCCGCGCGGGGCCGCGCATGACGGCCCGATGCCGCGGGTGCGGGTGTTGGTGGCCGAGTCGCCGGCGGTGCTGGGCGGGCTGTGGCGCCATCCCGCTCTGCGCGCCAACCTGCTGCTGGCGGTGTTCGCCGCCGGCGCCATGATGATGTACCTGCCCAACTCCTACGGGCTGGCCTTGGAGGTGTTCGACATGGGCTCGCTGGGGCTCGCGGCTATGGAGGTGTTCTTGGGAGTGGGGCTGATAGTGGGGGGCCTCGTCCTCAGCCGCATGAGGCTGAAAGGGGATAAGAATGTCTACGTCTTCTTCTCGCTGGCGGCGCTGGGAGCGTGCCTGCTGGCGGTGAGCGCGAGCCCCTTCTTCTGGCTGTCGGTGGCCCTCCTCGCCCTCGGCGGCGCGGCGAGCGTGGGTATCTCCGTACCCTCTATGACGTTGTATCAACAGACACCCGCGAGCCCGGACAAGGGCCGGCTGATAACCCTTCGCGCGGGCTTCGGGCAACTGGGGGTGGCAACCGGGCTGGTGCTGGGGGGAGTGGTGGGCGCGCAGATCGGCATCAAACCCGCCTTCTTCGTGGCCGGGGCGGCGACCATCGTCATAGGGATGGGCATTTACCTGCCGTATCGATTGAGCGCCGGCAGCCGGGCCCGAAGCGCCCGGACGGCGGCTTTGGAGGCCGGAGCCACGCGGACGACAGCGCGGCAGGCGGCGCAGGAGGCGGCCTACAGCGGCCTGGCCTCGACCATGGGGGGCGCGGGAGCGCCGGGCTCCGACGCGGTCGCGTGGGCGGCCGCCGCCGCCGAGGCGGTGGAAGAGGCGGAGCTGGCCGCCGCCGGCACCGGCGCGGCCGACTGGGAGAGCGGCGTCGCCGGCACCTCAACGACGGGCAACGGGATAGTTCTGGACAACACAGGGGGCGACTGATGGAAGAGAACGAAGGCGCCGGCACGAGCGGCGCGGACAAGCTTGCGGACCGCTTGGCGGCGGGGCTGCCTGGCGGGTCTGCCCGGGCGGGCGGGGCCGCGGGCGACGCCGGCGGCCGGCGTAGCGCCGCCGAGATCATGCCCCGCATGGGCGGCATCGCCCTCAAGAACGGCCTGGTGCTCGTGTCCGACGACTACTGGGCGGCCGCCATCCGAGAGACCGACGGGGCCATCACCGTGGCCTCGGGCCGCAAGCCCCGTCTGCCCTCGGGGCCGGGGCGGCGTGGCGGCGCGCCGCGGGCGGGCTCGGCGGGGCAGGGCAGAGTTGGGGCCGCAGGCGATGAAACCGGGCGCCGGCCGGCGCGAGCCGCCGGCCGCGGGGCCGCGTCACAGCCCCAGGTGAGCGACTTTCAAGGACTGCCCTTGCTGCGGGGCCTGGCCCGCTTTGCCGAGACTCTACTGGTGGTGGCCCAGGTGAAGGTGCGCCTGCCTCAGGCCGAGTTGCCCCTGGAGGGAGGCCGGGTGGTCGCGGCGCTGGCCGCTGGGTATGTCGCCACCTCCACGGTGCGGGCGGTGGGGCCCAAGTCGACCATCGTTCAGGAGACCGGCGCGGCTCTGGCGGCGTTCGTGCCCGCCATGCTGTCCCTTCGCAACTCGGCGATCACCGGCTATCACGGCGCCGAGCACAAGGTGATCGGCGGGCGGGAGGCCGAACTGCGGGCGGCAGCGGTCGGGACTCGATATGGCGCCAACGGGGACCCGGCGGCCGGCTTCTCCGGCGGTGCCGGCGGGGCCCCGGTCGGACGGTCTGCCGCGGCCGCGGCCCCCAAGGAGCACGACCGCTGTGGCACCAACCTGGTCGGGCCGCTGCTCTTCACCACCATCGCGGCGAACGCCCTCGTCCGCGGCGCTGTCGGGCGTATGACTCCGGCCGGCTCCGCCGTGGCCGGAGCCCTCAGTCTGGGGGCCGCGCTCGAGGCCCTGCGTTGGGCCACCCGGCACGGCGATTCGTTGGCCGCGCAGGTGCTCATGTCGCCGGGGCGCATCATCCAGAAGACCCTCACCACCACCGAGCCCACGCAGGACCAACTCGAGGTGGCCGAGCGGGCGATGAGGGAGTTGCTCAGGGTGGAGGCGGCAGGGAAGTAGCCCGGATGTTACTCCCCGTCGGCAGGCCCGTAGCCCACGGCCAAGAGCGCCACGTCATCGTCCAGCCTCTGCCCGGAAAAGCGCAGGGCGTCCGCGAGTACCAGGCTGGGGAGGGTCTTGGCTTCCAGGGTGGCCACCTCGCTGACCGACTGGACCAGACCCTCCTCACCGAACCGGTCCTGTCCGCGGCGGGCATCGGTTACCCCGTCGGTGTAGAGGAGAAGAATGGACCCAGGGGCAAGTGTGGTCGCGCGGTCCTGATAGTAGGCGTGAGGGAATACCCCCAGTGGAAGGCCACTCGATTCCAGGAAGACCTGCGCTCCGCTCGCCGCAACGAGAGGCGGCGGGTGACCGGCCGACGCGTACTTGAGCGCGCCGGTGTTGTGGTCTAGGAAGCCTAGGAAGGCGGTAACGAATCCGGGCTGACCCTTCTGCAGAAGGACCTGGTTGGTCTTGTATAGCACGAGATGCGGCCGGCGGGACTGATAAGCAAAGGCATACACCGTGTCCTTGACCAAGGTGGCGATTCGGGCGGCCTCGATGCCATGACCGGACACATCGCCTATGAGAACGCCGATCCGACCGTCCATCGCCTCGAAGACGTCGTAGAAATCCCCGCCGACTTCAGCCTCTTTGGTGGCCGACCGGTAGACATGTCCGATGGCGATCCCTGGAAGCTCCTTGGGAACGTGCACCAGAGCCGTCTGCAGTTGGCGGAACATGTCGCTGCGCTCTGCAAGCAGGCGCGCCGTTTCCTCCTCGGCAACGCGCAAGTCAGCGTTCTGCGCGTGGAGCAGTTCATTCGACAGCGCGAGCGAATCGGCAAGGTCCTTGGTCTGTGTGAGCAGCTGTTCGCGCTCGGCTTCGGCTTGCTTGCGCTCTGCGACCTCATTCTCCAGTTCGGCCTTGGAGGCGGTGACACTCTTGAGATCGCCGGTCATCCTGTTGAAGGCCAGGGAAAGCTGGCCTATCTCGTCTTTTCTATCCACCGGGATCGAATAGTCGAGGTTTCCGCTCCCCACCACCTCCGTCCCCACACTGAGAGCCGCGATTCCGGAGACGGTCCGGCGATAGGTGAAGAAATAGCCCCCGAGCAGGATCACTCCGAAGACCACCATTGTGGCCAAGATGGCGGCCTGACTCACAAGGTTCGCCCTGTCGGTGCGAGCCTCGAGCGACCGCTCGAGCCGTGAGGCGCTGAAGACTATCTCCCGGTCCTGTATCTCCATCCGGCTCCAGGACACCTGCAGCAACGATTCGTTCCCCGATGGATCAGGGCCGGATGCGACGAGGGCCGATGCCACTTCTTCGAAAACCTGGTGAAGCCGCTCGGAGTCGGACCTTATCGTGTCGATGAGAGCGGATTCGTGCACATTGCTGCTCCTCAACCGGTCCAGGCTGGCTACGAACGTGGCAAACACACCGTCCCAACGCGCCTTCTGCTCCGGTTCGCGGTACAGCAGGTAGTTGTTCGAAAGATAGGCCAGATCGTTGACCTGCCGTTGCAGAGAATCGGCCATCTGGTGTTGGTTCGCCAGCGCCGCGAGTTGGACACGGGTGACGGTCACGAATACCGCCATGCCCACGAGGATCGCGATCAGCAGCGCGGCGCCGATGATGAACTGGGTCTTGAGCTTCACCGCGAAGGCGACTGGATGATATCGACGGCCTCCGGACTCACGGCTTTGAGGGCGTCCTCTCTGATGGCGCTGAGGAAATCCGGAATCGATGTCTGTGCGGTGAGCCCGTTCCTGATGAGCCACCGGGTCTCGTCTTCCATGGCTGCTATCAGCGACTGATCCATCGTGATCGAGAACTGGTTCCGTGCCCACACTGCCGGCATCGTCGCAGGGTCCAGTCCCAAACGGGCCTGCACGATGGCCTGAGCCTGCCCGGGATTCGCGACGGCAAAGTCGGCAGCCTCAACGAGGGACTTCAAGAAGCTGCGCACTGCGGTCGGATGTCCGTCCAGCCACTCATCCGTGGTGCTGGCCAGCGCGAAGAGCGGCTGGCCACTCTGCGCAGACCACGCCACGGCATTGTCGCCGAGGCCCGCTGCGGCATCGGTCGCGTAGGGCTCGGCCGTCACCACCGCGTCCACGTCTCCCTGGATAACGGCGTTCACCCAGTCTTCCGGCTTCGGTAGGTCCACCACGTCGACATCGGCCAAGGTCAGACCGTGGAGCTGGAGGAACCGTCCCAGGAAGAACTCGGCCATGGTCCCTTTGGTGGTGCCGATCCGTTTGCCCTTCAGGTCGACGGGTTCGCTGATTCCGCGGTCCCTGCGCGCCACCACACGAATCAGCTCGCTTCTGGCGATGCACGCGATCACCCGCGGGTCTTTTCCCTGAAGGATTCTGTTGGCAAAGGGGAATTCTCCGGATCCAATGACAATATCCGCATCGCCGTTCAGCATTCCATCCAGCGCGGCAGGCCCGGTACTGAACTCGTGAAAGGAGACAACGAGGCCGTTCTGCTCGAAGTACTGTTGATTCTCGGCTATCCAGGCCAGAGTTGTGGTTTCAAAAGGGGAGTACGCGACACTTATCGACTCCGGCTGCTTGCCGCAGCCGGCCGCCCCCAGGGCGACGGCGACGAACAGCACGAGACAGGCGCTCGAGATAGAAAACCGTGGTAACAGCAGCCGTCTTGTCATCGAGCTCCGGACCGCGATGCTGGGTGAAGAGCAAGTGTCCCATGACGAAGCGCCGCTGTCCAACAGAGACGCTGGTGGACTGGAGGCGGAGGGCGCGGGGGGCCGTCGCTACCGGGGCAGGTTGGACGTGACGGTGGTCGAAGCCGCCGTGGCGGCCAGCGCGGTGGACGTCGCGCTGTACTTGACGATGAGGGCCGCTATCTCTGCCCTGGTCGCCTCCAGCTTCGCCTGCGCGCTGCTCAGCGCTACCTGCTGGCCGGTGACCACCGTTCGCAACTGATCGAAGGTCGCCTTGTCGTCCTCGGTCATCTGTTGCGCGGCCAAGTCGAGGTCCGCAGCCGGCAGGGAGGGCCGGGCGGTGGGAGCGTCGCCCTCCGTCAAGTAGACGATGGGCGTGGTGACGGCGATCTCCGTTCGCGGGGCGATGCTGACCGTCGTCGAAGAAGCAGCGGGCGCCGCGTCTTGGGTCACGACGGTCGTGGGCGCCGAGGTTGGCGTCGAAACGGGCGTCGAGGCGAGGGCCGCCTCTCGAGCGCTCAACCCGGGCAGCGCCAAAGCGCCCACTCCGAGGGTGATGATCAGGGCCGCCGCGGGGATCACCCCGGGTTTTCGGAGGAAGTCTCTGAAGGCTTGCGCTGTCATGTTGCGGGCGTCGTCGGGGCCGCGCTGCTGCTCGTCGTGGGGGCGGCGGACGTGGTTGGAGAAGTTGCCGGCAGCGTCGTGGCCGATGGGTCGGTGGCCGGCAGGGTGGTGGACGAGGTCGTCGCGTCGGTAGACGCCGTGGGGTCGGTGGGAGCCGTGGTGGTTGTATCCACGGGGACCGTCCCGGTGGTGGTCGACCCGGGGAGCGTGGTCGTCGTTGTGGATGTGGTCGCAGTTGTCGTGGTGGTCGTGGTGCTCTGTGTCAGGTCCAGGATCGTGGCCGCCCCCTTGAGGACCAGGTACGGGTCGATAGCGGCCCCGCCCCCGGGGTGGATCTCGAAATGGAGGTGCACCGACGTCGTCCGGGCGTTCCCGGTGTTGCCGGCGTACCCGATCACCTGCCCGGCCTTCACCCTGCTTCCGGAGTGGATCCCCTCGGCGATGGACTCCAGATGGGCGTAGTAGTAGCCGTTGCCGTCCTCTCCGCTCAGCCAGATGGTCCTTCCTCCCAGTCCCACGTCGAAGGGGTTGGCGCGGCTGATCACGCCGGCCACCACCGCGACTATCGGAGTGTTTCGGGCGCAGAAGATGTCGGCGCCGCGATGGGGATGGTAGCCGCCGGAGTAACGCGGGGCCCCGAAGCTGTCGGTGAAGCTGTAGCGGCCGGCGACGGGGAAGATCCAGCCTTCGCTCACCTGGAACACCGGGACGGGGTCGGGCGCGGCCTCGGCCACTAGCCTGGCTCCGACGGGTCCGGGGGCCTCCCCGGATAGGTATGGCTCGGCCAACGCGGTGAGTTGCTGCTGGGCCGTGTCGACGATGTTCTGGTTGGTCTGGACCACCAGTTCCTGGGCTTCGGCCACAGCTATGAGGTTATCGAGTGCGGCTCTGTCGGCGGGGGTCATTTGGTCTCGCGCCAGGCTCGCGGCCAGATCTTCGGCGGGGACCGTCGTCGGGACCGTCGCCTGGACTGTCGTCGGGACCGTCGCCTGGGGCACGGTCGACGTCGTCGACGTGGCCCCTGTCTGATTGGTGGCGGACGGCACCGCCGTTATCGGCGTGAAGCTGATAATCCAAGTGGTCGCGGTCGTCGTCGTGGTGTCGGCGGCCGCGAGCACAGAGGACCCGCCCGCCACCAGAAGCACGGCGGCCACCGCGAGGATCACCAGCATGGTCCAACGTAATGGTCTGAGGCGCATCCGACTCCGGCCACTGGGGCCTGTCCGTATCGACAGGGACACCGACCGAGGTCGGTGCTCGCCTCTTACCCCGTCGAGCGCTCGGTCAAACGTCCCTGCCGTTCGTCGGGGCGTTTCCCGCCCCGGCAAGTGGGGTAGACTCGGTCGCGTCATGGACGGGGGCTGGCTACGATCCGATCTTACCAAGTACCGCACACTGGCGGAGGCCTGGGTGACGCCAGAACCGAGCCGGTGTGTGCAGTGCGGCATCTGCTCGTTCCACTGCCCCATGGGTATCGATGTGCGCTACTGGGTCTGGTCCGGCCGGCCGGTCGAGGACAGCCGGTGTCTCACCTGCGGGGAATGCGTGGAGCGGTGCCCTCGCGGCCTCCTGCGGTTCGGACCCATCACCGCCCCGGAGTCGACCGTCGAGTCGACCCCGGCGCCCACTTCGGAGATGTAGATGTCCCACCGCTACGTCATCGTGGGAAGTGGGCCGGCAGCCATGAAGGCCTGCGAAGCTCTTCGCGCCGCCGACCCGTGGGGGGACATCCTGGTAATCGGGCAGGAACCCGAGTCGTACTACTCCCGGCCCGGTCTCGCCTACTACCTCGCCGGTGAGGTCACCGAAGACGGTCTCTTTCCGCTGGACAGGGGCGCTCTCGCCGGCACCGGGGCCGGCTTCATGCTGGGCGCGGTTCGTGAGGTCCACCCCGCCGCTCACCGGGTGATGTTGGACGACGGGCGCACGGTGGAGTACGACCGGCTTCTGCTGGCCACCGGCTCCACGGCCGTCATTCCCGAGGTGGAGGGGGTGCGGCTGGACGGTGTGGTCAAGCTGGACGACATGGCCGACGCCCGGACCATCATCGAACGGAGCCGCGAGGCCAAGGCCGCGGTGGTCGTGGGCGGTGGTATCACCGCGCTCGAGATCGTCGAGGGGTTGGTGTCCCGCAAGGTGAAGGTCCATTACCTCGTGCGCAAAGACCGCTACTGGAGCAACGTGCTGGCCGAGGCGGAGTCCCGGCTGGTGGAGGACCGCCTGCGGCGGTGTGGCGTGGAGGTGCATTACTTCACAGAGTTGGGGCGGATCCTGGGACGTGACGGCCGCGTGACCGGGGTGGAGACCGGCAAAGGCGAGGTGATCCGCTGTCAGCTCGTGGGCTTGGCCATCGGCGTGACTCCCCGCAAGGGTCTGGCGGAGGACGCCGGGCTGCAATGCGCCCGCGGGGTGCTGGTGGACGAGCACCTCCGCACGAGCGACCCCGACATCTTCGTCGCCGGCGATCTCGCTGAGACCTGGGACCCCGTCACCGGCCGTCATACCGTCGAGGTGCTGTGGAGTTCGGCCGTCGAGAAGGGGAAGGTCGCGGGGACGAACATGGCGGTGGGGTCGAACGCGGCCGTTCGTCGGGGCGTCGGCGTCTACCGCAAGCCTGTGGCTCTCAACGTCACCCGGCTGGCCGGTTACCGCGTGACCATCATGGGACGCGTGGGCAGCGGGGAGGACGCCGACCTCAAAGGCATCGCCCGAGGCGACAGCGAGACCTGGCGCCGTATGGGCGAAGGGACCACCGTGGTTTCGGATTCGAAGGCCGCCCACATCCGGCTGGTCATGGAGGACGAGACCATAACCGGCGCGGTGGTGATGGGCGATCAGGAAGCGTCGTTCCCCCTTCAGGACCTCATCGCGTCGCGAATCCCGCTGGGCCCGCTACGGGAGCGGCTGATGGAGCCGGGGGCCGAGCTTATCCCCCTGCTCGAGAGAGCCTGGCTGGACGGGGGCGGTCGTGTTTAGGCGGAACAAGGAGTTGTGGTGGGCGCTGGCGGCCATCATCGTGGTGACCGCCGGGTATTCCGCGTTCATCGCCGCGGCGGGACTGCTGCCTTCGGCGTCGAAGCTCGTGGGGCACGGCATCGGGGTGGTGGGGTTCGTGCTGATGCTCTTGACCGAGACCCTTTACACGCTGAGGAAGCGGGCCAAGAATGCCCGCTGGGGAAGGGTGTCGAGTTGGCTGCGCTTCCACATCTTCACGGGGCTGGTGGGCTCTTACCTGGTCCTCCTGCATCCGGCGATGAGGTTCCACGGCCTCGCCGCCGTGCTGAGTCTGCTGACGGCGGTCGTGGCCGTGAGCGGCATCGTGGGTCGCTACCTGTACACCCGGGTTCCGCGGGCGGTGACGGCCGGGGGCGGTTGGGCACCCGGGGCGTCGCCGGAGACCGCTGCCGCGTCGACTGCCGCAGTGCCTGCGTCCCGGCGGGCCCTCGCGACATGGCGCGCGATCCACGTGCCGCTGACACTGGCGCTCTTCATCGTGGCTGCGGTCCATATCGTGGGAGCGGTCTATTATGCAACCCTTCTCCACTGAGGCGTGGGGGGAGGCATGAGCGGCCCCGCACCGGGACATCGCCGTTGGTCGGGGCGCCGCTACGGGACGGGGCGTCGCCGCTTTGTGACCCCCCTTGCCGTCGTGCTCCTGGTCCTCGTGGTGGCGGGCGTGATCGGCTGGTGGCTGTCCACCGGGACGTCTATGTTCAGCCCCGGCGCCCTGAACGCGCAGGCCAAGACCCAGGATTCTGGGGGTGGGACCGTCATCCTGGGTGATGTGAGCAGTCATTCCGGTCTTGCCGGCGACTGCCGGGCCTGTCACGCGGCGCCGTTCTCCTCCGAGACTATGGCGGACCGCTGCCTGGGTTGCCACGAAGACGTCGAGCAGGAGATCAGCGCCGGTACCGGCCTCCACGGGAGGCTGGCCCCCGGCGGAAAGCGGGATATCCGTTGCGATGGCTGTCACACTGAACACGGAGGACCGACCGGCGCCCTCACGGCCGCGGGCAGGGTCTTCCCGCACACCGCCTTCCCCATCGACCACGGCCGCGAAGAGCGCGTTCCCACCTGCGAGACCTGCCATCCCGGGACCGGGCCCTTCACCGAGTACACGTGCCTCGGCTGCCACGAGCATACGGCCGAGAACGTGGTGGCCCAGCATGAGGGGACGCCGCTGGCGGAGTTGCAGGACTGCGTCAGCTGTCATCGCGCAGGAGGCGGGGGCGACTAAGGGGGTAGGGCTGTGACCTCTGGCGGGGAGGATCGATGAAGCGCCGTCGCCTGATCACGCCTCTGGCCGTGGTGCTGATGGTCTTGGTCGCGGGTGCACTGGTCGCCTGGGGTCTGTCCGGCGGGTCGTCCATGTTCAGCCCCGGCGCCCTGAACGCCCAGGCCGGCGGCCCGCTCGTGACCCTCGGAGGGGTGAGCACCCATGCGTCTCTCGGCAACGATTGTGCCGCCTGTCACGCCACCCGCCTTTCGCCGCAGACAATGGCTGAGAAGTGCTCGGGGTGTCATCGCGATGTGCAGCAGGAGATGGGCGACGGCAGCGGACTACACGGGAAGATGGCTGCCA
Source organism: uncultured Actinomycetota bacterium (assembly GCA_963843515.1). GTDB lineage: Bacteria > Actinomycetota > Thermoleophilia > RBG-16-64-13 > RBG-16-64-13 > CAIQPS01. The sequence continues at coordinate 43,739 of CAWJKH010000005.1, forward strand.
CCGGCTGGAGCGGGAACTGCGACGGCTGTCATACCGAGCACCACGGTGCTGCAGGCGCACTGACGGTCTTGAGCGAGTCGTTCCCGCACGACCTTACCGGCTATTCCCTCCGTGCGCATAACGGCGAGACTACATGTGCGGACTGCCACGAGCAAGGGCCGATGGCTTTCGACCAGAAGACGTGCGCGAACTGCCACCAGAGGCTGGACCAGACCTTCCTCGCCGCGCACATTGCTGCTTTCGGGCCGCAGTGCGTCCCCTGCCACGATGGTGTGGACCGGTATGGGCCGAGCTTTGACCATAACAAGATCGCTTTCCCGCTCGCCGGGGCCCACGCCGACGTTCCCTGCGCCTCGTGCCATAAGGATGCGACCACCGTGGAGGCCCTGGAGAACACACCTCAGGACTGCTACTCGTGCCACGCCAAGGACGACGCGCACAAAGGCGAGTTCGGCCGGGACTGCGCCGGGTGCCACACCGCCACTTCCTGGCAGGACGCCACGTTCGACCACACCAAGACGTCGTTCCCGCTCGCGGGGGCCCACGCGGACATACCGTGCGACAAGTGTCACGCGAATGGAAAGTTCCGCGGAACCTCTGCCGAATGCGTGTCGTGCCACGCCGAACCGGCCTTCCACGCCGAGGGGTTCGGCGCAGAGGGCAGGCAGTGCGCTTCCTGCCACTCGGCTACCTCCTGGACGCCGGCCGAGTTCGGCCTCCCTCATAGCTTCCCGCTCGATCACGGCAGCGAGGAACAGACTCCCAACTGCAAGACCTGCCATCCCACCACGGTCACCTCTTACACGTGCCTCGGTTGCCACGCGCACACTCCCGACAGTGTGATGGCCGAGCACCAGGGCGCCCCCTTGGCGCAGTTGCAGGATTGCGCCCGCTGTCACGCGGGAGGGGGCGGTGGCGATTAGACGGTCCGGCACAGTATGCTTAGTGGCAGAGTCACGTCGAGCAAGGCGGAGGAACGAGATGTTCTATCCAGTGGAATACGATGTCACGACCACGGGCCGCATCAAGCAGGCCACCGCGGTGCTGAACCCGTCCGAATCCAAACGGCTGCTGGCCAAAGCGGTCGTCTCCCTGCCCGAGGTCCAGCACGCCTACAAGAGCGGCAACCTGCTGGTAGCCACCTGCTCCACCGGCGCGTTCGTGCTGGAGGAACTCACCGGCGAGAAGCTCGAGCCCCACTGCTACTGCATCGGCATGGTGGCCGACGGCATGCTCACCACCAGCGCCAAGGACGACCGCGAGGCGGCCCGCTTCCTGGTCAAGGGCGAGCGGGTGACCATGGACGTGCTCAAGTTCCTCGACACGCTTCGACGTCGGTGACGCGGTCATCAAGGGCGGCAACGCCGTCGACCCGTACGGCAACGCCGGCGTGCTGGCCAGCAACTCCCAGGGCGGCACCGTCGGCGCGCTTCTCAGCTTCATCGCCGTGCGTGGCCTGCCCATCATCATGCCCATCGGGCTGGAGAAGCTCATCCCCGATGTGATCGAAGCGGCCAACGGCTGGGGCCAGCGCACGCTCGACCGCAGCATGGGGGAGAAGGCGTGGCTGGTGCCGGTCACCTGCGGCCTGGTGGTCACCGAGATCGAGGCGCTTGGCATCCTGGCGGGCGTGGAAGCGCGTCACATCGCGAGCGGCGGCATCGGCGGCAGCGAGGGCGCGGTGGTGCTGCTGCTCGAAGGCACCGAGCAGGAACTTGGACAAGGCCTGGAAGATCCTGGAGAGCGTCAAGGGCGAGGCGCCGATAGCGGTGCCACGGCACAGCTACAGCTGCTGAGGGCCCCGCGGTTTTCGGCACCCGCCCTCGCTAGATCTTGGTCGACGGGCGGGGAGCGGCGCTACGGCAGGATCCGGACGGCCAGCACGGCGGCGTCGTCTTTGAGCCTTCCTCTCGTGTAGCGCAACACGTCGTACAGGATCGCTTCGGGTAACTCGCTGATAGGGAGGTCGAGATTGGCCATGAAGACATGGGCCAGCCGTTCCTCCCCGTACATCGTCGCGCCGGCGCGCGCCTCGGTCAGGCCGTCGGTATAGAAGAGCAACGTCTGCCCCGAGCGGACGTGAAGGGTGTCGGCCGAACAGGACCAATCGGGGAAGACACCAAGTGGCAGGTGATTGGTCCCGACGAACTCCGCGCCCGTATCCGGGTGGCCCGTCAGGAGATTGGGATGGCCGGCGGCGCAGTATCTCAAGACGGCGTCCGACGGATCATAGACGGCGTACAGCACGCTTGTGAATCCGGGAAGACCCTTGCGCAGGAGGAGCTGGTTCGCGTTCTCCAGGACCGCCGACGGCCCGCCGCCGTTGTGAGCGAAGGCGGCCAAGCTCGCCTTGACCATGGTGGCAACGCGGGCGGCGTTCACGCCGTGACCGGACACGTCGCCGGCGAGCATGACGATCGTTCCGTCACGCTGACTGAACACATCATAGAAGTCGCCACCCACTATGGCCTCTTCGGTGGCCGAATGGTAGAGATGGCTGAACTCCACCCCTGGAACCTCCGTCGGCATCGACACGATGGCATTCTGGAGTTGATCGGCGATGGCCTTCTGAGCGTCGTAGAGTCGCGCGTTCTCCATGGCCACCCCGGCCTGCGCCGCGATCCCTTCGACCAGCAGTCGCTCATCGTCGCTGAACGGGACCCACTCGCCCGGATCATCGACGAACACCACGCCGTTGACCCGCTCGCGGAATATCAAGGGGACGATGAGAGCGTTCCGTGTGCCACGGAGGACGGCCATCCGCCGCTGCTCCTCGGGCAGATTGTCATAGTCCACCACCGCCATCTTGCCGGCGTGGATAACCTCCTGGAAAGGAAGAGAGAATTCTGCGAGCGCGGCGGTGCTGAGACTCATCGGCTCGGCGCCGGAACTGGCCAGCATCCGCATCTGTTGATGTTCCCCGTCCCAGAGAGCGATGGTCGCACGCTTGTGTGCCGTCGCCTTCACGACTGCCTGCAAGGAGGCCTCGAGTACGCTGCTGAGATCGGTCCACTGAGAGATGGCGTTCGCGACTTGGAGGAACGTTCGCGTCCGCTCCTGATTGCTCCTGAGCGCCTCCTCGACCAGCACACGGTCGGTGATATCGTGCACCATGCCTATGGACCGGATCACGCGACCCTCAAGGTCCCTGATGTGCTGGCATTTCTCATGGACATATCGGATCTCGCCACCGTCCCTGCGGACCACCCGATGCTCGATCTCGTAAGTGTCGTGATTCTCGAGCAGCGAACCGCTGTACGCTTCGTCCACCTTCCGTCGGTCGTCCGGATGCACATGCTCCAGGAACGCCTCGTAGGTCGCCCCGAACTCCTGAGGCTCCAGGCCGAATATCCTGTAGACCTCGTCCGACCAGCTCAGCTCGTCCTTTACCAGGTCGAGTTCCCAGCTCCCGAGGTGCGCGATCTCCTGGGAGCGCTTGAGCCGGCGTTCGCTCTCCCGTAGTGCTTCGTCGCCCCTTCTCCTATCGGTGACGTCGCGTAGGATCCCCATTAGGCGGCCGTCGGGCAACTGCCGCCCTACCAGTTCTCCGGTGAAGGTCGACCCGTCCTTTCGACGGAACTGCCATTCGTTGATGACCACCGCGCCTGAGGAGAGGCTGGACATCTGCTCGGGCAGCCGCGCGGTCTCGTCGGGGACGAGCACGTCGAGGAGGGTCACCTTATGGATCTCGTCCACAGTGTAGCCGAGCATCCGCAGACCTGCGGAATTGGCATCGAGGTAGCGCCCCTGCTCGTCCGCCAGGAAGATGCCGTCAACGGCCTGTTCTACCAGCCCGCGGTAACGCGCCTCGCTCGCCGCGAGCATGTCGCTTTGGACGCGAAGCTCCTTCGTCTGGGCCTGAAGCTCCGAATTGATGCGCGACAGTTCGTCCGCTTGCGCCCGCAATTCCGCGTTGACGACCACCAGCCTGCCAGCTAGCTCTCGTTCTCGGCGCAGCGACTCCTCGCGACCGGTTTCGGCCGCTTTCCGCTCGGTGATGTCTCGCTGTACGCTGATGGTACCGGTGATCGTTCCATCCGCACGTCGGAGGAGCGCCGTTCGGACCTCAGCCGGGACCTCGGTGCCGTCCTTCCGGGTGTAGTAGACGTCTCCGCGAAAATGCCCGGTGGCAGAGAGCTCGGCCAGCGCCTTCTCACGGGAGGTGTCGGGAAGCCGGGTCTTCAGGACCTCGGCGGCGGGTCTGCCGACGACCTCCTCGGCGGTCCAGCCGAACAGGCGCTCCGCCGCCTCGTTCCAGTATGTGATGATGAAGTTCTCGTCCGTCCCTGTCATCGGGTCGTGGACGTTCGCCAGCAGTTCAGCCTGGAACTCCAGCGCCTCCTCGGCCTTCTTGCGGTGGGTGACGTCCTCCACGGTACCCACCAGGCTCGTGGCCTGCCGCGCTGCGCCCTCGCCTTTGAAGGTACCCATGCCGTAGGCTTCGATCCAGCGCAGGGAGCCGTCCGGCAGGAGTATCCGGTACTCGGCCGAGTAGGGTTGGGGATTTGTCGGATCGAGAGCAGCCTCCACGCGTGCCCACACCCCGGGAAGGTCCTCCGGGTGGATTCGCTTGAGGATCTCGTCGTTCGGTCGGGAGTCTTCGGGCACTCCGAATATCTCTTTGTAGCGTCGGTCCCAGGTGGACATGTTGACGACCGGGTCGTAATACCACCAGCCCAGACTGGCGGCGTCGAGTGCCACCTGTCGCTGCTCGGAGAGGTCCAAGAGCTTCGCCTCGGCCTGCTTCTGCGCGGTGAGATCCACACTCGTTATCCACAGCCCTATGACGCTGCCCGCCTCGTCGCGCATCGGCTCCATGTGGAGGTCGAGGAACATCCTCCGTCCCGGGCGCGTGATCCACATCCCTCCATGAGCCTCTCTCCCGGTACGGATCAGGCGGCGTTTCAGCCGCGTCAGCCGTTTGGCCTCCTGGGGGAAAAGGTCCTCGTCGGTCCTGCCTATCACTTCCTCCGGCGTAGCCGTGCGCTGGTTGTACGCCCAGACATATCGGAGGTCTCTGTCCATGGCCGCGAGCGAAATGGGCGCGTTCTTCAGCGCCAGCCGGAACCGCTCTTCGCTCGCGCGCAGGGCCTCCTCCGCCTGCTTGCGCTCGGTAACGTCCACGGTCGCGCCCACATATCTGATCAGATCGCCCCGCTCGTCGAGGTAGGGCTGCGCCCGGTCGTAGACCACCCGCTCGGTACCGTCCGGCCGCACGATACGATGCTCCAGCTCGTAGACGCCGAGGGTCTCCATCGCCCGGCTGAACGTCTCGTGCAGCAGGGCCGCGTCGTCCGGATGGATGAACTTCTCGAGCATCTCGTCGTACGGGGGGGACTGGGATCCCGGCGCCAGCCCGTAGATGCGGCACTCCTCGTCCGACCAGATGGTCGTCCGGGTCTCGGCGACGTATTCGAAGCTGCCCACGTGCGCGATCCGCTGCGCCTCGGAGAGGACGAACCGCAGGTTCTCCAATGCCTGTTCTGCCTGCCTACGCTCCGTGATGTCACGCGAGTAGACGGCGAGTCCCTCTTCGACCGGGAAGGCGGTCCACTCCCGCCAGAGGCCGCCGCTACTGGCGACGACGCGGGCTACCGAACCCTCGTACTTGGCAGTCTCTAGCGCGCTACGGGCGGCTGGGTCGAAGTCAGGGAAGGTCTCCCAGATCACGGTACCCAGCAGGTCCTCAGGGCTCAGTCGAAGAGGGTCGACGAGCGCCGGGTTGACATACAAAAAGCGCCAATCGTCATCGAGCACGTAGAAGCCGTCAGGCAGATGCCTGAGCACATCGTCCAGCAGCTTGTTCTCTTGCGACAGGTTCGAAAAGGACGGTGGGAACGCACTGCGTGGCCTGGGCGTGACCCCTGGGCGATAGAACGTGAGACTTACGAACGTTTGGCCGTCGGGTCCGGAGAAGAGGGCCAGGTAGTCTGAGAGCTTGGCCATGAGCGGGAGTCCCAGACCCCGGCTGCCCCGTTCCTTCAACCGATCGGGCGCCTGGAACTCACCCGGCCCCTCGATCTCCACCTCGAGCCGGTCGGCATAGAGGAGCGCCCGCACCAGCACCGCGCCCTTGACCGGTGAATGCTCGATGGCATTGGCCATGGCCTCGGAGCAGGCGACGGCGATGTCGAAGACGCGCTCCGCGGAAAAACCGGCGGCGGTGGCTTCCTCTACGAGGAACGCCCGGCCTCGCGAAACCTCGGACAGCTCGGGGCGCAGGGTTATGGCTTGTTTGGTGTAATCCCGCTGAACACGCGTCATCGCTCCGAACGCACCCCCACGTCACCCCTGGGGTGCACGCCCCCGGATCTTGGGCAACTCGCCCGGACCGGTGTCTCCGCCAACGTCCGTGTGGACGCCGATCCAGTTTTGCGCGTACTTGCAGCGGTTATTATGACACGAGGCCTGCAGACAGACCGCGCGCCGGCCCGACCGCGTGGCCGCGTTCGACCTCGAGGTCTATGATTCCCGTCGGGGCTGGCTTCTCCGCCGGCACGGGGCGGCAGAACACGAACGAAAGGTGTCATCACGATGATCAGACTGACGATCCTCTATCCCAATTCCGAAGACGCGTACTTCGACATGGACTACTACCAGAACAAGCACATCGAGATGGTCAAGGAGAAGTGCGGCGACGCGCTCAAGGGCTGTTCGGTGGAGCAGGGCTTGGGGGGAGCGGCGCCTGGGTCGGATGCGCCCTACCGGGTGATCGCCCGTCTCGACGTGGAGTCGATGGACGACTTCCTGGCGTACGTCGCGCCGCACGATCCGGAGTTTTCCGCCGACGTGCCGAACTTCACCAATATCCAGCCCGTCATCCAGATCTGCGAAGTGGTCATCTAAGGCGGTGATGAGCGTCATCCAGGACCCGGCCGTGCCGGAGGCAGAGGCCGCGATAGAGACCGTGTTGGGCTTCAGCCTCTCGTCTGAGTAGCCTGGCCCGCTAACGACTTCCGGCCCCCCTGCCGAAGGGGGGACTGGTGGGTGTGGTCGCCGATTGCCGGTCACGGCAGGCGCCACACGAACGACACCGGACGGCGGCGGCCTCTGTGGAGCGCCGTCGCCGGCGGAAGAGGAAGACGGCGGTGGATATCTCGACCAGCCCCTGGCGGCATCGGGTGGCGGCGCTGCGGCTTGCCCCGCGCCGGTTGGTGGTCCGGGCGGCCGGCCTGGCGGCGGGATTGGCTGCTGCTGCGGTCCTCACAGGCCTCGTTTTCGCTCCCCCGGCCCATGCTTCGACCGGCGACCTCGTCATCAAAGGCGGGGGATATGGCCACGCCATGGGGATGAGCCAGTGGGGCGCCTGGTATGCCGCCAGGCACGGCGTGAGCCACAAGAAGATCCTGGCCTTCTACTATCCCGGCACCGCCCTTACCTCCCTCGACGAACCGGGGCGTCTGGTCAAGATCCGCATCACTCGGGGCAGCGGCACCGGTGCCGGCTACTACAGAGTGGATCTCAAGCCCACAGTCACGACGGCGACCCTGGTCATGCACGGTCCCACCGGCGATAGCACGCGAAAGCTTGCCGCCGGCACCACTGTGGCCGCGACGTACAGCAAAGGCAAGGTCACGGTGGGCGGCACCGCCGGCACGTTCGACTGGATCGAGGTGCGGCCGGCAACAAACACCGGTCGAGTGGCGGTTACCCTCAAGGCGACCAGTTCCACGGGCACGGGCCTCAGGGCCGAATACTGGGGCAAGATGCGGCTGGAGAAGAACGGGGGCTACGGCTCCTTGCGCCTGTACAACACGGTGCTGCTGGAGCGCTACCTGCGTAGTGTGGCCGAGATCGACCCGGGCTGGGCCAATGCCGGGTCGCCCAGCCAGTACGCCCTCGAATGCGTCAAGGCCCAGCAGATCGCGGCCCGCACGTATGCCGTCTACCATTCCGCCAGCGCCTATCTCTACGACAACACCTTGGACCAGGTGTACCTCGGCTATGCCTGGGAGGCGGCCCATCCCGGCGTCAAGAAGGCGGTGGAGGCCACAGCGGGGCAGATACTCACCTACAAAGGCAGGCCCATCGGGGCCTACTTCTCCACCCATTCCGGCGGCTACTTGAGCGACACGGCCTGGTCCAACAGCGGCGCACCCGCCTATATCGTGGCGAAGGCCGATCCCTGGAGCCTCAAGGCGCCGGTCAGACCTTGGACGATGGCCGGTCCGGGTTGGTCGTGGACCTACACCATCTCGCCGGCAGGCCTGACGGCCAAGCTGAAGAACGTCGTCAGCGTCGGCACCATCACCAAGGTGGAGGTCGCTGCCCGGGACACGAGCGACTCGGCCAGCCACGCGACGGCGATCCGCCTCACCGGTACGGCCGGCTCGGCCACCATCTCCGCCCGGCTCTTCAAGGCCAAACTCGGACTGAAGTCGACGCTCATCCTGAGCATCACGGGAGCGGGCGTTTCCGGGTCGCCGACCCGTTACGAAGCCGGCGACTCCCACCTCGATTACAGGGGTCCGTGGGAGATCTTCACCACCGACTCCGCGTCCGGCGATGGTTACAAGAGGGCCGCGGAGAAGGGCGCGTCGGTCACGGTCACCTTCAAGGGTACCTATCTCGCCTGGATCGCCACTGCCGGGAGGACGCTGGGCAAGGCCTACGTCTCGGTGGACGGCAAGAAGGCGGTCCGGATCGACCTGGCGCGGAGCGCCGCGTCCTACCAGCAGAAGGTCTGGAACACCGGCACCCTGGCAGCGGGCGTGCACACGGTGAAGATCTGGTGGGACCCGGCGAACCCGGCCGGCAAATTCATCAGCGTCGACGCCTTCGACGTGAAGGGGACGCTGCGCTGAGCGCGGGCTACGAGGTCAACCGCACGAACCCCTCACTCAGCTTGTCGTAGCTCCGCTCGAGCGACTCCGGGATGACCCGCACATCGCCGATGACCGGCATGAAGTTGGTGTCGCCCGCCCAGCGCGGGACCAGATGCAGATGCAGGTGGTCCTTGATGCCGGCGCCGGCCGCCGCCCCCAGGTTGAAGCCCAGGTTGAGGCCGTCCGGCCCAAGGTCGCTTTTGAGCACGCGGGTGGCAAGTTGGGCGAGGTCCATCATCTCGTGGAGCGTCTCGGGGGGCAGGTCTTCCAGGTTGGCGATGTGGGCGTACGGCGCCACCATGATGTGGCCGTTGTTGTAAGGGAAGGCGTTGAGCATCACAAAGGCGAGGGTGCCCCGGTGCACGATGTAGGCGGAGCGGTCGTCACCGGCCAGGGGCTTGTCGCAGAAGATACAGCCCTCCGGTTTGTCCTTGGCCACGTATTGCAGCCGCCACGGTGCCCACAGCCGTTCCATGCGCTCTCCCTTCTTAACCGGTGCTGCGATTGTATCGCCGGAGAGAAGCGGGGGATACGGCCATGGCGCCTCTCGGCTACGAGCCTTCGGCGCACGATCTTTCCGCAATCTGCGGATTCTTCTCCCGAAATCGGGCCCGTCTCCTAGTCCTCGTCTAACCTTTCGTGCCGACTTATACTAAGAGTCACAAGACGCATTCATTTTCCCGGGGGGATCATGCACCTGAGAGTTGCTGGGAGGAGCCGGGCTGCAACGAGCGGCCTTGGCCTGCGCGCGGACACCAGGCGTCGCGGAGCCGGTGTGGCGGCCGCGGCCGTGTGTCTTCTCTCGGTGCTGATCCTGGTGGGAGCGCTTGGTGGCTCCCCGGCTCAGGCCGGCTCAGAGACGATCATCGCCTGGACCCCGTCGCACCAGAACGACACAGGCGGCAGCGGATGGCACGAGTACTTGGTCTGCGGCGATATCACTCAGCGGGCGATGGCTCTGCTGGCGGATGACTTCACCAACGTCCTGTGCTGGGAGACCGGCATGGGCCTCACCTCGCACAACTACGCTGCGCTCGGATCGGAGACGGCCCAGGCGAACGCCGCCAACGCCCAGATCTCCATCGCCGTCCACGTCAACGGGGGGGCCGCCAGCGGCGTGCTCGGCAACTACTACGCGGGCGACTACAACTCGGGCAATTATGGCGAAAACCTCCTGCGCTCGGTCGCGGCCGCCATGGGGATGAGGTACTGGTACATGAGCGGCCGCACCGGCGTCTTCCTGCTCGATCCGGCCAATAACAACGCACCCGTGCGCGTGCTTCTCGAACTGGGGGACAACCAGAACGACCGGGCTCTTCTCAGCAGCGAAGAGGGGCGGCAGAGGATGGCCGAAGCCCTGGCCCAGGCGGTACGGCAGTATACCCCGCCGGCCTCTCGCTACCAGCAGGGAGACCTCAACCTCAACTACACCGGCAAATGGACTGTGGGCTATAGCAGCTCGGCCTCGGGCGGCAGCTTCCGCTACGCGAACGCGACGGGCGCCTCGGTCACCGCCGCCTTCACGGGCACCTCTCTCACCTGGTTGGGCAAGATGGGCCCCTCCTACGGCAAGGCCCGGGTGACGCTGGACGCCGACGAGCCGGTGCTCGTCGACCTTTACGCGAAGACCGACACGTGGAAGCAGACGGTCTGGGAGACCGGCGCACTGGCCCCAGGTGAGCATACGGTCAAGATCGAGTGGACCGGCATCAAGAGCGTCAGCGGAGGCGGCACCACCATCAGCGTCGATGCCTTGGATATCCTCGGGACCCTCGTCGGAGCTCCGCCTCCGGAGCCCGGCCTCGTTCGCTACGAGCAGACCAGAGGCGAGATCGCCTACGCCGGCAAGTGGACCACCTTCAGCGCCAGCGGCTCGTCGGCCGGCACCTATGCCTATGCCGATTCCGAGGCCGGCGCCACCATCTATTTCGACGGCACCCAGCTCGACTGGATCGCCACCAAGGGCGTCACCATGGGGAAGGCCGAGGTCAGCCTGGACGACGCGGCCCCGGTTCTCGTGGATCTGTACAGGCCCAGTGTCCTGCGCCAGCAGAAGGTGTGGTCCACCGGGACCCTCGGCGCGGGCGCCCACAAGCTGGTGATCCGGTGGACCGGCCGGCCGAGCGTGGCCGGGGGCGGCACCCGGGTGAACATCGACGCCCTGGAGGTGATGGGCGAGGTCGTCCAGGCTCCTCGTTCAGGGCCGACCCGATACGAACAGGCCGACCGACGCATCGCCTACAGTGGCGTGTGGGTGCCCTTCAGCGCGAGCGGGGCGTCGGGTGGCAACTACACCTACGCCGACTCGTCCGCTAGCGCCACCATCTGCTTCGATGGCACCCAACTCGACTGGATGGCCACCAAGGGCGTCACCATGGGCAGAGCCTACGTGAGCGTGGACGGCGGGACCCCGGTCCTCGTGGCATTGTACAACTCCAGCGTCCAGCGCCAGAGGAAGGTGTGGTCCACGGGCGCCCTGACGGCGGGGCAACACGTGATCGTCATCAGTTGGACCGGGTCAGCCGGTGCGGCCGGGGGTGGCACTCGGGTGAACATAGACGCGCTCGACGTCTTGGGGACGCTCCTCCAGGCGACCGGGTAGGGGGCCCGGCGCTCGCGATCGCGCGCGCGCCGGACTGTCGCTCCGCCCAGGTGCGACCCGCCCGGCCCTTCGGGCGTCCGCGGCAGCGATGCGATATCATCGCGCCGTTGGTTTCCAGTCTCAAGGGAGGCACCGGTAAGAATGCCCCAACCGCCGGAAATGACCGTGCGCGAGCCGCTCGTGGCTCTGACCGACCGCTATGACGGCCCCTCTACCGAGCAAGTGCTTACTCGCCTCCAAGAACCCGACATGCAGGGGATCAAGGGCGTGGTCTCGTGGCGAGGCGCCTGCCTCACCGATGATGCCTGCCCTGTGGAGCTGGGCCTGGCCTATTTGAAGCTGCTGCAGCAGGAATCGTGCGGCCGCTGCGGTCCCTGTCGCATCGGTGTGGATGTGCTCATCAAGCTCGTCGACGACCTTGTCGCCGGCAAGGCCGAGACAAAGGATGGCGAAGACCCGGTGGCCCGCATCCGCCGCCTGGCCGAGTCCATCGACGACACGGCCTGGTGTGGCATCGCCAACACAATCGGGCCGCCGATGGCTGGCCTTGCTCGACTTGGCGCCCGAGCACTTTGCCGCTCATGCTGGAGGGAATACCTGCGAGCCCTCCATCAAACACGGGTGGGTGACGGCGCCCTGCCGCTCCACCTGTCCGTCGACCATCGACATCCCCTGGTATATCTTCCACGGACTGGAGGAGCATCCTCATCTGGCCACCCGGATCGTCAAGGGCGACAACCCGCTGCCGGCCATCATCGGGCGCACGTGCCCACATCCATGTGAGTCCAACTGCAGCCTGGCGCCCATAGGGCAGCCCATCGCCATCAACAACATCAAGCGCTGGTGCGCCGACCGGGCCGAAGACCTGGCCAGCGACCAATGCGCGTCGGGCTGTCTGGCCGATCCCACCCGCGGTGCCGCGCCCGAGGCGACAGCCGTCGGGGGTGCTCTGGCCGACGCAGCGGCATTCATCGATGGCGGTCCTCACGAGATCACAGAGCTGGTGACGTCCCAGCCAGGCCACTGGCCACTCGGTTCGCCGATGGCCGTCCCGGGTAGCGTGGGCGGCAACGGCAACGGCGGCGCACCCGCCGGCGAAACCGGGGGCGCCGGGGGCGCCGCGGCAGGCGCGGCAGGCGCCGCGCCTCGCAAGAAGGTGGCCGTCATCGGGGCCGGCCCGGCTGGTCTTTCCGCCGCTTACTACCTGGCCCGTCGGGGCTACGCCGCCACCATCTTCGAGGACCTGCCCGTGCCCGGGGGCATGGTGCACGTGGGCATCCCCGAGTATCGCCTGCCCCGACACGTCATCCACCGGGAGACGGAGCTCATCCAGCAGCAGGGGGTGGAGATCCGCTACAACACCCGTCTGGGCCGCGACCTCCAGTTCGTCGACCTGGAGAGGGAGGGGTTCGAGGCCACGTTCGTCGGCATCGGCGCCCATGTCGGGCGGCCGCTGGGCATCCCGGGGGAGAACCTCCCCGGAGCCATGGACGCCATCGTGTTCCTGCGGAGAGTGGCGCTGGGCGAAAAGGTCGATGTCGGCGACAGCGTGCTGGTGCTGGGTGGCGGCAACTCCGCCATGGACGCGGCCCGTACGTCCGTCCGTCTGGGTGCCAAGAAGGTGCAGGTGGTCTACCGCCGCACCCGCAACGAGATGCCGGCCAATCCTTGGGAGATCGAGGAGGCCGAGGAAGAGGGAGTGGAGTTCCTCTATCTGGCCGCTCCGGTGGAGTGTACCGGTGACGAGAGCGTCAACGGACTCGTCTGCCAGCAGATGGAGCTCGGGGAGCCCGACGCCAGCGGCCGGCGCCGCCCGGTGCCCACCGACATGGCGCCGTTCGTGCTTACGGCCACCAGCATCATCTACGCCGTGGGTCAGCAGCCCGATTTCGATCCGTTCAAGGGCGATGAAGCCATCAAGCTCAACAAGTGGGGCTACATGGAGGTGGACCCCCATACGCTCATGACCACCAAGCCCGGCGTGTTCGTCGGGGGCGACGCGGTGAGCGGCGGGGGGACCATCATCGAGGCCATCAACGCCGGCAAGACGGCGGCCAAGTACATCGACAAGTACCTGCGCGGCGAGCCGGTGGAGGAAGACCTGCAAGACAAGACCAGAAGGTTGGCCGTCTACCTCGGTGCTCAGGACAGCCGGGAGCCGCTGGCGGAGAACGTCGACTATGGCCTGCGCGAGAAGATGCCCATGGTGGAGCCCGAGATCCGCAAGCACAACTTCGAGGCCACCGAATTGGGCTACACGCTCGAGCAGTGCAAGGCTGAGGCGGACCGCTGCCTGCGGTGCCACCGGCCCATCCTGGTCGCCATCTGATCGCGGATCTGCAGGTCTACACGCGGAGAGCCCCGGCCTGCGGGCCGCCGCTCCGCCTGGTCCCGTGGCGCTGACCTTCCCGTTCCCGGAGCCGCCGGCCCCGGGCGAGTCGCTGGAGGTGCTACCCGGCATCCACTGGGTGCGGCTGCCCCTACCCCTCAAGCTCGACCACGTCAACGTGTGGGCGCTGGAGGACGGGGAGGGCCTCACGATCATCGACACCGGCCTGGCCGACGCTCAGACCCAGGATCTGCTGCGCCGGGTGCGGGCCACGCTGCCCCGGCGCCCCTTGCGCCGCATCCTCGTCACTCATCACCACCCTGACCACAGCGGCCTCGCCGATCGCCTGTGCGCTGAGCACGGGGCGGAGCTCCTCATGAGCAGCCAGGCCCATGAAGCCGGGCTGGTGCTCCAGCACCGCCAGAAAGGCACCGATGCCGTCGCCACGGCCGCGCGCCTCGCGAAGCACGGGCTGCCGCCGCAGGCGCAGCGGGCCTTGATCGAGGGCGAACATGAGTTCGAGCAACTCAAGCCGGGAATACCGCCGGACTTCACTCCCCTGGAGGAGGGCGACACCGTGACCATCGGTGACTACTCCTACCGGGTGATCTTCGGCCAGGGCCACGCGCCCGACCATGTGTGCCTGTACTGTGCGGGGGGGGCCGGCGGCGCCGACGAGGCCGGGGCACGCACCCGGGGCGCGGCCGGCTTTCTCATCTCCGGCGACATGCTTCTTCCCGACATCTCCACCCACGTGGGCTCGCCGGCCACCTGGCTGCCGGGGAACCCTGTGGAGCAGTTCCAGAAGTCGGTGCGCAGGCTCGCGGAACTGCCCGACGACACCTTGGTGCTGCCCTCGCACGGCGTGCCGTTCCTGGGGTTGCGGGAGCGGGTGGCCGAGTTGGAGGCGCATCACGAGCAACGGTGCCGGACCATCGCCGCGGTTCTCGACGAGCCCCGGTCCGCAGCCGAGCTTCTCGAGGTCGTGTTTCAGCGCGAGTTGGACGCTTTGCAGCTCATGCTCGCCATGAACGAGGCCATCGCCCATCTGGAGTATATGGCGGATAGGGGACAGGTGGAGCGCCTGGAGGGCGACGACGGCATCATCCGGTACGTCCGGAAGGAGGAGTCGTGACGTCTGTGCTGTTCGAGCCGGTGACCATCCGCGGGATGTTGCTGGCCAACCGCTTCGTGCGTTCGGCGACCTGGGAGGGTCTTGCAGATCCCGAGGGCCGGGCCACCCAGGAACTTGCCGAACTCTACGCTGGCTTCGCCCGGGGGAGGGTGGGGCTGATCATCAGCAGCCATGCCTTCGTGAGTCCTGAAGGCCGGGCTGGCAGCCTGCAACTCGGGGCCCACGACGATGCGATGATCCCCGCGCTGCGACACGTAGCCGCGGCCGTACACGAAGCAGGAGGCAGGCTCGCCTTGCAGATCGCCCACGCGGGTCTGTGGGCGGCGGCCGCGAGCCCGAGCGCGGTCGTGAGCGGGAGCGCCGACCCGCAGGCGGGAGACGGCGCCGAGCCGGCGCAGCCGCTCGGCCCCTCGGTGCGGCTCACCGATGCCGGGGCCGTCGGCCGGGAAATGTCCGTTGCCGACATCGTTGCCGTCACGGAGGCCTTCGCCGCCGCCGCGGGGCGTGCCCGCGAGGCCGGCTGCGACGCGGTCCAGATCCACGCGGCGCACGGCTACCTGCTCGGCGAGTTTCTGTCGGCCGCCTTCAACCGGCGAGAGGACGAGTACGGCGGGAGCGTCGCCGGCCGGGCCCGCTTCCCCGTGGAGGTCGCCCGGGCAGTCCGGGCCGCAGTGGGAGCGGACTTCCCCGTGCTCATCAAGATGAACTCCGAAGACTTCATCCCCGATGGCCTGACGGTGGACGACATGCTGGAGAGCGCCGAGTTGCTCGCTGACGCCGGGGTGGACGCCATCGAGCTGAGCGGCGGCACCAGTCTCTCCGGCGACCTGGGCCCCATCCGCACCCGCGCTGGCATCCCCGAAGACCGGGAGGCCTACTACGACCAGGCCGCTCTCAGGCTGAAGCACAAGGTGAGTGTTCCGGTGATGCTGGTCGGAGGCATCCGCACCTTCTCGGAGGCCGAACGGCTGGTGTCAGGGGGTTACACAGACTGCATCGCGCTGTCTCGCCCCCTCATCTACGAGCCAGACCTCATCGCCCGCTGGGAACGCGGCGATCGCACGCCGTCGCTCTGCCGCTCCGACAACCGCTGTTACTACAAGGGCCTCAAGCGCGAGGGCATGCGCTGCGTGCACGCGGGGCGCGAGGGCCGGGGTGCGGCCCCCGGCGCGCCGGGGGCCGCAACGGCGGGAGTCGACTGAGAGGATGGCGCCGTGACCCCGCGGGGCAAGGAACGCATCGCCGTAGTCGGCGCCGGCATGATGGGGCAGGCGTGCTCCCAGGCCTTCGCCATGGCGGGCTACGAGGTGCGGCTGCAAAGCCTGGACGATGAACTCTTCCGAGGCGTGCTCGACCGCATCCGCCACGATCTGGTGTTTCTGGCCGAGCGGGGGCTCGGCTCTCTCGACGAGGTGGACGCAACGGTGGCACGGATCGCGACCACGACCAGCCTCGCCGAGGCCCTCGACGGCGCGGATTTCGTGCTCGAGTGCATCTTCGAGAACCTCGAGGCCAAACGGGCCCTCTTCCGGCAACTGGAGATGCTGGTGGGACCGGAGGTCATCCTGGCGACGAACACCTCGGTCATCCGGATAACCGAGATTGCCGAGACCTGCTCGCTTCCCGGCCGGGTGGTTGGAGCCCACTGGTGGACGCCGGCCTACCTCATGCCCATCGTGGAGATCATCCCGGGGGAGAGCACCACCGAGGAGACGGTCGGGCGGACCACCCGCCTCGTGGCCAAGGCCGGTAAGCTGCCGGTGTACGTGAAGAAGGATGCTCCCGGATTCGTGGGCAACCGCCTGCTGCACGCGCTGTACCGGGAGGCCATGTACATCGTGGAGCAGGGCATCGCCGACCCGGAGACCGTCGACCTCGTGCTCAAGTACGGTCCGGGCATGCGCTTCCAGGTGATGGCCCCCTTTGAGCACATGGACATGGTGGGGTTGGACCTGGGCGTGGCAGTGGAGGGCTACCTCTGGCCGCACCTGGCCGATTCTCACGAGGTCTATCCGATGCTCACAGAGCGGGTGGCCCGGGGCGAACTTGGATTCAAGACCGGCGGAGTGGGCTTTCACACCTGGAGCCCCGAGGAGCAGAAGGCCTTCAGGGAGAACCTGCTGGACCACCTGGTGAAGCAGGTGGCTGCCAACGCGCCGGCCTGGGGACGAGGCGCGGGCGCATGACCGCGGGCCGGTGACGCCCACCGTGACGCCCACCTACCGTTCGTCCGCCGGCGAGCGGGCGGTCGCGGATGCCTATGGCCGCGTCCTCGCGGGCCTGCCGGGCTGCTTCGAGCAGCTTCACATCGACACCAGACACGGGCGCACCCTCGCCCTTGCTGCGGGTGACCGGGAGGCCCCGGCGCTGGTGCTTTTCCACGGCGCAACCGCAAATGCCCTAGCCTGGGCGGACGACATGCCGGTGCTGGCCCGCCGTTTTCGCGTGTATGCCGTCGACACCCCCGGAGAGCCAGGGGGGAGTTGCCCCGATAGGATCCTGTGGACGGGGCCGGGGGTGGCGGACTGGGTAGGCGACACGCTCGACGGGTTGGGCGCGGAAGCCGCGATCCTGGGAGGCTTCTCCCAGGGGGGCTATGTGGCCCTGCGTTTCGCGGCCGCTCGGCCGGACAGGGTGAGGGCGCTGATGCTGCTCGCCCCGGCCGGGGTGACGGAAGTCCGGCGTTCTTTCGCGGCCAAGATGGTCTTGCTGGAGAGGTTCGGTCCCTGGGCGGGGAGGGTGTCGGCGCGGGTGAGGCGTGGTTGGGGCGACCACCCCGACGCGGTGGATCTGGCGCCACTTATTGCGGCCCACTTCTGCCCCCGCGTAGATGCGATGCCACTGCTGGCCGACGATGAACTGCGATGCCTGCAGATGCCGCTGCTGCTATTGGCGGGTGAACGCGACGCCGTCTTCCGGTCGGCAGAGTCGGTCGGCCGCGCGACCCGGGTCCTCCCCAATGCTGATGTCCGCCTACTCCCGGGCACGGGCCATACGATCGTGGGCGCGGCGCCGATGATGCTCGAGTTCCTGGAGAGGCATCAGCTCGTAGGCGCACACGCCCCCGCGGTCGGCCCCTTCCGGCCGGGCGCCGCTCCAACTGCTGGCCCTTGCGCATCGCCCGAGGAGAGCGTTATACTGCTGGCAATATAACCCTCCGGTCGGGGGAGGCCGGACCGAGAAGGAGAAGAGGTAGTCCATGCGTCATCGTCCATCCCGCGGATTCGTCATATGCGTCGCTCTTGCGATCCTGGTGCTCGTCTCCCTTGTCGTAAGCCTTGCAGGCTGTGGGTCGCAGGCAGCGACAAGCACCTCCACCGGCTCCGCCACCTCGGTCACTTTGGCCACGTCCACCTCGGTGGCCGCAGGATCTCAGGAGTTGACCGTTTCGGCCGCTTCCAGTCTCAAAGCCGCCTTCACCGAGATCGGCAAGTCCTTCGACTCAGCGAACGGCTCGAAGACCAACTTCAATTTTGACGCCTCGGGCACACTGCAGAAGCAAATAGAGGGCGGCGCCCCGTTGGACGTCTTCGCCTCGGCGGCCCTGAAGCAGGTAAGAGCCCTCCAGGACCAGGCCTTGGTGGATGCCGACTCAGTCCGGGAGTTCGCAGGCAACCAGATCGTGCTTGTCGTGCCGGCCGACGCGACCCTGGACATCACGAGCTTCCAGGACCTGACCAAGGCGGACGTCGAGAAGATCACCTACGGCGACCCGAAGGTCGCCCCTCACGGCGTGGCCGCAGAGGAGATTCTGAGCAAGTTGGGCCTCTCCGAGCAGGTCAAACCCAAGGTCGTCTACGCCACCAATGTGTCTCAGGCGCTGGCGTACGTCTCTGCCGGGGAAGTCGACGCGGCCATCATCTTCGCCACCGAGGCCATGGCCGGTGGCGACAAGATCAAAGTCATTGCCACGGCGGACCCGTCCTGGTACTCAAGAGTCGCCTACCCGATCGCCATCGTCAGCGCCAGTGAGGCCAAGACCCTCGGCCAAGCCTTCATCGACTACGTCACGGGCCCGGGAGGCCAGACCGTCCTGGAGAAGTACGGCTTCCTGCGAGCCCCGGCCCAATAGGCCGCACCCGCTCCCCCATGAGGAGAGGGCGGCGGGTCGACTCGCTCTCTCCGTGTTGCTTATTGCAGGCTTTGCCGCCCGGCCTTATACTGCGGACGGTATAACGCCGAACCCCCGTGTCGCAAGGTAGGTCATGAGCGTTCTCTTCCCGCTCCGTCTTTCGTTGCAGGTAGCCGCGGTCTCGACGGTCTTCGCGCTGATCATCGGCGTCCCCTTGTCATACGTGCTCGCGCGCAAGCAGTTTCGGGGTAAGGAATTTCTGGACCTCGTTCTGACCTTGCCCATGGTGCTCCCCCCAGTGGTGACCGGCTACATCCTCCTGTTGCTCATAGGCAACAACGGGGTCATCGGCCGCGCATTCGAGGCGGTGACGGGTCAACAGTTGGGGCTCGTGTTCACCTGGCAGGCGGCGGCGCTCGCCTCGTTCGTGGTGTCGTTCCCGTTCCTGCTGAAGACCGCCAGGGTAGCAATGGAAGCGGTCGACCAGAACCTTCTGAACGCCTCGTACACCCTGGGGCGGGGGGAGTTGTACACGGCCGCCCACGTGGTCTTGCCGCTCTCGGCGCGAGGCGTCATGGCCGGTGCCACCCTGGCGTTCGCCCGGGCCATGGGGGAGTTCGGGGCCACGATCATGGTGGCGGGCAACTTCCCCGGGCACACCACGACGATGCCCATCGCCATCTACTCCGAGACCATGGGCGGATCGTGGAGCTCAGCTTGGTGGATGGTGGCGCTGTTCGTGGTGGTGGCGGGAGTGGTGATGTACGTCTCCAACCGCCTCGCCCGGAAGGCCGTCAAAGCCTGAGTGGTGGCTATGCCGGGGCCGCCGCCGCTCTGCGCCGGCTCGGCCGTCGAATCAGGCTTTCTCTGCCGGTCAGGTCCCCCGATACCCCAGAGCGACCGAGAGCTCCGCGGCCGTCCGCTTGACCGCCATCGCGTAGCTCTGCATCTGCTCCTCGCTACACCTTTCTGGAGGTGCCACCACGGAAAGCGAGGCTCGCAGCTGCCCGTTTTGGTCGAAGACGGGAGCGGCGACCGCCGGCGCGGTCTCGTTCCACTCTCCCCAGTCGTAGGCCACGCCTTCGCGCCGGATCTGCACGAACCTCTCCCTGAGCACCGCCGGGTCGGTGACCGTGTAGCGAGTGCGCGCCTGCTGGGGGGTGGCGAGCACTGTCTCCTCGGCGTGCTTGGGGCCGAAAGCTATGAGGATCTGGGCATCGGCGCTGGCGCTGCCCTGAAGCAGCATGCCCGCGAACGTCACGATCTGGAACGCGCGGGGAGTGGGCACGGTGTCGATGATCAGCGCGCCCTGATCGGCCCACACAGCGAGGCTGGACGACTCGGTGGTCTCCTCGGTCAGCCTGACGAGAAAGGGATGGGCGGTCCGGACCAGTTCCGAGTGCGACATTGCCAGGTAGACGGCGCGGAGCACTCGGGAGCCCAGATGATACTTGCCGGACACGGGGTCGTAGGCCAGCCAGTCGGCCGCCTCCAGGGTCTTCATCAGCCGCCTGGTGGTGGCTTTTGGCAGACCGGCCCGCTCTCGCAACTCCCTCAGGCTCCACTCGGGATGATCGACGTCGAAGAGGCCGAGCAGGAACAGCCCCTTCTCCAGTGTGCGTGTGGGGGCGCCGCTGGGGATCTCGTCGTGGCTGTCAGGCTGACTGGCGATGGTTCTGCCTCTCCTTTCGGCCGGGCGGCCCATTCTTCGTCTCGCGGGGTCCAATCGTTGACACCATCGCCACGCCGGTGCTACGGTGTGATTCATATAATAACGCAGGTGAGTCATAGAATGAACCACCTGCACCGGCCAATGAGTGGGAGGGGACCGATGACCGAACACAACAACAGCGTCAGCCGGCGTGAGTTTCTAAAGATGGCGGGGATCATGGGGGCAACCGTCGGAGCCGGCGCCGGTCTCGGGGGACTCGTGGCCGCGTGCGGCGGCGAAGAGACCACGACCACCACCGCGGCTCCAGCAACCACCACCACCGCAGCAGCAGCGACGACGACCACTGCCGCGGCCGAGACCACCACCACCACCGCGGGTGTCGAGACCGGCCGCCCGGTCAAGGTCGGGTTCGTCGACCCGCTCACCGGCCCCTTGGCCGCTTTCGGTCTGGCCGGCGACTACTGTGTGGGCAAATGGAAAGCGGACACCGCCGACGGCGTTGTGCTGGGCGACGGCATGAACCACACCGTTCGAGATCCAGGTGGTCGACAGCCAGTCGGACACCAACCGTGCTTCGCAGGTCACTGCCGACCTCATCAACAATGCCAAGGTCGACCTGGTCATGGCCGCGGCGACCGGCGACACGGTGGCGCCGGTCGCGGACATGTGCGAGGGCAGCGGCATGCCGTGCCTCTCCATCGACGTCCCGGTGGAAGTCTTCGTGTTCCAGCGCGGCGGCGCCCCGGACAAGCCCTTCAAATGGACCTACAACATCTTCTGGGGCCTCACCGAGCAGCAGACCGTCGAGTGGGACATGTTCAGCCAGGTCGAGAACAACAAGAAGATCGGCGCCGTCTGGCCCAACAGCGGGCCGGGCAACGCCTACCGGTTCGCATACGGAGAGAGCAAGGACTGGCCGGCCAAGGGCTACACGTTCGTGGACGGCGGCACCTACGTTCAGCCGAGCGAGGACTTCACCAAGCAGATCACCGAGTTCAAGAAACAAGGGTGCGAGATAGTCCAAGGCGTGATGATCGACCCGGACTGGACCACCTTCACCAAGCAGTCCGCGCAGCAAGGCTTCAAGCCCAAGATCATGGAGGGCATCATTCCCACCGTGTTCCCGAGCAGCATGGAGGCCATCGGGCCGCTCGCTGACGGTCACTGCGGCGTGCAGTGGTTCCATCCCACCTTCCCGTTCAAGTCGTCTCTCACCGGCGCGACCTGCCAGGAGATGTGTGACGACTTCGAGAAGGTCAAGGGCATGCAGTGGCAGCAGAGCGTGATGCACTACGCGGTCTTCGAGTGGGCCGTCGACACCTTCAAGCGCACCACGAACATTGATGACAGAGAAGAGTTCATCAAGCGGGTGCAGGAGACCAAGATGGCCGACTCCCTCGCCGGCCCGATCGACTTCACAGTCCCGGTGCAGTGGGGGACATCGCATCCCACTCTGAACTGTGTCACCACTCCCACCTACGGGGGCCAGTGGCGGCTCTCGAACGGTGGCAAGTATCAGTTCGACCTGGTGGTGGTGAGCAACATCACCACACCGGTCGTCACGGTGCAGGACGAGCTCAAGCCTGTGAGCTGGGCCGGCTAGAGGGCGCCGCACATACGGAAGCCGTGGCGCGCTGGCGCGCGCCACGGCCGTTCCTTACAATACGGACCGTCGGCAGAGCTGGGTCCGGGCTTCAGCCCAGGCTTCAGAAGGGCGAAGCTTCGCGATGGCGATCAGGAAGGACAGCCTCATGCAAACCAGTTTTCCGCGCCTGTTCGAACCTGGCCGGATCGGGGACGTCGCTCTCAAGAACCGCATCATCAAGGCGCCGCAGCACACTGGGCTGGCCAATCCCGACGGCTCTATCACCGGGCGCATGCTCCGGTACTACAAGGACGTGGCCCAGGGCGGCGCTGCTCTGATCGTGGTCGAATACGCCTGGGTGGACGAGGACGCCAGCCAAGCGTCCCCTTGCCAGCTCGGCATCGCCCGCATGGACCACATTCCCGGGCTGTCCCTCCTGGCCGACACGATCAGGGCCAACGGGGCCAAGGCCGCCATCCAGATCTCCCACGCCGGGCGGCAGCGTTTTATCCTGGAGCAGCCCAAGGCCGCTTCCGACGTCCCCTGGCCGGAGATCACTGCCGCCGGCTGCCCCATCCCGGTTCCAATGACCCTGGACGAGATCGGCGGAGTGGTCAAGGCTTTCGGTCAGGCCGCCAAGCGGGCACAGACCGCGGGGTTCGACATGGTGGAGGTCCATGCCTGCCACGGCTACCTCATCTCCAACTTCTTCTCGCCCCATACCAACAAGCGCGAAGATTGGTACGGCGGCCCGCTCGAGAACCGTATGCGCCTGCTCCTGGACATCATCAAGGAGATCAAGGCTCAGGTGGGTCCGGATTACCCCGTCTGCGTGCGCCTGAGCGGAACCGACTACGAGCCCGACGGCCACACCATCGAGGAGACCATCGAGCTCTCCAAGCGTCTGGAGACCCGCGGCGTGGTGGCCATCCACATGTCCGGAGGCAACCATCACACCACTATCCACGAAGTCAGCCCCATGGGCATGTCCCTGGCCCACAACGTCTGGGCGGCGGAAGCGGTGAAGAAGCAGGTGTCGATCCCCATGATTGCCTCGGGGTCCATCAACCTGCCGGATCTCGCCGAGAGCATCCTCGCTGAGGGTAAGGGGGACTTCATCGGTCTGGGCAGGCCGCTCTGGGCCGACCCGCAGTGGCCGCTCAAAGCCAAGGAGGGCCGTCCCGAGGACATCAGGCCCTGCATCCGCTGCAACGACGGCTGCCTTGCCCGAGGCGACCACATCGCCAACACGGTGGGCTGCACGGTGAACATCGCGCTTTGTCGCGAGGACGAGTTCGCCATCGTCCCCGCCCGGCACCCGATGCGGGTCGCGGTCGTCGGCGGCGGGCCCGCCGGCATGGAGGCGGCCCGCGTATGCGCCCTCGAGGGGCACGACGTCAGCCTCTACGAGAAGCGGGAGTTGGGCGGCGCCCTCCTCGAGGCCTCCATCCCGGATTTCAAGGCTCCGGATCTCAGGCCCCTGATGGAGTATTTCAAGACCCAAGTGCACAAGATCGGGGTCAGGGTGATCGCGAAAGAAGCCACACTCGACGACCTCGCGGGCGGCGGGTATGGGGCCGTGATCGTAGCGACGGGCGCGACGGCCCTCGGGCTGGAAGATGTCCCCGGCATCGACGAGCCCAAGGTGGTCACAGCGGCCGATGTCCTGCACGGCCGGGCGATACTGGGCGGCCGGGTGGCCGTGATCGGAGGCGGCATCGTCGGCACCGAGGTCGGCTTGGTGGTAGCGGAAGGCGGCAGGCAGGTGACCTTCATCGAGATGCTCGACGAGTTCATGTGCAACATCACCTTCGACGAGCGCCAGGTATACGAACTGCGCTTCAGCGATCTGGACGTGAGCATCAACACCGGCCAGCGGCTGGTGGAGGTCACCAGCACGGGCATCAAGACCGTGGATAAGCTGGGCGCGGTAACCGAGTTCCCGGTCGACTCCGTGGTGCTGGCTGCCGGCTTTCGGCCCAACCGGGAACTGATCGTAGGCCTTCAAGCATATCCGAAGATCCGTGTGGTAGAGGCCGGCGATTGCGTGCGGCCGCGCAAGATCTACGACGCCATCCATGAAGGGCACCTGGCAGCCAAACTGCTGGATGCCGACATCTGAGGAGAGGGCATCTCACAAGGAGGATGTGACACCGTGAGCGACTGGACCATAGCTGGCAAGCCGGCCCTGCTCGTCGTCCACATGCAAAACGCGGTCATCAAGACGCCGAGTCCACTGGAAGCGATGGGTCACGGCAAGGCCGCTCATGAAGAGGGAGTAATCGGCAACATCGAGCGTCTGGCGGCATCCTTTCGCGCCAAGGGCCTACCGGTGGCCTATTGTGTCGCCTACACGCCGGAAGACAGCAAGTGGCCGGCCTACGGCGGCTTCTGGCAGGGTTGCCAGGAGGTGAAGGTCAACCGCATGGGCACCTGGGACGTCGAGATCATCGACGAACTCAAGCCGGCGCTCGGCGAACGCATCTTCTACAACTGGCCCTTCAACGTGTTTGAGGGGACAGGTCTGGACGAATACCTGAAGAGTCAGGGAGTCGGGACTGTCATATTGACCGGGGTCGCCACAGGCATGTCGGTGGGGACGGCCGCGTGGGCCTTAGCGGAGCGCTTCTACAGCCTGGTCATCCCGGTCGACGCCACGACCGACGGCAATAGCGAGGTCCACAGGGTGGTCTGCGGGTCCATCCTTCCCGCTATCGGCCTCGTCACTGCCACCAACGACGTCGTCGCCCATCTGTGATGATCGAGCTCAGACACATGCTCGAGCCTATTACGATAGGCAACGTGACCATCAAGAACCGGTTTGTGGTTTCGCCGATGGTTATGAACTACTGCACCACCGACGGCCAGGCGACCGAGACCTACATCGCCTATCACGAGGCCCGGGCGAAGGGCGGATGGGGCCTCATCATCACCGAGGACTACGCTGTCGACCCCGCCGCCAAGGCCTTCGTGGGCATCGGCGGCCTGTGGGACGACGCCCAGATACCCGGGCACGCAGAACTCACGAAACGAGTGCATAAACATGGAGCAGTTGTCTTCTGCCAGATCTATCACGCCGGGCGGCAGGCCACGCGCGGCATTACCGGGGCCGACTCTGTCGCCCCCACCGCGCTCCCCTGCCCCTTCACGGGGCAGATGCCTCACGCGCTGACCACCGACGAGGTCGAGCAGATTGTTGAGGAGTTCGGTGACTGCGCGTTGCGGGCGAAGAAGGCCGGTTTCGACGGAGTGGAGGTGCACGGCGGGCACGGCTACCTGATCGCGCAGTTCATGTCGTCCTACTCGAACAAGCGTTTCGACAAATACGGCGGTAGCCTGCATAACCGCATGCGCCTCCCGTTGGCGATCATCGCCGATATCCGCGGGAAATGCGGTGATGACTTTCCCATTCAGTTCCGCATCTCCGCGGACGAATATGTGCCCGGCGGCAGGACCATCGAGGACACCAAAGCTCAGCTCTGGATGCTGGAGCAAGCGGGGGTGGACAGTTTCGACGTGTCCATCGGTACCGATGGGAGTCACCATGTCATGGTCGCCGCTCCGGCGGCCGGCCACGGCTGGATGACCGATCACGCGGCGGCCGTTAAGAAGGTCGTGAGCAAACCCGTGTTCACGGTCGGACGCATAAACGATGCCCTCATTGCGGAATCGGTGGTAGCCAGCGGCAAGGCCGATGGGGTGGCCATGGGACGAGGCTCGCTTGCGGACCCGGAGTTGCCTAACAAAGCCAGGGAAGGCCGCTTCGAGGACATCATCCAGTGCACCGGCTGCATGCAGGGGTGCGAGAGTCGCGTGATCGCCCAACTGCCCGTGCGCTGCACGATGAACCCGCGTACAGGTAGAGAGATCGAGTTCGCCATCACACCGGCGCCCGAGAAGAAGAAGGTCTTTGTCGCGGGAGGCGGCCCGGCCGGGATGGAGGCAGCCATCGTCGCTGCGCAGCGTGGCCACGACGTGACCTTGTTCGAGAAGACTGACCGGCTCGGAGGCCAGTTCTACCTCGCCTCCGTTCCGCCCTTCAAAGGCGAGATCTCGTCGTTCCTCGCCTGGCAGCTCCACACGATGCAGAAGCTCGGCGTGAAGGTGGCCATCAGAGCGCCGCTGACGGCTGACATGGTCAAAGAGCAGAAGCCCGACGCCGTGATCGTGGCCACGGGCAGCGTGCCGGCGGCCATCCCGATCTCCGGGCTTGACCGAGCGTTCGTGACCACGGCTCAGGATGTGCTCGAAGGGAAGGTCTCGGTCGGCGGGAAGGTGGCGGTCATCGGTGGCGGCATGATTGGCTGCGAGACCGCGAACCACCTGGCGCATCACGGGACGAAGCCGACCATCATCGAGATGCTATGCGAGTTGGCCGGCGAAGAACCGCTGGCGATCAAACGTATCCTCTTCCAGTCGCTGAAGGAAAGAGAAGTAGATATCTACTGCGACTCCACGGTGACCGGAATCCGGGAAGACGGTTCGATCGAGGTCGTCAAGGATGGCGAGCATAAGGTATTGGGACCCTTCGACAGCGTGGTCCTGGCCGGTGGGATGCGGCCCGTCAACGCCTTGGTGGCCGAGCTGAAGGGGCTTGTTGGCAACCTGCAAGCCGTGGGAGACGCGAACGGCGTCCGGACGGCGTTGGAGGCTCTGGAAGAAGGGTACGAAGCCGGTCTCAGTATTTAGACTCGCCAGCGGGACATCGCCAAGAAGACCCGCGGGAGGGAGCTAAGGATGGTTGCGGAGAGGCGGAGTGTGAGTGCCGAAGGTAAGATGGACCGGCGTTTCGCCAGCTGGCTGGATCCGGGCTGCACGTTCGTGAGTGAGGAAGCCCAAAAGGCCTACGTGGCGCGGGTAACGCGATTGACCGCTGCCATGCGTCTCCGGACCGTGCCGGACCGTGTTCCCGTCCCTTTGGCGACGGCGGAGGGCTACCCGGCCCATCGCCGCGGGCTGAGCCAGTACGACGGCATGCACGACTTCGGTCCCGCTGCGGAAGCATTCATCGATTTCACCCTGGCCTTTCAGCCTGACGCCATGGTCGCCCCGCTGTTTGCCACGCTTCCCGCGAAGGTCTTTCAGTCGGTCGGATACGAACTGTTCCTGATGCCCGGGTACGGGGTGCCCAAAGACTCGTACTATCAGTTCAATGACAGGGAGTGGATGCTCCCCGAGGAGTACGACTCGTTCATCGCAGACCCCTCGGACTACCTGCTTCGAACGTATCTTCCGCGAATAGCCACCGGTCTCAAGGGTTTCTCCAAACTGGGCACCGTGCTCGACCCGGCCATGATTATCTCTTCCATGGGCTTTTTTGCCAGTTGGGCAGACCCGGAGGTGCAGGCGAGCCTTGAGAGACTGCTCGCGGCGGGGAGAGAGGCACAGGCTTGGTTCGGCAAGCTGGGTCAAGTGATAGGTCGACTCCTGAGCGAGGGCTTCCCGCCTTTCTTCCCGAACGCCACGTTCGCGCCCTTCGACTACCTGGGGGATAGCCTCCGCGGGACAAGGCCGATCCTGATGGATATGTTCCGGTGTCCCGATAAGGTCATCGCCGCCTGCGATCGGCTGGTCCCCCTGATGGTTCGCTGGGTCACGGAGAAGACGAACCCCGACAGCTACCCCGGCGTCTTCATTCCCCTCCACAAAGGGGCGGACGGCTTCATGAGCGACGACCAGTTCCGGACCTTCTATTGGCCGTCTTTGCTCAAGGTCATCCATGGCCTCAACGACGAGGGCTTCATGCCTGTGCTCTTTGCCGAAGGGGCCTATGGCTCGCGTCTGGAGACGCTCGCCGCTGATCTGCCTCGGGCAAAGACCGTATGGTACTTTGATCGTACCGACATGGCCCGTGCGAAGAAGACCGTCGGCAAGGTGGCCTGCATCCAGGGGAATGTGCCGCTTTCCCTCTTGCACGCCGGAACTCCCGAGCAGGTGACCAGGTACTGTCGCAATCTGATCGAGACGGCCGGGCCCGGCGGCGGTTTTATCCTTGACGTGGGCGCGGTGATGCACCAGGGCAACGACGAGAATCTCCGGGCCATGATTCAGGCAGTGCTCGATTACGGCGTCTACTGAGAACACACATCCTCGGCCCCGGTCCGCGCCGACGGCCCGTCTGAAACGATGGTGAATCGCCCGTGTACACGCTGAGGCTCTATCACGACTCCTACGCCCCGGACTCGGTGACGGAGGAGGACCTCGAGGCGCAGCACAGCATCGCCTACGTGCTCAAAGGCAGGCCCAACATCAATGGCCAGACGGTCGAGCGCGATACGGCCGTCTATTGCAGGGACGTCACCTCGGTGGAGGCCGGGCCGGACGGCGCCGTGATTTGGCGCTGGGAGTTGGTGCGCACCGACGAGCCCAACAACGTCGCCTGGGGCGATGGGGTGGCGTCGCGGCCACGTATGTCACGACGCGTCCGCATGTTCGAGCTGGTGCCCACCTCCAAGTGGCTCTTCCGCTTGGACTGCATCTACAACAACCGAGGCAGCACGGGGCTGCATTCGCATCCCGGTTCCGGTATTCGCTGCATGCTTCAGGGTCATCTGCGGGTGGAGTCCGACAAAAGCGAGTCGTCCGACAATCGCTTCACCGGCGACTGTTGGTACGAGGAAGGGAGCTACCCCCTTATCTCCACGTCCGATCCTGGCGAGACCGCTGACTTCCTGCGGGGTATGGTGCTACCTCCGGAGTACGAGCGCATTCCCGACACAGCGGTCTGGATCGGGGGCAAGAAGTCCTGCGAGTCCGAGTGGAAGAGCTACGTCCAGACCGTAATCACACTTTTGTAGAATTGCCACCGGCATCCGCCGTGTATCAACATGGTGGCCGTCACCGACACTGGGAGGCGGCCATGGCCGGCAGCAGGTGGGACGAGTACATCGTGACGGAACCCAAGTTCCTCACCGAGATGGCGCATCACGACTTCCGCGATGTCTCCGGGTTCACCTTCCCCGACGAGGTGTACCTCGATAAGGAGCTTCTCGCGGAGGCGAACCACTACCACCGCCATCTACGTGCCCGGAGGGGTGCCCCACGGCCCCCTGGTCTACACCCGGGTGGATCGGCCCATCCTCAACATCGCGATCGGCCTGCAGGCTGGAGACTACGAGTAACGCGCGTATCCGGGCGTCCTTCCGCGGCGCCGACTGGGGTGGTAGGGGTTTCATCGCCTCGGTCGTCATGGGATAGTGCCGGTATGGCATCGAACGAGACGATCAGCTCCATCCATCGCCGCCGTAGCGTACGGCTGTTCACGGACCAGCCGGTACGCGACGAGGACCTCATGGCCATGCTGGAAGCGGCGAACCAGGCGCCCTCAGCGCACAACCAGCAGAACTGGCGCTTCATCGTGCTGCGGGAAAGGCGTAAGGCGGGACTTGCCGAGCTCATCACCGACCGAGCCGGCGATTTCCCCCGTCCCTCGTCGACCCTCCTCCGCATGGCGGCGCGGAGCATCGTGAGCGCTCCCGTGGTCGTGGGGGTGGCGAACACGGGCGAACTGATCCGGCGGGGTGACGAGCTGTTCCAGGTCGACCGAGGAAAGGCGCACGACTTCTTCCGCACCATGGAGATCCAGAGCTCGGCCGCCGCCGTGGAGAACCTTCTCCTTGCCGCGACCGCGTTGGGGATAGGCTCGGTGTGGCTGGGGATCCTGTACCTCATCAAGCGCGAGGTGCGCGAGTTCCTCGGCGAGACCGACGGGGAGTTCATGGCCGTGGTCGCTCTGGGCTACCCGGTGAGGACCACCGAGGGCCCTCACAAGCGCCCTCTGGAGGCGGTCGTCCGGTATCTCGACTGAAGGGCCGGCCGTCGCAGCGGGCGTCTGGCTTCTGCGCCGCGTCCTGCGGTGGCAGCCGGACGGGCTACACCTCGTTCAGCCGGTAGCCCACTCCCTGCTCGGTCACCAGGTATCGCGGGTCCGCCGGGTCGTCCTCGAGCTTCTTCCTCAGACTGGCTACGTAGATCCGCAGGTAGTGGGACTGCGCGCTGCTGCTGAGGCCCCAGACCTCGCGGAGCAGGAATCCGTGAGTGAGCACCTTGCCGGCGTGGCGGACGAAGACGGCCAGCAGGCGGTATTCGATGGGCGTCAGATGGACCACGTGGCCCTTGACCGTCACCGTCCGCCTGGCCAGGTCGACCGAGATGTCGCCGGTCTGGAAACGGGCGGTCTCCTCGCTCCCGGCTTCTCGCAGGGCGGATGCGTGCCTGAGAGACACGGCGATGCGGGCGAGCAACTCAGGGATCCCGAACGGTTTGGTCACGTAGTCGTCGGCGCCTGAATCCAGTGCCGCCACTTTGGCGGCCTCCTGCCCGCGGGCCGACAAGATGATGACCGGCACCTGCGACCACTCCCTGACATTCTCGAGGAGTGTCATCCCGTCCATGTCGGGGAGGCCTAGGTCCAGCAGTATCAGATCGGGCGGCAGGGCCAGGATGGCGTCCAGACCCGTCTGCCCAGTATCGGCCTCGGTCACCCGATACCCCCGACTGGACAGGGCCGTGCGGAGAAAGTGACGCATGGGGGTGTCGTCTTCGATCACCAGGATCCTCGCCGCCAGTGAGGATGGTGCGGCTCCCGGGCTTCCGACGATCGGCTCGGCCGGATTCATGCCGTTTCCTCTCCTTCTTCTGGGGGGAGAGAGGGCGCTGACTCGTCCAGCGGGAGGCTGAACGCGAAGACGGCCCCTCCACCCGGCCGGTTGCGGGCCCAGATCGTTCCCCCGATGGGCCTCAACTATCGCCTGGGCGATCGGCAGGCCGAGACCGGCTCCCCGCCCGCCGTGTTTGGACGCGGTACCCCGGTACAGCTTCTCGAACACCTGGTCGCGCTCGGCCTCAGTCAGCCCCGGGCCCCGGTCGGCGACCTCGACCGCCACGTTACGATCGTCCACATGAGCCGAGATCTCGAGAGGGGAGCCCGCCGGCGAATACTTGAGCGCGTTATCGATGAGGTTGAACAGCACCTGCTCGATCAGCACCCCGTCCAGGGGTACCAGCGGCAGATCGCCAGGGATCCGTTTGGTGATCTCTCGGCCCGCGGTCTCATCGCGCAGTCTGACGAGGGTCGACCCCACCACGTCGTCGAGCGGGAACCATTCCTTGTCCACGACGATGGCCCCCGATTCGAGCCGGGTCATACTCAGAAGGTTCTCCACCAACCGGGTCAGACGGTTGGCCTCGTCGTATATGTCCGAGAGGAGGGCGTTCCGGGTGGCGGTATCGGCGGCGTCACCCATCTCGAGAAGCGTACTCGTGGTACCTGCTATGACGGCCAGCGGCGTGCGCAGATCGTGGGAGACCGAGCTTAGGAGGGAGCTGCGGGTCCTCTCGGTCTCGGCTTCCACCAGTGCGTAGCGGTGCTGCTCGGCCAACTGATCGCGCTCGATGGCAATCCCGATGAGCCCGGCCACCGTCTCCAGCAACTGCCGGTTCTCGGGAGACAGCAAGAAGCGGCTTCGGGGTGGATTGACGGCGAGCACACCCACGGTCGCCTGGGGGGTCGAGAGGGGGACGTAGGTGGCGATCGCATCGGGGAGCGTGTCCGTGCCGTTGCCGGCCATCTGCCCGTGCTCGAACGACCAGGTGGCCACGGCGATCTCGTGCTCGGTGCCGGCCTTCTCGTCGCCGGACACGACGGGTTCGAGGAGGGACCCATGCGGCAGATAGACGTTCACGGCCCCGCCAAAGATCGTCGCCACTTCGCGCTGCGCGGCGACGGCCAGCTGATGCGACCCCGACACGCCTGACAGAGCCCGGCTCAACCTATACAAGACGTCGAGTCTTCGCTCGCGCGCCCGCGAGGTCCTCACCTGGCGGCGCAACCGGGCCGCGAGGGTCCCCACCAGGAGGGCGACCGCGAGGAACACCACCAGTGTGAGCAGATACTGGACGTCGCGGACGGCGAACGTGTAGTAAGGCGGGACGAAGAAGAAGTCGAAGGCCAGGACCGAGGCGACCGCGGCGAGGATCCCAGGCCATAGGCCCCACCAGACCGCCGCCAGGACCACCGCGGGCAGGAAGACGACCGCTTTGTTCGCCTCCGACAAGCCTCCCAAGTGCAGCAGGAGGGCTACGACACCGGCCAGGAAAACGAGGCCCAGGGCTGCGGCGTAGGGCCGCCACGCCGGGCTCGGGCGGGCGAGGGGCCTGGGGGAAGCGGCGACCTCGGCTAGGCCCTGGATGACATAGATGTCCATCTCGCCGCTTCGTCTCAGCAACTGATCGACGATGGTCGGCCTTATGATGCTCCGCCAGCGAAGCTCTCGAGATTTGCCGATGACTATCCGGGTGACGTTCTGAGAGCGGGCGTAGTCGAGGATCTCCCCGGCGGCGTCGTCGCCGGTCAGCGCCACCGTTTCGGCGCCGAGCTGCTCTGCCAGTCGGATGTTCGCCATTAGTGTGATCCGCTGCGCCTCGCCCAGGCTCCGGGTGCGGTTGGTCTCTACGCTCGCGGCGATCCAGCGGGCGCTGATCGAAGCGGCCATCCGTTTGGACACTCGGATGACCTTGGCCGATGTGGGGCTGGGCCCGATGCACACCAGCAGCGTCTCGGAGATGCGCCAGGTCTGCTGTCGATCTCCAGCGGTAAGGCGCGCCGTCTCCAAATGTACGTGGGTTCGATCGGCTGTGCGCCGGAGGGCGATCTCTCTGAGGGCTCCGAGGTTCGGTCCTTTGAAGAAGCCCTCCATCGCCTGGGCGGCCTGCGCGGGCAGGTAGACCTTGCCTTGGCGTAGGCGCTCGCGAAGCTCTCCGGGCGGTAGGTCGACGATCTCGACAGAATCGGCCTCGTCGAAGATGCTGTCCGGGACGGTTTCTCTGACCTGGATGCCGGTGGTCTCGCGGACGACGTCGTTGAGGCTCTCGAGGTGCTGGACGTTGAGGGTCGCATAGACGCTTATCCCGGCGGTGAGCAGCTCCTCCACGTCCTGCCAGCGCTTGGGGTGGCGGAGCCCGGGCGCGTTCGTATGGGCCAATTCGTCAACGAGGACGATTTCGGGGTGCCGAGCGAGGGCGGCATCGAGATTGAGTTCGCGAAGGGTGATGCTGCGATGGTCGATCTCCAGGACGGGAAGATCCTCCAAGCCCTCCAAGAGGGCGTTGGTCTCGGGCCGGTCGTGCGTCTCGACGTAGCCCACCACCAGATCGACCCCCGCCGCGGCCTGTCGCTGGGCCGCCTCGAGCATGGCGTACGTCTTTCCGACGCCGGCCACATAGCCGAAGAAGATCTTGAGCTTGCCGCGCCCCGAGCGGCGCTCCTCCTCGTGGAGCTGTCGCAGAAGGCTATCCGGGTCGGGACGCTCGGGCTCCCGCATGACCCCCCTCCCTGGTGGATGCCGGCGGCACTATTTGTGTAGCGTGTCGAGCGCGAGGTTCAGCTCGAGGACGTTCACTCTCGGTTCCCCGAGGAAACCAAGCTGCCGGCCTCTAGTGTACTTCTGGACGAGAGCACGTACGGCGTCGTTGGACACGCTCCGCGCCCGGGCTACCCGCGGCACCTGATACTCCGCCGCCGCTGGGCTGATGTCGGGATCGAGCCCGCTCCCGGAGGCCGTCACCAGATCGATGGGGACCGCCGCGGTGTTGCCGGGATCGGCGGCCCGGAGCGCGGCGATACGGTCGACGATAGCCGTGAGTAAAGCCGGGTTCGTGGGGCCGAGATTGGAGCCGCTCGAGGCCCCCCCATTATAAGGGAAGGGGGAGGTGGCCGACGGCCGAGACCAGAAGTAGCCCGGCTCGCTGAAGGGCTGCCCGATCAGGGCGGAACCAACTATCTTCCCGTCCGGGGTGATGAGGCTCCCGTTGGCCTTCTGGTGGAAGAACGCCTGGCCGATTCCCGTGATGAAGAGTGGGTAGACGATGCCGACCAGGACCGCCAGGGCTATGAGGAGCACCATGGCCCGTCTGGCCTGCGCCGCGTACCCCCGGATGCGGTCCGCGCGCCCGCCCGGCTCCACGGCCTCGGGCGAGGATTGCATCGCGATCTCTCTTTCTGTGTCCTCAGGCATCCGGTTGTCGCTCCCTAGGCCACGTGGAGGGCGGTCAGAATGAGGTCGATGATCTTGATCCCCACGAACGGCACGATAAGGCCGCCCAGCCCGTAGATCGCCAGGTTGTTCCGCAAGAGAAGGCTCGCCGGCAGCGGCCGGTACTTCACGCCACGCAGGGCCAGAGGGATGAGCATGACGATGATGATCGCGTTGAAGATCACCGCGGAGAGTATGGCGCTCGTCGGTGAATGCAGGCGCATGACGTTGAGGGTGTTGAGCTCAGGATACGTGGCTGCAAAGGCCGCCGGGATGATGGCGAAGTACTTGGCGATGTCGTTCGCGATGCTGAACGTGGTGAGCGAGCCCCGGGTCATGAGGGTCTGCTTGCCAATATGTACGATCTCCAGCAGCTTGGTGGGATTCGAGTCGAGGTCCACCATGTTGCCCGCCTCTTTGGCGGCCTGGGTGCCGGTATTCATGGCTACGGCCACGTCTGCCTGGGCGAGGGCCGGCGCGTCATTGGTCCCATCGCCTGTCATCGCGACCAGATGCCCTCCCGTCTGATACTCGCGGATGAGCTTGAGCTTGGCCTCCGGCGTTGCCTCGGCCAGAAAGTCATCCACCCCCGCCTCCGCGGCGATGGAGGCGGCGGTGACCGGGTTGTCTCCGGTGATCATGACCGTCCGGATGCCCATGCGTCGGAGATCCTGGAACCGTTCGCGGATGCCGCCTTTGACGATGTCCTTGAGGAAGATCACCCCCAGGACTCGCCCGCCGTCGGCGACCACCAGGGGCGTTCCTCCCTGCTTGGCCACGCTCTGCACGGCGGTCTGTACCTGCGACGACAATGACCCGCCCCGTTCCGCGACGAAGGCTTCAACGGCATCGGCTGCTCCCTTGCGGATCTCCCGGCCGTCGAAGTCAGCCCCGCTCATGCGGGTCTGGGCGGTGAAGGGTACGAAGGTCGCGTTCAACTCGCTTAGTTCCCGGCCTCTCAGGCCATACTGCTTCTTCGCTAGGACCACGATGCTTCTGCCCTCGGGGGTCTCGTCGGCCAGAGAGGCAAGCTGAGCGGCATCCGCCAGCTCCGCCATGTCCACGCCGGGGGCAGGGACGAATTCCGCTGCCTGCCGGTTGCCCAGAGTGATGGTGCCCGTCTTGTCGAGAAGAAGGACGTCGACATCGCCGGCTGCTTCCACAGCTCGTCCCGACATCGCGACGACATTCGCCTCGCTCAGCCGGTTCATGCCGGCGATCCCGATCGCCGAGAGAAGGGCGCCGATAGTGGTGGGGGCCAGGCAGACAAGGAGGGCGGCGAGCACGGCGACAGACACCACGTCCCCCTTGCCGGCTATCTGCACACTGAACGCCGACATGGGACGAAGGGCGATAACCACGACGAGGAAGATGATGGTCAGGCCGGCTAGGAGGATGTTGAGGGCGATCTCGTTGGGCGTCTTTTGGCGCTTGGCGCCTTCGACCATGGCGATCATCCGGTCGAGGAAGGTCTCCCCGGGCTCGGTGGTCACCCGCACGATCAGCCAGTCGGAGAGCACTCTTGTCCCACCGGTGACTGCGCTGCGGTCGCCCCCGCTCTCGCGGATGACCGGGGCGCTCTCGCCGGTGATGGCGCTCTCGTCCACGGAGGCGGCCCCGACGATCACCTCGCCGTCGGCGGGGATCAGCTCACCGGTGTCGACCAGCACTATGTCGCCTCGCCTGAGCAGGCCGGAAGCGACGCTCTGGGAACTGGCGCCGCGCTGCGGTGCCGACAGCTTGTGGGCTAGCACCTCCTGGCGCGCTTTGCGCAGGGTCTCGGCCTGTGCCCGTCCTCTGCCCTCGGCCAAGGCCTCAGCGAAGTTGGCGAAAATCACCGTGAACCACAAAAGCAGAGAGATGGCCAGGGTGAATCCGGCCGACCCTTCTTGCATGCCGGCGAGCGACTCGAAGAAGAAGACGAGAGTGAGCAAGGCGCCCACCCAAACGACGAACATGACCGGATTGCGCACCTGCACCCGAGGGTCCAGCTTGCGGAACGAGTTCGCCACGGCCTCGAGAATCATGCGGCGGTCGTAGGAGGGCCGCCTGGGCCCCCGGGGGTGGAGGTGCTCGGCTTCGCTCAGTATGGGCGCCGTCTCGTCCATTACCCCACCATCATCAGATGTTCGACGATTGGCCCGAGGGCGAGCGCGGGGAAGAAGCTGAGGGCGCCGACGACCACGATCACCGCGATGAGCAGGCCCACGAACATCGGACCATCGGTGCGCAGGGTCCCGGCGCTTTCCGGGATGAGCTTCTTGCCGGCCAGCGAGCCGGCTATAGCCAGGGTCGGGATCATCATCCAATAGCGTCCGATCATCATGATCAGTCCCAGCCCGATGTTGTAGAAGGTGGTATTGGCGCTCAGGCCGCCGAAGGCGCTGCCGTTGTTGCCTGTGCCCGACGAGAACGCGTAGAGGATCTCGCTCAGTCCGTGGGGTCCGGAGTTGAGTATGCTGGCGACGCCGGTCTTGGTGGAGACGGCGACCGCCGTCCCGAGAAGGATCTCTACTACCGGGATGAGGATGATGAGCGTGGCCATCTTCATCTCGTAGGTCTCGATCTTCTTGCCGAGATACTCGGGCGTCCGTCCCACCATCAATCCCGCTATGAAGACGGCGATTATCGCGAACACGAGGATGCCGTAGAGGCCCGCTCCCACGCCCCCGAAAACCACCTCACCCAACTGTATGAGCACCAGCGGCACCATGCCGCCCAGGGGCGTGAACGAGTCGTGCATCGAGTTGACCGAGCCGGTCGAGGTCCCCGTGGTTATGGCGGCGAACATCGCCGAGCCGCTGATGCCGAACCGCGTCTCCTTGCCCTCCATGTTGCCGCCAGGTTGGGCGTTGGCGCCGGCGGCCACCGGATGCAGATCGGCGCCGGCGGCCGCCTCCTGGGGCACGCCGCCGGCCTCGAAGGCGTAGGCCGCGGCGATCATCCCCAAGAGGACGATCATCATCACGGCGAACACCGCCCAGCCCTGCCTGGTGTTGCGGACCATCCGCCCGAAGGTATACGTCAAACCGGCGGGGATCAGCAGGATCGACAGCATCTGCATGAAGTTGGAGAACGGGGTGGGGTTTTCGAAGGGATGCGCGGAGTTGGCGTTGAGAAAACCGCCGCCGTTGTTTCCCAGGTGCTTAATGGACATCTGCGACGCGATCGGGCCCACGGCGATCCCCTGGCTGCTGACGGCGGCTCCGTCTGCATCGGTGGTCGCCTGAACGAGCGCGGCCTGCTGAGTGTCGTGGAAGGTCTGCACCACGCCCTGCGACAGAAGGACTATCGATACCGCGATGGAGATGGGCAGCAGGATGTAGAGGACCGCGCGGGTCATGTCCACCCAGAAGTTGCCCAGGGTGCCCGTGGTCTTGCGGGAGAAGCCCCGGATGAGGGCGATGGCCACCGCCATGCCGGTAGCGGCGGAGAGGAAGTTCTGCACCGTCATGCCCAGCATCTGGGTGACGTACTTCATCGTCGTCTCGCCGCCGTACGCCTGCCAGTTGGTGTTGGTGGTGAAGCTGACGGCGGTGTTGAACGCCAGGTCGGGCCGGACGGCGCCGAGCCCCGAGGGCCCCGAGGGGAACACGCCCTGGATGCGCTGGAGGAGATAGAGGAGCAGTATGCCCGCCAGGTTGAAGGCGAGCATGCTGAGCGCGTACCTCTTCCAGCTCATCTCTTTGTGGGGGTCGATGCCGGAGATACGGTAGAAGAACCGCTCCAACGGTCCGAAAGCCCGGTCGACCCAGATCGGCTGGCCCTGGAACACGCGGGCCATGTAGGCGCCGAGGGGCCTTGTCAGAAGCCCGACGACCAGGAGCAGTACCACGATCTGGACCCACCCGAACGTGGTCATGCGCTCATACCTCGCTCATTCTCAGTCATCGGCGGAGCTAGCCCAGCTTGTCGGGCTTGAGTAGGGCGTAGAACAGGTAGCACAGAAGGAGTGCTGCTATGACGGCGCTGGCGATCAACATGGCCGGGTGCGGAAAGGGCAGGCGGCGCGGTGGCCGGTCAGAGCCGAGCCAGACCCGCGACGAGCGCGGCCGAGAGCGCGAAGAACACGACGACTATCACGATAACCACTGCATCCATGCGGCCTCCAAACCCTGATCCGCTCGATGACGGTCCGCTTTGTGCCTGCCAGGACTCTACCGCTCGGAACAGGCGCGCAATCCCGTTCCATACATCTTGTTTACGCGATGATGGCGGTCGGCTGCGGTCTTCTTATGCGTTTCGTGGTTTGATTGCACTACTCGTGGGCAGATGAACGCGCAGACGGGGATGGGAGAGATGATGGGCTACCGGGTCAGCATGAGAAGACAAAGAAACGGCACTGCCGACACGGCCGCCGCCGAGACCACCCTTCGCTACACCTATGCGAGTGAGACCGCGGCCGGCCACGCGGGCGATGCCGTCGTGCTGCGTGCCTCCACCCTCCCCGACCCTCCTCCGGACGTCATCCACGTGACCGTCGACTGGCCCGAACCCGCGGTGGGTGGGGTTTCCAGAGAGGCGGAGCGGGCCGCTGCCATAAGCGCCGCTGAGCGCAAGAAGGTGGCTCAGGGCGACCGCGTGGAAGTGATCAAGAGCAGAGTGTCGGGGGTCAAGAGCCCGCCCGAGTGGCTCGAGCAATACGTGGGGAGGAGCGGGGTGGTGCTGTGGACCACCGCCGATGGGGCAATGGTCGACCTTGACGCCGACACCACCTGGTTCTCCTACGAGGAGCTGAAGCCGAGGGAGTAGGGCCGGCCGGCCCAGAAACCTAGTGCCAGATGGTCAGGCCTGTCTGCGCGTCCATCTTGCGCACCACGGACGTACCTGCCGACAGAGTCGTCAGCAGTATCTCCATGTTGAACACCAGGGTGTTGGGGCCCAGATGTCCGCCGAAACAGCGGCCCTGCTCGTCGGCGAAGGTGATGTGGGCGTGGACGATGGGCTCTCCGTCGAGGAGGGAGACGTTCCCGAGCATGCCCGCCACCTCGAGCCGCTGGTCGTGTTCCAGGTCCACCCATTCGTGAGCGGGCTGGTCGTAGTAGCGGATGGTGGCCCGTGAGACGGCGCCCAGCCCGGAGAACCAGGCCAGGTTGATGCCCTGGCTGTGTACGAAGTCGTTCAGTTCCTTGAGTAGGTCGGTCCCGTAGGCGGGCTTGAGGATGTGGACCGGCCCGACTGTCGCCTGAACGTCATACATGAGCCATCACCTCGCCTCTCGTGGAGTACCCGCCGCGGTCCGCGGTCAAGGGACTCAGTCGTCCCACTTGAACTCGGGTGCCGTCCTCTGGTCCCAGATCTCCTCGGTGGCGTCCTCGAGCGCCCGCTCCTCATCGACCGTCATCTCGGTGATGAGGGTGGAGGGGTCGCTGAGCAGCTTGACCTCGAGTTCGGACGCGTCGAGACGCCCCTCGTCGTCGATGGAGGCGTTCTTCTCCTTGAAAATGCCCGTGAGCTCGTCGAGATCCATGCCTTCGCGATGCAGCGTGACGCGCAGCTCACTGGAGACCTCACGGCGAAGGTCGATGAGGTACTGGTACCAGATAATGTCCCAGGTAATGGTCACGATGGCTCGCGGCTCTGGTCCGATGAGCTTGGTGAGGTTGGCTTTGGGCTTGCCCAGGCTCTTGCGGACGTCGCGTATCCGGTCCGTGTACTGGCTCTCGTTGAAGTACTTCTGGGCCACCTGGACCTCGGGAAGCTGGAATCCCGGCCGGCTGTGATGCTCGGCGGTGGGCGGCCCGGCGGGCGGAGCGACCGGCGGCGGGACGAGCGGGGTCGCCGTGGGAGGCGGGGTCGACTGGGCGGCGACGTCGGCGGCGGAGTAGGGCTCGGGCTCAGTGTCGCCGGCCGTGGGCCACTGGGCTGCTGCAGCCGCGGCCGCGGCAACAGCCGCCGCGCCCACGGGCGGCTCGGCCTGCGCCGTCTGCTCCGCGACGCCTGCGCCCGTCGTCTCGCCCGAGTCGGTGATGTCAGCGGTGGACTCCATCGTGGACTCGGAGTCCCACGCCCCGGCAACAGCGGCGCCCGCTGCGGCAACCGCGGCCACGCCGGCCAGGCCCGCGCCCTCCCCGGTCTCGGGAGCCAGCGCGACTGCGCCTACGGCGGCGCCCGGGACGGGCGCTCCGGTCGTCGCGGCAACTCCGCCGGCCGCGAGGAGCGCCTCGGTCTCGCGCAGCCGCGCACGGGTGAGCTCGAGCTCGCGCTCGAGGCTCTCCAAGCGGCTCTCCACGGTAGCGGTCTTATCGAGATTCTCCGTGATCACTCCGGTGGCGAACGTCTCGAGCGAGGCGGCCAGGCGCTGGAGAGCGCCCTGCATCTCCCGCTGCAAGGTGATGAGGTCGACGACCGGGGTAAGCAACTCCCGGGTCTTGTCCATGGGATCGGGCTCCTCGCATGACCCCGCGGCGGCGGTCGCAGCCGCGACCTCGTCGAGCTTCTCGAATGATTCGGAGGAATCGAGGGAGCCAGACGAGTCGTCGAGCGCGGAGTCGTCGAGCGCGGAGTCATTGTCGTCAGACTCACGCTCCTCCACTTCCGGGAACCGGAACTCGTCGCCCTCGGGCTGGAGGGCCGCTCCAGCAGCGCACTCCGCACACAGCCTGGCTATGCTCCCATCGGCGAACTCTTGCATGACGACTTCGTCGGAAAGAGCTGCTCCACAGATCTCGCACTTGTTGTCCGGAAGAAGGACATCGTCGGAAAAAGCCATTGTCGGCGCCTCCGGCCCTCGGCGCCCGCCCGCCGCGGGAATGGGGATTGGTCCCGGGTAGTATAGCAATGGCTTGCCCCGGCGGCAGGAAGGCCGAACGGGGCGGGTCGAGCGGCCTCCAGGCGTGGTCTGAACGGGGCGGCCGACCGGGCCATGCTAGACTCTCGGGGCTATGATCGAGGTCAGACTGTTCGCCAATCTGGCGCCTGTGGGACGCCCTCTTCCCCGCCTGGCGAGCGGGACTGCGGGGTTCGAGATCGAAGCCCGCAATGGTCTGACCGTGCGGGATGTGGTCACCGAAGCTGCCATCCCGGAGGCGGATGTGACGGTGGTGATGATCAACCACCGATCGGGCGGCCTCGACTCGCCGCTCGAGGACGGGGACCGGCTCGGTCTGTTCCCGGCTGTGTCGGGGGGGTGACCTCGACGTGAAGGATCGACGGAGGCGCAGATGTCTGTAGCTAAGAAGATCGCTGAGTCGGCGTGCCGCTCCTCCTGGATCCGGGAGATGTTCGAGGAGGGGGCCAGACTGGGACAGGTCCATGGCTGCGAGAACGTCTTCGACTTCAGCATCGGGAACCCGAATCTGGAGCCTCCCGAGGAATTCAAGCGGGTGCTGGAGGAGTTGGCCGCCGACAGGACCCCGGGACGGCACGGCTACATGTCCAACGCCGGGTATCCGGAGACCCGAGCCGCGGTGGCGCACCACCTCTCGGCCGACCAGGGCGCAGAGCTGGGCGCCGAGCACGTGGTCATGACCTGCGGCGCCGGCGGCGCCGTCAACGTGATGCTCAAGGCCATCCTCGATCCCGGCGACGAGGTGATCGTTCCCCGGCCGTACTTCGTGGAATACGCGTTCTACGCCGACAACCACGGGGGCCGCCTCAAGCCCGTGCCGACCAAGTCCGACTTCGACCTGGACATCGACGAGATCGAGGCGGCCATGGGCCCCTGGACCAAGGCGGTGCTCATCAACTCGCCGCACAATCCCACGGGGCGGGTCTACCCGGCTGAGTCGCTGGCCGCCCTCGGCGACCTGCTCCGCCGGAGGTCCGCGGAGCTGGGCAAGATCATCTATCTGATCTCCGACGAGCCGTATAGGCGCATCGTCTACGACGGCCTCAAGGTTCCGCCTGTGATGGCGGCCTACGAGAACGCCATGATCGGCTCGAGCTACTCGAAGGAGCTCTCGTTGCCGGGGGAGAGGATCGGCTATGCGGCCGCGAATCCAGCCATCCCGGATATCGGCGCCCTCATGGAGGGCCTCGTCATGGCGAACAGGATCCTGGGCTTCGTCAACGCTCCGGCCCTCATGCAGCGGGCGGTTGCGCGCCTGCAGGGGGTTTCGGTGGACGTCACTCCCTACCAGCGCAACCGCGACGTGCTTTACGAGGCGCTGAGCGGGGCCGGGTTCGAGGTGTTCAAGCCCCAGGGCGCTTTCTATCTCTTCCCCAAGTCCCCCCTCGAAGACGACGTAGCCTTCTGCCGGGAGCTGCAGCAACACCTGGTGCTTGTGGTGCCGGGGAGTGGCTTCGGCCTGGGGGGCCACTTCCGCATGGCCTACTGCGTGCCTCCGCAGGTGGTGGACGGAGCTCTGCCTGCCTTCCGGAAGGTCGGAGCGAAGTACTTCGGCACGTAGCGCCGCCGGTGATTACCCCGCCGTCGGCGTGGGCCGTTGCTTGAAGCTGGCGGCCTCGATGGCTACCTCGTAGACCAGCGTCAGGGCGAAGTCGGCTTCGTCGAACGAGTCCTCCACGGCCCCCGGGTCGTACTTGGCAACGATCCAGCGGAGGGCATCCTCGCGCCGCCCGGGGTCTTCGATGCGGCGGGCCCGTCCCCACACCAGCAGCGAGCGGAACGAGAAGCCGTCTGCGCAGGGGGCGTCGCCCTGCACGAACGCGACCCCAGCCGTGAAGACCAGGCACACCCGGGGATCGGTGGCGAGGGCGTCG
Source organism: uncultured Actinomycetota bacterium (assembly GCA_963843515.1). GTDB lineage: Bacteria > Actinomycetota > Thermoleophilia > RBG-16-64-13 > RBG-16-64-13 > CAIQPS01. The sequence goes on from CAWJKH010000005.1 coordinate 86,655, forward strand.
GTCTTGCGGCCTTCGCCGGTGTGGAACACGATGCGCCCTTCGAGCCCCGCAGCGTCCTCGGGGGCTACGTAGGCGAAGTTGACAGGCACGGCGTAGGGGCCGTCCGGCTCGATCATGGCCAGATATGCAACCGGGACCTTGCGTAGCATCTCTTCAGCGGCGCCGACATCGGTGGGTGAGAGTGATGTCACGCGATCGTTCATGACTCCACCATATCGCATCACACCCCGCATCAGCGCTGCGAGCCGCCCCGGCCGCCACCACCGACCTCAGTTGCCGCGCCATCCCGGCCGCCGCTTATAATGGAGCCCGCGAGGTCACAGGAGAGGCTTGTGAAACACGTAGTTCTGATCATCGACGGGGCGTCCGGGTGGCCGGTTGAGGCACTCGAGGGAAAGACGTCCCTCGAAACGGCCTGGACGCCGAACTTGGATCGCCTGGCGCGCGAAGGCCTGGTGGGCGTCGTCTCCAACGTCCCGGCGGGCATGGAAGCGTCGAGCGCTGTGGCCTGCATGAGCGTCATGGGTTTCGACCCTGCTCGCCATTACGCGGGCCGGGGGCCCATCGAGGCGGCGGCCATGGGCATCCGGCTCGAGCCCGAGCAGGTGGCCATGCGCTGTAACCTGGTGACGGTGCGGGACGGACTGATGGCCGGCTACTCCGCGGGGAACATCTCGTCCGCCGAGTCCGCGGAACTGGTGGCCGCTCTCCAGGAGGGCCTGGGCGACGAGCGGACCCGCTTCTACCCCGGGGTTGGATTCCGGCATATCGTCACCGTCCGCGAGGGGCGGCCGCTCCTGGACACAGCCTTCACCCCTCCGCACGACATCGCCGGGCAGCCGGTGGGCGAGCACCTGCCCGTGGGGCCCGGGGCCGACTACGCCCTGGACCTGATGGAGCGCTCCAAGGCGATCCTCAAGGAACACCCGGTGAACGAGCGCCGGCTGGCGGCGGGAAAGCCCCCGGCGACCCAGATATGGCTGTTCTGGCCAGGCACGCGGCCGGCGATGATGCCCGCCTTCGGCGATTTGTATGGGGGCCGGAGTGCAGCACTCACCTCGCCGGTGGACCTGCTCAAGGGCCTGGCGATGCAGACCGGCGTGGACTTTCTCGCCATCCCTGGGGTCACCGACGGCGCCGACAACGACTATGCCGGACAGATGAAGGCTGCGTTGGCCGCCTTGGCCGATCACGACCTGGCGTTCGTGCATGTGGAGTCCCCGGATGAGGCTGGCCATGCCGGCGATGTAGAGGGAAAAGTGGAGGCCATCGAGCAGGTGGACGCTTTGATGGTGCCGCAGATGATGGAGATGGCTCGGGCCGACGAGGACACCGGCGGACTGAGGGTCCTCGTGCTGCCCGACCACCCGACCCCGCTTGAGATCCGCACCCACGTGGCCGAGCCTGTCCCGTTTATCATGTGGGGGCCCGGGTTCCGGAGCAACGGCGCTGCCGCCTACACAGAGAAAGAGGCCCGGGCCACGGGCTTCGCCGTGGCGCCGGGCCACCTCTTGATGTCCATGTTCCTGGGCTAGAAGGCTGCTGAAAAGCGAAACCGCGGCCGCCGGAACGCACTGAGCGGGCAGCGCCGCACCCGTCACCGCGCGGAAGCGCGTCTCCCCGGCCCCCGCATAGTCCGGATCACTCAGCCATCTTCTCGAATTCTTCTTTGCTGGCTCCGCAGTCGGGGCATTCCCAATCGTCGGGCAGCTCTTCGAACGGTGTCCCAGGGGCGATCCCCTGAGTGGGATCCCCGACTTCGGGGTCGTAGATGTATCCGCACAGCAGGCACTGCCATTTGTCCATCTGGTCCATCCTTTCTCCTCGAGCCGAGGCCTGCCCGTGCCCACGCAGGTCTCGCCGTGTCCGATCGCGGGGTGGATCATATCTAGCCTAGCAGAACCGGGCGGACACTGCTGATGGAGCCCGGGGAAGACCGCCTCGGACGGGGGCATCCTTGACTCGAGAGTGACCGCTTAGGTAGGATGAACGCTTGGGTCAAGCCCGCGAGGGGGGCTTTGCGCGCGGGTGTCATGGGGCGCTTGGCGCCCCCACCCGTAGGGTTACTCGGACGAGAGAAGGAGGCAAGGCTGGATGGAACGTAAACTACGCGAAGCCCGCAGGCGGTGGTGGAAGAGGCCTATGCTCTTCCTGGCCGTCCTGGCGGCTTCTGTTCTCGGCTTGGCGCCCGCGGCGCTGGCCCAGGAGGGCGGAGGGGGTGAGGCGAGCCTCATTCTGCCCGACCTCAACTCGGTGAGCTTCCACGGCCTCGCCGGCGGAACTCTTCTGGCGCTCGGGCTCATCGTCTGCGCGCTGGGCCTGGTCTTCGGTCTGGTCATCTTCTTCGGGCTGCGCAAACTTCCCGTGCACAACTCCATGCGCGAGATCTCCGAGCTCATCTGGCAGACCTGCAAGACCTACCTGTTGCAGCAGGGCAAGTTCCTGATCCTGTTGTGGGTCTTCATCGCCGTCGTGATAGGGGTCTATTTCGGTGCTTTGAGCGACTTCACCGTCACCAAAGTAGTGATCATCCTCGTCTTCAGCGTCATCGGCATCCTGGGCAGCTATGGGGTAGCCTGGTTCGGCATACGGGTCAACACCTACGCGAACTCGCGCACCGCCTTTGCCAGCCTCAGGGGCAAGCCGTACGGCATCCACGCCATCCCCATGCGCTCCGGCATGAGCGTCGGCATGATGCTCATCAGCGTCGAGCTGATCATCATGCTCATCATCCTCATCTGGATCCCGCGTGACTATGCCGGTGCGTGCTTCATCGGCTTCGCCATCGGCGAGTCTCTGGGCGCGTCGGCTCTGAGGATCGCCGGCGGTATCTTCACCAAGATCGCCGACATTGGCTCCGACCTCATGAAGATCGTCTTCAACATCAAAGAAGACGACGCCCGTAACCCGGGCGTGATCGCGGACTGCACCGGCGACAACGCGGGCGACTCAGTCGGCCCCAGCGCGGACGGGTTCGAAACCTACGGCGTCACCGGGGTGGCCCTCATCACTTTCATCATCCTGGCGGTCCAGGAACCGGCGGTGCAAGTGTCGCTCCTGGTGTGGATCTTCGCCATGCGCGTGATGATGATCATCTCCAGCGGAGGCTCGTACTTCCTCAACGCGGCCATCACCAAGTCGCGTTACAGCAATGCCGACAAGATGAACTTCGAGGCGCCGCTTACCTCTCTGGTGTGGCTCACCTCGATCGTGTCCATCATCCTTACCTTCGTGGTTTCCTACCTGCTCATCGGCGGCAGCACCGACATCGGCCAGTCCCATCCCGACTACTGGTGGCTGCTGTCCATCATCATCAGCATGGGTACGTTGGCCGGCGCTCTGATCCCCGAGCTGGTCAAGGTGTTCACCTCCACCAAGTCGGCGCACGTGAAGGAAGTCGTGGCCTCGGCCAGAGAAGGGGGACCCTCGCTCGACATCCTTTCCGGCTTCGTGGCCGGTAACTTCAGCGGCTACTACATCGGCTTCGCCATCATGGTGCTCATGGGGATCGGCTATCTGGTCAGCACCCAGGGGCTCGGTATCGACGACGGCGGCATCATGCTTGCGCCGGCCGTTTTCGCCTTCGGCCTGGTTGCCTTCGGCTTCCTGGGCATGGGCCCGGTGACTATCGCCGTGGATTCGTACGGCCCGGTTACTGACAACGCCCAGTCGGTGTATGAGCTGTCGACCATCGAGCAGATCCCGAACGTCGCCGCCGAGATCAAGGGCGAGTTCGGCTTCGAGCCCAACTTCGAGGTGGCCAAGGACAACCTCGAGGAGAACGACGGGGCGGGCAACACCTTCAAAGCCACGGCCAAGCCGGTGCTCATCGGGACGGCGGTCGTGGGCGCCACCACCATGATCTTCTCGATCATCATGGCCCTCACCGACGAGCTGACCACCAACATCGACAAGCTGTCCTTGATGTATGCCCCGTTCCTTCTGGGCCTCATCATGGGTGGTGCCATGATCTTCTGGTTCACCGGCGCGGCCACGCAGGCCGTGACCACCGGCGCCTACCGCGCGGTCGAGTTCATCAAGCGCAACATCAAGCTCGGCACCGGCGAGACCAAGGCCTCGGTGGAGGACAGCAAGAAGGTGGTGGGCATCTGCACCACCTACGCTCAGCGCGGGATGATCAACATCTTCCTGGCCGTGTTCTTCGGCACGCTGGCGTTCGCATTCCTCGACCCGTTCTTCTTCGTGGGGTATCTCATCTCCATCGCCCTCTTCGGGCTGTTCCAGGCCATCTTCATGGCCAACGCCGGTGGAGCGTGGGACAACGCCAAGAAGATCGTCGAGACCGAGCTCAAGGAGAAGGGCACCGACCTTCACGCCGCCACCGTCATCGGCGACACCGTCGGCGACCCGTTCAAGGACACCTCTTCGGTGGCCATGAACCCGGTCATCAAGTTCACTACGCTGTTCGGCCTTCTGGCCGTGGAGTTGGCGGTGACCATCGCCAACGACCAGGGCAGCCATACGCTCAATTACATCCTGGCTGCGGTGTTCTTCCTGATATCCCTGACCTTCGTGTGGCGCTCCTTCTACCGGATGCGCATCAAGAAGGAGGAGGGGGAGGCGACCGCCTAAACGCAGAGCAGAGCGTCTAAGATCGGCGCCGCCCCGCAGGGCGCGGCGCGGAAACGAGTCATCGGGCCGCCCGCCGCACGAAAGTGTGGCGGGCGGCCTTCTATGTGACAATCACAGTCATGTCGCTGACATATCAATCGATCAAACGGGTGTTCCTGGGGCGGCCCATCCCGTCGCACGAGGAGCACCAGCAGCGCCTGTCCAAGAAGGTCGCGCTGTCGGTCTTTTCGTCGGACGCCATCTCGTCCACTGCCTACGCCACCGAGGAGATCCTTCTCATCTTGGTCATCGGTGGGGCGGCCATGCTCCACTTCTCCGTGTACATCAGTCTGGCGGTGGCCGGCCTGTTGGCCATCGTTGCGCTGTCCTACCAGCAGACCATTCACGCCTACCCCAGCGGCGGCGGCTCCTACATCGTGAGCAGCGACAATCTTGGCCGTTCGTCGGGACTGGTCGCCGCCTCGGCCCTCATGATCGACTACATCATGACCGTGGCGGTGAGCGTCGCCTCCGGCGTGGCTGCTGTGACCTCCGCCTTCCCCGCGCTCTATTCCTATCGGGTGGTCATCTCCGTGGTGGTCATTGCTTTCGTGACCCTCGCCAACCTGCGCGGCGTGCGCGAGTCGGGGAAGCTGTTCGCTTTTCCCACGTACCTCTTCATCGTGATGGCCGCCGGTCTGGTGGTGGTGGGGCTCGTGCGTTGGCTCACCGGCAGCCTTCACGCGGCTCCTCCGCCCGACATTCAGGGACAGTCAGTGCAGGGGCTCGCCTTCGTCTACTTGTTGCTGCACTCCTTCGCCGGCGGCTGCTCGGCCATGACCGGCACCGAGGCCATCTCCAACGGGGTCCCAGCCTTCAAGCGGCCCGAAGCCCGTAACGCGGCTATGACTCTGGGGGTGATGGCCGTCATCCTGGGCACCCTGCTGGTAGGGGTGACCGTGCTGGCTCAGACCCTGCATGTCGTCGCGAGGCCCGAAGACACCGTCCTCAGCCAGATCGGACGGGCCGTCTATGGAAACGGCGGTTTCCTCTACTACCTGCTGCAGGTGGCGACCATGGCCATCCTGTTCCTGGCGGCCAACACCAGCTTTGCCGACTTTCCCCGGCTGTCGTCCATCCTCGCCCGGGACGGGCTAATGCCCCGCCAGTTCATGAACCGGGGCGACAAGCTCGCCTTCTCCAACGGGATCATAGGCCTGGCGGTTATCGCCATGATCGTGGTGGTCATCTTCAGCGCGTCTGTGACCCGGATGATTCCGCTATACGCCGTCGGAGTCTTCGTGAGCTTCACACTCTCGCAGGCTGGCATGGTGATCCACTGGAAACGAATCAGGGGGGACGGCTGGAAACGGCGGGCCTACATGAACGGGGTGGGAGCCGTAGCTACCGCAGTGGTGGCGGTCATGCAACTCACGACGAAGTTCACCGAGGGGGCATGGATAGTGGTCGTGGCCGGCGCCGTGCTCGTTGCTGCTTTCCACTGGGTGTCGCTGCATTACCGGAGGATAGGCCGCTATCTCGAGCCCCAGAGCGGCGAAGGCCTGGCTAGGTTGAGCCGCATCGTCCGGACCCGGCCCCTTAGGACCGTCGTCCTGTTCGTCTCCCAGATCAACGAGATCACCGCCCGCTCGCTTTCGCTGGGACTCTCGATGTCGGCCGACGACTTGCATGCCGCCACCGTGGCCAGCGACCCGGAGGCCCTTGCCCGGCTGCAGCGGACCTGGGACGAACTCAACCCCGGGGTTCCCTTGCACGTCATCGATTCGCCGTACCGGGAGTTCATCGGCCCCGCGGTCAGCTACATCCGCTCACTCCGGCCGAGCCGACGGCACAGCGTGACGGTACTCATCCCCGAGTTCGTGGTCGAGCATTGGTATGAGAACTTCCTTCACAACCAGAACGCGCTCCGCCTGAAGACCGCTCTCCTGGGTGTGCCGTGGGTGATTGTCATCAGTATCCCCTTCCATGTGGGAGCCCCGGACGGCGAAGAGGATTCACCGCTGCCCAACGTCGATTGATAGAATTCAGCAGCCCCGCGGAGGGGGCCCGACCCCGCCCGGTGAAGCGGTCTCGGTAACGTCCTTTGCATCGGAGAGGTGAGTGAGCGGCGGCTCGACTGTAAAGCGCATTCTTCTCGGGCGCCCTATCGCCACGGCTCAGGAGATGCAGGAGCGGCTCTCCAAGAAGTTCGCGCTCCCGGTATTCGCGTCCGACGCCATCTCCTCGACCGCGTACGCCACGGAGGAGATCCTGCTCGCGCTCGTCCTGGCGGGGACGGCAGCGGTGGCCTACTCCTTCTCCATCGCGGTCGCGGTGGTGGTGCTCCTGGTCTTCGTGGCCCTCTCCTATCAGCAGACCATTCACGCCTACCCCAACGGCGGGGGCTCGTATGTCGTCAGCCGGGAGAACCTGGGGCTCTTCCCCGGGCTGATCGCAGCCGCGTCCCTGATGGTGGACTACGTCATGACCGTGGCGGTGAGTGTCGCGTCGGGCGTGGCCGCCATCATCACTGCTTTCCCCGAGCTCCTGCCGTACCGCATCGAGATATGCATCGGCGTGATCATCCTGATCGCAGTGGCGAATTTGCGGGGGATGACGGAGTCGGCGCGGTTCTTCGCCGTGCCGACATATGCTTTTGTTGTCCTCTGCGGAGGCCTGGTGGTCGTGGGCTTCGTCCGCTGGATCACGGGCGGCTTGGAGCCGGTGCCCATGACCGGAACCGCCACCGGCCTTCAGGGCGCGGCCATGCTGTGGATCATGCTCCGGGCCTTCTCGGGCGGGTGTTCGGCTATGACCGGTACCGAGGCCATCTCCAACGCGGTGCCGGCCTTCAAGCCGCCGGAGAGCCGCAACGCCAGCCTCACCCTGGGCATCATGGCGGCCATCCTCGGGTTCTTGATGCTTGGGGTCACCGGCCTCACCCAGATCCTCCACATCCTGCCCGAGACCGACAGCACCGTCCTGGGCACCCTGGGTCATGAGGTCTTTGGAGGCGGGTTCTTCTACTACGCCCTGCAGATCGCTACGATGGCAATCCTTGTCCTGGCCGCCAACACGAGCTTCGCCGGCTTCCCCAGGCTCTCGTTCGTGCTCGCCCGCGACGGCCTGATGCCGCGGCAGTTCATGAACCGGGGCGACAAGCTGGTGTTTTCCAACGGCATCATCGGTCTCATGATCGCCGCCATCGTGGTGCTGGTCGCCTTCGGCGGGCAGACTCACCGGCTCATCCCGCTCTACGCGGTGGGCGTGTTCACGAGCTTCACCCTGTCGCAGTCGGGCATGGTGCGGCACTGGTTCCGCCTGCGCACGGCCGGCTGGCAGCGCCGGGCGATCATGAACGGCGTGGGCGCAGTCATGACCGGCGTAGTCACCTTCGTGGTGCTCGGCACCAAGTTCACGCACGGCGCCTATCTGGTCGTCATAGTCGTGGGCCTGCTCATAGCGGTCTTCTACACCGTTCGCCGCCACTACACCCGCATCGCGTACTTTCTCGAGCCCCAGAACCCGGATCAGTTGGAGGAACTGGGGCGAGTGGCGATCTCGAAGCCGCGGACCACGGTGGTGCTCTTCGTGTCCAAGGTGAACGAGCTGACCGCGCGCTCGCTGGCTTTGGGACGAGGGCTCTCGCCGGACGATTTCCATGCGACTACCATCGCCAGCGACCCGGAGCAGGTCCTCGATCTGCAGCGGACGTGGCAGGAGATGGAGATCAACGTGCCCCTCGTGGTGGTGGACTCCCCCTATCGCGAGTTCATCCGTCCGGCCGTGGACTACATCAAATCCCTGCATCCCGGACCCGACCACACAGTCACCGTGATCATTCCCGAGTTCGTGGTGGAACACTGGTGGGAGAATTTCCTCCACAACCAGAACGCTCTCAGACTGAAGGGCGCCCTGCTCGGAGTCCCCTGGGTGGTGGTGATCAGCATCCCGTTCCACATCGGGGCACCGCCGGCTAACTCGCCCGCCGGCTCGGAGGCTCCGCCGGCTGCTGGTGAGGCCCCGCCGGCGAGCGTAGGGGCCCCGCCCGCGAGCGTAGAGACCCCGCCCGCCACTGCGGAGGCGCCCAAAGAGGGGTAGTATCCTTTCTTTCGCCGGCGCTAGTATGAGGTCGAGGTGGCTGTGATCCGCAAGGAACGGGTGAGATCTTGACCGACGTGGTCATCGACGGGGATTCCCTCACACTCGAAGACGTGGCGCGCGTTGCTCGGGGCCAGGCCAAAGTGGCGCTGGCTCCGGCCGCCGTCCCCAAAGTGGAGCGGGCCCGAGCCTATGTAGAGCGCCTCCTGGCCGAGCGGGCCGTGGTCTATGGTGTCACTACCGGCTTCGGCAAGTTCTCCGACGTGCCCGTCGCCCGGGAGGACGCCCTTGCCCTGCAACGCAACCTCGTGCTCAGCCACTGCTGCGGCGTCGGCGAGCCGCTCGGCCTCGCCGAAACCCAGGCCATGATGCTCCTTCGTGCCAACGTGTTGGCTAAGGGGTACTCCGGGGCCCGACTTGTCGTCCTTCAGACGCTTCTGCAGACGTTGAACGCCGGGGTGATTCCCGTAGTCCCCAGCAAAGGCTCCGTCGGCGCCTGCGGGGACCTGGCGCCGCTCGCGCATCTCACGGCGGTGCTCATCGGTGAGGGGGAAGCCTTCTACAAGGGCAGGCGGATGCCCGGGGGAGAGGCGCTGCAGGCGGCCGGCATCGCGCCCGTGGTTCTGGAGGCGAAGGAAGGCCTGGCGCTCATCAACGGCACCCAGATGATGACGGCCGTCGGCGCCCTTACGCTCTGGGAGGCGGAGAACGTCAGCAAGGCCGCCGACATAGGCGCAGCGCAGGCCGTGGAGGCGCTGCGCGGCACCAACACGCCCTATCTGGGCATCAGCCACCGGGTGCGGCCTCACGCCGGCCAGGCGGCGACGGCCCGCAACCTGCTGCGCCTGCTCGAGCACAGCGAGATCCTGGCGTCGCACCTGGCCTGTGGCAAGGTCCAGGATGCCTACTCTCTGCGCTGCGTCCCCCAGGTGCACGGGGCGGCCAAGGACGCGCTCGCCTTTGTGCGGAATGTGCTCGAAGTGGAGATCAACGCCGCCACCGACAACCCCCTGGTGTTCCCGGAAGAGGAGATGGTGATCTCCGGAGGGAACTTCCACGGGCAGCCCATCTCGCAGGCCATGGACATTCTTACCATCGCCCTGGCGGAGTTGGCGAATGTCTCCGAAAGACGGGTCGAGTGCATGATGGATCCCAGCACTTCGGACCACCTGCCGCCCTTTCTCACTCGGTACCCGGGGTTGAACTCCGGTCTCATGATGGCGCAGGTGACCGCGGCCGCGCTCGTTTCGGAGAACAAGACTCTGGCCCATCCGGCCTGCGTGGACAGCATCCCCACATCGGCCAACAAGGAAGACTTCGTCAGCATGGGGGCCTTCGCTGCCTTGAAGGCCAGGGAAGTCTCGAGGAACGCCCGGGCTGTGGTGGCCATCGAGTTGCTGTGCGGGGCTCAGGGGTTGGAGTTCCGCGAGCTGCTCCGCCCCGGCCGAGGGGTGGCGGTCGCTCACGACTTCATCAGGCAGGTGGTGCCAGCCTTGGAGCACGATCGGCCGCAAACGCCGGATATAGAGGCCGTAAGCGAGATGGTGCGTGATGGTTCGTTGGTCTCGCGGGTGGAGGAGGCCGTGGGACCGCTTGAGCCAACCTACGTGAGTTAGGGGGTCGAATATGGAGGGGTCCACCACATCCTGGGTGGAAGCGGATCTGATCATCAAGGGCGCTTCGGAGCTGCTCACCTGCTCGGCCGACAGCCGTGACGCGTATGGAGGCCTTGCCCTCGGCAAGATCGCGAACGGCGCTGTAGCGGCGCGCGAGGGGCGCATCGTGTGGGTTGGTGGCGAAGGCGCCCTCCTGGAAGAGGTCCGCCTCGTGCGAGGCGGGGAGATGCTCGACGCCGACGGGCGGCTGGTGATGCCCGGACTGGTGGAGTGTCACAGTCATCTGGCCTGGGCCGGCGACCGGGCCGACGAGTTCCAGCTTCGGGTGGCCGGCACGACCTATTCTCAGGTGCAGGCGGCCGGAGGCGGGATCGCCAGCACGGTCTACGCCACCCGTAACGCCAGCGACGAGATGCTGCGCGCACTCGCCCGCAAGCGACTCGACCGCTTCCTGCGCTACGGGGTGACCACCGTGGAAGCCAAGAGCGGCTATGGTCTTTCGCTGGAGCAGGAGCTGAGACTGCTCGAGGTGTACCGGGATGTGTCGTACCTCCACCCGGTCGATGTGGTGCCTACCCTGCTGGCCGCGCATGTGGTGCCCGTGGAGTATGCCGACCGCCCCGACGATTACGTGAAGCTCGTGGTGAAGAAGATGATCCCCGCGGTAGCCAAGCGCAAGTTGGCCCGCTTCTGCGACGCGTTCTGCGAGAAGGGGGCTTTCACCGTCGAGCAGTGCCGACAGGTGCTGGAAGCCGGGCTGGAGGCAGGACTCTTGCCGAAACTTCATGCCGACCAGCTCACCTACCTGGGGGGCACCGAGATGGCGGCCGAGTTGGGCGCGGTGTCGGTGGACCACCTGGACCACATCAGTGACTCGGGGATCGCCGCTCTAACGCCGGTGACAGGTGGCACGCGCGTGCCGGTGGCCGTGTTGTTGCCGGGGGCCACGTTCTTCCTGGGAGAGGGAGGCTATGCTCCCGCCCGCCGCATGCTGGATGCTGGGGTACGCGTGGCGCTCAGCACCGACTTCAATCCCGGCTCCAGCCCCACCCAGGCCCTGTGGTTCATGTCCACTATGGGCTGCTCGCAGCTGCGCATGACCGGGGACGAGGTCATCCGGGCCATCACCATCGAGGCCGCCGCGGCGTTGGCGATGGACGACGAGGTCGGAAGCCTCGAGGTGGGCAAGAAGGCCGACATCCTTATCCTCGACCACTCCCGGTCGGCAGAGATCCCCTACCGGTACGGCATGAACCCGGTGTGGCGGGTGTTCAAGGAGGGCAAGCGCGTGGTCAAGCGGGATTCGCCGGGGAGGGATGACATATGAGGCTGCTGAGAAACGAAGCTCCGGCCGCCGGACCGCACTGGGCGGCGCCACGCGTTGTCCTCGGTCGCGTGCGTAGCGCTGCTACGCACGCTCTCTGCGTCCTAGCCTTGCGCGTGCCCAGCGCCCTCCTGCTGCGAAACGTCGTCTCTCAGCGGCCATGAAGCTCATCGAGTGCGTGCCGAATGTGAGCGAGGGGCGCGACGCGGGCGCCCTCGAGCGTCTCGTGGGAGCAGTCAAGGGCGCGCCCGGGGTTGAACTGCTCGACTGGAGCGCCGACCGCGACCATAACCGCGCCGTCCTCACCTATGTGGGCGAGCCGGAGGCCGTCTTGGCGGCCACCCAGGCCCTTTGCCGGGAGGCGTTTGCCGTCGTCGATATGCGGACCCACGAGGGCGCCCATCCCCGGATGGGCGCGGTGGACGTGATCCCCTTCGTCCCCCTCCGGGGCGTCACCTCCGAAGAGGCGATAGAGCTGGCCAGAAGACTGGGCGAGTGGATCGGTGAGCAAGGTGTACCGGTCTACTACTACCAGGACGCCGCCACCCGGCCGGAGAGGCAGTCTCTGCCGGACGTTCGCCGCGGCGAATACGAAGGGCTGGCCGCCAAGCTGGCGACGCCAGAGGGGGCGCCGGACGCCGGTCCGGCCATTCTTAACGAGCGCTCGGGGGCGTCGATCGTAGGGGTCCGTTTCCCGCTGATAGCCTTCAACGTCAACCTCGCCACCGATGACCTGGCGATCGCCCGGCACATCGCCGAGGCAGTCCGGTTCTCGAGCGGGGGCTTCCGCTACGTGCGCGCGATGGGGGTGGCCCTGGAGGGCAAGGGTCAGGTGCAGGTCTCCACCGATATCCTGCAGTACGAAAAGACGCCCATCCATCGGGTGCTGGAGACGGTGCGTTCGGAAGCGGCGCGCTACGGAGTGGCCGTGGCCGGATGCGAGCTGATCGGGCTTGCCCCCCTCGATGCTTTTGCCGAGGTCATCCGGCACTACCTGCAGATCCGCGAATTCTCCTCCAGCCAGATCATCGAGAGCCGGCTGCTCGAAGTCTGAAGCGGCGGCGTGGCAGAGGGCACGGTGAGCGGAGACATGAGGCGGATAGGGATCGGTCTGCCCGAGGAGTTGCCGCCTCCAGCGGAGTTCGCGCCCGGCATCCGCCGGGCGCCCGATCGGGGTTACTCGCTGACACCCAAGCGGACCGCCCTCGCCCTGAGGAACGCCCTGCGCTACGTGCCTTCGGTGCTGCACCAAGCGGTGGCGCCGGAGTTCCTGGCCGAACTGCGGGAGCGGGGGCGCATCTACGGGTACCGGTTTCGGCCGCGGGCGGGCGAAGGTGGCGTCGGAGCCGACGGGAACATCAAGGCCCGGCCTGTGGACGAGTACCGGGGCATCCTCGAGGCTCGAGCGCTGCAGCTCAACATCGATAACAACCTCGATTTCTCCGTGGCTCTCTACCCGTACGAGCTGGTCACCTACGGCGAGACCGGCCAGGTGTTCCAGAACTGGATGCAGTACCGGCTGGTGAGGCAATACCTGGAGCAGATGACCCAGACTCAGACCCTGGTTGTCGCCTCCGGGCACCCCGTGGGGCTCTTCCCTTCCCCTCGGGACGCTCCCCGGGTGATCAACACCAACGGGCTGATGGTGGGAGAGTTCGACGACCTCGCCGACTTTCACGAGGCCGCCCAGCTCGGCGTGGCCAACTACGGGCAGATGACGGCCGGAGGCTGGATGTACATCGGACCCCAGGGGATCGTACACGGCACGTATCTGACGCTGCTCAACGCCGGAAGGCTGTACCTGGGCATACCGCAGGATCGCGACCTGGCCGGAGTGCTATACGTGAGCTCGGGCCTGGGAGGCATGAGCGGCGCCCAACCCAAAGCAGCCGATATCGCCGGGGCGGTTAGCATCACCGCCGAGGTCGACCTGTCGCGAATCGAGACCCGGCACTCGCAGGGCTGGGTGCGGCGGGTCACCGGGGATCTCGGAGAAGCCTTCTCCTGGGCGGCGGCTGCGCGCGCCGCCCGTACCCCGCTGAGCATCGCCTATCACGGGAACGTGGTGGACCTCTGGCAGTACGCTGTCGACCGGCAGATTACGGTGGAGCTGGCTTCCGATCAGACCTCATGCCACGCGGCTTACGAGGGCGGCTACGTCCCGCAAGGCCTGGACTTCGCCGCCTCCCGCGCATTGCTGGCTGCCGACCCCGCCGAGTACCGTCGCCAGGTGGACGCCTCACTACGCAGGCAGATAGAGTTGATCGGCGTCATGGCAGGTCGGGGCACGCATTTCTGGGACTACGGCAACAGCTTCCTCAAGGCGGTGTTCGAGGCCGGCGTGCCCGAGGTGGCCGCCAACCGGAGTGACACGAAGGAGGGCTTCGTCTACCCGTCGTACGTCGAGCACATCATGGGTCCGCTCTGCTTCGACCGGGGCTACGGCCCGTTCCGCTGGGTGTGCACCAGCCTCGACCCCGCCGATCTCGAGCGCACCGACGCGGTGGCTATGACCTGCATCGACCCCGACCGCTGCTGGCAAGACCGGGACAACTATCTGTGGGTGCGCGATGCCGCCAAGAACCAGCTCGTGGTCGGCTCCCAGGCCCGTATCCTCTACTCCGATGCCGAGGGCCGGGTGCGCTTGGCGCTGGCCTTCAACGACCTGGTGCGCCGGGGCGAGATCGGCCCGGTCATCATCGGACGGGACCACCACGACGTCTCCGGTACCGACTCGCCCTATCGGGAGACCAGCAACATCCACGACGGCTCCAACGTCACGGCCGACATGGCCTTCCACTGCTGGGCCGGCAACGCGGCCCGGGGCATGACGTTGGTGGTGGCCTCCAACGGCGGGGGAGTGGGCATCGGCAGGTCGATCAACACCGGCTTCGGTCTGGTCCTGGACGGCTCCGAGCGGGTGGACGGCATCATCCGGTCGGCGGTGGAGTGGGACGTCATGGGCGGGGTGGCCCGTCGCGCCTGGGCGCGGAACGATGCTGCCATGGAGACCGCGGCCGCCTGGAACGAGCGGCAGGCGGTCGCGACCCGGGCAGGGCAGCCGCCTGCAGCGGCGCGGCCGGCCGGCGGGGCCGTCCCGGTGTCGGCACCCGCGCCCCAGGCCCCTGCCCCGGCGCCGGGCGGCCACATCACCATGCCCCATCTGGTCGACGACGCCTTGCTCGACGGCCTGGTTTGACGGCGTGGTCTGACGGCCGCCACGCTTGCGGCCGGCTACCCAGGGCTGGCCCGCCGCGGACGGCGGCGACCCTCTCGCGCGGTGGACAAAAGTGGCGAATCCAGGGATAGTTGTCCCAACACAGCCTGGCCCACTTCATCGCCTGTGCCCGGCCGGCTATTGCGAAAGGGGGGCGCTTGGTGGGCAAGGCATTCGTCAGCTACCCTGCGCACGTCCTGCATTTCCCTTCGTCGGGAGAGGCGGAACCGGCATGAGCGACAGGCTGGCCGCGGTCAAAGCCGAGATAGCCACCCTGGAGGCAGAACACCGACTCCGGGAGGTCCTGCCGCTATTAAGGGAGAACGCGGAGCTGACCCGGGAGGAAGAGGGTGCCGACTCCTCTGCGTACGTGGCGGCGCTCAACGAACTGGGATCCCTGCTTCGCACCCTCAAGCAACTCGACGAATCGGAGGCCGTCTTCCGTAAGGCGGCCGAGATAGAGCTGCGGAACCGAGGGAGGAGCGCCGACTATGCCACCTGTATCAACAACCTGGCCGGTACGTACCGTCTGCAGGCCGACCATGAGACCGCCATCGCTCTGTTCGGCGAGGCCATCGAAATCTACGAGACCGAGGTGGGGACCGAGCACTTCGTCTATCTGAGCGCCCTCAACAACCTGGGCCTGGTGTACCAAGACCTCAAACGCTACGAAGAGGCCGAGCGCCTGCACCGAGAGGCGCTCGCTGTGCTTGACAAGACCAAGAAACGGAACGCCGTGTACGCCACCACGCTCAACAACCTGGCCTCTGTGGCGATGGCGGCCGGCAGGTATCGAGAGGCCGAGGACTTCCTGGGGCAGACGCTGGAGGTCTACGCGGAGACGGGCGGCATGGAGTCGGTTCTCTACCTCACTGGGCTGAACAATCTGGGCGCCGCCTGCTTCATGGCCGGCGAATACGGCCGGGCGGAGCAGTACTTCTCACAGGCGCTGGCTCTCATCGAGCAGGTCCTCGGCGCGGATCATCCCGACTGGGCCCGGACCAGCAAGAACCTGGCCCGGACTCGGGAGAAGCTTGAAGCCGAGCGACCGGAGCGAGCGTGAAGGGGCTCGAACTCGCGGAGAACTTCTACGAAGCGCACGGCCGTCCGCTTGTGGCCACGCACTTTCCGGCCTTCGCCGACAGGATCGCCGCCGGGCTTGTGGGCGAAGGCTCTGAATGCTTCGGCTTCGACGACGAGCTGTCGCGCGACCACGACTGGGGGCCGGGCTTCTGTCTCTGGCTGACGGCTGAGGATTACGCAAAGATCGGCTCAGACGTGCAGGCGCGCTATGACGCCCTGCCCAGGGACCATCGCGGCTTCGAGCGCGGGGTGGAGGGGCCGCATGCCGGCAAGAGAACCGGGGTCTTCGAGATTACAGAGTTCTATCGGAGGTTCATCCGGTACGATCACGTCCCTGCGACCCTGGCCGAGTGGAGGGCGCTGCCCGAGGCCTATCTGGCGACGGCCACGAACGGCCGCATCTTCGCCGACCCGCTGGGCGAGTTCACCGCGTTCCGCGAAGGACTGTTGGCCTTCTATCCCGAAGACCTGCGGCGGAAGAAGTTGGCGGCCCGCTGTGCCGCTGCCGGCCAGGCCGGGCAGTACAACTACCCGCGGTGCGTCGCCCGCGGGGAGACGGTGGCGGCCCACTGCGCCCTGGCTGCTTTCATCGAGGCCCTCATCTCCGCGGTGTATCTGTTGAACCGAAGATACCGGCCCTTCTACAAGTGGATGCATCGGGGTATGCGGGACCTGCCTATACTTGGTGAGCCTTGCTTCGGACTGCTCGGTGCACTCTGCGCGGAAGACGCTGACGGCGAAGGGGCCGGCTCGGCGGGACATGCGGGGCGGGAGCGCCTCATCGAGGAGATCAGCGCGCTCGTCATCGCCCGCCTGACGGTCGAAGGCCTGAGCGACTCCGGGAGTGATTTCTTGCTGGACCATGCGCACGCGGTTCAAGCGACGATAGCCAACCAGGCCCTCAGGGGCCTTCCGGTGATGATGGAGTAGCGAAGTGATTGCACAGTGATCGAAGAGACGGGACGGCAGGACGCTAACGCGGGCGACGGGACGGCCGTGGTCGACGAGACCCTGACCGCGATCCTCGAGTTGGAGTGGCAGATGTTCCAGGAGGTGCGGGGTCTGGACGGTCCCGCTCCCTGCCAGCAGGATCGGCGCACATTCGACATCATGCGCTCCAGCCAGGTGCTGTCCTGGGACGAGGAGACCGCGGGCAGCTACCTGGGAGACCTCCGGCGGGCGCGCGCCTCCGGCCGTAACCTCATGACCGAGAAGTACGCGCGCATGATGGAGAGCACTTCCCCCTGCGAGTGCCGGGGTCTGGGGGCGGTCGTGCCTGAGCTGGACGAGCAGGCCGCCGGTTTGGTGGAGCGGCTCACGGCGTTCTCGGTGCGCTGGCGGGAAGAGCTGGGAGTCAAGTACCCGCTGGTCACCGGCCGCGGGCGCCCCGTGCGCGCGTTCGCAGACGACCGCCTCACCACCTCGTTCGAGACCTACACCCGCGGCGAGCTGGCCACCTACAGCTTGAGGACCCTGCGCGTTCTCGACGCCCACTACGCGGCCCTGGTCGAAGCCGGGGTGAACCCGGCTGAAGTCATTTTGGGGCACACCCTGGCCGGCTACGGTTTCGCGTCGCTCGATGAGGCCGAAGCGGCCTTGGCTGCCCATGCCGCGAGAAAAGGCAGTCCCCGCGCATGACGGACGTCCAAGGCTCGGATCAGGGGCCGGTGCAGAAGCGACTGGGTAGGAAGGGTCTGATCGTATTTCTAGCCTTTCTCAGCGCCTTTGTCCCACTGTCCACTGATCTCTATCTCCCGGCACTGCCCGGCATGTCGCGGTACTTCGGGGCGCCGGAGTACGTGACGAACCTTACCCTCGTCCTGTTCTTCGTCTTCTATGCGTTGGCCACCCTCTTTTGGGGACCGCTGAGCGACCGCTACGGGCGCCGGCCGATCCTCATCATCGGCCTCACGCTGTACATGGTCGCAGGCGGATTGTGCGCGGTCTCGTCCGATGTGTACCAACTCATCGCCTTCCGCATCCTGCAGGCGATAGGGGCGGGGGCGGCCACGGCGGTGGCCACCGCTATCATCAAGGATGTGTACCGTGGACGGAAGCGGGAGTCGACCCTCGCTCTGGTCCAGTCGATGACCATCATCTCGCCGGCGGTGGCTCCGGTACTCGGGGCCCTTCTGCTGCGGGTGACCTCCTGGCGAGGGACGTTCGTGGCCCAGGCCGTGCTGGGGCTGGGAGTCTTGGTCGCCTCCCTGGTCTTCGAAGAGACCATCAAGACTCGGAACACGGGTAGCGCGTTCTCCTCCCTGTGGCGGTTGGGCGCGGTCATGAGGAATGCCGCCTTCGCCCGCATGCTGCTGACCTTCTCACTCTTGAGCATCATGGGCATGGCCTTCATCTCCTCGTCGTCGTACATCTACGAGGACACCTTCGGGGTGAGCAGCCAGGTTTACAGCTACTTCTTTGCTTTGTGGGCCGCGGGGCTGGCGCTCGGGCCCCCCATCTACCTGAGGATGTCGTGGCGGTGGAAGCGCACATCCATCATCACCGGCTCTCTGGTCACGATGGCGTTGAGCGGCGTGCTCACCCTTCTCGTGGGCGACCTCGGCCCCTGGCCGTTCATCGCCTGCATGCTCCCGGCGGGTATGGCCATGAGCGTCATGCGTCCCCCTGCCGTCTATCTGATGCTGGACCAGCACGAGTCGGACGCCGGCTCGGTCTCGGCCCTTATGTCCTCCTCGCACATGGTGATGGGGAGTATCGGGATGATGATCGTCTCCCTGCAAGTGGGGGACCGGATACGGCTGCTCGGTCTGCTCTACGTTGTCATCGGGCTGCTGTCCACCGCGCTGTGGGTGTTCGTGGCACAGCCCAGCCTGGTCAGACCGAGCAAGGCGTAGGGCCCACCCGGGCTGGCGGGGCCGAACAGGCCCGTGGGCCACCGTGATGTACCGCCGGGGGCTACCCCGCTTGCTTCTGGAAGGCCGCCTCCGCGTCGGGAAGCCGCTCGAAGATGTTGGCGCTACCTACAGTCTCAACGACGCCGGACTTCTCCAGCTGGCCGCGCACGGTGTCCTCCACGCCGGCGAGCACCAGGGTGATGCCCTTCTCCTCAAGGAGCCGCTGGGTCTCGCGCAGGGTCGCGGCTGCGGTGAAGTCCACCTCGTCCACGGCCGACATGTCCACGCAGAACCACTTGAGCGGCGGATCGGCGGCGCCGACTAGCTCGAGCACCTGCTCGGAGAGCAGTTCGGCATTGGCGTAGTACATGCTGTGGTTGAAGTGGTAGACCATCAGACCGGGGGCTATCTGGGCGTTGCTGCTCAGGGGCGCAAACTTGTCCCGACCGGCCTCGTCCACCTCCACCAATACGTTCTTGGGTTTGTATCCGTGCCAGGTGTGGATGAGGATGGAGAGCACTATCGCGAGGAGGATGCCCTGTTCCACGCCTATGAAGATAACCACCAGCGCGGTGATGAGCGCCACCACGAACTCGATGGGCCGCTCGCGGAGGATCTTGCTCATACCTTTGCGATCCACCAACTCGATGCCGATCAAGAACACGACGGACGAGAGCACCGCCTCGGGCATGTAGGACAGCGGCCCCGTCAAGAAGAGCAGCACGATCAGCACGATCACAGCGGTCGTGAGGGTGGACAGCTGACTCCGGCCGCCGGCGCTATCGAGCATCTGGGTCTTGGTGGGACTGCCGTTCACCACGAAGGCGCCGCTCAGACCCGCGCCGATGTTGGCCAGCCCAAGTCCAACCAGGTCGACGTTCTCGCTGAACTTCTCGCTGTATCGGGCGGCGTAGGCCCGTGACGTGGCCGCGCTCTGTGCCAGGATGACGATGAACATCGAGAAGGCCACGCCCAGCAGTTCTCCGATGGTGCTGGCGTTCAACGTCACCCCCGACGGCAGGCCGAAGTTCGGCAGTCCGCCGGGGACCGTGCCCAGCACCGCGACCCCGTGCGCAGAGAGATCGGCAGCGTAGCTCACGACGATGGCTCCGATGACTGCGATCAGCGCGCCCGGGATCTTCTTGCTGATCATGCGCGAACCCACGATGACCACGAGCACCGCGACGGACACCGCGAACGTGGTCCAGCTGATCTGATCGAGTTGCTGGAAGTCTTTGACGAGCTTCTGCGCTGGACCGGAGCCACCTCCGGGGATGCCCAGCATGCCCGATATCTGCCCGATGGCCACCTGGACGCCCACACCGGTCAGGAAGCCTATCAACACGGTACGCGAGAGGAAGTCGGCTATGAAGCCCAGCCGGACGATCCGGGCGAAGATGAGGATGCCGGCAGCCATGAGCGCCAGGATGCCGGCGTAGGCCACGTATTGGGGCGAGGAGGCCGCGGCCAGACCGGTAAGCCCCGCGGCCATGATGGCCGCCGTTGCCGAGTCGGCGCCCACGACCAGGTGGCGCGAGGAGCCGAAAAGGGCGAAGAGGGCGGTGGGGATGAGGATGGTATAGAGACCGGTGACCACCGGCATGCCCGCGATCTTGGTATAGCCCATGACCTCAGGGATGGCGAGGCAGGCCAGCGTGATCCCGGCGACCAGCTCGATAGGGATCTTGGCCCTGTCCACAGGCACGATCCCCTGGAGTATGGGAAGGCTACGCCGCTTCTTGGCAGTCGCCGCAGGCGTGGTCGCCGTCGCCATTGGGTCCCCTCCTCGTGGGCTCCGCAGACACCCGTGATGCTCGATGGTCCCCGAATGCGCTACCTCTCAAACGAACGCAGCAGCCTCGGGGGGCCGGTGGTTTGCGCGGGTCGCGGGCGAGCCGATACCATGGTTCGGGGCGGGCGCCCTGGGTGTACTGACCGACGCGAAGCGAGCGCACCATGATCAAGACCGTGATACTGCACCATCTCCTCGATATGAGCGACCTTCCCGCCGCCGAACGATGGTTCTACCGGTACCATGTGCCCGAGGTGCTCCGGAACCAGCCGGTGAGCTACGTGAGCTATCGAGCGGTTCCGCCGCCCCCCGGTGCGGAGGCGTTCGGATACTTCAACTACAAGGTGCACGAGAACGTCAACCGGGGCGAAGCCGAGAAGCCGCTGGGCCTCACAGGCATGACCAAAGAGGTCGTCCCACTCAGGGTCATCATGGTGAACGTTCCCGCCACGCCCACCGACGACTTCCTGGGGAAGGGGGCCTCGTTCGAGGAGAGGACCATCTTGCGCTGGCTCATCGCCTTCCGCTATCCGAAAGGCGTGAGCGTCGAGGAGGGCGACGACTGGTACCTCAACGTGCACGCCAAAGAGGCCATGCAGCAGCCCGGAATCACCCGCTTCTTCAGTTACCGGGTCATCGCGCCGCCTGAAGTGATGGACAAGGTGGTGCCCGCATTCCTGCACCCGAGGTCGGAGGTGTCGTCGGACTGGCACCGGGTCACGGAGCAGTGGTACGAGAACAGCAACGGCTGGGTGGAGTCGAACTTCACGTCGCCGCCGCGATACACGGCGCCGCCCTGGGCGACCCACGGCCGCTACCCCTTCCTGGAGCCCGGCCTCGACTTCGCCAGCACCTTCATCCTGGAGCGGCCCACCGACGACTGGCTGAAAGAGGTGCCCCGCTTCTACGTGTGAGCACGACCCGACCCTGCGCCGACCGCTGGGACGAGGTGTAAACGCACGGGGCCGTGCCGCACATGTAGGGGTGCACCAGGTGCGCCCATCGATGCGGCACGGAGGTCCGGAGTATGAGGGTAGCCGACAACGATCGCGAGGAGCGTTTCGACGCTCTGCTCAAGCAGTATCTGTCGCAAGTCTTCCTGACAACGTGGCGCCGGGCGACGACCTGTCCCTGCTGGTGCAGGCCGACGAGCAGCGGCAGATCCGCCACGTGGACGGCCTCTACTACGAGACCTATGGATACAGCATGGGAGTCCCTCTCGCGGCACGAGTCACGATGGTGAATAGATCCACGTCACTTCCTACGACGATGGGGGAGAGAGGCCGGCCGGAGTGTGGGCCAACGAGGAGGCGACACACCCGCCGGCCGGCTCTCCGCCGCGCGCTCCGACCTCGCGGGTGCCGGGCTCATCGAGTTGGTGAGTGGGGCGCGGGGGTACACCCGAACGACGAGTGAGGATGGGCACGTGACGTACGCGGGGACCACCACTGTCGCCGCCGTCCCGATGTGATCCGGACGGGCGATTCGGGGTGCCGCGCCTGGGTGGCTCGAGAGGCGCTTAGCGCGAAATCACGCCTCGCCGGTCGGCTCCGCCGCCGGCGAGGCTTCGTGGCCCCCCGGCCCGCGCCGCGGCCACCAAGCCCAACGGCCGAGGAGCACGGTGATGGCCGGCACCAGGGTGGTCCGTACCACGAAGGTATCGAGCAGCACGCCGAATGCCACGGCGAAGCCGATCTGCAGGAGGCCCAACAGACTGGCGCTCATCATGCTGGCGAACGTCCCCGCCATGATGATGCCTGCGGAGGTGATGATGCCACCCGTACGGGCCAGGGCGTGGCGGGTGCCCACCCGGGTGCCGCTCGTGGCCACCTCTTCTTTCACCCGGCCGATGAGGAAGATGTTGTAGTCCATGCCCAGGGCCACGAGCATCACGAACATGAACATGGGGACCCACCACACGATGCCGGCCGTTCCCAGAACGTCCACGAAGAGCAGGCGCACGACGCCCAGAGTCGCTCCGTACGAGAGCAGGATGGTAAGGATGAGGTAGACAGGCGACACCAGTGCCCGAAGCAGGAGGACGAGCACCACGAAGATCCCGCCCAGCACGTAGATCATGGCCCGGGTCATGTCTCGGTCGGAGGCTCCTTGCAGGTCGAGGAGCACGGCAGAGTCGCCTTCTACGACAGCGTCGAATCCGGCCGAGGCGAGAGCGAGCGGATTGACTTGGTGGCGTCGATGGCTTCCGGGCTATAGGGCCCGGCGTCGAGGACCACCTGGAGCCGCGCGGCCGTGCCGTCGGCCGAGATGTAGGCGTCACGCAGGGCTTTGAGCCCGGCGTTGCTCTGAGATACAGGTCGGGGAGCATGATGGCATCGGGTTTGGCGGCAAAGGCCTGTTGCAGCGAGGCGAGCCCCTCCTCCAGAAGCCGGAGCTGGTCGAGCGCCTGGCGGGCCACGGCGCCTTTCGAAGCGGTGTCCTGCGCTGCAGCCCGACCTCAGGCCAGCTTCGCCAACTCCGACGAGCGCCACGGTGGCCTTCTGGTAGCCGGGGTCCTCGACCACCTCAGGGTATCCCTGGGCGAGTTGGACGAGATATCCGTAGACACGGTGAGCCCGGCCGCGGCCGCCTGC
Source organism: uncultured Actinomycetota bacterium (assembly GCA_963843515.1). GTDB lineage: Bacteria > Actinomycetota > Thermoleophilia > RBG-16-64-13 > RBG-16-64-13 > CAIQPS01. Next base: position 109,809 of record CAWJKH010000005.1, read on the forward strand.
AGGTCCAGGTCCGACCCGCTATCGGCGGCCAACCCGGTCCGTAGCTGGTCGATACCGTCCGGACCGCCTCGACCTGCGTGCCCAACTGGGCGGCCACGCTCAGCGTCTTCGGGTCGGGTAGCGACCCGGTGAAGCTCCGTACTGTGGTCACGTGAGGGACGGCCTGGAGCAGCGTCTGGAGTTTGCTCGATGTTGGCCAGGCCCTGGGGCGTGTCGAAGCGGGCGTCGTCGAGGGCGACCACGTTGAGAGGCTGCATCTGGCCGGGGCCGAAGTGGGTCGGCCAGAACGTCGAATCCCTGCCTGGTCTCGTCGGTCTTGGGTAGGTCTCCCAGCAGGTCGAAGTCCCGCGCCAGCCCGGACCCGTAGATGGCCAGGGGCACCAGACACGATCAACGGCACCAGCAGCGCGACTGATGGGCCTGCCGATGACCTTGCCCGCCCAGGCGTGCCACAGGCCGCGCTCGCCGATGTGCTCGGGTCTCCGCGGCCAGAACGCGAAGTGCCCCAGTATGGTGAGGAGCGCCGGGGTGAAGGTGAGCCCGGCCAGGAGGGCGATGGCCACCCCGATGGCGATGGTCGGCCCGGTGGTGTTGTAGAGGCCGAGCTCTGCGAACGCCATCATGGCCAGCCCCACGATGACCGTGCCGGCGCTCGAGGCAATAGTTTCGCCGATGGTGCGCACCGTGGTCTTGACCGCCGGCACTTGGTCCTTGACGTCGGCCATCTCCTCGCGAAAGCGGCTGATGAGAAACAGGCAATAGTCGGTCCCCGCCCCGAACAGCACCACGATGAGGAACACGTTGGTGTACATGGAGATGGTGAGCGGGCCGGAGCCGAGAAGGGCGACCACCCCCCGGGAGATGATATACGCCAGACCGATGGTGACCAGCGGGATGATGGGGCTCACCGGCGACCGGTAGATGATGAGCAGGATGGCCACCACCAGGACGATGGTTATCCAGGTGGTCGACTCCAGGCTGTTCTGGGAGTCGGTGTTGTAGGCGGCAAGGATGGGGCCGTCGCCAGTGAGGTACACCTTGACCCCGTCGGGAGCCTCCTTCAGGCGCTCGTGGATGGCGGCGATGGCCTGCTTGGTCGACTCCTCCGTGCCCTCCGCGGTGAAGCGCGTGAGCAGCAGGGCCACCTGTCCGTCGGAGCTGGTGAGGCTGGCTTTGGTCTGCTCGTCTCCGACGAGGGGCGACCACACCTGGCCGACTGCCGCCGGCTTGTCGGGCCCCGTGAGCCATTCGGTCAAGGCTGCGACGAACTGAGTCGCCTGCGCCCCCGGAGTGTTCGCGTCGGTCCCCGGGGCACCGGCCTCCGCCCCCGTCTGCGCGTCCAGACGGTTGCCGTCTCCGGCATCGACCACGATCACTGCGCTGGAGGGCGCCACCCGGTCGGGGAAGTACTTCTTGACCACCTCGTTCGCGTCCAGGCTGGGAGCGGAGGCGGGGAGAAAGGCCCGCTGGTCGCTCACCGCCACGTCGTTGATATTGGGGGCAAGAAGGGTCAGAAGGATGGCCAGCAGGAACCAGCCGCAGATGATGAACCAGCGGAAGCGGACAGCGAAGGAGCCGAGGCGGGCGAACATGGGCTACCGAGACCTCAGCAGCCTCTTAAGCGCGGGAGATCTTCTTGCGCCGCTTGTAGGTCTTGGCCAACTCCAGGAAGATGCCCACGTCGCGGTCGAGGTCGCTGGCGGTGCCGTCGAAGTAGAAGACCCGGATGGGGATGTCGTCGTGCTCTCGGCTCACCCGAGGGTAGACAGCTTCGGTGACGATGCCGTTCATACAGGTGAAGGGGCTGATGTCGACGATGCCGTCGGCGCCCTGGTGGTACAGGTAGATCGGCCCCGCCGGTGGACAGCACCATCTCGCCCAGCGAGCCCTCGCGGGGAAGATAGGGGTGCCCGTGCTCGAAGATCTCCTGCACGTGGGGGTCGCGGTGTTGCCTGAACACGTCCTCGAAGTCCTCCATGAGGGCGTTCTCGTCGTTCCGCATGACCCGAGCCGTGAGATAGTTCCTGAGCCAGTCCTTGCTCACCCGGCGCTTCTCTTCCCGCAGGCGCCGGAAGGCCTCGTCGTTGGTGTACCACACCCACTCGGCCACGCCGGCCAGCCAGCACTCGCCGCCCTGGGCCTCGATGTGCCGGATCACCTCGTTGTTGGCGAAGGTGTTGAGGCGGCAGAAGATCTCGCCCACCACGCCGATGAGCGGCCGGTCTTCTTGCCTGACCGGGATGTCGAGGAATGCTTTCTTCACCCGCACCAGCCCGGCCTTGGCGTCGGCCAGGCGCTCCTTGTTGGTGATGCCCTGGCGGCCGATAAGCTCGCCCATGATGTCGCAGGCTCTCCAGGTAGACCTTGTCGGTCTGGCCGGGCTCCACCTCGTAGGGCCGGGTCATGAGCAGCAGCTTGAGCAGGATGTCCTGGATGACCACCGACCGCCACGCCGTCCGGATGAGCTCGCCAGCCTGCTCGCCGATGCCGGCGTAGCCGTCGGCCGAGGTGATGGGCAGGATCGACCACGTCCTGCAGACCGTGGTCGTCCAGCACCTGGCGCAGCAGCCCGAAGTACTGCCCGAAGCGGCAGGGGCCGTTGGCGGTGGGCAGGAGGAAGGCGGTCTTCTTGGGATCGAGCTTCGTGGTCCTCGATGAGGCGCAGGTAGTCCCCGAGCACGATGCGCTGCGGATAGCACTCGTCGCCCGAGGTGTACTTGCCGCCCAGCTCGAGCGTGCGGGCGTCCTCGTCGGGCAGTCACCCGGGCGTCGAGCCCGATGGAGCGGAACGCCGCCGCGAGCATGCGCGAGCCGCCGTACGGCATCCGGGTGAGCCAGAGGGTGCGGTCCTTGATGTCCACATCCTCGCGGACCGGGCTCTTGCCGGCGCCCTGGGCCGCCACGGGCTTGGGAAGCGAGTCAGCGCCTGGCGGGCGGCCTCGGCGCCGGCCTTGCCGTTGCCGTTCTTGAGCTCGACCCCCGCGCTCTCGATGCCCTCGGTACTCATCATCGCTCCCCGACCGGCTGCTTCATCTTGTCCTCGCGCACCCACCAGCGCAGGAAGCCCTTGCTGTCCAGATAGGCTTCGCAGCGGGTCATGGCGCCGGCGTCGTTGGTGTGCTCGTCGAACTGCAGCACCAGGAACGGCTCGGGCGAGGCCGCGCGGATGAAGTGCTTCACGTAGCGAGTCGGGACCGCACTTGAAGTTGGTCATGTAGATGATGTGCAGGTTGGGGTGCTCCGCGACGATGCTGCGCCGCCTGCAGGATCTTGCGCCCGTAGTTCCAGAACATGTTGGGCGTGACGTCGCGGGTGTCGGTGCCCCACAGCGGCAGGAAGTCGAGCGGGATGATGTTCACCCCGTAGTAGCGCCGCAGCTTGGCCGGGATGTCCATGTTGACGCCGGCGTCGTAGATGTTGTACGGCCGGCCGACCAGGACTATGCCCAGTTCGTCGTGCTCCTCGCAGGGTGGCGAGAGCAGCGGCCCCGGCCTCGATGAGCCGGGTGCGGAAGTCCGCACTGGGCCTCGTAGGCGTCCTTGACGGCCTGGTCGACCACCCGCGAAGACACGCCCAGCGGCTTGAGAGCCGCGCGCAGCGGTGTCGCGCACGTACTCGGGGCCGCGCCGGAAGTGGATGATGGGCGCGAGGAACTTGTCCTCGTGGCCCTCGAACCGGGGCGCCAGCCGGATGACGTGGGGGAGGGTCTGGCCCCACGGGCAGGCGTGCGATTCCAGCTCGGGATGGTCGGTCTCTTCGTTGATCTGGTTGGGGATGAAGATGCGGTCCACCCCGGCTTCCAGCAGTTCGGCCACGTGCCCGTGGGCCACCCGGATGGGGAAGCAGGGCTCGGCCACCGACGCGTCGATGCCCATCTCCCGGATCTTCTTGTCGGTCTGCCGGGACAGCACCACGTCGAACCCGCACGACTTGAAGAGGGTGGCCCAGAACGGCAGCCGGTCGTACGTGTACATGGCCCGGGGGATGCCGATGGTCGCCCCGTGGCGACGTCGGTGCCGCTGCGCAGGAGGACGGTGTGGTCCTCCGCCTCGGTCACGTAGGAGTAGCAGAGGGCGTTGCGGAACTCCACCAGGTCGCGGATGACCGGCTCTTTGTCCACTTTGGCGCGCTTGCGGTAGCGGTCGGAGCACTTGTCGCCCCAGTAGGTCTTCTCGTCGCCGATGGTGAACTGGCGGATGTCGCACTCGTTGGTGCAGCCCTTGCAGGTGAACTCGCGCACGCTGTAGTCCACCTGCTCCAGGTCCCAGCCGCGGAAGCGGGAGGGCGCCTCGGTGGCCGACATCTTCTCGCGGGCCAGCAGGGCCGCCCCGATGGCGCCCACCACCCCGTTGTACGGCGGGACGATGATGTCCTTGCCCAGGATCATGCTGAAGGCCGCCGCCACCGAGTCGTTGTAGGCGGTGCCGCCCTGGAAGTAGATGGTGTCGCCGATGTGGCGCTGGCCCACCAGGCGGTTGAGGTAGTTGTAGGCGATGGAGTAGGCCAGCCCGGCCACGAGGGCTCTTCTTGTCGGCGCCCCGCTGCAGGTAGGAGTTGACGTCGCGCTCCATGAACACCGTGCAGCGCTCGCCCAGGCGCACCGGCGCCTCGGACGACAGCGCCAGTTGCGCGAACTCCCCGATGATGTTGATGCCCAGCTTCTCGGCCTGCTCCTCCAGGAAGGAGCCGGTGCCGGCGGCGCAGGCCTCGTTCATGGCGAAGTCCACCACGACGCCGTCTTCGAGGCTGATGAACTTGGAGTCCTGGCCGCCGATCTCGAAGATGGTGTCGGGCACCCGGTCGATGTACTTGCGGCCGATGAAGGTGGCCCCGTCTTGTGGGCGGTGATCTCGTCGTTGACGGTGTCGGCCCCGATGAGTTCGCCGATGAGCTCCCGGCCCGAGCCGGTGGTGGCCACGCCCGAGGATCTCGAGGCGCTCGCCCATCTCGTTCCAGATCTCGGCCAGACCCTTGTTGACCACCTCGACCGGGCGGCCGTCGGTCTTGACGTAGATCTCCTTGACCATCTCGCCCTGCTCGTCGAGCAGCACCAGGTTGGTGGAGACCGAGCCGATGTCGATGCCCAGGTAGACGCCCACCTTGCCCTCGGCCGGGAACTCGTAGGGCTTCACCCGGTCGCGCAGCAGGATGACGCGCTCCATGGAGAGGGCGTCGCTGGTCTGGAAGTCGGCCGCGAGGCCCTGTCCCAGACGGTCCAGCGTCGATGGCGACCATCTCCACGCCGGCCTCTTCGTCGGCGGCGGTGAGCGCGCTGCCGATGGCGCCCATCCAGGCGTAGTAGGCGGGGACGATGAGGTGCTCGGCGTCGGTCTCGAAGGCCTCGCGCATGGCCGCGACGGCGCCGGTGTTGGCCGCCACGCCGCCGATGAAGGCCACCCGCTCGCCGATGTCCTTGCCCTTGGTGATGGTGCTGCGGTAGTTGCGCACCACCGCGTTGCACAGGCCCTTGAGCACCTCGGGGGGCTGGTAGCCCTTCTGCTGGGCGTGGATCATGTCCGACTTGGCGAACACCGAGCAGCGCCCGGCGATGGAGGCGGCCTTGCCGGCGCACTGGACGATGTCGCCCACGTCCTCGATGTCGTAGAGCAGGCGGTTGGCCTGCTGGTCCATGAACGAGCCGGTGCCCGCGGCGCAGTCGCCGTTGGTGCCGTAGTCGGCGATGCCCACCCGGCCGGTGGCCTGATCGGTCTCCAGCCGGATGAACTTGGAGGTCTCGCCGCCCATCTCGAAGACGGTGGTGACGTCGGGGTGGAGCGCGCCGATGGCGCGGGCGATGGCCTTGAACTCGTTCTCGTAGGGCACGCCCAGGACGCGGCCCACCAGACGGCCGCCGGTGCCGGTGACCCGGACGGCGGTGATGGAGCCCTCGGGCAGGGCCTCGAGCACCTGGGCCAGCAGTTCGCGGGTGGCCTCGGTGGGGCTGCCCTTGATGCGCGGTACGCGGTGGCCAGCACCGGGGGCGCGTCGGGGTGCGAGGACATCCGCGACGCCTGCCGTCGCTCTCGGGCGTGTAGAACAAGGACGAGCCTCTCCGGAGGGCCTCGAACGAATCGCGGTCTTCGGGAGTGCCGACGACCGCGATCTTCACACTGATGCAGCCGATATCGATGCCGAGCGTCGCCATCGTGTGTGCACATCCTCCGCATATAAAGCGGGGGAACCGCCCCGGTCTGGTTCTGGCTGCAGAAGCGCAGCCCGGCGCGGCCTGACCGCTGATTCATCCTGGTTTTTGGGGCTACAAGGCCCATAGATTACCACGAGGAAGGGCCCCGAGACCGTGGTGTGGAAGGGTCCGGGGCCCGGTCTGCCCCGCGCCGGCCGGGGGGAGCCGGCGCCGGGACGTGGGGGGAAGGCCCTAGCCGATGGCTACACCGTCGGTCTCACCGGTGCGGATGCGCACGCACTCCTCCAGGTCGAGCACGAAGATCTTGCCGTCGCCGATGTTGCCGGTGCGGGCGCCCTTGATGACGGCGTCGATGGTCGGCGGCCACGAACTCGTCGTTCACTGCGATCTCCAGCTTGACCTTGCGCAGCAGGCCGCCCGGCTCCACGTGGCTCCGGTAGACCTCGGCCACGCCCTTCTGCCGGCCGCGCCCCATGACGTCCGACACGGTCATCAGGTTGATCTCGGCCTCGGTCAGCGCTTCCACCACTTCGTCGAGGCGGTCGGGCTGGATTATGGCGATTATGTACTTCACGTCTCCTCCTCAGTTCACACGCTCAGTTACAGGTGCGGCGACGCCGGGTAGGCCGGGACGCCCATCTCGGGGATATCGAGACCTATCATCTCTTCTTCGCGGGTCACCCGGATACCTTGGACCTTCTTCTGGATCCGGAAGAAGACGTACATAAGCCGAAGGACCAGGCGACTACCACCACCGCGCGCTATGAGCCTGGGCGCCGAGCTGCCGCCAGCCGCCTCCGTAGAACAGGCCGCGCACGGTGCCGGCCACTCCGTTGAACCCGGCGCCGTAGCTGCCGTCGGCGAACAGACCCACCGCGATGATGCCCCACAGGCCGTTGAGCCCGTGCACCGAGACCGCGCCCACCGGGTCGTCCACCTTGAGGTACGCGCTCGACGAAGACGATGCCGCCGACCACCAGGACGCCGGCCACGATGCCGATGATGGCCGCGCCGATGGGCGTGACGAACGCACACGGCGCGGTGATGGCCACCAGGCCGGCCAGCATGCCGTTGGCAGTCATGGACGGGTCGGGCTTGCCCCAGATCTTCCACACCAGGAACATGGCCGCCAGGCAGCCGGTCGCGCGAGGCGATGAAGGTGTTGACGATGACGACGGGGAAGCGCAGGTCGGTGGCGGCCAGGGTGGAGGCGCCGTTGAAGCCGATCCAGCCGAACACCAGGACGATGACGCCCAGGATGGCCATGGGGATGTTGTGCCCGAGGATGGCCCGCGCCTTTCCGTCCTTGCCGAACTTGCCTACACGCGGACCGAGGACGATCGCGCCGGCCAGAGCCGCGAAGCCGCCGACCGCGTGCACCACGCTCGGATCCGGCGAAGTCGACCACGCCGTGCCCGAGACCGACGTTACGGCCGAGCGCCGAGAGCCAGCCGCCGCCCCACACCCAGTTGCCGTAGATGGGGTAGAGGATCGCCGAGATGAACACGCCGTAGACGGCGAAGGCCGAGAACTTCCACCGTTCGGCCATGGCGCCGGTGGGGATGGTGGCGGTGGTGTCCATGAAGACGAGTTGGAAGAAGAACATGGCGATGATGGCCACGTCGTAGCTGTGGCCGCGAGAGGAAGAAGCCCTGCGTCCCGATGAGGCCCCACCGCCGGTCGAGGCCAGCCTCAAGGCCTGCGTGGCCCCCAGCGTGGCGAAGGTGCCCGCGCCGCCGAACTGGAAGGCGAAGCCGACGGCCCAGTAGGCCGATGCAGCCGATGGCGAAGATCACGAAGTTGGTCATGATCACGTGCACGGCGTTCTTGGAGCGGGAGAAGCCGGTCTCGACCATGGCGAAGCCCACCTGCATGAAGAAGACCAGCGCGCCGCCGAAGATCAGGAAGAAGATGTTGAGCGAGATCTTGACGTGGCCGAGTTCGGCGGCGACTCACCGGCGGTGGGGCTGCCGGCCGTGGCGGCCAGACGTCGCTGACCGTGCCGGTCGACGCTCCGCTCGGGTCGTTGCCCAGGGCCAGTCCGGTGATCATCACCACGAGCAGCCCGGCGAGGGCGACGACGATGATCAGCCTCTTGGCCAGGGGCGACCAGGCCCAGGGGACGGGTTTCCACGTGGGTGGTGGATTCCACATGGCTTCTCCTTTCTCGATCGCTGTTACTTGCCCCGGATGGTACGGGCCTGCCGGCCGGCGCACATCCGCCGCGCGGCGAGAATGTGGGGGCGGGAAGTTATACAAAAGGCGTAGACCGTCGGCGAAGCATCCGAAATACTCTGTTGCCTTGGTGGATTTGTTGAAACACCACCGCAGGGGCCTTGTACCAATGGCCAAAACGGTGCTATCGTACGGGCTGCGATGCCAGTGACCGTCGGACAGATACTCCAGCTACCCGTCCTCAAGGACGCCCGGCTTCTTGCGGGCGAGGACGGTCTGGACCGCAGGGTGACGTCGGTGACGGTGGGCGAGGTCCCCGACATCGCCGACTGGCTGTCCGGCGGAGAGATGGTGCTGTCGACCATGTTCGCGGTCAAAGGCGACCTCGACCGGCAGCGCGAGTTCTGCCGCCGGGTGATGATGGCCGGCGCCGCGGCTCTGTTCGTCAAGACCACCCGCTTCGTCGAGAACATGCCGGCCGACATCATCGAACTGGCCAAGAAGCGCAAGTTCCCCATCGTCGAGGTGCCGCAGGGCCTGCGCTGGACCCGGCTCATGCAGGACGTCACCGAGGTGATCATCAACCGGCAGGCCTCGCAGCTCGAGCAGTCGCAGGCCATCCATCGCAGCCTTCTGGGTGTGGTCATCCGCGGAGGCGGCTGGCAGGACCTCGTGGAAGAGGCTTCGCGCCTGCTGGAACGGCCGGTCTTCGTGGTCGATGTCTCGCTGGAGCTGCTCGCGGCCTCGTCCGGCCTGCCTCTGCCCGCGGCCGAACTTGTAGAGCAACTGGAGCAGCCCGACGTACGCGCCACGTTCGGGTCGCTCGGCATGGCCGAGAAGCTCTTCCGTGTGGACGAGGAAGGCCTCCCGTCCATGTACGCCCTCCCCATCGTGGCCAGCCACAAGCGCCTGGGCTACCTATGCGCCGTCACCGAGGCGGCCGCGCCCTCGGCCATGGAGACGCTCGTGCTCGAGCATTCGGCCACCATCGCCGCTCTGGAGATGGCGCAGGACAGGGTGCGGTTCGAGACCGAGGTGCGGCTCAAGGGCGACTTCGTGGACGACGTCATATCGGGGGGTGAGCACGCCGGCGACTCCTTGCTGCGCCGGGGAGCCTTCCTCGGTTGCGACCTCACCCAGGGATCGGCCGTCCTGCTTCTGGGCGTGGACGAGTTCGGAGGCACGGTATCTCGCAAGAACCTTGGGCAGGAGGAGCTGGAGTCGGCCATCGAGCGCTTCTTCGCTCAGGCGTCACGGTACATCTCGGCCAAGGAGCCCTCGTCCCTCGCCAGCCTGAAGTCCGGACAGATCGTGGTCTTCGTCTGCGGCAAGACCGCACGGGATCGGGAGGCACTACGAAGGTTGGCCGGCGTCATCCAGGAGTTGGGCCGGACTGCCGGGGGGCTGAGCGTGTCGGCGGGCATCAGCGCTTTCGTGACGACACCGGCGCAGATGGACCGGGGCTACCAGGAGGCGCTCGTGGCTCTCAAGGTGGGCCGCAAGCTCTACGGGCCGGGAACGCTCCTACTTTTCCGCGACGTGGGGACCTACCGGCTGCTACTGGGCATCTGGGAGAGGGACCCGGAGCAGATCCGCTCTCTCTACGAAGAGACGATCGGCCCCGTTGACGCGTACGATCAGGCCAACGGCACCCAACTGGTGCAGACGCTGTCGGTGTTTTTCAAGCACGACGAGAGCCTCACGAAGACCGCCTCTGAGCTATATGCCCACCGGCATACCATCCGCTACCGCCTGGAGAAGATCGCCGACATCAGTGGGCTGAGCGTCTTTGAGACCGAGCACAAGGAACGCTTGGGCCTCGGCCTAAAGGCCAAGAGCCTGCTCGCTTCCTGATCGCCCCCGACCGCGCGTCCGCGCCCGCCGGGCCGGGCCGGAGGGCTGCCGTCCGCGCCATCCGGCTCTTCCACATGTACAAAAGAACCCCCTCACTCTTGTACATCCGGCGATAAAACCAGCCCCGCCGCTCCGCCTACAATCCTGGCAACCGAGCGAAGGGAGCTGGAGATGGCGAACATAGACACCGGCGACACTGCCTGGATGCTCATCAGTACTGCGTTGGTCATGCTGATGATCCCGGGCCTGGCGTTCTTCTACGGCGGCCTGGTCCGCCGCAAGAACGTCCTGTCCATCATGGTGCAGTGTTTCGTCCTACTGGGCGTCATCAGCATCCAGTGGGTCCTGTTCGGGTTCAGCCTGGCCTTTGCTCCCGACCACGGGGGCTTCATCGGAGGACTGAGCTGGGCCGGGCTCAGTGGCGTCACCACCGAGCCGCTCGCCGACTATGCCCCCACCATCCCGGGCGTGCTGTTCATGCTCTTCCAGATGATGTTCGCCGTCATCACGCCGGCACTCATCATCGGCGCCTTTGCCGAGCGCATGAAGTTCAGCGCCTTTCTCATCTTTTCGGTCCTATGGGCCACCATCATCTACGACCCCATGGCCCACTGGGTGTGGGGCGTGGGCGGATGGCTCCGCGAGCTGGGCGCCCTCGACTTCGCCGGCGGTACGGTGGTGCACATCAACGCTGGTGCCGCAGCGCTGGCGGCCGCGTTGGTCATCGGCCGCCGCAAGGGATATCCGGACATCTCTCCGCCCCACAATCTCCCCTTCGCCATCCTGGGCGCGTCCCTGCTGTGGTTCGGCTGGTTCGGCTTCAACGCCGGTAGCGCGCTTGGTTCAGGTGCTCTGTCGGCCTCGGCCTTCGCGTCGACCCATATGGCGGCGGGCGCCGCGGCGGTTGCGTGGGCCGGTCTCGACTGGATGCGGACCAGGCGGCCCACTGCTCTGGGTATCATCTCGGGCGCGGTCGCCGGGCTTGTCGCAATCACTCCGGCTTCGGGGTTCGTGACCCCACTTGCCGGCATCGCCATCGGGCTCCTGGCGGGTGTCGCCTGCTACGCCTCCGTGATGTTCATGAAGGGCAAGCTCGGATACGACGACTCCCTCGACGCGTTCGGCGTGCATGGGATAGGAGGCATGCTCGGCGCCCTCTGCACGGGGCTCTGGGCGACTACCGCCATCAACCCGGCGGGCGCCAATGGTCTGTTCGAAGGTGGCGGAGGGCGTCTGCTCCTGCTTCAGGTGATCGCGATCATCGCGTCCTTCGGCTACTCGTTCGTACTGTCCTTTGGGCTGCTCAAGCTGGTGGACAAGGTCGTTGGTCTCCGGGTCACCTCGGACAACGAGAACATCGGTCTCGACCTTACGCAGCACAGTGAATCCGCCTACACCGTCGTCGGCTAGCCCTGGGCAAGGAGGCCTGAGGTGAAGTACATCATCGCCATCATCCAACCCGACCGGCTCGACGAGGTGATCGCCGCCCTCGAGGAGGAGGAGATCATCCTGCTGACGGTGTCCGAAGTGATGGGCCGCGGCCGCCAGAAGGGCGTGGCCGAGGTGTACCGGAGCCACGTGGAGCGCGGCGGACTGCTGCATAAGCTCAAAGTGGAGCTGGCCGTCAGCGACACCAACGTGTGGCAGGCTGTGGACGCCATCACCCGCGGGGCGCGCACGGGGAACATCGGTGACGGCAAGGTCTTCGTGCTGGACCTGGAAGAGTGCGTGCGTATCCGCACCGGAGAGACGGGGGTGTCGGCTATCGCGTAGCCGTACTCCAAATGTATAGCCCCGGGGGCCATTCGTTACTACGTTTGGCGATAATACCTCGCGCCCTCGGTTCCCTACACTTCTAAGAAGGATCTTCGTACGAAGGAGTGGGGGCCATGAGCGTGAACCCGGGCGATACCGCGTGGATGCTGATCAGCACAGCGCTCGTCATGCTGATGACGCCAGGGCTGGCCTTCTTCTACGGCGGGTTGGTCCGTCGCAAGAACGTCCTGTCCATCATGATGCAATGCCTGATGCTGGTGGCAGTCATCAGCCTGCAGTGGGTGTTCTTTGGCTACAGCCTCGCCTTCGGACCCGACCACGGAGGGGTCATCGGAGGGTTGAGCTGGGCAGGGCTGCACAACGTGGGGCTGCAACCCAACCCGGACTACGCGCCCGGCATCCCGCACCAGCTGTTCATGGCCTTCCAGATGATGTTCGCCATCATCACGCCCGCGCTCATCATCGGCGCCTTCGCCGAGCGCTTGAAGTTCAGCGCCTTTCTCATCTTCTCCGTGCTGTGGGCCACCATCGTCTACGACCCCATGGCGCACTGGGTCTGGGGCGTGGGCGGATTCCTGAGGGAGTGGGGGGTGCTCGACTTCGCCGGAGGGATCGTAGTGCACATCAGCGCGGGTACGGGGGCACTGGCGGCGGCCTTGGTGGTAGGTAAGCGCAAGGGCTACCCCGACATTTCGCCTCCGCACAACCTGCCCTTCGCCATCCTGGGAGCGGCCCTGCTGTGGTTCGGCTGGTTCGGGTTCAACGCGGGGAGCGCTCTCACCGCGGGCGCCGTGTCCGTCTCGGCTTTTCTCTGTACGCATCTAGCGGGGGCGGCCGCGGCCGGCACCTGGGCGGTGGCTGAGTGGGTGCTACAGAAGCGCCCGACCGCCCTGGGCATCATCTCGGGAGCCATCGCCGGCTTGGCCACGGTCACCCCCGCTGCCGGCTATGTGACCCCCATGGCGGCCATCGGCATCGGCATCCTGGCCGGGATCGTGTGCTACGGGTCGGTCGTGGTGGCCAAGAGCAAGTTGGGGTATGACGACTCGCTTGACGCCTTCGGCGTACATGGAGTGGGAGGGACCTTGGGGGTGATCATGGTGGGCATTCTGGCGACGACCGCGATCAACCCTGCCGGTGCCGACGGTCTGGCCTATGGCAACGCTCGCCAACTCCTCTTGCAGGTCGCCGGCGCTCTGATCTGCGCCGCGTACGCGTTCGTCCTCTCGTATGGGCTTCTCAGGCTGGTGGACAAGGTCGTTGGTCTGCGGGTGCAAACAGACCAGGAGAACATCGGTCTCGACCTCACCCAGCACCGGGAATCCGCCTACACTATCGTCGGTTAGCGGGCGACCAAGGAGTCTGGGCCATGAAGTACATCATCGCCATCATCCAGCCCGACCGGCTGGATGAAGTCATCGCCGCTCTCGAAGAGGAAGAGATCCTTCTTCTCACGGTATCGGAGGTCATGGGCCGCGGCCGTCAGAAAGGGATGGCCGAGGTCTACCGAAGCCATGTGGAGCGAGGCGGGCTGCTGCACAAGCTCAAGATCGAGCTGGCCGTAAGCAACAGCAACGTGTGGCAGGCTGTGGATGCCATTACCCGGGGGGCCCGCACGGGGAACATCGGCGACGGGAAGATCTTCGTGCTCGAGATGGAAGAGTGTGTGCGCATCCGCACCGGCGAGACTGGAGTGTCGGCGCTGGCATAGCGCAGGCCCGGATGTGCGGCCGGATTTGCTCCTGGCTGCTCCAAACGTACAACGGTCGGGCTCGTCAACCTATCCCTTTGTCTAAACCTCGGACGGGCCGTTCCTGCTACTCTCTTTTGTCCTAGTACCAGACGCCGCCGGACCGACCGGCGGAGCGGAGGAACGGCCCGTGGAAGACAGAGAAGGACGTCGCCCCCGATGACCTCTTCCCCCGTGCTCTGTGAGCTCGGTCAGAACGCCCTCGCCTCCCCGTACGTGACAGTCTTCATGTGTGCCAACTGCGCGCGGGCAAGCAAGACGGCGGAGACCGCGTACCGGTCTCGGCCCGACCTTCCCAGCTTCGACTGGCCCTTTCCAGTGCAAGAGGTGCTCCTGCCGTGCACCGGCAGGCTGCAGCCGGAGCATGTCCTCAAGGCCTTCGAGACCGGCGCCCGCCTTGTCTGCGCGATCGCCTGCCGCGAAGACAACTGCCACTACCTGGAGGGGAGCACGCGCTGTGCCCGCCGGGTAGAGTACGTGCGTGGCATCCTCGACGAGGTGGGTCTGGGGGCCGAGCGCCTGCTGCTGTTGCATCTCCCGGGCAGCGCCGCCGAAGACACAGCCCTGAGTGCGGGGCGACCGATGCCCGCCTGTTCGCCCGAGACCGCAGAAGCTGAGGTCGTCGCCGTCCGCGAGGCGGTGCTGGCGGTCCTGGAGAGCCTCACACCCACCCCACTGGACAGCGATGCCACCGAAGCAGCCATGGACCCCTACCAACAAGTGGACACCAGCTATGACAACAATGAGGACTAGTTTCGCTCAGACCTTGGCTTCCGGTCGCCCGGTCGTGACGGCCGAGTGTGTCCCTCCGCACAGCGGCGACGCGCAGGCGGTCGGGAGGCTCTCGGCGGTCCTCCCGTCCGGTTTGGACGCGGTGGTGGTAGCCGACAACCCCGACGAGATACACGGGTCGGCTCTGGCCTGCGCTGCGCTTCTCGCGCGTGAAGGCCGGGAGACCGTCCTCTCGCTGGTGACCCGGGACCGCAACCGCATCGCCCTGGAGAGCGACGCTCTCGGCGCCTCGGCCCTGGGGGTCGGCGCCGTCCTCTGCCTTAGCGGCAACCACCAGTCTCTGGGGGTCTGTCCTCAGGCTGCCAGCGCCAACGACATCGATTCCATCCAGTTGGAGCAGATCGTCAAAGGGCTTGGACTGCCCGAGATGGTCATCGGCGCGGTCGCCCATCCTCAGCAGCGGCCGCTGGAGTTGAACCTGCTCCGCCTGAAGAAGAAGATCTCCGCCGGGGCAGCCTTCGTCCTCACACAGCCGGTCTTCGACGTCGAGGCCTTCACTCTGTGGATGGAGGCGGTCCGTACGGCCGGGTTGGACCAGAAGACGGCCATCATCGCAAGCGTGCTTCCGTTGACAAGCGCGGAGCAGGCTCAGTCGCTCCGCGAGCGCCGGATCTACGGGCCCATCGACGAGGCGGTGGTAGCGCGGATGGCCGCTGCCGCCGATCCGGCCAAGGAGGGCCTTGTCCTCGCAGCGAGTGTGGCCGGCCGGCTCAAGGCCCTCCAGGGCGTCCGGGGCATCCACATCCTGTGCGGCGGCGCTGAAGAGCTCTCCGCGCAGGTGATCGCCGCAGCCGGGCTGGCGTAAGGGCTGCTGACCCATGCCGGAGCGCTACCACATACACGTCGCGCCCACGCCTCCCCGCTTCCACCGGGTGGGCAAGTTCGGCAACGTCGATTGGCGTGAGGACTGCTCACGCTGCTCCAACTGTGTCAAGTTGCGTTGTCTGTACAGCGTGTATCGCAACGAAGCGGCCTACAACCGGGACCCTGACGCCCTGGTGGTGACCCTTGACGAGTGCAAGGCCTGTCTCTCCTGCGTGCAGGGTTGCACCAAGGGCCTGCTAAGCATCTCCATAAACCCGGGGTTCCTGGACATGGGCGACGAGTACTGGAAACCCGACATCCTGCTCACCAGCTGGAACCAGGCCGATGCAGGC
Organism: uncultured Actinomycetota bacterium; assembly: GCA_963843515.1. GTDB lineage: Bacteria > Actinomycetota > Thermoleophilia > RBG-16-64-13 > RBG-16-64-13 > CAIQPS01. The sequence goes on from CAWJKH010000005.1 coordinate 125,458, forward strand.
AAGATCCCGGTGTCGGGAGCGGGCTACCGCGGCCGCTTCTACGGTCCCGGCTTCGACTCCATCTGGACGGACATGTCCGAGATCGTGCGCCCCACCCGGGACGGGATCCACGGCCGTGAGTACATCTCCACGTCGATCGATATCGGTCCCAAACCCATGCGGTTGCGATTCGGGCCCGACGGCGCTCTGCTCACCGCGCCATCGCCTCTTCTCGAGGTGCAGATCCCGGCCATCCTGGACATACCCGGTTGGACGGTGGAGTGTGAGCATCTCGCCGCCGCCCGCGCGTCGGCGGCCAGGGGGCTGGACACCGTGGCTGTGATCCCGGTGGATGAGTGTTCCGACCTTCCGGGCGAGGACCTTGTGTCCGTAGTGCCGCTGTTCGGCGAGGCGGCCGGCGAGGCGGACATCGAGGGCTCCGCGGAACTTCTGAAGGCGGTCCGCATGGCTCAAGTCACCGATAGCTCGGCGGTGGCCGATTTGGCAGACGTGGCGCGGACGGCATACCCGGAGCTGATCCTGTCCGTGCGCCTGCCGCTCACTGCCGGGACCGCCGGCCGGATCATCGAGTTGGCCCAGTCCGGGCTGAAGGTCTTTCACGTGTGCGCCGACCAACACGGGCGCGAACGTCTGGATGACGGGCGGCCCGGCCGGCACATCAAGGACGCGCTTCGCGGCGTCCACAACCGGCTGGTGCAGCAGGGCATCCGGGACGAGGTCACCGTGATCATCTCCGGCGGAATCGCGCTGGCCGAGCACATGGCCAAAGCCATCATCTGCGGGGCCGACCTGGTCGCCGTCGATACGCCGCTTCTGATCTCGCTGGGTTGCCGGGTCTGCCGCGACACCAGCCGGTGCTGTACACCCAGCGCCTGCCCTTGCGAGATCGCCTCGGTGGATCCCGCCTATGCCGCTCAACGTATGGTGAACCTCATGGGCGCCTGGCACAGCCAGCTCATCGAGGTGCTCGGAGCCATGGGTATCCGCGAGGCCCGGCGGCTGCGGGGCGAAGTGGGGCGCGCCATCTTCATGGAAGATATCGAGAAGGAGGCGTTCGGCGATCTGGCCCGCGTGTCTCCGGAGCAGGTACGGTCATGATCACAGATGCGATCACCACAAGGGTCGGCGCCGCTGAAGAAGAGACGGCCGTTCAGACCGCGGACTCCACCGGCAGCAGCGACTGGCCCCAGGAACACGTGTCCCGGGACGTGCGGCCGGCTCCCGACCGGTACCGGAACGTGCTGGGCAAGTACAAGGTCGAGCGACTGGCGGCCTGTAAGTCCTGCGGCCGCTGCGTGGAAGTCTGTCGCTACGGGGTGCACGTCAAGCCCGAGGGCTACACGTTCACCTTGAGGCCGCAGGACCACTTGTGCATCGGTCCCGAGTGCGCTGAGAGTGGGGAGTCGTGCGTCGCCCAGTGCCCCCAGAAGGCCCTCCTGGTGCGTCGTAACCCCAGCGCCGACTGCATGGGCGATCCGCGCTGGTCGGCCGACCTCATCCTTTCCACCTGGTACGAAGCCGCTACCGGGCACACGCCGCCGCCGCATCTGGAGTATCGGTCGGGCGAGTCAGGCGGCGGGTTCGACCGGGTGCGCTTCAAGTTTGAGGTCTCGGGCTTCGCCGAGACCGCCAGCGCCGCCGACGGCGTCGCGTCTGCGGACGAGCAGGCCGGGACGGACGGGATGCCCGGGGCTGATATCGACACCGGTCTGGACCTGAACCGGCGCGGCGACGGGCGCCCACAGGTGCACATCGACATACCGGTGTACGGCGGGGGCATGAGCTTCGGCTCGGTGAGCATCCACACCATCCTAGGCAAGGCCCGGGCAGCCGCCGCCTGGAACAGCTTCACCTGCACGGGGGAGGGCGGCTATCACGACCGTCTGCGTCCCTACGACGACCACGTGATCACCCAGGTGGCTACCGGGCTGTTCGGCGTCAGCGAAGAGACCGTCCAGCGGGTGCGCATCGTGGAGTTCAAGTACGCGCAGGGGGCCAAGCCGGGACTGGGCGGGCACCTCTTGGGCGACAAGAACACGCCGCCGGTGGCCCGCATGCGTGAGGCCGTGGCCGGCAACGCCCTGTTCAGCCCGTTCCCCTTCCACAGCGTGTACAGCGTGGAAGACCACAAGAAACATGTGGACTGGATCAAGGAGATGAACCCCGACTGCCTGGTGAGCGTGAAGGTCTCGACGCCCACCGACGTCGACATGGTGGCCGTAGGTAGCTACTACGCCGGGGCGCATATCGTGCACCTGGACGGCAGCTATGGCGGCACCGGGGCAGCGCCCGACATCGCCAAGAAGAACATCGCCATGCCCATCGAGTACGCTATACCCAAGGTGCACAAGTTCCTCGTGGCCGAGGGGATCCGCGGCCAGGTCACCTTGATAGCATCCGGCGGCATCCGCACGGCCCATGACGCCCTCAAGGCCATCGCCCTGGGGGCGGACGGTGTGGTGATCGGCACCGCCGAGATGGTGGCGCTGGGCTGCGTCCGCTGCGCCTGCTGCGAGAGCGGGCGGGGTTGTCCGCGGGGCATCGCTACGACCGACCCAGAGTTGATGCAGCAGATGAGCCTGGAGTGGGCCTCGCAGCGGCTCATCAACCTGCAGAACGCCTGGCGCGAGCATATGGTGCAGGTGCTCACCCGGCTGGGGATGTCGTCCATCGGTGAGCTGCGGGGCCGTAGCGACCTGCTGTGCTACATCAGCGACGAGCCGGCCGCCCTGGAGGCGGCGCCCGGCGAGGAACCGGTGGAGGCGACGCCGTGAGCCGCGGGACCGTCGGGCCAGGGAACCACGGGGCCGCACCCGCCGGGAGCAACGCGACCACTTGCCCGGCCGACGTGGCCGAGCGCCTGCTGGCCGGCCGATCGGCCGTCTATTCGGACTTAGATTCAGCCCTCGGGTCAGAGCCCGTGGAAGAAGGCGGCTGTGGGGTGACGGGCTTCGCCTGCACGGTGCCGGTGAAGGGCCGGTTCATCTACGAGCCTTCCAAGCAGATGCAGAACCGGGGCAACGGCAAGGGCGGCGGCATCGCTGCCGCCGGGCTGATGGCCGAGCAGTTGGGCATCTCCGAGGACATGCTCCAAAGCCACTACCTGCTTCAACTCGCCCTGCTGGACCCCGACTGCCACGCCGACCTGGAGCGGGAGTTCATCCTGCCCAACTTCGACGTCGCAGTATCGGTGCGGCAGCCGCACGTGGACGACTATCGGGACGTTCCGGGGCTGGAGGTGCGTCCCCCCGACGTCCATCGTTACGCGGCCCGCGTGAAGCCGGCTGTGCTCAGCGCGTTCGCGGAATCGGCCGGGCTGCAGGAACTGGAGCCTCGCGCCCTGGAGGACGAGTTCGTCTGGCGCAATTCGTACGCCCTCAACGACGCCTACTATGCCTCCCTGGGGGAGAAGCGGGCCTTCGTGCTCTCCCATTCGCGCAATCTGCTGATCTTCAAGCTGGTGGGCTACGCCGAACAGAACGTGGAGTACTACCAGCTTCAGGACTTCAAAGCCCACGTGTGGATCGCCCATCAGCGCTATCCCACCAAGGGGCGCGTGTGGCACCCGGGTGGGGCCCACCCGTTCGTGGGGATGAACGAGGCGCTGGTCCACAACGGCGACTTCGCCAACTACCACTCGGTGAGTGAATACCTGCGACAGCGGAACATCCGCCAACAGTTCCTCACCGATACCGAGGTCTCGGTGCAACTCTTCGACCTGTGGGATCGGGTGTATCAGTATCCGCTGGAGTACATCATCGAGGCGCTGGCTCCCACGACCGAGCACGATTTCGATCAGCTGCCTCCCGAGAAGCAGCTCGTCTATCGGCAGATCCAGGCGACCCACATCCACGCGTCGCCCGACGGACCCTGGTTCTTCATCATCGCCCGCAGCAAGGGCGACTACTTCCAACTGCTGGGCATCACCGACACGTCAATGCTACGCCCCCAGGTCTTCGCCCTCTCGGACACCGGAGAGGTGCAGATCGGCCTCATCTGCTCCGAGAAGCAGGCCATCGACGCCACTTTGCGCAGCCTGGCCGAGGAAGACAAGCGCTTCTCGCCGGTGGCCGACCGCTACTGGAACGCTCGTGGGGGCTCCTCCACCGACGGCGGGGCCTTCATCTTCACGGTGGCGCCCGGCAACAACGGCCACAGCGGGCAGATGCGGCTCTCGTGCACGGACAAGTTCGGCCGCGAGGTCAAGGTCGAGCGGGGTTGCGTCCGGTGCGACCTGCCGGCCGTCGAGGTCGCGGACTCTTCGGGGGCCACGTGCGAGGCCGACACCCTGAGCACCGACGAGGTCCAGGAGCGCCTGCGTCGCGGCGACGTGGACGGGCTCTTCGCCGAAGTCCAGAAGATGGCTTCCTGGCCGGCCGGGCAGCTACGGCGGTTCTGCCAGGCCGTGCTCGCGGCGGCCGACAGTCCCCGACCCATCGCTGCGGCCGTGGAGCTGCTCACCCGCATGCACGATCGGCGCTACCCCACCGGGGACAAGCGCCGGGCGACGGTCATCCAGGTGATCGAGGAGACGCTTGACGAGCTCTTCGACTCGGCGCCGCGCTTCGAGGAGCCCACCAACCGGCATTGGCGACGGATCGATTGGTCCAGTCGCGACCTGCTGGCCGGGCCGGAAGCCGGCGAGGAAGTGCTCTGCATCGACGCCCAGGGCTTTCCGCCTGAGGGCGACGATTGCGACGCGGTCCTCCTGCGCAAGGCATACAAGGCGGGCTGGAGCAGATTCATCGTCTATCGCCTGCGGGGGCAGCGCTTTCACGGCGTAGGACTGGGCCCGGCCACCGACGGCGTGCGCGTCGACCTTTACGGCTCCAATGGCGACTACACGGCCAGCGGCCTGGACGGCCTGGAGATGCACATCCACGGCAACGCCCAGGACCAGGTGGCCCAGATCGCCAAGCGCGGCAAGCTGGTCATCTACGGCGATGTGGGGCAGACCTTCATGTACGGCGCCAAAGGGGGCGAGGTCTATGTGCTGGGCAACGGCGCGGGCCGGCCGCTCATCAACGCGGTGGGGCGGCCCCGCGTGGTCATCAACGGCACCTGCCTGGACTTCCTGGCGGAATCGTTCATGGCGGGCGACCCTCTGAACGGGGGCGGCTTCGTGATCGTCAACGGTATCGAGTTCGACGGCGACGGCCGCATAGTCCCCCAAGCGAGCCCCTACCCGGGCAGCAACCTGTTCTCGCTGGCCAGCGGAGGCGCCATCTATCTACGCGACCCGTATCACACGGTGGTGGAGGGCCAGCTCAACGGCGGGGTGTTCTCTCCGTTGGGTGACAAGGACTGGAGGCTCATCCGGGGCTACCTGGAAGAGAACGAGCGGCTGTTCGGCATCCGGGTGGAGGACCTGCTGACCGTGGACGGCCAAGTCCGCAGGCCGCAAGACGTGTATCGCAAGGTGAGCGCCGTGAAGCTCTCGGTGCTCGCCGGGTCGGAGGAGAAGAAATGACCCCAGAGACGACCACCGCGGCGGCCACCGCGACGGCCGCGTCCGGCGCGAGCGCCGGTGCTACCGTGACTTTCGAGATCCTCGAGATAGGCGGCGGCCTGGCCGCTGAGGTGAGGGCCGCCAGCGGCGCTTCGCCCATGAGTTGCTACCAGTGCGCCAAGTGCTCGAGCGGCTGCCCGGTGGCGGACCGTGGTGACCTCAAGCCGCACGAGCTCGTGCGGCTGATACAGACGGGCCAGCGGAGCGCGGTGCTGGGCAGCCGTTTCATCTGGGAATGCACCTCATGCTATACGTGCATAACCCGCTGCCCGCAGCAAGTGGACATCCCCGCGATCAACGACGCGCTCCGGGCGCTCAGCCTTGACGAGGGGATGGTGGTGGCGGACACGGCCGTGCCGGTGTTCAACAAGGCGTTCCTGGACAGCGTGCGCAAGCGGGGCAGGGTACACGAGTTGAGCCTCATGGTCAGCTACAAGCTGCGCACCCGGCGGCTTTGGGACGACGTGGACAAGGCGCCGGCCATGCTGACCAAGGGAAAACTGCCGCTGCGGGGGTCCCGGGTGGCCGGGCGGAGTGAGCGGGAGGAACTCTTCCGTAGGGCTGTCGCGGAGGCTGCCGCGGAGGCTGCCGCAGAACCGGCTGCTGAGGCTTCTGCGGAACCCGTAGCCGAGGCCCGCCCCCAGTCCGTCAAGGACGGTGAGTCGTGAGCTACGCGTTCTATCCGGGCTGCTCGCTCGATGGGACCGCCAAGGACTTCCACCGCTCCACGTTGGCGGTGGCGGCCAAGGTGGGGTTGGACCTGCCCGAGATCGAAGGCTGGATCTGCTGCGGGTCCACCGCCGCGCACAACACCGACCCGGTGCTGGCCGACGCCCTGGCGGCCCGCAATTTGCAGGCGGCGGGTGACAGCACCGTTGCCGTGGCCTGCGCGGCCTGCTACAGCCGCTTGAAGATGGCCAATCACCACATCGCCGGCGACCCGGCCGTTCGCGCCCGGGTGGCGCGGGTGTTGGGGACCGACTACGACGGGCTGACGCCGGTGCGGCACGTGCTCGAGATCCTCGGTCGGGACATGGTGGAGGGGGTGGCGGCCGCCGTGCGCCGCCCGCTCACCGGGCTCAAGGTCGCCTGCTACTACGGGTGCCTGTTGTCCCGTCCTCCGGAAGTCACCCAGTTCGACGACGCTGAGAACCCCACGCTTGTGGACCGGCTGCTCGAGAGTGCCGGGGCCACCGCCGTGGACTGGCCGCACAAGACAGAGTGCTGCGGGGCCAGCTTTTCCATCACCGATCCCAGCATCATCCTCGACCTGTCCGACCGGATCCTGGCCATGGCCCAAGCGGCGGGGGTGGACTGCATCGCCACGGCGTGCCCGCTCTGCGAGCTCAACCTGGACATGCGCCAGAAGGACATCCAGGCCAAACGGGGCCACCGCTACGATCTACCCGTCTTCTACTTCACACAGTTGCTCGGGCTGGCCATGGGCTGTTCGGAGCGGGAATTGTCGCTCGGCAGCCTGTTCGTCGACCCGAGACCGTTGCTGCGCGCCAAGGGGCTCGACCCGGCCGGGGCCGCGGCTCTCGCGCAGGTGCAGTCATGAGCGCGGGCAACGGCAGCGGACGCGGGTCCGACGGCAACGGACACGGGCTGGCCGAGCTCGCACTCGCCGAGGCCGCGCTGACTGGCGCCGAGGGCGCCGTCAAAGAGCCGGTCGGCGCCGTCATGGTGTGCGGGGCCGGCATCACCGGCATCCAGGCCTCTCTTGACCTGGCGGAAAGCGGCTTCAAGGTCTACCTGGTGGATTCCTCGCCCGCTATCGGCGGCCGGATGGCCCAACTGGACAAGACCTTCCCCACCGGCGACTGCGCCATGTGCATCCTCTCGCCCAAGTTGGTGGAATGCGCGCGCAACAAGAACATCGAGATCATCACGTTGGCCGACGTGCAGGGCATCTCCGGCACCCCGGGCGACTTCAAGGTCAGGTTGCGCCAGAACCCGCGGTACGTCGACACGAACAAGTGCAACGCGTGCGGCGACTGCACCGAGGCCTGTCCCGTCGACCTGCCAAGCGAGTTCGACCGCCGGCTCGGCACCCGTAAGGCCATCTTCCGGCCGTACCCACAGGCGATCCCCAACGTCTTCGGCATCTCCAAGGCGGAGGGGCGGGCTCCCTGCAAGGCTTCCTGCCCGGCCGGGGTCAACGCGCAGGGCTACGTGGCTCTGGTGGCGGCCGGCAAGTTCAAGGAGGCCTACGAGCTCGTGCGCGAGCGCTGCCCGCTGCCGTCCGCATGCGGGCGGGTGTGCCAACACCCCTGTGAGGACGACTGCAATAGGGGCGAGGTGGACGAGGCGGTGGCGGTTCGGGATCTGAAGCGGTTCGTCGGCGACTTCATCGAGGCGAATCCCGACCAGTACCCGCCGGCGAAGCCCGTGGCGGCCAAGGTGGACGCCAACGTGGCGGTCATCGGCGGCGGTCCCGCCGGCCTGACGGCCGCCTACGACCTGGTCATGCTGGGCTACGGGGTCACCATCTTCGAAGCTCAGCCGGATCTGGGCGGCATGCTGCGCTACGGGATCCCCAGCTACCGGTTGCCCAACGACTTGCTCGACAAAGAGATCCAGCACATCCTCAACCTGGGAGTGGAGGCCAAGACCGGCACCCGCGTGGCCGATCCGCCGGCGCTGCTCGAGGACGGCTTCAAGGCCGTGTTCGCGGCACCCGGCGCCTGGCTGAGCCGCAAGCTCGGAGTCCCCGGAGAGGATTCTCCCGGAGTGTGGGAGGGCGTCGACTTCCTTAGCAGGGTCAACAGCGGCGAGACGCCGGTTCTAGGCTCGACTGTGGTGGTGATCGGTGGGGGAGACGTGGCGATGGACGCTGCGCGTTGCGCGCTGCGGCTGCCCGGCGTATCGACCGTGCATCTGGCTTGCCTGGAGAGCCGCGCGGAGATGCCGGCCCATGCCTGGGAGGCGGCCGAGGCCCTGGAGGAAGGCGTGGTCTTCCACAACAGCCTGGGACCGATCTCTATTGACGCCAGCGGCGGCGGAGTCACGGGCGTGTCCTTCCGGGTCTGCACGAGCGTGTTCGACGAACAGGGGCGGTTCGCCCCGAAGTTCGATGATTCGAGGACCAGCCGCCTGGGCGCCGATGCGGTGATCGTCACGATCGGCCAGGGCATCGACGCGGCCGGGTTCGGCGTGGCCGTCGGGCCCGGCGGGCGGATCGTGGCCGACGGCAACACACTGGCCACCAGCATCCCCGGCGTCTTCGCGGGTGGTGACGCGGTCCTGGGCCCGGCTGCCATGGTCGACGCCATGGCTCAGGGTCACAAGGCGGCCGAGGCTATCGACGCGTATGTACGCGGCGTAAAGGTGACGCAGGCAGCAGCAGCGGTCACCGGGTGCGACTTGGGAACTCCCAGCGCCTCTGGAAACGGTGCAGAAGCCGAGGACGAGGCGGGAAGCAAGACTGCACCGAACCCCCGCCCGGACGCTCCCAGGCAAGACCGGGTGAAGATGCCTCAGGCCGACCCGGGTGCTCGAGTCCGCGGCTTCGACGTGATCGACCAGGGCTACAGCGCAGAGCAGGCCATCGCCGAGGCCAAGCGCTGTCTGGCCTGCGGTCTGTGCAGCGAGTGCATGCAGTGCGTGAAGGCCTGCACGGCGGGAGCGGTGTGGCACGGCCAGCTGCCCGAAGAGATCGAGATCGCCGCGGGCAGCGTCATCCTGACCCCCGGCTTCGAGGAGTTCCGGGGCTCGCTGCGGGGCGAGTTCGGCCCCGGCCGCTACGCCAACGTGCTGTCCAGCGTGCAGTTTGAGCGGATGCTCTCGGCCGCCGGCCCGACCGCCGGACACGTGGAAAGACCGTCCGACGGCGGTGAGGTGGAGCACATCGCCTTCATCCAGTGCGTCGGCAGCCGGGACACGGCCCGAGGCAACGGATATTGCTCGTCCATCTGCTGCATGAGCGCGACCAAAGAGGCGATGGTTGCCCTGGAGCACGCCCGCGGGAAGCATCTGGACGTCTCCATCTTCTGCATGGATGTGCGCGCCTTCGGCAAGGAGTTCGACAGCTACGTCAACCGTGCCCGCGACGAGAACGGCGTCAAGTACATCCGCGCCATCCCGTCCCGCGTTGTGGAGATGCCGGGCAGCAAGAACCCGCGGGTGCGCTACTTCGACGAGAACGGGGTGGAGCAGCAGCAGGAGTTCGACCTGGTGGTGCTGAGTGTGGGCCTGCGGGTGCCGGAGAGCGTCCGACAGACGGCCGGCCGCTTGGGGCTGGACCTCAATGAGTTCGGCTTCGCCGAGACCGAGCGGCTCGCTCCGATCGCCACCTCCCGGCCCGGCCTCTACGTGGCCGGCGCCTTCCAGGAGCCCAAAGACATCCCCGAATCGGTCACGCAGGCGTCGGCCGCCGCCGCCTGTGCCATGGAGCAACTCGCGCCCGCCCGGGGCTCGCTCATCAGGCGCCAGGAATACCCCTGGGAACGGGATACCACCGATGAGGAGCCGCGGGTGGGGGTGTTCATCTGCCATTGCGGCACGAACATCGCCTCGGTCATCGACGTGCAGCACGTGGCCGAAGAGGCTGCGACCATGCCCAACGTGTGCCACGCCGAAGCGAGCATCTACACCTGCTCGGACACGAACCAGCAGCACATCAAGGACATGATCAAAGAGCACCGGCTCAACCGGCTCGTGGTGGCCTCGTGCTCGCCCCGGACCCACGAGGTGCTCTTCCAGGAGACACTGCGTGACAGCGGGCTGAACCAGTACCTGTTTGCCATGGCCAACATCCGCGACCAGGGCTCCTGGGTGCACAAGGACGAACCGGTGGCCGCTACTGAGAAGGCCGTGGACCTCATGGCCATGGCGGTCGCCCGAGCCCGGCACCTCAAGGCTCTGCAGACGGGACAGTTGCCGGTCACGTCCTCCGCGCTCGTGCTGGGCGGCGGCCTTGCCGGCATGACCGCGGCGTTGGGGATCGCCGGCCAGCGCTACCAGGTCCACCTGGTGGAGAAGGAGGCCGCGTTAGGCGGACTGCTGCGCCAGGTGCACAGTACGCTGGAGGGGGCCGACGTGGGCGTCTACCTGGACGGTCTCATTGCCAAGGTGGAGGCTCACCCCAACATCCACGTATATCTGAACGCGACGCCGGCCAGCATCACCGGCCACATCGGCAACTTCAAGAGCGTCATCGACCTGGCCGGCAGCGAGGTACCGGTGAGCCACGGCGTGGTGATCATCGCCACCGGTGGCCAGGAGCGCGAGACCCAGGCCTACCTGCACGGCAGGAACCCCCATGTGATCACGCAAAGCAGGCTGGAGCAGGCGCTGGCCGCCGGCGACCTGCCCCCCGAGCTTCAGGGCAAGAAGAACGCCACGGTCGTGATGATCCAGTGTGTCGAGAGCCGCAACGCCGAGCACCCTTACTGCAGCCGGGTCTGCTGCTCGGAGGCGGTCAAGAACGCCCTGGAGATCAAGCGCCGCCTGCCGGCCGCCAACGTCGCCGTGCTGGGACGCGACATCCGCACCTACGGCTTCCGGGAGCTTTCCTACCGGAAGGCCCGGGAAGCCGGCGTGCTCTTCCTGCGTTACCGCGAGGGCGACGACCCGGCAGTGAACGAGAAGGACGGCGGGCTCGAGGTGAGGGTGCACGACGGCCCCACCGATCGCGAATTCCTGCTGCGCCCCGATCTGCTGGTGCTCTCCACCGGCATCGCGCCGGCGGCCACGAACCCGGCGCTGTCCGGCCTGCTCCGCAGCGCCCTCACCACCGACGGGTTCTTCCTGGAGGCGCATCCCAAGCTGCGTCCGGTAGACCTGGCCAACGAGGGCGAGTTCCTCTGCGGTCTGGCCCACTCGCCCCGGTTCATGGACGAGACCATCGCCCAGGCCCTGGCCACCGCGGGACGGGCGACCACGGTCCTCTCCAAGACCCATCTGGAGATCGCGGGCCAGGTGGCCAAGGTCGACCCGGAGTTCTGCGTGGCCTGCGCCACCTGCGTGAAGGTCTGCCCGTACGGAGCGCCCATGATCAACGAACTGGGCAAGGCCGAGATCCAAGGGGCCATGTGCATGGGCTGCGGCAGTTGCGCGGCCTCCTGCCCTGCGCGGACCATCACCTTGCTGCACCAGGAAGACGAGGCACTGGTGGCCATGCTCGACGAGCTGCTGGTCGACGGGGTGGGGGTATGAGCGGCCAGAGCTTGAGCGCCGCGGCCTCGGGGGCTGCGCCCGCCGGCGCCCCGGCAGCGGCACCAGCCTGCTGGGAGCCGGAGATCATCGCCTTTTGCTGCAACTACTGCGCCTACGCCGCCGCCGACCTGGCCGGCTCCAAGCGAATGCAGTACCCCACCAACGTGCGCATCATCCACGCGCCGTGCACGGGTAAGATCGAGATGGAGCACATCCTCGGCGCCTTCCTCAAGGGCATCGATGGCATCCTGGTGGCCGGCTGCCTTGAGGGGGGTTGTCACTTCATCGAAGGTAACCTCCGGGCGCGCAAGCGCACCGACCGCATCCGCGAGATGCTGGCCGAGCTGGGCCTGGGTCAGGAACGGCTCAAGATGGTGAATCTCTCCGCGGCCATGGCGCCGACGTTCGTCGAGAGCGTGCAGCAGATGGTGAACACGGTCAGGGCTTTGGGACCCAGCCCCCTCAGGGACTCCCGGCCGCCGGAAAGCGAAGGATAAGAATGATCGTTGCTTCTCCCAAGTCGATTACCGAGATCAAAGAGCTCATCGCCCGTCACGACAAGGTCCTCTTCGCCGGATGCGGCACCTGCGTGACCGTGTGCCTTGCCGGGGGCGAGCGGGAGGTGGGTATCGCCTCCTACGCCGTGCGCATGGCCCGCAAGTTGGAGGGCGAGCCCATCGAGGTGGTCCAGATGACCATCGAGCGGCAGTGCGAGAACGAGTTCATCAAAGACCTGGCCGAAGCGGCGGTCGACGTGGACGCCATCGTTTCATTCGGCTGCGGGGTGGGGGTACAGGCTATCGCCGAGCGGTTCCCCGGCAAGCCGGTCTACGCCGGTCTCAACACCGACTTCATGGGTCTGCTCGAAGAGCAGGCCATATGGACGGAGAAATGCCTGGGGTGCGGCGACTGTGTCCTTGCCGATTTTGGGGGCATCTGCCCGATCACGCGCTGTGCCAAGCGGCTGCTCAACGGCCCCTGCGGCGGTTCCACCGAGGACCAGTGCGAGGTCGATCCCGATCGTCCCTGCGCCTGGCAGCTCATCTACACCCGGCTCAAGAGCATCGATCAGCTCGACCGGCTGGACGAGGTGGTGCCGCCCAAGGATTGGGGTCCGTCGTGGCACAGCGGGCCGCGCAAGGTGGTGCGGAAGGAGCACCGGGTCTAGGCGACCCCCACCCGCGATCGGCGGCCACCCTCCCGGCAACGCTGCTGGAGGGAAGCCGGCCGCCATCCGGCGTCGATCGGCGTGATCGCCAACACCGCGTGATAGCCTAGGCAGTCGTTATGGGAACACGGCTCTGGCGTCTTCTTGGCAATCCCTACCTTCTCTTGGCGCTCAGGCTGATCGTCGGTCTGACGCTCCTCTTCTCCGCAGCCGGAAAGCTCCCTCACCAAGCCGAGTTCGTCAGCGCCGTCCAGGCGCACGGCCTTCTGCCCAGCGTGCTTGCCAGTCTCTACGGCTCCATTCTGCCGTGGCTCGAGCTCATCGTGGGGATGCTCCTCGTCCTGGGTCTCTTCACGCGCTTCGCGTCGGCGGTGACCCTGCTCATGGTGGTCGAGCTTCTTGGTGGCGAACGGCACCGCCGTCTTCAGCCGGGAACGGGTGGCCGACACCGCGTGTGGCTGCTTCCGTTGGATCACGGTCAAGACGGGGGACGCGCTGATCATCGACGTCGTGCTGATCGTGTTCACCATCATCCTGCTCCTGCGGCCGCAGCGCCTGCTGAGTCTCGACCGGGTGCTGCGCCGCATGTATCACCTGGACGAGCCTCCGGCTGACGAGACGCCCGCCGGGGAGAAAGAACCGTGACGGGCCGGCGAGGGCCGAGCAAGTCGTGCCCGCGCCGCGGCCGGGCGCGGCTGAAAGGTCCTCACCCCTGGTCGGGCTCCACGATCACGGCCGTCCCGTAGGCCAGCACCTCCGTCATGTTGTTACCCAACTCGGTGGCGTCGTACTTGATGGCGACGATGGCGTTGGCGCCCATCTGGTCGGCGTGCTGGCACATCCAGTCGAAAGCTTCGGCCCTGGTCTGTTCGCAGAGCTCGATGTACTCGGGTATCTGCCCACCGCCCAGCGTGCGAAGCCCGGCAGCGATCTGGCTGCCGATCCAGCGGGCCCGCACGGTCACCCCGCGCACCACGCCGAGATTGTGAACCACACGATAGCCGGGGATGGTCAAAGCCGTGGTTGTGAGCCGATAGTCCAACTGGTCTCCTCCTTGTTCGATGTACCGGGCGATAGTACAACGCGCGGAGATCGGCGCGCGGCGCTCCGCGAGGCTTCGAGCAGCTCAGCCTGGGTAAGATAAGCTGGGCGGAAGACATGCAGTGCGCACACGGCGGGAACGACCCGCACCTCGAAGGGGGAACACACAAATGGCCATCGTACTCACGCCAAAGACCACGATCGGGACCCTTCTTGACGAGTACCCGTTCCTTCTGCCGTACCTGGCAGCCTACCACCCCGATTTCAAGAAGCTGACCAACCCGGTCGCGCGCCGGACCGTCGCCCGCATGGCCACCATCGATCGGGTGGCGGGCATGGCCGGTGTGACGCCGGAGAAGCTCATGGCCGACATCTCCGCCGAGATCGCGGCTCAGACCGGAGCGAGCGTTTCGGTGGGCGCCACGGCCGGGGCCGGACTCGACCCGGCGCGACAGGAGGAGCTGAAGGCCATCGTAAGGGATCTTCACGCCGGCAAGACGCCGGAGGAGGTCAAACCTCGTTTTCAGGCCCTCATTACGGGCGTCGAGGCTACCGAGATCGCGGCGATGGAGCAGGGCCTCATCGACGAGGGCGTGCCCGATACCGAAGTGAAGCTTCTATGCGACGTCCACATGCAGGTGTTCCAGGAGGCTCTCGAGGCGAACCCTGAGCTCTGCGTCCCGGCGGGTCACCCCATCGACACCTTCCAGCGCGAGAACCGCGCCGTCCTGGTCGTCACCAAGGCTATGCGAGAAGCCGCTCAACGGGTGACCACGGGCGACGCGTCGACCAGTTGGCAGAAGGAAAGAGCCACTCTCACGGCGGCGGCGGAGCAGTTGACGGAGTTCGAGAAGCACTACGTCCGCAAGGAGAATCAGCTGTTCCCGTTCCTGGAGAGGCATGGGGTGGAGGGACCCTCCAAGGTCATGTGGGCGCTCCACGACGACATCCGCGCGGTGATCAAGGAGTTCCGGCAGGCGCTCGCGGCAAACGACGAGCGCGCCTCTCTCCACTCCGTCGACGAAGTCGCGACCATGGTGGACGACATGGTCAACAAGGAGGAGAAGGTCCTCTTCCCGATGTCCTACGACGTGCTGTCGCAAGTGGAGTGGGCCGAGATCCGCGCTGGGGAGGCCGAGGTGGGCTATGCGCTGGTGGGCAACGTCCCCGACTGGCCTGGCGAGACCGTTTTGGGAGAGGCGGAGGCGCTCGCCCCGGCAGTCACCGGGGCTGCCGGCGGCGTAGCCGGTGCCCCCGAGGCCGCCGCCGCCTTCGCTGGTGCGCTCGAGCTGACCACCGGGATGCTGACTCGGGAGCAACTCGACCTCATGTTCGGCGCGCTCCCCGTGGACATCACCTATGTCGACGAGCGGGACGAGGTCAGGTTCTACTCGGAGGGGAAACGGGTCTTCCCGCGCTCCCCGGGGGTCATCGGGCGCCGAGTCCAGAACTGCCATCCGCCGTCGAGCGTTCACAAGGTCCAGGAGATCGTGGACGCGTTCCGCGCTGGGGAGAAGGACGCTGCCGAGTTCTGGATAATCAGGGACGGCCGATTCGTCCACATTTCCTACTTCGCCCTGCGTGACCAGCAGCGGAACTACCGCGGAGTGCTGGAGACGGTCCAAGACGTCACCAGCATCCGCCGGCTGGAAGGGGAGCGCCGCCTGGTCGACTGGTAAGGGGTGCGTACCCCCAGTCCTCCGCCGAGCAGTCACAATGCCGCAACGGCGCAGCCGGAGCGGCTCATATGAACGGACTTGCTCGTCAACCTTGACCCGAGGCCGAAGGCCGATGGGCATGATAGTGAGGCGGTGTGTTCATTCGCGATGGGCACATGTGTCCGGGGGAGGAGTCGTGGCCGTTACTGCGGCCCGCAGCCGGAGCGGATACATGTGCCCAGCGCGAAACGGAGCAGGCGCTAACAAAATGATGAAGCCCGGCGGCCTTGCGGCCGCCGGGCACACAGCAGGGTGGCGCTGTCTGGTTGGGAGGCTACTTCAAAGCGAAGCCCCGGCCGCCGGAACGCGCTGGGCGGCGCGATAGTGTGTCCTCGGTCGCGTCAATAGCGCTGCTATTCACGCTCCCTGCGTCCTTCTCTCGCGCGTACCCAACACGTTCCTGCGGCGAGGCGTCACTTCTCGGCAGCCTAAAGGATGGGAAGGTAGCGCGAAAGCTCGTAGGGGGTGACGAGGGTCTTGTACTCGTCCCACTCTTCCCACTTGTTCCGCACCAGATAATCGCAGACGTGGTCGCCGAGGGCCTCGCGCACGAAGCTCGACTTCTCGAACTCCTGGATGGCGTTATAGAGGTCTTCCGGCAGGGAGCCGATACCGGCCTCGGCCCGCTCGGCCTCGGTCATCTCGTAGATGTTGTTGCTCGCTTCGGGCGGCAGTTTCATGCCCTTCTCGATACCGTCCAGACCGGCGGCCAGCATGGCGGCGAAGGCCAGGTACGGGTTGCACGCCGGGTCGGGGTTGCGAAGTTCCACGCGGGTGGCGTTCTCTTTGCCGGGTTTGTAAAGCGGAACGCGCACCATGGCGGACCGGTTACGCCGCGACCAGCAGATGTACACTGGAGCTTCGTAGCCCGGAACCAGGCGCTTGTAGGAGTTGATCCACTGGTTGGTGACCAGGGCGATCTCCTTGACGTGCGCCAACAGACCCGCAACGTAGGCCTTGCCGACTTCGGAGAGGTTGGTCTCGTCGTTCGCGTCGAAGAACGCGTTCCGGCTGCCCTTGAAGAGCGACTGATGCACGTGCATCCCTGAGCCGTTCTCGCCGAAGATGGGCTTGGGCATGAAGGTGGCGTACACGCCGTGGGCGGCAGCGATCTCTTTGACCGTGAGGCGGTACGTCATGACCTGGTCGGCCATGGTCAGGACGTCCTTGTAGCGCAGGTCGATCTCGTGCTGCGACGGAGCCACTTCGTGGTGGGAGTATTCCACCTGGATGCCCATCGCGTGCAGAGCGTTGACCGTGTCGCGGCGCAGGTCGCTGCCGGCGTCGAGGGTGGTGAGGTCGAAGTAGCCGCCCCGGTCGAGGACCTCGGTGCCGCAGCTGTCCCTGAAGTAGAAGAACTCGAGCTCGGGACCCACGTACATCGTGTAGCCCAGTGCTTCGGCCTTGGCAACGACCTGCCTCAGCACGTTGCGCGGGTCGCCGTCGAACGGCTCACCGTTGGGCTGCTTGATGTCACAGAACATACGGGCGGTGCCGCCGGCGCCTGCGCGCCAGGGGAGCAGGGTGAAGGTGCTGGGATCCGGGTAGGCCACCATGTCGGATTCCTCGATGCGCGCGAAACCGTCGATGGAGGATCCGTCAAAACCCATGCCCTCGTCAAAAGCCCCTTCGAGCTCGGCCGGGGTTATGGCAAAGCTCTTGAGTGTGCCAAGCACGTCCGTGAACCACAACCGGATGAACTTGATCTGCTTGTCCTCGACTATCTTGAGGACGTCCTCTTTGGTCAACTTGTCTGCCACGCGTTGCTCCTTTCCCTGCGTCGGTGCCCGCCGGTCTATAGATCTTTACTCCCGTTCGCGCCTAACATTTTGCGCCTAAATGGGCCATTACTTCCCGAGCCGTTTGCATGCCGTCACCGATAGCACGCACGACCAGCGATGCCCCATGGCGCATGTCGCCGGTCACAAAAACGCCCTCGACGCTGGTCATATGACGCTCGTCTCGGGCGATGAAGCCGCGGGAGTCCTTGGCGATGCCGAGAGCCTCGACCAGCCCGATACGGCTGGGGGCGACGAAGCCCATTGCGATGAGCACCAGGTCGGCATCGACCGAAAAGTCCGAGCCCTCGACCCTGCGCGGACAGATCCGTCCCGCTGCCTGGTCATAGGCCCACTCTACCTCTACGCACTGTATCTGCTTGACCACGCCGCCCTCGCCGGTGAAACCGGTGGTGTCGACGCCCCAGCGCCGGAGGACGCCCTCTTTGTGGCTGCTCGATTCGCGCAGCATGAGGGGCCACTGCGGCCAAGGGGTCGATTCCGAGCGGGTGGCCGGCGGCTCGGGCAGGATCTCGAGCTGCACCACCTCGGCCGCGCCCTGGCGCCGGGCCGTGCCGATGCAGTCGGAGCCGGTGTCCCCGCCGCCTATGACGACGACCTTCTTGCCCGCGGCGCTGGTGCGCTCCTCATTGCCGAGGGGCTCGCCACCGACCAGCCGGTTCTGCTGGGTGAGCAATTCCATGGCGAAGTGAATGCCGCCCAGTTCCCGCCCCGGCACGGCCAGGTCGCGGGGCACGCCTGCGCCGCCGGCCAGCACGATGGCCTCGTAACGGTCGTGGAGATATTTGTACGAAATATCTTCGCCGACGTTCACGCCGCACTGGAACTGCACGCCTTCGCGGGCCATGAGATCGATGCGCTGGTCGACCACCCGTTTCTCCAGCTTGAAGTCGGGTATGCCGTAGCGCAGCAGTCCGCCCGGTCTGGCGTCCTTCTCGTAGACAGCCACGTTGTAGCCCGCCCGGTTGAGTACCTGGGCGGTGGCCAGCCCCGCAGGACCGGAACCCACCACGGCCACTCGCTCGGCTAGGCGCACTCGGCACGGCTCGGCCGTGAGGTAACCGAGGCGGAAGCCCTGCTCGATGATGGCAAGCTCGATCTTGCAGATATTCACCGCCGGGCGTATGAGGCCAAGCACGCAGGCGCCCTCGCAGGGAGCGGGGCAGATGCGCCCGGTGAACTCGGGAAAGACGTTGGTGGCGAGGAGCAGGTCGAGCGCCTCTTTCCAGTGACCGTTGTACACGGCTTCGCTCCACTCGGGAATGACATTGCCGAGCGGGCAGCCCGTGCTCGACCCGTGGCAGAAGGGGGTGCCGCAGTCCATGCAGCGCGAAGCCTGCTCGTGGATCTCGCTGTCGGTGAGCGGTATGTCGACCGAGCCGAAGTCCCTCAGCCGTTCCGAGACCGGCCGGTAGCTCACGTCCTGACGGGGTTGATCGAGGAATTCGCGTTCCCGTGCCATGGCTAGTCGTTCACCGCCAGTTCGCGCTCGACGGCTGCGTCCTCCTGGCTCAATCTGCCGAGCGCTCGCTTGTAGTCGGTGGGGAAGACCTTCACGAAGTAGGACAGGTGAGCTTCCCAGTTCTCGAGGATCTGTCGGCCGCGTGCGCTGCCCGTGTACCTGACGTGACGCTCGATCATGGTCTCGAGCTCGAGAATGTCGTTGGGGTCGGTGACCAGCTCCAGGTCGACCATGCCGAGGTTGCAGCGATCGTCGAACAGCCCGGTCTCGTCGAAGACGTAGGCGATGCCGCCGCTCATGCCGGCAGCGAAGTTGACCCCGGTGGGCCCGAGCACCGCCACGCGCCCGCCGGTCATATACTCGCAGCCATGGTCGCCGATGCCTTCGACCACAGCCGTCACCCCGCTGTTGCGGATGGCGAAACGCTCGCCGGCCCGGCCGCAGACGTAGACTTCACCCGAGGTCGCCCCGTAGAGCGCCACGTTGCCGACGATGATGTTGCTGGCCGGGTCGAAATCGGAGCCCGGTTGCGGCTTGACGACGATCTTGCCGCCAGACAGGCCCTTGCCCAGGTAGTCGTTGGCCTCGCCTTCGAGCACGAAGGTCATGCCCGGGGAGGCGAAAGCAGCAAGGCTCTGACCGGCCGAGCCCAGGAAGTGCAGGTTGATGGTGTCCTCGGGCAGGCCCTGGCCGCCGTAGCGGCGGGCGACCTCGCCCGAGATCATGGTGCCGACCGTGCGGTGGACGTTGCGGATAGGCAGCGTCAGCGTCACCGGTTGCTGGGTCTCGAGGCCGCCGGCCACGAGCGGAAGGATCTCGTTGTCGTAGGCCTTGTCCAGGTCATGCTTCTGCGGCTCGGTATTACGCACCTGGTGGGGCGCGGCTTCCGGGCGGTAGAGGATCTTGGAGAGGTCCAGCCCCTTGGCCTTCCAGAAAGTGATGGCGTCGTTCACTTCGAGGAGGTCGGAGCGTCCTACGAGCTCGTCCAGGTTCCGGATGCCGAGTTGGGCCATATACTCGCGCGCTTCGCGCGCCACCATGGTGAGGTAGTTCACCACGTAGTCGGGCTTACCGGCGAAGAGAGCCCGCAGCTCCGGATCCTGGGTCGCGACCCCGGCCGGACAGGTGTTCTTGTGGCAGGCGCGCATCATGACGCAGCCGAGCACCACGAGGAGCGTGGTGGCGAAGCCGAACTCCTCGGCGCCGAGCATCGCGCCAATGATCACGTCGCGCCCGGTCTTGAGTTGGCCGTCCACCTGCAGGCGCACACGGCTGCGGAGGCCGTTCAGGACCAGCGTCTGCTGGGTCTCGGCCAGGCCGAGTTCCCAGGGCGCGCCGGCATGACGCACCGAGGAGAGGGGAGCGGCACCCGTGCCGCCGTCATAGCCGCTGATAAGCACCACGTCGGCCTGGGCCTTGACCACTCCCGCGGCCACGGTGCCCACACCCACCTCCGACACCAGCTTGACCGACACCCGCGCCGCGGGGTTGGCGCAGCGGAGGTCGTAGATGAGCTGCTTGATGTCCTCGATCGAGTAGATGTCGTGGTGCGGTGGAGGCGAGATCAGGCTCACATACGGGGTGGAGTGCCGCGTCTTCGCGACCCACGGGTAGACTTTGGCGCCCGGAAGCTGCCCACCTTCGCCGGGTTTGGCGCCCTGGGCGATCTTGATCTGCAGGTCGCGGGCGTTGACCAGGTACTCCGCGGTGACGCCGAACCGGCCACTTGCGATCTGCTTGATGGCGCTGCACTTGCTGTCGCCGTTCGGCATCGGGATGTACCGCTCGGGGTCTTCGCCCCCCTCGCCGCTGTTGCTCATGCCGCCCAGGCGGTTCATGGCGATGGCCAGGGCTTCGTGGGCCTCCTGGCTGATGGAGCCGAAGGACATGGCCCCGCTGACGAAGCGTTTGACGATCTCGCTCTCGGGTTCGACCTCGTCGAGCGGCACCGGCGTGACGGTTCTGAACCGCAGCAGGCCCCGCAGGGTGCTCTGCGCCCCTTCCTGGTCGTTGATCAGTGCGGCATACTTTTGGTAGAGACCATAGTCGTGGGTGCGCGAAGCGCGCTGGAGGTAGTCGATGGCCTCGGGGCTCCACAGGTGGCGCTCGCCGTCGTTGCGATAGCTGTAATGCCCGCCGCTTTGCAGGATCTTCGGCGCGGCACACTCGTCCTCGTTGGCCGCCCGGTAGCGCGCCCGGCCCTCGGCGGCGATCTCGTCGAGGCCGATGCCTTCGATACGTGACGCGGTGCCGCCAAAGTAGCGGTCGACGACCTCGTGATTGAGCCCCACCGCTTCGAACGCTTGGGCGCTGCGGTAGCTGCGCAGAGTGGAGATGCCCATCTTCGACATGGTCTTGAGCAGGCCCTTGCACAGGGCCTTGATGTAGCTCTCCACGGCTTTGGCGACACCCACGTCTTTGCTCAAGCGGTTCCGCAGAGCCAAGTCTGCGACGCTTTCGAAGGCCAGGTAGGGATTGATGGCCGACGCGCCGTAGCCGAGCAGCAAAGCCACGTGCATGACCTCGCGGGCTTCGCCCGTTTCGACGATCAGGCTTGCCGACGTGCGCCGCGAGGCGCTCAGCAGGTGGCGGTTCACCGCCGACACTGCGAGCAGGGCCGGGATGGCCATGGTGCCGTCGGGCAGGTCACGGTCGCTCAGAATGAGCATGCGTTCGCCCCGGGCCACCGCCGTCTCGGCCTGCCTGCAGATATCGTCGAGGGCGGCGGCCAGAGCGACGCCGTCGCCGTCGGCCGGAAAGCCGATCGGGCAGGGTGCGGCAGACGAAGTCGGGGATGTTGAGGCTACGGATGCGGGCGAGGTCCTCGTTGGACAGGATGGGGTGGTTCAGCTTGATCAGCCGCGCCTGGTGGGGGCCCTCGGTCAGGATGTCGGCATGCGTGCCAAGGAAGGTCATCAGCGACATGACCAACTCCTCGCGGATGGAGTCGATGGCCGGGTTGGTCACCTGCGCGAAGAGCTGCTTGAAGTACCAGTAGAGGAGCTGCGGCTGTTCGGAGAGGACCGCCAGCGGCTCGTCGGCCCCCATGGAGCCGACCGGCTCGTTGCCAGTGACCGCCATGGGGTCGAGTATCAGGTTGATGTCCTCGCGCGTATAGCCGAAGTACTTCTGGCGTCGGAGCAGGCTGGTTGTCTCGCACGTGGGCGGCGCCACGGCGCCGAAGAGGCCATGGATAGATATCTTGTTCTCTTCCACCCATCGCCGGTAAGGCTGCCGCCGCGCGAGCCTGGTCTTGATCTCCACGTCCTTCCACACCCGACGTCCCGCCAGGTCGACCAGGATCATCTGTCCGGGCCTGAGGGCGCCTTTCTCCTGCACTTGCTCGGGCGGGAAGTCCAGCACCCCCGCCTCGGAGGCGAGCACCATGAACCCGTCCTTGGTAATGGTGTAGCGCGCGGGCCGCAGGCCGTTGCGGTCGAGCAGGGCCCCGACCACACGGCCGTCGCTGAAGGCCACCGCGGCAGGGCCGTCCCAGGGCTCCATCAAACCCGCATGAAACTCGAAAAAGCCGCGCAGGTCGGGTCCCATGGGGTACTTCGCTCCCCACGCTTGAGGGACGAGTAGAAGCATGGCGTGCTGGATGTCGCGACCGCCGGTCGTGAGCAACTCAAGCACGTTGTCGAGGCAGGCGGAGTCGCTGCCGCGCTCGTCGATGATCGGCAGCAGCTTCTTGAGGTCGGCGCCGAAAAGGTCGGACTCGAGCTCCGACTGACGCGAACGGATCCAGTTGAGGTTGCCGCGCAGGGTGTTGATCTCACCGTTGTGCGCCAAGTAGCGAAACGGCTGAGCAAGTTCCCATGAGGGGAACGTGTTGGTGCTATAGCGCTGGTGGACAACGGCCAAGGCGCTCTCGAACAGCGGCTCGTTGAGGTCCAGGTAGAAGGCCGGGATCTCGGTCGCCATCATAAGGCCTTTGTAGACCACGGTGCGGCACGAGAAACTGGGAACGTAAAAGCGAGCGTCGGCGCCCAGTGCCTCGGTCACCGCACTCTCGCACTGCCGGCGGGCAACATAGAGCTTTCGCTCGAGCGCCTCTTCGCCCAACCCGGCCGAATCGGTGAAGCACTGCCAGACCGCCGGACGGGTCGCCCGAGCCGCCTCGCCCAGGGTGGTCGGCTCGATCGGCACCTCGCGCCAGCCGAGGACGCGCAGACCTTCATTCGAGAGGGCCTTGTCCACGACCGCCTGGCAGGCCATCCGGGCCTCCGCCTCCAAGGGCATGAACATCATAGCCAGCCCGTAGTGGCCAGCCTGCGGCAGCGAGAACCCGAGCGAGCGGCATGTCTCCTGGAAAAAGCGGTGCGGAATCTGCATGAGAATGCCCGCTCCGTCACCGGTGCCGGCGTCGGCGCCGGCGGCGCCACGATGCAGCAGGTGGTTGAGCACCTCGATGCCACGCTCCACGATGGAGTGGGAGGCTTTGCCGCCTATGTCACAGACAAAACCGACCCCACAGGAGTCCTTCTCGTTGCGGGCATCGTAGAGGCCCTGCGGCGCTGGCAATCCAAACGGGGCGCGAGCGCTGTCGATGTTCCCTACGCGATCCATGTCCCTCGTACGAGTTTCTCGATGAAGGGGTAGCGGGCAGGGATCGTGCATCCCCAGAACATGGACGTACTTCTCATTGCTCGCGCGCCACCCCTGTCGCCGATCAATCTGTATGGGACGGCCTATCGGCCGTCTAGCGGACGAAGCATACCAGGGAGCCACCCGCGCGCATCTATACATATGGCCGCGATTAGCGGCTATCCCTTGTGCACATGGCTAACACTGCCGGCGGGTGCGCAGCCCGCCCTTTTCAGTCGGGTTCGAACGGCACACCGAGGCTGCGGGGCTGGACCACTCGCATGGCGCGCAGGACCCGTGCGACCCGTTTGCGCGACTGCTCCGGCAGGGCAGCCAGCACGCGTTCCACCCACTCTGCGTTGCCGATGTTCACCAGCAGCAGGGTGAGGATCATCAACGGGAACGGGGCCACCTGGAGCACCTGCGAGGGTATACCCTGGAGGTTGGGCTGGAGCACCACGCTCAGCCACTGTAGCAGTCCGAACAGGTAGGCGCCCAAGGCCACGCGGACCGGGTTCCAGGCCCCAAAGATGACGATGGCCAGCACGATCCAGCCCAGCCCGTCCAGGCCGGAGATGGTCCCCTTCCAACCCGCCTTCACGCTGAGGGAGTACATGGGACCGGCCAGCCCCACGAGGGCTCCGCCGACAACGGTGTAGAGGTAGCGAAGCACGTTGACCTGCGCCCCCCGGGCGAACGCAGCCGCGGGCCGCTCGCCCACCGCCCGGAGGGTAAGTCCCGGCCGGGTACGGAAGACCCACCACCAAGCGACGCCAATGAGGACGAAGCTGAAGTAGGTCATGATGTCGTGTTCGAAGAACAAGGTGCCCAGCACCGGGATCTTCTCCAGGCCCGGGATAGGATGCACGGCCAGCCGCGGCCCTTTCTCGCCCATGAACGGGTTGCCCAGGAAGTAGGACAGGTCGCGGCAGAAGAGTGTGAGCACGAAGCCTATGGCCACCTGGGATTGGCGCAGCGTGATGCTGCCGAAGGCCACGACCAGAGCCACCGCCCCCCCGATCGCCGCCCCGGCGATGAAGCCCAGAGCGAGGCTTCCGGTGGTCACTGCCACGGCGAAGCTTCCCATGGCCGACAGGAGTATGGAGCCGTTCACCGACAGGTTGATGACCCCCGAGCGCTCTGCCAGGGTTTCGCCGATAGCCGCCACCACGACCGGCGCGGCCGTGGCAAGGACGCCGGCGAGGCCCAGTACCAGGGTGGTACCGTCCATCAGTTGCTCCCTATCCTGACGCGTGCCCGGTGCAGGTAGCGCTGCCGGGCCCCCTCCACCAGGATGACGAAAAGGACCAGTGCCCCTTGGAGGACTCCGGAAAGGGTCGAGTCAAGCTTGAGCACGATGGGGAGCTGGATGCTGCCGATGTTGAGAGCGGCGAAGAACAGAGCCACAGGGGCCACCCATACGGCCCGGTAGAGGATGAGCATGCCGACCATCAGGCCAAGGTAGCCGTATCCGCTGGATATGGCGGGGATGAGCCGGTGGTAGACGGCCGTCACCTGGACCGCTCCGGCCAGCCCTGCCAGGGCTCCGCACACGAGGAAGGCTAGGAGCCCGTACTGCCAGGTGGGGACCCCGAGGAGGAACGCTGCCCGGTTGCTGGCGCCGGTGGCTTTGAGCTTGAGCCCGAAGTAGGTCCGCTCCAGAAGGACATACACTACGATGACTGCCAGGATCCCCAATCCGAGCGACCAGGGACTCAGACGCAAACCTGCGATGGTGGGCAGAGCCAGTTGGTTGGGGAACGGCTCGGTGCCGCTCATGGAGCCAATGCCCGGCCGCTTCCACGGGCCGAATATGAGCCACAAGGTGAGGGCGGCCGCCACGTAGTTGAGACCGAGACCGCCGAATATCTCGTTGACACCCCCGAAAGTCTTGAGCACTCCGGCCAGGGAGGCCCAGAGGGCGCCTCCGACCATGCCGGCCATTATGGCCAGGATGATGATGAGCGCGGGGGAGAGGCTCGCGTCCTGCAGCAGGCGAAGGACCCAGGTGGTCAACACCGCTCCCATGACGATCTGCCCCTCCACGCCGATGTTCCACAAGCCGGCAGCGAACGTCACCAGCACGCCCGACGCGGCCAGCAGCAGCGGCACCCAGGCCACCAGGACGTTGGAGAACCCGGTGACCGAGCCCACTGCACCCTTGATGATCTCCCGGTAGGCGGCAAGGGGCGGAGCCCCGGCCGCCAGGAGGATGATGGTGGTCAAAGCGAGGGCGAGGGCAAGGGCGCCCACTTGCAGGCCGGTATCTATCCACCGTTCCCGGCTGATCCGGCGAAGTGATTCAGGCATCGGGGCCCCCCAGGCCGCTGGCAGCGCCGCTCGGGTTGCCCGCCGCAGCCCCGCCGCCGGCGATGGCTTCGGCGCCGGTGGCGTCGCGACCCCCGATGAGATGCCCCAACTGGTCGACGGTGGTCGTCGCTGCGTCCATGGGGCCGGAGACCCGCCCCGCGAAGAACACCAGGATCCGGTCGCTGTAGCGGAGCAGCTCGTCCAGGTCACTGGAGGTGAAGACGATGGCCCCGCCCTGGTTGCAGCGCTCCTTGAGCTTGGTCCATAGATAGATGACCGACTCGATGTCCAGGCCGCGGGTGGGCTGCTCCAGTAGCATCACCTTGGCTCCGGGCTTGACCAGCGCGAGCAGGGCCCGCTGCTGGTTGCCGCCGGAGAGCGACTCCACTCGGCTGGCCGGGGTTCCTTTGATGTTGTATTCGGCGATGCGCTCCTTCGCCAGCTTCCGGCCGCTCTCCCGATCGATGAAGAAGCTCGTCTTCTGCCCGGTGAGGAGGAAGTGCTCGGTGAGCGAAAGACCGGGGATGAGGCCCTCCTCCAGGCGGGAGGCGGGCACGTAGGCCACCCCTTTCTTCTTGAAGTGGTGGTAGTTCTTGCCAGCTAGATCGGCGCCGTCCAGGTAGATGTGCCCGCTGGTGGGCGGGATGAGTCCCGCGCAGGCCCGCAAGAAGACGCTCTGGCCGCTCCCTTCCATCCCCGCCAGCCCGATGGTCTCGCCGCTCCTGACTTCGAGGTCCACGCCCTCGAGTCTGATGCGTCCGTGCTCGGTACCGAGGCTCGTCAGGCGGAGGAGACTCTCGCCGGGGGCGCACGTCGTCCGCTTGCCTGGGGAGACCTCCCGCTCGAACATCATGGACACCAGGCTATCCACCTTGAAGGGCGGTAGCGTCTCCCCGATGAGCCGCCCCTGCCGGAGAACGGCCACCCGGGTGCAGAGCTCCTGCACCTCTTCCAGCTTGTGGGAGACGAAGAGCACGGTCTTGCCCTGAGCGGCCAAGCGGCGGAGCGTGTCGAAGAGCTGCTCGCGCTGGGTGGCGCTGATGCCGGTGGTTGGCTCGTCGAGGATTAGCACCCGCGCTCCGAGCCACAGCAGGCGCAGGAGCTCGAGCTGTTGGCGCTCGCCGACAGTGAGCGACTCCACGTCGGCTTTGAGGTCGAGGGACAGCCCCAGAGACCCGGCTAGCTCGCCCACCGCCTTGGCCGCCTCCGCCCGCCGGGGGATGAGCCGTCCGGGAGCACCGATGAGCAGGTTGTCCACCACGCGCATGGGCGGAAAGTCCATGGGGTCCTGATGCAGCATGCCCACGCCGTGGTGGATGGCGTCGGCGGGCGACCGCATGGCTACGACCTTGCCGTCCAGGACGATGTCCCCGCCGTCCGCCGGCTGGAAGCCGGACAGTATTTTCATGAGCGTGCTCTTGCCCGCCCCGTTCTCTCCGAGGATGCCCTGGATGGTGCCGGCCGGCACGGATAGGGTGATGCCGTCGTTGGCTTTGACGGGGCCGAAGTGCTTGCGAATATCTCTGACCTGTACTTCCAACCTAGCTCCGGCCCGTCTCGGCTCCGCGCGTTTCAATAGAACCAGAAAGGGGAGACCGGGAAGGTCTCCCCTTTCCTCGATGCTCTATCAGCTTACGCGTCAAGCCTTACTGCGAAACGCTCTGGCCTTCCATGCCCTGCAGGAGCTGGGGCAGGTACCAGATCTGCTGCGGGGTGGCTGCCTCTCCGTCCTTCAGGTAGGCGGTGCCGTCCTGCAGGTTGAGCGGGCCGGTCCACAGGTTCAGTCCGCCGGCGAGGGCTTTGATGAACTCGTCCACCTTGGCGGATGCGTCCGCGGAAAGGCCTTCGCCCTTCTTGAAGCCCACAGCCGAGGTGTCGGGGTTGTTGATGTCCGCCCAATCCGGCGGGTTCCAGTTCCAGAAGCTGGTCCACTTGCCGTCGCGGGCGTCGGTGACCGCCTTGAGATAGGCCGGGCCCCAGTTGAAGTAGGGGACACCAAGGGCGACCGTGGGAGCTTCATCGAGCGAGCCGGGGAAGTCATAGGGGATGGCCCAGGCCGTCTTGCCGGATGCGGCCAGCTTGCCGGCCTCCACCAGGGCCTCGGTGGTGTCGATGCCCGACACGACCACGTCATAGCCCTGCTGGAAGAAGTTGTCGGCCACCTGGGTGGGGTCGGAAGTCACGCCCGGGATGTTGAACCAAAAGCCGATCCAGTTGACCGTGAACTTCAGGTCGGCCGGGTCCTTCTTGAGGATCTCCGTCCACGTGTAGCGCGCGCCAAGGTAGACCGAGGAGGCCAGCCGGCGGGTCTCGTCGTTGATCAGGGGTCCAAGGTAACCGATCTTGCCGGTCTGGGTAGTGAGGGCGGCAGCCGCGCCGGCGATCATCTTGCCATACTCCATCTGCCCCATGATGTTGCTCAGGTTGGGAAGGTTCTGATAGTCCTTGCCCTCAGTCCAGGCGGTGTCGCCGGAGGTGAATTGCACCGGGATGTCCGGATGGGCCTTAGCGAAGGCGACGGCGCCGTCCTTCATGTCGTCGGACGTGAAGAAGATCATCTGCGCGCCCTGGTTGAGCAGGTCCTCAGCCAGCTGTTCCGGCGTGGTGCCGGGACGGTCGGCGGTATTGACCTTGTCGACATAGATCATCTTGGCTCCGGGGAGCTTCGACTCTACGTAAGTGCCGCCCTCGTAGTTGGCCTGGCTCCAGCCAGTGTCGTTGTAGGGACCCACCAGGAGCATGCCGAAGGTGAACGGCTTGTTCTCGGCGACCGTGGTGGTCGTCTCGGCAGGGGCGGCCGTGGTGGCCGTAGTCGCCGGTGCGGCGGTCGTCGCCGTGGTGGCGGGTGCGGCGGTCGTGGTCGTCGACTCGGTCGACGAGCCGCAGGCCGCGGCAAACAGGCCGACGGCTACCAGAAGCAGCACGAGTGCGCTGCACAAGAAGACGCGGCGTGACAGGGATGTGGGCATTGGTGACTGCACCTCACTCTACTAGTGGTTGACGAGCGGTGGTTGACAAGGTACGGACGATGCCAAAGGATCAAAACAGGCGGCGCCAAGCGCCAACGATGCTTGAGGACCCCTCCTTTCATCCTTTCTCCCGGCGTGCATCCCAAGGTGGGAGCACGCCCGCCGACCACCTGGGGAGCTTTGGGGCTGTCAGCCCGTGAGCCATTCTAATCATTTAGGGGCCCTCTGTTCTAGAGTCTGGACAGAGGTTCGTGGTGCGCGAGGGTCAGAAGTTGATGATCTTCATCTCGTAGATCTCGTCGATCTGGAGACAGCGGTCTATCGCCTCCTGGGGGACGTCATTGTCGAGACCCAGGATCATGATCGAGTCTCGCAACACGTTGCTGTCGCCGCTGGAAGTCACCATCCGCGAGATATTCACGCCGTATTCGCCCATTATGGTCCCCACCCTCCCGATGACGCCGGGTACATTCTTGTGAGGCACGTAGGCCAGCCGGCCTTCGGGCACGAACACGATGGGGAAGTCCCCGATCTGCACGATGCGCGGGTGCTTGCGCTCGAGCACGGTGCCGGCTATGACGAACTGCCGATCTTCCCCCTCGGTGACGATGAGGCGTATGAGGTTGCGGTAGTCGCCGCTCTCCAGGGAGATGGTCTCCCGCACCTGGATGCCCGTCTGTTCCGCCAGCAGCCCGGCGTTGACGAAGTTCACCTTGCCCGAAGCCATGATGCCCTCAAGGATGCCCTTGAGGGCGACCTGCGACAGGATCCTGGCGTCTTCGGGATCGTCGATCTCCCTGCCGGCGAACACGGTCTCCACGCACTTGACGCTTTCCCGGCGGATCTGCCGGTAGAGCAGGCCCATCTGCTCGGCCAGCCGGATGAAGGCCTGCAGCTTGGTGAAGGCCTCGTCGGAGAGCGCCGGCATGTTCACCGCGTTCTTGACGATCTGGCCCTCGATCCCGGCGATGACCTCGGCGATGACCTCCTCGCCCACGCGCTTGGAGGCCTCCAGGGTGGAAGCGCCCAGATGGGGGGTACCCACCACGGTGTTGAACTCATAGAGCGGGTGACTCTCCTGAGGTTCGTGTACCCAGGTATCGACGCCCAGTGAGGCGATGTGGCCCGACTTGAGTCCCCGGTAGAGGGCGTCCTCGTTGAGGAGGCCGCCGCGGGCGCAGTTCACCAGGCGGACACCCGGCTTCATCATGGCGATCTGCTCATCGCTCAGCATGTTGAGGGTCTCTTTGGTGCGCGGCGTGTGGATGGTGATGTAGTCCGACTCGCGCAAGAGTTCTCCGAGGGTCTCCTTGCGCTCCACGTTGAGGTTGCCGAAGCGGGAGTAGGGGATGTATGGGTCATAGGCGATGACGCGCATGGCGAACCCGCGGGCGCGCTGCGCCACCAGGCTGCCGATGCGGCCCAGCCCGACGATGCCCAGGGTCTTGGCGTAGAGCTCGCTGCCCTCGAACTGCTTGCGCCCCCACTTGCCACTCTTGATGTAGCGGTCGGCCCAGGGGATGTTGCGGCTGGTGGCCAGGAGGAGCCCCATGGTGTGCTCGGCCGCGGAGACGATATTGCTCTCCGGAGTGTTGCAGACGATCACGCCCTTCTGGGTGGCGTACGGCACGTCGATATTGTCGAGGCCTGAGCCCGCCCGGCCTACGATGCGCAGGTTGGTGGCCGCGTCAAGGAGGCTCTTGTCGATCTGGGTCTCGCTGCGAACGATGATGCCGTGGTAGGCCGGGATGATCTCGAGGAGCTGCTCGTGGCTCAGCCCATACTTGACGTCCACCTGGACGGCGGCCGCCAGCTTGGCGACGATCTCCTCGTCCATGAGCTCGGCGACGAGTACCCTCGATTGTGCCAGATCTTCCACCCTGCCTCCATTGCCTGTCCGGTAAGCACCCACGGGCCGCCACTCCCGCGGGTCACCTAGGCTAACACAAGGGGGGGAAGGGGCTCACGGAGAGGTCGGTGCGCGGAGGGGTCGGCGCGCGGAGAGGTGCGTTGAACTTTCGAAACAGTATCGATAAGATACAAAAGATGATTAGGATACTGTTCAAAATAAGAAGGTTCTCAGGATAGTATCTGCTCTGAGCCCCTACGCAGTGCGGCTGCGCAGGGGCTTGTTCATCATCGGGGGCAGTGCGGCGCCGCCAGGGGGGAGCGGCGTCGCCGCTCACCCCGACCGGTCGCTAGGCGTTCGCGCTCAGGCGTCTCCGCCCGGCCAGCGCGAGAAGAGGATGCGCTCCACAGGTCGGCGCTCGGGCACCGGCACGTTGGGCACCGTTCCCTCGTTCCATTCCTGGGAGACGTAGAGGTTGCAGTAGCAGCTTCCGTACTCCTTCACGTCGGGCTCGCGGTAGTCGCACGGACATATGATGTCGCGGTCCGCCTCGCGGTCCCGGGAGGCGAGGCGGCAGGGGCAGCACATGTAGCCGTAGCGCTCCTTATTGATCAGCAGCCCCTCGAGGAGCCCCATGGTGAGCTCCTTGCTCTTGTTGAAGTAGTACCCCTTCGGCTCGTTGACCTTCTTCAAGCGGTCGTAGAGTTCCTCTGCAGTACTCACAGTCCCAACGCCTCCAAGATCTCGAGCTCGCGGTAACCCACGATCACCTTGTCGCCGATGATAATCGTAGGGAATGCCGCTTGGGGGTTCACCTTGCGGACTTCCTCGATGGTCTTGCTCATCTCGTCCCGAGGAAGAAGGTCCACGTCGACGAAGTCGTACTGGATGTTGTGAGCGTCCAGGAGCTTCTTGGCGCTCCTGCAATGGCCGCAGGTGCTCAGCGCGTAAAGGAAGACCTTGGGTTGATCCATATTCGCACCTTTCACGTGTCCGGGGGACGTCCGCCACTAGTCTACTTCGCTTCGAAGATACCCGTCGACGCGCGTCGACAAGCGTGCGCCGGTTCACGGTAACATGGCGCCATTATCTCAACTCGTGCCTTCCAGTCTGCTGAGGGAATAGAGATGACGTTGAGCAAGTGTGCCAGCCGGTTCGTGTCGGTGGCCTTCGGTGTGATCCTGGCCGCGGGCCTGGCCGGCGGCGCCAACGTCGCCGCCGCCCCCGCGTCGAAGCCGGCATCCATCGCCCTCGCGCCGCAGGGCAGCTACCAGCAGGCCTTCGAGGCCCTCGCGCTGCGGGAGATCACCCGCGGCGTGGGAGATCCCTCCTTCGCTGCCACCGACGTGGTCACCAGGGCCCAGATGGCGGTGTACCTCGCCCGGGCCCTCCAGCTGCCCGACTGCAAGTACGGCGACTTCCTGGACGTCGACCCGGGCGACTGGGGGTTCGGGGCCATCGGGGCGGTCCACCGGGCCAGGATCATGGACGGGACCTCCATGCTGACCTTCTCGCCCAGTCGGCCGGTGTCGCGGCAAGAGGCCTCGGCCTTCGTGGTGGCAGCCCTCCGCTACTCCGTGGCCAAGCTAGGCGCGGAGGTCGGCGATTCCCTCACGCCCTACCGGGTGAACGATTGGCTGGCCGGTTTCAAGGACAGAGGGCTCATCGGTACGGCCTACGCCGCCGACGTGGCTATCGTCTACCGGCTGGGGCTTCTCGACCTTCCTTCAGAGGGTTGGCTGTTCCCCTCGCTGAGGCTGACCCACGAGGAGCTGGCCTCCATGCTCGAGCGGGCCTTCCTCCGGCGGGTGCAGACGGCGACCTCGTATCCCGCGGCGGTCGACCCGGTGCCCGTCTATCCCAAGCTCGCGCGCGGCTCGAGCGGGTCCCTGGTGCTGATGCTCGAAACGAAGCTGAAGGCGCTCAACTACCCCTGCGGCCCGGTGGACGGCAAGTACGACTATCGGACCAGAGACGCCGTCTACGCCTTCCAGAAGTACGAGCGGCTCAAACGGACCGGCGTGGTTACCGGGGACGTCTGGCAGCGCCTTCTCGCGGCGCGGGCTCCGAAGCCCCTCCTGATCAAGGCCGGCCGCCGGATAGAGGTCGATCTCACCCGCCAGGTGCTCATGATGGTCGTGGACAACAAGGTCATCATGACCATCCACGTGTCGACCGGCAAGACGGGTACTCCCACGGGGCATTGGCGCGTCCGGACAAGGGTCCACGGGTGGCGGCCCACCTCCCTGGGTCCGATCTACTCTCCATCCTATTTCATGCCGACGATAGCTGTTCACGGCTACCCGAGCGTCCCGCTCTACCCTGCGAGCCACGGCTGCGTCCGCACGCCCATCTGGGTACAGGACTCCCTTATCGACGAGATCGAGATGGGGATGCCGGTGGACGTCTTCTACAACAAGGCGCGCTGACGCGCCGCGCGGCGCGCGGAAGCCCGCTCCCGAGGCCCGTGTGACCTACCGCAGCAGGCGCCGGCGCAAGAGGTCGAGTGCGGCGAGTGCGGCGCGCTCCCTTATCTGATCGCGGCGTCCGAAGAGACGCAGTCTCTCCACCTCGGTGACCCCATCCACCACGCTCCCGATGAAGATCAGGCCCACCGGCTTTTCGTCGCTGCCCCCGCCCGGGCCGGCCACCCCCGTGGTGGAGAGGGCGCAATCCGAACCCATCAGGTGCCGCGCCCCTTCTGCCATGGCGCCGGCCACCTCGGCGCTGACCGCGCCATGCTCGGCGAGCAGATCCGCGGGCACGCGCAGCAAGCTCGTCTTGACGTCGTTGCTGTAGGCGGTGACTCCGCCCAGGAAGTAGTCGCTGCTACCCGGCACATCGGTGAAGCGCTTTCCTACCAGACCCCCGGTGCACGACTCCGCCGCCGCCACCGCGAGCCCGCGCTCGCGCAGCATGTCGCCCACGATCTCGGGCAGCGCCGGCCCGTCGATGCCGAACACCCGGTCTCCAAGGGCGTCGATGACGCGGGCCTGTATCTCGTCGAGGCGACGTGCTCCCTCCGCGGTGGCAGGTCCGCGCAGGATGATGGTCAGCTCTTCCAAACTGGCGCGGGTACCGATCTCGATGTCCGTTCCCCTCCAGGGCAGATCGGCCAGCTTCTCGGCGGCCGCGGATTCCCCCAAGCCGAACACCCGGATGCGCCGCACTGCGTGGCCTGCGCCGTTGCCCGGCCGGGCTGCCAGTCGGGGCTCGATGGTCCCTTCCCACATCTCCTTGAGCTCCCAGGGGACCCCAGGAAGGGCTACCACCAGCGTGCCTTGGCGCTCGAGGAGAAAGCCCGGGGCAGTGCCGGAGATGGGGATGGCCGTGGCCCCCGCCGGCAACTGTGCCTGCTTGCGGTTGCTTTGGCCCATCTTGTAGCCGCGCGCGGCGAACTTCTCCCGGATCTGTTCGAGCAGGTCTTCGTGATGTTCGAGAGGAAGGGCGAGAGCTTCCGCGGTGGCCTCGCGGGTGAGGTCATCCTCGGTGGGGCCGAGGCCGCCGGATAGAACCAGCACCTCCGGGCGGCGGGCGAGGGCATCACGGATGGCGCCTGCGATGGCGACCAAGTCATCGGGGATGGAAACGGCGCGGGTGGCGAAGATGCCCAGGTCGAGCAGTCGTTGACCCAGATAGGCCTGGTTGGTGTTGACGATGTCGCCCCTCAGCAACTCATCGCCGGTGAAGATCAGTTCGGCGTTCCTGTCCACGGCTCCCGGCGCCCTCCGCCGTCGTCACCCTCGGTTTGCAGGTATGGCGTGAACGTGTATCATACGCGCACTGTCCGAAGCTCGACCCAGAGAGAGCGATGACCGCAGGTGCGACATACAGGAAGTCAGGGTTGCTCGCCGCTCCTGTGTTCTGCGCGGCCTCCATAGGCCAGGGCTGCGGTCACCACGACAGTCCTCACGCTCGGCATTGGGTGTGGTCCTAGCCCCTCGCGGGATGCGAGGGGCGCCTCAAACGGCCGGCTGATCTTGGATCGGTCCGGCCGGGCTCCGGCGCACACACGCGCCACCTAACGGGACACGACCACGAAAGAAGAGACATGCCAGAGCAGAACGACATCCCAGAGCCCACCGTCGCCGCGGGCACCCCGGCCGCACGCGCCGCCACGGGCTACGCGCCGCACGCCGAACCGGCGACTCCCGTCGACTTCCCGCACATCAAGTTCGACTCCCGGGGACTGGTCCCGTGCGTCGTGCAGGAATGGACCACCGGCGAGGTCCTCATGCTCGCTTACATGAACCCCGAATCGCTGCGCCGCACCGTCGAGACCGGCACCACCTGGTTCTTCAGCCGCTCGCGCGACGCGTACTGGAACAAGGGCGCCACCTCGGGGCACTTTCAAACGGTGCACGAGCTCCGCTACGACTGCGACGGCGACACCCTCCTGGCTCTGGTCGACCAAGCCGGCGCCGCCTGCCACACCGGCGACTTCACCTGCTTCGAGGGGCGATGGCTCAGTTCGCCCACCGGAGAGAAGCCGCCGTTTCTCGCTCGGCGAGAACAGTAGGCAGCCATGACATCCGGCATCATCGCGACCGCGCCCTCTCTCGAAGAGGCGCGGGGACTCAGCACTGCCTATAACGTCATCCCGGTCTGGCACCGTTTCCTGGACGACACCGAGACCCCCGTGTCCGCCTTCCTGAAGTTGCGACAGCCGGCAGGCTGCTTCCTGCTGGAGAGTGCCGAGCAGGGATTGCGGCTGGGCCGCTACTCGTTCCTGGGCATCAAGGCCTGGGAGAGCATCCGGCTGGCCGGCGACACCGTGACCATACGCCGGGGAGGGGTCGACACCAGTACGGGCCTGGCCGATGCGGGCCCGGCCGACGCCGGCCCGGGCACGCGCGACGGCGATCCCTTCTCCTTCATGGCCGGGCATGTGGCCAAGTACCGGGTCCCGCCCTCGGAAGGACTACCGCCCTTCGTCGGCGGTGCGGTCGGCTACTTCGGGTACGACTGCGTGCGGCACGTGGAGCATCTGCCCGCGGTTCCGCCCGACGACCTTGGTCTGCCCGATATGGCCTTCCTGCTCACCGATCTCATCGTGGTGTTCGACCATCTGCAGCACACCATCACCCTGCTCACCAACATCTTCTGCGACGAGGAGCCCGACTTCGACGCCGCCTACGAGGCTGCGGTGGCCCGGTTGGCCGATGTCAAAGCCCGGCTGCGGGCGCCGATGCCGGCGGCCGGCCGCGCTGGGTCCGGCGCCGAGACGGCGAGCGCAGCGGCGGCTCAGGGCGCCTCGGCCGCCGAGGCCGTGGGAGCCGGCCAGGCAGTCCGCTCCACCTTCGAGCGCGAGCGCTTCTTGTCCGCGGTGGAGCGCATCCGCGAGTACATTCGAGCGGGAGACGCCTTCCAGGTGGTGCTGTCCCAGCGGTTCGAGCTTCCGGCCCCGGTGAGCGGGTTCTCCATATATCGGGGCCTCAGGGCGGTCAATCCGAGCCCCTACATGTACTACATCTCCTTTCGGGACTTCGAGGTGGTGGGATCGAGCCCGGAACCCCTCGTGACTGTGGCCGGCCGGTATGCCGAGACCCGACCCATAGCCGGCACCCGCCCCCGGGGAGTCACGCCGGCCGAAGATACGCGTCTGGCGGAGGAGATGCTGAACGACGAGAAGGAGCGGGCCGAGCACCTCATGCTTGTGGACCTGGGCCGGAACGACCTGGGCCGCGTGTGCCGCTCGGGCACGGTCCGAGTGGATAGCTTCATGGACGTGGAGCGGTACAGCCACGTGATGCACATGGTTTCGTCGGTGTCGGGCGAGCTGGAAGAGGGCGTGGAAGCCATGGACGCCTTGCGCGCGGTCTTCCCAGCAGGGACCGTCTCGGGGGCGCCGAAGGTCAGGGCCATGGAGATCATCGACGAGCTGGAGCCCCTGCGCCGCGGTCCCTACGCGGGGGCGATCGGCTACCTCAGCTACTCGGGTGATCTGGACTCCTGCATCTACATCCGCACCATCCTCGTGCGCGACGGCCGAGCGTATGTCCAGGCGGGGGCCGGTATTGTCGCCGACTCCGACCCGGAGAGCGAGTTCCGAGAGACGCAGAACAAGGCCGGAGCCATGCTCCGGGCCATTGAATTGGCGGCCACCCAAGAGGAATGGGAGTAGGTCAGATGATGATGATGACGACGAGCACCCGGCAGGAGCAGGCGAAGGCAGACTCGCGACCCGGCGTGGAGCTCCGGCAGACCTTCAGCACGGCAGAGCACCGGACCGGCTATCCGGCGCCAGGCCTGAGCGACCTTCGCATCCTGATGATCGACAACTACGATTCGTTCACCTACAACCTGGTCCAGTATCTGGGGGAGATATCGGGTACCAGGATCCACGTGTTCCGTAACGACGAGGTGACCGTCGACGGTATCCGCCGGCACGGGCTCACCCACCTGGTGGTGTCGCCCGGGCCATGCACGCCCGACGAAGCCGGCGTCAGTCTCGAGGCGATCGCTGCCTACGGGGGCGTCTGCCCGGTCCTCGGCGTCTGCTTGGGGCACCAGTCTATCGGCCAGATCTACGGCGGGCGGGTGATCCGCGGAGAGGCACCGGTCCACGGCAAGACCTCCCTCATCCATCACGACCGGCGGACCATTTTCGCCGGGCTGCCCCAGCCTTTCGTGGCCACCCGCTATCACTCGCTGGTGGTGGACCGGGACTTGCCGCCCGCACTGGAATGCTCGGCCTGGACCCAGGACGGGGTCATCATGGGGGTACGCCACAAGGAGTTCAACGTCGAGGGCGTTCAGTTTCATCCCGAAAGCCTGCTG
Organism: uncultured Actinomycetota bacterium; assembly: GCA_963843515.1. Taxonomy (GTDB): domain Bacteria; phylum Actinomycetota; class Thermoleophilia; order RBG-16-64-13; family RBG-16-64-13; genus CAIQPS01. The sequence goes on from CAWJKH010000005.1 coordinate 162,809, forward strand.
ACGGCGGTGGGCAAAGAACTGCTGCGCAACTTCCTCAGCAACCGGAAAGCCCTGCGATGAGCGACCCCGCCAGAGCGCCGGCGCCCGCCCCGCCGTCCACCGGCGAGCCGGGGACGGCCCCCCGCGGAGCGTGGAACGGGACAGGGACACGGGGCACGTCGCGGCCCGCACCCTCTTGCCGAATCGAGTTTGCCGACGCTCTGAAGCGTCTGGCGGAGGGGAGGGACCTCACCAGGGAGGAAGCGGCCTGCATCCTCGACCAACTCGTCGGGGGTGAGGTCGACGACGCGCAGGTGGCCGCCCTCCTCATGGGCCTGCGGGTCAAGGGAGAGACCGCCGATGAGGTCGCCGGCTTCGCCGACGGTATGCGCCGCGCCGCGGTTTCCGTGGAGGCTGCTCAGCCGGGGACGCTAGTGGACATCGTCGGAACGGGCGGCGACTGCCTGGGCACGTTCAACATCTCCACAACGGCGGCCTTCGTCGCGGCCGGAGGCGGGGCCAGGATCGCCAAGCATGGCAATCGCGCGGCCAGCTCGCGGTGCGGTTCGGCCGACGTGCTCGAGGCCCTCGGGATCCGGATCGACCTGAGGCCGGAAGAGGTCGCGGCGTGCATCGACGAGGTGGGCATGGGCTTCATGTTCGCTTCGTTGCACCACCCGGCCGCGGGAAGGGTGGCCGGTGTGCGGCGGGCCCTGGGGGTACGCACCGTGTTCAACCTGCTCGGTCCGCTCACCAATCCGGCCGGTGCCGGCCGCCAACTCGTGGGGGTCAGCAATCCCGAGCATCTCCACCTCATGGCCGACGCGCTTGCGCGTATGGGCTGCGAGCACGCCCTGGTGGTGTGCGGGGACCTGAGCATGGACGAACTCTCTGTCACCGGCGCCAACAGCATGATCGAGGTGACTCGGGGCGTGGCCCGTCGCGTGTCCCGGGTGGAGCCGGAGGATTGCGGTCTGCCGAGGTATCCTTTGGCCGCCCTGGCCGGTGGCGACGCAGAGACGAACGCGGCCATCACCCGCGACGTCCTCGACGGACGGTCCGGCGGGCCCCGCGACGCTGTCGTCATGAACGCTGCCGCCACCCTCTACGTCGCCGGCGCGGCTTCGTCACTGTCGGAGGGGGTCGAGCTGGCAAGGGTTTCCATCGACTCGGGCCGGGCCCGGGAAGTGCTGGTGCGGATGGTAGCCGTGACCGGCCGCCTGGCCGGCGAGAGAGGCGGCTCCGGGCAGGGGCCCGGCGGCCGCCCGGATGGCCCGCGGGGATGACCGGCGGTTCGTATCTGGACGCGATCGTCCCGGACGTCCGCCGGCGCTTGGAGGAGCGTAGGGCCCGGGTACCGCTTGGCGGACTGCAGCGGGCCGGTGGCGCTGCAGCCAGGCCCTCCTTCGCCGATGCACTCCGCGGTCCCGGCGTCTCGGTCATAGCCGAGGTGAAGCGCTACTCCCCGAGCAAAGGCCCGATACGGCCCGATCTGGATGTCGCCTCCCTGGTCGCCGCCTACGAGGGCGGCGGCGCCGCAGCCATGTCGGTCCTCACCGAGAGCGACCACTTTCACGGCAGCCTGGAGGACTTGAAGACGGCCGCCGCCGGCACGCGCCTCCCTCTGCTCCGCAAGGACTTCATCGTCGACCCCTATCAAGTCCACGAGGCCCGGACCTTCGGCGCGTCGGCCGTCCTTCTCATCGCCGCCCTGCTCGACGACCGGACGCTGCGCGATCTGGCGGCTCTGGCCGCGGACCTGGGTCTGGACGTATTGTTGGAGGTGCACGACGCGAGCGAGATGGCGCGGGCCCTGGCCGTGGACGGCGTGATGGTAGGCATCAACAACCGCGACCTGCGCACCTTCGAGGTGACGCTCGAGACGAGCCTTCGGTTGGCGGAGTTGGTGCCGCCCGGCAGACTGCTGGTGTCGGAGAGCGGCGTCAAGAGCCGGGCCGATGTGGAGACGCTAGCGTCTGTTGGTGTAGACGCCGTGCTTGTGGGGGAGTGCCTGCTGAGGGAGGAAGCGGTGGCTTCGGCGGTCTCCGCCCTGACCCAGCCCGTTACAGTCACGGCCGGCCGGCCCGGCGACCAGGCGCGAACGAAGGAGGCCCGATGATCACGTGCTTGCTGGTGGCGGTCGATTCGTCGGTGTATGCCCGGTCCGCGGAGGCGCAGGCGGTGGCGCTGGCCACCGCGTACCAGGCTCGGGTCACCGGTCTCTACGTGCTCGACATCCGCTATGTGGAGATGCCTCCATACATCGACTATTCCTATGCGTTCGAGGCGGTGCCCCCCATCGTGGTGCCGCACGATGTGCTGGAAAGCTTCAGGGCCAAGAGCGAGCACGTACTGAACGATCTGCGAGAGTTCGTCGGGGCGGGCGGGCTGGCGGTCGAGACCAGGGTGGAGGAAGGGGTGCCCAGCCAGGTCATCGGCGACCTCGGCAAGGCACACGATCTGATCGTCATGGGCAAGCGCGGCGAGCATGCAAAGTGGGGAAGGGACCTCCTGGGGTCCACCGCGGAGGGCGTTGCGCGCCGCTCCGCGGCCCCTGTGCTCCTGGTCGAGCCCGATTACCGGCCCTTGGCCAAGGCGCTGGTGATGTTCGACGGCAGCAAGCCGGCCTACCGGGCGCTGAAGCTGGCCGCTGATCTCGGCGCCCATACCGGGTTGCGGCTCAAGGTTCTTACCGTGGACGATGACGCGGAGAAGGCCCGCACCACCCAGGCCGAAGCTTCCGGCTACCTGGGGCCGCTTGGTCTGCAGGCGGAGTACGCGGTCTTTGCGGGCAAAGCGGCCAAGACCGCCTCGGCCCTCCTGACCAAGGAGCCGGTGGATGTCGTGATCATGGGCATGCGCGGCCACTCCGTGCTCCACGACCTCATTCTGGGCAGCACTGCCGAGCAACTCATGAGATCCGTCGAACTCCCGGTCCTCCTCGTACCATGAGTGTGGCCGAGCACAGAGCCCGGGTGCTGACCCCCGCGGGACTGGAGGAGGTGGCGCTTTCCGCCCTGCCGGAGGTGCTCCAAGGTCTGCGCGCCGCCGGGCTGGCGACCACCTGGATCCACTGCGACCCCGATCCGACGGTCGTCCAGGCGCTCGACGAATGGGGACTGGACGAGGTCGGAGTCCGCAGCCTGCTGGACGGGCCCGAACGCCCCCGGGTGGAAGAGTTCTCCGATCATCTCTACGTATCGCTGTTCTCAGCGGACAACACGGTGCGCAAGAAGACCCGGCCGTCGGCGGCCGGTGCCCGGCCGGAGGTCTCCGGGCGCGGATCCGGCCCCCATGCCGATCTGCCCGCCGGCGGACAGGACACCCTCCTGCCCCGTCTGAACGAGCTCCGTCTGTTCCTGGGGCCGCAGTGGATCATATCGGTCGGACGCCTGACCGGGGCGGAGCACGACGAACTGGCCGAACGGGTGCGCCGTCAGGTGTTCTCGCGGAAGCGGGGGGCGAGCTTCATCGCCTACCACGTCTGCGAATGGCTGGTGGAGACGCTGCAACCGGCTCTCGAGCGTCTGGACGACCACATCGACGCCCTCGAAGACGAGGTGGTCCTTGCCTCGAGCGAGTCGTCTATCCAGTCCCTGTTCGGGCTGAAGCGCGACTTGGTCGATCTGCGCCGCCGCGTGGCGCCCCTGCGCGATGTCATGCAGCGCCTGGGCTCGCACGGTGTGCTCTACGTGGAGCACGAGGCCGAGGTCTACTTCCGTGACGTCCACGACGACATCATGCGGGTCATTGAGCTGCTCGATACCTACCGCGACATCCTCTCTTCGGCTCTCGATCTGCACCTTTCGAGCGTCTCCAACCGCTTGAACCGGGTGATGAAGCAGCTGACCGTGGTTGCGACGGTCTTCATGCCGCTGTCGTTCATCGTCGGTCTGTTCGGCACCAACTTCGAGTTTATGCCGTTTAACAACTTCGCCTGGTTCCTGGTCATGTTCATCCTCTTGGCGGTGTCCATCGGGGCCATCCTTGTCTACACGTGGAGAAGGACCTGATCTCCAGCGCATGGCGTACTTGGAACACACACGACCCCTCGTGAAGATCTGCGGCCTCTCCCGCTCGCGGGACGTCGCTCTTGCGGCCGAACTGGGCGCTTGGGCGGTGGGCTTCGTCTTCGTTCCCAGCCCCCGCTGGGTGACGGTCGAGGCCGCGCGGAAAGTGGTAGCCGAGGCTCGGGCGTCGTTCTCAGCGGATCGATCGTTCCCTCTTGCCGTCGGTGTGTTCGGGGACGTGTCGGCGGTGGAGATCGCGGAAGTGGTCGGGGAGGCGGATCTCGACGCCGTGCAACTGCATGGAGCCCGGCCGGATGCCTCCGCGGCGCGGGAGCTCCTCAGGAGCGGAGGGTCACCCGCTCTCATCATCCGAGCCATCCCGGTTGAAGAGTGCGCCACACCCGCCGGCGTGCGCGCCGCCGTTGAGGCGTCCGGCGAAGGGGCCGATCTGCTTCTTTTCGACACCCGCCTCAACGGACGCTGGGGCGGTACGGGGACAACGTTCCCATGGGAGCTCGCACGGAGGGCGGCCGGAGACCGCCCGTTCCTGGTGGCCGGGGGGATCGGACCTCGCAACGCCGCGGAAGCGCTGCGCACCTCAGGCGCATGGGGGATCGACGTTTCGAGCGGGGTGGAGCAGACCCCCGGCATCAAGGACGAGGCGCAGATGCGCGCGCTGTTCGCGGCTGCGACGGCGCCCGGGCAAGCGAGGGACGCTCACGCCGCCGCGGCTGCGGAGAGCCAAGCACGACCGAAGGGGACGACGACTTGACCACGACCGACCGCTTCGGCCCCTACGGGGGCCGCTATGTCCCGGAGACCTTGGTGGCGGCTCTGGAGGAACTGGACGCCGCCTACGAGAGATACCGGGATGATCCCGAGTTCCTCGCGCAACTCCACTCCCTGCAGACCGACTACGCTGGACGCCCCACGCCGCTCTTCCGGGCCGACCGCCTGTCGACCCGGGCCGGTTGCCGCGTGTACCTCAAGCGGGAGGACCTCGCCCACACCGGGGCTCACAAGATCAACAACACCCTGGGGCAGATCCTGCTGGCCACCCGCATGGGCAAGAGGCGGATCATCGCGGAGACCGGAGCCGGCCAGCACGGCGTGGCGACGGCGACGGTGGCCGCGCTTTTCGGGTTGGAGTGCCACGTTTACATGGGGGAGGAGGACATCCGCCGGCAGGAGCTGAACGTGTTCCGCATGAGGCTGCTGGGAGCCGAGGTGCTGCCCGTGACCTCGGGGAGCGGGACGCTCAAGGACGCCACCAACGAAGCCATCCGTGATTGGGTTGCCAACGTGGAGGACACCCACTACATAATAGGCTCGGTGGTCGGACCGGCGCCTTATCCGGCCATGGTGCGCGATTTTCAGGCGGTCATCGGCGTCGAGACGCGCGGTCAGGTGCTCGCCAAAGAGGGCCGGCTGCCGGATGTATTAGTGGCCTGCGTGGGGGCCGGGAGCAACGCCATAGGCCTGTTCCACGAGTTCGTGGGCGACCCTGGTGTGCGCATGGTGGGAGTGGAAGCGGGGGGTCTCGGTCTGGAATCCGGCAAGCACGGGGCCTCCCTGGCCCGGGGCGCGGCCGGGATCCTGCACGGCTCGTATTCCTACGTGCTCCAAGACGCCGACGGGCAGATCCAAGAGGCGCACTCGGTGGCGGCGGGGCTCGACTACCCGTCGGTGGGTCCCGAGCACGCCTTCCTCAAGGACTCCGGGCGAGTGGAGTACACCACCGCCACCGACGAGGAGGCCCTGGCGGCCTTCCAGGCTCTTTCCCGCCTGGAAGGCATCATCCCCGCGTTGGAGAGCGCCCACGCGATCGCGTATCTCCTGAGAGGGGACCACGGCTTCGGAAAGGACGAGGTGGTGGTGGTATGCCTGTCCGGTCGGGGAGACAAGGACGTCTACAGCGTTGCCGGCATACTGGGGATGAAGGCGTGAGCGGCCGCGAGAGTCGGCTCACGACGGCCTTCCGGCAGGCCGGCCGTCCCCTGTTCATACCTTATGCCGTGGGCGGCTATCCCACCCTGGAATCGAGCCGGCGGATCCTGGCGACATACGCGGAGGCCGGTGCCGGGATCATCGAGATCGGGGTGCCGTTCTCGGACCCGCTGGCCGACGGACCCGTCATCCAGGCGGCCTCGCAGGCAGCCCTCCGGGCCGGCACGCGGCCGGCGGACGTGCTCGAGCTTGCCGAGGGTGCCGCCCGCTCTGGAGTCCCCGTGGTGCTCCTCAGCTACCTCAACACGATCCTGGCCTACAACCCGGCCCGCTTCTTCGCCGATTGCGGGAGCAAGGGCGTGGCCGGCGTGGTGGTGCCCGACGTCCCTGTGGAGGAGGCGGGCGACCTGCAATGCACCGCGCGGGAGAGCGACGTGGACGTGGTCCTGCTCGCCGCCCCGACCAGCACGGAGTCGCGGCTGGCGCGCATCGCGGCAGCCGCCTCGGGCTTCATCTACTGCGTCTCTACCACCGGAGTGACCGGAGCGAGGTCCGCACTTCGGTCCGACCTTCCCGACTTCGTTGCGCGGGTCAGGAGGCATACGTCGCTGCCCCTCGCCGTGGGTTTCGGGGTCTCCACCCCCGGGCAGGCGGGAGCCGTCGCCCGGTACGCCGACGGAGTGATAATCGGAAGCGCTCTCGTGGATGCGGTGGGGAAAGCGGAGAACGTCGATGCAGCGCTGCTGCAGCTGCGGTCTTTCCTACTGGAGACGGGCAAGGCAATCGCGGGCGGGTAAGGCTATCACGGCCGGGCGAGGCGGCGGCTCGGGGCGGCTCTATTGACTGATGAGCACGCCCTCTTTTTCCAGGTAGTCCTTGAGAACCTGGGGGCGGACTCCGTAGAGCCCGGAGATATAGGTGAGGTCGTCCTTGCGGATGGTGAGCAGTTCCTGGGAGGGATCGTCCCGAAGCTTCCGCAGGAAGGCAAGATAAGTCTCCAGCGGGCGGCGCTCCTCGGGCTCCAGCCGATCGAGCAGGTCCAGCCTGATGCGTAGCGGGGCGCCTTTGCTGAGGGTGCGCTGGAATTCGGGCTCGTCCTCGACGTCGAGGATCGACATGGGCGACTGGCCGTAGATGGTGGACAACTCGTAGAGCCGCTCCAAGCTCAGGCTACGCTTGCCCCGTTCGTAAGCGCTGAGCGTGGAGACGACGAAGGAATCACCCGAGCGCTCGCACACCTCCTGGAGGCTCAGACCGCGGTCCTGACGCAGGCGCCGGAGCCTCTCGCCCACCAGTTCGGCGTAACGCCGCTCTTTTTCCTGTTGTCTCTCGTCCATATATAAAAAGTGTAGCAGTGACACAGAACGAAATCTACGGTCACGACACCGCGAATGCCAGGAAACTTCGCTCCTGGCGGAAGAAATCCTTCAAGCGAAACGGGAGTGCCGAAGGCGGGGGTCGAACCCGCACGAGGTGTGAGCCCCACTGGAGTTTGAGTCCAGCGCGTCTGCCAATTCCGCCACTTCGGCCCGCGGGGGCGGTGGGGGTATTATAGTCGAAGGAGAGCGCCCGGGGACACGCCCGGCCTGGGAACCGGCTTGCCATGCAATGGAGAGGCGTACCGCTCAGTGGTATTCGTACGGGACACTCCAGCAACGGGCTAAGCTGCCGCTTGTTAGGTAACGGAATGGTGTAGAGTTGTCTCCGAACTCGCTTGTCAGAGTTGAGTCATGATCCGCCCTGCGGGTCGTTTTTGTTCAGCCCGGGAGGGTCGGTATGGCGCGCCCCGCACCCCTGGCGGGGTCGTATTGACGGCAAGATGTGGAGGTTGACGTATGGAGAAGCTCATCATCACCGTGGCAACCACCGGGGCGATGACCACCAAGGAGAACACCCCGTACCTTCCAACGCAACCCGAGCAGATCGCCGATGAAGTGTACGGTGCCTACCAGGCCGGAGCGGTCATCGCTCACATCCACGTCCGCACCGAGGAAGACAAAGCCACGATGGCGCTCGACAGGTTCGAGAAGACCGTCGCCCTCGTTCGCGAGAGGTGCCCCGACATCATCCTGAACATGACCTCGTCGGGCGGTCTGGGCTTCAGTGACGAAGAGCGCATCCTGCCGCACACCGTGCTCGAGCCCGATATGGGCACCTTCGACGCCGGCTCCATGAACTTCTACAAGGGCGTCTTTCTCAACCCGCCGCTCTTCCTGGAGAAACTCGGCGCCGCCTACATCGAGCATGGCATCAAGCCCGAGGTGGAAGTGTTCGACGCCGGCATGGTGTGGAACGCCAAGCGGCTGCTCAAGGATGGCTTCCTCCTGGCCCCGATCCACTTCCAGTGCTGTATGCACGTGCATGGTGGCATGGAGGGCAGCGCCCGCAACCTCGTGCACCTCGTCGACTCGTTGCCTGAAGGCTCCACCTGGTCGGCGTTCGGCTGCGGGCCCACGGCGAATCTCATCACGGCCATGGCTATCAACATGGGCGGCCATGTGCGCGTGGGCATGGAAGACAATGTCTATCTGAGCAAGGGCGTGCTGGCTCAGCACAACTACGAGTTCGTCGAGAAGGTGCAGAGGCTGGCCGCGGAGTTCGGCCGGCCGGTGGCGAACGCGACCGAAGCCCGGCAGATCCTGGGCCTGTCTCCCAAGAAGTAAGGCATCGCACGGCCGGGCTTCGGCCTGGCTCTTGTTCAGCCCGCAGTCGCTCGGGGTGAGCGGCGGGCTGTTTGGCCGGCAAAGCGACTTCGGTCGCCGGACGAGGGAGTGACGGATGAAGAAGGTTTCGATCAGTGACGCTCTGAGGTACTTCCCTCCTGCCCACAACGACTGCGCCTGTTTCAGGCTTCAGGGCAAGGAGGAGACGGGGACTACCCAGTTCTCGCTGGGTTGCACGCACTTCCTGCCGGGCGGCGGCGCCGATTTCAGCCCCGGCCGCCCCTTCGACACCATCTATTTCTGCATCGACGGCGAGATCACCATCACCGACAAGGATGGCAATGACATCGTCCTCAAGGCGCATGACTCCATCTATATCGCCGGCGACGAAGGCCGTTCCATCAAGAACAACACCCAGTACCCGGCGAGCATGATGGTGATCCTGGGCATGCCAAAGGAAGCCTGACACACCCGGGCGTTCACGACGAGAGCAGATCGACCACAAGAGCTGAGCGGGAGGTAGGAAATGGCTGAAGAAACACCACGGAAGTCCGTCGAGGAGCTCAGGAAGATCTTCGACCTTACCGGCAGAGTGGCGGTCGTCACCGGCGCGGGTGGCACTCTGGGCCACGCGATCGCCAAGGGCCTCGCGGTCTTCGGCGCCGACGTGGCCGGCTGGGACATCAAGACCGACATTATGGAAGACCTGGTGGGCGACGTGCGGGCGCTGGGCAAAAAGGCCACCGCCACTGCCGTGGACGTCACGTCCGACGACAGCGTCAAGACGGCCATGGAAGGCGTCATCAAGGACTTCGGCAAGGTCAACATCATGGTGACGGTAGCCGGCACCGCCGGCAACCGGCAGCCCGCCGAAACCTTCGACATCGATGAGTGGCAGAAGGTCATGAACGTCAATGTGCGCGGCACCCTGCTGTGCGCGAAGTACGCCGGCGCCGAGTACATCAAACAGGGCGACGGTGGCAAGGTCATCACCATCGGCTCGGTGCGTGGCTTCCTCGGCCATCCCGGTGGTTACGCGGCCTACGGGCCCTCGAAGGGCGCCGTGCATCTGCTCACCAAGCAGCTGGCCACCGAGTGGGCCAAGTACAAGATCAACGTCAACGCCATCGCTCCGTCCATCTTCTGGACCCCGCTCACGCAGCAGGTCCGCGACAATCCGGAGATGGTCAAGATCTTCATGGCGCGCATCCCGATGGGCCGGGCCGCCGAGCTCGACGACTTCATCGGCGCTGCGGTCTACCTGTCCTCCCCGGCCTCTGACTACGTGACCGGTCTCATCCTGTCCGTCGACGGCGGCGCGGTGGCCGGATGATGACGCTGGACGACGTCAAGAAGATCGCCATAGTCGGCGGTGGCAGCATGGGCCACGGCTGCGCCATGGTCTTCGCGGCGGCCGGCTATTCGGTGGGCATGTACAGCCGCAGGCTCGAGACCCTGGAGAAGGGCATCGAGGCCATGCGGAACGATCTGACCTTCCTGGCCGAGCGCGGCCTGGGTACACTCGATGCCGTCGCGCCCACCATGGCCCGGGTGAGCACCACGCAGGACATGGCCGAGGCTGCTGCCGACGCCGACTTCGTGCTGGAGTGCGTGGCCGAGGACATGGGCCTCAAACAGGACACCTTCCAGAAGCTCGACCAGATCTGCAAGCCGGACGCCATCCTGGCTACGAACACGTCGGTCATGAGCCCGACGGAGATCGCCAGCAAGTCCGAGAAGCGCGACCGCATCATCGGCACTCACTGGTGGAACCCGCCGTTCCTCATCCCGCTGGTAGAGGTGGTGCAGACCGAGGAGACGCCCCAGTGGGTCATCGACGTCACCATGGAGCTGCACCGGGCCATCGGCAAGCGACCGGTGCACTGTAAGAAGGACGTCCCCGGCTTCATCGCCAACCGTCTGCAGCACGCCCTGTGGCGGGAAGCCCTCTCCATTGTCGAGCGCGGCATCGCCGATCCCAAGACCGTGGACGAGAGCATCAAGTACGGCCCCGGCCTGCGCCTTCCCGTGCTCGCTCCGTGCGAGAACGCCGACATGGTGGGCCTGGACCTCACCCTCTCCATCCACAACTACGTGCTTAAATACCTGGAAGACTCCCATGAGCCCTCGCCGCTCCTCAAAGAGAAGGTGGAGAAGGGCGAATTGGGCTTCAAGACCGGTGGCGTCGGGTACCAGACCTGGACACCGGAGGAGCAGAAGGCTCTTCGCACCCGCCTTCTCAGCTATCTGACCAAAGCGGTGCGGGAGATGAACGAGGCGGAAGCCAAGTAGTCGGCGGCCGCGTAGGCCACAATGGACTTTTCGGGCGCGACGCGCGCCCGTGGGTCGGTAGGCAACTCACAGAAGGAGAAGAGTAGGAACTATGGGGAAGAAAGTCTGGGTCGATCTGACACATCCATTCAGCGTGGAGATCCCTCGTTGGCCGTATTTCGTGAAGCCGGTCATCGATTCGATGCACACGCTGGCAAAGGGCGGCGTCCTCACGCAGAGGGTCGACTGTGTTCAGCACACAGGCACGCATGCAGACGCTCCGCGTCACGTCATGGAGCGCGAATTCGACGGCAGAAGGGCTCGCTACACCCACGAAATGCCTGTTGATGCATACACGGGTGACGCTGTCTGCCTCGAAATCAAGATCCATCCTTGGGGCCTGATCCTGCCCGAGCATCTAGAGGACGCCTGCAAGCGCGCGAACATCAAGCTGGAAGAACTCGAGGGCATGGTCGTCTGCCTCAACACCGGCATGCACCGCCTGTTCGACGACTCCAAAGAGTATTACCACTACGCCTCCGGTACGGGCATCGAATGCGGCAAATGGTTCGTCAAGCACAAAGTCAAGTGCGTGGCCATGGACTCGCAGGCGCTTGACCATCCGCTCCACACCGCCATGGGCAAGAACGGCCCGCCGATGATGAACCTGCGCGGAGCCTCGGGCAGGCCCATCACCGACGAATACGCCGAGAAGTTCGGTCTCGAAGCCTATGCCGAGTTCGACAAAGAGGTCTACATCCAGGTTCACGGCCGGGAAGCCTACGACGCCAAGTTCGGCGAACTCGAAGCGCTCGGCCAAGAGGGGACCTGGGAGCCCTGCCACAAGTACATGCTGGGTCACGGCATCGTCGGTGTCGAAAACCTCGGCGGGGACCTGGACAAGGTGGCAGGCAAGCGCTTCCGGTTCTACTGCTTCCCGATCCGCTGGTACATGGGCGACGGCTCCATGGTCCGTTGCGTGGCCGAGATCGACGAAGCCGACGTCAACAAGGACGTCCCGGATCGCACCTACACCTACTGCGGCACCGGCTACGGCCCGGTATCCGATGAGAAGCGTTACGACATCTACCCGATGAAGTAGACCGGCCGATGTCGTCGGCCTCGGGCGACCAGGCCGACGCCGAGTGATGTCAATCGAGCCCCCCGCCGGTCTTCCGGCGGGGGGTTTTCTTCTCATACTGGGCGGGGACATTCCTGGGGCCGGAGTGTGAAGCATCAAGCGCGCGGAGGTCGGCACGATATGGGAAAGATCGAAAGATTCACCAACAGCACGACCGGGGGCCCGTTGTTCGTAGATGTGGAGGATGGCAGGATCGTTCGCATGATCCCCATGGACCTCGACGACAGCGATCCCGAAGGGTGGACGATCAAGGCCCGCGGGCGGGAGTTCAAGCCGCCGCGTCGGACCACACTATCGCCGCATGCCGTGGCGCAGAAGTCCATGGTCTACTCGCCCAAACGGATCCTTACCCCGCTCAAGAGGGTGGACTTCGACCCCAAGGGCGAGCGCAACATCCAGAACCGGGGGGTCTCCGGCTACGAACCCATCACTTGGGACGAGGCCCTCGACATCGTGTGCGACGAGATCGTCCGCTTGCACCGGGAAGTCGGTCCGGCCGCTATCCTCACCACCCCCGGATCCCACCATCTGTGGGGTAACGTGGGCTATCGCCACAGCGCCTATTTCCGATTCATGAACCTGATTGGATTCACCTACGGCGAGCACAACCCGGACAGCTGGGAAGGCTGGCACTGGGGTGGCATGCATATGTGGGGTAACAGCCACCGCCTGGGCATCCCGGAGCAGTACGACCTGCTGGAGGACGCTCTCAAGCACACCGAGATGGTCGTCTTCTGGTCGGCCGATCCCGAGGTGACCGGCGGCGGCATCTATTCCGCGTTCGAGAGCACGTCGCGCCGCTTCTGGATGAAAGAGCTCGGCATCAAGATGGTGTTCGTCGACCCGCGCTTCAACGACACCGCTTGCCTCTATTGCGACAAGTGGTTCGCACCGCGCCTGGGCACCGATGTGGCTTTCGGCCTGGGGATCGCATACACGTGGCTCACCGAGGACCTCTACGACAAGGAGTACGTGGCGGCGCGCACCCACGGCTTTGACGAGTGGAAAGACTATGTGCTGGGCAAGAGCGACGGGGTTCCCAAGACTCCCGAGTGGGCGGAAGTGGAGTCGGGCATCCCGGCCCGCGAGACCCGAGCCCTCGCCCGGGAGTGGGGCTCCAAGAAGACCATGCTGGCGGCGGGCGGCCTGGGCGGTTGGGGTGGCGCCTGCCGCTCCGCCACGGGCAACGAGTGGGCCCGGGTCATGATCGCCCTGGCGGCGATGCAGGGCTACGGCAAACCGGGCAGCAATATCTGGGGCACTGCGCAGGGCGCCCCGTGCAACGAGCAGTTCTTCTTCCCCGGCTACGCCGAAGGCGGCATCTCCGGCGACGTGGACAACTCGGCGGCCGGCTTCCAGTTCGTCTACCGGATGTTCGCCAACACCCAGGGAGCCACGCGCACCGCCCATCACTCGACCGAGGGGCAGACGGTGCCGCGCATCCGTATACCCGAAGCCATGATGCACGAGAAGGTCGAGTGGCACGGCAAGGGCTTCTGCGGGTCGTCCATAGAGTCGCAGTTGCAGAAGTACACCTACCCGGCTCCCGGCTACCCGCACGTGCAGATGTATTGGAAGTACGGAACCTCGTTCATCGGCACCATGGTAGAGACCAACCGCTACGTGCGGGCCTACCGGGAAGGCAAGATCGGGATGGTGGTCAACCAGTCCATCTGGTTCGAGGGCGAGGCGCGTTTCGCCGACATCATCTTGCCGGCATGTACCAATTTCGAGCGCTGGGACATCAGCGAGTTCGCCAACTGCTCGGGCTACATCCCCCATACCGCAAGCCAGTGCAACTACCGCATCGTCACGTTGCAGAAGAAGTGCATCGAGCCTCTGGGCGAGTCCAAGTCGGATTACAACATCTTCCGCATGTTCGCGGAGCGTCTGGGGATCGAACCGATCTTCACCATGGGAGGCAAGGACGAGTATCAGTGGGTCAAGGACTACTTCCACGCCACCGATCTGCCCAAGATCATCAGCTGGGAAGAGTTCGAGGAGAAGGGCTACGTAGTCATCCCCTTCCCCAAGGACCACAAGTCCACGCCCGCCATGCGCTGGTTCGCCGAGGGACGGGTCAAAGACACCCCCGACTGGGGCCCCCACCCCGCGGACACAGTAGCTCTCAAGGGCCTGCAGACCTCCACCGGCAAGATCGAGTTCGTGGCCAGCAGCCTCAAGCGTTTCGAGGCCAACGGATTCATCGACCCCGAGCGCCCGGCCATGGGTCCCCAGTACATCCCCTCGTGGGAAGGCCATCACACCAAGGACCTGTACGACAAGTACCCGCTCCAGATGGTCTCGCCGCATCCGCGGTTCAGCTTCCACACCATGGGCGACTCCAAGGAGAGTTGGCTGAACGAGGTGAAGGACCATCGCGTCCTCATCGACGGGCACCGCTACTGGGTCATGCGAGTCAATGCGAAGGACGCCGGCGCCCGGGGCATCAAGGACGGCAACTTGATCCGCGCCTTCAACGACAGGGGTTCCGTGATACTGGCGGCGCAGGTGACCGAGCGTGTGCCGCCCGGCACCGTCCATTCTTACGAGTCGTGCGCCGACTACCTGCCTCTGGGCGAGCCGGGCTACTCCCCGGATACCTCCGGATGTGTCAATATTCTCGCGCCCAGGCGGTTCATCACCCCGACATCCACCGCGATGGCCAACAACTCGACTCTTCTCCAGGTGGAGAAATGGGAGGGATCGGTTTGAGCTCCTTTCGGAACGAAGCCACCGGCCGCCGGGCCTGCGCTCTAGGCTCGGATCGGCATGAGGTTTGGGCCGCCCCAGGCCTCGCTAGGCGGCGGCATACTTCGTCTTCGCTCGCATCCGCAACGCCGTTACGAACGCCAGCTGCGTCCTCGACTCGCGCTCGCCGATCGCATCCCGACGGCGACGCGTCATTCCGAAAGGAGCTCGCCCGATGAAGAAGTGGAACATGGTCATCGACTGTGCCCGCTGCCACGACTGCAATGACTGCTTTTTGGCCGACAAGGACGAGTTCGTGGGCAACGACTTTCCTCCCTACTCCGTGGCGCAGCCGTGGTCAGGCCATCGCTGGATGAACATCCTTCGCAGGGAGCGCGGCCAGTTCCCCATCGTGCAGACCGGGTATCTGCCGAAGCCGTGCCAGCATTGCGCCGACGCTCCGTGCATCGACGGTTCCCCGGCGGGGACCATCTACCGGAGGGAGGACGGCCTGGTGATCATCGATCCGGAGAAAGCCAAAGGGCATCCCGAGATCGTGGGCACCTGCCCGTACGACGTCATCTACTGGAACGAGGAGAAGCAGGTGGCGCAGAAGTGCACGGGCTGTGCCCACCTGCTGGACGCCGGCTGGACCGAGACCCGCTGCTCGCAGGTGTGCCCGACCGACGCCATCAAGCTCGTGCTCGCCGAGGATGACGAGTTTGCTGCCCTCGTGCAGAGCGAAGGCCTGCGTGCGCACCGGGCCGAGCTGCACACCAAGCCTCGGGTGATGTACAAGAACCTTCACAGGTGGGACAAGGTCTTCGCGTCCGGGAGCGTGGCGTTCAGCGATACCGACGAGTGCGCCGACGGCGCCAAAGTCACAGTATCGGCCGGCGGCTCGGTCGTCGGGGAGGGTGTCGTCAACAACTACGGCGAGTTCGTGGTGGACAAACTGGAGCCCGGCAAGAGCTATGAGGTGAAGATCGAGGCGGCCGGTTACAGAGCTGTGGCCAAGACGGTCAGTCTGGACGTGAGCTTGAATCTGGGGCTGGTCATGTTGGAGAGAGCGTGAGCGACGCCTCGTAGACCGAAGCGGCGCTCGCGCGCCGACGCGCCGTTTTTGCGGCGAGGATGTCTGATATCGGGGGCCCGCCAGGTGGCGGGCCCCCGACTCGTTTCGGGCCGTCGTGGCGGCGGCGCCCTCCGCGGAGCGGCCGCTGTTCCATCTAGTGGACTATAGGTCTACACGACGGAATCCACGCTTGGATCTGGGACCGGCAGTCTGCGGCTGGGCGGCGCGTCCGTATAGTGGTGCTCAGCACGAGGGGGAGAGCCTCGGCAGGCGATACAGAGAGAGGTGGGGAATGGGCGAAATAGTTCGGATGACGAACTCGTCGACCGGCGGGCCGGTCTTCGTCTACGTCCAGGACGGGAAGATCGTGAGGATCGTCCCGATGGATTTCGACGATTCCGTGGACGCGCCGTCGTGGAAGCTCGAGGCGAGGGGGAAGACCTTCACCCCGCCGCGGAAGACCACCTACTCGGTCTACACTGCGGGCTTCAAGTCCATGATCTACTCGGACAAGCGCATCAAGTACCCCATGAAGCGCGTGGACTTCGACCCCGACGGCGAGCGGAACATCCAGAACCGCGGCATCTCCGGCTACGAGCGCATCTCCTGGGACGAGGCCACCGATATCCTGGTGAACGAGATCAACCGGGTCAAGCATGAGGCCGGCCCGGCCGCCATCCTCTCCAGCCCCAGCTCGCATCATATGTGGGGGAACGTGGGCTACCGTCACAGCACGTACTTCCGCTTCATGAACATGATGGGCTTCACTTATGCCGATCACAACCCGGACAGCTGGGAAGGCTGGCACTGGGGCGGCATGCACATGTGGGGCTTCAGTTGGCGTCTGGGCAACCCCGAGCAGTACGACCTGTGCGAGGACACCCTCAAGCACACCGAGATGATCGTCTTCTGGTCGTCCGACCCGGAAGTGAACACCGGCATCTACTCTGCCCATGAGTCCACCATCCGCCGCTACTGGATGAAGGAACTGGGCATCAAGATGGTCTTCATCGACCCGTTCTACAACCACACCGCCGGCCTCATCGGCGACAAATGGTTCTCGCCCAAGATCGGGACCGACCACGCCCTGTCGTTCGCCATCGCCTACACCTGGCTGATCGAGGGCACCTACGACAAGGAGTATGTGGCCACTCACGCTCACGGCTTCGAAGAGTGGGCCGACTACGTGCTGGGCAAGACCGACGGCGTCCCCAAGACCTGCGAGTGGGCCGAGGCTGAGTCCGGCGTGCCCGCTCCCGAGATCCGCGCCCTCGCCCGCGAGTGGGGCAAGAAGAAGACCATGCTTGCCGCCGGCGGCCTCGGCGGCTGGGGCGGCGCGTGCCGCGCTTCGCACGGCATCGAGTGGGCTCGGGGCATGATCGCTCTCGCCACCATGCAGGGTATGGGCAAGCCGGGCTCCAACATCTACTCCACCACGCAGGGCGCGCCGGTGGACTACGAGTTCTACTTCCCCGGCTACGCCGAAGGCGGCATCTCCGGCGACTGCGAGAACTCCGCGGCAGGCTTCAAGTTCGCCTGGCGCATGTTCGACGGCAAGACCACCTTCCCCTCGCCCTCCAACATCAACACCACCGCCGGCCAGCATATCCCGCGCCTCAAGGTGCCCGATTGCATCATGGGCGGCAAGTTCCAGTGGTCGGGCAAGGGCTTCTGTGGCGGCGACATCCAGCACCAGATGCATCAATACGAGTACCCGGCCCCGGGGTACCCGAGGATCAAGATGTTGTGGAAGTACGGGGGCCCGTGGATCGGCACCATGACGGCGACCAACCGCTACGCTCAGATGTATACACATCCGAGCCTGGAGTTCGTCGTCAGCCAGTCCATCTGGTTCGAGGGGGAGGTGCCCTTCGCCGACATCATCCTGCCGGCCTGCACCAACTTCGAGCGCTGGGACATCTCCGAGTTCGCCAACTGCTCAGGCTACATCCCCGACACCTACGGTCAATGCAACCACCGGGTCATCTCGCTCCAGGCCAAGTGCATCGAGCCGGAGGGCGAGTCCAAGTCGGACTACGCCATCTACTGCCTCATCGCCGACAAACTGGGCATCGGCCCCATGTTCAGCGAGGGCAAGACCGACCTGCAGTGGGTGGAGCAGTACTACAACGCCACCGACATGCCCAAGCACATGACTTTCCAGGAGTTCTTTAACAAGGGCTACTTCGTGGTGCCGGACAACCCGAACCGCAAGAAGACCCCGGCCCTGCGCTGGTTTGCCGAGGACCGCGAGAAGGACACACCGGACTGGGGTCCGCGCCTCAACAACCAGGTTGGCCGCAAGGGACTGCAGACCCGCACCGGCAAGGTGGAGTTCATCGCCTCGAGCATCAAGAACTTCGAGGAAGCCGGCTACGTGGACGAGTACCGCCCGGCCATGCACACCTACGTGCCCGCCTGGGAAGGCCCGCGCTGCGAGCTCGCCAAGAAGTATCCCCTGGGCATGCTGGCTCCGCACCCGCGCTTCTCGTTCCACACCATGGGTGATGGCAAGGACAGCTTCATGAACGACATCAAGGACCATCGCGTCCTGGTGGACGGGCATTACTACTGGATCATCCGCCTCAACAAGGTGGACGCCGATGCCCGGGGCATCAAGAACGGCGACCTGGTTAGAGCTTTCAACGACCGGGGCTCCGTCATCCTTGTCGCCCAGGTAGGCCAGAGGACCCAGCCGGGCACGGTGCACACCTACGAGTCGTGCGCGGAATACAACCCGCTCGGCAAACCGGGCAAGTCCGCGGACCGCGGCGGCTGCGTGAACATCCTGTCGCCCGACCGTTACATGTCCAAATACGCTTCCGGCATGGCCCCGAACACCATGCAGATCGAAGTCGAAAAGTGGGACGGCGGCATCTACGAGACCGCGTGATCGGTGCCGGTCTAGGATGATCAATAAGGAGCCTGCGAGATGAAGCAATGGTATAAGGTCATCGACGTGGCGAAGTGCCACGACTGCAATAACTGCTTTATGGCCGACAAGGACGAGTTCGTCGGCAACGACTGGCCCGGCTACACGGCCGCCCAGCCCCGCCATGGCCACCGCTGGGTGGACATCCTCCGGCGCGAACGCGGCACCTATGCCCGCAACGACGTGGCCTATCTGCCTATGCCGTGCCAGCACTGCGCGGACGCGCCCTGCGTAAAGGCGTCTGACGGCGCCATCTACTATCGTCCCGATGGGATCGTGATGATCGACATGGAAAAGGCCAAGGGCAAGAAGGACCTGGTCGATTCCTGTCCGTACGGCGCCATCTTCTGGAACGAGGAGGAGGAGCTTCCGCAGAAGTGCATCTTCTGCGCGCACCTCATCGACGACCCCACCTGGAAGCCGCACACCACCCGCTGCACGCACTCCTGCCCCACCGTGGCCATGGCTACCTACCTCATCGAACCCGAAGAGGCGGACAAGATGATGGCGGACGACGGTCTGGAGGCCTACCTGCCCGAGCTGGGGACCAAGCCGCGCACCCTCTACAAGAACCTCTACAAGTTCACCAAGAACTTCATCACCGCCGGCGTGCTGGTGGACGGCGATTGCTTTGAAGCCGCGACCGTCACCCTGCACTCCAAAGAAGGCGGCATTGCCTGCACCTTGTCGGGGGCGGGTGTGGCCAACTGCCTGGACACCTCTGTGTTGGCCACGCGGTCGACCAACTTCTTCGGCGAGTTCAAGTTCGACGGCCTGAACAACGGAGAGTACCGCGTCGAGGTCGACGCGGGCGGCAGGAAGTACTCCACCACTGTGAACATCAAGGACGAGTCGCTCAACCTGGGGTTCATCAAGCTCTAGGACCCAGCGCCCGGGGTAGAATGAAGGGGAGGGCTTTGTCCGCGAAGCCCTCCCCTTCACGTTAAGGGGCCGCGAGCGGCCCGGGAAGGCACGCAGTGAAAGAGATCGTCATCTTCAACGGCAGCCCGCGGATGGACGGGAACACCGCCACGCTGCTCAACCTCATCGCCAAAGGCGCCCGCGACCATGGGGCCGAGGTGAAGTTCTACACCCTGTTCAAGATGAAGTTCATGGCGTGCCAGAGCTGCTTCGCCTGCCGCATGACCGACGACTGCGTCATCAACGACGAACTACACGAAGCGCTGCAGAAGGTGAAGACCGCTGATGCCGTGGTCATCGGATCGCCCATCTATCATATGCAGATGACCGGCCCGGTCAAGAACCTCTACGATAGGCTCTACCCGCTCACCGACATGGACTACCGGCCCCGTTTCGGGTCCAAGAAGATGGTCACCGTATACACCCAGGGCATGGGGGACCCAGCGCTATTCGAGTCGTACTTCGAGTACACGGCCGCCATGTTCCCCACGTTCGGCTTCGAGCTTGCCGAGAACATCGTCTGCCCGAACGCCTACGACCCGGAGACCGCCGAGCGCGACGCCGAGCTCAAGATCCGGGCGTACGAAGCCGGCAAAAAGCTCGCCCTCGGCTGAAGACGAGTGTCAAGGCCGAGGGACCGGGCCACGGATGGCCGGCGCGGAGCCGGCAGGGAGGTGATCGATGGCGCGGGTAGGGGGACGGCCCCGGTCTTCGACGGAGGACCCCTCCGGGGTGGAGAACGAGCTCTACGTGCAGGCCTTGGCGCGGGGGCTCACCATCGTGGCTCTCTTCGACGTGGAGCACCCCCTCTGGAGTCTCGGCGAGATCTGCGAGGCCACCGGGATCTCCAAGACCACGGCCTACCGGATGCTGCGCACCTTGGAGTGGAAGGGGTTCGTAGTGTTCGACGCCGAAACCGAGCGCTACCACCTCGGCCCGGCCATGATCCCGGGAGCCTATCTGAGTCTTTCGTATGTCAGCTTCGTCCGCTACACCCACCCGTTCCTGGAGGACCTGGCCAAAGCCACGGGTGAGACCGTGGAGCTGACCGTTGAGAGCGCCCAGGGTGCCGTGGTCGTCGACCAGGTGGCCACCTCCCATCCCTTCAAGCCGAACCTGCCCACCGGGCGCATCCTGGGGAACATGGCCAACTCGGCGGTGCGGATGTGGGTAGCCCTGCGGCCCGAAGAAGAATGGGGCCGGCTCCTGCGCGAGCCGCAGATCAAGTTCACGCCACACACCACCACCGATTCGTCTGAACTGGCGGCCATGTTGGCCCTGGCGGCGGAGGAGGGGGTGGCCTTCGACCTGGAGGAGCAGGACCTCGGGGTGTGCGCCGTGTCGGCTCCGGTGTTCGCGCCCGGCGGCAACGTGCTGGCGGTTCTGACCGTGGTGGCGCCCTCCGACCGGTTCGGGCCAGAGGGTCGGGCCAAGAACGCCCAGGCGGTCAAGGCGAAAGCGGCCGAGATGACCTCGTATTTCCGCAGCACCTCGCTTGCCGACGCAGCCCCGCGATGATTGACTCGGAGGCGCCGAGCGTGCCAAACTAGATAGGTCCAAATGACGGAATAGCTATTCCGCTTAGCGGAATAGCTGGGGAAACGGAAGGAGGTAGCATGGCAGAAGACCGAGCTCCGCACGGCAAGTCCGGCGAGAAGACGCTCATTCGGGACATCAGCTTTTGCGGGGTCCCCGAGAACGGGTCCAATGCCTCGATGGTGGATGTGAAGGACGGCAAGATCATCCGTATCCGCCCGATGCACTACGACTGGAAGTACGACCCCGAGAAGCACATGAACCCCTGGAAGATGGAAGTACGGGGATCCACATTCGAGCCGAGCATGAAGACGCTCATCCCTCCTTACTCCATCGCCTACAAGAAGCGGGTCTACTCGCCGGCCCGCGTCCGCTATCCCCTCAAGAGGGTGGACTGGGACCCCAGCGGGGCCCCCGGCTCCACGGGCCCGGGCGGACGTAACCCCCAGAACCGGGGCAGAAGCAAGTACGTGCGCATCTCCTGGGACGAGGCGCTCGACACCATCGTCGGCGAGATGGAGCGCATCAAGAAGACTTACGGACCTACCGCCATCCTCTACCAGTGCGACCAGCACGGCGAGAACAAGGTGGTCCAGGCCTGCCACGGCGCCGGCCGCAAGTTGCTCCCCATCTGGGGCGGCTACACCCTGCAGATCCGCCAGCCCGACTCCTGGGAAGGCTGGTGGTGGGGTAGCAAACACTTCTGGGGTTGCGAGCCGGTGGGCCAGGGTAAGCAGAGCAACCTCCTCTACGATGTGGCCAAGAACTGCGAGTTGCTCCTGTTCTGGGGCTGCGACCAGGAGACCACTCCCTGGGGCTGGCAGGGGCAGCTTCCCAGCCGGCTGAGCTACTGGTACACCGATCTCGGCATCAAACAGATCTATGTGTGCCCCGACCTGAACTACGCTGCGGCCGTCCATGGCGACCGCTGGATCCCGGTGCTTCCCAACACCGACGCCGCCCTCTACCTGGCCATCACCTACCAGTGGTTCAAGAATGGTACCTACGACAAGGAATACCTGAAGACCCATGCTTATGGCGTTGAGGCCTATGAGGCCTATGTCATGGGCGAGGAAGACGGCATCGCCAAGACCCCGGAGTGGGCTGCGCCCCTGTGCGGCGTCCCGGCCCGGGTCATCAAGGCTCTGGCGTCCGAGTGGGCGTCCAAGCGCACCAGTGTGGTCATCGGCAACGGCGGCCCCGGCATCCGCGGCCCGTATGCCACCGAGCCCGCCCGTCTCCAGAACATCTGCCTGGCCATGCAGGGACTGGGCAAGCCCGGCATCAACCAGGTCAAGATGATCGAGTGGGGGCTCTTCGACTTCCCCGATCAGTACGCGCAGCCCAAGCCGTTCCGGGTGCCCAACCTGCGCACGGCCTACACGGGCGGCCACCCGTCGGACCTCAACTACCCGTCGCTGCCCAAGACTTATGTGCCCAAGGCCATCCTCGAGGGCGAGTGCGACTGGTGGGGTTGTGAGTCCGAAACCGCGCCGCGCGAAGACCAGTTCGTCCACCGCTTCTACCCGGCGGAAGGCTGCTCCAAGATCCACGCGGTGTGGACCGACTCTCCGTCCTGGATCACCTGCTGGAACTCGGGCAACGACTACGTCCGGGCCATGCAGCATCCCGACATCGAGTTCATGTGGGCGCAGCATCCCTGGCTGGAGAACGACGCCCTTCTGGCCGACATCATCCTGCCGGTCAACACCAAGCTGGAAGAGGATGACATCGCCGGCGACATCTTCAGCGGTCAGTACAATCTGCTGTTCCCCGAGCACAAGTGCATCGAGCCTCTGGCCGAGTCGTACAGCGACTACGAGATCGTCCGCATGCTGGCCGATCGTTTGGGGCTGCTGGAGGAGTACACCGGCGGCAAGAGCATCCCGGAGCTGATCAAGTACGGTTACGAGACCTCGCGCTGCGCCGACCTCATCACCTGGGAAGACCTGAACGACAAGGGCTACCTGGTGATCCCGACCGCGGACAACTGGGAAGACGAGCCGGCCGGGTTCCAGCGGTTCTACGAGGATCCCAAGACCAACCCGCTCACCACTCCCACCGGCCTCCTGGAGTTCGAGTCCACCGGGCTCAAGGAGAACTTCCCCGACGACCTCGAGCGGCCGGCGGTCCCCAAATGGGTGGCCAAGGGCATCAGCCACGAGGAGACCCTGGGCACCGAGCGGGCCAAGAAATACCCGCTGCTGGTCTGCTCCAACCACCCGCGCTGGAGCGTGCACTCGCAGCACGAAGACATCACCTGGCTCCGCGAGATCGAGACCTGCAAGATCACCGGTCCCGACGGCTACCAGTACCACCCGGTGTGGCTGCATCCGTCGACGGCTGAATCGCGCGGCATCAAGCACGGCGACGTGGTGTCCATCTTCAACGAGCGCGGCGCGGTGCTTGGCGGCGCCTATGTAACTGAGCGCATCATGCCCGAGGTCATCTACATGGACCACGGCGCCAAGTGGGACCCCATCGAGCCCGGCGTCATCGACCGGGGCGGAGCCATCAACACCATCGTGCCGGCGCACACCACGTCCAAGAACGCCGTGGGCCATGCGGTCAGCGGCTTTCTCGCCGACGTCGAGAAGGCCGATCTCGAGGCGCTCAAGAAGAAGTATCCCGACGCGTTCGCACGGCCCTTCCACCCCTGTGCGGGTCCGGGTCTAGAGGCCTGCATCTTGGGAGGTGAATGATGGGCAAGATCCTGGTGATCAATTACGACATCTGCAACGGCTGCTACAACTGCCAGATCTCGTGCAAGGACGAGCACGTCGCCAACGACTGGTCGCCCATCGCCAAGCCTCAGCCCGACACCGGCCAGTTCTGGAACAAGGTATACGACAACGTGCGCGGCCAGGTGCCCAAAGTCAAGGTCACCTACGAGCACAGCATCTGCCAACACTGCGAGAACGCGCCCTGCATCGACTCCTGTCCGTCCAAGGCCATCTACCGGCGCGCGGACGGCGGGGTGATCATCGATCCCGGCAAGTGTCGCTACAACCAGATGTGCGAACCGGCGTGCCCGTACGACAACATCATCTACTACAACGACGCCTTGCAGATCGCCCAGAAGTGCACCTTCTGCGCCCACCTGCTGGACGACGGCTGGAGCGAGCCGCGTTGCGCCGACGCCTGCCCCACGGGGGCCTTCACCTTCGGGGACGAGGACGATCCCAAGATGAAGGATCTGGTGGCCAAGGCCGAGCCGCTCAAGCCCGAGCTCGACACGAAGCCTCGGGTCTATTACATCGGCAAGCCGAAGAAGTTCATCGCCGGCGCCATCTACGATCAGGAAGCGGACGAGTGCCTCGAAGGATGCACGGTTACCGCGACCAACACCGCGAGCGGCGCCACGCTGACGGTCATGACCGACAGCTACGGCGATTTCTGGCTGCGGGACCTCAAGAACGGCACGTATACGCTGCTCATCGAGAAGTCCGGCTACCTGGCCCAGAAGGTGGGCCCGGTCGACGTGACGAAGAAGGACATGAACGTCGGCGACATCGCGATGTGGAAGGCGTGAGACCTGCCGATCGTGGGTGACAGGTCGGCCTGAGACCTGGCGAAGAGCCGGGGCCCGCCCCGCGAGGGCGGGCCCCGAGCGTGCCCGGCGAAGGGACGAGGACGAAACGGGAAGGGGAAAGGACAGATGAGCGTCAAGATCGAGCACGTCGAATGGCCGGACCGGCCTGACGTCATGATGCCGTACGCTCCGGCGATCAAGGTGACCGGAGGCAGCATCCTGTTCCTGGCCGGCGTGACCGCAGCCCCCGTCTACCACAGCCACCCTCACATACCGGCGGAGTTCGACAGTATCCCGCCGGACATGCTGACCCAGGCGCGGATGACCATGGAGAACCTCAAGAGGTCGGTGGAGGCGGCGGGGGGGACCCTGCAGAACGTGGTCCACTGCAAACGCTACCTGACCGACCTGTCCCTCCAGGACGACCTGAACAAGGTATGGAACGAATACATGGGCGCGTACAAGCCCACGTCCACCACCGTCCAGGTGCAGCGGCTGGCGACCGATCCCCGCTGTCTGGTCGAGATCGACGCCGTCGCGGTGGTGGACGAATAGGGCCCGGCTGAGCGGGCCGTTCATCAAGGACCAAGGAGTGATCTGAAGATGCGCTTCATCGACGCCCATCTGCATACCGACATGATCGAGGACAAGCAGCTGCAGAAGCTGGTCATGATGGGCATGGAGGCGGCCGTCGTCCCCAGTCCGCACATGTTCCTGGGCAGCCGCGACGCCGACGCCGTTCTGCTGCTGTGGGAGCGCTTCCTGGGCATGGAGACCACCACGGCCAAGACCCTGGGTTTCGAGCTCTTCACCAGCCTTTCGGTACCGTTCTTCGGGGTCAACCGGGCCGACACCGAGAAGTGTCTGGCCAAGCTGCCCGACTTCTTGGAGAACGAGCGGGTGGTGGCTCTGGGCGAGATCGGCCTGGACACCGCCACGGAGTACGAGAAGGATCTCTTCAGGGAGCACCTCCGCCTGGCCAAGGCCCATGACCTGCCGGTGATCCTGCATACGCCCATCAGGCTGGCCCCGCAGGGCAAGACCGTCCTCCCGCAGGTGTTCGACATCATCAAAGAGGAGAACTTTCCGGTCGAGCGCTGCGTCTTTGACCATGCAGGGGAAGAGACCCTGGATTATCGGGCCAAGACCGGCGGCATGATCGGGCTGTCCATATGCTGGGACAAGATGCCTCCGGAGCCGGCTGCGCACTACGTGATCGACCATCCGGAGATACGGGACAAGATCATCATCAACTCGGAACTGGGTGGCGAGGGGAACGACTACTTCATGGTGCCGAGAGTGATCCTGGCCATGAAGCTGTTCGGCCTGGACAAGGCGACCATCGACAAGGTCTGCTACCAGAACCCGCGCGACTTCTTCAACCTGCCGGTGGAGTGATGCCGGCCGTGTAGGGTCCATCCTCGAGCGGCCATCGCGGCGATTTGCCTGGAATGGCCCTGTTGGTCATATCATGTGGAAACTACCGAGAAGTAGGTAGTTTGGCAGAGCTGAAAGGGGGCGATACCGGAGGGGATCGGAGCAGGGTTCGGAAGCAATGTTCGTGTATCTATTACTTGTTGCTCAAGTCAGCATGAGGAGGGGAAATGTCAGAGAAAGATGAAGGACAGGTCAAGTCCTCCGTCAGTCGCCGTGAGTTCCTGAAGCTGGCCGGCATCGCCGGGGCCACGGTCGGCGTGGCCGGCGGTCTCGGCGGTCTAGTGGCTGCCTGTGGCGGCACCGAAGAATCGACCACCACCACCGCCGGGGCGAACCACCACCACCGCCGGCGCCACCACCACGACGGCTGCGGGTGGCGAGACCACCACCAGCGTCAGCACCAGCGCCGAGATGGGCCGCGAAGTCAAGATCGGCTTCGTGACCCCCACCACCGGTCCGCTGGCTTCGTTCGGCGTTCCGGACGCGTACTGTGTGGACCGGGCCAAGGAAGCTATCGGCGACGGCGTCGTGTGCGGCGACGGTATGAAGCACCCGGTCACCATCATCGTCAAGGACAGCCAGTCCGACGGGGCCCGCGCTGCCCAGGTGACGGGCGACCTCATCAACAACGACAAGGTCGACATCGTCACAGCCGCCTCCACACCCGACACCGTGAACCCGGTGGCGGACCAGGCCGAGGCGGGCGGAACGCCCTGCATCACCAATGACTGCCCGTGGCAGCCGTACGTCGCCGGCCGCAGCCAGGGCAACCTGAACGCGGTCTTCAAGTGGACCTACCATACGTTCTGGGGCCTCGAGGACGTGCAGGCCACGTTCCTCGATATGTGGAGCCAGGTGCCCAACAACAAAGTCGTGGGCGCAATGTACCCGAACGACGCCGACGGCAACGCCTGGCTGCCCGGCTGGGAACCCGTCTATCAGCCGGCCGGGCTCACTGCCGTGGTGCCCAGCCAGTACCAGGTCGGGACCGAGGACTTCACCGTCCAGATTTCCGAGTTTAAGAAGGCCGGTGCCGAGATCGGCATGGGCGTGTTCATACCGCCGGACTTCACCAACTTCTGGAAGCAGGCCATCCAGCAGGGATGGAAGCCCAAGCTGGCCACGTACGCCAAGGCCCTGCTGTTCCCGCAGTCGGTAGAAGCTCTTGGCAGCATCGCCAACAACCTCACCACCGAGGTCTGGTGGACTCCCAGCCACCCGTTCACCTCGTCGCTCTTGGGTGAGACCTGCCAGCAGTTCGCCGATAAGTTCACCGCCGCCAACGATGGCGCCCAGTGGACCCAGCCGCTGCTGCACTTCATCGTGTTCGAGATGGCGATCGACGCCTTGAAGAAGGCGACCAGTGTGGACGACAAGGAAGCCCTCATTCAGGCCGTCAAGACCACCAAGCTCGACACCATCGGCGGACCGATCGACTTTACGGCTCCGGTGGTCGGCGCCACCCCGCCGTTCCAGGTGGGCCCGTGCCACATCACCGAGAACGTGTACAAGACGCCGCTCGTGGGTGGCCAGTGGCGGACGGGAACAAAGTACGCGTTCGACCTCACCATCGTCAGCACGGCGGCTGCTACGGACCTCGGCATCCCCATCCAGGACAAGGTCGCTGAGTACGTCTAGAGCCTAGGACCAGGTCCGCGAGTGAATACTCGGGGCTGCCGCGCGGGAGACCGCGCGGCAGCCCGTTTTCTGGCCTTATGTAGGGGCGTTTCGACCGCTTTGAGCGCAGTCTTTCTTGACCGGAAGCGGCCGTGTATGAAATGCTGTGAAGCTGCATGTTGGGACCATTCTGGGCTGGGCCCTGCGAAGTACATACCTAACAGGGAAGGAAGGGGGACTAGGATGAAGCATGGAGGTGGTTCCACTTGACGATAGCTCTTGAAACCCAAGGCCTTCGAAAGTCGTTCGGAGGGGTCTTGGTGATCGACGATCTGAGCATCAGCGTCAGCGAGGGAGAGGCGCTCGGCATCGTGGGTCCCAACGGGGCGGGCAAGACCACCTGGTTCAACCTGATCACCGGAGCCGTGCATGCCGACGCCGGCAAGGTGATCTTCAACGGCAAGGACATCACGCACCTATCCCGGCACGAACGGTGCCGTCAGGGAATAGGCCGTACGTTCCAGATCCCCAAGCCCTTCGCGGGCATGACCGTGTTCGAGAACGTGCTCGTGGGTGCCACTCACGGGCGAAACATGCGGGAGCGGGCCTCGTA
Source organism: uncultured Actinomycetota bacterium (assembly GCA_963843515.1). Lineage (GTDB taxonomy): Bacteria > Actinomycetota > Thermoleophilia > RBG-16-64-13 > RBG-16-64-13 > CAIQPS01. Next base: position 191,174 of record CAWJKH010000005.1, read on the forward strand.
CGAGCACTGCGTGGACATCCTCGAAGTCACCGGGATGGCGGGCAAAGCCAACATCCTGGCGGGCTCGCTCACGCTGCTCGACCGCAAGCGGCTGGAACTAGCGCGGGCCCTCGCGACCGACCCGACGATGCTTCTCCTCGACGAGATTGCCGGCGGTCTTACCGAGGCCGAGGTGGAGGAGTTGCTCGAGGAGATCCGCAAGCTCCGCAAGACCGGCATCACCATCGTCTGGATCGAGCACATCGTGCACGCGTTGCTGGCGGTAGTCGATCGCATCACCGTCATCCAGTTCGGCCGCAAGCTCTGTGAGGGCGACCCCCGCCAGGTGATGAACAGTGCCGAAGTCCAGGCCTGCTACATGGGAGGGACGCCGGCATGAGCCTTCTCGAGATCGATAACGTCAGCGTCTATTACGAGGATTTCCAGGCCCTCTACGACCTCAACATCAGGGTGGAGGAGGGCGAGATCTTCGCATGCATCGGCGCCAACGGTGCGGGGAAGTCCACCATGCTCAAGACGGTGGCCGGCGCACTGGTGCCCAGGCGGGGACGCATCCTCTTCGACGGACACCCGGTCGACCATATGCCGACTCACAAGCGGGTGGAGATCGGCATCTCGTCGGTCCCCGAAGGGCGGCGGGTGTTCCCCAGCCTTACCGTGCATGAAAACCTGATCATTGGCGCTTATAGGAACCGCAAGGGCCCCTGGACCACCGACACGGTCTATGAGTTGTTCCCCCTGCTTCAACCGCTGAAGAAGCGGCAAGCGGCCGGTCTCTCCGGCGGCGAGCAGCAGGCTCTGGCCATCGGCCGGGCCCTAATGGCCAACCCGCGTCTCATCCTCATGGACGAGGTCTCGCTGGGTCTCGCCCCGGTGGTAATCAAGCGCATCTATGACTCCTTCCCCACCTTGATCGGCAACGGTACGACCATCCTGGTGGTGGAGCAGGACGTCCAGCACGTTCTGACCGTGGCGAGCCACGTCGCGTGCTTCCTCGAAGGGCGCATCGCTCTGCAGGGCAGGCCCGACGAGCTTACGAACGAACAGATAACCGCGGCCTACTTCGGAGTATAGATATGGATTGGCTAAACGCAGCGGTCCAAGGGATCCTTCTGGGCGGGCTCTATGCTCTGTTCGCCATAGGTCTGTCGCTCGTATTTGGCACTATGCGCCTGGTCAACCTCGCTCACGGCGACTTGACCATCCTTCCGGCATACATAGCTTTGATGATCGTCAACGCGACTCGTTTCAACCCCTTCTATTCCATCCCCATCACGATGGTGATCATGTTCATCGTCGGCTACCTGCTGCAACGGGGGCTGCTCAACTTCGTGGTCGGGAAGGGAGACACGGCCGGGGTCATCGTGACCTTCGGTCTCTCCATCATCATCCAGAACGCCCTGCTTTTGGCCTTCACGGCCAACTCGCAGGGGCTCGACGCGGGCCGGGTGGAAAACCTCAGCATCAAGGTCAACGACAGACTGGCCGTCGGTTGGTTGCCGCTGATCATCTTCCTTATGGCTGTCGTGGTGATCCTCGTTCTCGACGCATACATGGCACGGACCAAAATGGGCCGGGCCTTCCGGGCCGTGTCCGACGACCAGGAAGCCGCCCGCCTCATGGGCATCAACACCAAGCACATCTGGGGCATGGCCATGGGTGTGTCGCTGCTGGTCGCCGCTATCGGCGGGGTCATGATGGGCGTCCGTACCACGTTCGACCCGCTTCTTGGTAACCAACGCCTCATCTTCGCGTTCGAAGCCGTCATCATCGGCGGCATGGGCTCGAGTTGGGGCACGCTGCTGGGCGGCGTCATCCTGGGCCTGTCCCAGACGCTGGGGGCGCAGGCCTTCGGTTCCGCGTGGTCGATCCTCGTGGGCCATATGGTCTTCGTCATCATCCTCGCGTTCAGACCACAGGGCTTCCTAGCGAAGACGGTGACGGCATGAGAACCGCGACTACAGCTACCCCCGACGGCAAGCGGTTCAACGTCTGGGTGGCGAACCGCACCAACTTGATCATCGCCATCTTTGGACTGCTGGTCATCATCGTTCTCGCGCTCTTCCCGGTCTTCGGGGGGATCCCATGGACCCGTAGGCTCGTTGACTTCTTCACCCTTCTGGCGCTGGCCTCGTTCTGGAACCTCATGCTCGGCTACGCCGGCTTGATCTCGGTAGGCCAGCAGGGCTTCATCGGCATCGGCTCGTACACTATGTGGCTCTTTGCCGACGTCTTCCACATCAACCCGTTCTTCAGCGTGATCTTCGCGGCCATCGGCGGTGCCATCATCGCCCTTCCGGCCGCGAGCCTGGTGTTCAAGCTCAAAGGCGGATACCTGGCCATCGGTACCTGGGTCATCGCTGAGATCCTGCGGCTGATAGTGGCCAACATCAAACGGACCGGCGGCGGATCGGGCATCACCATCCAAGCCGCCACCAAGCTGGGAACCGAGGTGCGCGTCCCGGGCACCTATTGGTGGGCCCTGGGTTCGACCGTCATCGCCATCGGTTGCAGCTACTTCCTTCTGCGATCCCGCACCGGGCTTGGCCTCAAAGCCATCCGCGATAACGATTTGGCAGCCGAGAGCAGCGGTGTGAACCTATGGCGCATGAAGCTCTACACGTATGTGATCGCCGGGGCGGGTTGTGCCCTGGTGGGCGCCATCGTGGCCATCCACCTGCTGCGGGTGCAGCCGGCCGCCGCCTTCTCGGTCAACTGGACCGGGTACCTGATCTTCATCACCGTCATCGGCGGTGTCGGTACCCTGGAGGGGCCGATCATCGGCACGGCGATCTACTTCGTGCTCCGCGAAACCACCAGCAAGTACGGCGAGTGGTACTTCATCGTCCTGGGCATGCTGGCCATCGTGGTGACCATCTGGAGCCCGGCCGGAATCTACGGATTCATCGTCCGCAAGACCAACTTCTTCCTCTTCCCGCTGCAACGTAAGTTGAGGTTGGCCTCGGCGACCAAGGAGCCCGAGCATGTCGCAGCCGAGACCGGAGGCACCGCGGTGTAGGTCTGCCGCCCGCAAATGAGCAACGCAGCAAGAGGCCACCCTTCGGGGTGGCCTCTTCTCTTGCCGCCGACCGCCGGGGGGGCGTTCCCCTTGCCCACCGGGGGCCCCGATGCTATCGTGACGTCGTTCCCGCAGAACGGTCGACCGTTCCGCTACATGGGAAGAACTGGACCACATGGCGCGACCTATCCGTCAACATCCAGCGGCAGAATCCGACCTTAATGTCCGGGCGGTCATCCGGGCCATTGCCATCTTGGAGCAGTTCGGCCTGGAGAGGCCGGAGCTCAACCTTACCGAGATCAGCACCGGCATCGGTCTGAGCAAGAGCACCACCCACAGGCTCCTCAGCACCCTCGAAGCGACCGAGATGGTCGAGTTCGACAAGAAGACCGGACGCTACCGATTGGGGCTCAAAGCCTTCCGGCTCGGCAGCATCGTGGTGAAGGGCATGGAACTGGTCAAGCAGGCCGATCCCCTACTGGCAGCCACCGCGGAGGAGACCAGCGAGACAGCCTTCCTCGTAGTGGCTGACGGGAACGAGGCTTTGTGCCTCAAGCGCTTCGACGGCAGCCACCAAATACGGGTGCTCTATCTCGAGCCCGGCAAGCACTCGGCTTTCAACTGTGGAGCCGCCCAGCGGGTGCTCCTCGGCCATCTGCCCGACCAGGGTTGGGAGGACGTGGTCGGTGGCCACGTGCGCCGCATGACCCAGTACTCGCTGGTGTCCCGTGACGAACTCGAGCGCGACCGTCGCGAGATCCGAGAGCGGGGGTATTCGGTGAGTTGGGAGGACGTCACCCTCCACGCCTGTGCGCTGGGGGCTCCCGTGCGAGACGTCGATGGGGCGGTGATCGCCGCGGTGAGCATCTCGGGGATCGTCCAACGCTTCTCCGCCGAACGCCTTCCCGGGCTCATCCGCAGCGTCATGAAGCTCGGGGACGATCTGTCGCGCCGCATGGGCTATCTCCCCCCGGAGGCCGAACGGCGCAGGTAGCCCCGGGGCCGCGGTCGAGGGCCCGCGAGGATACCGGCCCTCTATTCCGCCAGGCGAGCGGGCTGCTCGAGCAGGTCGCGGATTTTGGTCAAGAAGCGGGCCGACGGGGCACCGTCGAGGATGCGGTGATCGGTGGTCAGCGATAGCGCGAGCAGGCGACGCTTCACCACCTGGTCCTGCTGGAACACCGGAGTGGGGACGATGGCTCCGACGCCGAGGATGGCGGCCTGGGGCGGCACGGTGATAGGGTTGAAACTCTCCACCCCGAGGGGGGCCAGACTGGTCACGGTGAAGGTCGCCCCGGCGTAGTCGTCGGGTCCCAGCTTGCCCGACCGCGCGCCCGCGACCAAGCGCTCTAGCTCGGCCGCTGTCGCGCGGATATCCAAACGGTCCGCGTCGTGCACCACAGGGGTCACCAGGCCGCGCTCTTCGAGGTCTACGGCCACTGCGATGTTGATCTGGGGGAGGACGCAAATACCTTCCCCTTCCGCCCATCGGGAGTTCACGTGCGGGGAGGCGGCGAGAGCCAGGGCGACCGCCCGGACTATCAACGCGTCGAGGGAGACGGCGGTTCGTTCGCCACCGGCCCCCGCTTTGAGGTCGCGCCGGAGCGCGAGCGCTTCGGTGACGTCGCACCGCAAGGTGTAGGTCACCTGGGGGATGGTCGTGGCCGATAGGGCCATGCGCTCGGCGATGATGCGCCTCGTCCTGCTGAGCGGCACGATCCGCTGTTCGAGCGGGGCCGAAGCCTGTGCTGCGGGATGATCCTCTGGCATGGCGGGCACATCCTTGATCGTAAGGGCGGCGGCAATGATAGTCAGGCCCTTGGGGGGTGTCAACAGCCCGCCGGCGAGGCGGTGATGCTCCGGTGAACAGGCCTCAAACGGCTGCCGGGCGGTGTGCTTTAATACAGGCGAGGCCAGGCTGGGGTCCCTGCGCGAGAATGTATCGTCGCGGGGACAAGATGAAGGAGTTGAGGCATGCCCAGTTGGATCGGACCCTGGGAGATCATCATTGTGGTGGTGATCGTCCTTCTCATCTTCGGTCCCCGTAAGCTACCCGAGTTGGGGTCGTCGCTCGGCAAGTCCATCCGCGGGTTCAGAAAGGGCGTGAAGGAAGGCCAGGACGAGCTGGACGCCACCGTCGCCGAGGTCAAAGAAGCCACGAGCGTTGCCGAGCCTCCGATGGCCGCGAGCACGGAAGCCATGTCGGCGGGTACGACGGCGGCTGCGACTGTGGCCACCGCTGAAGCCACCACTGCCGTGACCGCCGCTGAAGCGCCTACCGCAGCCGACACAGCGGGTCGCGCTCCGGTGACCGAGACGCCGCGCCCGCAGTGCTGGGGCACGTGGGAGGAGGGCGACGCCGATTGCCAGCGGTGTTCGGTCGACTCCCAGTGCGCAGAAGAGACCGCCGGCGCGCTCAAGACCGAATAGCCTCCCCACCGATCCGGCGAGGTTCTGATGCCCGAGCGTGAGAGCTTCGTCTATCTGGAGATCGCCGAGACCATGCGGCGTCTGATCATCTCCGGCGAGCTGGCTCCCGGGGATCGCCTGCCTCCGGTCCGGGAGTTGGCAGAACGCTGGGACTGCACCCCCAATACCGTGAGCCGTGCCTACGCGCTGCTTGGACGGGAGGGTCTTGTATCCGCGCACAGGGGCGGAGGAACCCGGGTGTCGTGGCGCACCGGTCCGCCCGGCCTTCTAGCGCCACCCGAGTGGCAGTGGGCCGATCTGGTCCACCGGGCGGAGAGCTACCTGCTCGAGGCCATCGGTCTGGGGCATACTCCCGCGCACGCGGAGGCGGCTCTGGCGGCGGCCATCGCCCGCTGGCAGGAAGTGCGAAGTGCGCGATCCATGCGCGCAGATGAAGAGGTCCCGTCGCCCGGCCTGCCGATCCTCCGATTTGCCGGCAGCCATGATTTGTCCGTGGAACTGCTCGCCCGGCTTCTGGCCGAACGTGTCCCGCCGGTGACCATGTCCACCGATTTCGTGGGCAGCCTGGGCGGCCTTATGGCGGTAGCGCGAGGCGAAGCCGACATCGCAGGAGCCCACCTGTGGGACGAGGCTACCGGTCTCTATAACATCCCGTTCGTGCAGAGGGTCCTGCCCAACCGGAAGGTGGTGTTGCTCAACCTGGTCAAGCGTCTGCAGGGCTTCATCGTGCCGACGGGCAACCCGCAGGGGCTGGAGCACGTCGCCGATCTGACGCGACCGGAGGTCTCGTTCGTCAACCGGCAGCCCGGCTCGGGTACCAGGGTCTGGCTCGATGTCCAGCTCAAACGGGCGGGAGTGGACCCGGCCACGATCGCCGGCTACGACGTCGAGGAGGCCACTCACCTGGGGGTTGCTCGGGCCGTGGCCGAAGGCAAGGCCACCGTGGGGCTGGGCATCCAAGCGGCGGCCGGAGCCTATGGGCTCGACTTCATCTGGCTGGGGCAGGAGCGGTACGACCTGGTGGTGCCGGGAGAGCGCTGGGACGACGAGGGTGTGGCGGCGTTGCGGTCGGTGGCTACATCACCGTCTTTCAAGCAAGCCCTGCTCGCCCTCGGGGGTTATGAAGTCTCTCAGACCGGGGAAGAGACCAGGCTGGAATGAGCCTGCTTCCTGACGAGAGCTCCCCTTCCGGGCACAGTCCCCCTCCCGACGAGAGCTCGCCCGCCGGGGAGGATCGAGGGGATCGGAGGTCGGCCTGTGCCTCCCGCGCGGCCCAGCGGGGGCCGCTTTTTCTGCTGGACGGCAACAACATGGCCTACCGGGCGTTCTTCGCCCTTCCGCAGGAGATAGCCACCTCCGAGGGTCTCCCCACCAACGCCCTGTACGGCTTCTGCGCCATGGTGATCAAGATCCTGGCCGATTACCAGCCCGGCGCGGTGATCGTCGCCTGGGACTCGCCGCAGAAGACGTTCCGGCACGACGAGTTCGAGGGGTACAAGGCCCAGCGCAAACCCATGCCGGATCTACTCTCCGAGCAGTGGCCTTACTTCGCCCAACTCTCGGAGGCGTTCGGTTTCGTGAACCTCTCTGTGCCAGGCTTTGAAGCCGATGACATCCTGGCCACCCTTGCGCGTCAGGCGGAGGCAGAGGGCAGGGACACGTTCATCGTCACCGGCGACCGCGATGCGCTGCAGCTCGCCGGGACGCACGTGAGCGTCATGGCCAATGCGCGCGGGGTCACCGAGGTCAAGATCTACGATCCGGCGGCGGTGGAGGAGCGGTTTGGAGTGCCTCCCCGCTTGATCCCCGACTTGATAGGCCTCAAGGGCGACACCTCCGATAACATCCCCGGCATCCCCGGCATCGGCGAGAAGACGGCGGCTCAGTTGCTGCAACAGTTCGGCGACCTGGATGGAGTGCTCGCCCACATCGACCAGGTGGCGGGGCCCAAGCGCCAGGAGCTGCTCAGGGAGAACCAGGAAGTCGCTCTCCTATCGCGCAGGTTGGCGTGTCTCGACCGCGATGCCCCTATCGACGTGCACACGGCGGAACTGCTGCCCCACCGGCTGGAGCGGGATCGTCTGGAGGAACTCTTCATCCGGTTGCAGTTCAACACCCTCGTCGAGCGGCTGGCGGCGCTGGAACCGGCGCCGGCGATGTCCGCGGGAGAGAGCCGCGGGTCTCGCCTGCCTGAAGCCACCGCCTGGCCGCCCTCGGAGGGGGCGGCTCGGGGGCTGTTCGACTGGTCGCGACCTGTGGGGGTGGCTGCGGGCTGGGCCGGGGGCGCTGAGGATGCCCATTCGGAGGCCGTCGCTATGTGGCTGGCCCAGCGACCGGCAGAGGACGGGGACGACTACAGCCGCTTCCGTCTCGCAAAGGTGGGAGCACACGAACTCCGCTCCCCGCTGGTGGCCGACCTGCTGCATAGCGGAGGGGCGGTCTGCCATGACTTCAAAGCGACCGCTGCGCTGCACGGGCTCGTGGACAGGGCCGCCCACGACACGTTCATTGCCGCCTATCTGCTCGTGCCGGGGATGCGGGCGTACCCGCTTGAGCCTCTGGCTCGGGAGGCCGGCATCGCCCTTCCGGAGTGCGCCGGCGACGAGGGAGGCTCCGACTGGGCGGGCCAGGCCGCTCCTGCGGGCCTGGTCCTGCCCCTGGCGGGGCGCCAGGAGCGAGCGCTGCGCGACCAGGGCATGTGGGAGCTCTTTCAGCAGGTCGAACTCCCGCTCACCCGAGTTCTCATCGAGATGGAGAAGGCCGGCATCTTTCTGGACGTCTACCAGTTGGGTGAGATCACCGGCAAGATCGAGGACCAGTTGGAGGGCCTGGAGACCTGCATCTACGAGCTGGCGGGTGAGACCTTCAACCTGGGTTCCCCCCAGCAGTTGGGCCGGGTGCTGTTCGAACGGCTTGGTCTCGCGCGTCAGCGCAAGACCAAGACGGGCTACTCCACCGACGCCAGGACCCTGGAGAGTCTGCGAGAGCACCATCCCATCGTGGGCCACCTGCTCACCCATCGCGAGCTGTCCAAGCTCATGTCCACGTACCTGTTGGCCCTGCCGCAGGCAGTGGACGACGATGGGAGACTCCATACCACCTTCCACCAGACCGTCGCTGCCACCGGCCGGTTGTCGTCAAGCGATCCGAACCTTCAGAACATCCCGGTGCGCACGGCGATCGGGGCGCAGATCCGCCAATGCTTCGGGGCCGAGTCCGGTCACCTGCTGGTGGTGGCCGACTACTCCCAGATAGAGCTGCATATCATGGCCCACCTCTCCCGGGAGCCCGCCCTGCTCGAGGCCCTCGCCCGCGGCGAGGACATCCACTGCCGCACCGCCGCCGAGGTGTTCGGCATGCCGGCCGACCAGGTGGACACCACCCACCGCCGTTACGCCAAGGCGGTGAACTTCGGCATTATGTACGGCATCTCCGCCTTTGGGCTGAGCCAGAACCTGGGCATCGAACGAGAGGAGGCTGCAGCCTATATCCAGCGCTACTTCGAGCGCCTGCCTAGAGTGAAAGCCTTCATCGAAGCCACTATCGAGGCGGCGAGGCGGCAGGGCTACGCCACTACGGTATTCGGCCGCCGCCGGCCCATCCCCGAGCTCAGCTCAGGGAGCTTTCAGGAACGCTCGCTGGGGGAGAGGCTGGCGGTCAATTCGGTGATCCAGGGGAGCGCCGCCGACATGATCAAAGTGGCCATGATCCGCTGCTACGATCGGCTGGCGAAGGACTTTCCCAAGTCGCGGCTGGTGCTGCAGGTGCACGACGAGCTGGTGTTCGAATCCCCAGAGGCCGAGGCCCACGCGGTGCGCGGCGCGATGGTGCAGGAGATGGTGGGCGCTTACCCCATGGAACCCCCTCTCCGGGTGGACGCTGGGGTGGGTCCGGACTGGCTGGCAGCCAAGTAGCGTAGTGCGGTTTTGCAGGTTGCTTTTCCCCGGCGCCTGCGTATACTACCCGGCACGTGAGCCACGGGGGGCGTGGTTCAGTTACGCATTGTTTTGGAAAGGGAAGCGGAAACTACATGTCAGACGAACACATCGACGACACGCAGACACTGGAGAACGGCCAAGAGCTAATGGTGGAGGTAGACGGGAAGATGATTCCCAACTACGACGCCACCATTCTGACTTTCGAAGAGGGGGATATCGTCACCGGCACTGTGGTGCGGGTGGACAAGGACGAGGTCCTCGTTGACATCGGCTACAAGAGCGAAGGTGTAGTCCCGGCCAACGAGTTGTCCATAAGAAAGTCGGTCGATCCCGCTGAGGAAGTGTCGGTGGGTGATGTGGTCGACGCCCTGGTCCTGACCAAGGAGGACGCCGACGGTCGTCTCATTCTTTCGCGCAAGCGGGCTCGGTTCGAACGGGCCTGGCAGCGCATCGAAAAGGCCGCCGAGGAGGGTACCCCAGTCACCGGTACTGTCATCGAGGTGGTGAAGGGCGGACTCATCCTCGACCTGGGCGTGCGCGGCTTCCTGCCCGCGTCGCTGGTCGACATCCGCCGGGTAGCCGACCTGGACGAGTTCCTGGGCCAGAGCCTGGAATGCCGTGTTATCGAGCTCAACCGCTTCCGTAACAACGTGGTCCTCAGCCGGCGCGCCGTGCTCGAAGAGGAGCGCCGCGGAGCGCGCGAGCAGATCCTCGACCGCATGAACGTGGGCGACCTGGTCACCGGGACCATCTCCAATATCGTGGACTTCGGCGCCTTCGTCGACCTCGACGGTATAGACGGGCTTATCCACATCTCCGAGCTTTCGTGGAGCCACGTCAACCATCCGTCCGAAGTGCTCATCATCGGACAGAAGGTCGAGGTCCGGGTGCTCGACATCGACCGCGATCGTCAGCGCATCTCCCTGGGCCTCAAGCAGACCCAGAAAGATCCCTGGCAGCAGGTGTTCGAGAACCGGCAGGTCAACGAGATCGTTCACGGCCGTGTCACCAAGCTGGTGTCGTTCGGTGCGTTCGTGGAGATCGAGGAGGGGGTCGAGGGCCTCATCCACATCTCCGAGTTGGCGCAGCATCACGTGGAGGATCCCTCGGAGATCGTGCGGCCGGGCCAGGAAGTCAACGTCAAGATCATCGAGATCGACCCCGAACGACGCCGCCTCTCTCTAAGCCTCAAACGCCTCGAGCCTGAGTATCGCATCCATGAGGATGCCATGGCCGAGGAAGCTGAAGAGGGCGAAGGGGAAGAGGGCGAGGAATTCGAGGAAGCCGTGGGCGAGGTCGAGGCCGAGGAAGCCGAGCCTCAGGAAGCCGAGGCTGAGGAAGCCCAGCCTCAGGAAGTGGAGACAAAGGACGCCGAGGCCGAGGCCGAGGTTGCTGCCGAGGCTGGCGCCGAAGAGAGCGTTGTGGCGGAGGTTGAGGCCGAACCGGCCGCCGAGGCTGCAGAAGAACCGATTGCCGAAGAACCGGCCGGCGGGGCCGCCGAAGAACCGGTTGTGGAAGAGCCGGTTGTGGAAGAGCCGGCCGCGGAAGAGCCCCAGGAAGCCGCCGCTCCGGTCACCGAGGAGGCTGCGGATGAGGCTGCTCCTGCCGGAGAGGCGGAAAAAGAAGAAGACTGACCGTCCGCGCGATAAGGCATGATAGGGGAGCGCCGGTAGGCGCTCCCTGTCTTTGTGGAGGCTGCTTGACGCACGAGCGACCCGACGTAGTGGCCGTCGGCCTTACCGGCGGCATCGGAGCCGGCAAGACCACGGCCTTGCGGTTCTTCGCCCAGGCGGGCGCTCGCACCTTATCCGCCGATGAGGTGGTGCACCAGCTCTACGCGCGTGAGGACGTCGTGCGGGCGCTGGCTGAATACTTCGGACCCGGCGTCCTCGACGCGGGCGGCACGGTGGACCGGCGAAAGCTGGCCGACGCGGTGCGCGGGCGGCCCGACCGCCTGCGGTGGCTGGAGGCCCTCACCCACCCGCTGGTGGGCGAGGAGATCGCGCGCTTCATCCGCGAGGCCCCGTCCGGCGCTGTTGTTGTATGCGAGGTGCCGCTCCTGTTCGAGGCCGACATGCAGCGCGTTTTTGACCTGATCGTGACTGTGGAGGCCGGAAGAGAGCAGCGGCGGGAGCGTTCCGTGCAGGAGTTCGACGTGGAGTTGTTCGGCGAGTTCGAGGCGTTGCAGGCCTCGAGCGAGCGGCGTGTGGCGGGCAGCAGCCTGGTGTGCGTCAACGACGGGGACTTCGAAGCCCTGCGCGCGTTCGTCGCCCGGGCGTATGAACACGCTCTCAACCTCGCCGCTCCCGCCCTCGAACTGGGGGAGACGCAATGAGAACGGCGCAGCTGCGCGCGCGCCGCCGCCGGCTGTTGCGCCTGTATCTTCCCATCGCTGTAGTGGTCGTGGTAGTGGCGGTGGTCGCCGTCATCCTCACCGGGACCCTGATAGTCCCTTCCCTGTCCGGGAAGGTTTATCCCATCAAGTACAAGGACGAGATCGCCGACGTGGCCGAGAAGTACGACCTCGACCCCTATCTCGTGGCCGCGGTAGCCCGCACGGAGAGCGGTTTCGACCCGGAGGCCGAGTCACATGCTGGAGCGGTGGGTCTCATGCAGTTGCTGCCTACCACCGCCGAATGGGTCGCGGGCCTGGACAGCTGGAAGGGGCCGAAGAACCCGGCCCTCAAAGATCCAAAAGACAGCCTCGAACTGGGAGCCTGCTACCTGGCCTACCTACAGCGCACTCTGGACGATCCCGTGGCCGCGATCGCCGCCTACAACGCGGGCCAGGGGATCGTACGCCAGTGGATCGAGAAAGCGGGCGGGCTGAAGAAGTTCGGACCGGAGGACATCCCGTATCCCGAGACCCGCGAGTTCGTGCGGCGTGTGCAGGAGGCGCAAGCTCTGTTCAAGAAGGCGCACCCGGACGCGTTCTCGACGAACGGGCGGAGTGCCTGAAAGGGGTCTGGCGGACATGACCTCCTTCCAGGTACGCGCCGATTACGAGCTAAAGGGTGACCAGCCCCAGGCAGTGGAACAACTGGCCGAGGGGCTGGCGCGCGGCGACCGCTTCCAGACGCTGCTCGGGGTGACCGGCTCGGGCAAGACCTTCACCATGGCCAACGTCATCGCGCAGCACGGCCGGCCCGCGCTGGTGATGGCCCCCAACAAGACCCTGGCCGCGCAACTCTGCAACGAGTTCCGGGAGTTCTTGCCCGAGAATGCGGTGGAGTACTTCGTCTCCTACTACGACTACTACCAGCCCGAGGCCTATCTCCCGGCCACCGACACCTATATCGAGAAGGACTCCTCCATCAACCAGGAGATCGACCGCCTGCGCCACGCGGCCACCTCCAGCCTGCTCATGCGCGACGACGTGGTCATCGTGGCCTCGGTCTCGTGCATCTACGGCCTGGGCTCGCCTCAGGAGTACCTGGGGCAGGTGGTGCTGCTACGCCAGGGCGACGACATCAGCCGCGACGAGGTGTTCGCCAAGCTGGTGAAGATCCACTACGAGCGCAACGACATCGGCTTCACTCGGGGTAAGTTCCGGGTGCGGGGCGAGAGCTTCGAGGTGTGGCCGGCGTACGACGATTACGCGTTGCGCGTGAGTCTGTGGGGCGACCTGGTGGAGGAGATCGTCAAGGTGGATCCTCTCACCCAGGAGGTCGTCGCTCAGATGTCGAACGTGGCCATCTACCCGGCCACCCACTTCGTTACATCCGAAGACGCCATCGAGCGATCGTTGGGGGAGATCGCCGCCGAGCTCGAGACCCGAGTGGCCGAACTGGAGACCCAAGGCAAGCAACTGGAGGCCTTCCGCCTCCGGCAGCGCACCCAGTACGATATGGAGATGCTGCGCGAGCTGGGCTACTGCAACGGCATCGAGAACTACTCGCGCATCCTCTCCGGCCGCCGGCCGGGGGAGCCGCCGTACACGCTTCTCGACTTCTTCCCCGACGATTTCCTGGTGCTCATCGACGAGTCCCACATGACCGTGCCCCAACTCCACGGCATGTACGAGGGCGACCGGAGCCGCAAGACCATGCTGGTGGAGCATGGCTTCCGCCTGCCCTCGGCTCTGGACAACCGGCCCCTGCGTTTCGACGAGTTCATCGAGCGGGCGCCGCAGGTGGTGTTCGTCTCCGCCACTCCCGGGCAGTGGGAGACCTCGGTGTCCACGCAGGTGGTGGAGCAGCTGGTGCGGCCCACCGGCCTGGTCGATCCGCTCGTGGAGGTCCGGCCGACGAGGCACCAGATCGACAACCTGATGAACGAGATCCGCGACCGGGTGGACAAGGGGCAACGGACCCTCGTGACCACCCTGACCAAGAAGATGGCCGAGGACCTCACCGACTACCTGCTGGAGATGGGGTTCCGTGTGCGCTATCTGCACTCCGAGGTGGATACGCTCGAGCGTATCCGCACCGTGCGCGAACTTCGCCTGGGAGAGGTGGACGTGCTGGTGGGGATCAACCTGCTCCGCGAGGGCCTCGACCTGCCCGAAGTGACTCTGGTGGCCATCCTCGACGCCGACAAGGAAGGCTTCCTCCGCGGCGAGACCGCGCTCATCCAAACCATCGGCCGGGCGGCCCGCAACGTGGAGGGCAAAGTCATCATGTACGCCGACAAGCGGACCGTGGCCATGGACCGAGCCATCTCCGAGACCGACCGCCGGCGGGCGGCGCAACTGGTGTTCAACGAAGCCCATGGCATCGAGCCGCGCACCATCGTCAAGGGCGTCTCCGACATCGCAGAACTGCTGGGCATCAGCGCCACCGTTCCCTACAAGGAGCGCCGCCGGACCGCCCAGGGCGAGGAGATGTCGGCCGAGGAGATCGAGCGGCTCATGGCTACCCTCGAAGACGAGATGTTCCAGGCCGCCGAGGAGCTACGCTTCGAGTACGCGGCCAAGCTCCGCGACGAGATCAAGGACCTGGCCCGCGATCTGGCTCGCCTTCGGGGAGACGGGGCCGGGAGTCCGGCTGCTCCCGCAAGAGGCGGCGGTCACCATCGCAAAGGGGCCCACCGGCACCGCTGAGGCGCACCGGCGGATCGCGCCGGCTATTCGATCCTGACCGTGCGCACCTCATGCATGTCGGTGATCATTGCGGTCAAGGTCGGCGGATCGAGGCCGCGGGGGAGGTCGAGGCGGAGGTGGACGGTGTCGGTCTGGTCCTCTTCCGGGATCACGCCCACTTCCTTCACCTCCACATGGGCCCGCTTCAGCACGCCGAGCAACTCCGCCAGCGATGAGTAACCCGGCGCGTTGAAGTGCACGCGAACGTTGACCGCCTGGCCAACATGCGGGTAAAGGAGCTTGCTTTCGATAAGGCGCAGCACGGACAGGCCCATGATCACCACGCCGGTGGTGACGAGAGCGGCGGAGTAGAAGCCCTGGGCCGATAAGAGCCCCACGGCAGCCACAGCCCAGAGGCTGGCCGCCGTAGTGAGCCCGCGCACCGTGACGCCGTAGCGGATGATGGCTCCGGCGCCCAAGAAGCCGATGCCGGTGACCACCTGAGCCGATATCCGGTTGGGGTCGAAACCGATGCCCGCCGGGTCGTATGACGAGGCCAGGGTGAAGGCCGCGGCCCCCACGGCGACCAGGATGTGGGTCCTGAATCCGGCGGTGTGCTCGCGTATCTCCCGCTCGAGCCCGATGACGCCCGCGAGCACGGCAGCGAGCAGGATCCTCGTGAGGACTTCCCAGATAGCCATGAGCACATACTAGGGGCTGCCCCGCTGAAGAACAAGCTCCCAGGAGAGGGTGGGCGCGAGGCGCGGCCAGCGCACGATGGGGCGCCGCGCGAGGCCCAGCGCCTTCCATCGCAGGCCAGGTTTGGTTCTTTCGTTTGACCAAACGGCACCGAGCCTCTAGAGTGCGACAGGCACACTGCTTCGGCGCGCGGATCTTTGGAGGCTCCCCGTGCACGTTTCCGTGGTCACCGAACGACGGTCCTCGTACGGGTGGGTGATCGTCGCCGCCTCCTTTGTGCTGCTGGTAGGGTCGTTCGGTACGCAACTCTGCTTCGGCCTGTTTCTGAAGCCACTGACGGAGGAGTTCGGGTGGTCGCGGGCTGCCGTCTCGGCGGCGATGTCGCTCTTGATGGCGGTGTCCGGGCTGATGGGAGTGGTCATGGGGCGGGTGACCGACCGCTACGGGGCCCGGGCGGCGATCGCCCCCGGGGTGGTCATAGGGGCGGTCTCGTTCTTGCTCATGTCTCGGATGAGCTCACTCTGGCAGTTCTACCTGCTTTTCGGCGTAGGAGGCGGCATTCTGGCCGGCTGTAGCTATACGCCTACCGTCACCACAGTCTCGAAGTGGTTCGACACGGGGCGGAGGACCATGGCCATCGGGGTGGCGCTGCTGGGCATCATAGTGGGGCAGATGGTGCTGTCGCCGGTGGTGTCGGCGGTGATCGAAGGGAGCGGTTGGCGGACAGCCTGGGTGGTCCTGGGGGTGGTGGCGTTCGTATGCGGCCTGCCGGCGTTGGTCCTACTGGACCGAAGGCCGGATATGGCGGGGAACACGGCCCGGGCGAGACCCTCAGGTCCGGGGGGTGCCGGCGCGGGCGGTGCCGGCGGCCGGGAGGCTCCGGCGCCGGGTGAGGGGCTGTCCACCGGCGAGGCGGCGAGGGCCCCGGCCTTCTGGATACTGATGGTTGCCGGCGCTGTACTCGGCCTCGGATACTATGCCTTCGCGGCCCACGTGGTGCCTTACGCTACCGATGTCGGCCTATCGGCAACGGCGGCGGCCCTCATCATGACCGTGAGCAGCATCGGCGGCGCAGCGGGGACCCTGCTCGCCTGGGTCATGACCGGGAAGCTTGGGTACCGCTCGAGTCTGGTGATGCTGACGGCCCTGAACGGAGTGGCGGTGTTGCTCTTCATGTTCGCGGGCAGTACGTGGGCGTTCTACCTTCTGGGCGTGCTGGTCGGTTTCGCCTTCAGCGCGACCGTCCCCGTCAGGATGGCGGTGACTCCTCCCCTGTTCGGACTGCGATCCCTGGGTGCCATACTCGGGCTGGCGGCAATGTCTTTTTCTCTGGGAGCCATCGCCGGCCCCTTCGTGGCCGGCTACGTCTTCGACTCGACCGGCAGTTACGACCTGGCTTTCTTGATCTTCGGGATCCTCCTGCTACTCGGAGCGGTCGCCCTCTGCTTCCTCCGGCTACCCAAGACCCCCGGCGCCGGTGATGGGCGTCCCATTTGGCGAGCGGAGGACGGACTGGGATAATCGCCTGACGGGATGCGGTGGCGACGCAGGACCCGTGATTCGAGGGACCAGGGCCGAGAATGGCGGAAGGACGACACATGGAGCGCGGCAGCTCTAAGTACGATCACGAGCGGATCGAGACCAAGTGGCAAAAGGTCTGGGCCGAGCAGAAGACGTTCGAGGTTACCAACCCCGAGCCCGGGTCCCGGCCCGGAGGCAAGGGCAACGACGCCACGTATGTGCTCGAGATGTTCCCCTATCCCTCTGGCAGCGCGCACATGGGGCACGTGAAGAACTACACCATGGGCGATGTGATCGCCCGGTTCCGCCGGCACCAGGGGCAGCGGGTGCTTCACCCCATGGGGTATGACGCCTTCGGCCTGAACTCCGAAAACATGGCCATCAAAACGGGGGAGCCCCCGGCCAGGTTCACCGAAGAGGCCATCGCCACCATCAACCGGCAACTACGGCGCCTGGGCGTGTCCATCGACTGGACCAGGGAGGTCGTGACTTCCCGCCCCGAGTACTACAAGTGGACCCAGTGGCTGTTCCTCCAGTTCTACAAGAAGGGGTTGGCCTACAAGAAGGAAGCGCCGGTCAATTGGTGCCCTTCGTGCCAGACCGTGCTGGCCAACGAGCAGGTCGTGGAAGGGGCGTGCGAGCGCTGCGACACGGTGGTGGAGGCCAAGAAGCTCTCGCAGTGGTTCTTCCGCATCACCGACTATGCGGAGCGGCTGCTCAAGGACTTCGACAAACTGGAGTCCTGGCCGGAGCGCGTGGTGACCATGCAGCGCAACTGGATCGGCAAGTCGACCGGGGCGGAAGTGGTGTTCAGCATCGCGCCCCTCGATCCAGCGGCCTCTGCACCCTGGGACCCCGGCGCGGCGGGGGGCACGGCGCGCGAAGCCGCCGCGACGGAAGTCACCGTCTTCACCACCCGGCCCGACACCCTGTTCGGGGCCACCTTCTTCATCCTCGCCCCGGAGCACCCTCTGGTGGACCAACTGGTGGCCGGCCTTCCCCACGAGCAGGAGGTCAAGCGCTACGTCGCCAAGGCCATGGCCACCTCCCACATCGAGCGGGCCAGCATCGAGAAGGAGAAGACCGGGGTCTTCACCGGTCGGTACGCGGTGAACCCGGTCACCGGAGGCAATATCCCCATCTTCGTGGCCGACTACGTGCTCATGGACTACGGCACCGGGGCCATCATGGCCGTGCCGGGGCACGATGAGCGCGACTTCGCTTTTGCCAAGAAATACGGGCTCGACATCGTAGAGGTGATCACCAGTCCCGGCGAGTACAAGGACATCGAAGGGAACCTGTCCCAGCCCTACAGCGGCGATGGCCTGCTGGTCAACAGCGGGCGTTTCGATGGGCTGCCCAAGGCTGAGGCCATCGTCAAGGTCACCGAGTGGCTCAAGGAGCAGGGCAAGGCGGACTTCTCCGTCAACTACAAGCTCCGCGACTGGCTGCTGTCCCGGCAGCGTTACTGGGGCGCGCCGATCCCCATCGTATACTGCGAGGTCTGTGGCGAGGTCCCGGTCCCCGACGATCAGCTTCCGGTCCTGCTTCCGGCTATCACCGACTACGCGCCTAAGGGAAAGTCGCCGCTGGCGGCTGCCGAGCACTGGGTCAACACCACCTGTCCGACGTGCGGTGGTCCGGCCCGGCGCGAGAGCGACACCATGGACACCTTCGTCGATTCGTCCTGGTACTACCTGCGGTACGCGTCGCCGTGGCGGAGCGACGTCGCCTTTGATCGAACAGCGGTGGACTACTGGCTGCCGGTGGATCAGTACATCGGAGGAGTCGAGCACGCCATCCTCCACCTGATGTACTCGCGGTTCTTTACAAAGGTGCTTTACGACCTGGGGCTGGTCGGCTTCGAGGAGCCGTTCAAGAACCTGTTCACGCAGGGGATGATCTACTATCGCGGCGCCAAGATGTCCAAAAGCAAGGGGAACGTGGTCAGCCCGGACAAGATGGTGGGCAAGTACGGCGCCGACTCGGTGCGGAGCTACATCCTCTTCATCGGGCCGGCTGAGAGCGACGCCGAGTGGAACGACCAGGGGATAGAGGGCATCTACCGTTTCCTGGGCCGCGTGTGGCGGCAGGTGACCGATGCCATCGGCGAGGGGCTGCTGGGCGGCGGCGCCGAGGGGGCGACGTCCGGCGCGGCGGAGATGGCGATCGATGAGGCCGCTCTGGCTCCCGCCGAGCGGGCCCTGCTGGTCAAGACCAATCAGGTTTTGCGGAAGGCCACAGTGGACGTCGGGCAGCGCTTTCACTTCAACACCGCTCTCGCCGCCATCATGGAACTCAGCAATGACGTCGGGGCGGCTCGGGTGGCCGGCCTCGCGGGGAACTCCTCCGGCCGGGTGGTGCTGGCCCACGCTCTGGAGATTATGGTCCGCCTTCTGGAGCCCTTCGCTCCGCACATGGGCGCCGAACTGTGGGAGACGATGGGACATGAGGCCATCTGGGACGCTCCCTGGCCCGAGCCCGACTCACGCTTCTTGACCGCGGATACTGTCGAACTGGCCGTGCAGATCAACGGCAAGGTGCGAGACCGCGTGGTCGTGCCCCCGGATGCTGCCGCTGCTGAGGTCCTCGCGGCCGCCAAGGCGCTACCCGCTGTGGCCAAGTACTTGGAAGGGAACACGGTGATCAGAGAAGTGGTCGTCCCCGGACGGCTGGTGAATATCGTCGTGAAGTAGGGTCTCGGCGCCGCAGACCCCGCGCTGTTGCCGGCAGGATCGACGGGTGCCGGCGCCTTTTCGCGCAAACAAAAGGGGCGGCCTTGCGGCCGCCCCTTCGCGTCTCGCTCGAGCACGCCGCCCGCTCGCGCGGGCGGCGCGTCCGGCAATTCGACCTACTTGTTGGCGCGATGCTCCACGAGGTTGTCGACCACAGCCGGGTCGGCCAGGGTGGAGGTGTCGCCCAGGTCGCCGACGTCGTTGGCCGCGATCTTTTTGAGGATGCGGCGCATGATCTTGCCGGAGCGGGTCTTCGGCAGACCGGGAGCCCACTGGATGACATCCGGAGTGGCGATGGGGCCGATCTCCGTGCGCACATGCTTGACGAGCTCTTTCTTCAGTTCGTCGGAAGGCTCGACATCGACGTTTAGGGTGACGTAGGCGTAGATGCCCTGGCCCTTGATGGGGTGAGGCATGCCCACGACGGCCGCTTCGGCAACGGCCGGGTGACTGACCAGAGCGGATTCCACTTCAGCGGTACCCATGCGGTGACCGGAGACGTTGATGACGTCGTCCACGCGGCCGGTGATCCAGTGGTAGCCGTCTTCGTCACGCCGGCAGCCGTCGCCGGTGAAGTAGAAGCCCGGGTACTGGACGAAGTAGGTCTCGTAGAAACGTTCGGGCTCGCCGTACACACCGCGCATCATGCCCGGCCAGGGGCGCTTGATGCACAGGTTGCCCACGCCGGGGCCGGTCATCTCGCGGCCGTCTTCGTCGACTAGAGCCGGCTCCACGCCAAAGAACGGCAGGGTGGCCGAACCGGGCTTGATCTTCATAGCGCCCGGCAGCGGGGTGATGAGGATGCCGCCGGTCTCGGTCTGCCACCAGGTGTCCACGATCGGGCAGCGGCCGCCACCGATGAGGTCGTGATACCACAGCCAGACTTCCGGATTGATGGGCTCGCCCACGGTGCCCAGCACGCGGAGGGAGGACAGGTCGTGCTTCTTGACCCAGTCGTCGCCTTCACGGGCGATGGAACGCAGCGCGGTGGGAGCGGTGTAGAAGATGCTGGCCTTGTACTTCTCGACCACGGTCCAGAAGCGGTCGGGCGAGGGGTAGCTCGGAACGCCTTCGAACAGGATGCCGGTGGCGGCGTTCGCCAGTGGGCCGTACACGATGTAGGTATGACCGGTGACCCAGCCGATGTCGGCGGTGCACCAGTAGACCTGGCCGGGGTGGTAGTCGAAGATCAGCTCGTGGGTGATGCTCGCGTAGAGCAGGTAGCCACCGGTGGTGTGCATGACACCCTTGGGCTTGCCCGTGGAGCCGGAAGTGTAGAGGATGAATAGCGGGTCTTCCGCGTCCATCCACTCAGGTTCGCAGTCCGTGGTGATGTCCGCGGCGGCCATCTCGTCCTCGAACCACACGTCGCGGCCTTCGACCCACGGGATCTCTACGCCGGTGTGCTTGACCACGATGCAGGTCTTGACATCGGGGCACTCCGCCAGGGCGGCGTCGCCGTTGGTCTTGAGCGCGGTGGGTCTGCCGCCGCGCAGGCCAGTGTCGGCGGTGATCATGATCGTGGCGCCGGCGTTGAGGATGCGGTCGCGCAGGGCGTCAGCCGAGAAACCACCGAACACGATGCAATGGATCGCGCCGATGCGGGCGCAGGCCAGCATGGCGATAGGGAGCGACGGGATCATGGGCAGGTAGATGACCACCCGGTCGCCCTTCTTGACACCCTTCTTCTTGAGGACGTTGGCGAACTTGGTGACCTGTTCCCAGAGCTGCTTGTAGGTGATGGTCGCGGTGGATTCGGGGGAATCGCCCTCGAAGTAGTATGCGACGGTGTCGCCCTTGCCGGCGTTGATGTGGCGGTCCAGGCAGTTGTAGGAAACGTTCAGCTTGCCGCCCTCGAACCAGCGGATCTTGGCCTTGCTGAAGTCGTGGTTCTGCACGTAGTCCCATTTCTTGAACCAGTGCAGCCGTTTTTCTGCCTCCTCCCCCCAGAAGGCATCGGCGTCGTCCAGCGAGCGCCGGTACATCTCGTCGTACTGTTCCATGCTCGAGATCCAGGCGGTCTTCCTGAACTCGGCCGGTACGTCGAAGATCTTCTCGTCGAGAGATTCGTTCGCCACCATCATCCTCCACTTGTCGCATGGTTGTTGCTTACGGTAGACCCGGCGTGCCCGGGACCTCTAGCTGCTTGGGAATGATGGCTCGGTCTCCGGACGGCCCTGGTCGGCGCCATGGGTAGTCCTGGTAGCATCCGTAGCCCCTCTACGAACGCTCCCCCCCAATAGTCCTAGCCTTGCGCGTGCCCAGCGCACTCCGGCTACCAGTGTCATTATTCACAGCAGCCCGTGGGCGCACCAGCGTAGAATATCACAGACGTCTATCGACTCCGGCTGCGGATCACCGGCCGGGAGTGAGGTGCAACGGAGGAGGGCCTATGTTCCTGCAGGTCTGCGGGGCTGCACGCGAGGTTACCGGATCGAACTACATCGTGGAGGTCGGGCAGACGCGTTTCCTGGTCGACTGCGGCATGCACCAGGGAGGCGAACGAGAGGAAGCCCTGAACTTCGAGCCGTTCCCGTTCGATCCCCGGGAGATAGCGTTCGTCCTCCTGACTCACGCGCATATCGACCACTCTGGACGTCTCCCGCGTCTCGTGCGCGAGGGCTATTCCGGTCCCATCTACGCCACCTCGGCCACCTGCGACCTGGCTGAGATCATGCTCCTCGATTCCGCCTACATCCAGGAGATGGAGGCGGAGTGGCGCACCCGGAAAGCCCGGCGGGCCGGGCGCCGGGGGCTCGAGCCCCTGTACGACCAGGACGACGCCCGCAGGACCATCCGCCTTCTCAAGCCGGTCGACTATTCCGCGCCCTTGCACCCGGCTGCGGGGATCACCACGGTGTTCCACGATGCCGGCCACATCCTGGGGTCGTCGTTCCTGGCGCTGGAACTGGAAGACCAGGGAGAGAAGGTCAAGGTCTTGTTCAGTGGCGACGTTGGACAACCCAACCAGCCCATCATCCGCGACCCCGAGGTGGTTCGGCAGACCGACTACCTGCTGCTCGAGTCCACATACGGCGACCGGCTCCACGAGAACGACGGTAGCCCCAAGGACAAGCTGGCTGAGATCCTCGAGCAGGCCAAACGCGAAGGTGGGAACGTCATCATCCCGGCCTTCGCCGTGGGCCGGACCCAGGAGCTTCTCTACTTCCTGCGCGAGATCGTCGAGGAGCAGGATCTCGACATGCCTATCTATGTGGACAGCCCGCTCGCTTCCCGGGCGACCGAGGTCTTCCGAGAGCATCCGGAAGCCTTCGACGAAGAGGCCTGGAAGCTGGTGCGAGAGGGCGGGGTCTTCGACTTCCCCCAGTTGCACTACACCCGCAGCGCCGACGAGTCCCGCGCGCTGAACGGCAGGCAGGGGATCGTCATCATCTCGGCGAGCGGCATGGCGGACGCCGGTCGCGTGCGGCATCACCTCAAGCACAACCTGTGGCGTCCGGAGGCCCACGTGGTCATCGTCGGGTTCCAGGCCCAGGGTACGTTAGGGCGACGCCTACTGGACGGCGACATGCGTGTGCGCATCTTTGGCGAGGAGATCGCGGTGAAGGCCCACATCGACGAGATCACCGGGCTTTCCGCTCACGCCGACCAGTCACAGCTGCTCGCCTGGGCCTCGAATTTCGAGCCCCCGCGATTGACCATCCTCATACACGGGGAACTACAGTCCGCGCTGACGCTCGAGCGGCTGCTGGAAGAGAAGCTGCACTTCAAGGTGGTCGTGGCTGAGCCCAACGAGATATTCGATCTATGACTCGAGACGAGACGAAGATACGCCGGCAGGCCGCGATGGACGCGGGCGAGGCAAGGACGCAGGGAGCGATCGTAGCGGCGCTACGGTCGCGACTGAGGACGATCTTATCGCGCCGTCCAGTGCGGACTCGGCGGCTGCGGCTTCGTCTCGGATCGGGTCCAACGACGGGGAGCCGGGTGTCAGCACCACCACGACGCGAGGTGACCTCCGGCATGAGGAGACGCTGATGCGCGCGATGGTCCTGGAAACGATAGGCGGGCCGCTGCGGCCGGCCGAGGTGCCCAAGCCCCGACCGGGCCCCGGAGAGGTGCTCGTGCGGGTGCTGGCGTGCGGCGTCTGCCGCACCGACCTGCACATCGTGGATGGGGAGTTGCCGGCCCACAAGCTGCCGCTTATCATCGGGCACCAGATCGTGGGCATCGTGGAGCAGGTCGGCGAGGGTGTGTTTCGCCCGGAAGCCGATGGCGAGCTCGTGGGCATTCCCTGGCTGGGCTGGACCGACGGCACCTGCCGATACTGTCGGAGTGGCCGCGAGAACCTCTGCGACCACGCAAAGTTCACGGGATACGACATCGACGGCGGGTTTGCCGAATACGCTGTTGCCGACCATCGCTACGCCTTCCCCATCCCCGCGGGGTATCCGGCGTCGCAGGCTGCTCCGTTGCTGTGCGCGGGGCTCATCGGGTACCGTTCCTTGTCCATGACGGGAGAGGCGGCGCCGGGAGAGTCGCAGCGCCTCGGACTCTACGGCTACGGCGCTGCGGCCCACATCGTCACCCAAGTGGCCAGGCATCAGGGCCGCCGGGTCTTCGCTTTCACCCGGCCCGGCGACACTGCTTCGCAGGATTTCGCCCGGCAGATGGGGGCCGAGTGGGCGGGCGACACGGCGACGGTTCCTCCGGAGGAGTTGGATTCCGCCAT
Organism: uncultured Actinomycetota bacterium; assembly: GCA_963843515.1. Taxonomy (GTDB): domain Bacteria; phylum Actinomycetota; class Thermoleophilia; order RBG-16-64-13; family RBG-16-64-13; genus CAIQPS01. The sequence continues at coordinate 215,229 of CAWJKH010000005.1, forward strand.
CATCTTCGCCCCGGCGGGAGAACTGGTGCCGTTGGCCCTCAAGACCGTGGCCAAGGGGGGAGCGGTGGTCTGCGGCGGCATCCACATGAGCGACATCCCCTCCTTCCCGTACGAGCAGCTCTGGGGGGAGCGGGTGATCCGGTCTGTGGCCAACCTCACGCGCCGGGACGGGGAGGAGTTCCTCGCGCTCGCGCCTCGGGTGCCGGTGCACACCGAGGTAGAGCTGTTTCCGCTGGAGCGGGCCAACGAGGCGCTCGCGCGGCTGCGGAGCGGCGGCGTTCGGGGAGCGGCAGTCTTGATGATCGAAAGGGGGTAGAGCGTGCCGGTCCGTCCTCTCGTGTCCTATTCGATAGAGCGTCTGGAGGTACTGAAGGAAGACGGCACCGTGGACCAGGCCTTCATGCCGCCGTTGGCCGCCGACACGATCAAGGAACTCTACGCTCACATGGTGCTCACCCGGCAGTTCGACGAGCGCATGTTCAAGCTCCAGCGCCAGGGCCGGCTCGGCACCTTTGCCCGGGTGGCCGGGCAGGAGGGCGCCCATGTGGGAGCCGCCTTCGCCCTGAGCCCTGAGGACTGGCTGGTCCCGGCCTTCCGGGAGACGGGGGCGCTTCTGCATCGAGGCATCTCCATGGTTCGAGTTCTGCAGGTCTGGGGCGGCGACGAGCGGGGTGGCGCGTTCCCGCACGATCTGCGCACGCTGCCCATCGCCATCCCGGTGGGCACGCATATGCTGCACGCGGTGGGGATCGCGTGGGCCATGAAGGCTGCCGGCGAGGACTCGGCGGTACTCACCGTCTTTGGAGAGGGGGCCACCTCCGAGGGCGACTTCAGCGAGGCCATGAACATGGCCGGCGTATTCCAGGTCCCGGTGGTGTTCCTCTGTCAGAACAACCAGTACGCCATCTCGGTGCCGTACACCCGCCAGACTGCGTCGCCCACCGTCGCTCAGAAGGCCCTGGCCTACGGGATGTTCGGGGTGCAGGTGGATGGGAACGACGTGTTCGCCGTCTACCGAGCGGTGTCCGACGCCCTGGAGCGGGCCCGCACCGGTCACGAGCCCACTTTGATCGAGGCGTACACCTACCGGGTGACCGACCACACCACGTCCGACGACGCGCGGCGCTACCGGGAGGACGAGGAGGTGGACGTGTGGCGGCAGCGTGACCCGATCGAGCGCCTGGCCCGGTACATGCGGGCGGCCGAGCTTATCGACGAGGCCATGGAGGCGGAGGTCTTGGCCGAGGCCGACCGGCAGGTCGCCGAGGCGGTGGCCGCCTTCGAGGCCCTCGCCCCGCCCGGCCCCGAGGAGATATTCGCCCACGTGTTCGCGGAGAAGACCCCCCAGTTGATCGAGCAGGAGGCTGAACTCCAAGCCCGCCTGGCCGGGAGGCGTTGAGATGGCCCGGCTGAACATGGTCGATGCCATCGACCAGGCGCTTCTCCAGGCCATGGAGCGCGATCCCAAGGTGGTGATCCTCGGTGAGGACGTGGGCCGGGACGGCGGGGTGTTCCGGGTGACAGACGGGCTCATCCAGCGGTTCGGGGAGCAGCGGGTCATCGACACGCCGCTGGCTGAATCGGGGATCGTGGGCATGGCCATCGGCATGGCCATCGCCGGCTACCGGCCGGTGGCCGAGATCCAGTTCTCGGGCTTCTCCTATCCGGCGTACGACCAGTTGGTGTCGCATCCTTGACTACCGCCAGCATCTTGACCTGGGGAGCACAGAGACGGCGCAGTTGGCCATAGTTGTACTCCAGGGCCGTCAGATCGACGGCCAGGTCCACCATGGTGGTGATCATCATGGCCGCACCCCTCCCCGGCAATTCGTCGCCACGGCGAAACTCGGAAGGGATCTGGTCCGCCTGCTGGGACACCTTTTGCTCCAGCTTCTGCTTTGTGGCGCTTAAGACGTCCTTGAGTCTCGAGTCGCTGAGAGCCAGGATTTGGGCGGCAAAGATGGCGGCGTTTTGGGCGCCGCGGCCCCACGGCCATGGTGGCCACCGGCACCACCCGCGGGCATCTGCACGTGGACAGCAGGCTGTCCAGACCTTTGAGGTGGGAACCGGGCATGGGCACGCCGATCACCGGCAGGGTGGTTTCCGCGGCCAGGACCCCGGCCAGATGGGCCGCGATCCCGGCCACGGCAATGATGACCTTGACCCCCCGGCCCGTCGCCTCCCGTGCATAGGCCAGGACCCGCTTGGGGGCGCGGTGGGCCGAAGCCACCGCTACCTCCACGGCGATGCTCCATTCCTTGAGGAGCACCACGGCTTTTTCGAACTTAAGCAATTCGGCATTGGGAAGCTCCGGCATGTCGGGCAGCGCGCCGGCCGCTGTCGGCGCGCCCGGACTGGCGGAACTGGCGGGCGCCCCAAACATGCTCATCTGCCCCATGCGCTTGTCATCCTGCGCCTGCTGGCCCATTTCGACAGCGCGATCGAGCACGTGCAGAAGCTGCGCGCGGCGCGCGCCCAGCGACGTGTATGCGCCGCACTTGACCAGCGCCTCGATCGTGGCGCGTGTGACATGGCGCATGTCCACCCGCTCGCAGAAATCATAGAGGCTCGCGAAGGCGCCGCTGCGCCTTGCGCTGCTCGATCACGGCCTCCACCGCCTTCTCCCCCACCCCGCGCACGGCCATCAACCCGAAGCGAATCACGCCCTCTGCGGGTCTTTCTTTTTCCTTTTTCCTTTTTCCTTTTTCCTTTCTTCCCTCCGACGCTTCGTCGCTCTCCGCATAGATCGGCGTAAAATCCTTGTCCGAAAAATTCACATCCGGCGGAAGCACCCGGATCCCCTTGCGCCCATCCGGCAGCGTCAGCCGCCGGCATTCCTCGATGTACTCGACCACCTTCTCCGTCGAGCCCATTTCATAGGTGAGCAGGGCGGCCATGTACTCGACGGGGTGATACATCTTCATGTAGGCGGTCTGAAACGCGACGATGGCGTAGCGGGTGGAGTGCGACTTGTTGAAGCCGTAGCCCGCCGAACTTCAGGATCAGTTCGAAGATCTCCTCGGCCTTCTCCTGCGCCACGCCCTTGCGCCATCGGCCCTTGATGAAATCGGGCTGGAACTTCGCGATCAGCTCGCTGTTCTTCTTGCTGATGGCCTTGATCAGCTTGTAGGCGTTGGACAGCTCGATCCCGCCGAGCTGGTTGAAGATCTGCATGACCTGTTCCTGGTAGACCATGATGCCGTAGGTCTCCTCCAGGATCTCGTCCATGATCGGGTGCGACCTCGGGCACGCGCTCGCGGCCGTGCTTGCGGTCGCAGTAGAGCGGGATCAGCTCCATCGGGCCGGGGCGATACAGGGCGTTGGCGGCGATCAGGTCCTCGATGCGGTCGGGCTGCATCTTCATCAAGCAGGTCCTGCATGCCGCCGGATTCAAACTGGAAGATGCCCTTGGTCTCGCCGCGGCAGAAGAGGTCGCAGACCTTCTTGTCGGCGAAATCGATGTGCTCGAGGTCGATCGTCCGATGCCCGTTGGTCTGCTTCGGACCAGGTCGATGGGCGCGCTCGATCAGCGTCGGTGAGCGTGCGCAGGCCCAGGAAGTCCATCTTCAGCAGGCCGCACTTTCTCGGCGATCGGGCCTTCGAACTGCGTGAGGATGTTGCCGTCGCGAGTCCTTGTAGAGCGGGACGAGCGTTGTCCAGCGGCTCGTCGGCGATGATCACGCCGGCCGCGTGGCAGCCGGCGTTGCGGGCACAGGCCCTCCAGGCGCTTGCGCGATGTCGATGACCTGCTTGATCGTGCGGGTTCGTCGTCGTACAGCGCGGCGAGGTCCGGCTCCTGCTCCAGGGCCTTGTCGAGCGTCATGCCCGGCGCGCCGGGGATGAGCTTGGTGATGCTTGTCGACCTCCGGCAGCGGCACGCCCAGCACGCGGCCGACGTCCTTGCACGGCCGCCTTGGCCGCGAGCGTGCCGAAGGTGATGATCTGGGCGACGTGGCCGTACTTCTGGCGGACGTACTCGATGACCTTCTGCGCGGCCGTCCTGGCAGATGTCGATGTCGATATCGGGCATCTCGTCGCGGTTGGGGTCCATGAACCGCTCGAAGAGCAGCTCGTAGCGGAGCGGGTCGACGTTGCAGAGGCCCAGGCAGATAGCCCACCATCGTGCCGACGCCGCTGCCCCTGGCGCCGCACGGGAATGCCCTTGGCTGCGGGCGTAGTTGCAGAAGTCCCAGACGATCAGGAAATACGAGCAGAAGTGCTTCATCGCGATGATCTTCAGCTCGTGCTCCAGCCGGGTACGAATCTCCGGCGCAACCTCTGTCTTGCCATACCTCCAGGTCAGCCCGTCCTCGCACAACTGGCGGAGATATCGCTCATCGTCTGCCAGGTTCGTGCTGTCGGCGCCTTTCAGGTTCTCCTGGGGGACCTTGTATACCGGGGCATAACGCTTGGAAAAATCGAGAGTTAAGTCGCACATGCGCGCGATCCGCACCGTGTTCTCGATCGCCTCCGGATAATTGCCCAGCGCCGCGGCCATTTCCTCAGCAGTTTTCAGATAGAGCTCGGTCGGATACTTCAGGCGGTTCTCATCGGTGATCAGCCGGCCCATGCTGATGCAGCACAGGACATCGTGCGCGAAATGATCCTCCTTGTGCAAAAAATGTACATCGTTGGTTGCGACGATCCCGATGCCCAGCTTCTTCGCCAGTTCGGCCAGCTCGGGGTTGGCCTCATCCTGCTCGCGAATCCCCTGTTTCTGGACCTCGATATAGAACCGCTCCGGTCCGAATATCTCCTGATACGTCTCCGCGATCCTTCTGGCGGCCTTCATGTCGTGCTTGAGGATGGCGGTGGGAATTTCGCCGCCCAGGCAGGAACTGGTCGCGATCAGGCCTTTGCTATATTCCCTGAGCACCTCTTTGTCGATGCGAGGCTTGTAGTAAAAACCCTCGCGATAGGCGATGCTCCCGAGCTTCAGCAGGTTCTTGTAGCCTTCGGCATTCTGCGCCAGCAGGAGCAGGTGATACGCCGCCTCGCCGGCGTTGCCGCCCGGCGTGGACCGCTCGCGCCGGTCCCCGGCGCCATGTAGGCTTCCATCCCCAGGATCGGCCGAATGCCTTCTTTCTTGCACTCGTTGAAGAACTCGATGACGCCAAACAGGCAGCCGTGGTCGGTGATCGCTATCCCCTCCATGCCCAGGGACTTAACGCGTTTGACGAGGTCGGATATCTTGCAGGCCCCGTCGAGCAGCGAATAGTGGGTGTGGACGTGCAGATGCACGAACTGGTTATTGCTCATGGAGTTACATCTCGCGGTATGGCCTTCTCGCAGCGCGAGCAGAACCTCTGCTGCTGAGCTTACCGCGATCAGCAGTGCCGGCCAAGAAGCGGCGCACAGGAACACGGGCCGAGTGCCATCGCTCAAGGACCGCTGACCTGTAGATTCGGCAGGGGGGCTTTCAGCTTGGTCACGCCATCCGGGGTGACGCGCGTGCCCTCTACGCGAGAAACGACAGCTTGTGCAGCGGCTTCAGGTGCTCCAGCCCGGCGTCGCTGATCGCGGTGTCGCTCAAGATGAGTTCCCGCAGGTTTGGGAGGGCGCTCAAGACGGCAAGCTGCGAGTCAATGATCGATGATCGGCTCAGCCTTAGCCTCCGCAACTCAGGCATGGCCCGAAGGCTATCGAGATCGGCCGGGGTGATCTGCCTGCCTGTCCAGTCCAAATGGCTCCTGACCTGCTCCCGGCGTTGTCCCAGCGATTACGTGAGTCGATCTGCGCCTGGTTGTAGTACCTGAGCCAGTGTATCCCGAGGTCCAAGCGGGATGACCACAACCAGCGCGCGACAGATCGGCCGCGCCCGCACCAGCGTGCCCAAAGGGCGGCTGGAGTCGGCTCGTGCGATTCGGGCGGTGCAAAAGGCCGGCCGCATTCGGGGGCAGCGGTGCTGGCTGGCCCGGAGGTCGTATCCGCAATTGAGACAGAGATTCAATCCATCCTTGCGCTTCACCCATGTGCGACGGGCGAAAAGCAGCCAGGGGATCGAAACGATGAGAATGAGGAGCAGAACGGCCCAGTAAGGGAATACGATATCGACGGCCCGGATAGATAGTGTCAGCCCACAGGCTCCCGGCAAATCCGAGGAACCGGTGCGGATTCGGGCTCCAATTCCAGGGCTTGGGATATTCCTTGGCGGGTCGGGTCGTATGTTGGACCGGATCGCCCGTGGGTGAATCCAAGTCCTCCATCCAGGTTTCGAAGGGATCCCCGGAAGAAACCTGAGCGAGATGGCCGCGAATCGATAGCGATTCCACCACGTTCGGAGAGAACCTGAAACTCCACGCACCAGCAGGAGCCGATTGGTTCGTGATCGAGATGGTCAAATTCGCCGTCGACGGCATGCACCAGGTCCACGAAGCGAGCCTCGTGCAGATCGATCTTCCTGCCATTGAGCGTAAACGAGCACAGGCCGTGCTCGATGTAGGTCCGCAACCCAATAGCTGCGCACCCATAGGCAGATCGTGATCGATGCTGCTGCCGGCCAGCACATAGCCTAGCAGCTTCAGCAGCCCACGCAGGCAACACGAGCACACACGCGTCAACAAACGCATGGACCCACCTCGATCTGTTCAACCGGGCGATCTGGCTGGCCGGTGGTCATTACGACCAGTCCGGCCACGCCGCGCAGGCGCACGACGTGCTGGACGACCTCCAAGCGCCGGGCCAGTTCGTTCATATCCTCCGGCCGGCGCTGGGGGTTGGTGCGGACGCATTCCATGACCAGGTTGGAGAGCGACTCGGGGACGCTGCTGTCCAGCTCGCGCGGGGAGGTGATGCGCTCATCGACGAGGAAGCTGTTCTTGTCCTTCTTGAGCGTGAAGAGGGTCGGCAGGGCCTTGCGGCCCAGCGCCCAGTACATGGTGGCGCCGAGGTTGAAGACATCGGTGCGCACGGTGATGGGCTGGCAGCGGACCTGCTCGGGGGCGATGAAGTGGGGGGTGCCCTGGATGCGCTGCTTGATGGAGCCGGCCTTGCAGGTCTGGCCGAAGTCGATCACCTTCACCTGGCCGCCCGCGCCGACGAGGATATTGTTGGGCTTCAGATCGCAGTGGATGTAGCCGGAGGCGTGCATGGCGGCGAGACCGCGCGCGACCTGGAGGAAGCAATCGAGCAGGGCGTTGATGTCGCCGTTGTCGCGGGAATCGAGGGGCGTGCCGTCGAAGAGTTCCATGACAAGGGCGGCCTCGGTGGCCTTGTGGAACAGCGTGTGATTGTCCTTCACCTCGATGCACCTGCGCAGCGCGGGGTGCGAGAAATGCTGGCTGACGGCAAACTCGTTTTCGAGCTGGTCGAAATAGCGCTGATCCTTGTCGTCGCGCCGGCGCACGTGCTTGATCGCGTAGAGCTGGCGGGTCTGCGGATGGGCGACGACGTAGATGAGGCTGCCAGCGCCTTCGCCGGCGAAATCGATGACCTCGTAGTCGAAGATCCGGGCGGGAATCTCGTCGCCCGAAACCGACGGCGCAATGGAGTGGGCGATCCGCATTCAGCTCCCTTCCAAGCCAATGACGGGGCTTCGGCCCCGATACCGCTGCCTCTCCATCTACGATAGAAAACGCCCCGCAGGTCGGAATCATCCGTTATCGCGCAGCCCGGCGCAGCGCAGCGCCGAGCGGCGTAGTCTCCGTCTGTAACGTCTGTGACGCGAGAAGCGCGGTTGGGGAATGTCGCCGGGCCGATAACGTTTGCCCGGCGTGGCTGCTGCTTCGGTGACGCCTATTTCTTCCAGGCCTTGTTCTTGAAGTCCGTCAAGACGGCCTTGAGCTGTCTTTCGAGCTCGTCGGTCAGGTCCTTTTTGTCGGCAAGGTCGCGGCGAAGCTGCGGCACGGTGGCGTCGACGATACTTGAGGAACGCGGCCTGGAACTCCTGCGATGCGGCTGAGGGGAACATCGTCGAGGAAGCCCTTGGTGCCGGCGTAGATGACCATGACTTGCTGCTCGACGGGCATCGGCCGATACTGCGGCTGCTTGAGCAGTTCGACCAGGCGCGCGCCGCGGTCGAGCTGCGTCTGCGTGGCCTTGTCGAGTTCGGTGCCGAGCTGGGCGAAGGCTTCGAGTTCGCGGTAGGCGGCCAGGTCGAGGCGCAGCGAGCCGGCGATCTTCTTCATCGCCTTGATCTGGGCGTTGCCGCCGACGCGGCGAGACGCTGATGCCGACGTTGATGGCCGGGCGGACGCCGGCGAAGAACAGGTCGGGCTCGAGGTAGATCTGGCCGTCGGTGATGCAGATGACGTTGGTCGGGATGTAGGCCGAGACTTCGCCTTCCTGGGTTTCGATGATGGGCAGGGCGGTGAGCGAGCCGCCGCCTTTGTCGTCGGAGAGCTTCACGGCGCGCTCGAGCAGGCGGCTGTGGAGGTAGAACACGTCGCCGGGATAGGCCTCGCGGCCGGGCGGGCGGCGCAGCAGCAGCGAGAGCTGGCGATAGGCGGCGGCCTGCTTGGACAGGTCGTCGTAGATGCACAGCGTGTGCTGGCCCTTCCACATGAAGTACTCGGCCATGGCGCAGCCGGCGTAGGGGGCGATGTACTGCAGCGGGGCCGGGTCGGCGGCGCTGGCGACGACGACGGTGGTGTAGTCCATCGCGCCGTGCTTGCGGAGCACTTCGACGACGCCGGCGACGCGTCGATTCCTTCTGGCCGATGGCGACGTAGAAGCACTTCACGCCCTGTGCCCTTCTGGTTGATGATGGTGTCGATGGCGATGGCGGTCTTGCCGGTCTTGCGGTCGCCGATGATCAGTTCGCGCTGGCCGCGGCCGATGGGGATCATGCGAGTCGATGGCCTTGATGCCGGTCTGGAGCGGCTCCTTGACCGGCTGGCGCTCGGCGATGCCGGGGGCGACGATGTCCAGCTTGCGGCGTCTCGCTGGCTGGCGATGGCCGGGCCGCCGTCCAGCGGCTGGCCCAGCGGATTGACCACGCGGCCGATGACGGCGTCGCCGACGGGCACTTCCAGCAGGCGGCCGGTCGCTCGGACGCTGATCGCCTTCCTCGATCTCCAGGTAGTCGCCGAAGATGACGGCGCCGATGGAGTCTTCTTCGAGGTTGAAGACCTGGCCCATGACGCCGCTCTCGAATTCGAGCAGCTCGCCGGCCATGGCGTTGCGCAGGCCGTAGATGCGGGCGATGCCGTCGCCGACTTCGATGACGGTGCCGACTTCGCTGACCTGCGAGCTGCTGCTCGAAGCCGGCGATTTCCTGTCTTCAGGACGCTGGTGATTTCCGCGACGTTGATGGCCATTATGATCTCCGGAACGCTGTTGCGATTGTCGACAAATGAACGTGCGCTGAAGCGCACCCTACGCACTACGCGAGCTTTCTTTCGCCCCTCCGGGGCTTCGTCCTTTACCGCCTCATCCCATGGCTTGCGCCATGGGCTACACTCTTGCGCCGCTCCGCGGCTGCGAACAACGTGCGCTGAAGCGCACCCGCACGGCAGCCGCCTGACGGCGTCTATCTCGGCGCGGCGGCGATCATTTTGCGTTTCATGGCCGCCAACTGCGCCTGGACGCTGCCATCCATGACCTTGTCATCCACGCGCATGACCAGGCCGCCGATGATCGATTCATCGATGCGCTGGCGAAGCTGCGCGTTCTTTCCCAGGGCCTTGCTTATGCGCTGGCGCACCATCTCCATGGCCGGCTCGTCGAGCGGGCGCGCTACCGTCACTTCGACCGCCACGTTTCCGAGCTGGCGGTTCAGCATGTCCGCGTACCGTTCGGCAATGTCGGCGATCAAACCGAGGCGGCCGTGCTCGTTGAGCACGCCCAGGAAGTTCATCATCAGAGGCGCGACTCGTCCCTTGAAGATGCGCTTCGAGCATCGCCAGACGCTCGTCGGTGCCGATGGCCGGGTCCTTGAGAAACAGCGAGAACGTCGGATTGGCCTGCACGACCTGCCTGAGATCGCGCAGCTCCTCGGCGATGGCCGGCGCCTGCTGCTTCTCATTGGCCAGATCGAGCAGCGCGTGGGCGTATTGCGTGGCGACGGTGGTGCGTTTTGTGGCCATGTGCGACTCCGTTGCAGGGGCGGCTCAGCGGTTGGCCTGCTCGAGTTCCTCGATGCCCTGCTGCACGAGGTCCTTCTGATCGTCGGGGTTGATGCTGCGCCGAAGGATCTTCGAGGCGATGCTGGTGGAGAGTTCGGCGGCGCGATGGTAGATGTCGGTGATCGCCTGCCGGCGGGCGGCGTCGATCTCGCGCATGGCGCGGTCCTTCAATTCCTCGCCTTCCTGGTGGGCCTTGGCGCGGATTTCGGTGGCGATCTTCTCGCCCTGGCTGGTGGCGCCGGCGATCATCTCGCGCACCTTGTTTTCGGCCTCGGTAAGCTGGGCCGTGTATTGTCTGAGGGTCTCCTCGGCGCTGGCGCGGGTGGCCTCGGCGTCGGCGATGTCCTTGCGGATCCGCTCCTCGCGCTGCTTCAGCCCCGCCAGGACCTGCTTCCAGGCGGTGGGGTAGAGAATGATCAGCAGCACCACGAAGATGATGATCACCCAGACGGCCGACGCCTTGTCGAACTCGATGAGGCTGTGGGGGCGGCCATGCGGGGCTTCGGTTGCCTCGCCCGCCGCCTTGGCGGGCTCGGCCGTCCCGTGACCTTCGGCGGCGAGCGATGGCTGCGCGCCGCGGCCATCGCGAGCAGGATCGTCATTGCCAGGGCAATTCGCTTCAGCATGAAACTCCTCGGCAAAACCGGCCAAGGCGTCCGCCCGGCTCGCCACCGGGCGCACGTCGAATCTTTCACGACATCAGGTCCACTTGCCCACGAGCATGAAGCAGATCACCAGCGCGAAGAAGGTGAAGCCTTCGATCAGCGCGGCGGCGATGATCATGTTGGTGCCGATGCGGCCGCCGGCCTCGGGCTGACGCGCGATGCCTTCCATGGCCTGCCCGGCGAGATGGCCGATGCCCTTGGCCGCGCCCAGCACGATGATGCCCGCGCCGATGGCCAGCCCGAGGATGGCCAGTCCCCACATTGGGGAAGACCACCGTCTGTGCAAGCACGTTCCACATACCGTTCTCCTTCCGGACTGATTCCGGACCGTTGTGCGACGGCCTTGGCGATGAACTGCCGTTGGCGTCGCGGATGTATTGGCGCCGATCTTGAAGAAAAGTGCCCAGGCGTCGGCTGCTCAGGGCATTTGATTGTCAAATGTCAGATCGCGAACCTCAAATCTCAAATCTCAGCATCCTCAATGTTCCGGCGCAACGGCGCTGGCGATAAACAGGGTCGTCAGGAACGTGAAGATGTACGCCTGGAGGAACGCCACGAACAGTTCCAGCAGCGCGGATCAGCAGGCTCAGCACCGTCACCGGGACGCCGATGCCGATCTGGAGCGATGATGCTCGGGCTGACGCGGGATCAGCATGACCAGCGCCGCCAGCACCATGTGGCCGGCGATCATGTTGGCGAACAGACGAATCATCAGGGCGAAGGGCTTGATGACAGCGCCGATCAGTTCCAGCACGAGCAGCAGGCCCCAGACGGGCACATCGGCCAGCCACATCATTTGCGATTCGCCCGGCTGCGGGCGCGAAGGGGTGCGGGGCGAAGTTCCAGAAATAGAGCGGGATCGCCAGCAGCGGCGGCCAGGGGCGCGGCCATGCCGCGGCCAGGGCTGGGGCTCGTGCGGCCGGCGATCTTGTGTTCGTGCGGCGTGGCCGGCGTGCTTATCGTCGGCGTAATGCTCGATGGGATCGCCGATCGCCTGAGAGTTGTTGCGGCACATCGGCGGGCAGGCCCTCGCCGCGACATGTGGTCCAGGTCGTGCGCCGCTTCGTGGGGCGGGCTCGCCGTTGGAGGTGTGCTCCTCGTGATGCCGATGCTGGCCGTAGGTGCCGTCGCATCAGGTCGTGCGGGCGACCTGGACGATGCCGTTGAGGTGGATGAACAAGAACGCGCAGATGGCCAGCGCGCCGGTCGCATTGATGTTGCCGGTCGCGGTGCCGCCGAAGTGCGAGCGCCTTGCCGCCGCTGATCAGAGCGCGATGATCTCGCCGAAGGGAATCTGCCCCAGCAGGTTGCAGAAGAGGATGAAGAAGAAGAGCGTCCAGAGGAACGGCACGAAGCGATCGGTGTGCTCCTTGAGCGCCGGGCGGAAGACCTCGACGCGCAGGAATTCCAGGATCGACTCGAAGAAATTGCGCGCGCCGGATGGGGGGCCGATGTGCGGCTTGCGGAAGAGCGGCGGGAAGATCAGCAGCATCAGCACGGCCGCGACGACCGCCATGAGCATCTGGTTGGTGACAATGATGCCCGTCCCGCCGAGATGAAAGAGGTCGTGCGGGAGCACGTGATCCATCGGATTCGCGGCCAGTACGTTCATCATCTCCTTCTCACTTCCGGGGGACCTCGGGGGCGGCTCGCCGGATCGCGGTGGCCAGAAGCGCAGCCAGGGCCGCCAGCAGCGCCCAGTAAAACGCCAAGACCCAGTAGAGCAGCGGCGATCGCTCGGACGGGCTGCGCATCGCGTAGATGATCGCGCTGAGCACCAGCGTGAGCATCAGATGGATCACCGTTGCGGCCAGGGCTGCCTGCGAGATGGTCGCCTGCCCGCACTGCGCACCAGCAGCAGGGGGACCCAGGCGAGCATGGCCGCCGCCGCGCCCGCCAGCGCTGCAAAGAGCATGGAACGCGCGTGGGGGTCGATGCCGGCGGCGCGGCAGAGGCCGCAGCCGGCCGCCCCCGTCAGCGCAACCACCAACGGAAACACGAACATCGCGATCATCTCCGCTGGCCTCTTTACCTGTCCTTGTTCATGCGAATAGCTTCCTTGATCAACAGGTACAAGCCCGAGGACAGGCCGATCATAGCGCCGATGAGCGTGCCCCAGGAGTCCCAGTTGTATCTTCTTGTCGAGCCACCGGCCGACGAGCACGCCCACGACCACCCCGACCGCCACTTCCAGACCCAGCGACAGGTACGAACCCCAGTTCGTATCGTTGTCTTTGGCCATGCAGCTTGCTCAGGCGACCGTGAAGGATTTCACGAATTCGTTCCTTCCACTTCAGCGGGCGCTCCGCCCGCAAGAACCTCAGAATAGTGCGCGCTCTGCGCACGGTCAAGTTTGTCCGGTGCTATGATTCGCCCGAATACACATGAGCTATCGCCGCATCTCGCGCAACGTCATCGCTCTGGGCTGGGTCAGCTTCTTCACGGACCTGGCTTCGGAAATGCTCTACCCGATCATGCCGCTGTTTCTGGTGGGGACGCTGGGCGCATCGCCGGCGGCGCCTGGGCGCCATCGACGGCGTCGCCGAAGGGATTTCGTCGGGCCTGCGCTGGATCGGCGGCGCTCTATCCGACCATTTCCGCCGCCGCAAGCCGTTTGTGTTCCTCGGATATTTCATCTCGGCGCTGAGCAAGCCGCTCATGGGGCTGGCCGCGGTCGTGGCGGGCTGGCCGCTTTATGCGGTGGGGCGCTGCGCCGATCGGCTGGGCAAATCCATCCGCACCAGCGCCCGCGACGCCCTCATCGCCGACTCGACGGAGTTCGAGCACCGCGGTCTGGCCTTCGGCTTCCACCGCGCCATGGACACGACCGGCGCCGTCCTCGGGCCGCTCTTCACGCTGGCGCTGGTGGTCGGGATCATCGGGTTTTCGGCCACGTTCACCGCCCGCTGGGCGAGCCATAAGGCGGAAGTGTCAGCAGAGCGCAAACGTCATTCAGAAGCTGCCCTTGATGTGGCTCTTCTTCATCGCGGTGATCCCCGGCCTGATCAGCGCCTGGCTCATTCTCAAGAGTGTTCGCGAGATTCCCGCCGGCCGGGGCTGCCGATGGAAAGCCTCCGGCGATCTTTCAATCGTTTCCCCGGTCCTTCTGGCTGCTGCTGGGGGCCAATGCGGTCTTTTCGCTGGGGAACAGCTCGGATGCCTTTCTCATCCTTCGCAGCGGCGAGATCGGCCTGGCGTTTGGGCACATCATCCTCGCCTTTGCGCTTTACAACGCGATCTACGCCGTCTTCTCCGCGCCGCTCGGCCGCCTGTCGGATCGCATCGGCCGCAAGCCGGTGATCATCGCCGGCTGGTCTTCGTATGCGCTGGTTTACGCGGGCTTCGCCATCTTCCGCTCGCCGATCGCGCCGTGGGTGTTGTTCGCCACATATGGGCTGTATCAGGCGTTCTCCGAAGGTGTGAGCAAGGCGCTGGTGAGCGACCTGGTTCCCTCACATCAGCGTGCGGGCGCCATCGGGCTGTTTTACACGGTTTCCGGGCTGGGCCAGCTTATCGCCAGCCTGGTTGCGGGTTTCGTCTGGAACGTTCGCCTCACAAGTCAGCAGGTCATGCTGGCGTTTCTCATTGGCGCTGCGATGGCGCTGCTGGCCATTCCGCTGATCGCGCTTGTCCCCACGCGCAAATCACCCGCCGCCGAATGACTCATCAATTCACGCGATTGTTCCCGCGGCCTCCTCGTATTACAATGCCCGTTGCGGGCAGAGAATCGTTGCTCGGCAACGCGTAAACCAAAGGAAGCACGATGCATTCTGTTTCAGTCCTGGCGGCCGCCTCCTCCGTCAGCTTCGGCGGCTATGTCAGCATCTTCAAGATCGTTCCGGTCATCATCCTGCTGCTGCTCTGGGCGAGGCTGATGACCTGGGCGGACAAGGACGCGATCGCGGCGCAGCTTCCGCGCGAATACCTCAACACGGGTTTCTTCATCGGCGGCATCGCCGCCTTCACGCTCTTTTTCTTTCTCCCCGGTTTCGCGGCCGCGATCATCGTGCTCGTGCTCGTGCTTCTCGCCTCCATCGGCACTTACCTCTATCTGCGCAACCAGAAGGTGGGCCTGGCCGACCTCAAAGATGAACTGAAGAACCTGAAGAACATCGGCACGAAGAAGGTGCGCAAGGTGAAGGTTGGGCAGGTGCAGTTTATCGATGCCAAGGGCAAGCAGATGACGGTGCCCGAGCCTGAGGCTCCGGAGCGCCCCGGCTACGACGCCGCGCAGGATTTCGTCACGGACCCCATTCGCAAGAACGCCGAAAAGGTGGAGGTGCGCCCGGCGGAAGGCGGCGTCTCGATCCAGTTCACCGTGGATGGCGTGCCTTACCAGGCGCCGCCGATGGACCGAACCGCGGCCGCGGCCGGCATTACCTTCATGAAGCAAGGCGCAGGTCTGGACATCGAGGACCGGCGCAAGCCGCAGACCGCCACGATGAAGGCGAACCTCGACCAGAAGCGGCACGAGCTGGAGGTAACGACGGCCGGCAGCACCGCCGGCGAGTCGATGCGGATCGTCTTCGACCCCAAGAAGCGCTTCGAGCATCGCCTCGACACGATTGGGTTGCAGGAAAGCCAGATGGAGCTGATGCGCTCGATCATCGGCGAGCCGAAGGGCATCGTGCTCGTGGCCGCCCCGCGGCAGCAGGGCCTGACCACGATGCTCTATTCGCTCATCCGCTCGCACGACGCCTTTCTGCTGCACATCCAGACGATCGAAGCGCAGTCCCAAGGAAGATCTGGAGGGCATCGCCCAGAACAATCTTCCCGCCAATGGGGCCCCGGCCGAGGAGTTCAAGCTGGTCGAGTGGGTGGTCAGCCAGCAGCCCGACATCATTCTCATTGACGAAGTGATCAACCCGGCCAGCGCCAAGTCACTGGCGGGCTTCGCCGCGGAAGGCAAACGCGTCTACGTCGGCATGCGTTCGGCCAGCACCTTCGACGCCGTCGGCGAATGGCGCAAGCTCGTCGGCGATGACGAGACGGCGATGGGCCCGCTGCGGATGGCCATGAGCGGCCGCACGCTCCGCCGCCTCTGCTCGGCGTGCAAGCTCGCATTCCAGCCCGACCCCGAATATTTGCGCAAGCTGAACCTCGATCCAGCGCGGGTCCAGAAGCTTTTCCAGGCGCGCACCACGCCGCCCAAGGATGACAAGGGAAATCCGATCCCCTGCAATTTCTGCCAGGACCTCAGGTACAAGGGCCGCTTCGGGGTGTTCGAGCTGTTCTCGATTGACGATGAGGTCAGGCAGGTGGTTAACACCGGCGGCAGCACGAACCAGATCAAGACCGTTTTCCGCAAGCAGCGCGGACAGTACCTGCAGGAGGTCGCCCTGGCGCAGGTGGTGGCCGGCGAGACCAGCGTTCAGGAAGTCCTCCGCGTGCTGCGGAGCGATACGCCTTCGCGTTCCACCGCCGCGGCACAGCGAAGGTTCAGGCGCGTTCAAAATGAAGATGCCTGTCCATTGTCCGACTTGCGCCGGCAACTGGCAGCTTATACGGAAGTCACGGATATAACATGCTATTCGGCACCATCGTTATCCTCCTCGTTGCGGCCGTCGCCTACTGGCACTACCTCCAGGGTTTCTTCAGCGCCGGCCTGTCGATGATCCTCTCGATGATCGCGGCCGTTCTCGCGGTCGCCTATCACGAGACCCTGGTCACGATGCTGTTGGGCGGCAAGCTGGCCGACTACGCCCACGCCATCATCCTCGTTTGCCTCTTCGCCGCGATCTATCTCATCCTGCGCGTCATCTTCGATCAATTCGTGCCCGGCAACGTCCGCTTCCCGGTCCTCGTTGAGAAGATCGGCGCTGGCGTCTGCGGCGTCATTGCAGGCGTCTTCGCCGTCGGCGTGGTCGCCATCGCGGCGCAAACCCTTCCCTTCGGGCCGAGTGTCGGCTTCTATCGAGCGCTATCCGGTCACCTGGGACAAGGCCGTCACCATCAGGAAGAACGATTCCGAGGTCAACGCTGCCGTCGATGAACTCAAGGGCGATGCCTTCATCAAGAACGAATCCAGCGGGCTTCTGCTGCCCGTCGACCAGTGGCTGCTGGGCCTGGTCAGCCGCGTCAGCGATGAGGGCGGTTCGCTGTTCTGCGACAGGCCCCTGGAGAAGGACCACCCCGATTACCTGCAGGAACTCTACGGCCAGCGGCTGGGCATCCAGACCGGCTCCAAGCACTGCGCCATTGAGGGCAAGGTCGATGTCCTGGGGGTCTACCTCGCCGCCAATGGCTTTGCCGAGCATTATGATCCCGAGCGCGGCTTCAGCCAGGACAGCAAGCCCACGGGCATCCGCACCGAGCGCGATGCGGCGGCCGCCGGCAGCTCCGGCGGCAAGTCCTTCAAACCGGCCAGGCTGGAAGCCTTAAGGACCCGGCCAGGCGACCGGGCCTCGCGTTCCTGGTCGTCCGCGCGGTTTCAGCGCGACATTACTGGATGATGGCACGAACCTCTTCGCGTTCGCGCCCGCCGGCATCCGCATCTGCTTCGAACGTAAGAACTACTTCCCCATCGGCACCCTTGAATACCCCAGTGGCAATCGTGCCCCGCGCATCATCTTCTACAGCAACAAGCCCGATGATGGACTGTTCACCCGCGCTGATGCGGCCGCCGATCTCGTGTTCGAAGTGCCAGATAAGATGATCGCTAAAGCTGGCGCCGCTCGCACGATCGCAAACGGCGTGTTTTTAGAGGTCAAACGCCTCGCGCAAATTCCTTTGGATGGGAAGCAGGTGAAGGATGTGGACAAAGACGCCTTCGCCGACGAGAAACAACAGCCTGTCGTTCAGGTCCTCCGCAAAGAAGGACTGTTGGCCAAGCGAGATGCGGGCATCACCGAGGGCGGGGGCATCGGCTACACCCCCAATCTGATCGGCACCTGGCGCACCGCGGATGGCAAATACCAGGTCGAGTTCATGGAGACCAAACGATTCACCGAGAAGGCGCCCACTGGCGAGACCAGCGGCTTCTGGGAAACGGACAGGACGGAAAATGCGATGATGTTCATCAAGCGGGGCAAGCAGCTTCCTCTGAATGAGACCGTTGGGATCACGTTCCAGTCCGAGAGCGAGATCCTCTATCACAGCGCGGTGGACA
>CAWJKH010000006.1:0-236826 GCA_963843515.1 uncultured Actinomycetota bacterium
AATCAGTAAGTCGGATGTTGCGGCCCGCCGCTACATCAGTGGCTCGGGGCTTCCAAACCCCTCCTGAGCCCGTCTTAACCGGCCTTGGACTTCTGGCTGCGGACTGCGACCCCTGGGAAACGGCGCGCAGCCAAGGCTCCCAAGGTCGATACGCGCAGGACTCGTGGCGTCCGACGCACAACGCTCGAGCTTGACTTTTGGCCAAGAGGCTTAACAGAAGCGTTATCAGAATGGGCTGCGAAGCCGGGAACTAGTGATGCGGTGACAAGCTGGATACGGCGGTGACCAAACCGCCTCGTGGGCCCGGGCTGAATCGACCCAACGGTCTGCCACTCTTCTTCTCGCCTTTGCGTCTGCTTTGTCTCGGCTTGACGCCTGGGCTCGACACTAGGGATGACTGAGAAGAGAGACGAAACAACGAGTCATGGCCGGCCGGGCAACACCTCCCGCCTAGCCGGGAACGCAAGCGACCGCTGCCAGGGCGATCGCCCGTGTTCTAGTCCGTCTTGTGGGCTCTTCCGTCATGGTTGCCCTCCCGCCAGCATGGGAGTCTTCGGGGCGAATGCGACTCTGCAGACATTTTCCCGGCCCTCCGCCGTCCTCTAGCCTGATCCTGCCCCCCGGGGTCATGGTTACTCGCGAAGACTACTTGACGTGCGGATGCGGCAGTCGTGATACTGAAGCAACCACGAATGGTGCCTTGGAGGCCGCCATGAAATACGAGGAGTTGCTTCCGACCCCGCTTTCAATGAAGAAGACTGCCCCAGTTTGGCTCTACCGCGCTGGGCGCTACGTCGGGTGGCGCACGGCACGCTGCGGCGTCCTTCTTCTGCTACAGCTCCTGTTCCTCTCCTGCCTAGCGCAGCCGGCATTCGCAGATACTGGTGGATCTGCGAGTACTACTACTCCCACCTATGCTCTTGAGTATTATCGCGCGCAAGATCACGGCGACTCTCCCGTGTACCTACGCGTCCTGACCGATGGAGTCGCTCCGACTGCCGACACCGCCGTCACCCTAGTCGATGAGCAAGGTCATAACCTTGCGACGGTGACCGTTGTGGACCCGACTAAGACTCCAGCGGCAATGGCCGGCGAATTGCGGTACGCAAGTCCAGCAGGCACGAGCGTTTGGTACCTTAAGATAGCTGGTCCAGGTCCAGGCTCCAAGGTGGTCGGCACCGTCCCGGGAGCCAGCACCGATCTCAAACTTACGCTTGGCGTCAGGCATATCTGGTGGCATCTACCATTAGTCGTGCTCGTAGTCGCTATCCTCATCGGAGCTCTGGCCAGCTACTTAGTCGAAACTCGGGTCCCGGACTACATTCAAGCGGGTCTCTTGAAGCAGGAACTGGGAAAGCTGGATGAGAAGAAGCCGCCCGACCGCGACGAGATGATTGTCGGTCTCGGAGCGTGGATCAAGAAACGAAAAAGGAGATATCCACTGGCCACCCTCCGGCAGATCGTCTCAACCCTCAGCGAGGTGGGCCTGGAACAGGATACAGAGGCCAAGGTCAGGTTGCAGAAGGCCCTAGATGTGTCCCCGCTGAAGGGCGGCGAAGATCGGCATGAGCATCCACTCCACAAACAGGCCAGTGAGGTCGCTGCCGCTCCGCCCAAAATCACGGACTTCTATAACGGCGACAAAGAGGCCGAAAGCCTGCCCGCTGTTGATGAGCTCGCGCTGCTCAAGCGGGCCGAGGACGTGCATGCGTCCCTGGACCGGGCGGATAAGCAGATCAAGGAAATGGGGGACCCCGCCGACTTGCGCAAACCTTACGGGGTGGCCAAGAGTCAATTCGATGAGGCCAAGAGCGAATCCGAGCTCAGCCAGGCCGAACTGCGCGTCAACGAACTCTGGAAGATGATTCTCGAGGGCTTGAGTCCTGATGGTCGGACTGCACTACTTGAGGCCCACGGTGCGCAAGTGTCGCCCCTGCCCTCTCCGGGCATCACTCCGTCAAAGGTGGATTATGGACTGGTTCGCCTCCCCCCATCCGCCGGCCCCGTCGTGGCTGGCGTGCTTGTCATCGCCGCTCTCGTGGCTGGAGCTGCCACTGCCATTCTTTTCAGCAAGTATGAACCTAACCCCACTTTCGGCACGTTGGTGGACTACGCTAACTTGGTGATTGCCGGAATGGCCGCCGGCGTGATTGCAGGCATCCTGAAGGTACTCGCGTTGTGGAAGATGCCGCAGAAGACCTGACTCGAATCCGAGCTGCCCCTCTTGGGTCCGTCAAGAACTGCGGCAAGTGGGACAAGAGAAGTCAGCCACGAGGGTGTTCTTCTATGCGCGGGCAGCGGGCGGTTCGGGCTCACGTCGGATGCAAGGACTGTCTGATCCGAAGTCCGGCTCCTCGCGCCGCCTTTGTGCCAATGCCTTCCAGCCATTGCAACCAAGGCCCCTTAGGTGTCGACAATGGCCGCGGCTACCCTTGGGGTTGGTTCCCTTCCGCAGTCTCCAAGCTCGGTCGGCGGGGGCCTGTGTGCTTCAGACGGACCGCTGAGAGCGGGCCGCCACAAAGCGTCAGGGCTGTCCCGGGAAGACGGATACTTGCACGGAGAACGTCAGATCTCGCAGCTTGCACTTGTGGCAGAAAACAGGCCTTGTCGCCGTCTCACTCCGATGGTCGGGCAGCAGGATCCCAGGATGGCTTGCTTAGCTCGTGCCAACTGCCCTATCGGGGATCGGGATTTCCAGGCCTAAACAGCTGATGAGTTATCAGTGGGTTTGACACGCGGTGCCCGCCGCCCCAAAGCCCTTGCCGAAACTGGGGTCGCGCATCCCGAGCTTTGACTCAAAGGGCGGGGAGCAGGTGTGCAGCTCGATCCATTGGCGCAGGGAGCGGTAGGGGGTTGCGTCCCGAGAAATGTAAGCGTACGCTCACCAACATTAGAGCCGATGTAGTCCGAGAATCCCGCCCAGGAGTGGCAACTGTCTTGGGATTCGAGGAACTAGGGAGGATGACGGTTCATTCCGAGTTCAGGGGGAGGACGAAGAAGTGGACGAAAGCAAGAACACAGAGCAGGAGCGCACCCTTGTCAGCCGCCGCGAATTCCTCAAGCTGACCGGTGTGGCGGGAGTGACAATCGGCGCCGGCGCTGGCCTGGGCGGAATGCTGGCTGCGTGCGGAGGAGAGGAAACGACGACGACGGCGGCGGGTGGGGCAACAACGACGACACCCGGAGCTACCGCAACCACTGCAGCAGCGGAGCACGACGACCGCGAGCGCGGGCGCCGAGACGGGTCGCGCAATCAAGTTAGGATGGTCCACTCCCCAAACCGGAGCACTTGCCGGTTTTGGCGGCCCCAACCGCTATACCAAGGACCTGCTGCTTGAGTTCTGGAAAGACGGGATCCTGTGTGGGGACGGCAAGAACCACGCGATCCAGCTCTCCTTCGTCGACAACCAGTCCGACTCCAACCGGGCCTCTCAGGTGGCCGCGGATTTCATCCTTAACGAGAACGTGGACATCGTTCTCGCGAACTCATCCCCCGACCTACTCAACCCAGTTGCAGATCAGTGCGAGACCTTGGGGGTGCCCGGGATCCTGGTCGACTGCCCTTGGCAGCCGTGGTATTTCCGGGCGACTCCGCCGGAGGGTGGCTGGAAGTGGAGCGTGCTCATGTTCTGGGGACTCGAGGATGTCATTGGGACCTTCACCTCGATGTGGGCTCAGAATCCGACCAACAAGGCCGTGGGGGGTCTATGGCCCAACGACCCGGACGGGAACGCGTGGAGGACCGGTTTCACCCAAGCACTGGAGCCAATGGGCTACAAGATCGTCGATCCCGGCGCATTCCCGGTGGGCATGGAGGACTTCACCACCATCATCTCGGAGTTCAAGAACGGCGGCGTAGAGATCGTGAGCGGCGTGCTCGTGCCGCCCGATTTTGCCAACTTCATGAAGCAGGCCGTGCAGCAAGGGCTGAAAATGAAGTACGTCAGCGTCGGCAAGGGCCTTCTCTTCCCGGCCTCAATGGCAGCCATGGGCGACGTCGGCCTGGGTGCCACCACCGAGAACTGGTGGCACCGCAAGTTCCCCTTCAAGTCTTCGCTGACCGGGATGACTTGCGATGAGATGGCGGCCGACTACGAGGCCAAGACCGGCGAACAGTGGTGCTCACCGATAATGCACTACATCATCGGCGAGGTCACTACCGATGTGCTCAAGCGGACACCGGACGTCGAGAGCAAGGACGCCATCATGAAGGCGGTCTTCGAGACCAAGCTCGACACCCTAAACGGTCCTATAGACTTCACACAGCCGGTAGCCGAGGGGACCCAGCGCCCCGTTCCCAATGTGTGCAAGACGCCTCAGGCTGGTGGACAGTGGAGAAAGGGCACGAAGTGGCCCTACGAGCTGGTCATCGTTGAAAACGTGAATTCCCCGATGGTCGAGGTCGAGGATAAGGCGCAGTTGATGTCTTAGCCCCCTGCCCCGGCGTCTAGTGGCCCTGCTGGAGGATGCGGTTTTGGCTCGCCAGGCCCACCTGGTGTGGTTGCAGTCTGAAACCACACCACCGAACGGGCCGGGAAATGGCCGCTCTTATTCCTGCGGTGTCTCGTGACGAACGCAAGGGGGATCTCCCCCCGGAGCGGCCACATCTCTGCTCGCCGGCAGTAAGATTTGTACGCCTCTTGACTGCTCGGCCAAAAGTGGACGAGGCCAGGAGAAGAGCAGAAGGTCCAAGTCCACAAGCGGATGCAGGTGAGTGCCGCTTGCTGGTTCATCTATCATGAAGACGCTGCGGGCCGGCAACCTGGCGCACTCGGCGAGGCCCGACAGTGGATTTGGAAGCCGCCAGAGACGCCTGCATGGACGGCCGAAGAGAAAGGGGACAAGCATGGACTACGAGGCGCTGCTCGAGCTGGTCAAGACTCGGCGGAGCATCCGGGCGTTCACGGACGAGCCGGTGTCCGAGGAGCACGTGCAGAAGGTCATCGAGGCGGCCCGTTGGGCCCCATCCGGTGCGAATTCGCAGCCATGGGAGTTCATTGTAATCCGTGACCAGAAGACCAAGGACCAGATGGCGCTGTGGGCTGTAGAGATGCAGCATCTGGTTCACCAGGCCGAGCTGACCCGGCCGGAGGAGCTGCGCTGGGCGTCAGCGGCTCGTCCGGTTTCGGACCCTGTCTTCAAGACCAGCCCGGTGCTCATCCTAGTGGTCGGTGACCCCCGGGTGAGCAGGTCCTTCCCGCTGCTTACCTATGTCGAGCGGCGAGAGGAGAACCTCATCTCCGGCCTAGCGACTGCTTTCTCCCACATGACGCTGGCGGCCACCAGCTTGGGCCTGGGGTCACACTGGGCGAGCGCGGTGGCGTTCAGCTATCCCTCTGCGATGGTCAGGGACCTGCTTGGCGTCCCCGACGGCTACTGCATCTACGACATGCTCGGCCTGGGGCATCCGGCGATGGAGCCGAAGCCAAGGGTGGTGCGAGATCGCGAGTCCATGACGCACTACGAGCGTTACGATCCGGCCAAGTACCGGACCGACGAGCAGATCAAGGAGTGGCTGATAAGCCTTAGGAAGTAGCGGCGTGCCGGCGGCGTCGCTGGCCCTGCGGGTGAGGTGTCGCGGCGTCGCGGCCGCGGCAGAGAGAACGCCGTTTCCCGCTTGGTGACAGCCAGGCCGAACAACTGCTGAGCTGTCAGCGGGTTGGGGGTTCAAGTCCCTTCGCGGGCCGTCTCGTTTACAGCGATCAAGGCTCCGTCGGCTTCTTTGCCGCTGTGAGGGCACACGTGGCGATGTTTGCGCCGAGTGTGCATCTCTTCACGGAACATACTTGAGAACTTGTCGGGCTGTACCCCCCCATAAGGTTGAAATTGGAGAGGACGACGGGCACCACGGCCACGGACGACCACGCTCGTCTTTCCCGACCCTCGTCATCGAGAGCGTGGATGGGTGGCATCGACACGGTTAGCGTGGTGGACTGGAAGACGGCCTCGGTTGAAGAGGTGGACGTCGTCGGGGCGACACTTCACAGTAGACGCGCGGAGCGCCCCTTAGTCTCAGCTCAGCTGGTGAGCTGGGACCTCTATTCTAGGCTCACCTTTGATGCCTTCCACGATCCGAATGGCCATCTCGAGGCTCTCTCCCCGACCGTCAAGGAGAAGTACGATCGCCCCCTCGCTTCCGCCTATACCCCCTGAGGATACGAGGCGTGCGCGAACCCCGGCAAGCACGGCCAATGCCTGCACCTCGGTCAGCACTAGGGGGCTCGTCAGCGACGCTAGGCCCACTCGGATTCCCATGGCGTAGTCCAATGTGAGCTGACCCCACCCGGCTGCGGCATCAGGCACTGACTCGATCAACTTCTCGAGACCAACGGGCGCGACGATGGGGATCCCCTGGGCCGAGGCGGGGCCGAACATAGCCCCGACCGCCCCTCCGGTCGGGTTGCTCATGAGCACGCCTACATTCCCCATCGGATCAACGGCCGTGCCGCCCTTGATGATGACGTCTCCTTGTCCTAGGCTCTTGATGAACTCCGGGTAGGGTGTGTCCACGAGTTCGCCGTTAAGAAAGAACCTTCCCCATATCCTGCTCTCCTCGAGGCTCATGGTCAGCATCCCCGCCGCGTTCATGCCGACGCAGAAGCGGTGAGGCTCGATCTTCTCGCCCGTGAGTTCCTCGACCACTAAGCAGTTCGTGGTGCCAGCTGTGATGGCAAGTCGGCCCTTCACGTATGCCCGCTGGACCTCGGGCAGGGTCACCACTGCTTTGGCAAGGAGCCGTTTGGACTCGGCCGGCGTGAGAACGATCAGGCCTTGTTTCCGTTCGGCCGGGTCGCCGAGGTCGAGACTGCATGGGTAGAACATATGATTCGCTCCTCTTCCAATGTCGAACGTGGCGTCCCTAGCCGCGGTTACCCGAAAGAACGGCGATCCGAAACGGGGTAGACGTGAGGAGCTTGCTCGACTGCTGTGGGGGGGTACACGGTTCAGTGCCGGAGACCGAACCCCGCCACACCGATTGCCCGGAGCAGCCATGCCAAAGCGGGCTGCAACCGCTTTCGTCAACGCCGCCTGAATAATGGGCCACATCCGCCGGTCGAAACCTGAGCCACTTCTTCAAGAAGTTGACCGGTTTTCGACGAACCCCATGGAGGAAGTTGAACCCCGACCACGTCACCGGCAGTTGAGCGCACGAGTCGGAGAAGCGGCTGCACTCTCTGATTCCGGTCCAGGCTACAGTCGCCTGGGGCGGCTTCCACCTAAACTCACCGATCGGCGGGGCCGCGTAGGGGATTCCACGGTAGACACGGAGCTCCGCACTCGGAGTCCGGAGCACCTCCCCGGAAACGAATCCTTGGTCCGTTTCTACCCTCCTATGACCGAGAGCCACGAACGTTTCTCCTCTCGCTCACGCCGACCTGCATCCGGGCCGTTCTACGGCCGTTGTTGCAGACGTTGATGAGAATGGGTAGTGTCCCTGGACGTGGTGTAACAGGAGACGGCTGACCATGCCGTTTCCCTTGAAGAGAAAAGCCATCGTGTGTTTCCGTAGGTATGGCTCGCAACCGTACCCAACAGGAAGGACACAACGATGGCCGATCCCATTGTCACCCCCAAGGAGCTCCTCAGCAAGCTCGCCGAGGCCGAGAGTTCGACTTCTTCCGGGAAGCCATGCTCTCGGTGCTTCGAGAGCTCATGGAGATCGAGGTCCAGGCCAAGACCGGAGCCGCTCTCGGAGGGCGCACCGAGGACCGTCTCTGCATGCGCAACGGATATCGGGAGCGGCGCCTGGACACCCGGGTGGGCTCGCTTTCTCTCCCCATCCCCAAGCTCCGGGAAGGCAGCTACTTCCCCAGCTTCCTCGAGCCTCGGCGCCGAAGCGAAGAGGCTCTTCTCGCTGTGATCTGCGAGGCCTATGTGAAAGGCGTCTCCACGCGCAAGGTCGAGGACCTGGTCGTGGCCCTGGGCTTGGACGGCGTCTCCAAGAGCGAGGTCTCCCGCATCTGCGCCCGCCTGGATGAGCAGGTGGAGGCCTTCCGCGGCCGGCCGCTTCTCGGCCGCTATCCCTACCTCTTCCTGGACGCCACCTACGAGAAGGTGCGGGATGATTCGGGCCGGGTGGTCTCCATGGCTCTCGTCGTCGCCTACGGCGTCGCGGAGACCGGCGAGCGGGAAGTGCTGGGACTCGAGGTGTGCAGAAGTGAGGACTACGCTTTCTGGCGGGGATTCCTCTCCGGGCTCGTGTCCCGGGGCCTTTCCGGGGTCAGCTTGGTGATCTCCGACGCCCACCAGGGACTCCGGCGCGCCATCGACGAGGACATTGAGCGACTGCTGAGCCAACTTGGAGTTGAGGCAATCGACGACTGAGCCACTCTCCCCATCTTCGAGCCACTGAGCTTCTCGATTCCGCGCTGAATGAAGCTCTGCTCCCGCGGCGATGCCCGTCCAGGCCCAGCACTTGAGCCTCCTTTCGGGACCTTACGGATTTCCAGGGGAAGTGAGGATTTGCGGAGTGAGTCCGCGGTCTGGTGGGTAAGAGTACGAGGTCCACAACTTGCCAAAGGGGGTGCCGGCATGAACTACCAGCGCGCGGCGGTCACAGGCATGCTGCCCTGCGCGGCCGTCGTTCTGACTGTGGCGTCCGGAGAGCGACGCGACGTCATGACGGCGACGGCGGTTTTCGTCTCCGAAGACCCGCCTTTGCTCAGCGTAAGCGTGGCTGAGCACCTTCTTACCCACGACCTCATCGAGGAGACCGGTGAATTCGTCGTCAATCTGGCTACGCCCGAGCAGGTTGAGATGGTACGTCACGTGGGTTCTGCCCACGGTCGCAACGTAGATAAGTTCGAGCAGTTCAAGCTCGCGACCGAGCCAAGCGAAAAGCTAGGCGCGCCTCGCATCGCGGGGTCGTATGCCTGCCTAGAGTGCAAGGTGGTGATGTCCCACAAAGCGGCTGGATACCGCGTTTACACAGCGGAGATCGTCGCGTCCGCGGCAAATGAGAAGCTGGGTCCTTTGGTCTGGCATCAAGGCCGCTACTTCGCGCTCGGCACGCCGGTGGCCTAGCCCGAGTTAGACAGGGCGGCGTCCTGCGATATGCTCCCTGTAATCGTCCGGGTGCGAGCTACCGACTGAAAGCCAAGGGTCCAGAACTACCGCCAGGCGAAGGCGGAACTGAAGGGTTTGGCTGTCGACCGGCGATCGCCTCGGCCTGTCATCGTTCAGGGCCTTGCTTGGTGACATTGTGGTGACGAACTCCCCGGATCGCGTCGGGACTGCCTATCCCAGGAGGACCGTCAAACCTCGATGGCCGGTCGGCCTAGAGTCTTATCGACGAACCGCTGAAGTCCTCTCAGTGGGTCGGGGCCGGAAATGGGCCCGTGGGGGAGAGGGCGTAAGCGGGGAGGAAGCAGGGTGGCCGACCGGCCGATTTGAAACGGACAGTGACCGGTGATGACTCGCGCAACTTATCCGATGTCGGAGG
This sequence comes from uncultured Actinomycetota bacterium, assembly GCA_963843515.1. Classification (GTDB taxonomy): domain Bacteria; phylum Actinomycetota; class Thermoleophilia; order RBG-16-64-13; family RBG-16-64-13; genus CAIQPS01. The sequence continues at coordinate 9,443 of CAWJKH010000006.1, forward strand.
CTGACCAGCAGCAGCGCCTTCGCAGACAGCACTCTGTCAGCGACGCTAATCCACGATTCCCGCGATGCATGGTCCGGCCGTCACGTGACATTCCCGGGCGAACGCCTCGGGATACTTGCGCCGCAATCCCTCGAGGTCGGCTTTCTCCACCTCGACGAGAAAGCCGGAGACGGCCATCCCCACGGTGTTCTTCGAGGTGCAGTTGCGGGGGACGATGGTGTTGATCACCCCACCCCGGTCGATCTGGCCTGGCACGACGGGGTCGTATTTGGCCCCGTGGTCGATGCCCACGGCGCCCGGGATGACGCGCTGCGTCACGTAGGCTGCGGCTAGGACCGTCCCCCGCCCGTTGAAGATACTGACTACGTCGCCGTGACCGATGCCGCGAGCGGCGGCGTCCTTGGGGTTCATCCACAGGGGGTGGTACTGATATCCGTCGGCCCCTCGGATCTTGCAGGTCTCCAGTTCCCGAAACCAGGTAACGTCGTCGTGCTGGGAATGGACCCCCCACCGGGGGTGGTTGCTGTAGACGAGTAGCGGATACTTCCTGGAACGCTCCGTTCCGAGGGTTTCCTGGTGGGACTCACCCTCCGCCACCCAGTGCGGCACCGGTGGCCGCTCGGGGTCGTCGGGGAAATGCTCGGCCAGGCCGGTAGAGTAGAACTCCAGCTTGCCGGTGGGCGTCTGGAGGGGGTGTCCCTCGGGGTCCTCGTAGAACTCGACAAGGCCGGCCGGGATCTTCTCCCATTCGGGGTCGGGTGGGACGATGTAGTAGCCCTTCTCGTTGAGCTCCTCCCAGGAGATTTTGTGGGCCGACCCGGATTTCTCCCAGCCCAGCTTGATGATCTCGGGGATGGACATCCCTCCGGTGTATTCCTCGAGCATCCCCAGGCGCTCGGCGATCTTGCACACCACTTCATAGTCGCTGCACGATTCGCCGAGCGACTCCATGCAACGCGGCTCGGGGAAGAGCCAGTCCATCTGCCCGCTGAAGATGTCGGAGCCGATGTCGTCCTCCTCCAGCTTGGTGTTGACCGGCAGGATGACGTCGGCAAAGAGGGCGTCGTTTTCGATCCACGGGTGCTGGCAGAAAACGAACTCGATATCTGGGTGCCGTAGAGCCCGGATGAAGTTGTTGCCGTCGTTCCAGCAGGTGATCCAGGAAGGAGAGTCGGTCCAGATCATGTGGATCTTGGAGGCACCCTCGGCCGGGTACTTGTACTGGATGAACTGGTCGTCGCGCTCACTGCGCATCCCGTACCGGTTGCCGTACCAGGTACCCTCGCCCTCGAGGATCAGCTTAGGCACTAGGGTCTTGGGGACGCAGGAGTCGCGACCGAACTCCGGCGGCCCATTGCCGCGATAGGCCGCATCCAAGCTCAGTGACACCGATGGCTTGGGCGCAGCCTGGTTCTCCGGGTCGGCTCCCAGCGCCCACTCAATCATCTTGGCCTGGTTGCAGCCCGGTTTGCCCAGGCCCTGCATGGCCAGGCAGAGCACCTGCAGGCGTGCCGGCTCGGTCGCGTACGGGCCGCGGATGCCGGGCCCGCCGTTGCCGATGACTACCGTGGTGCGCTTGGAGGCCCATTCGGCGGCCAGGGCCTTGATGATGCGGGCGGGGACGCCGGTGATCGGCGCCGCCCACTCGGGGCTCTTGGGCACCCCGTCCTCGTCGCCCATGACGTAGGCCTCGAGCTTCTCGACGCCGAAGGCGTGGGTCTCTAGGTATTCCTGGTCATAAGTGCCGTTCTTGAACCACTCATGCGCGATAGCCAGGTAGAGGGCAGCATCGGTGTTGGGGAGTATGGGGATCCAGCGGTCGGCGTGGACGGCGGCGGCATAGTTGAGGTCGGGCGCGATATAGATCTGCTTGATGCCCAGTTCCGACCACCAGTAGCTCAGCCGGCTGGGGAGTTGGCCGCCCCAGCCCCAGGTGGTGGTCTCCTGGTCGCAACCCCAGAACAGGAGGAGTTCGGCGTTCTTGGAGATGTCGTAGAGAAGGTTCTTCTGTGGCAGTTGCTGGCCGATGAACTCGCATCCCCACACGTGCTTCGCGCCCCAGTACCAGCCTTCCCAACTATCGGGATTGCGCACCTGGTGGGTGTAGCCGCCGAACAGGCCCAGCAACTTGCGGCCGCAGCCGTGGGGCCCGTGGACCGTCTTGTTCTCGCCGTGCTGGTCGTTCTGATACAGAATGGCTGTGGCTCCGTAGGTTTCCTTGACGCGGAGCATCTCGCTGGTGACAATATCGAGGGCCTCGTCCCAGCTAATGCGCACATACTTGCTGGTGCCGCGGTTTTGGATATTGCGGCCGCCTGGGCCCGTCGAACCCGGCGCCCCCCTGTGATCGAAGTCCACGCGCTTCACAGGGAAGCGAACGCGGGCCGGGGAAAAGACCCGCTTCTTGTAGCAGAGGGAGAGCGGGGGCGGAAGGGTCTTCTCTCCCGGATCGAAGGTCTTGCCACGAGCGTGCATGACCCAGGGCTTGACCTCGTCTTTGGAGTACTTATCATAGAAGCGCGCAGGACGGATGCGGATGACCTTGCCGTCCTTCACGTCTACCATGCAGGCGTTGCCGCCCCAGGACGCGCCGAGAAAACACATGTCCCGGACGATGGTCCTTTCTTCCCGGTTAGCCATGACGATCTGTCTCACGCGCCGCGCGCAGGTGCGAAGATGGCGATGACGCGGAAGGTCTCACCGCCGATGACATCGAAGTTGTGGACCTCTCCCTTGGGCACCCAGAGCGCGTCCCCAGGTTCGAGAGTGTGCACCTCGTCGCCGACCTTGGCGGTCGCTCGTCCCGAGAGAACGTAGAACACGTGGTCCTCGCTCGTCGTGGGCGTGGTCCAGGGCACGGCCTATCCCCGGGCTGGAACTCGCCGACGTAGAACTCGATCTGCGCTCCCGGGCACAGCTTCGGGTTGACCATGGGGGTGAGGCGGTAGCCCTCGTGATTGGCGATCTCGGTTAGCCAGATGCTGTCCTTGGTCACCCTGCAGAGCTTGCCCGCCATGTGGTCGCCTCCTTGGCTCTGGGCCATCTGTCTTTCACCATCCGCCCACCGGCGGACGGTGTAGGGTGGCGGCGGGTCCTTCATGCCGATGCGGAAGAACTCGCCCGTCTCCTTCCGCTTCCAGCCCGGCTCGCTGGCTGAGTGGGTGGTTCATCGAGATCGCCCCCGGGGTCGGGCAGTGGCCTACACAGCACCCGCAGAACCAGCATTCGTCGGGGTAGAGGAGAATCGGCGGTCCTGCCCGCGTTCTCGTTGGGCACCAAGCACATCCGACCGGCATACGTCGACGCACGTGTTACAGCCGGTGCAGCAAGGTTGGGTCTATCGTGATCGCCCGGCAGGGCGTCGCCGGGTTGTTGACCATCTGGCGTCCATGATCGGTTCTCTCTCACAGCGCCGCAGTGCTCAAGGTAGTTCTGCTCGCAGTAGGAGTCGTACGGAGGAAGCAGGGGATAGTCGCACGGCAGATCTCTCGTGATCACCTCGTCTCCTCGCCTCCTGATGGCCGATGCAGCTTGTCCCACTCGGGCGGGTCCATCTCCGGGTAGTCGATCCTCTTGAAGCCCAGAGCTCGCTGCTGGCCTTGCGCGCCAGAGAGGCATGCATCATGGCTCGGCCCACCTCGAGTCGCACGCCGCACCTCCAGGGTAGCGCATGAGCTCGTGCGGGTTGCGCGCGTGCAGGGCCGACGAGCTCGCTGTCTTCGATGCTCTCGCAGCCACTCCAGGCCGAGTTCGCAGCGTCTCCTGACTCCGGTACTCACCGCAGTAGTCCTGCATGATCCGGCAGAGACCGGCCTGCACTTCCTTCCAGCCCAAGCCGCTCGCGCGGTTCGACCGGCTGCGTAGACCCGGCGTTTCTCTGCTTCGATCTGCGCCTCGCGGGCCTCGGGAGCAGGCGCCCGAGCGCATACTCGGCCGCCTTCCGGCCGGCGTAGCGACCGGTCGTCGACGAGGCCGCGTGGTTGGCGCCGCAGGCCAGCTGCTCGCCGGCCGCGTAGAGCCCTGGTAGCGTGGTCCGTCAGGTCCCAGTCGAAGACCAGCCCGCCCCCGTTCACCAGCCGTCCCGACCTCCCTCCACTGGGGCGGCGGGCACGGCCGACCCACCAGGCGCCGAAGGTGTAGGCGTCGGGGGGCAGGATGTTCGCCTGCAGCATGTCCTTGTCGGGGTCGAAGCCCGCCTGGGTGTACACCGCGTAGACGGGGATGCGGGTGTTGCCCTCGTGGCCGATCATGAGCCCGAACAGGGCTCGCCGCTCATCAGGCGGCATGCCGGGCAGGTCGGCGTACAGCGGGAGCTCGAACTCACCGTCGACGGATGCGCTCCGGGAGGTCGGGGATCAGACGCTGGGCCCCGGTACTCGTAGGGTACGTCCGGGCAAGAGAGGAAGAACTTCTGACCGGCCGCGGGCCGGTATCGTTCGGCGAGCGTATGAAGGATCCGCCCGTCTCGGTCGGCCCACGGGCACCTCCCGGCCGTTCGCTGTCGACGATGTTGCAGGCGTACCAGGAGTTGTGCGCGTTACCGGTGCCGTACGGGACGTGAGCGGAAGGCTCCGCTGAAGCGGGACGCTCTGCTCGAGGAGGGTCAGTTCGGCGCCGGCTCTCCAGGCCATGGCGCAGCCGTCGCCGGCGCAGTTGGGGTCGAAGAAGCTGGACGCCAGGCCCTGCAGTTCGGTGGAGAAGACCCAGAGGCGGAACGGTCTGGCGGTGGCAAGCACCGTGGACTTGGCCAGGAAGACGTAGAACCGGCCAGTGCGGACGTTGAGCGCCGTCGCCCCGACCACTCGCGACCCCTTGACGCCCGCCCTCGGTCAGAAGGCTGGTGCCCATCACCGATCGTAGATCGTCACCTTCAGCCGCTTCAACTCGCGATGGAGGGCCGGCTTGACGCCCCATCCCTGCACCCGGATGCAGTGCCGGCCCTGGTAGTCATAGGCGAACAGCAGCTTGCTCTGCTCGTCCCGGAACTCGGAGCCGGCGAACTCGTCGTCGACGTCCCGTGATGGTCACGCCCATGCGCTCGAGATCGAGCAGAGTGTCGTAGCTCTCGCGTGCCCAGGATGGAAGCAGGTGATGGCGTTGCCGTACTCGGTCGTCTGCCGGTACGGCGACTTCTGCACGAACTCGGCCAGGTCATCGGGTGTCACTTGGCAGCAGGGATTGAGACAGGCCGCGTGCCAGTGATCGACGCCCGCCTCCACCGGAGCCACTCCGGATGATCGGCCCCTTTGTCGAGGATTGCGACGCTTGCTCCGCGCCGAGCCGCGTTGATTGCCGCGTGGCAGCCGGCGATCCCGCCCCCGATGACGAGCACGTCGTACTCGGCCCGCGTCTCGCACCGTACTCTAAGGGATAGGGCCAGGCCCCAGTCACATCTCCGTCGACTCGCTTCCCGACACGCTTCGTCCTCCCCGCCTCCCAGGTCCGCCGCTATTGCGGATCGGTGTTCCGCCAGGCGAGCGTGGCCCGTCCCAAACGATCCCCCATCAACGCGGCTGCGGCCTTCAGCTCACCAGTGAACCGCTCTACGTCGGCGTCGGTGAAGCGATCCACCCGGGTGACGAGGCCCAATGCGAGAACGACGTCGCCCCTCACGATTATGGGAACGGCTACCGCGCAGACGCCGGGCTGATGTTCCTCGAAATCGTACGCAACTCCCTCCGCCAAGACTTTCGCGAGGGTCGCCGCTATCGCCTTTCGGTCGGTTACGGTCTTATCCGTATAGCGACGAGCAGGTATGGCGAGCATCCGCTGCCGCGTATCCTCGCTGGCATAAGCGAGGTGGATTTTGGAGTGCACATTCCACAGTTCGCTGAGCGGAACGAGACTGGCCCCTGGCAGCCGGGGTTGGTTGAGCCTGGTCGAGTAGGTGATTGAAATGATGTGGGTCTGATCACCCCTCCGGGTGGCCAGCGACACCGTCTCCCTCGTGGCCTCCGAGAGGGCGTGCATGTCGTCGTTCAGTATTTCAGCAAGGACCGTGTCGCCCCCGAGGGAATAGAGGGCTGTGGCCCAGGACGGTCCGACACTGTAGAGGCCCCCGTCTGGGTCGTAGGTCAGAAAGCCCTCTACTTCCAAAGTTCGAGCGAAACGATAGACGGTGGCTCTGTGAATCCCCGTTCGTCGGCTGAGGTCACCCAGGCTTAAACTGGGCGATTCGGCTGTGAATTGGCTCAGAATGCCAAGGCCACGCGAGAGGGACTGGACCAATCGTCCGCCCTTGGTGCCGCCCATTTCGCCGCCGTCCATTTTCACGTCGGTCGTTCCCCCGTCATCTGTCGCGGACAATACCTTCGAGATGATACCGAGACTTCTCGGCAGCTATTGACTTGAGGCTCTCCCCGCGTTTACTGTATCACCAATCAAACACGTCGTTGCCTATATGGCAACAATTCAGGTTCAATCAGCGAGCGGGCCGCCCAGGCAGCCCTCGGTGGCCGAAACCCCGAGAAGGAGAGGCGAGTGCGATGAGAGCCGCAGGCCGATTCGTCGTCGAGACGCACGCACACATAACCACCCTCTACAAGCCGAAGGGCGACGCAGGTGACGACTGGACGGGGCTGCCCATGACGCCGGATGCCGGTGAGGTGATCCACTATGACAACTCGCCCCTGTGCCTCTACGACATGGAACGCTATGGCGTAGACATGTGCCTGCTCAAACCCAGCATGCAGGGCACCACCAACGAGTATCAGGCCGACCTCGTCAGAAAGAACCCCGACAAGTTCCGGGCCTTCTGTGCGGACCAGACGACCAAGCTAAAGATTGCGCGGGGTGAGGCGAGCTGGTCGCTCGATGCCGCGGCTGAAGAAGTGGAAGCGGCACTCAAGACCGGCATGTTCATCGGCATCGGCGAGTTCATTCCGATGGACTGGGACCCCAGGAAGGTGTACACATTCGAAGAAAGACTCAACGAGTACCGGGTCTTCATGGAGTTGGCGGAGAAGTACGAGGTGACGGTCGACTTTCACGACTTCACCATGCCGTACTACTGGGATCCGTACCAACTTCTCGCGCGCATCGCCAGGGAGTACCCTGAGGTTCCGATTATCCTTTGCCACGGTGGCTACTCGATTGGCTCGTACACCCAGGGAGCCTCGGTCATCCGCAAGGCCCTGGCCGTATGCTCGGGCAAGAACATCTACCTTGAGACCGGGAACTGGCCGGCGGAGTATTACCTCTATGCGCTCAAGGACCCCAACATCAGGATCAGCCAGCTTATTTGGGGGGCCGACTACGGTCATGTCCCGCAATACATCGTGGCGAACCCCGGGGGCGACCCACCGAGCTTCACCACTGCGATGCATGATTGGCCTAAGGTGCCGACGTACCAGACCGACTGGTGGGGATGGGAACTGCATCAAATCGACAAGCTCCGTGACTTCATAACGCAGGACGAAATCAACCTTATCCTCGGAGGCAACGCGGTGCGATTGTGGAATCTTCCGGTTCCCCATGACCGCATGTTCATGAGCGGACGGCCCGACCATTGGGGCATCCACTGGCTCGAATCGGTGCCCGAAAAGGATCGCACCGACATTTTTATCCCACCGAAGTTCCGGCGGACGTGACAGGGAGGGGAACGCATGAGGGAAAGGCAAGTGGCTCGGATCGACTTGATAAAGCAAGACTAGTTAGGGGGAGGTCTTCATGGACGGAAGTTCTGTCAGTCGTCGCGATTTCCTAAAGCTGGCCGGAGCGGCTGGCGCTGCCATAGGCCTGGGCCTCGGCCTCGGCGGTCTCGCCGCCTGCGGCGACGAGACCACAACGACAACGACCGCGGGAGGAACAGCCACGACCGCGGGAGGCACTACGACCACCGCGGGAGGGACGGTCACAACGTCTGCGTCGGCTGCGGGTGACCAGCTGAAGCTGGGCATGATCCTCGATTACTCCTTCCCGCTTCACGTCATGTGGCAGCACCAGATGGAAGCCCTCATACCGGATCTCAACACGAACGGCGGGCTCAAGGTCGGCGACAAGAGCTACCAAGTCGACGTGATTATGTACGACGGCAAGCGGGATTCGGAAACCAGCCGGTCCGCCGTACAGCGCTTGCTGAACGAGGACAAGGTGGCTTTCATCATGGGCGATGAAAGCACCGACTACTGGCAGCCCTTGACCGAGGCTGCCGGTACTCTGGTGGTCAGCGTTAGTCCGTCGCCGGAGATTCTGAAGCCGGTGAATAAGCTGACCTTCCAGGCAGGCTATCTGAACCTGCAGCCGGCCGTTATTTGGGGCTGGTGCACAGAGAAGTATCCCAACATCAAGAAGGTGATGGCTTCGCATCCCGACAATCTGCAGGGCAACGAGGAAGCGAACAAGGTCGTGGCCTTGACCAAAGCGTGGGGCCAGACGGTGACGAAAGAGGTCCTCTACCCGGGAGGCACGACGGACTTCAGCGCAATCGCGACCACCCTCGTCGACAGCGGCGGTGAAGCGTTCTCGACGTGCGCGGGCGGCCCGGTTTCGGACGGGCAGCTTCACAAGGCGATGCGTGAGGCAGGATTCACTGGTTCTCGGTGGATCACCGTTGGATTCTCCCCTGGGTCGTCGACCATGGTAGTGCCCATGGAGAATTTCGAAGGGGTCACCTCGTGCTGGGCTCAACAGGACCTGCCGAACCCGCCGGCAGAAGCCGCCCACCTGAAGGAAGTCTATACCGCTTCCATGGGGAAATGGGACTACCCGGCAGTCTTGCATGTGAACAGCTGGTATCTCCTAAAGGCCGCCCTCCAGAAGGCCGGAACGCTGGATGCCAATGCCATTGCGGACCTGATTCACAAGGGCATGGACTTCGAGAGCGCGTACGGCTTCGGACGAATGGTGCCGCGGCCTGACCTCAACAACCCGCTTGCCGTCGACGCTCTTTGGGGCGCGACGATGGGGATCGTCGAGAACCTCGAATGGAAGGTCGTGGATGAGGTCAGTCTCGACCAGGCGTACGACTACAACAAGAAGACCTTCGGGTGGTGATTCCCTAACCGCAAAGGGCTGGGGGCCAGGGGAAACTGTCCCTGGGTCCCCAGCCCCTCGTTCCGCGCTCCGCGCGAGTCTGGTGACCTTGGAGGAACCACCCCATGGGGAAGACGCTGATTCAGCTCTTTGTGGACGGCCTGTCCATCGGGCTGGTCTACACGTTGATGTCTTCGGGATTCAACTTGGTCATGGCCGTTCCGAACATCATTTTCATCGCGTTCGGCCAGTTCTACATGCTCGGCGCGTTTGGTGTCTGGTATCTGGAGACCTCGGCCCGAGCGCAGTACTTCATTGCAGTCCCAATCGCGGTCGTCGCCACCGCGGTACTTGGGGGCCTGAGCTACCTGATCGTATTCCGCCCGCTTCAGTACCGCCGGAACCAGTTCTTGACGAACATCATCGCCGGCGTGGGGCTCATGCTCATCCTCGGCCAGGCCGCCTTGCTGTTCTTTGGCACCGCATCGCGGAGTGTTCCCACAGTCTTCTCGTCCGTGGTTGAGGTGCGCGGAATAAGGATTCCTACTGAAAAGGTGGTGGTCATCGGTATCAGCGTCGCGGTGCTGATCCTGCTCCACCTTATGCTGCGCAAAAGCCGGGTCGGACGGGCGATGCGGGCGGTGTCTTTTCGGTCCGACGTGGCGACGCTTCAAGGGGTCAACTCGGACAGAATGTTCCTCATAGCCGTCATCATTGGCTGTGCTCTGGCCGGTTTTGCGGGGGCGATAATGGCGCCCATCTTCGGGGTCGAAGTGACAATGGGGCAGAACGGCTTTCTGGTCATGCTGGTCGTCATGCTCGGCGGCATCGGAAGCATGGCCGGAGCTATTCTTGGGGGCCTGATATTCGGGATGAGTTTGAGCTACGGCCAGTATTTCGTAGGTAGCGGTCAGGCCCAGATCCTCTTCTTTGCTGTCATCCTTGTCATCCTGCTGTTCAAGCCCGGCGGAATACTGGGCAAGAACATCGAGGAGATCGGCCGTGTCTAATGCGTGGCGATGGTCCCTCAGCGGCGCGTTCCTTGCGGCCGTCGTCGTTCTCCCGCTGCTTATGCCGAGCGACTACTACCTTCATCTGCTCGTCCTCATCGTAATGAACTCCGTGCTGGCGATGACATTCATCGTGCTGCTGCGCGCGGGCCTTCTCAACATGTCTACTGCCGCCTTCTGGGGGATCGGCGCCTACTCAGCCGCGATGCTCACCTTGAAGCTCGGTCTATCGTTTTGGGTGGCACTGCCTGCGTCGATCGCCATAGCAGCGCTGATCGCCCTGGCATTCGGGGCGATCGTCTCCCGTTACTCCGGTCTAGGCTTCATCATGCCAACGCTGATCTTCGCCTTCATGGTGCCTCTGATCTTCGGCACTTTCAAAGTGTTCGGCGGCTACGTGGGGCTCATCCGCATACCGGCGCCTGGTGCTATCCCTCTCCCCGGGGGGGCCGAGATTACTTTCGGTTCGGTGCGCTCCTACTATTACCTGCTGCTCGTCTTCGCGATCATCGTGGTCGTCTGCATCCTTGCTCTGTACCGCGCGTGGACCGGGCGGGCCTGGAGGGCCCTCGGGCTCAGCACGAACCTTGCTCAGTCCGTCGGAGTCAATCCGTTTCGCTACCGACTACTGGGCTTTGTCATCGTCTCTGCGATGGCGGCCCTGATGGGCGTCTTCTTCGCTGTCTACTCGACAAACATCCAGCCGGGATCCTATGGGCCTTTCAAGGTCATCTACGTACAGATGTACGCGATTCTCGGCGGCGTAGGCTCTCCGATACTTGGCCCCATCATAGGCGCGGCAATTCTGACCATCGTCCCCGAAGCTCTCAGAGGCACAAAGGGGTTCGAGCCCATGATCACCGGCGCGCTGATCATCCTGATTTTGATCTTCATCCCTCAGGGAATCATGGGCCTTTTCCAGGGCCGCAAGTCATCCGACGCGATAAGGATATTCGCCAGGGCGATCGGGCGGGCCACGCCAAGTCAGCGCCCGGTGGTACCGGCGGGCCCAAATTCGACCGGCCTGGTTCCAGGATCGCCGATCGATCGTGAGCCGGGGGCCGAGCCATGAGCTCCATCCTCGTCACAAGCGGCCTCACAAAACGGTTCGGCGGTCTGCTGGCCGTCAAGGACCTCGACATGGAGGTGTATGACCGAGAGATCCTCGGTTTGATTGGGCCTAACGGGGCGGGCAAATCCACCGTTTTTAGCATGATCAGCGGCTTCCAGAAGCCGACCAAGGGAGACATCGTGTTCGATGGCAGGACGGTTATCGGCTTGCCCGCCCACTCCGTAGCGTCGCTCGGCATCGCGCGCTTGTTCCAGCATTCCCTCCTCTTCGACAACATCTCCGTGCTCGAGAACGTCATCGTCGGCTTTCACCGCACGCGATCAGTCGGCCTGCCCGCGAGTGTCTTCTACACCAGGAAGGCACGAGCCGAGGAGGAAGTCTTCAAGGCGCACGCCTTGGAGATTCTCGAGTTCGTAAGGTTGTCCCACCTCAAAGATGAACTAGCCGCGAACCTGTCTCACGGACACCAGCGGTTGCTCAGTGTCGGCATCACCCTCGCCACCAACCCGCGTCTGTTACTCCTGGACGAGCCAGTCACCGGGATGAACCCCGCGGAGTCGAAGGAGATGGTTCAGATAATCCGCGGTATCCGGGACCGTGGGGTGACGATCATGCTTGTGGAGCACCACATGAGGGTCGTCACCGACGTTTGCGACCGGCTGGTCGTACTGAACTACGGCGAGAAAATCGCGGAAGGCGCAGCCGAGGTGGTCTGCAACGATCCTGAGGTGTGTGCAGCCTATCTCGGCAAGGGAACGTTCGATGCTGCTTGAGATAAGAGACCTGGTCGTGAGCTACGGCAAGGCCCAGGCCTTGAAGGGCATCAGCCTGGGAGTCGAGGATGGAGAGGTAGTCTCTCTCATCGGGGCAAACGGCGCTGGAAAGACGACCCTGCTCAGAAGTATCTCGGCGCTCAAGCGAATCGACTCGGGCGAGATTGTGTTCGAGGGCGAGCGTATCGATCAACTCCCCGGCCACCAGCTGGTTAAGAAAGGAATAGGCCACGTGCCGGAGGGCCGGATCGTGTTCGGCCCGATGACCGTTACCGACAACCTCCGCATGGGCGCTTACCTGCGTAAGAACAAGGAAGAGGTCAGGCGAGATGTCGAGAGGATGTACGAGCACTTCCCCATCCTTAAGGAGCGCGGCAAGCAGTTAGCGGAGAGCCTGAGCGGTGGGGAGCAGCAGATGCTCGCGGTGGCCCGTGCCCTCATGAGCAACCCGAAGCTCCTGCTGATGGACGAGCCGAGCATGGGGCTCTCGCCGATGATGGTCGAGATGGTCGGTCAGATCATAGTCGACATACGGAAGGCAGGCCTAAGCGTCCTCCTCGTGGAGCAGAACGCGACTATGGCGCTCGCCCTGTCAGATCGGGCGTACGTCCTCGAGACTGGCGCTATCGTCCTGGAAGGGCCTGCGAGCGAAGTGGCGCGCAACGACATTGTCAAGAAAGCGTACCTGGGCATTTAGGCGATTGTCTCCTCGTCGAGCAGCGGGGGGTTCGAACGGCAGTGCGGAGAGAGGACGCGCGATGAAGATCGGCCGATGGGTGGTGGACGGCCACATTCACTGTGGCAAGAAGGACGCGAAGGCGCCGAAGGCGGATGGCGAACAGACACCGGCCGCCAAGGCCGGACTCGCGACGTTCGCCGGTGGTGAGGTGGTCGGCGTCGACAGCTCGGATTGGGCGTTGATGGACATGGATGCCTATGGAGTCGACATCGGCATCCTGCTTCCCAGCTTCACGGGTACCACCAAGGAGCTATACGGGGACATGGTGAGGAAGCATCCCACCCGGTTCCGCACCTGCATCATGGACACCACTCAGCGGATCAAGGCGGCCCGGGGAGAGGTCAAGTGGACGATCGAGGCGGCCATCAAGGAGATCGATGACGCCGTCACGGAGAACCCCGGGGTGTACGTGGGCATCGGTGAGTTCGCACCCGGCTGCATGGGGACCATCCGGAAGGCGCCCTCCTTCGAGCAACGCTGCGAGGAGTGGGCGGCCATCGCCGAGCTCGCCATCAAACACGACCTGGTGGTGCACTTTCATGAGTACGGAGGCTGGGGCGGCATGATGACGGGTATCAGGCCCAGTCAAGCCTTCGACATTCTCGGCATGACTTGCAGCCGGTACCCCGAGCTCAAGGTGCTAATCAGCCACGGTGGAGGCCAGTCGGAAAACGAGGTTCGGGAGGCGGTTCACTTCGCGAGCTCCTTCAACAACGTCTATCTCGAAACCGGTTACTGGAAGGCCGAGTTCTACGAGATGGCGATTTGGGACCAGAATGTGACCTGCAAGCGGCTCATCTGGGGCGGGGGTGACACGGGAAGCCGGATCTGGATGCACCACGCCCTCAGGCCGGCGGCGAAGTACCTCAACGAGCACCAGGTCTTCTACAACCGGACCACGTGGCCGGACGACAACTCCCCACAGGAGCTGTCCTACGCCCCGGATTGGTATGGATGGGCGACCCATCAGATCCATCGCCTGAAGGACATGAATCTTGCCACTCAGGACCAGATCAACCTGATCGTGGGCGGCAATGCCGCCCGCATCTACAACCTACCGGCCCCCATGCCCATCGACGAGATGTTCGCCCACGGGCGACCTGATCTTTATATACGGTAACGCAGGCGGCTGAAAGAGCAGTCGGGGAAAGGGGAAGAAAATGACCAAGATCGGTAGATGGGTCGTAGACGGCCACATCCACTCAGGGAAGAAGGACGCTCATGCTCCTCACGCCAACCCGGACCACGGCATCTTTGCGGAGGTAATACCCGATGACAGCTCTGACTGGGCGCTGTTCGATATGGATGCCTACGGCATCGACATGGGCATCCTGCTTCCCAGCTTCACCGGTACTACCAAAGAGCTGTATGGGGACATGGCCAAAAAGCATCCGACCCGCTTCCGCAGTTGTGTCATGGACACTACACAGCGCATCAGGGCGGCCCGGGGAGAGGTCGATTGGACCATCGAGGCGGCGATAAAGGAGATTGACGACGCCGTCACCGAGAATCCTGGGGTGTATGTGGGCATCGGTGAGTTCGCCCCCGGCTCGATGGGCACCATCCGGAAGGCCCCGTCGTACCAGCAGCGCTGCGAGGAGTGGGCCGGCATCGCGGAACTGGCGATCAAGCACGACCTGGTCGCGCACTTTCATGAGTATCACGGCTGGGGCAGCATGATGATGGGCATCCGACCTAGCGAAGCTTTTGACGTGCTGGGCATGACTTGTTCCCGGTACCCGGAGCTGAAGGTGCTCATTAACCATGGCGGTGGGCAGGCGGAGAACGAGGTGCGTGAAGCCATCCAGTTCGCCAGTAGTTTCAACAACGTATACCTGGAGACCGGCTACTGGAAGGCCGAGTTCTACGAGATGGCGATTTGGGATCAAAATGTGACCTGCAAGCGGCTCATCTGGGGTGGGGGCGACACCGGAAGCCGCATCTGGATGCACCACGCCTTGCGGCCGGCTGCCAAATACCTGAACGAGCATCAGGTCTTCTACAACCGCACCACGTGGCCAGATGACAACTCTCCACGAGAGCTGCCCTACGCCCCGGACTGGTATGGGTGGGCGACCCACCAGATCCATCGGTTAAAGGACATGAACCTTGCCACCCAGGACCAGATCAACCTGATCGTAGGCGGCAATGCCGCCCGCATCTATAACCTACCGACCCCCATGCCCATCGACGAGATGTTCGCTCATGGGCGCCCGGACCTATACGTACGCTGAGGGACAGTGGCCGAGCCGGACAGAGGCCAGGATGAAACCGGTGATCGGCGGCCGCCGGTAACGATCACCTGTCTCGACCGGACAGGTTCCGAAGTCGCGAGACTTGAGGTACCGGCGGGAACGATTCTGCTTCGAGCTCTGGAAAGCATCGGGTTCGTCGTCGGACGTTGCGGAGGCTACGGGGGCTGCGGAGCCTGTGCAGTAGAGCTTGCCGACGGACGGACCGTCCAATCCTGTTTTGTCACGGTGGAACAGGACTTGACGGTACAGAAGATCAGGTTCCGCTAGATGCGCTGAATTCGTGGAGGTTGGTTTGATGAGAAGAAGCATTGCCCGGTACGTCGTCGACACGCACTGTCACATCACCACGCTCTATCAGCCGGCTACCGAGGCAGGGTGGGCCAAGGCAGAACACGAAGAGTGGACCGGTCTGGCCGACGAGCTTGCCCCTTTCGACAACTGCTTCCTCACGCTCTACGACATGGACCGCTACGGCGTTGACATGGCCGTGCTGCTGCCGAGCATCTCCGGTACCCTCAACGAGACCCAGGCCAAGCTGGTCAAACGTTTCCCCGATAGGTTCCGGGCCTGTTGCAGCGACCAAAAGACAATTCTCAGCGCGATGCGAGGGGAAAGGCCCTGGAGCTTCGCCGCGGCCCTTGCCGAGGTTGAAGAAGCGCTGAAGACCGGCTGGTTCGTGGGCATCGGCGAGTTCGCACCAGGGGCCTACGCCCGACACCTGCAGGTTCCCGGGGCCGAGGGTCCGGTCAGCTTCGAGGAGCGGGTGGAAGAGTGGGGGGCCCTCTGTGAACTGGGGGTTAAGTATGACGTTCCGGTGCTGTGCCACGATCAGTTTATCTTCCAACGCAAAGGCCGCTGGACCCTCACCGAACTGTTGGCCCGGATCTCGGTGGACAACCCCAAAGCCAAGATCGTGCAGACCCACGGCTGCGTGGAAGACGAGTGGACCCGGGGCCTAGACGCCATTAGAGAAATGTACAGCGTGGTCGCCGGACTGCCCAACGTCTACATGGAGACGGGAGGCTGGAGCGAGAAGCAGTTCGAAGTGGCATTCGAGGTGGGGGCGTCGGCCGATCACCTCACCTGGGGCCATGACTACGGTAACGTACCGCAACACATCGTGCGCCGGGGGGTGGAGAAGTGGGGACCCAAACCCAAGGCCCTTGAGTACCGCACTCACATGTCGCTCATGATGTTCGGCTACAAGGACTGGCCGGCTGTTCCCACCTACCAGCCCGACTTCTATGGCTGGGGTCTTCGCACGATAGACCGTGTGGGTGACTGGCTGACCCAGGATGAGATCAACCTCATCATGGGCGGCACCGCGGCCAAGCTTTACAAGTTGCCAGTGCCCTACGCGCGCATGTTCCCCGAAGGCCGACCGGATATCTTCGGAAACCGCGCTGCTGACAGCGTGCCCTTCATCCCGCGGGAGCAGATCCAGCATCCCGACCCGGAGGGCCTGAGAATGTCTGGAAAGCCCTGCCGAGCCCCGATCGTCCGTGACGACGAGGACAAGCGTCAATAGGGCTCTCAGCTCGAGGAAGTCGTGGGCGATGATCGTTAACACGCGAACGCAGACTATCTGCCCTGATCGTATGGAGTGGGAGGAGTGAGGGGTATGGTATTACCCTTCTATTCAAGGGGAGAGAAGAATCCTGGCTACATAAAGAATCTGGAATACATCGCGTATGACGACATTGACGGTGGCGAATTCTTCCAGACTCAGCTGTACGGGACGACGAACGGAAAGTACTACCTCTACGGGACCCTGGGACCCGGCTTCGGCATCTTGGATGTCACCGATGCAGCGGACCCCATCTTCATCAAGCGCGTTCAAGCCTTCGACCCGGCAGGATACCCAGGGTCAACTTGTCTGAAGATTCAGGTCGCCGACGATACGCTAGTGATTGCTATGGCAAGCGGCGGCGGCCCGTATGTCCCCGGCATGCCCCCCAAACCTATTCTGCCTCCTGAGAAGTGCAAACAGGGCATCATGATCTTCAGCCTGAAGGACGACCCCGAGAATCCCAGATACCTCGGCGAGTGGGACTGCGGAGTGCCCAACTCGAATGGCGTTCACCGCTTCATGTATGAGGGCGGCCCGTTAGTTCATGCTTCGGCTGAAACGAGAGGTTTTGAAGGCCTTATTTACCGCATAGTCGACATCAGCAGCCCCACCAACCCTAGAGAGGTTGGCCGGTGGTGGTGGCCTGGGCAGTACGCTGACGGCTATGTGGGACGCGGCTTCAATCCCTCTGACCCACACACACCGGAATTCATGGCCAAAGCTTGGCTGCATGGACCTCCGTTCGTGCGCGACGGTGTCGCATACTGCGGCTACTCCGGCCAAGGGCTCATCATCCTT
This sequence comes from uncultured Actinomycetota bacterium, assembly GCA_963843515.1. Lineage (GTDB taxonomy): Bacteria > Actinomycetota > Thermoleophilia > RBG-16-64-13 > RBG-16-64-13 > CAIQPS01. Next base: position 26,633 of record CAWJKH010000006.1, read on the forward strand.
GATGTCAGTGATGTGACAAGGCCGAGACTGATCGGCAACCTGCCGTTGTGTCCCCCGTTCTCCAGCTACTACGGGGGGGCGAAGACTCACACCGCGCTCCCGGTTCCCGGAAGAGATCTCGTTGTCGCTACGAACGAAGGCGAAAGATACATGTGGTTCGTACCAAACAACGACCCGAGTATTCGGGGCAAGAAGATCGGCACTATGGCGCAAGCGCTGAACAACCTGCACATGGTCGATGTCAGGGATCCCACGAACCCGACGCTCATCGCCGAGTTCCCCTATCCGGAGGTTCCGGAAGACTTCCCATATAGGAACTTCCAGCAGATCGGCCTCGGTGTGAACGCCACGTTCGGACCGCATAACATCCATGAGCCCATGCCCGGCAAGCCCTGGCTTGAGGCCCGTGGCGACAGGCTCTACTGCTGCTATTTCCATGCGGGGCTACGAGTCTATGACATATCAGACGAGTTTGTTCCCAAGGAGATTGCGTACTTCATTCCTCCCAATCCCTCCCGTCCGCCGCGCCTTCCGGGACCGAACATCGCCTGCGCGGAGGACCTCGTGGTCGACGAGCGAGGCTACATCTTCATGAACTGCTCAAACGACGGACTGTACGTCCTGAAGCTCCTGGACGGTTGAGGCGTTTGCGCAGGGAAAGACATCGGCCGCGGCAACAGGATGTCAGGGCCAGTCCCTGCCGAGGGGTGTTTTTGTGGCGGAATCGGTCTAACTATCCAATGGCCTCCATCGAGTCCATTCCGGGGGCTCCGTTAAGCATTCCGACGGGCTCCGCAGCGGAAACGGGTGTTGGGGCAGGTAGGCACCAGCAAAGGATTCGTCCGTGCGGTGACAGATGATCGCGTTTCTAGTTACCGCTTCTGGGGTCCTGCACGATGCTATTGAAGAACTGCAGACACATGGCTGAGTAGACGTTCATTCCTGTGCCATGTCTTACCAAGTGCTCGTTCCAGTCTCGTCTGACCAATCTGACTCCAGTACGGAAAGATTCGAGGCCTGTGTTGATAATCTGGGCGAGCACGACGAGAGCCTCGTTCAAATCCTTGGGCGGGCTGCAACCGATCTGGCCTAGTTCCCATTTCTCTGCTAGTTCCTCCAGAGAAAGCTGCGCCGTTTGAAGTTGCCACAAGCGAACTCCATCCCGCAGCGAAATAGCATGAGTTCGAATTGAGTCCAGTGATTGGGCGAAGAAATTGACATGGATTTCTCCCCAGTCCTCATCCGGCGAGAGACCGTGGGTCACCGGCATGGGCGGGTCCAGTTCGCGGTGTTCGTCCCCAAGATCCGCGCCTAGTGCTGCAGACAAGTCGCAAGCTGGCCACCAAACATCACCGAGAGGACCGTAAGCGGCAACAAAGGTCAGCAGGGCGTCATCGTCACGAGGGTCGAGGTCCATCAACTCCCTGAGGTAGAGTTCTTCGGGAAGCTCAACCCATCTGCCCAGGCCTGACCCCTCTGCTTTGTTGAGCGTCCTGAACAGCACACATCTGCCCTTCAGTTTCACCGGCCACGCCAGGACCCGAGGAATGTCTAGAGTCTGATTTGGCCAGACCGAGTAGGCCAGTTGTATTCTTTCGTCCTGGTTCACGTCCGACTCCTCACTGACGATAATCCCGGCGACACGGGGATCATGAAGACAACGCCAGCCATGCTTGGGACGATTCTTCCTTCCTCCGCACTGGATGTCACATCTGCGCTTGTTCTTCTGGTCGCAGGTTTGAATCGTACTGAGCGGACAGCAGGGGTACGCTCACCGATCTCATTGTAGCCCCAAGCTTCGGGATGAACGGTTCGCGCCAGCTGCGAGGGCTTCGATCATCTCCAGGAGTTCTGCTTCACGCAGGTACCGTCGTACCGGGAGCGCGACAGCTACCCATGACCAGCACGAATCCGAATGGGATCAAGAGCCGTCGTTATCTCGATCTCGCACGCGAAATCAAGGTCCGCAGAAGGGCACGAGGATTTCGTTACCCGGCAAGGTTGTTGAGAACCACAAACCGGCCAGGGTGCCGTGCCGATCCCGGCCTCGCTCTGGGAAGGGATGGCACGTATTCGTGCCGAGAATGCAGGTGTGCCGCGGTGACCAACATGACTGACCGCTATGACCTAGTCTTCGTCGGCAGTGCAGGCCGCAATGAGATGCACCGGTTCGACGGCGTCACGGAGCCCATCGGCGGCCTCATCCTCCAAAAGCGCCCTGGCCACGTCGTGGTCTGACAAGCGCGTCGCGGTGGTGACTCGGGTCGCCGCCGCCGATGTCGACCTTCTCGAGCCCCTTCAGCGCGCAGGTCTCGCGGTGTTCGTCGTGCACTCGCCGGAGACTACCCGAGGTCATATCTAATACCTCAGCGAGGATGTCGATGACCGGCGGCACGTGCTAGAGAAGACCGCGTCAGTGGCAGGACGGGCCGTGGCGACACAGTCTTCGCCTCCTGTCTACTCCGGCGGTTAGATTACGACGCGACGGATTCGCTCAAGTTTGCCGTTGCCCTCTGCTCGATCAAGATGGAGACCCCGGGGCCGTTCCAGGGTAGTTTCGCCGAGTGTAGGAAGGAATGAGCGCGATCGCCGGTAGCGACACTCATGCGGGGACCGGGGGCGTTCTGTGCCGCCCCGGCCCTAGCAGCAGCGCGACGAGGCCCAATGCGCACAGCGCGGCGAACACCACGTAGCTCACGCGTACGGCAGTAAGGACAAGAGGGTAGTCCGCCGGTTCGATTGTTTCCCCTCCGACGACCGTGGCCAGGATGAGGCCCGCCAATCCGATGCTCAGATTGTTGCCTGTCCATCTCACCGTAGCGAGGGTCGACGAAGCCATGCCCACGTGCCGAGGCGCCACGCTGCCCATCACGACGTAGGTGATGGGCGCCGCAAAGAAGGCAAACCCCAGACCGAGCACGCACATCATCGAGATGATGTACCAGTATGGTGTCGCCTGGCCGACGAATGCGAGCCCGAGAAGCCCCAGTGCGCAGAGCGCCATCCCGCCGGAGGCGACGAAGCGGGCCTCGACCCGATCGGCCGCCCTGCCAGCGAGAGGCGAGAAAGCAGCTTGGACCAGGGCGCCGGCTAGGAGCACCAAGCCTGCGCTTCGGGGGCTCAATCCTCTGGTGTATTGCAGATAGAGGCTCATGAGGAACACCACTGCTGCCGTAGCGGCGTAGTTGACGAACGCGGCCAGGTTGGAGAAGCCCAGCACACGGTTGCGTTGAAAAAGCCTCAGGTTCAGCAGTGGATCGGCTGCCCGCGTCTCGTGCCAGAGGAACGCGGATATCCCCAGCAGCCCGGCGGCCAGGAGGATCGTTCCCTGTCCCGTGGGCATCAGGGTGAAGCCGAGCAGTAGTGAGGGGAGAGAAGCTGCATACAGGATAGCTCCGAGGCTGTCGAACGGGAACCGCCTGGGTACTCGCCATTCCATCCCGGAGAGCCCCCATATCGGGATCAGGCAGTTACCCGCGCTCAGCGCTCCGGAAGCGAGAAACAGGGCTCTCCATCCGGCGTTCTGGACGATGATCCCGCCGATCACCGGGCCGAGCAGCAAACCGAGATATGGACCGGCTGCGAACAGTCCCAGCACTCGGCCGCGTGCCTCGGGAGGGTAGGCCAAGGTCAGGATGGCCGTGGAAGTGGTGATAACTATTGCGCTCGCGACGCCCTGAGCTGCTCGTAACCCCATCAAAGCGCCCGCTGAGGGGGCGAGAGCGGTCGCGAGCATGAGGATGGTGAACGCCCGGAGGCCCCACACGAGGCTGCGCTTATGGCCGCTGAGGTCTGCGATTCTACCCATGGGCATGAGGGCAGCGGCGGTCGCGAGCACATATGCGAGTGGGATCCAACTCAGTTCTGCAGCCGAGAGCCCGAACTCAGACTGGATCTGGGGTAGGGCGATGTTGGTCGCGGACACGGTGAACGCACCTAGGAAGCCACCAAGGGTGATGGCGATCAAGAGGAGTCTACGCTGACGTTCCGACATTGCTGTCACGCTACCATCGGACCGCGCCGACGAGCTTGACAGCAGCCACCTTTGACTCTAGGATGGCCGATAGTTGACAGCATATAATCGTCGACTAGAAGCGTGAAGTGACAGTTGCGGGACACAGGACCGCGAGGCTTTGCGGGCGCGATGCCTCTCGGTGAGTCCGATCAGATCTCGACGTCGGAGGGCGCGCATGAGTGAAATGTTCCCGGCCAAGAGCATCGCTATCGAGACGGTCAGCTGCAGCGATCCGTCCAAGATTCGGCTCTTCAACAGGTGGTTCGACCAGCGCTACCTCCCGGAGCTCAAGACGACACGCCGGCATCGTGGACGTCTACCGGTACCTGGATGTGCAGCCGGACCTCGGAGACCTGGCCGGCAGCCGTTTTGCGTCGGCGCCCGGCAGCCCGGTGCGCTATGTCACGCTGTACCGTATCGACTCCGAAGATCCCTGGGCGGTCATGCAGCAGGTCAAGAGAGGATAACGAGCGGCGGAAGTCGGCGGCGGGAACTCCCCGAGTACTTCCGAGGCTGCACGAGACCACCGTATGGGATTTCGTGGCAGTCCGGCAGAGCGTACAGGCATCGGTCAGGCCGGCCACGAGGCTACCCGACGGCATGCCGGAAGTCGTTCTGCTCGTGTTCAGCGGTGCTGATCCTACGAAGCAAACGGAGCACAACGACTGGTGGCTCTATGCCCACGCGCACGATCTGCTTGAGACCCCGGGGATGACGCAATGCGAGCGCTACCGCAACCTCGATCCTGCGCGCGCCGACGATGACGCTCTCTTCATGAACATCTACGAGTTCGACACGGACGACCCGGCGGCGAGTGCTCCTGAGGATTCTCGATGACGACGAGAAGGTGCGGAAACCGCAGGGCAGGTTCAGTCCTTTCAACAGGCCGTGCAAACAGCATGCCAGTGGGCTGTATCGCCACTGGGACGTTATGTCCGGTCGCTGGTCCTGAACGGGCAATCAACAAGACCGAGGAGGAAGCGTGGCCAGGAAGCAGTTTGACTACGATTGGACCAAGATCCCCGAAGTGCAGATGTATGGGTACACAAAGGAAGAGGAGGCGTTCTGGCCGTTCCAGAACCTCCATCCAAAGTGGAAGATACCCGGAGAAGATCGCCATCCAGTGCTCGATCTCCGGTGGCGGCGCCCGCATCACTCCTCAGCAGAACCCCTACCACCCGGGCACCGACCTCGACACCATCCAGGAATCGGCTGCCGAAGTGCTGGAATTGAAGGAAGGTCCGTCGGCCATCCACTTCGACCATCCCCCGGAGCAGTGCGTCACCCGCAAAGGCGAGAAGCTCGACTTCGGCGATTCGTATGAGTACGTCTGCGAACCACTCATCAAGAAGTATGGTTACGAGAAGCTCTGCTGCCATATCAACACTCTGCGCGGATCGACCGAGCAGCAGATGAAGCCGGTAGTCACCGGCATCGCCGAGCTGACGTACCTGCAGCCTCGCGCTTCGACGAACTGGCTCAAGACGATCTTGCCGATCATGAAAGAGAACGGCATGGCGTTCGAGATCGCCGTACACGTGAACAGCGAGCTCGACCTGGCGAAGCGCATCATCGTGGACGAGGGCCTGCTGGATTTGCCGCTCATGTGGTGCGTCCTCTACGGCCTGCCGATGAAGGGCCCCCGCTGGCACTTCGAATACATCCCCAATGAGATAGCCATGGCGCAGCAGCTGGTAACCACAGCCGAACGCATCCGCGAGATCGATCCCGGCGCGAAGATCCAGGTAATGCAAGGTGGCCGGCCGTCGAGGTACATGGCTGACTCTCGTCCATGCTTCTCGGATTCAACATCCGCGTGGGTCACGAGGATACGGTCTTTAAGTTCCCCCACAAGGACGATCCCCTGAAGAGCAACGCCGAAGAGGTGACCTGGGCGATCCAGACCGCCAGATTGCTGGGGCGCGAAGTCATGACTCCCGCTGAATACCGCAAATACATCGGTGTCGAGCCGAGGATCGGCAACGATCCTCGCGCGTACGAAGGAGTTCCTGCCTAACGTGTTGTTCCGGGTGCGGGCTCGGCCGCGGAGGACGGCTACAGCAGAGCTTGCCGGACGAGCCCGCACCGTCACTGGAGGGTGGTGAAGTTTGGACCGCGTGGTTCTTGGGTTCGATGAGATCCGGCAGGACGATGCCGACCGAGTAGGCAAGAAGTGCGCCAACCTGGGCGAGCTCACATATGCCGGCTTTCGTGTACCTCCGGGGTACGCGGTCTCCCTTGAGGGGTACGCTCGGTTCATGAACGATACCGGTGTTCGAGCGAGGATCAACGAGTACCTGCGCTCGTTTGCCGCAGATCCCAATGTGACCTCCGACCTGCCGCGCTACGAGGAGGCATCGGCGGCCATTCGTGCGATGGTCGAGGAGACGTTGGTGCCCGCGGACATCGAGGCGGCAATACGCGAGCGCTACGCCGCGCTATGCGAGGCCACCGGCGTCCACGAGGTACCGGTTGCGACCCGCTCTGCGGGCCCGGCAAGCCATCCAGGCCAGTACGAGTCTTATCTTCACGTCCGCGGCGCCGCGGACGTGGTGGCCGGTGTAAGAAGGGTGTGGTCCAGCACCTTCAACCAGCGGTCGCTCATCGCCAGGGCTCGCCAAGGGTTCGACATGGCCTACGACCCGATCGGCGTCGCCGTTCTGCAGATGGTCGACGCCAAGGCGGCCGGGGTGATGTTCACGGCCAACCCGGGGGACGGCGACCCGGCCAAGATCTATATCGAGTCCAACTGGGGCCTGGGAGAGTCCGTCGTCGCCGGTGAGGTCACCCCCGATTCCTTCTTGGTTGCGAAAGACGGTTTGCAGATCCTCGAACGGAGCATCTCGAAGAAGACGATATGGTTCGCGCTCGATCCCCAGACTGGCAAGGTCGGCTTTCAAGAAGTGCCGGAGGAAAAGAAGAGCGCCCCCACTCTGACGGATGACGAGGTGCGGGAGATCGCTCGAGTGGGCGCGCTCATCGAAGGGCATTTCGGCACGGCGCAAGACATCGAGTGGGCTGTGGATGCTCATGCGTCTGTACCAGAAAGCGTCATGTTCCTGCAAACGCGGCAGGCCAAGAACATCGTCGAGAAGAAGAACGCTACCGACCGGTTGCTCGATTTCATGACCCGCGACATGCTGAACCGTTTCTGAGCCAACGCGTAGACCGGAGGGGGAGACTGTGGCCGCCGTATATGGAGTGACCCTATTCGAGTTCGACGAAAGCGATTTCACAGAAGACCAGGCCTGGTTCTGTGACGTGACCCACGGTTCGCCACCGTGGAAGCCGCTCTATCTGTGCCACGGTTGGTGTTGGCCGGGTTATCAGACGATTCAGACCGGATACGAAAGCCTATCGGTGCCGACCAGCAGGGGTTGGCAGGTCAGACTGAAGGATGGCTATCCCTACCCGAGCGTCATGCTGACCACAGACGAAGAGGCACGGCAGCGGGCCCCCTCTTCAGAGAGCGGATACGTCCCTACATCGAGGACTTCAGGGCGCTGTGGGACAAGGCGAAGATGGACCTGAAGAAGGACTACGAGGATCTTAGGAAGCAGTACGGCCTCGAGACGTATGCATCCATCTCGGGGCTCCCCGATTGGAAGCTGTATGGGATGCTTGAGGACTACCTGCAGCTCCACCGCAAACAGTGGATCGTGCATATGGAGCTGTTCTTCGTTCCCGTGTACTACCTCTTTGGCCTGTTCCAGAACATGTGCAGGGACTTGCTCGGGATGGACGCGGGTCATCCTTTGTTCTCCAGAGCCATGGCCGGCTTTGACAGCTCCTCCTTCAGGTTCAACGAGCAAATCTGGGCTCTCGGCAGGCGGGCGATCGATCTGGGTGTTCAGGATCTCTTTCTGGAGACCGATGACCCCGATGCGGTGCTTTCCAAGCTCGGGGGTAGCGAGTCCGGGAATGCCTGGCTCGCGGCGTATGACGAGTTTCTTGACGTCTATGGCTGGCGTTGCGAGCGCATGTCCGACTGGGCTACCCCCAGCTGGCTGGAGAAGCCGGCTCTGGGCATCCCGGCGATCAAGATGGCGATAATGACCGGAGGGGTCTCGACGATCAGGGAGAAGCGGGAACGGGCCGAAAGAGAACGGGGCCAGGCGGAGAAGGAGCTGCTCGAGAAGGTGCCCGTGGACCAGAGAGATTGGTTCGAGGTCCTCATGAGGTGCGCGCAGAACGCCGGCTATTTCAGCGAGGATCACACCTATTACACCGAGCTCTACACCTCGGCCATGGGTCGCTGGATATTCAAGGAGATCGGGCGCCGGTTTGCCGCCGCGGGAGTCGTCGACGACGAAGAAGACATCTTCTTCCTCCTCATGAACGAGATCTACAAAGCCATCATCCCCATGGGAAGAGTCAAGCTTCAGGGCTACGTGAGCGAGCGTAAGAAGGAGTGGGAAGGCTACCTCACGGTCCAGCCGGTGATGCTGTACGGCAAGCCGGAAGTTATGGGCAAGGTGGTGCAGAAAGACCCCGTGCTCAGCGCCGCGTTTGCCATGCCCAACACGAGGCCGGAGCTAGGAGCTGACTTGTACGGTGGGGGCTCGGCTCCCGGCGTGGTCGAGGGCACCGCCCGGGTGATCATGACCGAGAAGGACCTGGGAGAGCTCCAGGCCGGTGAGATCCTGGTGGCGCCGGGGACCAGCGCACAGTGGACCCCCGCCTTCGAGATCGCCGGAGGCATCGTTACCGACGGGGGCGGCGCCTTGTCTCACGCCGTCATCGTCGCCCGAGAATATCGGCTTCCGGCCGTTACCGGGACCCACGAGGCGACTGCCAAGATCAAGACAGGCGACAGGGTCAAGGTCGATGGCGACCTGGGGATCGTCTTCATCATTAAATAGACGGCGGACTCCCGGCAGGTCTACCTGGGAACGGGAAGCCGGGCCTGCAGAGTCCCGCCCTGCTCCACTCCTCTTGATCGCTGAGGAAGAAAAGGAGAGCAGGCTTGAGACATATCGTCATCGTGGGGAGTCTTGACACCGAGAATAGGGTGTCTCCGTACCGCGGAGACCGTACGCTGGAATTGGAGCGCCGGCCGATGAGAATCGGCGTCAGTTGCGGTGGACATTGCGTCCGATGACTATTTCGGAGCTTGAGCGGGAAACAGGGGTGCCGCGCAGTGTGATCCACTTCTACCTGCGCGAGGGGTTGCTGCCTGCTCCCACAAGGACCCCGACGAACCGAACTATCTATTCCGACGCGCATGTCACCCTCCTCGCACAGATTGCCGGGATGAAGAAGGATGGGCTGCGGCTGAAGGACATCAAGACGGCTCTGCAACCCGCCATCGATTCGGTGGTGATGGAGGAGGTCGAACTCAACAGCCGTCCGGACATCGTTCGCCGGTCCATAATGGAGACAGCCGCCCGCGCCTTCGCCGCCAACGGCTACAAACGGACGCGGGTGGCCGATATCATCAGAGAAACCGAGATCACCCCCCAGGTCTTCTACGGCCATTTCGCCACCAAGCGCGAACTCTTCCTGGAGTGCCTCGAGGTCTTCTCCGATTTGGCCCTCGAGCTGATCGAGCCGCGAGTCGCGCAAGAATCAGATACCGCCAAGCATGTCGCTCTTCGTACTCTGGGCAATCTATGGCTGCGGGAACTGAGCCCGGCGCCCATGTCTCTCGCGGCTGCCGAGGCGGTGCACGAGGACGGCGAGACCGCGGCAGCTTATTACAGGGGCTACGACAAGCTCGTCGCGACCGTTATCCCGGACTGCGAGACCCTGCGGGGACGTAACCACGGCCAGCCCCCATTCCCGTCGGACTGGCTCGTTGCGACAGCCATCATGGGGGTGATGGAAGCCACCGTAAGCCGGCAGGGCTGGGACGAACGCTTTTCGAAACGGGACGTACTACTGACCGTCCTGTACATATGGCTCGGAATCGAGGCCGTGTACACCGGAAAGGTCGAGCTGGGACATGCTCAGGAGGAATACGAGCGGTGGGTCGACGAGCTTCTCAGCGCTCCTCTTCCCATCCCTGAAAGGCCGCCCCGGTGAAAGGCATGCGTGACCGCACATGGTGAAGAGGGGAGTCGCAGGCGTGGCCAAGTACAAACGGGTCTTCGAGCCGTGGCAGATCAAGAACGTGAAGTTCAAGAACCGTATGCTGAAGACGCCCCAGGACATGAAGTGGGCCGAGGAGGATGGGCGTGTCGGCCAGGATCATCTCGACTACTATGCGGCGCTCGCCAGGGGAGGCGTCGGCGGGATCATAACCGATATGACCGGCATCGCCGATCCGCAGGGGACGGTGCCGCGATCTATCTCGGCCGCGAGCGACGCCATGCTCCCCGGTTTGACGGCGCTGGCGGAGGCCGTGCACCGGCACGACTGCCCCATCATCCTGCAGATCGTCCATTGCGGCGCCAACGCGCAGTTCCCCCCAAGGCCGGGAAACGAGGCCTTCGTCGCGGTCACTCCGTCGGACCTGGACGAAGAAGCCAAGAAGATCCTCTTTCACGGCATTTCCCCCTGGCCCTTGCGTGCGCTGGCCGTCCCCGAGATCAAAGACATCGTAGTTCAATACGCCGACGCCGCGGAGCGGGCCAAGAAGGCCGGATTCGACGGCGTGGAGCTTCACGGGGATCATTACTACCTGATCAACGCGTTCCTGTCCCGAGTCTGGAACCGGCGCGCGGACGAATACGGCGCCGGGAGTCTCGAGAACCGATGCCGATTCGCTCTGGAGGTGTTGGCGGCCTGCCGCGAGCGCGTCGGCGACGACTACATGCTGGGTATCAAGCTGAACGGGGCCGAGTACGGGGTCCCGGAGGGGACTACTTCGGAGGAGTGCCAGCAATTCGCGAAGTGGTTGGCAGCGGCGGGTTGCGACTACTTCAACGTCGCAGCGGACGGATATGCGGCGTACGGTCGCATCGCCATCGCCGAACAGCTTTCGTACCCCGAACCCCCCAGACCCATCATCAAAGAACTGGCCTCCATCGACTTCAAGCAAGGTATGAACGTCCACGTCGCGGCGGCGGTTAGAAAGGCGGTCCCCGTCCCGGTCATCGCCGTAGGCAAGCTCGATGCTCCGCTAGGCGAGAAGTTCATCGCCGAAGGGAAGTGTGACGCGGTGGCGATCGGCAGGCGTCTGATCGCCGATCCCGAGTATCCCAACAAGGTCCGCGAGGGAAACGAAGACGGCGTCCGCCCCTGCACCTCGTGCATCACCTGCGAGACACTCGCCGTCATGTCACTCACCGGAGGTGTCCGCTGCCAGGTCAATGCCTCGCTGGGCCGGGGAGCCGACGGCGAACGGTTCGTCCGGGCCGTGAAGCCGAAGAACGTGGTGGTCGTCGGAGGGGGGCCGGCGGGCTTGGAGGCTGCCCGGGTCATGGCCCTCAGGGGCCATCGAGTGACGCTTTACGAGAAGGAAGCTTACTTAGGCGGCCTCCTCAACATGGCCGCGATGGTGAAGGGCACCGAGATTTTCGATCTCCCTGCCCTCGTGGAGTACTACCGGGGACAGGTGGCCAAGCTCCGGATCGAAGTGAAACTTGGCCAGGAGTACTCCGCATCGGTGCACGCCTCTGTCAGTCCGGACGTGCTAGTCGTGGCCGCTGGCGGACTGCCCGCGACCCTGGACATACCCGGCGCGGACGGTAAGAACGTGGTTAGCAGTTCGGAGTTGCAGAGGCGGGCCAAGCTAGCCCTAAGGCTTACGGGAGCGAAGGCCGTGGAGCGGCTGACCAGATTGTGGATGCCCGTGGGGCGGAGCGCTGTCATCGTGGGCGGTGGGATACAGGGGTGCGAAACGGCCGAGTTCCTGGTCAAGCGCGGCCGCGTGGTGACCATCGCCGAATCGGGGGACCAGGTAGGGACAGGAATACCGCTGCTCCAGTGGGAGCTGCTCCATCCGTGGTTGCTGCGCAAGGGCGTCACCATCCTGACCGGCGTGAAATACCGGGAGGTGAACGAGAAGGGCCTCGTCGTGACCGATGCCGACGGCACGACTCGTGTGCTGGAGGCGGATTCCATCATGCTGACCCTTCCGCTGCGACCGAACACTGAGCTCCAGCAAGCATTGAAAGGAGCCGTCCCCGAGCTGTATTCGATCGGAGACTGCACGGAGCCTGGTTTGATCATGGACGCCGTCGCGGCCGGGTTCGAGGTGGGCCGTGCCATTTAGCGGCGCCCCAGGGATTTCGAGATCCAGTAGGTCTGAACCGATCGAGAGAAGCGACTGGATGGTGAAGATATGACGCGCGGTATGGAACTGGCGGATCAGACGGCGATCGTCACCGGAGGGTCTGGAGCCTTTGGGAAGGCCATCGGTCTCGAGCTGGCCAGCAAAGGCGCGTCGGTGGTCGTGTCGGCTCGCGACGAGGCGGCGGCGAAGAGGACTGCGGCCGAAATCGGTCGAGAGAGCGGCCGACCTACGCTTGCGGTGGCCTGCGACGTGCGCAGTGAGCAAGATGTGCAAAGGATGATCGAGACGGCCATCGAGACCTTCTCAAAGGTGGATCTGCTGGTGAACAACGCAGGCATCTTCCCCACCGGTCAGATTGCGCAGACGACGGCCGAGAGCTGGGATTGCATCATGGACACCAACGTGCGCGGAGTGTTCTTTTGCTGCAAGCACGTCGTTGCTCATATGGCGGAGCGAAACCACGGCTGCATCGTGAACATCTCGTCCGCCCTCGGGAAGGCGCCGGTCCCCAACCTTGTCCCCTACTCGGCTTCAAAGGCGGCGGTGATCGCGTTGACCGTCGGCCTCGCAAAGGAAGTCGCCTCGAAGGGGATCCGTGTAAACGCCGTTTGTCCATCGGCCGTCGCGACCCCGGGCTGGGCCGGATCGATGAAGGCCATGACAACGGCCAGGGGTCTTACCGAAGACCAGGTCATGGACGCGATGGTCCAGAAGCAGCTCATCAAGCGCATGTTGACGCCGGAGGAGATAGCGCAGGTCGTCTCCTGGCTGGCCTCTGACTGCGCCTGCATGGTGACCGGGCAAGCTATCAGCATCGATGGAGGGATCGCATTCCCGACCTTCTAGATTTCCACACAGGGAAGGACAAGCCGAGATGGCACGCAAAGAGGCCTTTGCCAAGAACATAGAAGTGATCGCGCATCACGATCTGCAGGGCAAGCCAGGTTTTCAGATGGCCATGCAGGAGGTCGACGTCCCGTGGGGAGGTAGAACGTGAAGAAGCGGATGCTCCACGATTTCTACGACATGAAGGCAGGGGGCGAGAAGATCGCCTTCCTCACTGCCTACGATTTTCCGACCGCCCAGTTCGCCCAGGCTGCCGGCCTGGACATGCTCCTGGTGGGCGACAGTCTGGGCATGTGGGTATACGGCTACCCGGGAACTGTGCCGGTCACAATGGAGCAGTGCATCTGTCACGCGGACGCAGTGCGTCGCGGTGCTGGTAGAGGACGCTCTCGCCGTGCAGGAGGCCGGGGCGCATATGGTGCTGCTCGAGGCTATCCCTCCGGAAGTGGGCGCCTACATCACCCGCGCTCTGTCCATCCCGGTCCTGGCCATAGGGGCGGGAGCCCAGTGCGATGGGCAGTTGCTCATAGTCGCCGACGTCACGGGGCAATTCCAGACTTTCGTGCCCAAGTTCGTCAAGCAGTACTGCGACGTGGCGGGCATGGTCACCGGGGCGATGAGGGAGTACGTGGCAGATGTGAAGGCGGGGCGCTTTCCGTCGGAAGAGCACTGTTATCAAATGATCGAGGGGGAAGAGGTGAAGTTCCAGTCCGAGTTCCATTGAGCCAGTCGCCGAGCCCGACGTCGGGCACACGACGGGTGTGTGTGCAGGAGAGTGCGACACCGAAGGGGGGCATGGATGGTCACGATAAAGGTCGATTATGACGCTTGCGACGGGTGCAGGATGTGTTTCAAGGTCTGTTACGTGGATGTTTGGCGTTATGACGATGAGCAGGACAGGCCGATCGTCGCCTACCCCGAGGACTGTGTCCACTGCAACATGTGCGAATTGGAGTGCCCACAAGGGGCAATCGAAGTCGTCTTCGACTACAACTCTCCCTGGCCGCCGATCATCGAGCGGGGCTTCCCCTACGTACCGGGAAGGGCCGAGATATGAGAATCGAAGAGGTGGGCAAGTTCGATTTGGCCGACATCCTCATCATAGGCGGCGGCATAGCCGGGCTCGTCGCGGCGAATGCCGCCAAGGACGAGGACCCGGATGTTGAGATCTTGGTGGTGGAGAAGGCGCACGTTCCCTATGGCGGCCAGGCCAACAAAGGGGCCGGCAACATCAACTACCTCGCTCCAGGCGATGACCACGAGAAGTGGATCGAGCACCACGTTAAGAAGATCGGTGTCTATCTGGAGGATCAGGAGCTTCTGCGGGCCTACGCCGAGGAGAATGTGCCGAACCTGGAGCGCTTCGATTCTTGGGGGGGCGGACTCTGCCGGTCGGTCGATGGTCAGATAATCGCTCTCAAGTGGTTGCCTTACCTGCCCTCCAGCATGGCCGCCGCGGATATCGACATGATGAATCCTCTCTACCGGCGGGCTAGAAAGCTGGGCGTGAGGTTCACCAACAAGGTGGCGATGATCGACCTGCTAAAAGACGGCGACAGAGTTGTGGGCGCCATCGGGTTCAACGTCGTCGACGGGACTTGCCACGTCATCCAGGCGAAGGCGACCATCATCACCACCGGCGGGCAGAACTGGCGGGTCCAGCCGAAGTACGCCGATCTCCGCGGTGATGGATCCGCCATGGCTTATCGCGCAGGCGCGGAGATGCGAAATGCCGAGTTCGGCTCGTTTCATGTGATGCAATTCGCCCGAAGCCAGGAGATCGTATACGGAGCCGAAGAGGCGATGTACAACGCGAAGGGCGAGAACCTCACCGCGATGCTCGAAGACAAAGAGCCTTCCGACGTCGACCCTTGGGCGTTTGTCCTCTGGTACAAGCAGATGCTGGCCGGCAATGGCCCGATCATCTCCAAGACCGACGAAAGCTACGTCTTCACGGTCACCATCCCCCGGCACCTCACGGAAGAAGTCTGGAAACGGCCGGTGACTACTCGATACTGGGGTAGGTTCATCGACAAGCAGCAGAAGGCAGGGATCCGTTACGGGGGCACGCAGGAGATCTTCCCGGGATTCGTGGGGGAGCACGGACCCATCCGTGTGGACCACGACATGGCCGCGAGCGTCCCCGGTCTTTTTGGTGCCGGGGCTTCGTCCTCATGCGGCTCTGCCTGGGCCGGGGCTGTTCCCACCCCTCCAGGTCGACTGCGGGGTGGGGGTTTTGGCATGGTCTTTTTCACTGCCATGAGAGGCGGGCCGGCGGCCGCGCGGTACGCGAATGGCGTCCCGGACTCGACCCGGGTGGACGCCGGACAGGCCGAGTGGCTCAAGGGAGAATTCACCGCTCCTCTCAAGCGTGAGCGAGGGATCCATCCGCTAGAACTGGTGAAACAGATCCAGAACGCCATCGTTCCCTTGGGGTATTGCATGTACAAGAGCAAGGAGCGATTGGAGGAAGCGCTGGGCATGGTTCTCGACGCCAAGGCCCAGTTGCCCCAGCTCCGGGCAACGGACTACCACCACCTTGCAGCCTGCAACGAGGTACGGTCCATGGTGCACGACGCTGAGTTGTTCTATCGGGCGTCTCTCGAAAGGAAGGAGACCCGCGGGTGGCACATTCGAGAGGACTACCCCGAGCGGGACGACGTCGATCATTTGAAGTGGATCATTCTGAAGGACAACAACGGTGAGATGGCCCTATCCACTGAGAAGGTGCCCATCGAGCGTTACCCATACAAACCGTAAAGCCTCTACGGCTACCGACGAGGAAGATTGCCTATGAACAATGCTCTCATCACCGCAGCCCTGACGGGCGGGTTCGCCACGAAGAAAGAGATCCCGAACCTGCCCATGACGCCTCACGAGATCGCCCAGAGCGCTCGGGAGTCGTATGAGGCTGGGGCAGCGGTTGTCCATGTCCACCTGCGTGACGAGCAGGGCCGCGCCACAGGCGACCTCGAGATGGCGCGCCGGACCGTAGCAGCCATAAAGGAAGAGTGTCCCGAGGTGATCATCTGTCTATCCAGTGGGGTATCGACCACGGTGCCCATGGAAGAAAGGATGCACCTTGTCGAGTTGAAGACACCGATAGTGAGCTTCGACATCTGCAGTATGACCTTCGACGCTGAGAACGAGTATCGCAACCCTCCCAAATTGGTTCGAAAGCAAGCGGCCCGCATGCTTGAGCTCGGCATCAAGCCTGAGTTGGAACTCTTCGACCTCGGTCATCTTCACTACGCACTCCAGCTACTGAGCGAAGGTCTGCTTGTCGAGCCGCTGCTGGTCTCGTTCGTCTTTGGAAAGATGGGCGGCATGCCCGCCGACCCGGGAATACTTGCGACCCTGGTTCGGGACCTCCCGGCGGGCACTGCTTGGCAGGTCATCGCCGTCGGCAAGCACCATACCCCGATGACAACCATCGGGCTGGCGATGGGAGGGAACGCTCGCACAGGCTTTGAGGACACGCGGATGGTCGAGCGGGGCAGACTCGCCAGCAGCAACGCCGAGCTGATCAGCCGAATGGTCGAGATCGTTCGGCTTCTAAACCGGCAGCCCATGGCAGCGTCAGAAGTCACGGCAGCGCTTGGGCTGTCAGAGGAGCTGGTCAATGGCTAGTCCTCGGGATGCCGTGGCGCTAGCGGCCGGTAAGGCAGGACTCGGGCTATCGTCAATTCATATGCGAATTGCTACATCATAGTGGACAAAGGGGGATACCCACCCATGACAGAGGCTCAAGCCCACGGAAAGGAGAATGAATAGGCGAGAAGCAGGGTTGGGGCATGGAGTTGGCGCACCGAGGCACGAATATACACTTCGAGGCACATACGGATTCTTGCCACTGGCATCACAGGTTGTTCTGACTATGCGAGACCTGATTAGGGGGGTCAAAATGGAAAAAGAGACTGAAAGTCGCACAGAGAAAGGCTCAGTGAACCGCCGCGAGTTTCTGCGTATTGCGGGCGCAGCGGGGGCTACCATCGGTCTAGGCGCCGGTCTTGGCGGTGTTGTCGCTGCGTGTGGCGGGACTGAAGAGACCACGACCACGACCACGGCAGCGTCGCCGAGCACAACCGCGGCACCGGCGAGCACGACCACCTCAGCCGCTGGGAGCACTACCACGGTGAGCGCCTCCGTGGAGACCGGACGCGAGGTCAAAGTTGGTGTCATCATCCCGATCACAGGCTACCTGGCGCTTTTTGGCGTCAGCGACAAATGGGCTCTGGGGCTTGTCCAGAAATACCTCGGCGATTCGTTCGTCCTTGGAGATGGCAAGCAACACAAGGTGACCTGGCTGCTTAGAGACACCCAGTCCGACTCCAACCGAGCCGCTCAAATCACGTCCGACCTGTACCTGAACGACAAGGTCGACATCTCCTGCGTGGCCGGCGGCCCGGACACCGTCAACCCATCTGCGGATATGGCCGAGACCAGCGGTATGCCGCTTCTCATGGTCAACAACATTTGGGAAGCGTTCATCTTCGGTCGCGGCGGCCAGATCGATACCGAGTACAAGTGGGTGTGGGGCCAGTTCCTGGGTGTTGACCAGTGCGTCGCGGCGTCCGTTCAGGTCTGCGACAAGATCTCGTCAAACAAGGTGGCGGGGATCTTCGAATCGAACACCGCCGATGGCCAGGCGTGGCTGACTCCGGGCACCGGGTTTCCCGATGCGCTGAAGGCAGCGGGATACACCACGGTCTACCCGGGCCCTTATAACAAGGGGACCGAAGACTACACTGCCATGATCGATGCTTACAAGAAGGCAGGCTGTGAGATTCACGTGGGTTCCAACCCGGGGACGGACTTCGCCAACTTCTGGAAGCAAGCCATCCAACAGAGCTACAACCCGAGGATGGCCATAGAGATCGTGTCGCTGTCGACGTACAACGACATCAAGGCTCTCGATCCCATATGCCTTGGACTCGTACTCGGGTACACCTGGCACCCGGATTGGCCGTTCAAGGACGAGCACATCACGGGGATGACCAATAAGGAGTTGGCGGCTGACTACGAGGCGGCGAACGACACGATGTGGAGCAACATGATCACGCCGTACTCTCGTATACAGTGGACCGTCGATGTCTTGAGAAGGACGAAGAACCTCGACGACAAGAACACCATCATCGATGCCATCAAGACTACGAAGACCACGCTTACCAACGGCCCCGTCGATTTCACCACTCCAGCCAACCCGGCTACCCTGCACGTCACCCCCAATGTGCACAAGCAGTGTCTTTGCCTTGGGCAGGTAGTCAAGAGCACGGGCGGCAAGTGGCTTTATGATCTGCCTCTGGTCGCAGCGATCGATACGCCGGCTGAGGTCAAGACCATCGAGCCAGTGCCCATGACGTACGCATAGAACTGCGCTTTACCACCGCTGACCACTGGTCAGGACGATGACCAGCGAGGCCGTGGGCGCGCCAGTCGCTTGCGCCTACGGCCTCGCCCCTTGAGGGGTGGACGACACGAAAGGCCTGAGTCAGACATGACGACTGATGACATGAGCATTGACAAGATACTTTCCCGGGCCATCAGTGATGGCGTGACTCTTCTTCCTGAGGACGAGGGAAAGTGTCTGCTTGCTCGATTCGGCCTCTGCCCTCCACGGGGACTGCGCGCTTTGAATGGCGCGGAAGCCAAGGCGGCTGCGGAAGACCTTGGCTATCCTCTGGTAGTAAAGGCGCTCGTTCCGGGCTTGGCGCACAAGACCGACCTGGGTGCGGTGAAGCTGGGCATCCAGGACGAGGCAGCGCTGCGGAACGCAGTGTTCGAACTCCAGCAGACCTTCACCGACGCTCCGCTATTGGTAGAACAGATGGCGGGGCCGGGGGTCGAATTGATCGCCGGCCTCGCTAACGATGCCCACTTTGGCCCGTCTTTGATGCTCGGAATGGGAGGGGTCCTCACCGAGGTCTTCCAGGACGTGCAGTTTCTGCTTCTGCCGGCAACCGAGGCCGACATACGCCGCGCGCTGACGAGACTAGAAGGTTACCGGCTGCTGACCGGCTTCCGGGGAAGAGCGGCAACGGACCTCGAGGGTGTTGTGACCGCTATCGAAGCCCTTGCGCAGTTTGGGCTTGAAGCCGCGGACTACTACGACGCTGTCGACGTGAACCCGCTCCTCGCCAGCGAGCAGGGAGCAATCGCTCTCGACGTAAAGGTGATGTTGAAACCCCAGGTAACTCCGACTGCGTCGGAGCGGTCATTTCTTGACCCGGATCAATTCGCCGGTTTCTTCGCCCCTCGGTCCGTGGCTATCATCGGAGCCTCGGGGATCAAGGGCAAACCGGGCCACGTGGTGATCGAGAACATCCTGGCCAATGGGTACGCAGGAGACATCTATCCTGTGAACCCCAGGGGAGGGGAGATCCTCGGGATTCCGGTGATTGCGGAGACGAGCGATCTGCCGGACGGAGTCGATCTGGCCATCATCATCGTTCCGGCCAAACACACGGCCGCGGTGCTACGGCAAGTGGCCGCAAAGGGCATCAAGCACGTTGTCCTCTCTGCTGGGGGCTTCGCCGAGACCGACGACGCGGGTGCTCGAATCCAACAGGAACTCACTGACATCATCCTTGAGCACGGTATCTGCGCACTCGGACCCAACACTTCCGGGCACATCTCCACGCCTATTGGTTTCACCTCGACGTTCTTCCCCCTGGGAAAGATCCGCCGCGGTCGGGTGGGCTACGTGGCCCAGACCGGCAACTTCGCCACCTTCACTATGAAATACATCCTCACCGCGGAGCGCTTCGGTGTCTCGCGGGTCGTCGGGCTAGGTAACAAGATCGACATCGAGGAGAGTCAAGCCCTCGAGTATCTGGGCGGTGATGCAGAGACGAGCGCGGTCGTGATGTATGTAGAGAGCATCAAGTATCCTCGCCGGTTTGTGGAGGTCGCGCGGCGCGTCACGCAGGAGAAGCCCGTCGTCCTGCTCAAGGGCGGTGCGACTGACGCTGGCAAGAGCGCGGCGGCGGCTCATACGGCGGCCATGGCTTCCGAGGACCGGCTTGTCGACGGTATGCTCCGGCAGGCAGGGGTCGTTCGCATCGCCGACTACTCCCACCTCATACTCGCCGGGAAGGCCTTCTCCATGTCCCCTCTTCCTGCGGGCAATCGCGTGGCGTTCCTCGCGCCCTCCGGGGCGATGCTCGTATGCCTCTCGGACCTGGCCACACGGCTCGGGCTGAGAGTGCCCGAACTGGAAGGGGAAACGCTGCGGAGGATCCAAGCGATCACTCCTCCCTTTATTCGCATCAGAAACCCCGTGGATATCTGGGCGGCAGCTCTCTCCAAGGGGATCGAGACCGCCTATGGAATGGGGATGGAAGCCGTACTCGAGGATCCTAACGTAGACGCGGTGATCCCTATCCTCATGCTGACCAGGGAGACTGGCATTCCCGAAAGCTACGATTTCGTGGTCGACTCGGCTCGGCGCCATCCGGAGAAGCCGCTTCTCGTCTCGTTCACCGGCGACAAGAAGTGCATGGACGAATGCCGGGACTTTCTCGAACCGAGGGGCGTGCCCACCTTCCTGCAGATAGAGGAGCCATTCCACGCCCTGTCCATCCTCTGGCGCTGCGCGGAAGTCGCACGACCGAAAGCGTTCGGCGTCTCGGGGTGAGCAAGGCTGGTGACGTGACAAGGCGGATGATGTCGACCTTCATCGAGGAGGCCCAGGCGTGTGGGACGGGAGTGGTTACTGCCAAGGCGAGTGAGATCGCTCCCGCAGTCGCTCGACTGCTGGAGAACGATCGGTTGGTTGTAGTTGCTGCGCCCTTGGAGGGTCTCGCCCGAGAACTGCGGGCGCGCGGTGTCAACGCCGTGACCGACGATAGCATCTTAGGCGTGCCCGCCGATGTGATTGCGCAGGCGGACGCCGGCGTCGGCAAGGCGTTGGCCGGGATCGCCGCCAGCGGTTCCGTGCTTGTCGGCTCCGGAGCCGGACCGGCGGGCCTGCTGTCGATTCTTCCGCCCCGCTGTGTACTTCTGGTGGATGCCTCCGCTATCGAGTCCGACCTGGCGGGGGCGCTCCGGGCGGCCGCACCACTCATCTCCCTGCCGGGCGCTCGCGTCGCTATCGTCACCGGCCCCTCACGAACCTCCGATATCGAGCTCACTCCCGTTGTCGGGGTTCACGGCCCTCTCTGCCTCGACGTGGTGATCATCGATGGGTAGCCATCATGAGCGTGCCATAGGCACAGAGATAGCAGAGGCCTTGGCCGACCCGATCCTGAAGCAGGCCATGAGCCGGGCCATGGCGACCATGCGCGAGCGGCGGGCGGCCGCCTGGCCGTCGGGGGAGCGGTTCGCGGAATTGAGAACACAAGCGCGCGCCATCAAGGACGATGCCCTCGCCAGGCAGGACGAGTTGCTTGCCGAATTCGCGCGCAAGGCTGTCACAGCGGGCGCGGTCGTGTCCTATGCCCGTGACGGAGAGGAAGCGCGCTCCTATATCGTCGACCTGGCGAACAGACACGGGGTCGGATCAGTAGTCAAGTCCAAGTCGATGACCTCGGAAGAGATCGGCTTGACCTCCGCGCTCGAGCACTCCGGAGTGAAGGTGGTAGAGGGAGACCTGGGCGAGAGGATCATCCAGCTTGCAGGCGAACGTCCAAGCCATCTTGTCGTTCCTGCCATCCACAAGAGCAAGGAAGAGATTATCCGTCTCTTCTCGACCACGATGGGTATGGATCATCCTCCTGAAGATGCCGAGGGCCTTACCAGGCTGGTCCGCCAAGATCTGCGCGATGTCTTCCTGACCGCCGGGATGGGGATCACCGGCGTGAACTTTGCGATTGCCGAGACAGGCACGATCGTTCTCCTCGAGAACGAGGGAAATGCCAGTCTCACCACCCAACTGCCACCTGTGCACGTCGCCCTCATGGGTCGCGAGAAGGTCATTCCTGCTTTGGCCGATCTCGCCGTGTTTGTGGAACTCCTGCCTCGTAGTGCTACCGGCCAGAAGATGACCAGTTACGTGTCTCTCATTACCGGACGCCAACAGGTGCCTCCTCAGCGAGAGCTCCATATCGTCATCCTGGACAACGGACGGAGTCAAGCTCTCGCAGATGCCGAACTGCGGGAGGCCTTGAGATGCATCCGCTGCGGGGCCTGTCTGAATGCCTGCGCCCCCTATACCCTGGTCGGAGGCCACGTCTACGGTGGCGATCCTTATCCGGGCGGCATCGGCTGTGCCTGGACCCGATTCACGAAAGGGCACTCCGAGGCCTGGGATTTCAATGGACTCTGCACGACCTGTTCTCGGTGTACCGAGGTGTGCCCGGTCGAGATCGATATCCCCTGGCTCAACACGGTAATCCGGCAACGGAACAACAAGGAATTCGGTGCGGGCCTCAGACAGCGCGTGTTCGCGCGGGCCGACCTGTTGGGAACGGGTCTTAGCCTCCTGGCTCCGCTCGTCAATCATGCAATCCAGACCCCTCCAGCCAAGTTCTCCCTCCAACTGCTCGGAATCGACGCTGAGCGGAAGATGCCCGTGTACGAGCACCAGACGTTCGTCCACTGGTGGAAACACCGGGCAGCGGAGTCGGCCCCCAAGACCCAGTCACCCGAACCGGTAGAACACGTGGCGCTCTTCGTGGATTGTTTCATGAATCACAACCTTCCCCAGGTGGGGCGGGCGGCGGTCGAAGTTCTCGAGCGCATCGGGGCTGCCTTGATCGTGGCCCACAATTCGTGCTGCGGCCGGCCCTCCATGAGTCAAGGGCTCCTTGATGGCCCCCGACGCTGGGCCGTGAAGAATCTCCGGGAACTGGGAAGCCTCATCGAGGAAGGCTTCGAGATCGTGTGCATCGAGCCGTCGTGCCTGTCGGCGCTGCGCGATGACTACCGTAGACTCTTGGAGGGTTCGACTCGTGCAGGCGACCGACGCATAGAGTTGCTTGAGCAGCACACCCACGACATCACGGAGTACTTGATCGAGCCCACTCGGGCCGCCCAGCTGGTCCAAGAGTTGGGATCGCTCGCCGAGACCTATGTCGTGCATGGTCACTGCCATCAGAAGAGCCTGGGGATCGGCTCGGCTCCGGCCGAACTGCTGAGTCTCATCCCGGGGGTCACCGTTCGTGAGGTCGAGACACTCTGTTGCGGCATGGTCGGGTCGTTCGGCTACAAGACGGAGTATTCGGGGCTTTCTCGGGCGATTGGCGCCGGGCTCCTTCAACAGATAGGCGAGGGTGACGGAGATGTTGTCGCCTGCGGCATATCCTGTCGCTCACAGATCGAGATGGGTAGCGGACGCTCGGTAACGCATCCTGTGGAAGTGCTGGCGCGCGCGCTGGCCCAAAGGAACCCTCGAGCGGAAGCGTAAGGGCTTGATCGTGCGTGTGGTTTCGCCGAGAATCAGTGAAGAGGGCAGGGGGGGATGGGCGAGGGAAGGCAGACCCCGAAAGCGCTATCGAGATCGAGCCTCCGCATGTCAGGACCCCAGCCATGGAGGCTGCGGGGGTCGACTGCTTCGCGCTCTCCGAGCCCTTTGGCTGGGAGGTATACCCGATCGGCAGGTCGGCTCCCTCGGCAATCATTCCGGCCGTCTCGCTGGTGGGGTTAGTTCCTCTTGGCTAGCCCTTTCCCTGAGGTGAGAGCGGAGATGAGCGAGGTTTTCGATCTCGCGTTCGTCGGCAACGTGGGTCGCAACACGCTGCACCGGCCCGACGGAACGACCGAACCGATAATCGGAGGGCCGATCGCGCACGCAGCTCTGGCCACTTCTTGGTCCGACAAGCGAGTTGCTGTTGTGACTCGCATGGCTCCCGAGGACGCCGATCTTCTTGAGCCCTTGAAAGAAGCGGGGGTCCAAGTATTTGTGTCCAAAGCACCGGAGACTACGCGTAGCCACCTGCACTATCTGAGCGAAGACGTGGAGGACCGTCGCCTCGTGGTGGAGAAGAGCGCGGGCGCCTATTCCCTCGAAGATCTTGGCGTCGTTGTGGCCACACTTCTCCACCTGATCGGCGTGAACGGTCTTGAATTCCCGATCGAGTTCATGCGGGACTTACGGAGTAGCGGACTCCCCTTTTCGATAGACATGCAGGCGTTGGTTCGAGCAGTTGACCCGCACACGGGGACCGTCGTGTACTCCGACTATCCCCACAAGCGGGAGGTCGCGGCCCTGGCCCAGAAGGTCAAACTGGACCTTCGTGAAGCGAGGCTGCTGACGGGCGCGGGTGATCTTGAACAAGCCGCTGTCGAACTCGGGGAATGGGGAGCTTCTGAGGTCATGGTGACTTCGTCCGAGGGGGCCCTTGTGCGCTACAAGGGGCGCTCCTACTTCGAGCCGTTCACTAATCGGAACACCAGTGGCCGGACGGGACGGGGCGACACGGTGTTCGCCTCGTATCTGGTGAGGCGGTTCGACGAAGGGGTGGCGGACTCCCTCAAGTTTGCGGCTGCATTGTGTTCGCTCAAGATGGAGACCCCGGGGCTATTTCGAGCCAGCCTCGAACAGGTACTGGCCAGGATGCGTGATGATCACCGGTGACCAACTCCAGAGTAGCGGGACCCAGAGCGAAAGATGTCGCGCCAAGATAGGCTTCGAAAGGAAGATCGAAGTAGCACCCAAGCCGGCGTACTCCAAGAGCATTGAGGCACTTGCCTAGCAGCTGGAGGTCAAGGGCGTCAACGTCGTACACGTCACCGAATTCGAAGGCGCGTATGGAGTGAACCGCCCCGGGTTCAGTCCTGTTTCTCGGGATGCCATCAAAGCCGAGCTTGGTGTCTAGCCCGCGCCGATGGCTCACCGCATCGAGGTTAGCCCGGCGGCCGCCCGTCAACTGAACAAGGTCGATCGACGCGCACTATCCCAAATAGCAGAGAAGATTGACTCGCTGGCGATCGAGCCCCGACCGCATGGCTGCGAGAACTGAGCGGGTATGACGACCTCTATCGAGCGAGAGCCGGAGACTACCCAATCGTGCATGGGGTGGAAGACCGCCTGGTGTTAATCGTCGTTCTGAAGGCTGGAAACAGGACGGAGCTTCACCAGCGCATGCACGAGAGCGACGTCGAGTTTCTACGCCGCTTGATAGGCAGGTAGCCTGCATAGGAAGAGCCGGCGGCTGGCTTCGTGAGGGAGGCTGCCCGGGGCTGCAAGGACTGACTGGGGCGGCTTCCACCTAAACTCACCGATCGGCGGGGCCGCGTAGGGGATTCCACGGTAGACACGGAGCTCCGCACTCGGAGTCCGGAGCACCTCCCCGGAAACGAATCCTTGGTCCGTTTCTACCCTCCTATGACCGAGAGCCACGAACGTTTCTCCTCTCGCTCACGCCGACCTGCATCCGGGCCGTTCTACGGCCGTTGTTGCAGACGTTGATGAGAATGCGAGATCACGGGGTAGATGCAGTGGTCCGGACCGCGGGATTGGATGGTACTGGATTTGAACCCCGTCCCGCCGGGTGTCGGGGTTTTGCGCGTTCTAGGCGACCACTAGGCGGAAGGGAATGTCGGTAGATAGCTCAAGTCCGCTCCCCCCTACCATAGAAGGGGGTGGCGGACAGCGGCACCGGCGCCGAAGCTGGAGCCAGGACAGGCTGATAGAATCGAACTTACGACTCCCCCGACCGGGAAGGCTTCGGTGCGAGGAGGAAGATTTGACGCAACAACTTCGAGTGTCAGAGTCTTCGGTCAGTGACTTCAAGGAATGGAACGATAGCGGGGTACTAGCAGTGGCCCCCAAATTCAAGCTGCGGGACGTTTGGGTACCGAAGGCGAAATCCTATTTGATTGACACGATTTTTCGTGAGATGCCCGTACCCCCTATGCACCTTGCTGGTCAATTGATGAGCGGACGGAGGGCACTGTCAGCGAGGTTGTTGACGGTCAGCACCACGTCATGGTGTGATGATTCCTGGTGCCTTGGGCGCGCGGCAAAGCTGACTATGTTCAGGCGTCGTTGTTTGTTGAACACGAACAGGGAGACATTGTGATGAGAACGCTGTTGCGAGTCGACGTTGAAGCGGGTACGGTCACGTCTGAGGACCTGCCGGAGGAGTTGAGGCTTCTGGGTGGCCGTGCTCTCACTTCAACCGTCGTTGCCAAGGAGGTTGACCCTCTCTGTGACCCCCTGGGCCCGGCCAACAAGATCGTGTTCGCGCCCGGCGTCTTGGCGGGCACCACCGCCCCCAACTCGAGCCGGCTCTCGGTGGGCTGCAAGAGTCCCCTGACCGGGGGTATCAAAGAGGCCAACTCCGGCGGGCAGGCGGCCGGTCGCCTGGGGCGCCTCGGCATTGCCGCCGTCATCGTGGAGGGCGATCCGAAGGACAAGAAGTGGATTCTCCACCTCTCCAAGGAGGGCGCCCGCCTGGATGACGGGACGGCTTTCTGGGGCAAGGCCAACTACGACTGTGCCGCCACGCTGCGGGCGGTCTACGGGCCCAAGGTGGCCACCATCCAGGTGGGCCCGGCCGGGGAGTACGGCATGCGTAACTCCTCGGTGGCCTGCACCGACCCGGAGGGCAACCCGGCCCGTCACGCCGGCCGCGGCGGCGTGGGCGCGGTCATGGGGGCCCGGGGCCTCAAGGCCATCGTGGTGGACGACGCAGGCACCCAGCGCCCGGCCCTGGCGGACCCCGAGCGCTTCGATAAGGCGCGCAAGACCCTGGTGGACGGCCTGAAGGCCCACCCCGTGACCAGCCAGGGACTCCGCAACTTCGGCACCGCCATCCTCATCAATATCATCAACGAAGCGGCGGCCCTTCCCACGCACAACTTCCACTACGGCCGCTTCGATAAGGCTGAAGCTATCTCCGGTGAGACGCTCCATCAAAACTGCGAGGACCGGGGGGGCAAGCGCAGCCACGGTTGCATGACCAGCTGCGTGATCCACTGTTCCAACGTCTACAACGACAAAGACGGCAACTACGTCTCCTCGGGCGTGGAATACGAGTCGATCTGGGCGCTCGGGGCCAACTGCGACAACGGTGATATCGAGGCCATAGCGCAGATGGACCGGCTCTGCGACGACCTGGGACTGGACACCATCGAGATGGGCGATACCTTCGGCGTGGCGATGGAAGGGGGGCTTCTCCCCTGGGGTGACGCCCAGCGGATGATCGAGCTCTTCGAAGAGATCCGCCACAACACCGAGCTCGGCCGGAAGATCGGCAACGGCACTGGGCACTGCGCCCAGGCTTACGGCGTGACCCACGTCCCCACTGTCAAGAACCAGGGCATTCCTGCGTACGACCCCCGGGCCATCAAGGGGATCGGGGTGACATTCGCCACCTCCACCATGGGGGCGGACCACACCTCGGGCTACGCGGTGGCCCCTAACATCCTCAAGGTGGGCGGCGACGTGGATCCTCTCAAGGCCGAGGGGCAGTGCGCCCTCTCGCAAGCTCTGCAGGAGGCCACGGCCGGCTTCTTCGATTCCACCGGCCTGTGTCTGTTTCTCGCCTTTGCCTGCCTCGACCAACCCGATTCGCTGGCCGCCATCCCCGAAATGGTCTCCGCTTTATGCGGCGTGGAGATGTCGGTCGCCGACGCCGTGGCCCATGGCGCCAAAGTGCTGGAGATCGAGCGGGATTTCAACAAGCGGGCGGGGATGACCCAGAAGGACGACCGGCTACCGGAGTTCTTCTACAAGGAGAAGCTGCCCCCCCACAACGTCACCTGGGACGTGCCCGACCAGGAGCTCAACCAGGTGTGCGGCTGGAGCCCAGTGGTCGAGCTCGGTTGACCTGGAGTTCGCGGACCGGGAGAGTGTGGACAGTGCGCGTGTCCGTCAAGCTGGGATCGGTGTTGAGGGGCAAAGCCCCGGGCTTCGCTGGGGGCGAGGGCCTGGTGGAGCTGCCCGATGAAGGTCCTGCGACGGTCGCCGACGTGATGGCCGCCCTCGGCATCGCGGCTCCCGAGGTGAACGTGATCTACCGCAACCACGTCTTCGTCGCTCCCTCGGCTCGGGTGGAGGACGGGGACCGGGTGGCGCTCTTCCCGCCCAACTTCATCCACTTCTCGCAGTTCTACCTGCGCCGCAGCGAGGAGTGATCTGAGGTGGGTTGGGTCCGCATCAGGAGCGATGGAGGTGCCCGGCGATGATCGAGGTCCGGCTCTTCGCCACGCTCCCCATGCATTCCGCGACCGGCCGCAAGCAGTTCGAGGTGGGGTCGCGCCCGGGACTGACCGTGCGTGAGATCGTCGAGGCGGAGGGTCTGAAGCCGACCGACGTCCACATCGTCATGATCAACGGTCTCCATGGAACCATGGAGTCGGAGCTCGGAGATGGAGATCGGCTCGGCCTCTTCCCACCGGTCGGAGGGGGCTAGCGGTTCAATGGACGCGGTGGAGGCGCGTGCCTTTCTGGACCTGGCCCTCATCGCGGGAGGCGTGGGACCATGGTACCTGTCGTTGAGCGAGCTGGCAGCCGCTCGTGCCCCTGGCTCCGCGGTCACCGCGGAGTCGGTGGCGAGGCGGCTCGGATTGGAACCTGCCCACATAGGGATGGTCATGATCAATGGCTGCAAGGCGACCCTCGACTCTCCCGTGGCGGCAGGAGATCGCGTGGCTCTGTTTCCCGTCTACGTGCCGTACCATCGCGCGTACGGAATGTGCGTCGTCTAGGAATCTGGCTCGCCGGCTTTCAGCGCGCTTGCTGGAATCCCTCCCAGCTCGTCCCCTTTCTCCGTCGGCATCGCGAGTTCTAACGGACGCCTTACGCCAGATGGGCTAAACTACCACCTGTAGTAGTGACCAGGCGTTTTCGCTCGCGGGAAATCCCGCGTGTTTCGTGCATTGGACTAGATACTGACGCGCTGCGCGCTGCGAGGGCGACGACCCAACGAGACGCGCTCCGCTTTCATATTGGCTGGAGAAGTATTTGAGACTCACCCTTGGTACCGGCAGGCTTGCCGACTTCAGCGCGCGTCGTCCCTGGTGGGTGATCGGTTTGTGGCTGGTCCTACTCGCCGCCGCAATCGCCGGCTTCCCCGGTTTGAGCCATGCTCTGACCGCCAGCGAGATGCAGTTTCTCAACTCCCCGGAATCTGCGAAAGGGCAGAAACTGCTCGAGCAGAAGGTCTCGGGGAACTCAGCCGACGTTGAGACACTCCTGATTCACTCGGATAGGTACACGGTGGACGATAGTGCCTTCCGCCAGGTGGTGCAGCAGTCAAGTGCGGCTGTCACATCAAAGACCGAGGCCGTGCAGAGCGCCTTCGACTACTACCAGGTCGCCACGCTCGATCCGTCCTCGGCCCAAGCGATGGTCTCGTCCGACAGGCACAGCACCTTCATCTATGTGACTCTGGCCCAAGGAGATAAGGACTTCGGCGCCTACTTGAGCACCGTGGACGGCCTAAGCCGCGACGGCTTCACCGTGACTACCGTCGGCCAGGCGAGCATCGGAGATGAACTCTCGTCTGCAGCCACGAGTGACCTCCGAAGCGCGGAGACAGTGGGTCTTCCGATCACGCTGGGCGTCCTGGTGCTCGTGTTCGGTGCCTTCGTGGCGGCCGGAGTCTCTCTTGTCCTTGCCCTTACCACCATCGGGGTGACCATCGGGGCGGTCATCGGGATCGGGACCATCGTTCCGCAGTCGTTCTTCATCGTGAATATCGTGATGATGATCGGCCTGGCCGTGGGGATCGACTACGCTCTCTTCATCATCCAACGGTATCGGGAAGAGCGGCGCCAGGGTCTCGGGAAGCACGACGCCATCGTGATGACCGGCCGCACCGCCAGCCGGGCGGTCTTGTTCTCGGGTGGCACGGTGATGCTTGCCCTACTGGGACTGTTCATCGTTCCCATCACGACCTTCCGCAGTCTGGGGCTCGGAGCGGTGCTTGTAGTCGGGATCGCGGTCCTGGCCATGCTGACGCTGGTCCCGGCTCTCATCAGCCTGCTAGGCGACCGGCTGGATTGGCCCGTCCTGCGTCGGCCGCACAACATGAAGGCGGGCGAACGGGTCCATAGCGGCATCAACATGTACAAAGGATTCTGGGGTCGTCTCACCAGGCAGGTCATGAAGCGTCCCCTCGTGGCAGTGATCATCACGGTGATCATCCTCCTGGCCGCAACGGTCCCCGCCTTCTCCCTCAAGACCGGGGCCGCCGGCGGCGCCGACTCGCTGCCCGACGGGGAGCGCAGGGCGGCGTATGAGCTCTTGGTCAACAACTTCCCGGCCGGGATGTTGGCCCCGGTCCAGATCGTTGTGGACGGCAAGGAGACCGCGGCGCTCGATGCAGACATCGCGAAACTGATCGCGGAGATGGACACTTCGGGCGACTTCGCGTCCGCGGCCACGGTGAGCTGGAATCAGGCTAAGGATGTGGCGGTAATCACCGCCCCTCTGACGGTCGACCCGAATTCGCAAGAGGCATACGCTGCGATCTCGACTCTGCGCGCTACCCTGGTTCGCGATTCATTTGCCGGCTCGAACACTCCGGTCTACGTGACCGGCCAGACCGCTTCAAATGCGGACTCGACGCAGTTGGTGAGTAGGCTGACCCCCCTCGTGCTGGCGTTCGTGCTCGGGCTGACGTTCATACTGCTGATGGTGGTGTTTCGCTCCCTCATAGTGCCGCTCAAGGCCATCATCATGAATCTGCTCTCTGTCGGCGCTGCGTATGGCCTGCTGGTCATTGTCTTTCAGAAAGGCGTTGGGCACGAGCTGTTCGGATTCCAGCAGACGACGACCGTGCAATCGTGGGTGCCCATCTTCCTCTTCTGCATCCTATTCGGGCTGAGCATGGACTATCACGTGTTCCTCCTCAGCCGGATTCGCGAGCATTACGAACAGACAGGGAAGAACAAGGAAGCGGTGGCGGTAGGACTGAGGGCGACAAGCCGCATCATCACGGGAGCCGCCGCCATCATGATCGTCGTGTTCGCCACCTTCGCCGCCGGCAATCTGGTCATGCTCCAGCAACTGGGCTTTGGACTCGCGGTGGCGGTGCTGCTGGATGCGACCCTGATTCGTTCGATCCTCGTTCCCGCGAGTATGGCGTTGCTTGGCAGGGTGAACTGGTACCTGCCGGCGGTTCTGCATCGGATTCTGCCGCGGCTGCATCTGGAAGGCCCCCGTACGAAGCCGGCCCTTCCTCCCGCCTGACCTGCGCTGCCCCCGGAGCCTTGGCAGGCTGGGCGTTTCCTAGAAGGACACGCTATTGAAGAGCCCGAGAACGGCACTGCCGAGTGCGGCCACCGCCGCGACGATCACGGCTGCGATGAAGCCCACCATGATCGCGTACTCGACTGCCGTGGCGCCTTGCTCGGACCTTCGCACCGAATGAAGAGCCGTGCGCATCAGATTGACCACCCCTTCACGTCGCCTGGATGTCGCGGTGGCTCCCGCTCCCGATCGCTCGAGATCTACCGCCTCCGCTCCGCGCGGGTCTACCTACTGCACTAATAGTAGAACCAGTGGTGTGGGCGAGCATCGGGCTCGGGTCGAGCGCCGGACGCCCAAAAGTCCAGTATGCAGCGGATGGCACCCCGTCTAAGGTCCAGTTGCACGGGAGGGCGGGCAGACTTTGGCTGCCGCACGCCGTCGACATGATCGGGAAACTGCACCTGTGCAGGTCTTCGCAGGAAGCAGTGCGGGGCAGAGTGGCTCTTGTCCTGGGACGCTCGATGGCCCATCACTTCGCTGGTTCATACTTGTGTGTCGTCGAACCGATGCGTGTCGCCGAACCTAACGGGAGACCATGACCATTGCCCATCCAGGTGATCAACACTTGCCTCAAGGGGACACTTGGCGGGGAGGTTCGCAGGGTGCGGGACAGAGCTCGGGTCGTCGACAAGACGACCAACGCCAAGATCAAGGTCAACTTCTCAAGCTCATCGCCGACAAGGGCTACGACCTGACCAAGATCCAGAAGACGCTCCAACCCGGCGACGAGGGGATTGCGACGTGAGTTCTTCGCGAACCGCCGGATAGGCCGTCGGCCCCGATCGAGGAGTGGGTGGCCTATGATAGCGGGAGTCAACTCACG
Organism: uncultured Actinomycetota bacterium; assembly: GCA_963843515.1. Lineage (GTDB taxonomy): Bacteria > Actinomycetota > Thermoleophilia > RBG-16-64-13 > RBG-16-64-13 > CAIQPS01. Next base: position 58,638 of record CAWJKH010000006.1, read on the forward strand.
GGCGAGCGTCGGCCGGCTTGGCCGCCGCTGAGTGGAGGAGCATCTTGAAGAGCTCGATCGACGATCTGGTGAAGCGCAGGTACTCGTGCCGCACCTATGTGGATCGGCCCATCGAAGCCACGGACCGGCAGACGCTGTCCGAGCTTCTGGCGTCTCTTGGCGCCGGGCCCCTAGGCAGCCATACCAGGTTCTCGCTGATCGCCGCGACCGACGAGGACCGGGAGTCGCTCAAGGGGTTGGGGACCTACGGCTTTGTCAAGGGGGCCGCCGGGTTCATCGTGGGTGCTGTGGAGCCGGGTCTACGCGACATGGAAGATTACGGCTGTGGCCTCGAACACGCGGTTCTTGCCGCCACCGATCTTGGGCTGGGGACCTGTTGGCTCGGCGGAAGCTTCACCAAGAGCTCGTTCGCTCGGAAGATCGGGGCTACGCGGAGCGAAGTCGTGCCCGCCGTCGTTGCCACGGGATACCCGGCCGACGGGAGCAAGGTCAGTCGGATGAGGGAGCGCGCGGGGAGCGACCGTCGACTGCCGCCCGAGCATCTCTTCTGGGAGGGGAAGCTGGGACAGCCGCTCGAGTTCGCTCGCGCCGCCGCGTACGCCCCCGTGCTCGAGGCGGTGAGATGGGCGCCGTCGGCTTCGAACAAGCAGCCCTGGCGTTTGCTCCGGTTGGGAGATACCTGGCATTTCTATCTCCAAAGGACCAAACGCTACGGCAAGGGGAGCGCGGTGTTCTCGCTGCTGAGGCTTGCCGATCTGCAGCGCGTGGACATGGGCATCGCCATGTGCCACTTCGAGTCGGCTGCCCGCGAGCAGGGCTCGGCCGGCCGTTGGGTGCTCGATCAACCGGCGGTCGGCGTGATGCCCGCGGGTCTGGAATACACGGTCAGCTGGATCTCTGAGGTCGGGTGAGGCCGGGGCTTCGCTTTTCAGCAGCCTGTTAGGTCGCCTCCGTCATGGCCTGGATCTCCAGCGCAGCCTTGATCTGCGCCAGAGCCTTCGCTTCGATCTGGCGGATGCGCTCGCGGCTGACGTTGAAGCGGGCGCTCACTTCGGCGAGGGTGCGCGGATACTCACCTTTGAAGCCAAAGCGGAGCTCCACCACCTTGCGCTCGCGTTCGTCCATGCCCTGGAGGACTTTGGCTATGCTTTCCTTAGCGATGATGCCGGAGACCACGTCGGCCGGATCGGGAGTGTTCGGGTTCTGGATGAGGTCGCCCAGTTCGGCGTCGCCCTCGTCGCCGACAGGAGTCTCTAGCGACGTGGTGCGCCGGGCGATCGTGCGCAGCTGCTCCACTTCGTGAGGCTCGATGCCGAGCTCGGCGGCCAGATCGTCGTCGTTGGGCTCTTTGCCGGTCTCCTGAAGCAGTTTCCGCTCGGTACGCACCATCTTGTTGATCTTCTCGATCATGTGCACAGGGATGCGGATGTTGCGGTCCTGATTGGCGATGGCGCGCGTGATCGCCTGCCGTATCCACCAGGTGGCGTACGTGGAGAACTTGAAGCCCCTCTGGTAGTCGAACTTCTCGACGGCGTGGATGAGGCCGGTGTTGCCTTCCTGGATGAGGTCGAGAAAGTCCATCTCGTGTGTGTAGTATTTCTTGGCGATCGAGATGACCAGGCGCAAGTTGGACCGGATCAAGCGATCCCTGGCCGACCTGTCGCCCATTTCGATGCGCTTGGCCAGTTGGATCTCTTCGTTCCTGGTAAGGAGAGGCATCGTCCCGGCTTCGCTCATGTACAAACGAAGAGGGTCCTGAGTCACCGTCTGTATGGTCAGATCGAGAGTGGGCTCGACGGCGTCGAGGACACCCTCGGTGACAGGGCTTTGCTCGTAGATCTCAGTGGACTGATCGAAGAGCTGCGAGTACAGGTCTTCGATCTCCTCCACGAGCATGTCGTACTCTTCTACGAGCGCCATGATTTCTTCGCTGGTCACGTAGCCCTGCTCTCGGCCGAGCTGCAGAAGTTCCTGGACGTCCGCGATGAGGCGAACGTCCTGTGGGAGATCGACTATGGTCATCTTGTCTTCTCTCGGGTCCAGAGACACAGAGACGCCGGCCAGGAGGCCGGCGTCTCCAAAGTGTCAGTTGCGGACGACTTCTACCAGCGGTTCCCGCTGTAGCCGCCGCCGTTGCCACCGCTGCCGTAGCCGCCGCTGGAGCGAGGGGCTTTGGGCGCCTGCTCCTTGGCCACGTCTACCTTGAGAGCACGGCCGTCCATCTGACTCCCGTCGAGGGCCCCTTTGGCCTTCTGAGCTTCGTCGGCCGATCCCATCTCCACGAAACCGAAGCCTTTGGGGCGCCCGGAATCACGGTCGGTGATGAGGTTGACCGAGGCCACTTCGCCATGAGCTTCGAAAGCGGTGCGAATGCTCGCCTCGGACGTCTCGTAGCTGAGGTTGCCCACATACAGTTTTGCTGAATTCACTAGATCCTCCATGAACGGAGTTATATTGCGACACGCGAGAGGGCAAAACTGGAGACAGGGCGGGGAGTTGCGAGGCTCGGCGCTGCGCCTAAAGAAGATTCCTAACGAATGCTTGGCGAAAGTATAGCACAGTGTGCAGCCCCAGCGCATGGTTGCTCAAACGCTCCGCTTACGCGCCGCGCCAGACAAGGAGCCCGACTTGAACCTCAGGGAGACGCTGTTCAGTCCACTAAAGATCGGTGCCCGCACCTGCGCCAACCGTTTCTTTGCGGTCCCGATAGAACGCTGCAACGCTCACTCACTCAGGTGAATTGTCCGACCCGACCTTTTCGAGAGCAGTGACCCCTCGGCCCCTTCCCGGGTTCGGCGGTGACGTTCTGGCGGACGAGGAAGTGGACAAGATCGTCGAGCAGTTCGTGCTGGGGGCCAAAATCGCCCACGCGGCCGGGGCTGACGGGATGGACGTCAAGCTCGCCGGCGGTTATCTCGGGACCCAGCTTCTGCGGCCCTACAGTGCTGAAGCGTGCCCGAGAGGCGACCCCTCGCCGCGACCGGCCGCACCGGTAGCTCGACAGCTGACCGTACCGGCAACTGAGCGCCCCAGGCGTAGGGTTTGAGGCCGTCGAAGCCGCAGACCTGCCGACGGGCCGACGACTGCAGTTCAAGTCTCTTCGCCGGCCCCCAGCGCCTACCGTTCCTCGCGGCACCGGTCTTTCTCGCGTCGCACCCGTTGCTATCATGTCCCCGTAAACCCAGCGACCGGCCGCTCCGGTAGTTCTACACCGGCCGACTCCGCCGGAGCTCATTCACCGCTTCAGGGACAGTGGGGAACAAATGGCACAGGATAGAGGCACGAACGCAGGCAGGGGCACCCGGGCAGACGCCAGGATGAAGGTCCTCGTCAAGGAAAAGATCGCCCAGGCGGGGGTCGACATCCTCAAGGAGCACTTCGATGTCGAGGTCCGCACCGACATGACGGACGAGGAGCTCACGGAGCGGATCAACGACTACGACGCGATCATCGTGCGCTCGGCCAGCGATATCAACGCCGGCGTCCTCCAGAACGCCACGCGCCCCAAGATGATCGGCCGGGCCGGCGTGGGGGTGGACAACATCGACGTTAAAGCCGCCACCCAGAAGGGCATCGTGATAGCCAACGCCCCCGGCTCCAACAGCCTGTCCGTCGCGGAGCACGCCCTGGGCCTGCTCCTTGCTCAGGTCCGGCAGATCCCCAACGCCAATGCCTCCATGCACGCCGGGCAGTGGGAGAAATCCAAGTTCAAGGGCGTGGAGATCACCGACAAGACGCTGGGCATCATGGGCTTGGGGAAGATCGGGATACTGGTCGCCGAGCGGGCCAAGGGGCTGCGCATGCATGTTGTGGCCTACGACCCCTATGTCTCTGTGGACCGTTTCGGCGAACTCGGTATCGAGCGGGCCGAGACCCCCGATGACCTCTACGCCGTCTCCGATTTCATCAGTGTGCACCTTCCCAAGACCGCCGAGACCATGGGGATGATCGGGGATGCCGCGTTCGCGAAGATGAAGAAAGGCGTGCGCATCATCAACTCCGCCCGGGGAGGCATCGTGGACGAGCCCGCGCTGGTGCGCGCCCTCGAATCGGGTCAGGTGGCTTCCGCGGGTCTGGACGTCTTTTCGAAGGAACCGGTCCCCCTCGACTTCCCGCTGGCGAAGTTCGACAACGTGATCATGACCCCGCACCTGGGTGCCTCCACCACCGAGGGCCAGGATCGCGCCGGGGTCATCGTGGCCGAGCAGATCGTCGCCGGGCTCACCGGCGGCGTGGTGACCTATGCGGTCAACATCCCCTCCGTGTCCGAGGACGCCATGCGGGCGATCGGGCCGTTCCTTCCCCTGGCAGAGACGCTGGGGCAGCTGATGTCGGCCATCGCCGACGGCCCGCTCTCGAAGGTGACAGTCCATTACGCCGGCGGGCTGGCGGAGGAGGACACCAGACTCCTCACCCTGGCGGTCACGAAGGGCCTGGTGGAGTTGGGCGCCGACGAGGCGGTCAACTACGTCAACGCCCCGACCGTAGCCGCCGCCAGAGGGCTACAGATCTCGGAGGCGAAAGACCGCCGGTCGCCGGACTACACCAATCTGGTCACCCTCATGACCACCGACAAGCAGGGGGAGTTGACCGCGGGCGGCACGGTCTTCGGGCCAAAGGACAGGCCGCGCCTGGTCCAGGTCTACCGCCACGACATCGACATCCAGCCCTCTCAGCATATGGTCTTTCTCCGCTACGAAGATGTGCCGGGCATGATCGGGAAGGTCGGGACCATCATCGGTGGCCACGGCATCAACATCGCCTTCATGAACGTGGGCCGCAAGAAGGTGGAAGGTAAAGCGGTGATGGGTCTCGCTCTGGACGATCCGCTACCGGAGGCTGTGCTCGAGGAACTGCGCCGGATAGGCGGGCGTCGACGGTGTCCGCGCGGTGGAACTCTCGAAAGGAGTAGCTCTTTCATGAAACCGACTGCTCGTCCCGAGAATCCCTGCTTCTCGTCCGGGCCCTGCGCCAAGCGCCCGGGGTGGAGCTTGTTCGCGTTGGAGTCGGCGCTTGTGGGCCGCTCACACCGGTCCAAGGAAGGCCGGGCTCGGATCCAAGAGGTTCTCGACCGATCTCGAGCCCTTCTTGGCGTGCCCGAGGGCTACCGCATCGGCATCGTCCCCGCGTCCGACACCGGTGCGGTGGAGATGGCCCTGTGGTCGCTGCTCGGCCCCCTCGGAGTGGACGCTCTGGCCTGGGAGAGCTTCGGTCAGGGCTGGGTCACGGACATCGTCAAGCAACTGAAGCTCCCCGATGTGCGGGTCCTCTCCGCGGACTACGGACAGATCGCCGATCTATCGGCCGTGGATGACGACCGCGATGTGGTCTTCACCTGGAACGGCACCACCTCGGGCGTGCGTGTGCCCGACGCCGACTGGATCCCCGACCCGCACGAGGGCCTGTTCATCTGCGACGCCACCTCGGCAGTCTTCGCCATGGACGTTCCCATCGCCAAGCTGGACGTGGTCACGTACTCCTGGCAGAAGGTGCTCGGCGGCGAGGGTCAGCACGGGATCCTCATCCTCAGCCCCCGCGCGGTGAAGCGCCTCGAGAGCTACACGCCTCCGTGGCCGCTCCCGAAGATCTTCCGCATGACCAAGGGCGGCAAGGTAGTCGAGGGCATCTTCAAGGCCGATACGATCAACACGCCCTCCATGCTCTGCGTGGAGGACGCCCTGGACGGCCTCAAGTGGGCCGAGGAGATCGGCGGGCTTCCGGAGCTGATACGGAGGAGCCGGGCCAATCTGGCCGCGGTCGCCGAATGGGTGGCCCGCACGACCTGGGTGGAGTTCCTGGCCGAAGACCCCGAGGTCCGCTCCAGTACCTCCATCTGTCTCAAGATCGTCGACCCCTGGTTCACCGCCCTGCCCGACGAAGAGCGGGCCGCGGCCGCGAAGAAGGTGGCGTCGCTGCTGGAGGCCGAACGAGTGGCCTTCGACGTCGCCTCCTATCGGGACGCCCCGGCGGGCCTTCGTCTGTGGGGGGGAGCCACCGTGCAGCGCCAGGACCTGGAAGCGCTGTTCCCGTGGCTGGACTGGGCTTACGCTGAGGTCAAAGGCGCGTAGGGCCGCGGAGGCGCCGAGGGAGGCCACCGGAATGGGTTGGTCCGAGCAGTACTGGGAGGACGTCAAAGCCGAACTGGAACAGTCGGCGAGCGAGTCGAAACCAGCCGGTGAGGATGAGACTCCGCGGGACCTCGCTTTCGGGGAGAGTCAGACTACATCTGAAGCGGCAGCGGGTGCCTCGGGCGCCTAGGCCGCCTCATCGACCTCGTCGGCGCGGGCTTCCTGCTGCACGACGGTCAGCAGCCTCGTCGTCCCGTCCGCGTTTGTCGCGGTCACCTGCAAATCCTCTGGGGGCCTGATCGCGTATATGCAGGCGCACAACGCCAGCACGAACACGACGCCCAGAAATAGTAGGAACAGCAGCAATTGGTCCTCCTCAGTCTTCCGAAGACCTTTTCTGAGAGGACTCTTAGCCAAAACGAGGCTTCTCTAAACCTCTGATGCGATCAGTGGGAGCGGCGAACGTCCACGTGCATCCCCGCGGCCGCCGCCAGGTATCCCGCGTTCATCGCGATCGGGACTCCGCGTTCGATCATCCAGTTTCGCGTAGTGAGGTGGCGTTTTCGGGGTGACGTAGCACGGCCATCTTCGACGCTCCGCGCGAGCTGGGAATCGCTGCGCGGAGCCAGAGTCTGAGCGCCACGCGGCGGATTCCGCCCGGTCCCTCTGATACCTGGTCTGCCCGACTAACGAACGCTCTCCTCAGCCTGTAGTGAGGGTCCACCCGCGCATCGGGGATGAAGTGCAGGACGAACGCCTCAGGGACGTAGTAGACGGAAAGCCGTCCACCCGCGTGCTCCCAAAGACGTTCCATCACCTCGGCGTCTTCGGCGAAGCCGAGCGCGTCGCCCTTCATGCCCAACTCGGTGTCGAACCCGCCGACTCCGAGCAGCGTCGTGCGGCGGAAGGCCACGTTCAGACCGTAGAAGTAGTCGCGAGCGGTCCAGGAACCGCGGAGCCTCGCCCCCACGAAGCGGTCTCGTAGTCGTCTTTGTACCAGGACGGCCTCCGTGCCGAGAAGGAGGGGGAAGGCCGGTCCTCCGACCACATGAGGGGGCGGGTTCACCCGCTCGAAGGCGTCGGACTATGAGCCTCAACCACTCGGGACACGGCGAGAGCGTCATCATCGATGTAGGCGACGATGCTCCCGCGGGCCGCCTCGAGCCCGGCGTTCTTGGCGTGGGAGACACCCTGGCGGATCTCGAGCACGTAGCGGACGGCGGGGACCGCGGCAGGTCGCCTGCCCGCTCCGCCGCGCGGTCGCCATTCGCTCGACTGTCTCCCGCGTTGCGTCGGTGGAGTTATTGTCGACGACGACGATCTCGTACTGGGCCGGGTCCAGCGTCTGCCGTAGCAGCGCGCCAAGAGTGCGTCGCAGGAGATCGGCGCGTTCGATACGTGGGGATAACGACGGAGACCAGCGGCGTGTCCATCTGTTCGGTATTCTCTCCCCATGGAGACTGCGAGTCGCTTCAATCATAGCGGAAGTATCTTCGCCGCCTACCGCCGGTACTTCCCGAGGTGGCCGAGTGCCATCGATATCGAGTTGACCAATCGCTGCAATCTGAGTTGTCCCAGTTGCTGGTTCCACGGCGAGAACGGGGTCGGCGATCGGTATCGCGGCGCGGAACTGGACACCAGCGAGGTCCTAGCGATTCATCGACCGGCGTGGCGCCTCACAGACCATCTCTCTACTTTGGCGGGGCGGAGCCTTTGCTCAGAGAGGACTTCCTGACCATTGCGACCCGGGTGAAGTCTCGCGGCCTGCCGATGGCGTTCACGACCAATGGCACTCTTCTGACGCCGGACGTGAGCGAGAAGTTGGTCGAAGCGGAGATCGATCGAGATCAACCTCTCGATTGACGGACCCGAAGACGTCCACGACCGGTTGCGGGGGCGAGGCAACTTCAGCGAGACGCGTCTCCAATCTGCGCCATCTCCTCGACTGCAGGCAGGCGCGCAGTGTGCAGCGACCATTGGTCACCGTCAATATCACAGTCAACCCGGCGGTCGTCGGCCGTCTGGACGAGACGATCACGATCCGTCGTGGTGCCAGTCGAGGACAGAGTGGATTCATATCGGATCCATCACCTCTGGTTCATCAGCCCAGACGAACTGCGACTTCACCAGGCGGCCGTTCACAAGGCGCTCGGCTGCTCAGCTCCCGGTGCTGGTGCCCATCAACTGTCGTCCCCGCGCGCGATCGACGCCGTCGCGTTGTCCGAGGAGATCTCCCGATTGAGAGGGCTGAGCAGAGTGACATTCTTCCCGGATTTGGGGGGAGAGGAGATCCCGGAGTTTTACGCGGAAGGGACCCGGGGGACAAAGAGGTGTAGAGCGCCTTTTCGCTCGGTGGTTGTCAAACCAAACGGTGAGGTGCGCTTCTGTCCGGACGAGTGGATCGATGACTACGTGCTCGGCAATATCCGCGAAGCCAGCTTGGAGGAGATCTGGCGGAGTCGGCCAGGCAAGGCGGTTTCGGCTGGCTCTGCTTCGGAGAGGCTCCTTTCCGGCGTGCCGGAGGTGTAGTTGGCTGTGGTGAAGGTCCTTGTCCTGGTGATGGACGCGGGGGAGAGGGGCCTGCTGCAGGAGTGGGCCGCGGACGGGACCCTGCCGGCCGTCGGCCGGCTCCTCTCGCGCGGCCTGGTCGGAGAGACGGCGAGCGTGGATGGGTTCTATGAGGGGTCCACCTGGCCCTCCTTCTATACAGGCGCCAACCCTGCCCGGCATGGCTTTCACTAGCTGACGCAGATCGAGCCGGGCACGTACGAGTTCCGGTCGAGGCTTCCTGGAGAGTCGGTCCACCGGGAGGCTTTCTGGAATCGCCTTGAAAGGAGCGGTCGGAAAGTGGTCGTGCTGGATGTTCCCCTCTCCGCCGTATCGGAGGGTCTGGACGGGATCCAGACGGTCGAATGGGGTTCTCACGACGCGGCCTACGGATTCCAGGCGTGGCCTCCCGGATTGAAGACCGAGGTGCTCGGAACGGTTCGGCGAACATCCGGCGCCTTTCTCTTGCGATTCGATCGGGAGATCCCCTCGGGACTTCCGGCGGTTCACCGAACAGTTGATCGCCGGTGTCGACAAGAAGCGCGACCTCACCCTGCACTACCTGGGACAAGGCGACTGGGACCTGTTCGTGCAGGTGTTCACGGAGGCCCACTGTGCCGGCCATCAATGCTGGCACCTGCACGATCCCGCGCATCCCAGTCACGATCCAGATGTGGCCGCGTTCACCGGCGACCCCTTGCGGGAGGTGTACATGGCCGTCGATCGAGCCATAGGCGAGATCATGGCCCGGGTCGAAGCCGGTTCGTATGGTGACGTGGTCGTTCTCTTCCTCGCTTCGCATGGGATGGCTCATAACGTGGGGGCGGATTTCCTGCTGGAGGAGATCCTGGTGAGGTTGGGGGCCATCGAGAGGCTGCCCCCGGTCCGTCGCTCACCGGTCGCTGCCGTTCGGGACCCCGTGGCTGCGGGACGGAGCGCATGGCGAAGGCTGCCTCGCCCGGTGCGAGCGGCGCTCAAGCCGGCGCTGATGCCCCTCTACAGGTCCGTCGGAGGGCGACCGGGTCCGATGGCCCCGATCCCGCTCAGCGCCAAGTTTGACGTGGCCCGCAGCCGGTGTTTCCCGCACGACAACGGGAGTCTCGTGAGCGGAATCCGGGTGAATCTCCGCGGTCGCGAGCCGGTGGGACTCGTTGAGCCGGGGCAAGGGTTCGAGGACTTCTGCCGCCAATTCTCCGACGATCTTCTGGAGATCGTTCACCGGTCGAGCGGGAAGCCGATGGTGAAGCGGGTCATGAGGACATCCGCTCTCTACGAGGGTGAGTTCGCCGATCACCTGCCGGATCTCCTGGTCGAATGGAACGACGAGGTGCGAGTCGGAAGCAACGCGGTGCGGGCGGACGCCTCTTGCCGCATTCACATGACCTCGGCCAAGATCGGGTCGGTCGAGGGGGAATACTCCTATTGTCGGACGGGCGATCATCGGCCGCACGGGCTGTTCGTGGTGGCCGGTCCCGGCATTCCGGCGCGAAGGCTGGAGCGTACCGTCTCCATCATGGACTTCGCGCCGACCTTGTTGACCTGCTTCGGGGTGACGCCGGAGGATATGGACGGAACGCCCATCTTCGAGATCTGGGATGCCACATGAGGCAGCGGGGGACGGGACTGTGAGACGGGGCATTCTGGTGTCGCTGGCGGCGGTCGTTCTGGCCCTGCTATGCGCCGGCGGGGTCGACGCCCGCACCAACGATCCCGGCCCCTACGACGAGGCGATGGAGAACGCGCAGCGGATCCGGGAACTGACCCAACCCTTCGTCGTCGCCGTCGTGCCCGACACTCAGGCGTATGCAGTGACCGGGGACATCGGCTTCAGAAAGCAGATCGAGTGGCTACTCGCCAATGCTGCGGAGAAGAACATCGTGTTCGTCACCCACCTTGGCGACGTAGTGGATGGATGGTGCCGACCGGGCCCAGTGGGCGAATGCGCTTGGTGCGCTGAACCCCTTGCTTCGCCAAGACTGGCTGCCATTCTCGATCATTTGCGGCAACCACGACGACCCCTCCTATTTCATGAAGAAGCTGCCACTTTCGCTCATGCGGACCAAGTCGTGGTTCGTCGCGGCTTCGCCCTCGGGTCTCAGCCAGGCGCAGAAGTTCAAGGTTCAGCAGGCCTGGTTCCTGCACATCGGGTTTGAGAACAGACCCACGGATGCCGAACTGCAGTGGGCCAGCGACCTCTTGAAGCGCCCGGCGCTGCGGGGCATGCCGGTGATCGTCTCAGCCCACGATTACCTCGAAGACCAGGACAAGAGGCCGGAGGGGTGGAGGCTGTGGAACGGTTTCATCAAGGACAACCCCATGATCTTCATGGTGCTGTGCGGCCACATCGCGCAGGAGTACGCCGTTGTCGACCGCGATGCGGCCGGCCTGCCCGTCTATCAGATGCTCTCCGACTACCAACAGTATCGTGAGTTCGGCGGCAATGGTCTGATGCGTCTGATCACTGTCGACCCGCAGAAAGACGTGATCAGCGTCAAGACGTTCTCTCCCTATTACCAGTACAAGAACGGACGCGAACCGGACACCAACTACTTCGAGACCGACGCAGACAGCCAGTTCCAGTACTGGGTGGCGTGGGGATTCGGGGTGAACCTCAAGCAACGGCTGGCCTTTGACACGGTTCTTGGATTCGAGGGTCGGTGAGCCCTTTCGCGTCGTGGACTTTCGTCGACTTTCGTACGCGAATCATGAGAAGATTGAGCGCATCACGAGGCACCACGCGTGAGGGGGCCTCGGGGACGGCCCGCCTGGCGGGCACCAAGCAAGCGGGGAAAGTCAGACATCTGAAGGGGGAGCAGGTGGTAGACATCGAGGAGCTGCGGCGCAGCAGAGTACTACGTGACCTGGACGACCGCGAGCTGGCCGAAGTGGCCAAGCTGGGCACAGTCTGGAAGCGCCCGCCAGGCGTGCGGATCATATCGGAGGGGAGTCAGGCGGCCGGCGTGTATCTGCTCCAGGAGGGCAGAGTCCAGGTCAGGATGACCAGCCGGGACGGCCACGAGGTCACCATCGACGAGCTCGGCCAAGGTGACCTGTTCGGCTGGTCGTCTGTACTGAATCAGGCGGCGTTCAAGTCCGCAATCTGGACGATCGAGGAATGCACTCTGGTCGTGATCGACGGCAAGAAGCTCAGGGCCCTTTTCGACGCCAACAACCACATCGGCTACCGTGTGGTCCGCGAGATCGCCGAGGTCATCGCGAGCCGGCTGGAGAGGCTGCGCAGCAAGCTGGCGGATCAGCCCTTCTCCGAAGAGTGGCTGTCTCCGGTACGCACCTTCGGGTCGGGCAACCCACCGTCCTAAAGGGGCCGCACGCCGGCCTGAACCCGGCGACTTGATGGCTGGACCGTGTGTGTCCTGCTGTGAGATGATGCACAGCTAGGACTATTAACCCACGGGTTACGGACGGTCGCCTTATGATGGACATCTCCACAAAGGGGCGCTACGCGGTGCGGGTTATGGTCTTCCTGGCAGAGTGGCCGGGCCGTCCGCTGACCAAGACAGAGATATCTGAGGCCGAGGCGATCACGACCGGTTACCTGCAGCAAATCCTGAGCGTCCTTCTCAGCGCTGGACTGGTGAGGAGCTATCGGGGTAAGAACGGTGGGTTCGTAATAGCGCGCGAGCCGGAATCTATCACAGTGGGCGATGTACTTCACGCCACCGAGGGCAAGGTGACACCCGCTCCCTGTTGGGACATTCACCACTGCGACCGGGAGAGATTCTGCCCCACCAGGCCCTTCTGGCTCAAGGCCGCCCGGACTCTGGAGGACATGTTCGAGGGAACCACGATCGCGGACCTGGCTGCTGCGGCGAGAGTCGAGGAGCGCCAGTTGACCGCCGCGCGCTGACGGGCGCTCGTTCGCCCGCCTGCTTACCCCTCGTTACTCTCCAGCGTCAGCCGTCCTTCGGAGAAATCGATGCTCGCGATGCGGCCGGTGAGCGCCGCCGTTTCGCCGAGCAGGGATCGTAGACGGATCCGGTCGTCATCGACCTGGACCAGAGTGACGTTCTCCATCAGCAGCCGCCCGCCCGGATCGGTCGCCCCGGCGGCCGGGATCACATATGCTTTGGCCAGGCACATGATCAAGCCTCCAATGCGGCCAGGGCAGCCCGAAGACTTTCGTTCGACTGATTCATGAGAGCAACGCCCTTGACCAGGTGCTCGTGCGCGTCGGCCTTGCCGAGAGCCTGGGCGCGGGAGGCCAGTTCCATCACCTCGGCGGCGTGCTCGTCGTTGTGCTTCACCAAATACTGGAGCAGCGTGTCCAAATCACGCAGCGCTGGATCCATGTCGACCGTCTCCTATTCGCGCAGGTAGTTGTCGGTGTAGATGACCTTGTTCATGAGCACCTGGACCGTCTTCCAGATGGCGGCCTGGTCGGGGTCCTTCATGTCCACGTCGGGGGGCTCGAGTTCCTCCATGGCCGCCACCCGATCAAACAGCGTGAGGAGCAACGCGCCGGCTCCGGTCGAGTCGTCGCGGGTCTCGACGATGCGAATGGTGTTCATCAGTTCTTTGTCCAGCGGGTCGGCGATGGCGGAGTCGAGGCCCACGGCCATCATCATCACCAGGTACACGCGGTTCAGCAGGCTGCGCATCTCCTGCGGCACCTGGTTGGAGACGTTGCTCAGACCGCCGGTCGTCATCGGGGCCGGGTCCATGCCCTGCTTGATGTAGCGCACGGCCTCGACAGCGGGCGGGCAGTACTCCTGGCAACCGGACACCGTCATGAACAGGGGGTCGAGGTAGAGGTTCTCCATGGGGATGCCCACTTCCAGCGCCCGGGGGATGAGCGCGTCGATGGCCATGGCCACCCGCTCTTCGGCGGTCACCGGGATGCCGCCCTTGCCCATGGTGAGGGCGACCAGCTTGGCACCGAACTCCGCGGCCAGGGGCGGGACCGTTTCCAGCCTCTCGGGCTGTGCCGAGGCGGAATTGACCAGGCACTGCTTGTTCGCTACCTGCAGTCCGGCCCTGAGGGCGTCGAGGTTGGTGGTGTCCAGGGAGAGGGGCAGGTCCACAGCATCCTGGATGGCCGGGACCAGCCATCTCATGATCTCCGGGCCCTCCTTCTTCTGGGGGCCGATGTTGAGGTCCAGCATCCCCGCTCCGCCGGCGGCCTGCTCTTTGGCCAGCTTCTGCATGGCCGCAGTGTCACGGGCGGCAAAAGCCTCCTTGACCTGCGGGGAGATGATGTGGATGTTCTCGCCGATAATCAGCACGATGCCTCCTTGGTCGCTAGGAAGAGACAGTACCCAAGCACGTGTCGAGGATATTCTTGACGGCCGGATAGATGGCCGAGGTCTCGTCGAGGCCGATGAGTGCCTGGCCTTCGGCGTCGAACTCGTTGATAAGGGGGTCGGAGGGGAGGACGCCCAACAAAGGCACGCCCAGGGCATCCACTCTCGCCTGCACTGCCGCCGGGACGGCGCCGTCCACCCGGTTGAGAATCAGCCCCGCCTTGCCGATGCGGGTGCCCATGGAGGTGGTCAGGGTGACGATGTGCTCCGCCGCCTGTAGACCGCGCTGGGAGGGGTCGCTGAGGATGAACAGCCAGTCCACGTCGCGGGTGGTCTGCCGGCTGATGTGCTCCATGCCGGCCTCGTTGTCAACGACTACCGCGGCATAGGAATCGCCCAGGCGGTCGATGGCCGCCCGCAGCATGTGGTTGGCAGCGCAGTAGCAGCCGGGCCCTTCGGGCCGGCCCATAGCGAGCAGGTCGAGGTCATCGCCCTCCACCAGGCATCCTTCCACCTGGTACTGGAACCAGTCCGGCTTGGAGACGCCCGGCTGGAAGGTCCCGCCGGTCACCTGGTCGCGGGTGTCCTCCCGGATCTGTCCAACCGTCGGGCCCAAGTCCATGCCCAAGGCCATGTTGAGGTTGGAGGCGGGGTCGGCGTCGATGGCCAGGACTGGGGTGCGGCCTTTCTCGACCAGGTACTTGATCGTGAGCGCCGAGAACGTGGTCTTCCCCGTGCCGCCTTTGCCTACCACTGCCAGAGTCAAGGTCATAGGGTGGAAGCTCCTTCTCGGTCGGCCGCGGCGCCCTGGCCGCGGCCGACAGCACCGGGGTGCGCCGCTGCCATACTCCTGGCCAGTGACGGGAACAGCCGTTCATCGGTGTGGGGGAGGAACAGGGCCGACGTGAAGGCGTCCATGAAGCGGTTGTCCGCGCTCAGCTCGAGGTAGGTCATCTTGGCCGCCACCTCGTCCAGCTCGCGCCGGTGCTCCCGACAGGTGAGGGCCAGGTAGGCGCCCTGTAACGACGTGTTGCCCAGATAGGTGAAGCGCTCCCAGGGCAGATCGGGCAGCAGGCCGATCTGGATGGCCTTCTCAACGTCGATATGCCTGCCGAACGAGCCGCCGATGAGCACGCGCTCCACCTCGGTGATCCCGATGCCCACGCTGTCGCACAGTACGACCGCTCCGGCGTATACGGCGGCCTTGGCGCGCATGAGGTTCTGGATGTCGGTCTCGTCTATGACGATATCCCGCTCGCCGGTGGCGGTCTCCGCGGCCCAGACGACCACGTACTCCAGACCGTTCTCCCCGTGTCGCACCCGGTTGGTGAGGCCCTCGCCGACGATGCGGCCACTCTTGGAGATGAGGCCGGTCACCAACAGCTCGCCCAGCAGGGCGATCAGCCCCGAGCCGCACAAGCCTCGGGGCGGCTCGTCGCCGATGGTGGTGATAGTGGGCTCCCGGGTAGCGGGATCGATCCAGACCTCCTCGATGGCTCCCGGCAGGGCCCGCATGCCAGACGCCGCTCCCGCCCCTTCGAACGCGGGGCCGGCCGAGCAGGCGCAGGTGATGAGCCAGTCGGAGTTGCCCAAGACCATCTCCCCGTTGGTGCCCACGTCCAGGAACAGGGTGACCGTCTCCTCCTGGTGCATCCCGGTGCGAAGGACTCCGGACGTGATGTCGCCGCCCACGTAGGCCCCCACGTCGGGAAGGCAGTCGACAACAGCTTCGGGGTGCAGACGCAGTCCCAAGCGGGCCGCCGGCACCGGGGGGAAGCGGCCGGCAGCGCCGATGTAGGGCTCCAGTCTTATGAAGGCCGGCTCCAGACCGAGGAGCAGATGGGTCATGGTGGTGTTGCCCGCCACCACAGCCACGGTGAGGTCGTCGGGAGTCAGGTGCTGCCGCTCGAGGATGTCGTCGATGAGCGCGTTGACGGTGGATACGGCGCGGTCCTGAAGTTCCTGCCGCCTGGACGGGTCGCGCGCGTACATGATGCGCGAGATCACGTCCTCCCCGCAGGCTATCTGCGCGTTGTAAGCGGAAGCCTGATCGAGCAGATCGCGGGTGGAGAGGTCGGCAAGATACACGGCGATGGTGGTTGTCCCCACGTCAATTGCCACCCCGTAGGCCGTCTGTCCGGCGGACGGGGGCAGCACGTTGAGCAGACGGTGGTCCTCGGGCCGGGTCCAGTCGCCATGCTCTACCTCGGCCACCACCGACCACTCACCGTCGCGAAGCGCGCGCGGTAACCGGGTGAGCGCAGTGAGGCTGGGACTGACGCTCCGCAGATCGTGCGCCCGGGCGAGCTCGCGCTGCAGGCGCTCGAGGTCGGGGGTGTTGTCCTCCATAGACGGAGGGTCGGCCGATACCGGATAGCGAGCTACCCAGGGCGCCGCGCGATGGTCGCAGACGACCACCTCGGGGGCGGCCTTCTCGGCGCCGCCATCCTCGGCGGTGCGCACGAGCTTCTCTTCGGCGGCGAGCAGCCAGACGGTGGCGTCGCTATTAACCAGGGTCTGGCAGGCCAGCGCGTAACCGCTCTCGATCTCCTTCTCGCTCAAACGCATGGTGGAGCGCCGCCGCACCGATCCCTCTTTGACCTGGACGGCGCAGCGGCCGCAGCGGCCCTGGCCGCCGCAGGGGAGGGGCACGTGCAGTCCCGACTGCGAGATGGCCTCCTCGAGAAGGCTCCCCGCGGGCACGTGCACGGTCACTCCTGCCGGTTCCAGACGAACCGCCACCCGGCCATCAGGGTTCTGACCGTCTCCGGAGATGCCGGTCTGCACCAGGCTCTCCTCGACCTCAGCTCTGGGTGGCCAGGTGCTTGAGGTAGGAGGGGATACCGATAGCTTCGCGCGGTCCCACGAGGATCTGCCAGCCCGCCAGTTCCTCTTCGAGCTCGCCGGAAATACTGGCCACTGCGCCTGGGAGGACGATGCTCTTGTGAGCGATCTTGTCCGCGACGCCGGTGGACTTGACCGCTTTGGCGATACTTTCCGCGTCGAACTTGCCCGCCGCCCAGGCGGTAAGCACCGACAGACCCTCGGAGTCGGCCACCAGCAGCCAGGCCTTGCGCCCGCTTGCTTCCACCTCGCCGGCCACCGAGAAGTAGGTGAGCGAGAAGTTGGTGGTCACCAGCAGAGGAGCATCCTTGTCGGGCTCGTTGATCTCATACACACCCGGGGTGACCTGGATGGGCTTTTGCGGGTCGGTGTAGATGTTCTGGCGCAGAGTCAGGAGCGAGTAGACGGCCGCGGGCTCGAAGTGGTCGAGCACGATGAAGCCTGCGTACTTGTCGACGAGCTGAGTGGCCAGCATGGCCTCCTCCTCGGCGCTGCTTGTGGCTTCGCCGGGGAATGTGACGACCGGATAGCCCAGAGGCCTGAAGTTCTTCTTGATGGCGGCCCGGCGTATGCGCACAAGGGCGCCCAGGGTGTCTGCCCAGCCGCGGGTGCCCGGATCGAGGACCAGGTCGGCGACTCCTGCGTTGGCGGCCTGGTCGGCCAAGGTGGCCAAAGCGTCGAGGTCGCCTCCAGCGCCCTTGACGACCAATGGCACCGAGTGCTTCTTGGCGAGGGCGGCCATCGCCTCCAGGTTGTCCGCGTCGGCGGCGTAGACCAGGGGCCGTGACGGTCCAGCGGCGTGCAGGGCGGCGTCCAGCGCCGCGGCGTCAGACGACATGAGGATCATCGCCAGGCCCTTCTCGGCGGCCAGCGTGGCGCGAGCCGCGAGCTGCGCCGCGTCGGACCCCGCCTCGATGGCGACGCCTTCCGGACGCAACGTCTGGCCCACTCGCTCGATGTGGTAGTCACCCACCGCGGAGATCAGCTTGGCAGCGTCATCGGCGCCCGCACTCGCCGGAATACGCACGAAGAGGCCGGGCTGATGCACGAAGGTCTTCTCGTGCCGAAACACGACGGTCTCGTTGCCCACCTCGACCTTGGCGGCGTCGGCCCCCACAGCGATGAGACGGACCGGCGGCGCCGAGGCGCCCTCCAGCTGGGCCTTGGCCTCTTCGGTCACATACGGGCAGGCCGACAGCTCCGCCTGCCGGGCGGCCAGCTTCATGGCGAAGGCCAGGCAGGTTGCGTAGCCGCACTCTTTGCAGTTGGTCTGCGGGAGTATCTTGTAGATTTGAATGCCACTTAGGGCCATATGCGCGCTCCTTTCGCTTTCGTTATCGAGTCTCTGTCGCGGTGCGCGCGGCTACGAGGCCGGAGCGCCGGCCATGAGCTGGGTGATGGCGTTCTTGACCAAGGGGATGCTGGCCGGGTGGCGCAGAACCACGATGTCGGCCCCTGTGTTGAGGAGCGTGACGGCGGTGTTGGTCTCCCACAGGATGCCCCGCTGGGCCCAGTCGCCCCACTGCAGCGGGCACGTCCTGGCCGGTGCGGGCTTCCTTCTGCCGCCAGGCCTCATAGCCTACTGTCACGATCATCGGCGGCTGCAGCGAAGCGTCGCCGGCAAGGGCCGCCAGGCGCACCCGCTCCATGACCGAGTAGCTGTACTCGATGCCATATCCCAGAGCGCCGGTGGTCGGGTCCATGATGACCCGGTCGCGGGGCATGCCCATGTCGGCGATCAACACGTTGAGCTGTTTGGCCAGGTTGACGTCGATAGGGGTCTTGGCGATGACCACCTGATCGTTGGCCAGCGCGGCGGCCACAACGGTACGGTAGTTCTTTTCCTCACAGTTGCCGAGGGCGATGCGTTCCCCGGCCGCTTCTTCCGCGGCGGCCACGAGCACATCGTTGTCCTTGTCCTTCTGGCCGGGGCCGTAAACGATCAGCGGGAGCGAGGTGGCTTCGAGCACGCGCCGCACGGTCTTGCGGGCGTCGGCCGCTCCCGTGTCCCCGCGCTCCGGATGGGCGCTGTCGAGGCACAGGGCGATGAGGTCGGCTCCGGCCTCCTGCGCCTTGCCGGCCCAAGTGGCGGGGTCTTTGAGCACGTCACCCCAGGCCTGCCGCAGCAGGTCGGACCAGTCGTCCGGCTCGCGGTCGCTCACTTCGACGGCGGTCAGGGGCCGGTTGGGAATGGACCCCTCGAAGTGCAGGAACGGCAGGGTGGTCTCGCCGCCCACGGTCACCGTGCTGCCGCGGGTGCCGCCCTTGTCCGGACCGGCTCCCAGCGTCACCTGCGTGATCTTGCCGGTCCACGCTTCTTTGACATCAGGCACTGTCAAGGACATGCAATGTCTCCTTTCGTCAGAGGACCGGTTCTAGAACATCGGGTCCATGGCCAGGGCGGGGTGCATGTTCTCCTCTAGGAAGGGCACGAGCTCCTCCACCGTGGTGGCCGAACGTTCGTCGGCGATGCGGTCGAGCAGACCGGGATCGCCCTCGCGCTCGCAGACGGCTTTAAGGTCATCGGCCATTATCTCTTTTAGGTTGCTGGACATCCAGACCACCCGCTTGAAGCCGCCTTCAGCCGAGATGAACTTGGGGCTGAGCAGGTAGAACTTGCCCACGCCCATCATGCCCGGCGTCTGCTGGCCGCCGCCGGCGACGCCGGCGAGGGTCGAGAACGTCATGCCGCCCGGCGTCATGCTCGGATCTTCACGCGAGACCACCATCACCCCGTTGGCCTCGGGGATGACCATCACCAGGCACTCGAAGCAGCCGCAGGCGGTCATGGGGTCGTTCATGATGGAGTAGAGGGCCACCTGGTTGACGGCCTGCTGCGAGTTCTGGTAGACGAAGGAGTTGCTGCCTTCCCAGATGCCCAGCTGCGGATCGATGCAGATGCCCTTGTAGATGGGCTGGTTGGGCCCGGTGGGGTTGATCTGGTTGGAGGCTTTGCAGTCAAGCCAGTTGTAGGCGCCGCAGAGTCCCAGCCGCTCCGGAGAGATGACGCACACGTGGTTGGGAGCGAAGCTCTGGCACAGGGTGCAGCTGTAGAACTCCTCGACTGCGCTGTCCACCATGCCGGCCAGCCGTATGTTGCGGGCCTGGTAGGCTTCACGGGCCTGGGCCAGCCAGTACTCGAACTGCTCGGGCTCGGTGTAGATGGTCACCTGCACCTTGTCGACGATGGCGCCGAACTCCGCATGCAGCCGGGCGTAGAGGATGTCGCCCAGGTTCTTGAGCCGGAAGCCCTTTCTCGGCGGCCGCCTTGCTGAAGCGGATCCAGGTGATGTCGCGCTGGCCCACGTGCTGGATGCCGGAGGCCCCGTTGACGAAGTAGTGGGTCTGCCGCTCGAGGACGGGCTCGAAGTCTTCCTGCATCTTGCGGCCGGCCACCTGGACGACGATGCCCATGTTCATGGCGCCGCCCTCGGGGATGTCGTCGATATCGGGGCCCACCAGCTCGATCTTGCCGTCTTCGACCTCGTCGAGCGGAGCCATGCGCAGGTATTCGAAGGCCTGCGACTTGGTGCCACCGAACTCGATGCGCATGTCGGCCTTGCGCACGCGCTCGCCCTCGAATGCGCTCCCGTAGGGGACGGGGATGGGCACCTCGGTGATCTTGATCTTCACACCGCGCACTTCGATGGCGCGCTGGACGAGGCGACGGGCCTTCTCAGTGTCGTTGGCGCCTTCGATGTCGTCGAAGGGCATGCTCACTACGTGCTCGTACGAGGTGACGCCGGTGGGCAGGATCTGCGGGATGACAGTGTCGGACAGCACGGGGAAGCCGTAGCTGATGGCGCCCGCGGCGGCGGCGTACTTGAGGTCGTCCACTTCGCCCAGGGCGATGACGAAGGCGAATACCCTGTACTTGTTGTAGAGCAGGATGTTGCGGATCTGGCCGCCCGACATACCGCCGAACGTCAGGGCCGACCTGGTGGCGAAGCCCAAAGCGTATATGGCGGAGATGGTGTCGGTGCCGAAGGGCACGATGTAGGTGTCGTAGCCCATCTCGACACCCTCTTCCATCAGCTGATGGATGATGCTGCGGCCGTTCACGTTGCCGGAGAGGAACACCAGGATGTTCCGCTTCTGCAGCTCGCGCACGATGGAGACCGCCGCCTCGTTACTGCGGGCGCAGCCGACGAGGGCGGCGAAGCCGGGCATACGGCCGTCCACCAACTGGATACCCCAAGCCCGCAACTGGATGTCGTCGATGGGGCCGTTGGCGTAACCGCCGCCACCTCCGCCGTTGCCGTCGCCGGTGGCGCTGGTGCCGGTGAGCTGCAGACCCTGGATCTTCTCGGGCTGCTGACCGCGGGCGAAGCGGACGGCCTCGATCGTCTCGGCAGCGAGAAGTGTGGCAGCGCCACTATCCAGGGTCTCGCCCAAGTAGGGGAGCCACAAACGGTCGGACGGGGCTTCGTGCAGCAGTTTCTTGGCATAGCCCAGGGCGTCTTGAAGCTGGCCCAGATTGTCCACCTCCATGCCGGTAAAGCCGAGGATCACCGGAAGATGGTAGGCGGTGTTGGTGAAGGCTACCGGCTTGTCCGGACCCAGATCGGCGATGGCCGCCGTGAGCATCTGGTCGGCTTCATCGACGATCGCGGTCGCCCCGCGGATGGCAGCCTTAGCGATGTATCTCGACATCTACCTATACCTCCGACCCGACGGGATGCTTGCCTGCCGAATAGATGTTCAGGAGCTCGCCCTCGGGCGCCTCCTGAAGCAACTCCTCCATCACACGGTCGCCACTGTCGCCAAAGCGCACACCCTCGTATTCGGCCAGCCCAAGCTCGTCCCGCTTGCGGTCGATGTGCGCCAGCGCCTTGCTGATGAGCATGTCGATATCGGGCTCGAACTCGATGCCGCCGCCGAAGCGCTTCATCCAGCCCTCGAGCATGATGTCCATCACGTCTTCGCTCCCAAGCACGGGGGATGGCAGTCCGAAGAGCACGTAGGCGCCCGACGCCGCGCAGTAGCAGCCGATGGATAGAGCCTTCTCCGACATGTACTCGGGGCAGATGCCCACCGCGGGCAAGTCGGAGATGTCCTCGCCCAGGCCGCCTTCGGTGGCGCACTCGGTGAGGATGGTGAGCAGCCGGGAGTTGTCCACGCAGGAGCCCACGTGTAGCACGGGCGGAATGCCGATGGCCTCGCAGACCTCGCGCAGCCCGGCGCCGGCCTCCTCCATGAACTCCGGCCGCAGGTAGCCGAACTTGGCGGCCCCGGTGGCGGCGCAGCCGGTGACGGCGACCAGCACGTTGTTCTTGATGAGCTCGCGGACCACCTGGGTGATCGGCGCGTCGTGGGTGACTCGAGCGTTGTTGCAGCCGACCACGGCGGCGAGCCCGCGGATGCGGCCGGCGGCGATGGCGTCATTGAGCGGACGGAACGAGCCCCGATGAAAACCTCCCTGCATATAGCGGAGGTACTCGTGAGAGAAGCCGGCGACCAGTTGCTCCTGGACGTGCGGGATGACCGTCTTGCCCCGATTTGGATAGTTGTCGATGGCTTTGCGCAGGATGGTCTTGGCATCGTCGTACGCATGCTCCTCGTCGAACTCGTAGTGCTCGGCGCCCTCGATCTTGGCCTTGGAGGACGTGGTGATGAGCTTGGTGTGGAAGTTGGAGGCGACGTCGGCCAGGGCCTGCATGATGCACTGCACGTCGACGACCATGGCCTCCACGGCGCCCGTGGCGATGACCAGCTCCTGGGACAAGAAGTTGCCCGCAGGGGGGATGCCGTGGCGCATGAGAATCTCGTTCGCGGTGCAGCAGATGCCGGCCAGGTTGATGCCGTTGGCGCCCTTGCTCTTGGCGTAGTCAAGCAGTTCCGGGTCGGTGGAGGCGGCGACGATCATCTCCGAGAGGATGGGGTCGTGGCCGTGCACTACTATGTTGACCTCGTCATCGGCCAGTACGCCCAGGTTAACGTCGCTCTTGAGCGGGGCGGGAGTGCCGAACAGGATGTCACTGATGTCGGTGGCCAGCATCGAGCCACCCCAGCCGTCGGTCATGGAGGCGCGGAGCGCCGCGTCCATGAGGTTCTCGGCATCCTGGTCGGTGCCCATGTGGGTGCGGTGCATGACCTCCACCACTTCGCGGTCGATACCTCGGGGAGCGATCTTCTCCTGGTGCCAGATTTCCTGGCGCTTCTGGGTGGCCCGGGAGAGATAGGCGAGCTCGCCGGTCTGCTGACCGAACTGGGCCAAGGCCTTCTCGGCGACATCGCGAGCGATCTCGTTGGAGGAGCGGCCCTCGACCTTGATGTTCAGATAGCCGGCCACTTCGTGCAGCTTGACCTCATCGCGAAGGCGGAAGCTCTTCGCGTCGCCGCTGGCTACGGCCAGCAGGGCGAAAGCCATGCCCCGGCCGTGATCGGAGTGAGCGGCCGCGCCGGCGGCCACCGACCGGGCAAAGTTGCGGGCCGCTACGGTCGCCCGGGTGGCTCCGCACACGCCCTTGGTGGTCTTGCCCACCAACCGGCAGGGTCCCATGGCGCAGTGCTTGCAGCAGCTGCTCTTCGCGCCGATGGGACAAGGGACTATGGCGGCAGCCCGGTCGAACGACGTCTCGATGACTCCTTCACAGACCCCGAGCATTTGGCATGCCGCGTCGTCCACACTCTTTACATCAGGCATCCTCATATCTCCTTTTTCTTGCGCGCTAAGGCCGGGTTCGCCGGTCTAGTAGCGGCGGAAGTCTCCCGCCATCTCGCGGTCTTTGTTCTCGGTAGTGGTGGAGCGGACGGACATGACATACCAGGAGGAGCCGTCCTTGTGCCTCTCGGGGCCTTCGTAGGCGACTACCGCCGCATCGGAGGGGTAGCCCGCCGCCACGAGGGCTTCTCCCACGGCCTGCTCGGAGGTGACGGTCTCGTCGAACTGCACCGCCACCTGTCTGCGGGCGGCGCTGGCGGTGACGTCGGTCACCCCCTGCACGGCCTGCAGGGTCTCGCGGACCCGCAGCACGTGATGATCGCCGTACATACCCGGCACCGGAACGACTACACGCTTCATCTGTCTACATCCTTCCCTTCTGGCGTCGACTCTGCCGCCCGTTCGGCGAGTTGCGCGATGGTGGTCTGCATGAAAAAGCCCTCTAGAACGCACGCAGCCTCCACCCACGTGGAGCGGGTGGGGCATCCGGGGATCCGGTCGCAATTCTGGCCGTCGTGGCAGGGAGCGAGGCGTATCTCGCCGTCCATAACGTGGATGGCGTCGGCCACCGTGATCTGATGAGGCGAACGAGCGAGCTTGAACCCCCCCTGTTTCCCGCGGTAACTCTGTACAAGGCCGGCTGCTTGGAGCGAGCCCATGAGCTGCTGCACGTACCCGGCGTGCAGCCCCTCGACGGACGCGATCTCGGTCTTAGTGTAGACTTTGTCGGCGTCGCCAGAGGCCAACAGTACCAGGATTCTCGTGGCGTAGCGCCCTTTGCTCGAGATGCAAAGCATGGTGCAGCGGCTTCCGATCCCTCAATTTGCTAAGGTCTTTTACCTTATTAGGTTGTTATTATATACGTATCCTCGCCCTGTCAAGGAACCTTTTTTTGGGAGCAGGAGGTACCGAGATGTCAGGCAGTTGCCCTGGTCAGGATGGACGCCATCTGGAGGTCTCCATGCACCGCTGCCCCAGTTGCGGCGCCGAGGTGGAGATGTTCTCCGACGAGATGCGAGTGCGGTGCCACGTCTGCAAGAACTTCGTGTGTAAGGACACTGTGCCCACCTGTATCTCCTGGTGCGCCAAGGCGAGGGAGTGCCTGGGGGAAGAGCGTTGGCGGGCCCTGCATCCGGAGGATTACGAGAGGCCCGACGACTCTGACGACGCGCCCGGGGACTCCGGGGACGTGGCCGCCGCTTCGGGCGAGCCCGTGCCTCAGGAAGAAGGCAGCGGTGTCTAAGGTCGCCGTTGCCGGCAAGGGAGGAGTGGGCAAGACCACCTTCAGCGCCCTGCTCTCGTACGTGCTCGCGGCGGCCGGCGAGACCGTGTACGCCATCGACGCCGACCCCAACGCCACCCTCGGCCAGGCCTTGGGCTTCCCGCCCGAACTGCTGGCCCAACTGGTGCCGATCATCGAGATGAAGGACCTCATCGAGGAGCGCACGGGCGCCCGGCCGGGCGAGTCCGGGGCCTACTTCCGCCTCAATCCTAGGGTGGACGACATCCCCGCCCGCTTTTCCGTGGAACATCGGGGCATCCGGCTGCTCGAGATGGGCGCCGTCCGCGGCGCCGGCGCCGGCTGTGTCTGCCCCGAGAACACCATGGTGAAGGCCCTGGTGAGCCACCTGGTACTGCGGGAGCACCAGACCGTGCTCCTGGACATGGTGGCCGGCCTCGAGCACCTGGGCCGAGGAACGGCGGCCTCGGTGGACGCCATGTACATCGTGGTGGAGCCCGGGCAGCGCAGCCTTACCGTGGCGGCCGACATCGCCCGGCTGGCCGAGGAGATCGGGATCAAGTCGGTGTGGGCCGTGGCCAACAAGGTCCGCACTGAGGGGGATCTCGCCTTCATCCGTGGGCATCTGGGCGAGGTGCCGCTGGCCGGTTGGATGCCCCGCGACGACCGGGTGA
This sequence comes from uncultured Actinomycetota bacterium, assembly GCA_963843515.1. GTDB lineage: Bacteria > Actinomycetota > Thermoleophilia > RBG-16-64-13 > RBG-16-64-13 > CAIQPS01. The sequence continues at coordinate 83,936 of CAWJKH010000006.1, forward strand.
TGGAGGCGGACATGCAGGGGGCCGCCGTATACGACCTGTCGCCCGACCTCGCCCAGCGGGCGCGGGGGATCGCTGCCCTCACCGGATTGGTTGCGGCGGGCTAGTCAGTTCCCGGGCGGGTGGTTCCTGTCCGTCGCCCACACTCCGTTGCCCGCACACGCCGCCACGCGGAGGCTCCGGCAGAGGCGCCGGCCCGTCCTCTGCCGCTCGTGAGGACCATGTTGAGCCGCCGCGTTCTTGCAGCTGAATCACAATTACGATTATAATCTTTATGGCATTTCAGCCCGGTCTGCGCGGGCTCACGCGTGGCCGGGTAGCCGGTGGTAAGCCGTTCGCGGGGAAACGAGCGGCGACTCTTCAGGAAGATGGATAGGGGGCTATAGATGGCCGCTGAGGTCAATACCGATACTGCGCCGGAAGGCGCCGGCGCCGAGACCGAGCTGTGCCCGCATTGCCATCAGGCGGTGCACCCTGGCGAAGGCCACGCCAAGGGGAAGCCCAAAGCCCCACGCAACAGGAAGCCCGAGCAGGACGCCGCGCTCCGCGTGCGGAACTTCAACGAAGTCTCTTACGGCTTCGACCGGAACTTGGCGGTCGCCGAGGCGAACCGCTGCCTGGACTGTAAGAAGCCCGCGTGCGTGAGCGGCTGCCCGGTGGGCATCGACATCCCCGGGTTCATCGGCCTCATCAAGCAGGGCGAGTTCGTCGAGGCTGCCCGGCGGATCAAGCAGAGCAACGCCCTGCCGGCGGTGTGCGGGCGGGTCTGTCCTCAGGATGAGCAGTGCGAGAAGAAGTGCATCGTGGGCAAGCGCGGCGAGCCGGTCGCCATCGGTAACCTGGAGCGCTTTGCCGCCGACTTCGAGCGGGAGACCGGCTCGGTCAGCGTCCCGCGCAAAGCCCCGGCCACCGGCAAGCGCGTCGCCGTGGTGGGAAGCGGGCCCGCCGGCCTGACCGTCGCGGCCGACATGGTGTCCAAGGGTCATTCTGTGACCGTTTTCGAGTCCTTGCACAAGGCGGGGGGCGTGCTGGTGTACGGAATCCCCGAGTTCCGGTTGCCCAAAGCCATCGTGGAGTCGGAGGTCGACTACCTACGACGCATGGGCGTGAGGTTCGAGTTCAACTCCATCGTCGGTAGCCTCTATTCCATCGAGGAGCTTTTCGACATCGGGTTCGACGCGGTGTTCTGCGGCACGGGAGCAGGACTGCCGGTGTTCATGAACCTCCCGGGCGAGAACCTCTGCAACATCGTTTCCGCCAACGAGTACCTCACCCGCATCAATCTCATGAAGGCTTACGCCTTCCCGGAGTACGACACCCCCGCTCCCAAGGGTCAGCAGGTCGCGGTGATCGGCGCCGGAAACGTGGCCATGGATTGCGCCCGGACCGCGTTGCGCATGGGCGCGCGCGAAGTTTCGATCATCTACCGCCGCACCCGCGACGAGGTGCCGGCCCGGACCGAAGAGGTCGAGCACGCCGAGCAGGAAGGAGTCCAGTTCCGCTTCCTCACCAACCCGGTACGCTTCATCGGCGACCAGCGTCGCTACGTCAAGCAGATGGAATGCGTGCACATGCAATTGGGCGAGCCCGATGCCTCGGGGCGGCCGAGGCCCGTCCCAGTGGCCGGGTCCAACTTCACTATCGACGTGGACCTGGTGATCGTGGCCGCGGGCGCTGGCCCGAACCCTCTGCTGTTTTCCGGCGCACCGGACCTTGAGCGGAACGCGAGGGGCTACATCCGATCCTGTTCGCCCACCGGCCGCACCAACCTGCGCGGCGTGTGGGCCGGCGGCGACATCGTCACCGGGTCGGCCACCGTGATCCTGGCCATGGGCGCGGGCCGCAGGGCTGCCGACGACATGGACCACTACCTGCGCGACGGCACCGGTGAATGGCTGGACGCCGAGTGCGACGCGGCGGCCGCCGGGTCGGAGGCGCTGGTCGGGGCCAGCTAGGCCCGCCGGCTAGGCCCGCGGAGTTCTCGCGGCGGCGCTTCAGAGGTATAATCGGCCCCTCAGTGAACTGGCTGGCAGCGACCCGGCCCGGCGGACCGCCGGGGGGATGGCCGGGTCAGGAGGGAACATGCCAGATTTCGGACAGAGCGGGTTCATAGCCATAAAACGGGCTCTCGCCCTGATCCTGACAGCGTCACTCCTTCTCTTCTCCCTTTCCGGAATCGCGCAGGCGTGGACCCCGGCTATCAACAAGGCCGAGGACCAGGCGGTCGCCCTGAGGAAGCTCATCGACCAGCTCGACGAGGAGCTGAGCGCCGCCGCCGAAGAATACGACTACGCGGCTCAGCAGCTGGAAGACACCCAGGCCGCCATCAAGAAGACCCAGAAGCAGCTCACGAAGTCCGAGGCCGACCTGGCGACCGTCCAGTCACGGCTCAACCAGCGGGTGGTGGAGATCTATAAGAGTGGCGACCTTACCATGCTGTCGGTGCTCATGGACGCAAGCAGCTTCAGCGATCTCATCGGCCGCTATGAACAGCTCCAGCGTCTGAGCAAGCAGGACGCCGACCTTCTTCAGCAGGTGCAGGACTACAAGACCCAGGTGACCGACCGCAGGTCCCAGCTCGACATCCAGCTCGAGCAGGAGCAGCTCGATGTGCAGAAGACCGCCGCTGCCAAGGACAAGGTCGAGGCCCAGCTGGCCAAGCAGAAGAAGGCGCTTCAGGGCAAAGAGAAGCTGATCGCCAAGCTCAAGAAGGAGGAGGCGGCCCGCCAGGCCGCTCTTATCGCGGCGGCCAAGAAGGCGGCAGAAGAGGCCAGGCGCAAAGCTGCAGCCGCACGGGCGGCCCGCGAGGCGGCGGCCAAGGCCAACCAGGGCAAGTCGGGCAACAGCTCGGGATCTTCCGGAGGCGGTGGGCCCTCCGGCTACGACGCCGAGAGGTCGGCGCAGGTGGTCGACATCGCCATGCAGTATCTGGGCGTGCCCTACGTGTGGGGAGGATCGAGCCCCAGCGGCTTCGACTGCTCGGGCCTCGTCAAATACGCCTACGGCAAGATCGGCATCTATCTGCCTCACTCCAGCGGCATGCAGTACAGCTACGGCGTCTACGTGCCGAAGGACCAGCTCCAAGCGGGCGACCTCGTCTTCTTCTATTCTCCTATCCATCACGTGGGCATCTACATCGGGGGCGGAAAGATGGTGAACGCCACGGGTGACCACGTGCAGGTGGGGACCGTCTGGAAGAGCAGCTACTACGGAGCGCGGCGCATCCTGAAATAGGGCTGCCGGGCTGGGTCAGGCCTCTTCTTCCAGCTCCAGGAGCGTGTTCGCTTCGCCCTGCTGCGCCAGTCCGAGCGGCAGTTCCGCGCACACAAGCTTGCGAAGGTCGATGACCGCCTCTTCCCCGCCGGCATCCACGATGGAACAGCGGGAGAAAGCCTCGGTCTCCAGAGCCAGCATCAGATCGAAGACCTCGTCCGGATCGTCGGCCCGCAAGCGGATGGGCTCCAGTCTGCCGGCGAAGTAGAGATCGATGGTGTCCCCGCGCTCCCGGACGTCCTGTCGCTCGGCCTGGGGTCGCCAGAGAAAGCGGGCGAGCTGGACCAGCCGCGAGTTGATGACGATCTGTTCCACCGGGCGGTATGCCTCGAAGACGATATTGCCGATCTCCTCGTCTTCGAGCGCTTCGCGGACACGGGCGTAGGTGGCCTTGGACACCTCGTACTGGAACCGCTTGGCGGAGCCCTGCATGTAGAAGACCACGAAGTAATCGTACAGGGAATCGTCGAGGGACTCGGGAGGGAGGTCGGTCATGGCTGTTTCCCCACCTTCGCCGGCGTGCACAAGCAAGGCCGATCTCTACTCTAGTCGCCGCACGAGAAAAATCAATGACCGCGAGGATCGGCGGCCCGATGCCGCCGCCGCCCTGGAGCGCGCCGATTGCCCCCGAAGCACGCCGGCCGACTCCAGAGGTCATCGGCTACCGGAGCTGCCCCCGGATCTCACCCCCTGTGTGGGCGGTGCTCCCGACATTGACGTAGATTGACCCCGCCTCGAGGAGCGTCACCAGATCCGTTATCGTCTTGCCCGCCAGAGGGCCCTGGAGTTGGTCGGCCGTGATCGACCCTTGCGCGGCGACCCCGGTGAGCGTGTCCGTCCGGGGAGGCCCGGGGTGCAAGGTGAAGATCACATCGCCGGTCTGTCCGGCCCCGCCCTGGCGGAGACGGGCCACCGTGAGATTCGCCAGGTCTCTCACTGTCAAAACGTAGTCCACCGATGACCCGTCGACCGCCACGGTGAGCTCGAGCGTGCCGCTTGCGGACGTGGACACTTGGGGGACCGCCTCGGCGCCCGAGAGGTTGGCGGTGAACGTCTGGGGAAGAGGCGCTGTCGTGGTGGTGGAGGTGATTGTGGTGGTGGAAGCGGTTGTGATCGTGGAAGCGGCCGTGGTGGTCGCGATCGTGCTCGTGGTGGTCGAGCTCATGGTGGTGGGGGCCTCGCCGATGGTGGTGCTGCTTGGGAGCGCCGTGGTTGAGCTCGCGCCGGATACCATCCTATCGAGCGAGGTCATGGTCGCGGCAGTGGGCTCTCCGCAGCCGACGTACACGGACAGGACGGCCGCGATCACTCCGATGGCGAGGACGATGAGCGCTATCCAGACCCATCGACGCCTGCGGCCGTGGTGCGCATGTCTGCCGGCTCTGCCGCGGCTCCCTGCCCCCAGATGCCCCGGGCTGGGGCCCGCCGCAGGGGAGGGTGTCTTCGGACCGAAGAGGGTCCGGGCCAGGACCAGCCTCTCCATCTCTTCCCACGTGGCCGGTTCCGTTTGGAGTCTCTTCGACTCGGGAGACTCAGTGCCGCTCGGACCTTCACCCAGGAGCGCCATCAGGCCTTGAAGTTCCCTCGCCACGTCCTCGGCGGTCCTTCTCCCCGTCGCAATGGCATCCAGGTAGCCCTCCGACTCGATGACCCTCCATTGGTCATCCGTGAACGGCTGGACGAAGTAGGTCTCGAGGTCTGTTCTGATCTGGTCGTCGCTGGTCACGCCTGGTCTCCGAACATCGGGTGAAGGGGCTCCCACTAGTGACTCAAGCAGACACTTTACCAATCGCGGGGCAGTGGACCTCCACGAATTGGCTTGAGGCGAGTGGAGCGGGGCGATACTGCCACCCTACCCACCAATGCCCTCGAGTTCCTCCCATCTCAAGTAGGCCCCGTCGAGCTCCAACTGCAACTCCTCGAGCCGTGCATGGGCCTCCATGACCCGGGTCATGTCGCCCCCCGTGTAGAACTCGGGCGAACTGATGGCGGCGGCCATCTCCGCGCGCTCCTGTTCCAATGCCTCGATCCTCGGCGGCAGTGCCTCCAACTCGCGGGACTCCTTGTAGGTGAGCTTCCGCGTCGCCGGCCGCGGGCGGCCGGCGTCAGGCCGGCCGGTCTTCGCTGGGTCCCCGGGCTTTCCCGCGCCTCGCGGGCTGTCGGGCGTATCTGATGCCCGAGGCCTTGCGGCCACCCCTCTCGGCTCTCGCCGCTCTGCCGTCTCCCGCCGCCAGTCGTCGTACCCGCCGGCGTACTCCCTGAGCTGCCCGTCGCCGTCAAACACCAGGGCGGAGGTCACCACGTTGTTCAGGAAGGCTCGGTCGTGGCTTACCAGCAGGATGGTCCCGGTGTAGGCGAGGAGCCGTTCCTCGAGAAGGGCGAGGGTCTCCATGTCGAGGTCGTTGGTGGGCTCGTCCAAGACGAGAACGTTCGACGGCGTCGCGAACAGTTTCGCCAGCAGGAGGCGGTTGCGCTCGCCTCCGGAAAGCAGGCGAACGGGGCCTTGGATCTGGTCGGGGGAGAAGAGAAAGTCCTGCAGATACCCGACCACGTGCCGGTTGCCCTTGCCGACCGGGATGATCTGGCCGCCATCGGCGATACTGTCGCGCAGGGAGCGGTTGTCGTCGAGGGTCGCCCGCAGTTGGTCGAAGTAGGCGATCTCCAGGTTGGCGCCGAGGCGCACCCGGCCTTTTTGGGGTTTCAGCTCGCCCAGGAGGAGTTTCAGCAGCGTGGTCTTGCCCGCGCCGTTTGGGCCGAAGATCCCGACTCGATCCCCGCGGATGATCGTCGTGGAGAAGTGCGTGAGGATGGGCCTGCCCGCCTCCTGCGCGCCGGAGCGCCAGGCCGCAGCGCCGGAGTAGGCGAACGAGATCCTGTCGGCTTCCACCACCAAGCGGCCGCTGCGGGTGGCCTCCTGGATGGCGATCCTGGGATCACCCATCCGCTCCCGTCGCTGCTCGCGCTCCAGCCGGAGCTGCTCCAGCGCCCGTGCCCGGCCCTCGTTCCGAGTGCGCCGGGCCTTGATCCCCTGCCGGATCCACACCTCTTCCTTGGCGAGCTTCTTGTCGAAGTCTTGCCAGGTCTTCTCTTCCGCGTCCCAAAGCGCTTGCCGCCGCTCGAGATAGGTATCGTAGCTGCAGTCGAAGGAGAGAAGCCGCCCCCGGTCGATCTCGACGATCCGGGTGGCCATCCGCTGGAGAAAGGCGCGATCGTGGGTGACGAACACGAGCGTTCTTGCGAAGCGGAGCAGGAAGTCTTCCAGCCAGACGATGGAGTCGATGTCCAGATGGTTGGTAGGCTCGTCGAGCAAGAGGACGTCAGGCTCATTGGCGAGGGCTCTCGCCAGGAAGGCCCGGCGTTTGGTGCCCGCGGAGAGCGTGTCGAATTCGGCGTTCTCATCCAAGTTGGTCCAGCCGATCACCGTCTCGACGCGCTGGTGGAAGTGCCAGGCGCCGGAGGCTTCCAGCAGGTGCTGCACCCGCTCGAGGTCTCTGAGCAGGTCGGAGGGGCCGCCTTGGCCGCCGCGGGCGAGCTGGGTCGTCAGGGTGTGATACTGGTGGAGCAAGTCCAGGTGGTGCGCGCCGCCGGAGGCCACGACATCGAAGACGCTCCCGGGGAAAGCGTCGGGGACGTCCTGGGGGAGAAGGCCCACCCGCGCCCCGGAGCTCCTGACGATCTCCCCAGAGTCGGGAACAATGTCGCCGTTCAGCAGCCTCAGCAACGTGGTTTTGCCCGCCCCATTGCGGCCCACCAGGCCGATCCGCTCGCCCGGTTGGATCGCCAGCGTGGCCCCAGCAAGAAGAGGCGGTCCCCCGAGGCTGATGGAGACGTCGTTGACCCATATCTGCGCCATCCTGTGAGGATACCGGATACGTCCCATCCGCCCTGTCTGCTACCGTGTGAGTCAGACGACTCCGACTGACTGTCCCCACCCGGCCGCTCCGCGGCGACCGGCGCAACCAGGAGGCCGACTCATGGAAGCTGTCCGTCCATTACCCGACCTCCGCACGGTGGCCTTCCATCTGTCCACCGACGACCCCGATATCGTCACCTGGCTCCGCCAGTTCCCTGAGGAGGAGTGGGAGGCCCGCGCCACCACCGCGCTGCGGGTGGGCGTCCTCGCCCTACGCCAGGCCTCCGGGTTCATCGACCGCGAGGCCATCCGCCAAGAGGGCAAAGACCTCACCCGGTCCATCGAAGACCAGGTCACCAAGAGCATCGGCGACCTCGTCGGGCCCGAGAGCACGCTTCTCCGCCTGCTCGATCCCCAGCGCACCGACGGCCTGGTCCAGCAGATGCGGCAGGCGGTCGACGGCGAGATCGCCGAGAACAACGAGAAGGTGCTCGCCGCCTTCGACCTCAATCTCCCCGACTCCGCGCTCTCCCGGCTGGTGACCTTCTTCCAGAACGTGCAAAAGGCCATCCGCAGCGACTTCACCCTCGATAACCCCGATTCGGCGATGTCCCTCATGCTCCGAGAGCTCGATGAGTCCCTCACGGAGTACGAGAAGCGCAACCAGGCCTTCCGCGACGAGATCAGCAAGAAGATCGGCGAACTGGCCGGCACCAGGGAGACCCAGGACCGCTCCACGCTGCGTGGGGGCGTCTTCGAGGACCGTGTCTCTGAGTTCGTGCTCCGCAGCGCTATGGCCAGCGGCGATGTGGGCCGGCGCACCGGGAGCACCACGGGCATCATCAAGAACTGCAAGGTAGGCGACTGCACCATCGAACTGGGCGCCGATTCCCACTTCGCGGGAGAGAGCATGGTGGTGGAGGCCAAGGAGGACGCGAGCTACGACCTCAAGAAGGCGCTCACCGAGATCGATACCGGCCGCCGGAACAGGGGCGCGGATGTCGGCATCTTCGTCTTCTCGAAAAGGACGGCTCCCTCTCATCTCCGCCCCCTCGACCGCCACGGGCGGGACATCATCGTGGTGTGGGACGCCGACGATCCCCTTACCGATGTCTACTTCGACGCGGCCCTCACCCTGGCGCGCGCGCTCATCTTCGAGCACCATAGGGCCGGCGCGGCCAAGGCCGACGTGGACTTCGCCCTCCTCGAGAAGGCCATCGAGAGCGTCGCCAAGCGGGCCGGAGCCCTGGAGGAGCTGCGGACATCAGGCCAGACCGTCGAGAACGCCGGCAAGAAGATCGTGGAGCAGGCGGGCATCGCCCAGCGCGACCTGGGAACCCAGGTGGAGATCCTCCGCGAGCAACTCGGCCAGATGCGCAGGGCGTTTGCGGCACAAGCCTAGAGGTGACTCATGAGCCAGGCCCTGCTTCACCCCGACGATCTCGAAGCCCTCAGACAGGCGAAGGTCATCCTGACCTCGCCCAGCTTCGCCTCCCGGCTGGGGCAGGTCATCGGCCGGCCCATCGAGAGCGGGCTCAGGCTTCTCCCGGGCGGATGGAATGGGCGCGTACTGCAGGCCACCGAAGCCGCTCTTCACCGGGGCCTGGAGTTCTCCGTGGGCACGTTGGGGGGCCCGGCGCCCCGGCGATCCAGAGACCGGCTGCATAGGTACGTCGTTGCTGGGTCCGGCGCGCTGGCAGGGGCGATAGGGTTCTACTCCGTCCTGGTGGAGTTGCCCTTTTCCACGACGATGATGCTGCGCTCTATCGCCGATATCGCTCGTAGCGAAGGCCACGACATCTCCCAGCTCGAGACCAAGCTGGCTTGTATGGAGGTCTTCGCGCTCGGTGGAGGGGGCATGACCGGGGAGGCCGCCGAGACGGGCTACTGGGCCGTGCGGGCCGCGCTGGCCGCCACGCTGCGGGAGGCGGCGGTGCATATCGCCGAGAAGGGCGTCATCCAGAAGGGGGCGCCGCCGTTGGTGCGGCTGATCGCTTCGATTACCTCGCGCTTTGGGGCCGTGGTGACGTCCCAGGCTGCCGCGGTGGCCATCCCGGTGGTGGGGGCGGTGTCGGGCGGCACGGTCAACTACCTGTTCATGGACCACTTCCAGGACCTGGCCCGGGCGCATTTCATCATCAGGCGACTGGAGTGCGTGTACGGAACCCAGGCCGTGCGCGCGGCCTACGATGCCGTCTGAGCGGTTCCATGCCCATGTGAGTGGTGCAATGCCACTTGAGCGGGGGACGGTCGCATGATCCCCACTTGGGCAGTGTTCGTGATCGTCGTGGTAATCGTCCTCGTGTACTTCCTGCTCAGCAACACCGCGAGGCAAAGAAGGCTGGAGAGCGTCGGCGGGGACTTCGCGAGCATCCCCGACTTCCATGCTAATCAGGTGTTCACCGACGTCAAGGGCGAGACGGCTATCGGCTTCGACGACCGGGCCCGCCGCATCGCTGTCGGGCGCAAGCGGACGCAACCGCGCACCCAGGTGTATTCGTTCGCCCATATCGTCTCGGCCGAGGTGGTCCAAAATGGGGTGGTCGTTGCCCGGGTTGCCAGCGAGAGTGGCCTGGGGGAGAGCCCCGCAGGGGACGAGACCACCGAGGGGTCGCCGCCGGGCGAGGAGCCCGGCAGCCTCTTCGGGTCCACCAGCCGACCGGCTCCGGGGGCCGCGCCTGAGCTCAGGCCTCTGCCCGGCCAGCTGACGGCATTGGCAGTGCGGGTGGCTCTCCGTGAAGGGGCCGACCGCGGCGTCCTCGTCCGTTTCTACGAGGGGAAGGGCGTAGATGTTCGGAGCGTCGCTGGGGAGGGAGCTCTGGCCAGGGCTCAGACCTGCCTGGGCGCCCTCGACATCGCCATGAAGCGGGCTGGTATGCCCCCGCGGCCCGCCACGAGCGTCAGCGGGTTGGGACCCCGAACGTAGCATCTTCCCGTCCGCCGCGCCTGCTAACCTGACTTTAGGTGAGGCGCGGGGCCGCCTCTCCTCAAGGTGGTGGCCAGTGATCGCGGCGGAAGTCGATGCGGTGAGGTGCGAAGTGGCAAGGTGGACTCCCAGACTATCCAAATCCCGGTTTCAGGCCGGGCTACAGTGCCCGCGGTACTTATGGTTGCTGTGCCACGCGGCCCAACTCGCCGATCCGGTCGGTGAGGCCAAACAGGCCATCTTCGACCAGGGGCACGCCGTGGGCGAGCTGGCTCGGCAGTGCTTCCCCGGCGGGGTGCTGGTGCAGGAGGACTATACCCAGACCGATCAGGCACTTGAGACAACAAGAGGCCTGCTGGGCGACGGCGCCTCCTGTGTGTACGAGGGCGCCTTCCGCTATGACGGGGTCCTCGTCCGCCCGGACGCGCTCTTCAAGGAGGACGGCTGCAGCTGGACACTGGTCGAAGTCAAGTCGTCCACCGAGGTCAAGCCCGAGTACATCACCGACCTCGCCATCCAGACCTACGTCCTCCGCGGGGCGGGGGTTCCGGTCGGCAGCATGCGGGTGCTCCATCTCAACAACGCTTATGTCTACCCAGGCGGTCCCTACGATCTGGGCCAGCTCTTCACCCTCGAAGACCTCACGCCGCAGGTCGATCCCTCTGTCGACGCCATCCCCGGGCTGCTGCGCGAGTTCAGGCGCATGCTCGCCGGTCCCATGCCCGAGCTATCAATCAGCAAGCGCTGCGACAATCCTTACACCTGCGCCTTTTACGGCCACTGCCACGCATACCTGCCCGAGTTCCCGGTCACTGAGATCCCGCGCGTGAGCAACGAGCTTCTCTGCTCGCTGCTGGGCGACGGTTTCTGCTCTATTCGGGAGGTGCCACTCGACTACCCGGGGCTCACTCCCGCTCAACGCACGGTCTGCGACGTCATCCAGACGGGGGCGCCGCGCTTCGATCCCGAGCTTAAGAATGAGCTCTCCTGGCTGGGCGAGTCCATCCATTTCCTCGACTTCGAGACCTGGCGCGCCGCGCTTCCGGTGCATCCCGGCACGCGGCCGTACCAGGTCCTGCCGGTGCAGTGGTCCTGCCACACACTCGAACCCGACGGCTCGGTCTGCCATGCGGAGTTTCTTCACACCGACCGCTTTGACCCTCGGCGACCGTTTATCGAGAGCCTGTTGGCGGCACTTGGGGCCGCCGACGGCGGCGCCGAAGACACGCCCATCGTCGTCTATACCGGCTACGAGGGCCGGGTGCTCGGCGAGCTCGCCCTGGATTTGCCCGAGTCCGCCGCTTCCATCGCAGCCATCCAGGCCCGCCTATTCGACCTCGAGAAGCTGGTGCGCACCTACGTTCAGCATCCCGGCTTTCACGGCCGCACCTCGCTCAAATACGTGTTACCGGCCCTCGTCGACGACCTTTCGTACGAAGGTCTGGCCGTTCCGAACGGCGAGGTGGCTACCCTCCGGTGGGCCCAAGCGGTGTTCGGTGGTGCCCCAGGCTCTGTCCGGGAGGCCGTCTTTGCCGACCTGCGCGAATACTGCGCAACCGATACTATGGCCATGGTCAGGCTGTACGAGGAGCTGCTCAGGGCGGCGTGATGCCGGCGGACCGAAGGCAGGGCCGCGTCAGGGACCGAGTGCGACGAAGGAGGCGATACGTGAGGGTGGATCTGGCCTTGTTGGCGGACTATGCGGAGGTCACTCAGCGCGGCGGCAAGCTCATCGTGTGCGGCATCTTCGACCGCATCAGCCTCATCGATCTGGAGGCCGTTCATCCCCACATGGCCCTGGCTCTCAAGTTGGTGTGCGAGCCGGGCGAGGCCGGCGCCCACCAGCTCTCGGTCAGGCTCGTCGACCCGGATGGCGCCGATGTCGTTACGCCCATGGACGGTCAGGTTGAGGTGAAAGGGGAGGGTGCGGGAGAGAGCTCCGTCAATCTCATCCTCGACTTGAATCTTGTTAAGTTCGGCTCGCACGGCCCGCATTCTTTCGACATCTTCATCGACGGGGAGTTGGCCAGGCAAGTGGCGCTGACCGTCGAGGAAGTCGAGGCGCGTGAGACGTAGCGCATTGCCCCGGTGGCCCACGCCGCGTGGGGCCCACGTTTTCGTGTGCACCCCGCTGGGTAGACTCCGCCAGCGGCCAGAAAACTACTGGGAGGTTCGCCATGCAGGGCAACGCGAAGGTCATCGAGGCATTGAACGCGCGTCTCGCTGAGGAATTGACCGCCATCAGCCAGTACACGGTCCATTCGGAGATGCTCGAGAACTGGCACTACGGCAAGCTCTACGAGCCGGTCTGGAAGCGGGCGATCACCGAGATGAAGCACGCCGAGAAGCTGATTGAGCGCGTCCTGTTCCTCGAAGGCCGGCCGGTCGTCAGCGAGCTCAAGCCTCTGCACATAGGCGCGCTGGTCCCCGACATGCACAAAAACGACCTGGCGGCCGAGTACGACGCCGTCCGCGCCTACAACGACAGCATCAAAGTCGCCATCGAGGCCGACGACAGCGGCTCCAAAGTCCTGCTTGAGGGCATCCTCGCGGACGAAGAAGAGCACGTGGACTGGCTGGAAGCCCAGATCGAGCAGATCGGGCAGGTGGGTCTGGAGAACTACCTGGCGCAGCAGGTCGGGTAGGATTCTTCGACAAGGCATGGAAGCCTGCCTGGGCCTGCGCTGTTGGGGATCGCCCTCGGCGCCGGCCCAGGCCGTCAAAGACCGTGTGCCCGAAGGGGCGGTGACTCAGCCGGAGTCATCCGGCTCGCGCCGGCGGTCCATCACATGCCGCACCGCCAGATAGGGGTGCCGGTAGGTCATGCGTGGTCCCGAGTAGCGCATGGCGGCCCGGATCTGCTCCCGCATCACAGGGCGGTAGCAGTGCACGCTGCACCGGGCGCAGGTGGGCTTTTCCGACCCGAACCGGCAGGCATCGATGCGGGCCAGCGAGTATTCGAGCAGGGCCACGCAGTCGGGGCACAGGGACGAAAGGTCCGGTCCGCCAAGCTCGCCAGGTGTCGTTCCGACGCTCACCGGGTGGTTGTCCCTGCAATTCATGCGGATCATCAACTCCACCGTCCGCGCCTCGCGGCGCAACCGGCGGGATGCAGGCGGGGTCGTCGGAGTCGTCGGGGCGGCCACGGCGCGGCTCGGGGACGGTAGCGGACCCCTAGGTCCAGCGGTCGATGGTGACGATCTCGGCGAGCGACTTGCGCATCTTCATCGGGGGACCGTCGGCGGGGTAGCCGAGGGTCATCACCTCGATCACCTTGACGGTCGGCGGCACGCCCAGTACCTCGCGGACCTCGTCTTGCGAGAACGCCCCTATCCAGCAGGTTGCGAGCCCTTCCGCCGTGGCTGCCAGGGACAGGTGGGTCATAGCGATGGCCACGTCCACCGGGTCGCCGGGGACTCCGCAGCTCATTATGCGATCCGGCATCAGGCCGCATCCCGCGATTACCACGGGCGAAGTCGCAATGAAGCGCTGGTTGGCGCAGGCCCGGACCAGCCCGCGTTTGACCTCCTGATCCTGGACCACTACGAACTTCCAGGGCTGACGGTTGGAACCAGAGGGCGCCAGACGCACCGCCTCGAGCACCCGCAGCAATTTGTCCTGCTCCACCGGGCGAGGCTGGTAGGAGCGACAGGCATAGCGGTTCTTGACGAGATCGAGAAAGTCCATGCGCACGCCCCTAGAGCACGCGGGTGGCTCCGTAGTAGCTGTTCTTCCAGACCGTGCCGATCTGCACGTGATTGCCGGTGGCGTTGATCATGTTCCCGTTACCGATGTAAATGCCCACGTGGTGGATGGGGTTGTAGAAGAAGACCAGGTCCCCCGGCTTCAGCTGATTCTTGGAGACGTGCCTGCCGTAGCGGTACTGCATGGCGCTGGAGTGGGGCAGGGAGATGCCCACCTTGCCGAAGCAGTATTGGACTAGACCGGAGCAGTCGAAGCCTCTGGGACTGGATCCGCCCCAAACATACGGCACGCCCAGATAGCGCATGGCGGTGCTGATGACTATACCCGGCCGAGAAGCCAGGAACTTCTGGCGTGCCCGCGCCTGCGCGGCCAACTTAGCCTGGCGCGCGGCCTCTGCCTTCTTCAGTGCGGCGATCTGCTTCTCTTTGCCCTTGAGTGCCTGCTTCTGCTTCTCCAGCTGAGCCAGCACCTTCTGGCGCGCGGTTTCGGTCTGGTCGGCGTACGCCTGCTGCTGCTTCAGCTCGGTCTCCAGTTGGGCTTTGCGCTCCTCCACCTTCTGGCGGTAGACCTCCACCTGGTCCACGAGCTGCGAGTCTTGCTCGCCCAGCCGTCGCATCTGATCGATGCGGGAGATGAGGTCGCTGAAGCTGGTGGTGCTGAGGATCACGCCCAGCATGGTGAGGTCACCGGCCTTATATATGTTCACCAGCCGTTGGTTGAGCTGGTCCTGGGCCGTTTGGAGGTCCTTCTCGGCCTTGGTGATGTTGGCCGCAGTCTTCTTGGCCGCAGCCTTGGTGTCATCGAGCTGCTGGTTGGCGTAGTCGTACTCTTCGGTCGCCGCGCTGAGTTCTTCATCAAGGTCGTCGATGAGGTTCAGCAATGCTTGAGCCTGAGCCTTTGCCTTATCGATGGCCGGGGTAGCCTGCGCGAGCGAGGAGCCGGAAAGAACCAGGACCGAACCTATGAGGATGAGCGCCAGTAGGCGTTTTGGTGCTGCACGTGCGATGCGTCTGGTGCCAGGCACCGTCTCCTCCTGGTCCGCAGTCCCCGATGATGCTGGGGGGCGGGTGCCGCCAGCCGTATTCAGTGGGGCCGGATTATACAGTTGCCCTCCTTTTCTGTCATTTTCGCGGTTCTGCCCCCGGCTCCTGTTTGGCACCGGGAGGAGCCGGGGAACATGGCGGCAACAAGGGACGGCCACATCGCCAGAGTAAAGCGCTACCATGAGCCTGGGGATGCACCGGTTCTTCTGTGCCATGTCCAACGAGGCAAACGGAGAGGCTCTATGCGGATAGGTCTAGTTTCGCCCTACGCTTGGACGGTGCCAGGAGGGGTGAACTACCACGTCATGAGCCTCGTGCGCCATCTCGAGCGCGCGGGCAACGAGGTGTACGTGATCGCTCCCGCAGGAGATCTTCGCCGGTCGCAGACCGCCATCCCCACGCATTTCATCTCGGCCGGCAAGTCGTTCCCTGTGCCCGCGAACGGGTCAGTGGCCCACGTCAACGGCTCGTTCTTCATGCTCGGTAAGATGAGACGCATCCTGGCCCCTCTCGACCTGGACGTGGTGCATGTCCACGAGCCGACTGTCCCTTCGGTGGGGGCCGCGGCCACGATGATGGCGAAAGTCCCGGTCGTGGCGACGTTCCATGCCGCGGGTGCGGCCTCTGCCGTCTACATGCGCTGGCAGCCGCTCGCCGAGCGCATTCTGGCCAGCATCGCCGTCCGGATTGTCGTGTCCGAGACCGCCCGGCAGACCGTCATCGGCTTTTCGCCGGGCGAGTACCGTGTGATACCCAACGGTATCGAGATAGAACGGTACGCGCCCGCCAGGGGGGGCGACAAAGTGCCTGGCCGCATCCTGTTCATCGGCCGTCCGGAGCCGCGCAAAGGTCTCCCTGCTCTGCTCGAGGCCTTCGAAGGCCTCCGCCGCCGACTGCCCGATGCCACCATGGTGCTCGCAGGACCCACTCCGGACGAGCTCCAGGCCTTCGCCTCGCGGGAGCGCCACACGCCGGACAGGAAGCTGGATGGGGTCACCGCGCTGGGCCGCGTGTCCCACGATGTCAAGATCAAGGAAATGGCGGCGGCCCAGGTGTTGTGCGCTCCGTCAAACGGGGGAGAGAGCTTCGGCATAGTCCTCGTCGAGGCGATGGCGGCCGGCCTGCCGGTGGTGGCGTCCGATATCCCCGGATACCGCGCCGTCCTCGCAGAGGGGTCGGCGGGCATGCTGGTACCGCCCCACAGCCCGCAGGCCCTGGAGAGCGCTCTTTTCAACGTGCTCACCGGTCCGGACCTGTGCCGGGACTTGGCGGTCTCGGGCATCGCGCGCGCGGAACGCTACTCATGGGACCGGCTCGTCGGCCAGGTCATGGAAGCCTATGCTGACGCTATCGCCGTGGGGCCCCAGCTGGTGCGGGAACCGCCGGTGCCCGCGCTCGCCCAGTTGATCCACTTCATCAAGGGCAAGGGCCGCGAGGATGGCCAGCCGCATGAAGCGCGGGGTGAGGCCCCGATGTAGCCCAGCGAGCGGGGCCCTACTGCACGATCACCGTCCCGGTCATGCCTGGATGGATACTGCAATAGTAGGGGTAGGTGCCGGCTTTGGTGAACGTGTGGCTGAAGGTCTCGCCCTTGCTGAACAAATCGCTCTTGAACTCTCCATTCTCGGCCACCACGTCATGCCTGGGTGCGTCCTGGTTGACCCAGGTGACCGTGTCTCCCACCTTGATGGTGATCTCCTGCGGGTCGTAGGCCCGGTTGCTCATGATCACCTGGACGGCGCCGCCGGCCGTCGTCGCGGTCACGGCCCCAGTGGTTGTCGTGGCGGTGCTTCCGCAGCCGGGCAGCAGAACCGTGGTCAGCAGCAGGAGGAACAGGCATGCCGACCACAGTGTCTTGCATCGACCGATAGAACCTGGGCTCATCTAGCGTCCTCCTTCGACGTTGTCGTTCATGTGCCCTTGGACGCGAACAGCTGGCAGGCGGCTGCCGGCGCGACCACCAGTTACCCCAGAAAGCAGAGGTCGGGCCGGCCGGCTCCTGGCCGCCGCAGGACGTGAGGGCGAAAGCCCCGACGACCAGTATCACGAGCAGCGTCGCGACCGGGGCAACCAACCGTTTCGCGCCTGTCCGAGGGCTCCCGCCTTGGGTGGCGATCCTCTTCCCGAACGTTCTCACCTGGTTCGTCTTCCCTGCGACTGCAACACTTCTCGATAGTACACCCCAGTTTCCTCGGCGCACGTTTCCGTGTACGATGGCACCCACTGATGTGGACCGAGATCGGGGGAAGCGTGGTAGTGACCGCCTGCCATGGAGGTTCGCCGTCATGACCGGCGAGGAAAGACTGGACCGGCTGCGTCTGCTGAAGAAGGAGGCGCTTCTCGAGGGGGGGCCGGAGCAGGCGGCGGCCCGGCGCAAGAGCGAGGCGCTCAGCGCCCGCGAGCGCGTGCTCGCGTTGGTGGACCCAGGTTCGTTCGTCGAGCTTGGACGTGCTGGTCGAAGGCGTGGTCACCGGGCATGGGAAGGTCGGAGGCCGCGACGTGTACCTCTTCTCGCAAGACGGGGAACGGCACCGACGGTTATTCGCGGGAGCGGTTTGCTCATAAGACTGTCAAGGTCGTCGATCTGGCCATGAAGAACGGCGCCCCTATCATCGGCATCCACGACGCGGGCGACCGCCGGGAGCACGAGGGCGGCCTGGGCGCCCTCGGCGCCTATGCCGACATCTTCTTCAGGAACGTCATGGCCTCGCGGCCTGGTACCGCAGACTGTCCGCCATCATGGGACAGTGCGGGGAGCGGCCGCCTACTCTGCCGCGCTGGCGGATTTCACAGTGATGGTGAAAGGCCGTGCTCAGCTCTTCCTCACCGGTCCGGAAGCCGCGCGGGCGGTACTGGGCGAGCAGACCACCATCGAGGAACTGGGGGGATCGCGCGCCCACGGGGAGACAGAGCGGCATAGCTCACCTTGCCGTCCGACGACGAGGCCGCGGGTCTCGAGGCCCTGCGCGACGCTGCTGTCGTATCTGCCCCAGAACAACCTGGAGGAAGTGCCTCGGGCGGCTTGCACCGACCCGGCCGACCGTCGGGACGACGGCCTGGAGAAGCTCATGCCCGGCGAGGTAGGGGATGCGGGTGAGTCCCCTTACGACATGCGCGAGGTGGTCGAGCGGGTGGTCGACGACGGCCGGTTCCTGGAGTTGCAGGCCGCGTGGGCGCGCAACCTGATAGTCGGCTTCGCCCGGTTGAACGGCCGCGCGGTGGGGGTGGTGGCCAACCAGCCCGCGCACTTGGCCGGGAGGCTCGACATCGACGCCGCGGCCAAGGGAGCCCGGTTCGTCCGCACCTGCGACGCCTTCAACATCCCGCTGCTGACCATTCGTCGACACGCCCGGGTTCCTGCCCGGCAAGGCCCAGGAGAGGGCCGGGCTGCTGCGCGACGCCACGAAGCTGCTCTACGCCTTCTGCGAGGCCACAGTGCCCAAGCTGACGGTCGTCACCGGAAAGGCCTACGGGGAAGCCTACGAGGTCATGTGCTCCAAACATATCCGGGCCGACTTCAACCTAGCCTGGCCGTCCGCGGAGATCGCCAGTTCGGCCTCAGCCAGCGCGGTCCGACGCTGGGAAGCCCATTCGCCGTTCACGGCGGCCAAGCGGGGCTATCTGGACGACGTCATCGAGCCGGCTGACACCCGTCCCCGGCTGGTCGCGGCTCTCGAAGCATGCGCCTCCAAACGAGAGGGGCGTCCGCCCAAGAAGCACGGGAACATCCCGCTGTGAGCCCCGCCGGCAAGGAGGCCGCGGCCGCGACTCAGGGCGCGCCGAGGCCCGTCTTCATCACCGACCTGGTGTTGCGGGACGCACACCAGTCGCTCTTGGCCACCCGCATGCGCACTGAGGACATGCTGCCCATCGCCGACAAGATCAACAAGGCGGGCTACTGGTCAATCGAGATGTGGGGCGGCGCCACCTTCGACTCCATGATGCGCTTCCTGAACGAGGATCCGTGGGAGCGGGTGCGGGCCCTTCGGATGACCATGCCCGACACCCGGCTGCAGATGCTGCTCCGTGGTCAGAACGCCGTGGGATACCGGAACTACGCCGACGACGTGGTGCGCGAGTTCGTGCGCCTGGCGGCCGCCGGCAGGCATCGACGTGTTCCGGGTGTTCGACGCTCTCAACGACCCGCGCAACCTGGAGACCGCCATCGCTGCCGTCAAGGAGAACGGCAAGTGGGTGGAGGGGACCATCAGCTACACCAAGAGCCCCGTCCATAGTGTGGAGAACTTCCTGCACGTATGCGGCGCGCCTCGCGGAACTGGGGGCGCAGAGCTTCTGCATCAAGGACATGGCCGGGCTTCTCGATCCGCAGGACGCCTACGAGCTGGTCTCGGCCCTCAAGCAGGCGCACCCCGAGATCCTCGTGCACATGCACTGCCACTACACGTCGGGTATGGCCTCCATGGCCTACCTTCGCGCCGTGGACGCTGGGGCCGACATCCTCGACTGCGCCATCTCGTCCATGTCCATGGGGACATCGCATCCGCCCACGGAGTCGATGGTAGCGGCACTCGCGGGCACGGACCGCGCCACCGGAATGGACATCGGCCTCTTGGAGGAGATCTCCGAGTACTTCCGGGACGATACGGAAGAAGTACCGGGCGTATGAGAGCGCCTTCACCGCAGTGGACCCGGCGGTGCTCTTGTGGCAGATCCCCGGCGGGATGATTTCCAACCTCTCCTCGCAGCTCAAAGACCAGGGTGCGCTCGACCGGATGGAAGAGGTTCTGGCTGAGGTGCCTCGGGTGCGGGAGGAGTTGGGATATCCGCCGCTGGTGACCCCGACGTCGCAGATCGTCGGCACCCAGGCCACGCTGAACGTGCTCATGGGCCGCTATCAGATGGTTACCAAGGAGACCCGGGGCTACGTTCAGGGCTACTACGGACGGCCGCCCGGCGTGGTGGACCCGGAAGTGCAGGAGCTCATCATCGGCGACGAGACCCCGATCACGGTGCGGCCGGCCGACATGCTGGAGCCGGAACTGCCCAAGCGGCGGACCGAACTGGACGAGTTGGGCATCACGTACAGTGACGAAGACCTCATGTCGTATGCGTTGTTCCCTCAGGTGGCGCTGGAGTTCTTCGCCCGGAGAGACCGGACCGAGCGGCCACGTGAGGAGTTGGCGGCCTTAGCGGCCGCGGTGGCCGGGCTCCTTGGGGTGGACAAGGAGGCGACCTGCGCGCCGCAGCCGGCCGAGGCGGCGGCGGCGCCCCCTGACGGAACGCCGGGGCAAGACGCGGTCTGCGTCATTGAGGTCCCCGCGGGGGCGCCCAACACCGGCTCGGCTTGGGCTGCGGCCGGACGGGCCGAGCTTGTTGGGGCCCGTGCCGTGTCTTGGAGGTACTAGCGTGAAGTTCAAGCTCCAGGTCGACGGCAAGGAGTACGAGATCACGGCCACAGCCGAAGGCGTGGTGACCATCAACGGCGAGACCTTCGACACCGGGACAGGCGCCACCAACCCTGACCGCCGGATGATCCAGGTGGGCGAGAAGAACTACGAGGTCCGGGTGGTGGAGAGCACCGACGAGGTCGGCTGCTTCATCCTCGAGGTGGCGGGGGAGAGAGTGCCGCTTACCGTGTCGGAACTGGTTCGGGAGACGCCGCCGGCTGCAGCCGAGGCGCCGGGCGCAGCCGGGACTGCCGGGGCGGCAGCCGCGGACGCCGGCACCGGCCAGACCGCCGGTCAGGCAGCCCAGCCGCCGGCCGACGCCCGGGACGGCCTGTTCGCCCCCGTGCCCGGCAAGATCGTCGACGTGTTCGTCAAACCGGGCGACAACGTGGAAGAGGGCGCCCCGCTGCTAGTCCTCGAGGCTATGAAGATGGAGAACGAGCTTCGGGCCCCCAAGAAGGGCAAGGTGACCGCGGTGCTGGTACAGAAGGGCGATACCGCTCAGCGCGGCCAGTTGCTGGTGGGTATCGAGTAGCCCTGCTCTACCGTTCGATCGCCCGGATCGCTTGGGCCCGGTCCTTCAACCGCCTGGCCTCGTCGTTCCGTCCGGTCTTCTCGCAGAGCTCGGCCATGCCGCCTAGGGTCGATGCCACGTCGGGATGGTCGCTCCCCAGGGTCTCCTCGCGGATGGCCAGCGCCCGCGCATACTCCGGCTCGGCCGCTTCGTAATCGCCGTGGGCCCGGTGCAGTTCGGCCAGCCCGTTCAGAATGAGGGCCACGTCCGGATGGTCGGGACCAAGTGCAGCTTCGGCCACGGCAAGGGCCCGCTCATAGAGAGGGGCAGCCTCATCGAACCGGCCCTGCAGTCTGTAGAGCTCGGCCAGGTTGTTCAGGCTGAGGGCCACGTCGGGATGCTCCGGACCGAGGCACTTCTCGCCGATGGCCAGTGCCCGGAGGTAGAGGGGTTCCGCCTCGTCGTAGCGGCCCTCTGCCCGGTAGAGCTCGGCAAGGTTCTCCAGACTGGTTGCCACGTGCGCGTGCTCCGGGCCGAGAGCCTCCTCTCGAATGGCCAGCGCCCGCTTGTGCAGAGGTTCCGCTTCCTCGTAGCGGCCCTGAGCGTAGTAGAGGACGGCCAGGTTGCCCAGGCTGGTGGCCACGTCCGGATGCTGCGGTCCTAGAGCTCTTCTCCCAAATGGCCAGCGACTGTTTGTAGAGTGGTTCGGCCGCGGCGTAGCGTCCCTGGACCGAGGAGAGCACCGCCAGCCCGTTCAAGCACAGAGCCAGGCTCGGATCGTCGGGGCCGAGCACCTTTTCCTTGATGGCGATGGCCCGCTCGTACAGCGGTTCGGCCGCCGCATAACGCCCCTGCGCGTAATAGAGTTCAGCCAGATCGGCGAGGCTCGTGGCCAGGTCGGGATCTTCCGGCGACAGGATGCGGTCGCGGACGGTCAGGGCCCGCTCGAAATGCGGTTCCGCCAGCGTGTACTGGCCACGGGCCCGGTAGAGTCCGCCCACCTGAGCGGAACTCGCCGCCACCAGGGGATGGTCGGGGCCGAGGTCGGTCTCGCGGATGCGTAAGGCCCGCTCGCAGTTCCACAGAGCGTCGGTCGTAAGGCCTCGGGCGTCCAGCAACTGGCCCAGGATGGCCAGCGTGCGCGCCACCTCGGGGTGCACGGGACCTAGATGCTTCTCGCGGACGACGAGCACCCTTTCCAGGAGCGCCTGCGCCTCGGCCGGCTTGTTGTCGGCTATGGCGTAGGCGGCCAGCGCGTCGAGGCTGGCGGCGATGCGCAGGTCCTCTGGGCCGGCCGCGCTCTCGAGCAACTCGAGGGCCTGCCGATGGCCGGCGCGGGCCTCGTCCTCGCGTTCCTGCTTGAAGCGGAGGTCCGCCAGATGCTGCAGGCTGAGAGCGACGGCCGGATCGCCCGGGCCGAGAGCCTCCTTGCGCAGGTCAAGGGCTTCCTGGAAGAGTTCTTCGGCCCGAGAGTAATCTTCCTGGGCCTGGTAGAGGCCGGCTATGCCGTCCAGACTCACTGCCACCCGAGGATGGCCTTCACCGAAGGCGTCCCGACGGACAGTCAGCGCTCGCTGGTAGTGCGCGAGCGCCTCGGTGCCGCGCCCCTGGGCCAGAAGAGCGCCGGCCAGATCGTCGAGGGTCACTGCCACCCGGGGGTGGTCGGACCCCAGGGAAGCCTCCCGGCTGGCTAGAGCCGCCTCGTAGACAGGAGTTGCAGCAGAGTCGCGACCGAGCAGGTGGTAAACGTGAGCCAGGTTTTCCCTCGCCAGAGCGATGGTGGGGTCGCCGGGCTTGAGGCTGCGCTGACGCATGGCGAGCGCCCGTTCGTAGAACGAGGCGGCCTGGGCGTAAGCTCCGGCCCGTTCATGCAGCACGGCGAGGTCGGCGACGAGGCCGGCGACTCCCGCGTGATCGGATCCCAGCTCGACTTCCGCCGCGGACAGGGCCTTCTCGCCGGCGTCGATGGCCTGTCCGAGCTCGCCTTGGGCAGCCAGGGAGGAGGCCTCGACAGCCAGCGACTTCCATTCAGCGCGCGAAGTGCGTCCGTTCATGAGATGGGACTGTATAGGCTCGCCGGGGTGGCGTCAACCTTCCGCCCTCGGGGCAACCGTCGACGGCCAGCGGTCGCGGCTGCCTCCGGGGCCTCTCTCGTCTCGGACTTCGGGCGGGTGCTAGAAGTAGCGCAGCAGCAGGCCTTTGAAGGCTTTGCCGTGGCGGGCTTCGTCCCGGGCCATCTCGTGGACGGTGTCATGGATGGCGTCGTAGCCGAGCTCTTTGGCCAGCTTGGCCAGTTCGACCTTGCCTTCGGTGGCCCCGTATTCGGCGTCAACCCGGGCGTGGAGGTTCTCCTTGGTCTCGGCGGAGACGACCTCGCCGAGCATCTCCGCGAAGCGGGAGGCGTGGTCGGCTTCTTCGTAGGCGATGCGCTTGTACGCCTCGGCCACTTCCGGATATCCCTGGCGGTCGGCGGCGCGGGCCATGGCGAGATACATGCCCACTTCGCTGCACTCGCCGTTGAAGTTCATGCGCAGACCCTCGATGACCCGGGGATCCACGTCCTTGGCGATGCCCACGCTATGCTCCGCGGCCCATGTGACCGCTGTGCCGGTGGGGGCTTTGAAACTCTCGCCGGGGGCCCTGCACGATGGGCACTGCTCCGGCGGGGCCTCACCTTCGAAGACGTAACCGCAGACGGGACAAGTCCATTTCATTCGGTGATCCTCCTATGGCGAACGTCGGGATGGCTCGAACGGTGGCGGAGATCATACAAAGTCGGTAGGTGGACTGCGCGTTCCGCACTTCCACGAAGATGTGGGTCACCTGTGGGTAGGGGACCTGGATCTGTCGTTCGATGCGCCGCACCGCTGCGTCTACCTCTTCCACGGGAATCGCCGGCCTGAACTGTACCTCGATGTTCAGCAGCACTTGGTCGGGACCCAGGTGCATGGTGAGCACGTCGCCCAGGTCCATGACGGCCGGGTCGGCGGATGCGATCCGGCGGAGCTCTGCCACCAGGTCGGGGTCGGCCACTTCGCCCACCAGCAGACTGCGGCTCTCCTCCGCCAGCCAGATGGCCGCGCTTACCAGGATCAGGCCGATGGCCACTGAGGCGGCGCCGTCCAGGATCGGCATGTCGAGAAGGTCGCTGAGCAGCACCCCCAGAAAGGCGACGACAAGTCCCAGCAGTGCGGCGGTATCTTCGAAGACCACCGTGAACAGACTGGGGTCTTTGCCCCTACGAACGGCGGTAATCACGTTCCGGTTACCCTTGTGCCTGCGGAAGGCCCGCCAGGCGACGGTGAACGAGATGGCCTCGAATACCATGGATAGAGCCAGCACGATGTAATTGACGTAGGGGTCCTCGATGGGCGCCGGGTGGATCATGTGGGTGATGCCCTCGTAGATGGACATCCCTCCGCCCACGGCGAAGATGCTGATGGCCACCACGAGAGTCCAGAAGTACACCTCCATGCCGTGTCCGAAGGCGTGTTCCCGGTCCGGCGGACGAGCGCCCCGGCGCAGACCGTGGAACAGAAGGAGCCCGTTGCCCGTGTCCACCAGGGAGTGGATGCCTTCGGAGATCATGGCGGAGCTGCCGGTCATCGCCGCGGCGATGAACTTGATGGTGGCGATGGCGAGATTGCCGATGATCGCGGCGACGATAGCTTTCTTGGACTCGGCGGCCATGGCGCCAGTCTACACGGTCGCCGCCGGCGCCGGGCCGCCGCGCTCCGACGCGGCCGCGCGAACTGGCGGCCCGGGCGCAACCGGCCTGGCGCCCCACGAGCTTGACAACTGCCCCGGGCTAGAGGACCCTTGGCGCAATGGACTTCAGCCCGAGAGGACACGAGAAGGTCGCCTACTTGAGGGAGCGAGGGGCGAGCATCCCCGCTCCCGCCACCGTCGACATAGGCGACGACGTCGATCTTTCCCGCATTTCCGCCGAAGGCTTGGCTATCTTCCCGGGCTGCCGGATCTACGGGGCTACGACCGTTATCTCCGCAGGCGTACGTTTGGGCGCCGAAGGACCGGTGACGGTGGAAGACTGCTGCCTGGGCCCACGAGTGGAGCTCAAAGGCGGCTACGTTCGCCGCTCCGTGTTCCTGGACGGGGCCGGCATGGGCCTCGGGGCTCACGTGCGCGAAGGCTGCCTTCTTGAGGAGGAGGCCAGCGGCGCCCACTGCGTGGGCATCAAGCAGACCATCCTGCTGCCGTTCGTCACGCTGGGCAGCCTGATCAACTTCTGCGATTGCCTCATGGCCGGGGGCACCAGTCGCGTGGACCACAGCGAGGTGGGCAGCTCCTACATCCACTTCAACTACACCCCGGACGGCGACAAGTGCACGCCGTCGCTCTTTGGCGACGTGCCCCGCGGGGTGATGCTCGGTCAGCGGCCTATCTTTCTCGGCGGGCAAGGCGGGGCGGCAGGGCCGGTCCGAGTGGGATACGGCACAGTGGTGGCCGCCGGCTGCATCCTGCGCGACGACATCCTCGAGGAAGGGCGTCTGGTCATGGTCGGTCCTCATCGGGAGGCCAAGAGGCGCTACGTCCCTCGAACCTACGGCAACCTGGCCCGGGTGATGCGCAACAACGTTGTCTATCTGGCGAACCTCGTGGCGCTCGAAGAGTGGTATCGGGCGGTGCGGCGACCGTTCTTCGCCCGGCAAGAGCGGGGGGAGTTGGTCTTTGAGGGAGCGCTGGCAACGCTTGCCGGCGCCAAAGAGGAGCGCCTCAAGAGACTCAAGGCCATGGCTGCGAAAGTCCCGACATCCCACCGCTGCTTCGGGGATTTGGGGAAGCTCGACGCTCTCGAGGAACTAGTCGCCGCCGGTCCGGCGGGTGCGGCGGGCCTCGGAGGTCAGGGGCCGGATGCGGGCGGCCGGGCGGCGAGCGCCGGCGGCCGAGGCGCCGATGCGGCCCGCGAGGCGTTCCTGGCCGGGTTCCTACCGGCCGTCGACTGCGGCACCTCGTACATCGCGGCAATAAAGAGCCTCGCACCCGATGTATCTGGCCAGGGGATACAGTGGCTTGAGCAGGTGGTCGATTCCATCGTCACACGCGCGGACGCATTGTTCCCCTCCCTGGGTCTGTGCGCTCCAGCCAGAAAATAGGAGAACTCATCCATGGGCAAGTTGTTCGGTACCGACGGCATCCGGGGAGAGGCCAATCGCTATCCCATGGATGCCGCTACCGCCTTTGCCATGGGCCAGGCCATCACTCAGGTGCTCAAGCGCAACAGCCACGCCCCCGTGGTCATCATCGGCAAGGACACCCGCATCTCCGGGTACATGCTGGAGAGCGCTCTCGAGTCGGGTGTCACGTCCATGGGCGGTATGGCCTATCTCGTGGGGGTCATGCCGACTCCCGCCATGGCCTATCTGACTGAAAGCATGCGGTGCGACGCCGGGGTGGCGATCTCGGCTTCGCACAACCCTTACCGCGACAACGGGCTCAAGGTGTTCGCCGGAAACGGCTGCAAGCTCTCGGACGAGCAGGAGAACGCCATCGAGGAGCTTGTTCTCGGGGGCGCGCTTCCCGACATGGTGCCGCCGCCGCGGGGTATGGGGCGGGCTAAGAGGCTGGACGACGCTCAGGGACGCTACATAGTCTTCCTCAAGAACACCTTTCCCCGGGGATTGTCTCTGGAAGGGCTGAAAGTGGCCATGGACGTGGCCAACGGCGCCACCTACAAGGTCGCGCCGGCGACCTTCAGGGAGTTGGGTGCCGAGGTCACGGTGATCCATGACGAGCCCAATGGCTTCAACATCAACGAGGGCTGCGGCTCGCAACACACTGAGGATCTCAGGCGGACCGTCCGGGCGACCGGATCGGCCGCGGGGCTGGCGTTCGACGGGGATGGCGACCGGCTGATCGCCGTCGATGAGAAGGGCGACGACATCACCGGCGACCAGATACTCCTCATCTGCGCGCGGATGCTGCAGGCCGAGGGTCGGTTGAGCCAAGACCTGCTGGTTTCGACGGTCATGAGTAACCTGGGTCTGCGGGTGGCCACCCAGAAGTACGGGATGCGCTATCACGCCGCCAAGGTGGGCGACAGGAACGTCCTCGAAGACATGCAGGCGCTGGGCGCGGTGCTCGGCGGCGAGGATTCCGGGCACGTCATCTTCCTCCGGCATCACACCACCGGCGACGGCATTCTAACCGCCCTGCAGTTGGTCGCAGCTATGCTCAAGGACGGGAGGCCGCTCTCCGAACTGGCGGCGCTCATGGACGTGTTCCCCCAACGCCTCATCAACGTGCGCGTGGCCCGCAAGCCGGACCTCCAGACCGTCCCCGGCATCACGGAGGCGGTGTCGAAGGCGGAATCAGCCTTGGGCGACCGGGGGAGGGTGCTGGTGCGATACTCCGGCACGGAGTCCCTGTGCCGGGTGATGGTGGAGGGGCCCACCGCCGAGATCACCGACACCTGGGCAGAGCAGATCGCGGAGGTCGTTAGAGCGGAACTGGGCGGCTAGAAGGTTGCGGAAATGCGAAGCCCCGGCCGCCGGAACGCACTGGTCGGTGCGACAGGACGCTCTCCTTCGCGCAAAGAGCGTCACTTTTCCGCAGCCTGATAGGCCCTCGGGTCGGCGGCGTCCAGCGACCAACGCCATTTCGTACATACCCCTGTTCTTTACAAGGGTCGCCCCGCGAGTTATGCTCGGCTCCATGAGCACCAAGCCATTCAACGTCCGTCTGCCGGAGTGGGCCGTCCAGTACATCAACGACCGCGCCCTCAGCGCCGGTACAACCAAGACTGATGTCCTGCTCGAGGCTTTGCGGTCGCTGCAGGTGCAGGATCGGGAGGCGCTCATGCGCAGAGGGTACGGCGAGATGCGCGAGATCGACCGGCTTCTCGCTGAGGAGAGCTTATGACCCCCCAGGGAGTCATCAAGCGCGGAGGCATCTATCTGGTCGACCTTGGTCCCGACCCCGCCGGCGAACCGCGGAAACGGCCGATGCTGGTGGTGCAGAACGATCAGGGCAACCAGGCGGGTGGCAGCACGATAGTCGTGCCGCTGTCCTCGGTCAAGCCTTCTCAGGTGTTCCCGTTCCACGTGCACCTGCCTGCCGAGGTGCTTGGGAAGCCCGGGGTAGTGCTCTGCGAGCAGTTGAAGACCATCAGCCTGGAGCGCGTGGATTCGTACCTGCTGGCGGAGTGCTCGGCCGAACTGATGCAGCAGGTCGACGAAGCCCTGAGGCTTTCGCTGGGGCTGTAGGAGGCTGCTGAAAAGTGAGGCCGCGGGCGCCGCTCGTGCCCCAGGCCCCGGGGCGGCTAGCCGTCCCTGACCGTCGCGGAAGCGCAGTCCCAACTTTGCGGGCGGAGGGCTTTTGCGCTGGGAAAGCGCACGATCTGATCGGCCATTCGCAGTTCGGCGGCATCAGGGCTCACCTCGACGTGGACGGGCGTTCCGGGGTGGCGGGCCCGCAGGATGTTCGCCAGCAGCACCGCCTTCTCCGCGCCGTCGCCGCGGCCGTAGTTCCACACCTCGTCGGGCTGGGCCAGACGGCCCGGCTCGTCGTAGATGGACTCGCCGCGCATGCCCTCGACCTCTGATCACGGCGTCGTCCGTGAGCGCAGCGGCCGCCGCGACGGACACCGGGCAGCGCTCCAGCGCGGCCTTGAGGAACGGGCCGGCTTCGGTGCGGTTGAGGTCGCGGTAGGCGTAGAAGGCCAGGTCGGCCAGGTCGTTCGCGTCGCGGAGCGACTCCAGGCGGGCGATCACCTGGTCCGCGGTCCATGCTCGATCTCAAGCTCCAGGGGAGCTGGTCGCGGCGAAGGTCTTGGTCCGCGGCGTCGGGCAGGCGAGGCTCGGTCCAGCAGAACGGGCGCAGCCGTTCGATCGCGTCTTGGGCCCCGGGACAGGACGAGCCGAGCTGCTCCACCAGTAGCGCGAAGCCCTTGGGCGTCCGGATGTCCAGTCGCTGCTGCTTGACCAGGTGCTCCAGGTCGTCGAGGACGATGCGGCCGGGCAGGGGCCGGGGCGCGAAATCCTCGCCCGCAACCTCGCATGATCAGGCGTTCGCGGGTGTCGTCGTTGAAGCGGTAGGGGAAGTCCCGCTCGTAGGCGAGCAGCTTCTCCATGGCGATGTAGCGGTCCACGCCGAAGTTGCGCCAGCGCACCTGGAAGCACTTCTGCAGATCGGCGCTGTGCCGCACGAAGTTGCCCAGGAGCTCGGGAGTGAGCGGCGTCTGCAGAAAGCTGCGCAGCTTGCCGGAGAAGCGCGCGTAGGCCTCGGGGTCGATCGTGGCCTCGGGGAAGAGGATGTGGATGCAGCCGGTCTCGTGCGCCACGACGGTGACCCGCTCGTTCTCCAGGGCCCGGCGGGCCTGGGCCGAGAGCGCGGTGCCGTTGAACCACATGTTCTTGGTGACCAGCCGGCGGTTGTTGGTGAGGATGCCCGTGCCGGTGTCGACGAAGTTCTGCGAGTGCAGCGGCGTGGCCATCAGGAAGATGTCGCGTCAGCGGCACCCGCCCACGATGAACAGGGCCGCTGCGTAGAGGGCGGCCAGCGAGACGCACTCGCCGGCGCCGGTGGCGTAGTCGGGCTTGTAGCGGAAGGCGTCCATGGCCTCGACGGTCTCGGTCTTCCAGTAGGGGATGATGTCGCCCTCGTACTTGTCGAGGCCGAAGTGCGTGCGGATGTCGATGTCGAAGTAGTACTTGTCGCCCTCGTAGCCGAACAGGGCGTTGGACTGCGCCAGAGCTTCGGGGCTCGACGTAGTCCTTGAACCGGGCGATCTCGGTCTGCTTGGTGGTGAGGCCCCAGGTGTCGAGGTCGAGGTTGAAGGCGTAGTGGTCCATGATGTACTGCTTGAGCCGGGTGATGCGCCGGTAGGGCGTCATCTTGCTCGGCTCCGTCGAACCAGGGGTCGTCTCGCCACTTCCAGATGCGCGGCGACATGATGTTGGCCAGCACCAGGCTGTACATCAACTCCGGAAAGATGAAGACCTCCATGTCCGACAGCGTGACGGCGGAGGACTTGCGCTCGAGGTCCTGGGCGGTGGTCCAGCTCCTGCTTCCCGGTGGCCCCGGCCGGCGGCTTCGCGGGTCACTCAACGACGGGCTCCTTCGCGGGGCACGTCACGGCCTGCGCCTCCGCCTCCACCGCGGCCCAGGCAATCGTGATCGGCCTCGGCTTCTTCGAGTTCGCGGGTCGCGCCGGCACGGCGGGAGCGAGCCCCTCTTCCACGGCGTGCGCTTTGCGGCGATAGGCGGGCCGGCTGCACGTAGTAGAACTCGAGGAGGGGCTTGAGCATCTCAAGCAGCCACTCGGCTTCGCCCTCGTTGACCGGCAGAAGGGCGTCGGGGCGGTAGCTCTTGGCGCGTGCCGGCTCGATCTTGGCCAGCATCGACCAGCGTCTCGCAAGCGCCTCCTTGAGGTACGGCGGCATGCTGGGAGAAGCCACGGCCCGCTCGTATCTGCTCGGCCAGACCCCCGTAGCCGGCGCCGGCCTGGGCAGCAAAGACCCGCTGCAGCAGCCGACGGGAGATGGCCGCGGAGGCCTCCTCGCTGTAGGCTAGGACCTGGCTCGCGGTCAGATACTCGGTCGGCGAGGTCGTCGGGCACGTCACCGCGAGCCTGACCTTGACCACAGCCGGCCGGAGCCGGGTAGTCGTAGCCTTCCTTGGAGCAGAGGCCACGATCAGCGTGTCGCAGGTGGGGCACCTGGTGGACGAGACCTACCAGGTGCCGTCCTGGTCATCCCGAGCGCGAAGGTGTGAGGGGTGGTCTCGAACTCCGAGCCACAGTGCGGACATTCCATGCCGGGGTGATCCTCCTTGCGGCTGGAAGAGCGGGCATTTGCTGATGGTGAGTCGAGGATACTCGCGAGACGGGCCTCGCGGCAACCGCGGCGGACCGTCGGGGACTCGGCTGGCATCGGGCACCGTCCCGCTGGTCGGCGCCGTGGCTGGGTGTCGCTGGGCTCTGTTTTGGGGAAAGTCAGATCAAAGAATCCAGGGGAGGCGCACATGGCATACGACATCACCGTCATCCGGCCGGAGATGAGGGAGGAGCAGATCAGACCTCGAGGGCGCGACCTGGGCAAAGAGAAGCGCAAGGCGCTCAAGAGGGGGCTGCAAACTCTCCACTCGCTCGAGATCATGGCCGTCAACATCTACAAGTGCCAGATCACAAAGGACGTCACCCCGCTCAACACGGCGCTGGCCATGTCCATGTCGAACGAGATGACGCACATGCAGGACTTCCAGACTCGGCTTGTACGAGTACGGCTTCAAGCCGGCCAAGCTGCGCGGGCCGCTTCTGGCTGGCGGGCTACGTGTTCGGCCTGGGCTCCCGGATGATGGGGACGGAGCGGGTGCTAAAGACCGGAATCTGGGCGGAGAACAAGGCCGTGGAACACTACGGCAAGTTGCTGGCGAGCGCCGAGTGGGACGACGAGACCCGGGTGTTCATCGAGAAGGACCGGGCCGACGAATACGGCCACATCGCCCGCTGGAAGGGCTTCCTGGACCAACGCTAGGCAGTTCCGGCTGGCGGGCGCGGGACGGCCCCGCGGCGACAGGCGCGAGCGCGCCGGGCCGGCGGAGGCGAACGGGCCCCGGGCCGACGGGCGCGGTGGTATGGTTGATGCAGGTTCTGCATAAAAGGGGGCAGACATGACCCGTTGTGACGAGATGCGCGAAGGCGACCTGTACGCGTGCGACAAGTGCGGGCTGGAGATCGAGGTCGTGGAGGAGTGCAGCCACGAGGACGGCGACGAGGCGGAGGAGACCTGCCACATCTCGGAACTCATGTGCTGCGGGGAGCCCTGACGCTCAGGAGGAGGACTGAGCGGTGGCCAAGCCCAAGATCGGCTGGCTGCCCGGGTGACGGCATCGGCATGGAGGTGCTGGACGCGGCCCGGGTGGTGCTGGACCAGCTGGGTCTCGAGGCCGAGTACGTGCACGGTGACATCGGCTGGGAGTTCTGGTGTCAGCGAAGGAGACGCCTTCCCGCAGCGCACTATCGACCTGCTGAAGAGCGTCGACGCGGCCATGTTCGGGGCCATCACCTCCAAGCCGGTCAAGACGGCGGAAGCCGAATTGGCGCCGGAGCTTGCAGGGCAAGGGTCATGGTCTACCGCTCGCCGATCGTGCGCATGCGGCAGTTGTTCGACCTTGTACGTGTGCCTGCGGCCCTGCAAGGCCTATCCGGCGAACCCCCTCAACTTCAAAGAGGGCATCGATCTTGGTGGTGTTCCGCGAGAATACCGAGGACCTGTACGCCGGGGTGGAGTTCGATCCCGGTGCCGGACGAACTGGCCGAGACGCTGGGCCGACTCTCCAAGAGCTTCGCGCCCTTCCAGAAGCTGCCGGGCGACGAGTACGCCGTCTCGTGCAAGATCAACACCCGGGCCGGGTCGGAGCGCATCACCGCGGGCCGCCTTCGAGTTCGCCCGCGACCACGGCCGCAAGAAGGTCACCATCGTCCACAAGGCCAACGTGGTGCGGGCTACCGACGGGCTCTTCCTGGAAGACGGCGCGGTCGGTGGCCAAGGACTTCCCCGATATACAGGTGGACGACGCCAACATCGACGCCATCTGCATGTGGCTGCTCAAGAACCCGTTCGACTACGACGTGCTGGTGGCGCCAAACCTGTACGGCGACATCATCTCCGACCTCTGTGCCCAGATGGTGGGAGGGCTTGGGCTTCGGCTGCTCCGGCAACATCGGGAAACAGCTGGCCGTGTTCGAGCCCACTCACGGCTCGGCGCCCAAGTACGCGGGGCAGAACAAGGTGAACCCCATCGCCACCATCCTGGCGGCCAAGATGATGCTCGATTGGCTGGGCGAGGGCGAAGGCGGCGCGTCTGGAAGCCGCGGTGGCGGCAGTCATCGCCGAGGGCGCGGTGCGCACGTACGACATGGGCGGCACCAGCACCACCATGGAGATGGCAGAGGCGGTCGCCGCCAAGCTGTAGCCAGGCCGGAGGGGCGGACGGCTCCGCCGGGCCCCCGGCTGGGGGACGCCCTCCTCCCTGCTGTGCAACTCGGGCCAGCGAGATCGGCGGTGTGCGGCAGGACAACACGGACCCGGCGTGCCGGGAGGAGGGGTCGACGTGAAGAAGATCGACGGTGCTGCGCAAGGCCATCATGGAACGGCGGGCGGTGGTGGTCCCGGGCGCCCACGACGCCTTGAGCGCCAAGGTCATCGAGAAGTGCGGCTTCGAGGCCATCCAGGTGTCGGGCTACGGCGTGGCCGGCTCGCTGCTGGGCAAGCCGGACGTGGGCCTGGTGCAGATGAAGGACGTGCTCGATGTCACCTGGAACATCGCGCAGGCGGTGGAGCATCCCGGTGATGGCCGACGTGGACACCGGCGGCGGCAACGCGGTGAACGCGGCTTGGATCACCGAACGGCTGATCGCCATGGGCGTGGCCGGTATGAACATCGAAGACCAGGTGTTCCCCAAGCGCTGCGGCCACATGGCGGGCAAGGAGGTCATCGACGCCGACGAGATGGCCGGCAAGGTGAAGGCCTGCGCCGAGCCGCGGCGACCGGCTGGACCCGGACTTCATCATCAACGCCCGCACCGACGCGTTGCCGGCCACTGGGGCTGGATGAGGCCATCCGGCGCTGCAACCTGTATCTGGAGGCCGGAGCCGACCTGGGCTTCATCGACGGCATCAAGACCCGGGCCGACGTGGAGCAGGCGGTCAGGAGGTTCAAGGGGCCGCTCTCCGTGAACCTCATGGACGCCATCAGCGGCATGAAGACCGAACTGATCCCCATCCCCGATCTAGCGGCCATGGGCGTGGGCCGGGTGTCGATCCCGGTGGCCTCCATCATGGTGGCGCACAAGGCGCTGATGGAGTTCTTCGCCGCGCTCAAGGCGTCGCCCACCGGCACCTTGCCCGGGCAGACGCAGTGGGTGACCTCCGTTCGAGGAGTACACCGACTTCGTGGGCCTCAAGGACTACAAGGCCATGGAGGACAAGTACCTGCCCGAGCAGCGGATGGAGAGCAAGTACGGAGACGTGACCAAGATCGTGGGATGACTTGAACGCGCCGGCCGCCGGCCCGGGCGCGCGCTCCGCGGCGCGCCGCGGCCTAGGGGCCGGAGGGCCCGGACAAGGAGGAAGCCAGTGGGAATGACAATCGCCGAGAAGATACTGGCCCGGGCTGCCGGGCCTGCCTCAGGTCGTCGCCGGCGATCGTGGTGGAGCCGGCTATCGACCTGGCCATGTCGCACGAGAACGCGGCTTTCGTCATGAACCAGTTCGTCGAGATCTTCGAGGGCACGGGACTCGGAGCCAAGGTGTGGGACCCGAGCAGGATCGCGATCATTCTTCGACCATCGAGTTCCGGCGGAGACGGCGAAGACGGCCACGAACCAGAAGAAGATCCGGGAGTTCGTCGCTGCTCAGGGCATCACCAAGTTCCACGACGTCCGCGGCGACGAGGGCGGTATCTGCCACCAGATCCTGGCCGGAGAACGGCTATGTGCTGCCCGGGATGGTCGTGGCGGGCACCGACAGCCATACCAGTAGCCACGGTGCATGGGGGCCATGGCCGTCGGGGTGGGCGCGACCGACATGGCAGGCGGTGTGGGCGCTGGGTCGCATGGTGAACGTGGAGGTGCCGGCGACCATCAAGGTGGTGGCCGACGGCGAATTCAGCCCGTAGGTGGGCCCAAAGGACCTGATCCTCTATCTCATCGGGATGATCTCGGCTGAGGGCGCCAACTTCAGAGTGATCGAGTTCCACGGGCGGGCGATCAAGCACATGCCCATCTCGGGACGTTTCGTGCTCTGCAACATGTCGGTGGAGGCGGGAGCCACCTGCGGCATCGTGCCCGCCGACGAGGAGACCTTCCGCTATCTGCGGGAAGAGGCCTGCGCGCCAGGGCCGTTCGACGGGGTCGCCCCCGACACCGACGCCGTGTACGAAGAGATGATCGAGATCGACGTCACCCGGCTGGAGCCACAGGTGGCCAGGCCTCACACCGTGGACAACGTGGTACCGGTGGGAGAGGTGGAGGGGATCAAGATCGACCAGGTGGTCATCGGCTCCTGCACCAACGGCCGGCTGGACGACCTGGAGACCGCGGCGGCCATCGTCAAAGGCAAGAAGCTAGCCAGCGGCACGCGGATGCTGGTGTTCCCGGCCTCGTGGCGTATCTGGACGGAGGCCATGCGCAAGGGCTATCTGAGCGACCTGGTCGAGGCCGGGGCGGTGATCATGAACCCCGGCTGCGGTTGCTGCCTCGGTGTGCACCAGGGGGCCCTCGGCGACGGGGAAGTCGCGTTGGCCACCACCAACCGCAATTTCAAGGGCCGGATGGGTAACCCGAATGCGTCGGTCTACCTGGCGTCCCCGCTCACCGCGGCGGTCAGCGCGCTGCGCGGCGAGATCACCGACCCCCGGAAAGGAGCCTGAGATGGCGACGGTGGTGCTCCGCCTAGGCGACGACGTGTCGACCGACGCCATCTACCCGGGCCGGTTCATGGCCACGGTGCTTCCCGTCGAGACGCCCCAGTACTGTTTCGCCGACGTGACTGAGTTCAGCAAGAAACTCAAGGACGGAGCCATCGCTCCGGGCAGCGTCGTCGTAGCCGACCGCAATTTCGGCACCGGGTCGTCGCGGGAGCAGGCGGCCTCGTGCCTGAAGGGCTGGGACCTGGTGGTGGTGGCGAACAACTACTCGCGCATCTTCCTCCAGAACGCGGTGAACCTGGGGCTGCGCCTGGTGATCGCCCCCGGTATCGAGGCGTCCGAGGGGGACGAGCTCGAGTTCACGGACTTTGAGGTAGCGAACCTGACCACGGGCAAGGCCTTCCCGGTGGAGCCACTGCCACCCGCCCGGCAGGCCATCGTGGACGCCGGCGGTCTGATCCCCTACATCAGACAGCGGGTGCTGGAGGAGCGCAGCCGCTAACGCGTGCGCGACGGGGTGGGATCCGCGCCGTGTCCGAAGGGCGCCGCCGCGCAGCCGCCCCCCGGCGGGCGCGCCGCACGGTTGCACCCGGCGCCCGCGCCGCGGATACCCGTTGGACCTGCCCGGCTTCGTCAGCCCGCCTCGGGCGCCAAGTCGCGCTCCCTGACCGCCTGCCTGGCCGCCTGGCTGCGGTGCCACAGCCAGGCGGTACGCACGAACTCGCCGAACGTGAACGCGGCCAGAGCTACGTACAGGCCTACCGCGCCTCCCCAGAGCACGCCTGCGACCAGGGCCACTGTCACCACGCCCAGGAAGACGAGCACCGCCTCGGTGATGCTTCGCGTACGCCGGCTGTGCAAGATCATCCCCTGGAAATAGCTCTGCGCCACTGCGATGGCCGGCATGGGGAGGAGGATATACAGCGACCGGTGGATCATGGCCGGCAGGGGCGGAGCCAGGTCCATGAGCCGGCCGAAAATCGCGTTCGAAACCGCCGGGATGGTGAGCACCAGCAGAGAGACGGTGGCCACCCCGGCGAGGCCCAGGGCGAACCGGAACAGGGGCGCCGACGAGCGCCTCCTCTCCAACAGCGCCAGCACCACCTCGTTGTAGGAACCGCCGAAGCTCCCGGTGATGTAGCGCACGGCCCCCACCACCGGCCAGGCCGCCAGAGAGAGCAGGGGGAGAGGCATGCGGCTCATGGCGGCGCTGCCGATGGGGTTGGCCAGAAGGATGAGAACCTGGGTGAGCGACAGCGGGATGTAGAAGTCGAGCATCGCCCTGGTGGAGAGCGGCACCGCCACGGGAGGTGCAGGTTTGAGTTCGTCGCGGAGGGTGGGCCGCACCGCGAGGTGCACGTAGAAGGCCTCGCTCAAGACCCCGGCGATGATGCCGCAGCCGGCCACAACGATCCCGGGCCAACCGGCTACGAAGCCGATGGCCAGTAGCGCCGCGTCGGAGGAGAAGCGGACCGCAGTCCCCAGGCCCACTTTGAGGGAATGGCCGAAGCGGATCAGTATTCCCTGGTGGAAGCGCCGGTAGGCGATGGACCAGGTCCAGGGGATCATGATGAACAAGCCCACGCGGGCCGGGGCCAGTACCTCCTGAGGAGCTCCGAGCAGGTCTTCTGCGATGACGTAATAGAGGGGTGTGGCCACGATGAGCACGTGCAGGGCGGTCATGGCGGCGCCCAGGCGCATCATGAAGCGTCGCATCTTGATGAAGGACGCCCAGTCGCGGCAGAGGGCGGTGGAAGCCGCCAGCATCATGATGATGGGTGCCTCCACCATGAGGGCCAGAGGGAAGACCACTCCGCCCCACGCGGCCAGGTTGACAGTGGGGTCGGGCAGCCGAGCCACGACGGCGGCGACCATGGGCCCTTCGAAGCCCATGAGGATCCAGCTGGCGGTGAGCGGCCACCAGGTGCGCAGGATCTCGGCGGTGCGTAGGGCAGCGCGCCCGGGCAGGGCGCCGGCGGCGGGGCGTGGGTCTCGATGTGCGGATTCGGGCATGACCGGGAGCCATCTTCGCGTAGTATGGCCCTGCTATCAACGGTCTGGGGACACCCCCATGTTTGCCGAAGGGTACATTCAGGGGTATCAGACGGTCATGCCAGCGAACGAGGATGGTGACGACTGATGGAGCCACGTGAGATCTTGCCGGGGGTCTTCTCGGTGGGCGCGGTCGACTGGGACCGCAGGATCTTCGACTCGCTCATCCCTCTGCCGGAGGGGACGAGCTACAACGCCTATCTGGTCAAGGGGTCCGAGAAGACGGTTCTTCTCGACACGGTGGACCCGACCATGACGCCGGTTCTTTTCGAGCGGCTGCAGGGGGTGGAGAAGATCGACTATGTGGTCATCCAACACATGGAGCAGGACCACTCCGGGTCGCTGCCCGCCGTGCTCGCCCGCTACCCGGAGGCTCAGGTGCTGTGCAGCGCGCGGGCGGTTGATCTGCTCGCCACGCACCTGCACGTCTCCAGCGAGGAGCGGGTACGAGCCGTCACCGACGGCGAGGAGCTGGCGTTGGGCGGCAAGACCCTCCGGTTCGTCTATACGCCCTGGGCCCACTGGCCCGAAACCATGTCCACCTTCCTCGTGGAAGACGCGGTGCTGTTCAGCTGCGACATGTTCGGCTCGCATCTGGCCACCAGCGACCTCTTCGGCCGCGAGGATGAGCTATACCCCGCCGCGAAGCGCTATTTCGCAGAGATCATGATGCCCTTCGGGCCCATGCTCAAGAAGAACCTTGCCAAGGTGGAGCCATTAGGCGCACACGGCCGTCGCGCCCAGCCACGGCCCCCTCTATGCCCGCCCACGGTTCATCTTCGATGCGTACCGTGACTGGGTGGAGGGGCCGCCTCAGAACCTCGTACTCATCCCGTTCGTCACCATGCACGGCAGCACCGCTCTCCTGGTCGACCGGCTCGCCGGCGCCCTTATCGACCGCGGTGTCAAGGTCGAGCGGATCGACCTCCAAGGGGTGGACCTGGGCAGGCTGGCGACCTTCCTCGTCGACGCGGCCACGGTCGTCGCCGCTACCCCCACGGTCATGACTCACCCGCACCCGCTCATGGTCTCGGCTCTGTATCTGGCGAATGCGCTGAAGCCGAAGGTGCGCTATCTGTCGGCCCTGGTCACGTACGGGTGGGCCACCAACGTCGTGGACGACATCGTGGGGCTGATCTCTGATCTCAAAGGCGAGATCATCGAGCCGGTCGTCATCAAGGGAGCGCCGACGGAGGAAGATCTGCTGAAGGTGGACGCGTTGGCCGAGGCGATCGTGGCCAAACACGCCGAAGCCGGGCTGATCTAGCCGGGACCCTGCCCGGCGGCCGGCGCTCCGGCCCGGTGCCCGGGCTCGTTGCCGCACCGTCGCGAGCCGACGCTATAATTCGCTGCGCTCGACCACCAGCGCTGGAGACTCGCACATGATCCTCAAGCTCGGCATCCCCAAGGGCAGCCTGGAGAACGCGACCATCGACCTGTTCCGGCGCGCCGGTTTCACTCGTGACCACCCGAGTCGCTCGTACTTCCCTGTGGTGGACGACCCTGAGATGGAGTGCATGCTGATCCGCGCCCAGGAGATGGCGCGCTACGTGGAGGACGGCGTGCTCGACGCCGGCCTCACCGGGCTCGACTGGGTGCATGGAGTACGACGCCAAGGTGCAGACGGTGGCCGACCTGGTGTACTCCAAGCGGAGCTTCGGCAAGGTCCGCTGGGTGCTGGCCGTGCCGGAGGCTTCCCCGTTCCGCGTCGGTGAAGGACCTGCAGGGCAAGATCATCGCGACCGAGCTGGTGGGCACCACCAAGCGCTATCTGGCCGAGCACGGGGTCACGGCCAAGGTGGAGTTCAGCTGGGGAGCCACCGAGGTGAAGCCTCCCGAGCTGGCCGACGCCATCGTGGAGGTGACCGAGACCGGCACGTTCGTTGCGGGCGAACAAGCTGCGCATCATCGAGACCGTGCTGGAATCCAACACCCAGCTCATCGCCAACATGGATGCCTGGCAGGATGGCGGAAAGCGGCGCAAGCTGGAGGACATCAGCCATGCTGCTGGAGGCGGCCATCGCCGCCCTCGGCAAGGTGGGGCTGATGCTGAACGTCCGCAGGGCACGACCTTCGCCGCGGTGCTCGACGTGCTGCCGGCCCTGCACAAGCCGACCATCTCCACCCTCAGCGACGAGGAGTGGGTGGCGGTCAACACCATCCTCGAGGAGTCCACGGTGCGCGTGATGATCCCTCGTCTCAAGGAGGCCGGG
This sequence comes from uncultured Actinomycetota bacterium, assembly GCA_963843515.1. Lineage (GTDB taxonomy): Bacteria > Actinomycetota > Thermoleophilia > RBG-16-64-13 > RBG-16-64-13 > CAIQPS01. The sequence continues at coordinate 123,308 of CAWJKH010000006.1, forward strand.
TGCTCAGGGGATCGTGGAGTACCCGCTGAACAAGATCGTGTTGTAAGGGGAGGCGCCGTGGCCGGGGTATACGCATCCAAGCTGATCGAGAGCGTTCCCCGGATAGCGGACATCGTCTCCTTCCGGTTCAAAAGGCCGGAGGCGTACCGCTTTCAGGCCGGCCAATGGTTCGTCATAACCTTCCCCAGCGCCGACCCGGAAGAGCCCTGGGAGCATCACTTCTCCCATTCCGACGCCCCGTCCGATCCCTGGATGGAGTTCACCACCCGCCTGCGCGGCTCCGATTTCAAGAACGCTCTATCGGCTCTGCCGGCGGGCAGTCCGGTGGAGGTGGAAGGCCCATATGGGGCTTTTGTCGTGCCGCCGGATGTCGAGCGGGCCGCGTTCCTTGCGGGGGGCATCGGAATCACCTGCGCGAGGAGCATCCTGCGCTGGGTGGCGCACGTGTGGGAAGCCGCCCGCGTGGATCCGCCGGCCGGGGGAGAGGAAACCGCGCTCGCTCTGCGCGAGGTCGTGCTGTTCTTCGCCAACCGCTCTGAGGATGCCATCCCCTTCGAGGACGAGCTCGAGGAGCTGTCGCGGAAGTCACCTTGGCTGCGGATCGTCCATGTGATCAGCCAACCGGGGGAGGCGTGGCAGGGCTACAGCGGGCACGTCGACCGGAAGATTCTCGAGGAAGAACTGGGCGACCCCGCCTCGTGGTGCTACTTCGTCAGCGGCCCGCCGCCGTTCGATCTGGCCATGCGAGAGATGCTGCTGGCCGGGGGGATCTCCGACGACCGCGTCAAGCTGGAGCGCTTCGAGGGCTACTAGAACAGGCCTGCGCCGGGCTGCGCGCCGCCGGCGCGTTGCTGGACTGCCAGGCGAGCATGGCAGCACCCTCGTGCTCTTTTGCCGTTCGAGGAGCTAACATAGCGGCTCGGGTCCTCCCTTGACCCATATCAAGCGGGGCGCAGCCCTCTTCCACGACGCCGATGGGGGGTGATGAGACGGACCGGGATCGCACACATCCCAAGCAGAAACTGCAACAGGAACTGGTGGCCGTCCTGCGGCGGGCGGGCATGTTCTCCGGGCTGGATGAAGCCACGGTGGGAGAGATCGTGCGCCGCGGCCTGGTGCGGCGGTTCGACGCCGGCCAGACCATCTTCCTCCAGGGGGACCCGGCCCGGGGCCTCCATGTGGTCGTCAACGGCCGGGTGAAGGTGTTCAAGAGCACGCCCCACGGCAGGGCGCAGACCCTTATGATCATGGGCCCGGGCGAGCCGGTGGGGGAGGTGGCGGCCTTATCCGGTGACAAGTTCCCCGCCTCGGCCGAGACCCTGGACGCCACCCAGACCTTCTACCTTCCCCGCGATGCGTTCGTCGAACTCATCCGCACGGAGCCGGAGGTGGCATTGCGGCTTCTCAGCGCTCTTTCCGCGCGGCTTCGCGCGTTCGCTTCGCTCATCGAGGACCTCTCGCTCAAAGGAGTTACCGAGCGTCTTGCCGCTTATCTGCTGTCGCTGGCCTCCTGCCCGGGTCTGCCGCCGGGTATCCCGCGGGTTATCGAGTTGGAGATCTCCAAGAGCGAGCTTGCTGCTACGGTGGGAACGGTGCCGGAGACGCTGTCCCGGGCTTTCAAGCAGCTCAGCCGGGCCGGGGCCGTGGAGACCCGGGGGCGCAAGGTGGCCATAAAGGACCGGGCCCTTCTTGAACGGGTGGCGCGGGCCAAAGCATGAGAACGGCCACGGCCTACTGTCCCGCCGGTCTCGCCGCCAGACGTCTCCGTCCGGTCCTGCTGAGGGTCCTTCTGGCGGTCCTTCTGGCGACTATCGTTTATGGCCTGACGGCCTGCGGCTCGGGCGAGACGCCCACCACCTCGGCGAGCACGGGACCCCTGGTGGTCGCGGAGACCAGCTATCTGGCGGATATCGCCCAGAACGTCGCCGGTGACCGAATGAAGGTGGAGTCGCTCGTGCCGCTCGGGGTCGACCCGCACAGCTTCGACCCCACGCCCCGCGACGCGGCCAAACTGGCCCGAGCCCGGGCCGTGGTGATCAACAATCCAGGTTTCGAGCCGCCGGTGGACAAGCTCATCGCCGGCGCGGGCAGCAAAGACATCATGGTCATCGACTCGGCCCAAGGGCTGGCCGGCCCGAACACCGACCCACATTTCTGGCTCGATCCTCTCGAGGTGATCACCTACGTCGAGAACATCCGGGCCGGCCTGACGGCCATCGACCCCGGCGGGGCGGACGAATACGCCGCCAACGCGGCTGCGTACTCGCAACGGCTGCGCGACCTGGACTCGTGGATCTCGGCCCAAGTGGCCACTATCCCGCCGGCCAGGAGGCTTCTAGTCACGAACCACGAGAGCCTGGGGCACTTCGCCGAGAGATACGGGTTCGACATCGTAGGTACTGTGTTCCCCACCCTCGCCGGGGAGGGGGCGCCCTCGGCCAAAGCGTTGGGCTCTCTCGTCAGCAGTATCCGGGCCAGCGGGGCTCCGGCGATCTTCCTGGAATCCGGCAGCAATGCCGATCTGGCGCAACAGGTCTCCCGAGAGACGGGTGTCGAGATCGTCACGGATCTCCACACCCATTCGCTGGCTCCGGAGGCGCCGACGTACCTCGACATGATGCGCTGGAACGTGGAGCACATCGTCGGGGCGCTGCGATGAGCCAATCCATCGAACTTCGCGGTGTGTCCGTGTTCTACGGGAGCCGTCCGGCGCTCGAGTCCGTGTCGCTATCGGTGGCCTCCGGCGCGCAGGTGGCGATAGTGGGGCCGAACGGCGCCGGCAAGTCGACGCTCTTCAAGGCCCTCGTTGGGTTGCTTCCTCTGACGAGCGGGGAGATGCTCATCGGCGGCCGGCCGGTCCGCGAGTTCCGCGAGGTGGCCTACGTGCCTCAGCGCGAGGAGGTGGACTGGCGCTTCCCGGTGACCGTGTTCGACGTGGTGGCGATGGGACGGTACGGGCAGGGCAGGTGGCTGAGGCGGCTGTCGCGCCCGGACCGGCAGATGATCAACGAGGCAATGGGGCAGATGGGGGTGAGCGACCTCACCCAGCGGTCCATAGGCGAGCTTTCCGGCGGTCAGCAGCAACGGGTCTTCCTGGCGCGGGCGCTGGCCCAACAGCCGCGGGTGCTGCTTCTCGACGAGCCGTTCACCGGGGTGGACGTCGGCACGCGGGAGACAACCCTCGAGGTGCTGGCAGGCCTGCGCAGCCGCGAGGTGACGGCACTCGTGTCCACGCACGATCTCGACCTCGCGGCGGGCCGGTTCGACGAAGTGGTCCTCCTGAGCGGCGGGTTGGTCGCGGCCGGGCGTCCGGAGGTGGTGTTCACCGAAGGTAACCTCCAGGCGGCTTTTGGCGGGCAGATGGTGGTGGTGGACGGCAAGATGGTCGTCGTGGACCAGTGCTGCGGCGGGGCCGACGACGGGCGGAGGTCGCTGACGTGATTGCCTGGCTCGTCGAGCCCTTTGCATTCGGTTTCATGCAGAAGGCCCTGGTCGCCTCGGTGATCGTGGGGGTGGTGTGCGCGGTCATCGGCTGCTACATCGTCCTTCGCTCGATGGCCTTTCTGGGCGATGCGCTCGCACACGCGATCCTGCCGGGCGTGGCCGCCGCTTACCTACTCGGCGTCAACCTGCTGGCGGGAGCACTCGTGGCCGGTCTTTTGGTCGCGGTGGGCATCAGCTATGTGTCCCGCGCGGGCACCATCAAGGAGGACACGGCCATCGGGATATTCTTTGCGGCCGCCCTGGCCCTTGGGGTGGTGCTCATCAGCACTGTGCACACCTATGCCGTGGACTTGACTCACGTCCTCTTCGGCAATGTCCTGGGCGTGACGGCCGCGGACCTGTGGGTCACCGCCCTTCTCGGCCTCGGCGTGCTCGTAGCGGTCTTGCTCCTCTACAAGCAGCTACTCGTGGTGTCGTTTGACCCCGTCCTCGGAAAGACCCTTGGTCTGCGCGTCCACGCCCTGCGGACCGGTCTCTTCCTCATGCTCGCCGTTGCCATCGTGGTCGCGCTGCAGACGGTGGGCGTAGCTCTGGTGGCCGCCATGCTGATCATCCCTCCAGCCACAGCCTACCTACTCACCCGCCGGCTTCCGGCCATGATGGCCCTCTCCGCGCTGCTCGGGGTCATTCCCGCGGTGGGGGGCCTGTATGCGAGCTACTACCTGGGGGTGTCCACCGGCGGCGCCATCGTGCTGGTGGCGTCGTTCATCTTCGTCATTGCCTTCCTCTTCGCCCCTGCCAAGGGCGTCGTGTGGCGGGCGCGCCGCCGGTCGCGGATGGGGGAGGGTTAGACAGGCCCTGCGCCCAAACGGCGAGGCCGGCCCCGAGTGCACAGCATCTGAAGGATGTACGGACGTGAAACGGGGCGGCCGGCGCAAAAGCGCCGACCGCCCCGAACACATGGGACTTCCCCCCCGCCCCGCCTCGAGGGCGGCCGTCTTAGAACCCCGCGATGCCTCCCAGGAAGTCGTAGCTGATCTTCTTGCGCAGATCGGCGGACAGCGAGAACAGTCGCTTGAGCCTGGCCTCTTCTGCCGACGTCAACTCCTCTGGGGTGATCAAGTTGTTGGGCTCCCTGCCCTCTTCGACAGCGACCGCCTGGCGACGAAGCCGGATGCGCATCAACATCTCGTAGTCGGGCACCATCTGTTCGTAGGTCTCGCGGCTGAGCACCCCTCTTTGATAGAGCTCGGCGAGGCGGTCGAGGGTGTTGGTCGAGTCGATACGGTGCCGCAACGCGTAGAGCCGCGAGAAGTTCACGATCGGCATGACCGCCTCTTTCAGACTCAGGGTCTTAGCTCCATCGCCCGAAGAGGTGGTCTGGATATTCCCGAAGAGACTGATGGGCGGCTTGTAGAGCAGGGTGTTCTGGGCGAAGTGGAGGAAGAACAGCGGGTACTGCTCCATCTGGTCGAACACCCAGGCGCGCAGGTCCCGGGCGAACTGCTGCTCGCCGCTGACGCAACGGAAGTCGAACAGCATGTTCAGCTCGAGAAGCTCTTGAGCTTCGGCGTTGTGGATCCAGTGAGCGAACTGCTGGCGCCAGACGGCCCGCGGGACGTTCCACCGCGGGTTCTTGGCCATGATGCCGCCCTCACAGTATTCGTAGCCGATCTGGTCGAGCCAGTCGCAGACGAGGGTCCCCATGCTGAGGAAGTAGTCTGCGACCTCCTTGGAACTCCCTGGATCGGGGTCGTCGTACAGCAGGGCGTTGTCCTGATCGGTCTTGAGGGTCTGCTCCTCGCGGCCCTCGCTTCCCAGCGTCAGGAAAGCGAACGGGACGGGCGCCGGGCCGAGCTTCTCGATCGCCATGGCGATCAGCTTCTGCACCACCGAATCGGAGACGCCCGACACCAAGCGGTTGACGTACCTGGTGTCGGCACCGGAGTCGACCACCGCTTTCACCAGACCGGGAAGACGATCGTGGGCCTCGACGACATCTCCGATCGATTTCGCCCGCCGCACCGAATCAGTGATGATGATCGACGAAGACTGCTGATAGCGGGCCAGATCGCGCAGGTGCACGCCGCCGATCAGCTTGCCCGTCTCGTCGAGCACGGCGAGGTGGTTGACGCCCTTCTCCTGCATCCTGAGAAGGGCTTCGTAGATGGGTGCGCTGGTCTGGACCGTGAGCACGGGGGCACTCATTATCGAGCGGATGGGGCTCTGCTGGTCCATACCGGCGCTCACGACCCGCTCGCGGAAATCGAGGTCGGTGGCGATGCCTACGAGGGCGCCGTCCGGACCGGTGATGAACGCTGCTGTGGCACGGGCCTTTTTCATGAGAGTCGCGGTCCGGGCCACCGTCTCGTTCATGTCGACGGAAAGGGCGGGGGTGATGGCCTGGGTGATTGGCTCCCGCAGGAAGAACAGCGAACTCTGGAGCCGCGCGATGAGCGACTCGCGCTCCTCCTCGTTCCTGGTCTGTCTGGAGATGTCCTCGATGATGCCGTCCACATAGGTGGCCTGGCCGCTCTCGCCCTCGGCCACCACCGCGAACAGGGACACGTCCACTCTGCTACCGTCCTCGCGCCTGAGGCCCAGGTGGTAGTTCTGGACCGCTTTGTCGCGGCTGAGAGTGGCCACGAGGGCACTGCGCTGCTCGGAGTCGATGATCCGCTCGAGCCAGTCGCTTCCACCCATATCGGCCGTCACCGGAAGGCCCAGGATGGACCGCATGGCAGGATTGACCTCGATGAGGGCGGCCTTGCGGCCCCACGTGCTGCGGAAGACACCGAGAGACAACGCGTCGGACATGCTGCGGAACGGCCGGCGCGCTTCGTCGAGCGCAACGCCCCTGGCCTCTTCGCTCGCGAGGCTCCTCATCATGAAGATGAAGCCTCGCCTGCCGCCGAGAGAGATGGGCGTGGTGGTGACCAGGGCGTCGACCTCGGTGCCGTCCTTAGCCCGCAGACGGGCTTCGAAGTCCCCCGGCATGCCCTCGAGGGAGCCGGTCCTGAGCAGTTCGAGCGCCTTGTCGTCGGTCCCCTCGGGGAGGAAGAGAAGGCTGGGGATCATATCCTCGATCTCCTGCTCCGTGTAGCCCAGCATGTCGAGAAGCGTATGGTTGGCGTAAGCGACCTTGGCGCCGAGGATCAGGAGGAGGCCCTCGGTACTCGCCTCGACCAAGGTGCGGTACTTTTCATGGGATTCCTGGAGGGCCTGCTCCGCCGCCTCCCTCCGCCTCTCGATCTTCAGGCTCGATCGTAGGCTGTAGAGCAGCAGTAAAGCCACCGCGACCGCGATCGCGAGCGACACGAAGATGAGATTCCGTTGCACCGACGCGATGGCCGCCTGGACGTCATCCAGGTAGATCCCAGTGCCGACCACCCACTGCCAGGGGCTGAAGGCCTCCACGTAGGAGAGCTTCTTCACGATGCGGGTGGGATCGTCCTTGTACTGCCAGTAGTACTCGACGTAGCCCGAACCGCTCTCCTTGACAACGTCCACCATGTCGACGAACAGGTAGTTCCCTGCCTTGTCTTGATAGCTCGTGAGGTCCTGACCGTCGAGTTCCGGGAGATACGGGTGCATGACCATGGTGGGGTGCATGTCGGTGATCCAGAAGTAGTCCTTGCCCTCGTCTCCCCACCGGAGCTGCTCTATGCGGACCTTGGCTTCGGCCTGCGCCTGTTCACGGGTGAGCGTGCCTGCGACTTCCTCCCCGTAGTACTCATCGACGATGCTGATGGCCGATCGGGTGAGTTCCTGCGTGGTCTCCTTCTTCCCCTGGAGCATCTGGTTCTCGACCGCGGGAATGAGAATCAGGAAGATGGCGAGGACGAACAGGACCACCGACAGGATCGCCGGCAGGGCGACCCGCAGGATAAAACTCCGCCTGGCCCTCCGCGCGGTCTCGGTCCGAGATGTTTGTTTGGCCTCCAACGCCCCTCCTCAGATCGTCGCTGTCATCTCAGGGGCGGCCGAGCCCGCAGGCCCCTGTAATCGCCCTAGGCGTATCATCATGTCTCGCCACTCTTCCACAGGTACGTCGACCCCGACGGTCGCGCCGTCGGAGTGGTCGAGACCGTGGAAGTCGCTCCCTCCGGTGGCGGCCAGCCCGCGGCGGGTGGCCAGGGCGGAGAGGGCGGATTGGACGCCCTCTGGGTACGATCTATGGAATACCTCCACCCCATCCAATCCTTCGGGTTGCAGCATGTCGAGGGCATTCTCCAGACGTTTGAAGGTGCGGAGGCTCTCGAGCGGGTGGGCGAGATAGGCGATTCCGCCGGCCGCGTGGATGAGGCAGATGGCCCTGGCTGTGGTGAGGGGGAGCAGCGGCGCCCCGCTGCCATCGCCGTTGGCGCACGGGACGGTCGGGGAGGCTTGATCGCGCCGGGGCCGGCGGACCCGCTCCTTCCAGCGGCGCGCGGAATAGCGTAAGGGCCAGCGTACGGCTCGGAGCACCTCGAGCAAAGGCGCGTAGGTGAGGTCTATGTTGTAGCCGAGCACATGGAGCGGTCCGAACGGCGACCGCGCGTCGATCTCCACGCCTGGAGTGTAGGCTATGCCGTGCCGCATCAGGGCCGCTCGAAACTCATCCTGCCCGCGGACCGTGTTGTGATCCGTGAGAGACGCCCAGGTTACGCCGATGTCGGCCAACCGCCGCGCTACGTGCGTGGGCGAGTGATCGCCATCGCTGGCGGAGGAGTGGCAATGCAGATCTATCCGGACCGTCTCAGTCATTCAAGGCGGCGTTCCTCAGCGGTGGGCAGCTACCCTCAGCACAACACAACCCAAACCGGCCCATTGTACAATAATTCACAGAGATCAACGCCCGAGTGGACAAGCCTGGCCTTCGGCCGGTATAGTGTCGCCCGGCTTGGACGTCCACCCAAAAAGGGGGGGTGGCGCGGCGCCCGGCGACGACGTTGCTGACCCGCGCGAGCAAAGGAGAGTAGAAACGAGAGATGGCCAATCCAATCACTTCCAGTGAGACCGTTACCAAGCTCCTCGACACCAATGCGAACCCGGCCCCGCTGGGGCTTATGGGCTTCGGTCTCACCACCGTCCTACTCAACATCCACAATGCCGGGGTCTACGATCTGAACGTGATGATCCTCGCTATGGGCATCTTCTACGGTGGCCTCGCGCAGATCATCGCCGGAATCATGGAGTGGAGGAAGAACAACACGTTCGGGACGCTGGCGTTCACCTCATACGGTTTCTTCTGGCTTACGTTGGCGGGCATATGGCTCTTCCCCACCATATTCGAGGGTGCTGGAGCCGCCGCCGAGGCCAGCGAGACGGCCATGGCCTGGTTCTTCGTGTTTTGGGGCTTGTTCACCCTCTATATGTTCGTCGGTACCCTCAAGCTCAACCGGGCTCTGCAGGTGGTCTTCGGTCTGTTGACCATACTGTTCTTCTTGCTGGCCATCCGTGATTTCGGCGGAGGAGCGGTGTGGGGGAAGATCGCCGGCTACGTAGGCATCGTGACCGGCCTGGCGGCCGTATACGCGGCTATGGCCCAGATCCTCAACGAGACGTATCGCCGCGTACTCCTCCCCCTCGGGCCGGTGAGCCAGCTCCCCAGGGGCTTCGTCCGCGACTATGGGGAAGAGATCGCTAGTATGTGGCTGGAAGCATTACGCATCAGCCCTCAGACTCCGTCCTACGGCGTCGTGAGCGATGAGGAATTGGTGACCGCGAGCGAGTTCGCGCTCACCCAGGTGGAGGAATACTTCACCGGCAAGCCGACCGAGGCCGATATCGGCCAGTTCTTTCACAAACTTGGCGCCACCCGGGCGGCGCAGGGATTACCGCTGCCGGAGTTGGTGAGCGCCATCCTTCTCCTGAAACGGGAGATCTGGATGTCGGCCCGGACCCACGGGGTGTGGGAGTCCGCCATGGACCTCCAGCGGGCCGTCGATCTCAACCGCGAGCTCGGCCGGTTCTTCGACCGCGCCGTGTACTACTCTACGGCCGGATACACCGGGTATCCGCTCAAGGTGAGGGACGTCTTTTAGGCGATCGCGGCACCCGAAGAAGACCGCTGCAAAAGAGAACGCCGCCGGATGCGGACCCGCATCCGGCGGCGTTTGTCTTCTCTGGCTGAGCAGGCCCGCTACTCGGCTGGGACTGCCTCGGCCAGAGCGGCAGTCGCCGGAGCGGGGGCCGGCGGCTTCGGAGCCGCCACGGGAGCCCGCTGCTCGTCCATCATGTCGGGCTTGGTCAGCTTCGACACCAGAACGATGGCGATGAAGCTGAGCGGGATGGAGATGATGCCCGGGTTCTTGAGTGGAATCGGGGCATCGGCCGGATTCAACCCGTAAAGTTCCCAAGCCGTCGGTGAAAGCATGATGAGGGTCACCGACACGACGATCCCCACGATGATCGAGGCGATCATCCCCTTGGAGGTCGTTCGTCTCCAGAAGAGCATCATGATGATGCACGGGAGGTTGGCGGACGCCGCCACCGCGAAGGCGAGGCCGACCAGGAAGGACACGTTGAGCCCCTGGAAGGCGATGCCGAGAAGGATCGCGATGGCGCCCACCACGAAAGCCGATACCCTGCCGGCGACGACCTTCTGACGCTCGCTCTTTATGAGCCCGCCGAAGCGGTCCATGAGGTCATGGGCCACAGCGCCGGAGGCCGCGATGATCAGCCCGCTCACCGTGCCAAGCACCGTAGCGAACGCGATGGCCGAGATCATGGCGAACAGGAACACGCCGAAGGACTTGGCCAGAAGAGGCGCCGACATGTTGTTGTCTGTCACATTGATGACCGCGCTCGACATGGCGCCCAAGCCCAGGAAGAGCGTGAGTACGTAGAAGAAGCCGATGGCTGCGATGGCCACCACCGTCGACTTGCGAGCCGCCCTCTGGCTTGGCACGGTGTAGTACCGGATGAGGATGTGTGGGAGGGCGGCTGTGCCTAGGAACAGCGCGATCATGAGAGAGACGAAGTCGACCCTATCGAGCAATGACCCCTCCACCTTGAAGCTCAGTCCCGGGCGCACCACCCGGTCGCCGGGAGTGGGCGCCGAGTAGTAGACGGTGACGTTCTCCGCTTGGTCGACGAAGGCCGCCTTCTTCCAGAGGTTGACGATACTTTCCTTGTCACCGATCACGGCGAGGTAGCTGAACGGGTCGATGGCCCCGGTGTCGTAATCGGTCTTGCCCTGGATGGCGCTCAGATTGCCCACCTGCCGGAGCGCGCCGCCTTCTGAGGTGGGCACGCCATTGATGACCTTGGCCCCGCCGGGCTGGACCACGACATTCTGAGCTTCGTGGAGCGCGGCCTTGCCCTCGGCGACGTCGGCCTTCCACCAGAGGACCGTCCCCGCGTTGTCGAGTTTGACGAAGGTGGTGACCTTGTCGCCGGACTTGACATCATGCTGTCCGAGCCACTCGTACGCGGGATCTACCGGCTGGATCTTGCCGTCGACCGTCTGAGTGGCCTCGATGGTCTTGTATTCGTAAAAAGGTACTTTGCTTCCTTGATCGGGGGCGGTCGAGAGTCCCCGTACCAGGAGGGCGATCACAATCACGAGCGAAAAGATGATGAGAAGAGTTCCCTTGATGAACTGGACGTAGGTGGTGGATGTCATCCCTGCCGTCGCCACGATGGTGATGACGATCACGCCCACGAGCACCACACCGACCCAGTAGGGAAAGCCCAGGAGGGGCTGGACCAGCACGCCTGCGCCCACCATCTGGGGGATAAGGTAGAAGATCGAGACCACCAGGGTCGCGATCGCCGCCATGAGCTTGAGGCCCTTCTTGTTGAACTTGGCGTCGAGCGCGTCGGTGAACGTGTAGCGTCCCAGCCGGCGCATGGGCTCGGCCACCACGAACAGAGCGACCACCCAACCGGCCAGATAGCCGATCGAGTAGAGAAAGCCGTCGTATCCGGCGGTGGCGATGAGACCGCAAATCCCAAGAAACGAAGCCGCCGACAGGTAGTCGCCGGCGAAAGCGATGCCGTTGACTCCCCAGTGTATGCGACCGCCGGCCGCGTAGTATCCGCTGGCAGACCGAGCGCGCCTGGCGCTATAGAACGAGATGAACAGGACCAGGCCCACGATGACGACGAAGATGATTACGGCGAGAGGTTCGACCTTTCCCATGTCAGGCCTTCCCCTCTCCCTCGACCGCTTTTTCGTGCCTGGTGCAGAGGTAGTTGTAGACGATGGCGAGGAGGAAGGCGATCACAATCAGGGCGAAGCCGTAGATGATGGCGAGGTTCAATCCCGCCACCACTTCGGTGCCCATGGCTTTTGGCCAACCCACGTTGATGATGATGAAGATGACGTAAAGCGCTGTGTAGAACGCCAGCATCTTCAGTCCGAGACGCCGCTTGTAGGCAGCAGCCTCGTCCACGCCGGTCGGGACCGGTGCAGGCTCATGGAGCATGCGCATCCCCCTCACTTGTAGGCGGTGACCGATTCTGGTCGCCACAGATTTACGTCCCCGCGGCTGCGGAGACGCCCCAGGGTATTGTGGGTGCTGCCGGCTTCCTCTGTCAAGCACGACGAACTCGCTGATGATGGCTGTTTGGCGGGGCCGTCTCATTGCACTACACTCCTCTCATCCCGGGCTCCGCCTGCCGATATCTTGCGGTAGGAGTTCTTCCGGTAGAAGAAGCCCGCGACACAGAAACGAGGCGGATTGATCCTCTGGGGAGACATAGGCGAGTTCCCGCTCTTCAGCGTGCTGCAGTTCCTCGCGACACAGAAGCGCACGGGTGTGCTCGAGATCCAGGACTTCGAAGAGCAGGGGGCCATCTATCTGTCCGCCGGCCGTCTCCACGCGGTCACGCTGCCCCAAGCCGACGAGGATCTGGGGCAGCGCCTCGTCGCAGCCGGCGCTCTCACCGAGACAGAGGTCAAGGAGTGCTGGATGAGGTGGTCGAGCGACGACGAGGGCCTGCCGCTCCTCACGCATCTTCTCAAGGCGGCGCACACGGCCAACCACGCCCTGGTGTCGATCGTCGACCGGCACGCGGCCGACCAGGTCATGCAGCTCATGTACTGGAGCTCAGGCACGTTCCGCTTCATCGTCCCCGCGCGGGTAATACCCTTTCGGGTGGTGCCGTCCATCTCGGTGGAGAACCTGTTGCTCGACGCCTACCGGCGCGTGGATGAAGGCGAGCGACCCCGCCGGGAAAAGGTGCTGGTGGAAGAGGAGCTCTGCTCCAGCTGCACGATCGAGTGCAGCGACGCCATCAAGAACCGTTACCTCAAGCAGGACGTTTGCTTGTGGCGTAACATGCCGAGCGTGCTCAAGGATCCCACTTTCGGGAGACGTCGCAAGAAGCGGCGCCTGGCAGACCTCGAGGAAGACGATCCCGACGATCTGGCGTTCATCTAGGAGCCGGGCGGTCGGGCGGTGCGGCTGACCTTTCTTTGCGTCGGGCGGCTCGCCCGGGAGTATCAGCCGATGTGGCGGCACTACGAAGGGCTTCTGCGCCCCTATGCGGAGATCGAGGTCTTCGAAGTGGCCGAGACACCCTTGTCTGCCGGTGTCGACATTGTCCGCGCCAAGGAGGGAGCCGCGCTGCTAGGCCTTCAGCGGAAAGGGGCCTTCACCGTGGCGCTCGACGGACGGGGGCAACAACACACCTCTGAGGAGTGGAGTGCCTTTCTGGCCGACAAGAAGCTTCACGGGCAAAGCCACTTCCAGTTCGTCATCGGCGGGGCGTCCGGTCTCGACGCACGCGTCCTCACCGCCGCCGATCATCGCTGGTCTCTTTCCTGTTTGACGTTCCCTCACCAGACGGCACGGTGTATCGTTTTGGAGCAGTTGTACCGGGCCATCCGCATCGAGCGCGGAGAGCCGTACCACCACTAGGTGAGGGGCGCCGATCTCGGCGCCGCGTGTGGAGGCGGCATGCGAGAGGAGCTAAGGACCGGGCTCGTCGTCATCGCGGCGATCCTGGTGATCATCGTCATCGGGACCGTGGGCTACACCCTGATCGAGGGCTGGAGCCTGCTAGACTCCCTCTACATGACCGTGACCACCATCTTCACGGTCGGGTTCGGAGAGGTGCACCCGCTCTCCCGCGGGGGCCAGGTCTTTACGCTGCTGCTCATCATCGGGGGCGTGGGGACCATCCTCTACGGCATCGGACGGATGGTGGAGTTCGTCATCGGCGGGCAACTCTCGGGCGTCTTCCGGAGAAGGGCGGTGAGGCGGCAGGTGGATAAGCTCGATGCACACTTCATCGTATGTGGATACGGCCGAGTGGGCGAGGCCGTCGCCCGCCATCTCGCTGTGCACGGAGCGCCCTTTGTCGTCGTCGATAGCGATCAGGCGAGCGTACGGCGTGCGGAGACCGACGGATTCCTGGCGGCGCTCGGCGACGCGACCGCCGACGAGGTCCTTGAGAGCGTCGGCATCGGCCGGGCGAAAGGTCTGGTCGCGGCCCTTGGGTCCGACGCGGGCAACATTTTCCTGACACTGTCCGCCCGAGTGCTCAACCCCCGGCTCCTCATCGTGGCGCGGGCCGGCTCCGACGATATCGTGAGCAAGCTGGAGCGGGCCGGAGCAGACAACGTGGTGACTCCTTACGGCCTGGGGGGCAAGCGCATGGCCACCCTCATGCTCAAGCCGCTGGTGAGCGACTACCTTGAGGTGGTCACCGGTGGGGGCGCTCTCGAATTCCGGGTGGAGGAACTGGAGCTGAGCGGAGAGTGCTGCGCGATCGGGCCCTCCATCGAGGACCTTAACGTCCGCAAGCGCACGGGAGCCACCATCCTTGCCGTGCGGCGCGGCGCCACCGGGGTCTTCGACACCAACCCGGCGCCGGACTCACACCTCAATTCGGGGGATAGGATCATCGCCATCGGGACCCCCGTTCAGATAACCAAGCTGGAGGAGCTCCTTTCCGCTCCCGCCGGCGTCGATTCGTAGAGAGAGGACACCTCCTCGTGATAAGCGAACTCGTGCAGAGAGCCGTGGCCCGCTGGGCTGAGGAGCAGGGCTGGTCGGAGACCCCGGCCGTCCGGCTGGAGCGCCCGGCCGAAGACGCCCATGGCGACTACGCCACCCCTCTCTGCATGCAACTGGCCCGCACGGCGAGGCGGCCGCCGAAAGTGCTGGCCGAGGAGTTGCGCTCCCGGTTGCTGGCCGATCCGGACGTCGCCCGCCTGGTGGAGCGGATCGAGGTGGCGGGGCCGGGCTTCGTGAACTTCACTCTGAGCGGCGCCGCCTACTCTGCAGCGATGTCGGGGATGCTCGCGGAAGGCGAGGAGATCGGCCGGGGCGCGCCGAGTCTCCACCCGCGCGTGAACCTGGAGTTCGTCAGTGTCAACCCTAACGGTCCCCTTCACGTCGGTCACGGCCGCTACGCCGCCTACGGCGACGCCCTGTTCCGACTGCTGGCCTTCAGCGGGGCGAACGTCTCCACCGAGTTCTACATCAATGACTACGGCCGACAGATGGACCGGTTCGGCCGCAGCGTCGCTGCCCGGTACGCCCAGTCCTATGGACTCGAACTGGCGGTCCCGGGCGACGGATACCAGGGAGAGTACGTCAAGGACGTCGCTGCCGCGATCAGGGGCGAGGTGGGGGACGGCTACCTGGCAGCTTTGGCTATCGCGGCGCAGGGCGCCGACGTGCCGGGCCGGCCCGGGAGTGCCGGACCCGGGACTGCCGGGCCAGCCGAGGATTCACAGACCCCCGTCATTCCGGAGGACGAGGACGAAGAGGCCGAGGAGAACGACGGGCAGTCCGAGTGGCCTGCCGATCCGGCTGTCGACGAGGCGGTGGCCTTTTTCCGACAGCGGGCATGCGCCCTGATGCTGGAGGGGATGAGGACGGAGCTGGCTGCCTTCGGGGTGGAGTTCGACTGCTGGTTCAGCGAGACCACCCTCCATGTGGATGGCGAACTCGACCGTGTCGTCGCGCGTCTGCTGGGGCAGGGTGAGGCCTTCCAGGAGGGCGGGGCCGTGTGGCTGCGGACCACCTTGCGCGGCGACGACAAAGACCGGGTGCTCATCCGGGGCAACGGCAAGCCGACCTACTTCGCCGCCGACATCGCTTACCACGAGGACAAGCTGGAGCGGGGCTTCGAGCACCTCATAGACATCTGGGGCGCCGACCACCACGGGTACGTGCCCCGCATGAAGGCAGCGGTGGAGATCCTCGCCGGCCGGCCCGGTGCCCTGGAGGTCATCATCGGGCAACTGGTCAACCTCTTGGAGCAGGGGGAGCTTCGGCAGATGTCCACGAGGCGCGGGGAGATGGTCACTCTCGCCGAACTGGTGGAGGCTATCGGGGTGGACGCGGCCCGTTTCTTTCTGGTGATGCGCTCGCACGACCAGACCCTCGATCTGGATCTTGGTCTCGCGAGGCAGCAATCCCAAGAGAACCCGGTCTACTATGTGCAGTACGCCCACGCCCGTATCGCCAGCATCCTCCGCAACGTGCCGGCGGAGACCCGGGCCGCCATCCCCGACGACCCGGCCGCGTTCGCCTCTCCTTACGAACGGGGCCTCATCAAGCAGCTGGAGACCTTCGCTTGGGTGGTTCAGGACTCCGCCGAGCGGCGGGCGCCGCACCGCATCGCCGCGTATGCCCAGCAGCTCGCCGCCGACTTCCACGTCTTCTATAAACACTGCCGGGTCATTGGGGTTGTGCAGGCGGAGGCGGTCTCTCGCCTGGCGCTCTGCCTGGTGACCAAGAACGTGATCTCCCGCTGTCTCCACCTGCTCGGGGTGAGCGCCCCGGAGAGTATGTAGCCGCGGTCGGCGGCCGCGACGGCAGTCCTCCCAGGCCGGTATTCATGCCCGAGCTCCCCGAAGTCGAGACCGTCAGACGCCAACTGGCCGCCGGGTTGGAGGGGATGACCTTCACGGCCGTAGAGCAGGTGGAGCCCTTCATGCTCCGCGATTGCGGTCCCGAGGACTTGTTGGCGTCGCTACCCGGCCGCCGCGTCGATCGGATCGACCGGCTGGGCAAGTTCATCATCGTGAACCTCGAGGGCGGCCTGTTCCTCACCCTGCACCTGGGCATGACCGGCCAGTTGCTGATCGACCCGACAGAAGTCGGGGCACATACGCGCTTCGCCTTCCGGCTTGCCGACGACGCCGGTGCTCAGAGTCAGAGCGGCCGGGCCGGCACCCGCGAAGCCCGTCTGGAGTTCCGCGACATGCGCAAGTTTGGTCGGCTGCACCTGACCGTCGGTGATCCGGCCCCCCGGCTGAGCCTGCTGGGCCCCGACGCCTGGACGGGGGAGTGGGACGAGGCCTACCTCGAGGGCCGGCTGAGTGGGCGCAAGGCCCCGCTGAAGGCCTTCCTCCTCGACCAGAGGCATCTCGCCGGCATCGGCAACATTTATGCCGACGAGATCCTGTGGTGGACGGCGCTGTCGCCGCTCCGGGAGGCGGGGTCGCTGGTCGAGGAGCAGGTATGCTGCCTGGCCGGCGAGATCCGGACGAGACTGTCCGAAGGGGTGCGGCTGCTGGGCTGCTCGCTTTCGGACTTCGTGGACACCGAAGGGCGGGAGGGCGGCTTCCAGGAATGGCTGCAGGCCTACGGAAGGCAGGGCTTGGAGTGCCGGCGGTGCGGAGGGACCATGGAACGAACTGTGATCGGCGGCAGAGGGACGGCCTACTGTCCAGACTGCCAGAGGTAGGGCCCAGAGGCGCCGGCATGTCCCATGATGCAACAAAAAACGAGCCCCGAGTGGACTCGCTTTTCATCTTTCAACGGCTCCTACTTCGTTCCCGCTTCGCTGTACTCCGCGAGCATTTATCTTCGCGTTTCCTCCGCGGGTCCCCTTGTAGGCTCCTCAGATGCTGCGTCTGAGCTCTCGGGACTCTGCACAGTATTGTACTCGGCTTCTGTCGGCCGTCAACCCTTTTTGCCTGCGAATATGCCGCTGCCAGCGGCAAGCTCCAGCGGAAAGCCCGTCCGCCTGGGGCGTACGGCAATCGGGAGAGGGCGGTGAACCGGTGTGAGCAGGCTGCGGATCGGCCCGGGGGAGAAGGCTGCCGGGGCACGATTGTGCTAGAATACGGGGCCTCCCAGCGGTTCCTTGGGCGGGCGGAGTTAACTCAGTTGGCAGAGTGCCAGCTTCCCAAGCTGGATGTCGCGGGTTCGAACCCCGTACTCCGCTCCATCTTCTTTCTCGCGCACCGCTGCGCCCCCTTCGCGCTTGCCACGTCGGTACCCCCACCGGTATCATCAGGGCAGTGGCAGGACGCTGCCAGGGCAAGGAGGACCGAATGTCAAGTGACACCGAGGGAGCCGGCGACGGCCTGGACGCCGGGAACGCGGCCGCCGGAAAACGTCCGATCGATGAGGATGACCCGCGCATCCTCAACCGGCTTGCGCGCATCGAGGGTCAAGTGCGCGGTCTGCAGCGGATGATCGAGCAGGGAAAGGACTGCGAAGAGATCCTTGCCCAACTGGCGGCGGTCAAGTCGGCCCTCGACAGGGTGGGCACCCATCTCATCAGTCATCACATGAAGGAATGCCTGGAGGACGAAACGGGCGCCAAGCTCGACCCCGCCGCCCTCGAGAAGGCGTTCGACGTCTTCTTCAAGTACGTTCAGTGCATGCGTTCATGACCTGATCGAGCAGCCAGCGCGCCGTCAGGCGGTGCACGCCGGGGTCGTGCTGGGCGCTCGTGTGCGTACCGCCCGCTAGGGCCACCAAGGTCGTGTCGCCGGCCAGCCGCCCGGCCAGCGCAAGGGAGTGATCGAAGGGCACCACAGAGTCCTCGCGGGCATGGACGAGTAGCACCGGGCAGCGCACCCGCCCGGCCAGCGCAAGGCTGTCCTGATTCGCGAAGTATGCCTTGAGGGCGGGGACGTCCCAGCGGGTGGGTCCGGTCGGCGGTGCCCCGCCGCCTTCCTCGGCCTCGGGCGGTACCTGCGCCTCGGCGCGCCCCGTGCCGTGAGTGTCTTCAGCCAGGTCAAGCGCGTCGAGCAGTTCCCGCTCGCCGGCCGGGCAAAGCAGGGCAACGGCGGCGAAGTGCATCTCCGCGGCCGCCTTTAGTCCGTAGAAACCGCCCATGCTGGATCCCCTGTAGCAGAGACGGGCGCCGTCGACGGCCGGATGGTCGCGCAGAAAGGCCGCTGCCGCCAGGATGTCCAGCTCCAGGGGCCCGTCCGCCGCTCCGGCGCTCTCACCGTGTCCTCGGAAGTCGAGGGCAAGGACGGCGAACCCGTGCGAGCAGGCTGCCTGGCAGAACTCGTCGTGCCGGCCGCGATGGCTGCCGGCGCCATGACCGACCACAAGCCCCGGGGCGAAGCCGGTCGCCGGGCCGCCGCCGGGAGCAGCGTCGCCGGCCAGGTTGGGCAAATACAGGGTCGCGACGAGCTCCAACTCGGCGGGAGCGTGCCGGCCGGTCGATAGGTCCCAGGCTCGGGCGGAACGAAGCCGCACCGGGGTGATGCGCATCACCCCGGATCAGAAGGGAGCCGACTGGTATCCGCCGCTCTCCAGATACGCCACGTGGGGGAGGTTGCGGAACAACTGCTGATAGTCGAAGCCGTAGCCTACGAAGAAGTCGTCGGGGACCTCGAAGCCGCGATAGCGCACCTCGAGATCCACAAGCCTCAACTGGGGCCTGTCGAACAAGATGCACGCCTCCAGGCTGCGGGGACGCCGCAGGCTGAGGGATCGATAGATATAGTGCAAGGTCAGGCCCGAGTCGATCATGTCCTGCACCACGATGACATTCTTGTCCTTGACCGGCTGGTCGAGGTCCTTGAGAAAGCGGATGGCTCTGGTCCCTGCCTGCCTATGCTCCTGCTTGTAGGAACTGAGGCTGAGAAAGTCGATCTCCAGCGGCACGGAGATAGCTCGAGCCAGGTCGGCGAGGAAGAAGACGGAACCCTTGAGCAGGCCGACCAGGAGGATCTCGTCGCCCGCGTAGTCGCGGCTGATCTCGGCTCCCAGCTCTCTCACCCGGGCGGCGATCGCTTCCGCGTCGAGGAACACAGCGCCGACCTGAGGGGCGGCGGGCCCGCCGGCGGAATATTCCATCACGAAGTCACAGGCCGTACTTCCGGGCCATCCGGACGAAGTCTTTGCGGTACAGCAGCTTGATGCGCACCTCCGGATACCTCTCGCGCAGCTTGCGTACCTTGCGGTTCTTGGCGGTGACGAGGGACTGTTTCATCTCGGTCACCTCTACGAAAAGCTCCAGGTCGGGAAGGTAGAAATCTGGGGTGAACGCCTCCAGAATGTTCCCCCGCTCGTCCTGCTCCAGAACGAACGTGCGTGGCTCGTACTCCCAGGCGATACGATGGTAGTCGAACAGCTTGGCGGCTTCCAGTTCCGTCCGGGTGGCGAAGCTCGGATCCTTCGTGCCCCGGTAGTAGGAGAAGATGGACGGCTGCTCGGTCATGCTGGTTATTCATTCTACCAGCCGGCCTTTCGCGGGCCCGCTGTTGTGGTAACTTACCCGTGTTTCCAGTCCGGAGGCTCTCTTGACCCACACGCTTGTCTATCCCATCACGGCATCCCATAACGCTGCCGGGCATCTCGAGATCGACGGCTGCGACGTCGTCCACCTGGCCGGAAGGTTCGGCACTCCTTTGCTGGTCTACGAGGAGCGGTCCATCCGCGATCAGTGCCGCCGCTACATGGCTGCCTTCCGAGAACATACCGCGGATTTCGAGATCATCTACGCGAGCAAGGCGTTCTCGGCGGTGGCTATAGACCAGCTGGTGCTCGAGGAGGGGCTCTCCATCGATGTGTCCTCGGGCGGAGAGTATCACGTGGCCAAGGTGGCCGGGTTCCCCCCGGAGAAGATCTTCTTCCACGGCAACAACAAGACCAAGGGTGAGCTCGATTACGCCCTCTCCGGTGGGGTGGGCTACGTTGTGGTGGATAGCTTCCAGGAACTGGACATGCTCGAACAGATGCTGGTGACGCGCGGTGCGCGGCAGAAGGTGCTGCTGCGCATCACCCCGGGAATCGAAGCGCACACCCACTCCTACATCCAGACCGGGCAAGTGGATTCCAAGTTCGGGTTCGGCCTCGACGAAGGGGTTGCGCTTGAAGCCATCCGCAGGGCGATGGCGGCGCCTCATCTCGAGTTGGTGGGGCTGCACGCCCACATCGGCAGCCAGGTTTTCGAGCTGGAGGCGTTCCGCAAGGCCATCGCGATCCTGGTGGGCCTCATCGCTCAAGCCAATAAGGCCTTCGGGTTCGAGTGTCGGTGCCTCAACATCGGGGGCGGGCTGGGCATCCGCTATACCGAGGAGGATACCCCCTCGTCCATAGCCGACTATGCCACCGTCAAGGTCGAGGGTGTCCGCGAAGAGATGACCGCCCGCGGTCTTCCCATGCCTCTGGTGCTCATCGAGCCGGGACGTTCCATAGTGGGCAAGGCCGGCATCACCGTCTACACGGTGGGCACCATCAAGGAGATCCCCGGCATCCGTACCTACGTCAGCGTGGACGGGGGCATGAGCGACAACATTCGACCCATGCTCTACGACGCGCTCTATGAGGGGATGCTGGCGAACAAGGCCGGGGTGCCCGCCGACACCAGGGTCACGGTGGCAGGCAAGCATTGCGAGAGCGGGGACATCCTCATCCGCGACGTGGCTCTGGCCCGGCCGGAGCCGGGTGACATCTTCGTGATGCCGGCCACCGGCGCCTACTGCTTCGCGATGGCCTCCAATTACAACGGCAGTCCCCGGCCGGCGGTAGTGCTGGTGCGCGACGGCAGGGCCCGGGTGATCATCGAGCGGGAGAGCTACGACGACCTCGTGGCGAAGCACCGTCCACTGCACGACGACGAATAGCGAAAGTCGAGGGTGAGCATGAGCCGGGAAAGGGCCGTGCGCATAGGACTTCTGGGGTTCGGGACGATCGGATCGAGCGTGTACGGGCTCATCCAGAAGGAGCACGATCAGATCCTGGAGGGCACCGGGGTGGACCTGCAGGTGGTTCGGGTGCTCGAAGCCGACCCAAGCAAGGTACCGGCCGACCTCCCCGGCGGCTTGTTCACCTCCCGGTTCGACGACATCGTCAACGACCCGTCCATCGGCATCGTGGTGGAAGTGATCGGCGGGACCACCGCCGCATTCGACTTCCTCGACGCTGCCATGCGCAAGGGCAAGAACGTCGTGACCGCCAACAAGCAGCTTCTTGCCACCCGCGGCCAGGCTCTCTTCAGCCTCGCTCGCGATGAGGGCCGTCATCTGCGTTTCGAGGCCTCGGTCGCCGGCGCCATCCCCATCATCAAGGTGATGCGCGAGAGCATGATCGCTGCCGGGCTCAAGACCGTGTACGGCATCGTCAACGGCACCACCAACTACATCCTTACTCGGATGTTCAACGACGAAGGCGACTACGCCCAGATCCTAGCCAAGGCCCAGGAACTGGGCTATGCCGAAGCGGACCCCACCGCCGATGTTGGAGGGGCCGATGCGGCCGCCAAGATGGCCATCCTGGGGTCCATCGCCTTCCACTCCCGGGTCACACTGGCCGACGTGGCCTATGAGGGCATTCAGGCGGTCAGCCTGGGCGACGTCCGCTACGCAAAGGACCTCGGCTTCGCGGTCAAGCTCATCGGAGCCGCCCGGCTCATCGACGGCCGGGTAAGCGTGCGCGTGTTTCCGGCGCTGGTGCCGGTGGACCACCCGCTGGCTGCCATCAGCGGCTCCAACAACGCCGTGTTCCTCCGGGGCGACGAGATCGGCGAGATCATGCTCATGGGCCCGGGGGCGGGAGGGCAGCCGACGGCCACGGCGGTGGTGAGCGACATCGTGTCCATCGCCAATACCAAGAACGTGGGCTTCCTCCAGAGCTGCTCCTGCTACCGCGAGCTGGGCTTCTATCCGGCCGATGAGGTGGAGTCGGCGTTCTTCATCAAGATGAACGTGGAGGACCGCGCGGGTGTGCTGGCCCGCATCGCCTCGGTGTTCGGCGAGCACGGCGTGTCGATCGCCAGCATGATCCAGAAAGGCCGAGGTGCGGAGGCGGAGTTGGTGCTCATCACCCATCCCACCAGAGAGAAGCACTTCTTCGCCGCCATCGATGAGATGAAGGCGCTGAGCTGTTGCCGGAACGACCCGATGACGCTGAGGGTGCTCTGATGGCCGTCTCGCGCGCCGGTGCGCCGGCGCCGTTCGGGGTCATCGAGCGCTACAGGGAGTTCCTGCCGTTGAAGCCGGACACGGTGCCGGCGACTCTGGGCGAGGGCAGTACGCCGCTCGTCCCGGCGGGTTGGCTGAGCCGGGAGCTGGGTTGCGACGTGTTCCTCAAGTACGAGGCGGCGAACCCCACGGGCTCGTTCAAGGACCGGGGCATGACCGTGGCCATCACCAGGGCCCTGGAGGAAGACGCGACCGCGGTCATATGCGCTTCCACGGGCAATACCTCGGCGTCCGCGGCCGCGTACGCGGCCCGCGCCGGTCTGCGCTGTGTGGTGCTCATCCCCGAGGGCAAGATCGCCATGGGCAAACTTTCCCAGGCCCTCATGCACGGGGCGGTGGCTATCGCCATCGAAGGCAACTTCGACCTGGCTCTCGAGTATGTCAAGGAGATCTCCGAGCGGCGCAAGATCACCTTGGTCAACTCGCTCAACCCGTATCGAATCGAGGGGCAGAAGACGGCGGCCTTCGAGATCGTCGACACCCTGGGCGACGCTCCGGCAATGCTCTCCATTCCCGTGGGCAACGCTGGGAACATCACCTCGTACTGGAAGGGATTTCGGGAGTACAGGGACCGCGGGATGGCGGGCAGGCTGCCGGTGGTGTGGGGGTTCCAGGCCGAGGGGGCCAACCCTCTGGTGCGCGGTCATGTCGTGGAGAAGCCCGAGACCATCGCCACTGCCATCCGCATAGGCAATCCCGCCCGGGGCGACGAAGCCTTGGCGGCGGCGCGCGATTCGGGCGGGGTCATCCGCGACGTCACCGACGACGAGATCCTGGCGGCCCAGCGGTTGCTGGCCCAGAAAGAAGGCGTGTTCTGCGAACCGGCCTCCGCGGCCAGCGTCGCCGGCCTGCTCAAGTATGGGGCGAACGGGCTGCCGAAGGGCGATACCCTTGTGTGTGTGCTCACAGGCCACGGCCTCAAGGACCCACAAACCGCCATCGAGCAGTCCCGCCCGATCATCCATTGCCCGGCCGATTTGGCCGCGGTCGAGGAGATCATTGCCAGGGACTCCGTTCAGAATGGAGCGGATGCGGAGTAGTCACGATGGGAGACCAGACCCGCTCGTGCGTCATCGCTCACCTGTCCGACCTACACCTGGGCTCGCAGTACTTCGTGCCGAATCTGCTGGACCGGACCCTGGTGGAAGTCAACGACCTCGCTCCCGACATCGTCGTTGTCACCGGTGACCTCACCAACATGGGGTATCGGCAGGAGTTCCGTGAGGCCCGCGAGTACTTGGACCGGCTCACCTGTCCCGACGTGCTCGTCGTCCCCGGGAACCACGACAGCCGCAACGTGGGATACGCGCACTTCGAGCGCCTCTTTTCCACCCGGGAGACCGTGATCCGCAAGAACGGCGTCACCCTCGTGGGGGTGGATTCCACCGAGCCCGATCTGGACTACGGGCGCATAGGCCGCCACCGGTACCCGTGGATCCGCGAGGCCTTTGGGGAGAACCCCGATGACGTCAAGATCTTCATGCTGCATCACCACCTGCTGCCCATCCCCGGCACGGGCCGGGAGCGCAACATCGTCAATGACGCCGGCGACGTCCTCGAGGTCCTGGTGGAGTGCGGAGTTGACCTCGTGCTCTCGGGCCACAAGCACGTGCCTTATGCCTGGCGCCTGGAGAACATGTACGTGGTCAACGCCGGCACCGTCTCCACCTTGCGCCTGCGCGGCGATACCAAGCCCTGCTACAACGTGGTGCAGGTCGCGGGCGAGCACATGGCCGTTTCGCGCCGCTACCCCTTCCATGGGGGGGAGAGCATCATCGAGTTCGCCCGCTCTCCCCGCTGATGGACCATCCGGCTGCATGGCGGCGGGCGGTGGGGGAGCGATTGTCTGCCGTGGTCCTCATCGACGGCGAGCACTACCCACCGGTCTTAGCCGAAGCATTGCGGCAGGCGGCCGACCGGTTCGACTTCCGGGCAGCGCTCTTTGTCGGCGGCGCCGAAAAGATCCGGCGCGGCGGGCTGGAGGAGAACGCGGAAGAGCTCTACGGGCTACCGGTCGTCTTCGACGACGACTGGGCTCGGGGACTGGACAGCGCCATCGACCGCTTCCAACCGCAGGTGGTCGTTGACCTCAGCGACGAACCGGTGCTAGGATACGTAGAACGTTTTCGCCTTGCGAGCAAGACTCTGGCGCGCGAGGTGGGCTACGTAGGTCCCGATTTCCACTTCAGCCCCGCGACTTCCGAACGTCTTTGCACGGCTCCCTCGCTCGCCATCATCGGTACCGGCAAGAGGGTGGGGAAGACCGCTATCAGCGGGTTCGTGGCCCGGGCGCTCCACGGGGCGTTGCCCGGGCGGGGGGGGCACCCCGGGGTCGTCGTCGTCGCCATGGGGCGCGGCGGACCGTCCGAGCCGGAGGTCATCGATGGGACCCAGCGCCCCCTCAGAGCCGAGGACCTGCTCACGTGGAGCCGGCAAGGACGGCATGCGGCTTCGGACTATTTCGAGGACGCTGCCCTCAGCGGAGTGGTCACTGTCGGGTGCCGGCGCTGCGGGGGAGGTATGGCGGGAGAGCCGTTCACGGCCAATGTCGCCGAGGGGGTCAGGTTGGCGAACAGCCTGCAGCCGGAATTGATCGTCCTGGAAGGGAGCGGGGCCGCTCAGCCGCCAGTGGCGGCAGACGCCCGTCTTCTGGTGGCAGGAGCCCATCAGGCGGTGGACACCATCGCCGGGTATCTGGGTGCGTATCGTTTGCTCATCAGCGACGCTGTGGTGTTGACCATGGCCGAGGAGCCGCTTGCCTCGCCGGAGAAGGTCCGGGCGGTGTGTGAGGCGGTCGAAGAGGTGCGCCCGGGCCTGCCGGTGCTGCCTGTGGTGTTCCGTCCCCAGCCCGCGGGGGACGTGCGAGACCGGACGGTGGCGTGTTTCTCGACGGCGCCGGAGGGGCAGAGAGCGGTGCTGAGCAGGTATCTGGAAGAGCACTGGGGATGCCGAGTGAAGTCGTTCTCCACCAGTCTTGCCGACCGCGGGGCCCTCGAGAGCGAGTTGCGGTGTGGAGCCCTTGACGACGTCGACGCAGTGCTCACCGAGATCAAGGCGGCCGCCATCGACGTGGTGGCCGAAGAGGCGGCGGCCCGAGGGTTGCCCGTAGTCTTCATGGACAACGTCCCGGTGGAGGTGCCGGAGGAGAGCCCGGCGGCCCTGGGAAACGTCGAGCCCGACGGCGGCGGTCGCGGGAGTGCGGGCCTGGAAGCCCTGGTCCGGCAGCTGGCCGTAGCGGCGAGAGAGAGATTCGAGCGACGATTGTGAGCGCATGAGCGCACCGGTGGAAAGAGGGGAGTCGCGCGAGGCCGCGGGCAAGCCCGGGGGGCCTCCCATCCAGCTGGTGAACGAGGGCCACAAGGTCCCGTTCTCCAAGGGGTTGCTGGCGACGGCCCTGACCTCCACGGGATTGCCGCCACAGCGGGCCTATGCGGTGGCGCTGGATGTGGAGTGGCAGTTGCGTCAGGCGGCTGAGCGCGAGGTGGGCATGGACGAGCTCCGCGTGCTGGTGGAGCGCGTGCTGGCAGACAGCGGAGAGCACGTCTATCTGCAGCGGTACCGCATGTGGAACCGGATGGCCGCCGAGGATAGGCCGGTGATCGTGCTGATCGGCGGGGCCACGGGAGTCGGCAAGAGCACCATCGCGGCTCAGGTGGCGCAGCGGCTGGGCATCGTGAGGATCATCTCCACCGACGCCATCCGGCAGGCGATGCGGGTGTTCTTCTCCGAGACGCTCATGCCGTCGATCCATTACTCCTCATATGAGGCGGGGACGGCGGTCAGGATCCCGTTGGGCCCGGGCGTCGACGCCGGGCTGCTGGGGTTCATGGAGCAGGCGGAGATGGTGAGTGTGGGGATAGGAGCCATCATCGATCGAGCGATTCAGGAGCGGACGAGCTTGGTGGTCGAAGGGGTGCACATGGTGCCGGGGATGCTGGCACCGGGGCTGGCGGGGGAGCGCATGGCGGACGTGCTCCTGCTGCCCCTCGTGGTGTCGGTGAGCGATCCCGAGCTCCATCGGAGCCACTTCCTGGTCAGGGAGCAGCAGACCTCGGGGAAGCGGGTCCTTGCCCGGTATCTGCAGGCCTTCACCGACATCAGGCGCATCCAGGACTTCATCCTGGAACGGGCCGCGAGCGAGAGCACGCTCGTCGTAGATAACGTCAACATCGACGACACGCTGGGCACGGTAGTGGATGCGCTGTACGGAGTCATCGAACAGACTGAGGTGCTGGCTGGTGAACATTGAGGGTCGCTGCATATGCGCTCGTTTTGCGGTTGTCACCGAGGCGGCCGCGCTGGGCGCCGCCGAGTGGGTCGGGCGGGGCGACGGTCTGGCCGGAGAGTCGGCAGCACGGAACGCCATGGCGGCCGCCCTTGCAGACATGCCGATCAAGGTCCGGGTGGCTGCGAGCCGGGGGAGCGACAGGGGGCCGGCCATGCTCCAACCCGGCGACGAACTGGGTGGGGAGCCGCCGGTGTGGGACGCCGTGGTCCAGCCGCTTGAGGCTCTCAACGCCCTCGCCCGCGGAGCTGAGGGGGCCCTGGCTATGATCGCCGCCGGGCCAAAGGGCAGTCTGCTGCCGGTACCCGAGATGTACATGCAGAAGGTCATCGTCGCCGGGGAGGCCGCAGCTGCAGTGGACATCGATGCTCCGGTGGGCGAGAACATCCTCCGGGTGGCGGCCGCTCTGGGTTGCAGCCCCGGGGACCTCGTTGTGGTGGTGTTGGACAGGCCCCGCCATGAGGAGATGGCCTCACAGATTCGGGCAGCAGGCGCGCGGCTCAGGCTCATCCCCGACGGCGACATCTCTGCCGGCATCGCCGCGGCTTCCAGGGACAGCGGGGTGCACATGACCATAGGCATCGGCGGGTCGGTGGAAGGGGTCATCGCTGCGGCGGCCATGCGCTGCATCGGTGGCGAGATCCGCGCCCGCTTCTGGCCTGTCTCCCGCCACCAGGTCGAGCAGGTGCGGGCTTCGGGCCTCGACGACGTGGAGACATCCCTGACCACGGCCGACATGGCCGGCGACGGGGTGCTCTTCGTCGCCACGGCGGTCACCGGAGGCCGGTTCCTGCGGGGCATCGACGTCCGGCCCGACGGGGTCCAGACCGAGACCCTGGTGCTGTGCTCCAACTGCCACGCCGTCCGCACCATCAAAACCCTGCATCGCACCGAGAACGGGGGCCCCATGGTGGCCCTCGGCATCAGGTGACCAGAGTCAAAGAACGAACGAACTAAGGAAGAGATTGTCAAAAATGGATCAGAACGACGAACAAGAAGGCCGCGTAGCGGCAAAGGCCACCTCGGTGGCCGAGATCGAGCCCAAGCTCCTCTCCGACCTGCACATGGTGGCCGGCGAGTTGGGCATCAAGAACTTCCGCAAGTACTCCAAGCAGGATCTCATCATGAAGATCCTGAACGAGCAGGCCCAGGACCGCGGCCTGCAGTTCCGCACGGGGCTGCTCGACATCCTGCCCGACGGCTACGGGTTCCTGCGCACGCAGGGCTACACCCAGTCCGACTCCGACATCTACGTGTCGCTGTCGCAGATCCGCCGCTTCAAGCTGCGCCGGGGCGACGAGATCAACGGCCAGGTGCGCACGCCGCGTGACAACGAGAAGTACCACGCCCTGCTCAAGATCCAGACGGTCAACGGCATGGATCCCGAGCAGGCGCGCCATCGTCCGACGTTCGACTCGCTGACGCCGCTCTTCCCCGACGAGCGGCTGCGTCTGGAGACCTCTCCCGAGCGACTGTCGGCACGGGTCATGGACCTCATGAGCCCGCTCGGCAAAGGCCAGCGCGGCCTCATCGTCTCGCCGCCCAAGGCCGGCAAGACCACCATACTCAAGGACATCGCCAACGCCATCGCGACCAACAATCCCGAGGTACACCTGCTGGTGCTGCTGGTGGACGAACGGCCGGAAGAAGTCACCGACATGGAGCGCACGGTCACCGGCGAGGTGGTCAGCTCCACCTTCGACCAGCCGCGGCGAGAATCACGTCCAGGTGACCGAGTTGGTGCTGGAGCGGGTCAAGCGCCTGGTCGAGGTGGGCAAGGACGTGGTGGTACTGCTCGACTCCATCACCCGGATGGCCCGGGCCTACAACCTGCAGGCGCCGGCCAGCGGCCGCATCCTCTCCGGCGGGGTCGACTCGACCGCCCTCTATCCGCCCAAGAAGTTCTTCGGGGCTGCCCGGAACATCGAGGAGGGCGGCTCGCTGACCATTCTCGCCACCGCACTGGTGGAGACGGGCTCCCGCATGGACGAGGTCATCTTCGAGGAGTTCAAGGGCACCGGCAACTGGGAGGTGCGGCTCACTCGCCAGCTGGCCAACAAACGGATCTTCCCGGCCATCGACATCGAGAACTCCGGCACCCGGAAGGAAGAGCTTCTCATGGACGCGGTCGAGGCCAAGATGGTCTGGAAGCTGCGCTCGGTGCTGCACGCGCTCGACCCCAACGCGGCGATCGAGCTGCTCATCCAGCAAGCTCAAGGAGACCAAGTCGAACGCCGAGTTCTTCGACCAGATGAGGAAGAACTCCCGCTAGGGTCGGGCAGCAGCGCCGGGAAGCGCGGAAGAACGGGCGCGACGATGACCGCGGAGCTTTTGCTTGAAGGCATCTCCATCGGCCACTACACGGACCTCGACGGGCTCACCGGCTGTACGGTCGTGCTGGCCCCGCAGGGGGTGGTGGCATCGGTGGACATCCGCGGGGGAGCGCCGGGCACCCTGGAGACGGCCCTCCTGTCGCCGTACGCGTCGGTCGCGGAACTGCACGCCGTCCTGCTGACCGGCGGCAGCGCTCCCGGACTGGCGGCGGCCGCCGGGGTCACCACCTACCTGCAAGAGGGCGGATACGGCTATCAGACCCCATTCGCCAAGATCCCTCTGGTAGCGGCCGCAGTCATCTACGACCTGGGGCTGGGCAACGCGGAGGCCTGCCCCCGTGCGCGTGAGGCCTACCAGGCGGCCGCCGCGGCCGGGTCCACCGTCGAAGAAGGCTCGGTGGGAGCCGGAACCGGGGCGACGGTGGGCAAACTGCTCAACTTCGAGGGGCTGATGAAGGGAGGTGTCGGTCTGGCATCGGTGGAGGTCGGAGGCGGGGTGACCGTGAGCGCTCTGACGGTGGTCAACGCTGTGGGCGACGTGCTCAACGAGCGTGGGGACATCCTGGCGGGGGCTCGCCGGGGTACCGGGTTCGTGGGGAGCAAGGCGTCGCTGCTGGCGATGACATCGGCGCCGGTCTTCGGCGGCGGTATCGAAAACACCACGCTAGCCGTGGTTATGACCGACGCCACTCTCGACAAACTGCAATGCGGCGTGGTCGCGCGCATGGCCCACGACGGCATGGCCCGAGCCATCGATCCAGTGCACACGCCGCGGGACGGGGACTGCGTCTTTGTGCTGGCCACCGGGCGGAGGGCCGGCAACGTGTTCCAGGCGGGCGCGGCCGCCGCGGAAGCGGTGGCCCGGAGCATTCGTAGGGCCGTGCTGGCCGCGGAGACTCTGGGAGGGGCACCGTCGGTGTCGGATTGGCGGGCGGTCACCGAGGGGGGCCCTGTGCCGAAAGATCGATGACCGGGATCCCCTGCATCGAGACCATAGACGGGATGCGCCGGGAGCTTGCCGAAGCCCGAAAGCGGGTCTTTTCGATCGGGCTCGTGCCCACCATGGGTGCCCTTCACGAAGGCCATCTTTCTCTGATCCGCGAGGCGCGGGCCCGAGACGGGCTGGTGGTGGTGTCCATATTCGTGAATCCCACCCAGTTCGGGGCAGGCGAGGACCTCCGGACTTACCCGCGGGGCCGGGAGCAAGACCTCGCCCTGGCCCGGGGTGCCGGCGCGGACATCGTCTTCAGCCCCGCTGTGGCGGAGATGTACCCGAATGGTTTTTCCACGTGGGTGGAGGTGGAGGGCCTTACCGAGGGCCTCTGCGGGGCTTCACGGCCCAGCCACTTCCGGGGGGTGTGCACGGTCGTCGCCAAGCTCTTTGACATCTGCCAGCCCGACCGGGCCTATTTCGGGGAGAAGGACGCCCAGCAGCTTGCGGTGATCACCAAGATGAGCCGGGAACTCGATCTGCCCGTGGAGATCGTGCGCTGCCCCACGGTCCGCGAAGCCGACGGTCTTGCCATGAGCTCGCGCAACGCGCGCCTCACTCCCGAAGAGCGGGAGCAAGCGCCGGTCCTCTATCGCGGGTTGATGGCCGCGCGGGCGGCTGTCGAGAACGGGGAGCGCGACGCCGGGCGCCTGAGGGAGCAGATCTGCGCGCTCCTGGCCGATGCCGACCTCGCGACCATCGACTACGTGGAGATAGTCGACGCGGCCGAACTGACGCCGATCGGTGTGATGACCGGCCGCTGTCTGGTCGCCCTTGCCGTGCACTTCCCCTCGGCGCGCCTGATCGACAACGTCACGATGATGGTCTGAGGGCTGTAGGCGCTCACCTGTGCCCGATGAAGGTGTATGTGAGCGTTCCGCGATCGGTGATTGTCCCGTCGATGCCCCACCGCTTGAGCAGGGCCCGAAGCTCGTCCGGCTCCAGGAAGGCCCCGGGCTCGCCCAGCCAGCGCTCGATGGCGACGAGGGCTCTGCCGGGCCCGGAGCGCCTGAACTCGAG
This sequence comes from uncultured Actinomycetota bacterium, assembly GCA_963843515.1. Classification (GTDB taxonomy): domain Bacteria; phylum Actinomycetota; class Thermoleophilia; order RBG-16-64-13; family RBG-16-64-13; genus CAIQPS01. Next base: position 154,507 of record CAWJKH010000006.1, read on the forward strand.
TATCAGGAAGCACCCGCCCGGTCTGACCACTCGGGCCATCTCTTTCGCGGCCGCTTCTTGGTCCCGGAAGTGGTGGAAGGCGTCAGAGCAGAGAAGACCGTCGAAGTGCCCGTCCGGGAAAGGGAGGGCTTCCGCGGTCGTGAGGCGCACCGAGACCGAGGGGTCTGGGGACACCCGTCGCAACATCTGCGGAGTGACGTCGGCGACCACCACCTTGGCCTCCAGCACCCGGGCGACGCCGGCGCCAAGGTCCCCCGTGCCGCCGCCCAAGTCCAGGAGCCGACCGCCGGGGGCCACGCAGGGCCGCAGGCGGGCGGCGAAGACCTGGAAGTCGGCCTGCGAGAAGCGGTGTCGGCTCAGCTTGAAGAGCGGGGCCGTCCAGTTGAAGAACGACATGTCGACCTCCTTTGCTCAGGCATCACGACGCGGCCCGTCTCCCTCCGCGAGGTCGTTCCGCGCCCAAAAGGCTGCTGAAGAGCGAAGCCCCGGCCACCAGAAACCACCGGTCGGCGCGACGCTGTGTCCTCCGTCGCGCAAATAGCGCTGCTATTCGCGCTCCCTGCGTCCGTCTCTCGCACATGCCCGGCGCATTCTGGCAGCGAAGCGTCACTTTTCAGCAGCCTGCTAGCGCTTCTCCCAGCGCTGAAGGTACCCTACCTGGCTGAGGGTGCTCCCCGCCTGGATCTCCTTACGCAGCCTGTTCTCGCGCTCGAGCACGTCCATGGCGCGGTTGGTGTACTCCACCGCCTTCTCCCCGGGGAGGACGCACACACCGTCATCATCGCCGATGATCCAGTCTCCAGGCGACACGCGAATGCCGTTGACTCGGATGGGCACGCCGATCTCGCCGAAGCCTTTCGGCTCACCCGCGGTGGGGGAGACCAGTGAGCAGAACAGCGGGAAGCCCAGTGCCACGATATCGCCGGTGTCGCGGGCGGCCCCCCAGATGACCACGCCGGCTACCTGACGCTGGATGGCGGAGTTGGTGGCCAACTCGCCCCAGATCGCAGGTGGGATGCCGCCGGCGTCGATGACGAGCACGTCACCGGGTTGGGCATGGTCGATGGCTTCCACCGGCTTGGCCCAGTCGCCGGGGTAGGTACGGACCGTCAGGGCGGGGCCGACGAGCTTCATGCCGGGGGCCAGGGGCCGCAGTCCCGGGATGTCGCCGCTGCGGTGTAGAGCGTCGGAGACGTTGGCGGCCGATACCCGGGCCAGCTTGTCCCGGAGGTCGGGCCCGGTGGCGCGCACGAAGAACTCCGACTGCGCCGGGGTCAGGGTCTCGATGGCCTGCTTGATGGTCTGGGCGGCCGCGGTCGCGTCGGCGGCCTTGGTGATGGCCCCACCCACGACGACGATCGATGCACCCGCCTCGATGGCGAGCGGAGCCGTCTCCGAGTTGATCCCCCCGGCCACGGCGATGGGGATCTTCACTGCCTGTGCCACTTCGCGGAGGGTGTCCCAGGGGGTTTTGCCCTGCATCTGCTCGTCTATGGCGATGTGGATGCCGATGTAGCTGGCCCCCATCTCCTCGGCTGCTCTCGCCCGGAGGACGACATCCTCCACCCGCACCATGTCCACGATAATCTCCGCCCCGTAGTTGCGGGCGGCCTCCACACATTCCCGTATGGTGGCATCAGACGCGGCGCCCAGCACGCCGACCACTTTCGCTCCGGCCTTGGCGGCGTATTCGACCTCAGCCCGGCCGGCGTCCATGGTCTTCATGTCGGCCACCACGACGTGGTCGGGCCAGCGGGCCCTCAGTTCGCGCACCGCCTGCAGGCCCTCGCTCTTGATGAGGGGCGTGCCGGCCTCCAGCCAGTCGACGCCCCCGGCCACGGCCTCCTCGGCGACGAGAAGCGCGCGGGGAAGGTCCACGAAGTCGAGGGCTAGTTGCAGAACCGGTTTCATAGCGGACCTCCTCCGCGTCAAGGCGGCGTAACTTCAGGGGGGTTTCAGCGGACTCCGAGCGTCTGCACGATCACCGTGCGCTCCCGGGGACGGTTGTCGAAGCAGACGAAGCATATCTCCTGCCAGCGCCCCAAACAGAGCTTGCCCTGGTCGAAGGGGATGACCAACGAGGGGCCCAGCAGTCCGGCGCGCACGTGGGCGTGCCCGTTGTGGTCGGGGTGGGTGTCGTTGTGGTAGTAGTGGTTGGTGGGCAGGGCGATGTGGTTGAACAGGTCGCGGAAGTCCTGGACGACGCCCGGCTCGAACTCCAGAGTCGTGACGGCCCCGGTGGCCCCTGGAACGAAGACGGTCACGGTACCGGCCCACAGAGCGCTCTGAGTCACCAGGCGGCGCACCTCCTCGGTGAGGTTCACCATGTCCGCATCGCCCCCGGTGTCGAAATGGATGGTGTCGGTTATCACCGCCACGGGGCCGGAGTTCTCAGGCGCTGCTGGCATCGGACTTCCTTCCTGTTCTTCGTCTCTCTAGCCTCACGGGGATGATCGTGGTTTCCCTTGGGCCGTCGCCACCGTTCGCCAGCAACTGCTTCATGCGCGCGATCGCATCGGCGGTCAACTCGCCTCGGGCAGTGACCAGATCGAGGGTCGCCAGTCCAAGGGTTCGGTATAGGGGCAGCGCCGTGGGGGCGTCAGACGCCAGCGCTTCCAGGTGGGCTTCGATGGTGGCGAGATCGCCGCGACTGAGGGGGCCGGTGAGAGCCTCTACCGGGCCGCCGGCAGCCAGACCGTCGAGCGTCGCCGTGACGAGCGGCAGAAAGAGGGAGAGCGCCTCCCTCTCGGGCAAACCGGCCTTGACGAAAAGGTCGCCGGCCACATGCTCCAGGGTCACCAGGTAGTTGCAGGCCACCGAAGCGGCCGCATGGTAGAGAGTGCGCTTTTCGTCGGCCAGAGAGAAGGGCCGCATGCCAAGCGAGGCTGCGAACTGCATCCCGATCGCGGTGGCGGCGTCGGGATCGGCGGCCCCCGGGGTGAGGGCCACCCCGGCGCCCGAGAAACGGGAAGCCCCGGTGAGAGGCTCTGGGAAGGTCTGCAGAGGATGAAACACGAGGGCGGCGGCGCCGGCACGTTCGCACGAGCGCAGCACCGAGACCGAAGTAGCTCCGCTGGTGTGGGCGACCACCGGCCGGTAAGGGGCAGAGGGCGGCGGGGTGGGCGAAGCGTCGCCAGGGTCAGCCACGCCGGCTGCGCTCGCCGCCGCCTGCAGGCAGGCGCCAAGTTCGGCAGCGACGGGTGCCACGGCTGCGTCCGGGACGCAGATGAAGTAGAGGTCGGGCTGGACGGCCACGAGGTCGTCGATACCGAGGGCGGCCGGCATTGCCAGGTATTCTTCGGCTCGAACCCGGCCTGCCGCCGACGCCGCGACAAAGCCGGTCAGAGCCAGTCCGGAGCGGCGGAGGGCTAGGGCCAGGCTGGCGCCGAGGCGCCCGGCGCCGATGACGGCGAAACGCAGCGATGTGGATGAGGCCTCGATGGGTACCTGCCTGTTCCAGTTCTGCCAGAGATACCAGACGTGGCTCGGTGTTTCCCTCGGCCGCATGGACTGTCTCGGTCGTGCAACCGGCTACGCCTCCCGCAGGTAGGCGGTCCGGTCGCGGGTCGACATATGGCGGTCCGCGCGGTGCCCGGGTAGCATAACAGCCTGCCTACGAGCGGGCAATGGCGACAGCGGATGGCGCGGAAACGGCTCCGGCGCCGCGTTCGTGCCGCGCCGGGGTCTGTTCTGCTACCCTGGCAGCATGGGTGATACCGGGGACACGAGGGACATGGCCGAGGCTGAGGGCGGGCAGAACGGAGCCCAGGCCCTGCGTGCACTTGAGGAGTCGCTGCACGACTGCCGGCGATGCGGCCTTTGCGGCGGACGGACCCAAGTGGTGTTCGGCGTAGGCGACCCGGACGCTCGACTCATGTTCGTGGGCGAAGGCCCCGGCTTCAACGAGGACAAGCAGGGCGAGCCCTTCGTTGGGGCCGCGGGCAAGCTCCTGACGGAGCTTCTCGGCCAGATCGGCCTCACGCGAGGGGATGTGTACATCGCCAACGTGGTGAAATGCCGGCCACCCGACAACCGCGACCCCCTCCCCGAAGAGATTGAAGCCTGCAGCCCGCACCTTATGGAGCAGATCGCCATCATCAGGCCGCGGGTGATCTGCACGCTGGGGCGCTTCGCCACCAAGTTGCTGGCCGACACCGAACTCAGCATGACCGCGATACACGGTCGGGCCAAGGAGCTGTGCATCGCCGGGGTGGACCTCATCGTGTTTCCGGTCTTCCACCCAGCGGCCGCGTTGTACACGCCCTCGAACCGGCAGGTGCTCGAGCAGGACTTCGCCAAGCTGCGCCACCTGCTCGCCCGCGGGCTCAGCCCCCGCGCGGACGAGGACGACAGGCCGGAGCCCGGCGGACCGGGGGTCTCGTCCGGTGTCGCCCCCTCTGCCGTCACCCAGTCCGATGTCGCAGCGATGAAGACGGAGCAGTTGCCTCTGTGGTAGACCACGGTCACGTGGTACTGCACCGGGACCGAGCGGGTCTGAGTGAGCTCAGGGAGATCGGGGGCCGGCTGGCGAAAGCGTCGCGGGGCGGCGACCTCATCCTTCTCTACGGGCCTCTCGGCGCGGGCAAGACCACTCTTGTCCGAGCCGTGGCCGAGGCTCTGGAGGTCACCGACTCGGTGCGCAGTCCGTCGTTCACTTTGGCCAACGTCTACGGGGGGAAGGTGGTCGTCCAACATCTCGACCTTTACCGCCTTGACGACATTTGTGACGCCGACGCTCTCGCGCTCGAGGAGTATGTCGGGGGGGAGGCGGTGACGTTGGTGGAGTGGCCACAGGCCGGACTCGATAGGCTGGGAGCGCCGACGTGGACGGTCCGGATGGACCATCGGACTTTGCACGAGCGTTCGGTGGAAATCGAGGCGATGACAAACGACGCCAAGGCCCGCTGGGACGCGGCGGGCGGCGAATGAGGGTCTGGCCGTGACCGACCGTCCGGCCACGAACGACCGTCTGCCCAGCAACAGCGGTCTCATCCTCGCTATGGACGGGTCGACCGGGATCTCGGCGGCTGCGCTGCTGGCCGGAGACGCGGCCCAGCCCTGGGGGGTACTGGCGCGCCGCGCGGACAAGGACAGCCGGGGTCAGGCCCGCGTGCTTCTGCGCCATGTGGACGATATGCTGCGGGAGGCGAGACGGCAGCCGGCCGACATCGCGGCGATAGTCGTAGGCGTCGGGCCCGGCACCTTCACCGGCGTGAGGATCGCCGTCGCGACGGCTCGCGCGCTGGCCCTTGCTTTGCCCTGCCCGGTCGTGGGAGTGAGCACTCTCAGCGCCCTGGCGGCGGAGCTCGTCTCGCGGCTGGAGCGGCATGGAGGTGACGAGCCGCCTGACCTTATGGTGCCCGTGGTGGATGCCCGGCGGGGCCAGGTGTTCTACGGGATCTACCGGGTCTCGCGCGGCGAGGGGCGCCAGGAGGCAGGGGCCGGAAGGACGCCGCTCGCCAGTCCCACAGGAGGTCGACTCCCGGCGGGGGCGAGCTACATCCGGGAGGAGCCTTTCTCCGTCTGCGACCGCGCAGAGCTGGCCGCGCGCATCCGCGGGTCGGTGGGGAGGGAGAGCCGGGTCTGGATCGCGGGCGAGGTGGAAGGCCTCGCGGCCGGCGGGGTTGCCGGAGAAGATTCGGCCGGACCCATGAACTATCTTTCCCTGGATGTGTCCGCGGAGCATTTGGTGAGCGGGCAGAGCCGGCTCCAAGCGCCCGGGGAGACGATCGAGGGTGCGCGCCTCGCGCTCTGGGTCGAAGAAGTCGTGGACGGTCGCGCGACCATTGCGCGACAGGCATGCCGCGTCGGGGACCCGGGGAGTCCTGAGGCCGTCAAGCCCATCTATATCCGGTCGCCCGACGCCGACATCCACATCACCAAGATGAAAGATCCCTGGGCCCATCCAGGCATGGAGGGCTGAGCCGATGATGGGCGTGACCACGAGGGCCATGCGCGCGGCTGACGTACCAGCGGTGATCGCTATCGAGCGGCAGTCCTTCTCTCTGCCTTGGACCAGGCAGATGTTCGAGGACGAAGTGAGACAGCCGCTGGGCTGGCGCGAGGTGGCCGTGACCGAGAGGGGCGACGTGGCCGGATTCCTCATCGGGCGCTGCTACCCCGACGCCTGGCACCTGATGGACCTGGCCGTTGCTCCCTGGGCGCGGAGGCGGGGCGTGGCCGTCCGGCTCCTCGCGGCGTTCATCCGGGCTGCCGACGGAGCGGGGCAGCCGGCGTTCCTCGAAGTAAGACCCAGCAACGAGGAGGCGCAGTCGTTGTATAAGAGCCAGGGCTTCTCGACGGTCGGGTCACGCAAACGCTACTACTCCGACACTGGCGAAGACGCCCTGGTGATGATGCGTCCGGTTCTCACCGATCGGCCGCTCCTCGCTATCGAATCGTCCTGCGACGACTCGTCGGCCGCGGTGCTGTCGCGGACCGGGCAGGTGCTCTCCAACGTCGTGCATTCACAGGACTCCATCCACGAGCGGTATGGAGGCGTGGTCCCCGAGGTCGCGAGCCGGGCGCACGTGGAGAGAATGAGCGTGGTGGTGAGGGAGGCGCTCCATCAATCCGGCATCGGCTTCCAGGACCTGGGCGGAGTGGCGGTTACGGTGGGGCCGGGGTTGATCGGAGCACTTCTGGTTGGGGTGCAGACGGCCAAGGCGATCGCCTGGGCGCGGGGGCTGCCCCTTCACCCGGTGAACCATCTCCACGGGCATCTGGCTGCCGTCTGGCTCGCCGACCCGGAAGCTCCCCTGCCCATGGTCACCCTGGTGGCGTCCGGCGGGCACACCTCGCTGGTGGCGGTGCAAGACCGGACCAGCTACCGGTTGCTGGGCCAGACCCTCGACGATGCGGCCGGCGAGGCGTTCGACAAGGGCGCCCGTCTGCTCGGCTTGGGCTATCCCGGCGGCCGGGAACTGGACGAGTTGGCGGAGAGGGGAGACCCCAAGGCCTTCGAGTTCCCGGTGGGGCTCAGGCGGTCGGCCCGGCCCGACTTCTCCTTCTCCGGCGTGAAGACCGCGCTCTACTACCTGCTGCGTGACATGACTGCCGAGGAGCGGGAGTCTAGCGCAGCCGACGTCGCCGCTTCGTATCGGGAGGCGATCGTTGAAGCGCTGGTGAGCAAGTCGGTGAAGGCGGCGCTGGGCGAAGGGGCGCGTACCCTGGGCGTTGCCGGTGGGGTGGCGGCGAACTCCCTTCTGCGGCGGCGGTTGCGGGAGAGAGGGGAGGCTGCCGGCCTGCATGTGGTGGTCCCGCCCTTCGCGTACTGCACCGACAACGCCGCCATGATCGGGGCTGCCGCCTTGGCCGGTCCGTCCCTGCCCTATCCGGAGTACCTCGACGTGGACGCGTCTGCCTCGCTGCCCCTGGGCAGGTGGTCGACCCTTTTGCCGGCGTCCGAAGCCGAACGCTAGTCCTCCGGTGTCGATGGTTCGGCGGCATCACCGCCCTTGGCAGGCCGGCCGATTGGCACTCTCACATGAGGTTTGACAATTCGCCCGTCTGCGCATAATATATCCGCCGCTTGGCACTCGGCGGTATCGAGTGCCAGTTTTGCGAAACAGGTCTTAGCTGCCTGTTCGAGGCACAAAGAGTAAAGAGCCAATAACGCGGTAGATAGGAGGGTTGTGCATGAAACTAGTGCCACTCGAGGACAGGGTCGTTGTCAAGCTCGTCGAGCAAGAGCAAGTGACCGCAACCGGCATCGTCCTGCCCGACACGGCTAAGGAAAAGCCGTCGAAGGGGCGCGTCGAAGCCGTCGGCCCAGGCAAGTACTCCGACAAGGGCGAACTGCTCCCGATGCAGGTCAAGGTCGGCGATCTGGTGGTCTTCGCCAAATATGCGGGCACCGAGCTCAAGCTGGATGGCGAGGAGTACCTCGTCCTGCGCGGGCTCACCGACATCATCGGTGTCATCCCCGGCGAGTGAAGCTCTTCGCTGGTCGATGCTTTTCGTGACGATCGTTTTGTAGGGTAAGAGAGGAGTCCAATCTATGGCAAAACAGCTTTTGTACGGTGAAGAAGCCCGCAGGGCCCTCGAGCGCGGCGTGAACACGCTGGCCGACGCCGTCAAAGTCACCCTTGGCCCCAAGGGTCGCTATGTGGTGCTCGACAAGAAGTTCGGCAGCCCCACCATCACCAACGACGGTGTGACCATCGCCCGCGAGATCGAACTCGAGGACGTCTTCGAGAACCAGGGCGCCCAACTCGTTCGCGAAGTGGCCACCAAGACCAACGACATCGCCGGTGACGGCACCACCACCGCCACCTTGCTGGCTCAGGCGATCGTGCGCGAAGGCCTCAAGAACGTAGCCGCCGGCGCCAACCCGATGGCCGTCAAGCGCGGCATCGAGCGGGCCGTCGACGCCGCAGTCGAAGAGATCAAGGCCATGTCCAAGGAGATCTCCGGCAAAGAGGACATCGCCCGGGTGGCCACCATCTCCGCCGACGACCGCGAGATCGGCGATGTCATCGCCGACGCCATCGAGAAGGTGGGCAAAGACGGCGTGGTCAACGTCGAGGAGTCCAACACCTTCGGCATGGACCTCGAGTTCACCGAGGGCATGCAGTTCGACAAGGGCTACATATCCCCGTACTTCGTCACCGACGCCGAGCGCATGGAAGCGGTGCTCGAAGATCCGTTCATCCTCATGGCCAACCGCAAGGTCGGTTCCGTTCAGGATCTTCTCCCCGTGTTGGAGAAAGTCATTCAGTCCGGTCGGCCTCTGCTGATCATCGCTGAGGACGTCGAGGGCGAGGCTCTGGCCACCCTCGTGGTCAACAAACTGCGCGGCACCTTCACCGGCATCGCCGTCAAGGCCCCCGGCTTCGGCGATCGCCGTAAGCGTATGCTCGAAGACATCGCCATCCTCACCGGCGGCGAGGTCATCAGCGACGAGATGGGCCTCAAGCTCGAGAACACCACCGTCGCCCAGCTCGGTCGTGCCCGCAAAGTGGTCGTCGACAAGGACAACACCACCATCGTCGACGGTGCCGGCGAGCTCGACAAGATCAAGAGCCGCATCAACCAGATCAAGGCCGAGATCGAGATCACCGATTCCGATTTCGACCGCGAGAAGCTGCAGGAGCGGCTGGCCAAACTGGCCGGCGGCGTGGCTGTGGTCAAGGTCGGCGCAGCTACTGAGACCGAGATCAAAGAGAAGAAGCACCGCGTTGAAGACGCCTTGAGTGCCACCCGCGCTGCTCTCGAAGAAGGCATCGTCCCCGGCGGTGGCGTAGCTCAGGTTCTCCTGGTGCCGTCCATCCTCGCTCTCGTGGCCGAGGGTGACGAACTCACCGGCATCCGCATCGTGGCTCGTGCCCTCGAGGAACCCCTTCGCCAGCTGGCGAACAACGCCGGCCTGGAAGGCTCGGTAGTGGTCAACGAGGTCAAAACCCGCACCAAGGGCGTCGGTCTGAACATCGCCACGGGTGAATACGAAGACATGGTCAAGGCGGGCATCATCGACCCGGCCATGGTCACCCGGTCGGCCCTGCAGAACGCTGCTTCCATCGCCAAGAACATCCTGACGACCGAAGTGATCGTCGCCGATAAGCCTGAGGAAAAGGGCGCCGGCGGTGGTATGCCGGGCGGCATGGGCGGCATGGGCGGCATGATGTAAGAGAGAGACCACGATCGGCCGGCGCCCCAAGGGCGCTGCCGTTCGGGGCCGCCGTGGCAGCGCCCTTCGGGGCCGCCGCGGCGGCCCCTCTCATTTGAGGCTCCGCACGGGATGACCCCGTGGGATGCCCCCAGTGGTTTGAGCGTCTTGACCCGGTGGTAAACTGGGCAAGAGTACGGAGGGGTTGCCGATCTCTGGGAAGGGAGGCGCTGATGAAGCAAGAGGTTGAAGCGGCATTCGCTGAGATGCTCGACATCTCGACCGATATCGACAAGGCCGTGGTCTTCGGACCGGAGGGCGTCGTGGCGACCAACATGAGCGAGCCGGCCCTCTCGGCTGTCGTCGCCCAAGCGGAAGAACTGGTGGGCCTGGGCCAGGCCAGTGCCGCCAAGGCCGGGTCGCAGCCTCTCACCCAATTGGTTGTCGAGACGCCCGCGGGCCTGATCTTCCTCGTGCGCGAACTGGCTCCGGACGGCATGACCGCTGTAGCCACGGGCAAGAAGGGCAGCCGGGTCGGCCTGGCCCTCTACGATCTGAAGACCTGCCTGCGCGACGCGCGTGAGGCAGCCGGCTCGACGACCACTATCGAAGAAGGAGAGGGGGCCTAGATGAAGCGCTTCTTCAAGATCTTCGGGATCTTTGCCCTTATCGGCAGCGTGATCGCCGGCGCGTACTATTTCCTGTTCGTGCGCTCCCGTAGCCCCCAGGTCGAGTTGTATTTCGACGATGGCTCCATGGTGGCCTTCCCCGGCAACACCGATGAGGCTGCTCCGTTCGTCGCGGCAGCTACCGAGATCCTCGCGCAGAGTCCTCTCCCGCACTGATCTCTCGGCGGGCATGACGACCGAGAGCGACTTCACCGGGCCTGACCCCGGACTTCTTCAGGTCGTGGTCGACACGGCCGCACAGGGCGGTGGGGACCGGGCCGAGGTGTTCGTCGAAGATCGGACCTCCCTGTCACTCCGTTTGGAGGACGGCAAGATCGAGGAGGCGGTCTCGGGCGTCGACCGGGGCGGGTCGGTGCGCGTCATCCGCGGCCTCTTCACCGAGTTCGGCTACGTCGACGCGGTCGACGAGCGGTCTCTTGTCGGCCTGGCGCGCGAACTGTCCCGCTCGAGCGGCGAGGGAGCGGCTGCCGGCGAACGTGTGATGAGCGCTCCCCCGTTCGCGAACGGATCTGCGGGACTACCGCGGGCTGCTGCTGGCCCTTCTTCCGGGCGGGAGCGGGCGGCCGCGAACGCCGCCTTGCTCCGTCTGGCTGACGAGACCGCCCGCGGCCTGTCCGGCGAGGTTCGGCAGGTGGTGGCCGTCTACGGCGCGTCGCGGCAGCGCGTGTGGATCGCCGGTTCGGACGGATCCTGGAATTCCGACGAGCGCATACGGAAGATGCTGGCGGTAAGCGTCATGGCGCAGCGCGGCGCTCTTCTCCAGGTAGGACGCGAGACGCTGGCCGCTCAAGGGAGCACGGACGATTTCCAGGAGGAAGCCATCGCCGCCCTGGCCTCGGAAGCGGCCCGCAAGGCCCTTGTCATGCTCGACGCCATCCCCGCTCCGGCCGGGCGCATGCCGGTGGTGCTGGCCAATGGTTTCGGCGGGGTCTTGTTCCACGAAGCCTGCGGGCATGGGCTGGAGGCCGACTACATCCTCAAGAAGACGAGCGTGTGGGAGGGCAGGAAAGGGCAGCGGATCGCCGGCGAACACGTATTCGCCTACGATGACGGCGTGGGGGCCGGCCTTTGGGGCAGCCAGCGGTGCGACGACGAGGGTGTGCCCTGCCAGCGCACTCCCGTCATCGAGGCCGGGGTCCTCACCGGCTACCTCACCGACCGGCTGCGAGGGGAGCACCTGGAGCTCCCTCTCAGCGGCAATGGGAGGCGTCAGGACTATCGCCATCTGCCGTATCCCCGGATGACCAACACCTACTTTGGGCCCGGGGAACAAACGGCCGAGCAGATCATTGCCGACACGCCTCGTGCTCTGTACGCCAAGTCCCTCTCCGGCGGCGAGGTCAACCCGGCCACAGGCGACTTCGTGTTCGGGGTGGCCGAGGGATACCTCATCGAGGCGGGCCGGATCACCACTCCGGTGCGCGGCGCCACCCTCATCGGCAGCGGGGTGGAGGTCCTGCTGAATCTGGACGCCATCGCCGACGACCTGGACATCAAGGCAGGCACCTGCGGCAAAGAGGGACAACTCGTCCCGGTAGGCAGCGGCCAGCCCACCCTACGCATCCGCGAGTTGACCGTGGGCGGGACCAGCCTGTCATGAGCACGCCCCTGCAGATCGCCCGCCGGGCGCTCGAGCGGGGACGCCGCCTCGGCGCTGACCTCGAGGTCTATTCCCAGGCCGGCAGGACGGCGAGCATCAAGATCTATGCCGGTGACGTGGAGTCCATCACCATGGCTCAACCCCGCGGGTTGGGGGTCAGAGCCGTCAGACAGGGGCGCGTGGGGTACGCCTTCACCGCCGACCTCTCCGACAGCGGTCTCGACGTGGTGCTGGCCGGAGCCGTGGCCAACGTGGACGCCACCGACCCCGATCCCCACGCCGCGCTGCCCGCGCAGGCGCTCGGTCCCTACCCGTCCGTTCCCGGCCTCTGGCGCCCCGGGGTGGGGCAGACGAGCCTGGAGGAGAAGATCGGAATGGCGCTTGCGGTGGAGCGGAGGGCTTTGGCCTGCCCGCACGTGGATACCGTAGAGGAGAGCGTGTATTCCGACGAGGAGAGCCGCATTGCCATCTGCTCCAGCACCGGGGTGGTGGCCGAGGCCGAGCACTCGTTCTGCTTCGTCTACGCTCAGGCCCTCGCCGGGCGTGATGGGGACCGCCAGTCGGGGCTGGGATACAGTCTGGGCCGTGACCCCGCAGAACTGGACGCAGAGGCCGCAGGGGCCGAGGCGGGTGAGAAGGCCGCAGTCCTTCTGGGCGCGCGACCTTGCGCCACCGGGAGCTACACAGTCGTGTTCGCGCGCGAGGTGGCTGCGGCGCTCTTCTCTTACGTCGCGCAGGGGCTGAGTGCCGATGCGATCCAAAAAGGGCGCTCCCTGTTTGCCGGCAAACTCGGCGAGACGGTGGGGTCCAGCCTGGCCGGTCTGCTCGACGACGGCCTGGCCGCGGGCGGCACGGCCACCAACCCCTTCGACGGGGAGGGAGTGCCCAGACGCCGGACTCCGCTGCTCGAGGCCGGAGTCCTCCGTGCGTATTTACACAGCAGCTATACGGCCCGGAAGAGCGGAGGCGACGCAGTCTCCACGGGCAACGCGGAGCGCTCGTCGTACCGCATGACTCCCAAGGTGGCCGCGACCAACCTCGTGGTCACGCCGGGCTCGGGGACGCTGGAGGATCTGCTCGGCCGGGTCGGCACCGGGCTCTACGTGGAGAACGCGGCCGGTCTTCACTCGGGAGTCAACGTCATCAGCGGCGAAGTGTCGGTGGGTGTGACCGGTAGGCTTATCGAGAACGGGGTGCTCGGGCGGCCGGTACGCGAGGTGACGGTCGCCACCGATTTCATGTCACTGCTGAGTTCGATCTGTGACGTGGCTGGAGACCCGCGATGGATCCCCATCTACGGAAGTGTGAGTACTCCGTCTCTGGCGGTGGAGAAGGTGACGGTGTCGGGCGTCTAGTACCCGGTCCGAGCGGACCGATGACCAGGAGGCAAGGTGGACAAAGAAGCGCTGGGCAAGTCCCTGTTGGAGACCGCTTACCTGGAGGGCGACTTCGTGCTCCGCTCCGGCAAACGGAGCAAGTACTACCTGGACAAGTACCTGTTCGAGACCGAACCGCGGGTGCTAAGGGGGATCGTGTTCGAGCTCGCCTCCATGGTGCGCGAGCAACTCGCCGCCGGTGCGGGGTACCAGCGCTTGGCTGCTCCCGAGTTGGGCGGTGTCGTCCTGGGTGCCGGGCTTTCGTTGGAGCTGGGCATGCCGCTGCTCCTGGTGCGCAAGAAGTCCAAGGAGTATGGGACCACGAAGCAGATCGAGGGTCGGTTCGAGCCGGGCGAAACTGCGGCGGTGGTCGAAGACATCGTCACGTCCGGTGGGGCTGCCATAACGGCCGCCGAAGCGCTACGGGAGGCGGGGCTCGTGGTCCGCGACCTGTACTGCGTGGTCGACCGGCAGGAGGGCGGCGTCGAGGCCGCAGCCGCGGCAGGGCTCATCTTGTGGCCGCTCTTCACGTCGTCTGAGCTGGGGATCGCCCCGAAGCCCTGAAACATTTGCCTTTTAGGCCGCCAAATGCCCTAGAATGCCCTAAATGGTGCTTGTGCGGCGTGGAGGATTTGCTAAGGTTGAGGAGATACCGCGAGCGAAAGGGAGGTTGCTGTGACCAAGGCTGAGTTTGTCGACAGGCTTGCAGCCAAGGGTGGTCTTACCAAGAAGGATGCGGCCGCGGTGGTCGATTCCTTCGTGGAAGTCGTCACTGAATCGCTCAAGAAGGGGGAGGAAGTCCAGTTCACTGGTTTCGGTAAGTTCTACGTGCAGAAGCGCGAGGCCAGGGAGGGGATCAACCCGCAGACCAAAGCTAAGATCAAGATCCCCGCCAGCAAGGTCCCCAAGTTCAGCGCGGGTGTGGCCCTCAAGAACGCCGTAAAGTGATCGGGGGGATAAGAGACCTCATGAGGGCCGCCCAGCGCGGCCCTTTTTCTTTTGGCCCCACCGTCGGGGAGCGGGGGTGAGGAACAGTGACTGAACGGCAGTTCGGCGACCGCCTGCTCGCCGCCATCGAGAAGAAGCGCTCCCACGTGGTGGTCGGTCTCGATCCGGAATACGAGTCGCTGCCTCCGGAGCTCCGCTCCGCTCACCCTCCGGAGCGCTACGCCGACGAGGCCGAGATGAAGGTCGCCTGTTACCGGGAGTTCCTTTCCGAACTGCTTCCCGCCCTAGCGGACGAAGCGGCCGGTGTGAAGATCCAGATAGCCTACTTCGAAGCTCTGGGCGCGCGCGGCTATGCCCTTTACGAAGAGATGGTGGAGTTGGCGCGGGGAATGGGCTACGTGGTCATAGCCGACGTCAAGCGCGGTGACATAGGCAGCACGGCAGAAGCCTACGCCAGTGCGCATCTCGATGTCGCGGGCGCCGACGCGGTGACGGTTAACCCATACTTCGGCAGCGACGGGTTGGAGCCGTTCTTCCGGCGCTGCCGCGAAGAAGGCAAGGGAGCCTTCGTCTTGGTGAAGACCTCGAACCCCAGTTCGGCGGAGATCCAGGACCTCACCCTCGAGTCCGGGGAGCCGGTCTACTGGAGGGTGGCGCAGCTTGTCGACGAGTGGAGCCGGGAGACGGCGGGCACGCGGGGTTACCGCTCGATAGGCGCGGTGGTGGGAGGGACGCACCCGGAACAAGGCGCCGAACTGCGACGACTGTTGCCAGAAGTACCTTTTCTCATCCCGGGGTACGGCGCCCAAGGGGCCAGAGCCGAGGATCTGGCCGCCATGTTCGACAGCCAGGGAAGAGGTGCGGTGGTCAATTCCGCCCGGGCCATCTTGTACGCCTACCGGACAGCGCTCGGCCGGCACTGGGTGGACGCCGCCCGGGACGAGGCCGCGGCCATGAAGGCCGCTCTCTGGAGGGCCTCGGGGCGTGGATAGCGAAGACGAAAGTTTCGAGCAGGAAGGCGCGGCCCCTTGGGTGCGGTCGCTGCTTCTGCCGGCGCTCGTCCTCTTCGTGGCGGTGGCAATCGTGAGCGCTCTGGTCTTCGGGGGGGCGGTCCAGGGCAGCAAGACCTATCCGGCGCCCACCGCGGAGCCAACGACTCCGCCCACCGTGCTGATCACCCCGCGCACAGGCAGACGCGGAAGGTGACGGCCCTGCGTTCTATCCGCCGCTTTGCCGTACCTGCTCGTAGAAGAAGATGAACAACAGGTCGCTCACCAGGGTGATGAACGACCAGACCAGGATCTCACTCAAAGGCACCAGCAGGAACACGCCCTCGGCGCCGTCGTAGTAGAGGCCGTACAAGCGACTGACGCCGAGGGCCACCAGCCAGACAAGCAGGAATATGAGCAGCGCCGGCTGCCAGCGTCGGGAGAGAAGGCGCACGCTCCGCCGTATCGCCGGGATGAAAGCGAGGCCCTCAAAGACGATCACGTAGTCGGTGTACACGAGCAGCAAACCGACCGCGAGGGCCACGACTGCCGTGAGCTGGGCGATCGCCGCGCCGGATGGGGCCGCCATGGGCAGTACCAGTATCACCAGGTAGTAGAAGACGTAGAAGAGCGACAGCCGGCCGGCCTCTTCCCAATTCCGCGGGGAGAGCGGGTAGCCGGGCCCCACTATCGCTCGGAAGAGGGGAGCCCTCAGCATGGCGGTGAAGACGCAGACCGCCAGACCGGCGAACACCGCCACTCCGAGGGCCGGAGTGAACGAGAATCCGCTGAAGAAGCGGTCGTGCACGAACTGCCAGCGGTCGTAGCTGGTGGAGAAGAACGTGCTCCAATGGAGATCGCCGCCTGCCGCGCTGTAGACAGCCAGGAAGGCCAAGGTGTTGATGACGGCGAGCGTCACCGGATAGAAGATCAACCACTGCTTGTGAGCCAGGCGCCTCCAGGCCTGCCGGAGCACTTCGGCGATGGTCGCACCTCCCCAGTCGAGCGCCGTCAGGCCCGAAGTATAGGCTATACTCGCGCTCATGAGGGTCTCTGCCATAAGGGGGGGGCGGCTCCTGCCGCTCCTTTTGTTCGTTGGGGTGCTCGTGCTCGTCGGCGTGGTCATGGCCGGAGCGGCCATGGGCACCACCACGACCATGCTTCCGGTTGCTTCCACGACCGAAGGGGCTGCGCTGCAGTCGCGGAGCTTCGAGGTCAGCGCTTCGGACCTGGGAGATTTCGGCGGGGATCCTCCCGCCATCAAGTCTCCGGCGGCAATCGTCGAGAGCATGGACACAGGGAAGGTACTGTACGAGCGCAAAGCCCACACTCGCAGACCCATGGCGTCCACCACCAAGATCATGACGGCCATCCTGATACTGGAGTCGGGAGTTGACCTGTCTACCCCGGTGACCGTGTCGGCCAAGGCGGCGAGCACGTGGGAGCCGAGTGTATGGGTGCGGGCGGGCGACGTCGTGACCGTCGAACAACTCCTCTACGCGCTGATGCTGCGCAGTGCCAATGGAGCCGCGGTGGCCCTGGCGCAGAACGACGCGGGGAGTGTGAGCGCCTTCCTTGAGAAGATGAACCAGAAAGCGGCCGAGTTGGGGATGAACGACACGCACTTCGTAACGGTCAACGGTCTCGACTCCCCCGGGCACTACTCGACCGCGGCAGATCTGGCAATAGTAGGCCGGTACGCAATGAAGAACGCCAGGTTCCGCGAGTTGGTCGATACCAAGAAGTACACACTGACCATCGATGGCGGGGAGCCCCTGGTCCTCACCAACACCAACAAGCTGCTCCAGGACTATCCGTGGGTCAACGGCATCAAGACCGGCTCCACCCCCAACGCCGATCACTGCCTCGTATCCTCAGGCAGCAAAGACGGTCGCGAGGTCATTGCCGTAGTCCTCGGCCAGCCCGATATCGACCGTTGCTTCACCGAGAGCAAGGCGCTGCTGCAATACGGCCTCGATCAGTTCCGGCAACTGACCCTCATGGACAAAGGTGTGGCGGTGGCGCAGGCCACGGTCCCGTACCAAAGTGACGGCCAGATCGGACTGGTCACCGACGGGGTGGTGCAGACCGAGCTTACGAAGGAAGACGTGGTCACCACAAAGATCGACATCGAGCGGCCGCTCGAGTTGCCCGTCAAGGCGGGGGAGACCTACGGTCACGTGGTGATCAGCGCCGGAGGCCAGGAGATAGGCAAGGTGGGCCTGGTGGCCACAAAGTCCTTCGCCGCACCCACCCTGGGTTCCAAGTTCGTGTACTACTGGCACCGCCTGGGCTCTGCCCTCGGCGGAGGCTAGATGACGGCGGATCGCCCATGATACTCACCGTCACCCTCAACCCCGCGCTCGACCGCACCATGACCGTCCCCAACTTCCAGGCCGGCATGCGGCACCGCGCCACCGAGACCGTCATTCTGCCGGGAGGCAAGGGCATCAACGTCGCCCGGGCGGTGAAGGCTCTGGGCAGGCCCGTGATAGCCACCGGGTTCGTGGGGGGCCGCAAGGGCGATCAGATCGTCGCCGACCTCAACGGCGAAGGCATCCTGTGCGACTTCGTGCGGGTGGCGGGAGAGTCTCGGATCTCCACGGCGGTCGTCGACTCTGCCACCAATGCTATAACCGAGATCAACGAGCAGGGCCCCGAGATCCAGCCCGAAGAGCTCGACTCCCTTTACGACAAGCTTGACTACCTGGGCCGGGCGGTGGAGGCGGTCGTCTTCGCGGGCAGCGTGCCCCCTGGCCTGGACGACGACTGCTACGCGCATATGATCAACAAGGTGCGTCCGCTGGGGGTGAAGGTCTTCTTCTACACATACGGCGAGCCTCTGCGGCTGGGCATCAAAGCCCGCCCCGACTACATCTTCCCCAAGTTGGTGGAAGCGGAGAAGGTCATCGGGTACGAGTTCACGAGCATGGAGGACCGCATCCTGGCGGCCCGGCGTATGCGGGAGATGGGGGCTGGCTCGGTGATAATCACCTTCCGCTTCGGCTGCGTAGCGGAACTGGACGTCGGGGGCTGGCACCGAACGCTCATCGGCCGAATGCCCGACGTGGGCGTGGTTTCGCCTCTGGGCTGGGGAGACGCCCTTGTGGGCGGATACGCAGTCAAGCTCACCGACGGCGAAGGACCGGAGGAGTGCCTGCGTTTCGGACTGGGATGCGCGGCTGCGAACCTCATACGTTATGGGGCAGGCGTGTTCATGCCCGCGGACGCGGAGGTGCTGGCGAAACGGGTGGAGATCGAGGAGGTGCCCGCTGAATAGTAAGGTGGACGGCGTCGATACCGTGCTGGTCCTCGACTTCGGCGGCCAGTACGCGCAATTGATCGCCCGGCGGGTGCGCGAGTGCCGGGTCTACTCCGAGCTGATCCCGTACGACACACCGGTCGATGAGATACGGGCGCGCAAGCCGGCCGGGCTTATCTTGTCCGGGGGGCCCCGGAGCGTCAACGAGCAGGGCGCCCCTCTGCCCGATCCCGCCCTGCTCGACCTGGGCGTGCCCATCCTGGGGATCTGTTACGGTCTCCAGTTGATGGCCAAGCTCCGCGGGGGCAGGGTGGCGCGCACCGAGCTGGCGGAATACGGGGGCCGGCCGCTGACGGTGACCAAGGGGGGCCCGCTCTTTGCCGGGGTCCCCGGCGAGATCGCCTGCTGGATGAGCCACGGTGACTCCGTGGTCGAAGTCCCTCCGGGCTTCACCGTCACTGCGCAGAGCCCGAACATGCCGATAGCCGCCATGGAGGACTCCTCCTGCCGGCTCTACGGTGTGCAGTTCCATCCTGAGGTCCGGCACACCCCGTACGGTCAGGACATCCTCAAGAACTTTCTCTACAAAGTGTGCGACATCGCGCCCACCTGGACGCCGGTTTCGATCATCGAGGAAGCGGTTGAGCGCATCCGGGCGCAGGTGGGAACGGAGCGCGTGGTGTGCGGTCTCTCCGGCGGGGTGGATTCGGCGGTGGCCGCGCTACTCACCTACAAGGCCGTCGGCGACCAGCTCATCTGCATCTTCGTGGATCACGGCCTCATGCGCAAGAACGAAGGGGTGGAGGTGGAGGACACCTTCCGCCGCCACTTCCATGTGCCTCTTGTGCACGTGCAGGCCCAGGAGCGCTTTCTCACCAAACTGGCCGGGGTCTCGGAACCCGAGCAAAAACGTAAGATCATCGGCGAGGAGTTCATCCGCACGTTCGAGGAAGAATCGCGCAGGATCGGCAAGGCCGGCTTCCTGGTGCAGGGCACTCTCTACTCCGACGTCATCGAGTCGGGCACCAGAGAGGCCGCCAAGATCAAGTCGCACCACAATGTGGGCGGCCTTCCCGAAGACATCGACTTCGACCTGGTCGAGCCGCTTCGAATGCTCTTCAAGGACGAAGTGAGGATCGTCGGCGAGGAACTGGGGCTGCCCGAGCACATCGTATGGCGGCAGCCGTTCCCCGGTCCGGGGTTGGCTATCCGTATCATCGGCGAGGTGACCGAGGAGAGACTGCGTATCCTCCGCGAGGCCGACGCCGTCCTGCTTCAGGAGGTCGAGAGGGCCGGACTGTACCGGCAGGTGTGGCAGTCGTTCGCCGTGCTGCCCGCCATCCGTAGCGTCGGGGTGATGGGCGATGAGCGGACGTATGCCTATCCCATCGTGCTGCGTGCGGTCACGTCCGACGACGCAATGACCGCCGACTGGGCCCGGCTGCCCTACGACTTGCTCGAGCGGATCTCCCAGCGCATCATCAACGAAGTACCGGGCGTGAACCGGGTGGTTCTGGACATCTCGAGCAAGCCTCCGTCGACGATCGAATGGGAGTGAGCGATGGCTGAGCCTGACCCAGGCATCGACGTCGGCCCCGAGCCGGACGCCCGCCCGCAAGCCGACCCTGGCGCCCTCTTGGAGGCGGCGACCCGGCGCGAGCGCCCACGGCACGCCGGGGCTCTCGCCGACATCGAGACCATCCACGAGCGCGCGCGCCTGGCGGCGCGCGCCGCGGCCGGTGTCAAAGCAGAGGACGTCAAAATCCTCGACATGCACGAACTGGTGACTTACACCGACTATCTGGTTGTATGCACGGGCCGTAATGTCCGGCTCACGAAGCGCATCGCAGAGGACGTGGCCTTCCAGCTCAAGCAGGAGCATGGTCTTCTGCCCGCGGGCAGGGAGGGCGCAGGCGGGGGCGAGTGGATCCTGCTCGACTATTTGGACTTCATGGTGCACGCGTTCACACCCGAGGCGCGGGAGTTCTACCGGTTGGACGTCTTGTGGAAGCGCGCTCCGGCGGAGACGGTCGAATGACCTGATGACGGGCGCCCTGCCGCGGTCCTCGTTGCGGCCCGCCACCAGGAGCGTCCGGACCTGTCTCTCCTGCCTCGTGGGCCACGGTTGCACGGCCCTGGGGCACCCGATATAATGCGTGACCGCCTCGCCGTGGGGGTATAGCTCAGCTGGGAGAGCGCGACGCTGGCAGCGTTGAGGCCAGGGGTTCGAGTCCCCTTACCTCCACCTTTTTGGACGGGATTGTGAGGCGCCACGGCCGAATCAGACAATTCCGCTGTCTATAAGGTCCGCGGGGCCCCGCCCCGCCCTCTTCCCTACGGCCGGACCCGGTCCCCTTGGAGAGCCCCCCTTCTGCTGATCGCGGCCATGATCGCGTGGATGCTGGTCGTCATGGCTCTGGCCGGCTTCTCCGGCCCGGCCACCGGCTTACCCAAAGGGCCTGTCACGCTCGGCCAGGGCGTCACCGTGACCCCCGCGGATGGGTGGACGTCCGCCCAGAACGCTTGGGACGTGGGGCCTGGCGCGGTATCTCTCCAGCATGCCGGTGTCCTGGTCGCGTTCGGTGCCGACAGCTTTAGCGGCTCTACCCAGCAATTGCTCGATCAGCAGCTCTCCGACGTGCAGGCGCAGTTCAGCTCCTTCCGCTCCCTCCCTCCGGCGTCGACCACCGTGGCGGGTGGCGTTCCGGCACTCAAGGTGCTGTTCTCCGGGACGGCCGATTCCGGCGAGCTGGAAGGCGAGTTGGTGGTCGGCACCAGCGGAGGCACCGGCATGGTCATGCTGGCAGTGGCCCCGGCCGGCCAGATCGCCCGGGTACAGTCCGACCTTGACGCGATGCTCGACAGCCTGGTCTTTCCGTAGTGAGTCTTTCCCGGCAACCCGCGTACTGGCTCTTCGTGGTACTGGTCTTTGCCGGTATTTTGATCGTTGGCTTCGAGCAAGTGGGCTTTCTGGGCACCTACCCGCAGGCATGGTTCTTGTCCATCCTGCTCCTGGCAGCGGTGGCCATCCCGGTGGGTCTCATCGTCTACCGATTGGACCAGTTCGAGCCTGAGCCGGCCTCGCTGATCGCCGTCGCCCTGGTCTGGGGAGGCGTGGTAGCGCTCAGTTTCTCGGCCGTGGTCAACTCGTCGTTCCTGACCTTCCTTCAGCACCTGCTGCCAACAGGCGCGGTGGACGCCTGGGGTGCCGCGGTGGTGGCTCCCATCGACGAGGAGTTCTACAAAGGTGCCGGGCTGGTGATGATCTTCCTGATTGCCCGAGACGAGATCGACGGCCTCATGGATGGGCTCGTATACGGGGCAATGATCGGGCTGGGTTTTCAGGTGATGGAGAACATCCAATACTTCGTACACGCGGCAGCCCAGTCCGGAGAGGGTCAGATAGGTGCGGTGGTCGGCACCTTCTTTGTCCGGGTGCTCATCGCCGGGCCCTACAGTCACATGCTCTTCACCGGGCTACTGGGCTTCGGGTTCGCCTACTTCGTCACCCGCCGATCTGCGCCCCTGGCTATGCGGGTGGGCGTCCTCGTTCTGTTCATCGGGCTGTCCTGGGCCGCCCACTTCGTGTGGAACTCCCCCTGGCTGGACTCGCTCATGGCGGCCAGTTCGGGAAGCTTCGTCCTTGCCCTGGTGATCAAGGGGCTTCCTTTCCTCATACTCCTGTTCTTGCTGGGGATCTTCGCCCGGAGGCGGGAGGAGCAGGCCTTCTCCCGGCTCATCGCCGAGGAGGTTGGGAGCGACGTGGTGACCGCGGAGGAGTTCGAGGTCTTGCGCAAGGGCCGGCGGCGGCAGGCTGCGCTCCGACGGATGAGAAGGCAGAAGGGCCCCGGGGCCCGCCGGGTCCTCAAACGGCTGCAGCGCGAGCAGATGAACCTGGCCCTGTTCCACAGCAAGGTGGATTCGCCGG
Source organism: uncultured Actinomycetota bacterium (assembly GCA_963843515.1). GTDB lineage: Bacteria > Actinomycetota > Thermoleophilia > RBG-16-64-13 > RBG-16-64-13 > CAIQPS01. The sequence goes on from CAWJKH010000006.1 coordinate 176,906, forward strand.
AGCACCCCGCCATCGACGAACAGCGCGACAGGATCAGACAGCTGAAAGCGCAACTCGCGGCGTACGGGTAGGGGGGGCCACCGGTGGCCGCGTCGGGTAGGCGCTGGGCTGCGCTGGCGGCGGGGGCATGCGGTCCGGGGGGAGTTCGTACCTGCTAGAATCCCTCTGCAATGGGCACTGATCGCATCGTCATCGCGGGAGCCCGGGAGCACAACCTCAAGGACATCTCTCTTTCCCTCCCGCGAGACAAGTTCATAGTCATCACCGGCTTGTCCGGCTCGGGCAAGTCGAGCCTCGCTTTCGACACCATCTATGCCGAGGGCCAGCGCCGCTATGTCGAGAGCCTCTCGGCCTACGCGCGCCAGTTCCTGGGACAAATGAACAAGCCGGACGTCGACTCAATCGAGGGGTTGTCCCCCGCTATCTCCATCGACCAGAAGACCACCTCGCGCAACCCGCGCTCTACGGTGGGGACCGTCACCGAGGTATACGACTACCTGCGCCTGCTCTACGCCCGTATCGGCCATCCGCACTGCTGGATCTGCGGCCGAGCCATCGAGGGCCAGAGCAAGGAGCAGATCGTCGACCAAGTGATGGGACTGGAGCCCGAAACCCGGTTCGTCGTCAAGGCGCCCGTGGTTCGGGGACAGAAAGGCTGGCACAAGGAGATCCTCGAGCACATCCGCCAGGAAGGCTTCACCCGGGTGGAGATCGACGGGGTCCAGTACACCATGGACGAAGCGCTCCCGGAACTGGACAAGAACGTGCGCCACGACATCAGCATCGTCGTGGACCGCCTGGTGATGAAGGACGGGGTGCGCCACCGTCTCTCCGATTCGGTGGAGACCGCGCTTTCCGAGGCTCACGGGCTCCTCGTCGTGGACGTTTACGACAGGGACGGGGGGAGACCGGGCGCCGGCGCCGCGGGCGGCCGCGGGCCCGGCGGGGCGATGGCCGCCGCGCCGACTGGCCTGCTGTTCTCCGAGAACCTCGCGTGTCCAGAGCACGGTGTGTCTCTTCCGGAGATGGCGCCGCGCATCTTCTCCTTCAACTCCCCGCACGGGGCCTGCGAGACATGCGGCGGACTGGGTGCCCGGCGCGAGATCGATCCTTTGCTCATCATCGCCGATCCCACTCTGTCGGTGGAGGAGGGCGCCATCCTGCCCTGGAGCGGCAGCAGCTCCAAGTACTATGAACAGATCATCCGAGCGATTGCGGAGCGGTACGAGATCGATGTCTCCGCCCCCTGGGGCTCGCTCCCGGAAGAGGTCCGGGACGTCTTCCTCTACGGCACGCGGGGCGACCGCCTCTACGTCTCCTACGTCAATCGCGCAGGTCTCAAGCGGAGCTATATGACCACCTTCGAGGGGGTCATCCCCAACCTCGAGCGGCGCTACCGCGAGACCGACTCCGACTACATGAGGGGCAAGATCGAAGAGTACATGGCCGATCAGCCCTGTCCGGCTTGCCACGGGGCCCGGCTCAAGCCGCCGTTTTTGGCTGTGCGCGTGGGAGCGCTCAACATCTACGAGCTGAGCTGCATGCCCGTCACCCGCACCATGCGCTTCCTGGAAGAGCTGGAGCTCAGTCCCCGGGAGCGGCTCATCGGGGGGCGGGTCCTCAAAGAGATCCGGGAGCGGCTGACGTTCCTCGAGGCGGTCGGCGTAGGCTACCTGAGCCTGCACCGGAGCGCCGGGACGCTGTCGGGGGGCGAGGCCCAGCGTATCAGGCTGGCCACCCAGATCGGCTCCAGCCTGGTGGGGGTGTTGTATATCCTGGACGAGCCCTCCATCGGCCTGCATCAGCGGGATAACCGCAAGCTCATCGACACCCTCCTGCGCCTCCGAGACCTGGGCAACACCGTCATCGTCGTGGAGCACGACGAGGAGACCATGCGCTCCGCCGACCACATCGTGGATATGGGGCCGGGGGCCGGCGAGCACGGGGGTGAGGTGGTGGCCCAGGGGCCGCTGCCTGCCATCCTCGCCGAGGCGCGGTCGGTCACCGGGCAGTTCCTTGCAGGCAGCAGGGAGATCCAGGTGCCGACGGCCCGCCGCGGCCGGCGAAGCGAATTCGTGGTGCGCGGCGCCCGGGAGCACAACCTCAAGAACCTGGACGTGCGCGTTCCGACCGGGCTCCTGGTGTGTGTCACCGGGGTGTCGGGCTCCGGCAAGTCCACGCTGGTGAACGACATCATCTTCCGCAGTCTCTCCAACCAGGTGAACCGGGTGCCGGTGCGCCCCGGCGAGCACGACCGCATCGACGGAATCGAGCAACTCGACAAGGTGATCAACATCGACCAGTCGCCCATCGGACGGACCCCGCGCTCCAACCCCGCGACCTATACCGGTCTCTTCGACCACATCCGCGAACTCTTCTCCCACACTCAGGAATCGAAAGTGCGGGGCTACGGGCCCGGACGGTTCAGTTTCAACGTCAAGGGAGGCCGCTGCGAGGCCTGCAAGGGCGACGGCACCCTCAAGATCGAGATGCACTTCCTCCCCGACGTGTACGTGCCCTGCGAAGTGTGTGGAGGTAAGCGCTACAACCGGGAGACGCTCGAGATCCGCTTCAAGGGCAAGAACATAGCGGAAGTGCTCGACATGAGCGTCGAGGAGGCGGTGGAGTTCTTCACCAACCAGAACAAGATTAGGCGCCGGCTGCAGACGCTCGCAGATGTGGGCTTGGACTACATCAAGCTGGGCCAGCCGTCGACGACGCTTTCCGGCGGTGAGGCCCAGCGGGTCAAGCTCGCCACCGAGCTGGCCAAGATCGCCACCGGCGACACGCTGTATATCCTCGACGAGCCCACCACCGGGCTCCACTTCGCCGACGTGGAGAAGTTGCTCGAGGTGCTGCAGCGTCTGGTGGACGCCGGCAACACCGTGCTGGTGATCGAGCACAACCTGGACGTGATCAAGTGCGCCGATTGGCTGATCGACCTGGGTCCGGAGGGCGGCGATGCTGGAGGTGAGCTCATAGCGGAAGGGACGCCGGAGCAGATCTGTGCCCACCCCCACAGCGAGACCGGCAGAGTGTTGCAGCGGCTGTTGCCCCGGTGTGTGGGAGCCCGGAAGGCCGGGGATGCGGCTTCTCCCGCTCGGCGCGGAGCCGTCAGATGACCGAGCGGGAGAGGGCGTACCTGATCGCCGTCGACACGGGCGGCGACGGAGGCTGGACGGCGGAGGAGTCGCTCGGCGAGTTCGCTTCCCTGGTAGAGACCGCCGGAGCCGAGGTGGTGGGGAGGACCGAGCAGCGGCGGGACTCGGTTCATCCCGAGTGGTATCTGGGCACGGGCAAGGCGGAGGAGCTGAAAGAGGCAAAGTCTGCCACGCACTTCACGCTCCTGGTTGCCGACGACGAGCTGTCTCCCAAGCAGCAGCGCTCGCTGGAGAAGTTGCTCGATGTCAAGGTGCTCGACCGTAGCGGCGTGATCCTGGACATCTTCGCGCAGAGAGCTCATACGCACGAGGGCCGCATCCAGGTCGAGTTGGCGCAGCTGGAATACCAGCTACCCCGACTCACCAGGTTGTGGACCCACCTTTCCCGGACGGGTGGCGGCATCGGGACGCGCGGCCCCGGGGAGACGCAGCTCGAGACCGACCGCCGGGTCATCCGCCTGCGCATCAAGAAGACCCGGGAGCGGGTGGAAGAAGTCCGCCGCCGCCGGGAGACCGCGGCGAGGTCGCGCGAGCGCCGGTTGCTCCCCACGGTGGCCATCGTCGGGTATACGAACGCGGGCAAGTCCACGTTGCTCAACGCCCTGGTGGGCGAGGAAGCCGCGGCCGCCCAGGACATGCTCTTCGCCACCCTGGACCCGACCACCCGGAGGGTGCGGCTCGGCGAGGGCCAGACGGCCATCGTCAGCGACACGGTGGGTTTCATCCACAAGCTACCGCACCAGCTGGTGGAGGCCTTTCAGGCCACGCTGGAAGAAGTGACCCGAGCCGATGCCCTGCTCGAGGTGGTGGACCTCGCCGACCCGCACGCCTCCGAGCACCGGCGCACCGTGCAGACGGTCTTGGACGAACTCGGCGCCGGTCACAAGCCGCGAGTGGTGGTCCTGAACAAGGGCGACCGCGTGAATCCCAAGGAACCGCAGCCGCCTGGTGTGGTGCGCCGGGACGACCTGCACGTCGTCCGGCTGTCCGCCCTGACGGGAGCCGGCGTAGACGAGCTGCGGGCCGCCATAGCCGAGGTCCTGGGTGATCTGTGGACGGAGGTCGACCTGTCGGTACCCTACGCTCAGGGCGAGCTGCTTGCCCGGGTGCGGGAGCGGGGCACAGTGCTCTTCGACTATCGTGACGAGGATGTGCGCATCACCGGGAAGGTGCCCCCGTCAATAGCGCCGGAACTGCAGAATGCCTCGCGTGCGTGGGCCCGGGCGCGCCGGGCGGGGAAAAGCGGTCATGACGAGTGAGCAAGGCGATCAAGGACAGCGGCCTGGAGCCGGATCAAGAGAAGGGCAGCTGCGCTTACTTCGGCCCCGAGAAGGCGGCAAGCTGGAGGATTTGCTCAAGAAGTAGCTGCGTCCGGGGGAATCCGGGCTTCGCACGTCGCCGGAGCCTTACGGCGCCTGCGGCCCCACGATGGACTCTGTTGCGAACTGAGTGGCGGCCGGGTTCAAATGCACCAGCTCCCGCTAGCCAGCCTCTTGGCGCCGGTGAGGCTGCGGGCGGGCCGCGTGACTTTCGACATGATTGAAAATCACATTGCCGGGGGATACACGTTCTTGGTGTGTGGATGCTGAAACGGGAACGCGGATCGAACCGCTCCAGCGTCGGGATTCTTCGGACGAAGAAGGGGAAGGCTATGCGCGCAAGAAGGAGACGAGACCCTAGAAAGGTTGGGTTCGTTCTGGGGCTAGTGGTGCTCGCACTTCTCGCCGCGGCACTCGTACTCGCCTCATGCGCAAGCGATACCACAACCACGTCCGCGCCGCCGACGACCGCCGGCTCAACGACCACCCAGGGCGTCGCAACCGCCACCACCGCGACCCCGGCGGGCTCCCCCGCTGACATCCCTTGCACGGACTGTCACAATGCCGGCACCGAGCTGGTATCACGACAGGCGCAGATGAAAGAGCGCTCCGTCCACGGGACGGGCGAGGCCTTCGAGGAAGGGGAGAGGACCGCCTGCGCCGGCTGCCACGGTACTGAGGGCGCCAAAATGCGGATAAACGCGGGTTTGCCCCCGCACGACCCTTCGGTTGCGGCGATCGTGAATGTCTCGCCGATGGGCTGCCGCACCTGCCATGACACCCATAAGACCTATACCGGAGCCGATTGGTCCCTGACGGGCGCCGGGAAGCCGGTGAAGATGGAGTACACCGCCGGCACGTTCGACAAGGGCGCCGGCAACCTGTGCGTCAACTGTCACCAGATCCGAAACCCGGCGCCGGAGGTGACCAATGGACAGGTCGAGATCACCTCGGCGCGGTTCGGCCCGCATTACGGCAGCGTGGGGCAGATGTTGCTCGGAGAGGGTGGCCTGGGCGTGACCGGTAGCCCGGGCCCGCACTATTCCAACGTGACGGATTCCTGCGTGAGCTGCCACATGGGCAGCGAGTTCAACCACACCATGGATGTTGGCATTCTGGACAGGAACGTGACTCCCAACCAGATGGCCAGATGCGTCGGCTGCCACGAGGGACTCGAGACGCTCGACCGCAACAAGGTCCAGACCGACGTCCAAGCCATGCTGGATACGGCCAAGGCCGGGCTGATCAACGCGGGCATCATGAATGCGGAGGACGAGCTTTCGATCCCCGGGACCTATCCCGAGGCTCTGGCCAACGCCTTCTGGAACTATAAGGTTGTCGCGTACGACGGAAGCAAGGGCGTCCACAATACTGCCTATGCCAAGGCACTCCTCCAGTCCGTCATCGACGCGACGAAGTCGTTCCCGGCAGCGCCATCGACCACGTCGTCAACGACCACGTCGTCAACGTAGTGTGGTAGTCGCCCGGCGCCCGGCTGCGCCGCGTCGGCGGCGGTCGGTCTTGGCAGCGGCATGGCGGAAACCCTAGAAGTACAGGTGCGCGCTCTCGATGGCGGCCGCGATGAGCGCCGCCCCGTTGTCCAAGTCGCTGAGGGAGAGAACCTCAACCGGCGAGTGGATGTAACGGGTGGGGCACGATATCACGCTGCACGGGACGCCGGCCTTGGTGATGCTGATGGCGGTAGCGTCCGTGCTGCCTCCGTTGCCCACGCTGAGTTGATATGGGATGGACTCCCGTTCCGCCGTCTCCCGCAGCCAGCGCACCACAGGCCGGGGCGCGATGACTCCTCGGCCGCCGGCGTCGAGGATGGTGATGCTCGGCCCTTTGCTCGAGCAAACGTGGCATTCGTTCTTCGACACCCCGGGGTTGTCGCCGGGGATGGTCACGTCGGTGGCGATGGCCACGTCCGGGGCGAGGCCGTATGCGCTGGTCCGCGCTCCCTTGAGCCCCACCTCTTCCTGGACCGTCCCCACGGCATGGATCGTCGCCTTGACCGGCCGTCCCTTCAGGCGCTGGAGGGCCGAAACCATCATGGTCACACCTGCGCGGTTGTCCAGAGCCTTGCCGGTGACGAAGTCGTTGCCCAGGCGGGCGAACTGACGGTCCATGGTGACCTGGGAGCCGATCTCCACGCCGAGCTGAGCTGCATTGGTCGCGCTCGCGGCGCCCACGTCGACGAACATCTCCTTGAGCCTGATGAGCTTCTTGCGTTCCTCGGCGTCCATGAGATGGGGCGGACGGGCGCCCACGACCCCGGTGAGTACCTTGCCATCACGGCCATGGACGATCATCCGCTGGCCGAGGATCACCTGGTCGGAGTACCCACCGACGGAGACGACCCGTAGGAAGCCGTCATCGTCGATGTGAGATACCGCCAGGCCTATCTCGTCGATGTGCGCGGCCACCATCACCGCGGGACCCTCGCCGGACCGGGTGGCGATCACGTTGCCCATCTTGTCGATGCGGACTTCGTCGACAAGGGGCTCCATCTCCTTGAGGAGGAGCGCGGCGACGTCGTCTTCGTACCCCGACATGCCGTGCGCGTCGGAAAACATCTGAAGCAGTGCGCCGATGTCGCTCATTTGAAGGCTCCCTCCGCTACCTGCGTCCGCAGTTCATCCATATCCAGTACAACTCCGGACAGTGCCGCAGCGTAGTCGAAACCAGAAGAGTCGAAGACCGACTGGATCTCCTCGGCCCCCCACTTGCCGGTGCCGTAGAGGATCTCCCCGGCGACGGCCTGCGCGGTCTCGGCGGCCAAAGCGGTGTTCACGCGGGCGCAGAGCTTGAGATAGTCGGCGCGTTCCGGCGAAAGGCCGTCAGCACCCGCCGCCTTGGCTACCATGGCAGCCCCCGTCTCGGCCAGGGTGGCGAGAGTCGCCAAGTGGAACATCACGTACTGCTGGCGGGTGGCCTTGGTCTTGTGAGCCTCCTCTATCACCCGGTTGACCATGCGCACCAGACCGGCGAACACGTCGGCCTTGAAATCGCGCTGCTCGGCGTGAACGGCGTCCATGCGGGCGGCGAGTGACTCGTAGAACTCGTACTTGGACTGCACCGACGACCGCCAGCGGAAGGTGCTGATGATGAGCTGCTGGATCTCGCTGGTGCCTTCGTAGATCGTGGTGATCTTCACGTCCCGCTTGATCTTCTCCACGTCGTATTCGCGGATGTACCCGTAGCCGCCCAAGGCCTGGATGGCGGCGTCGGCGCAGGCGTTGGCGGTCTCGGTCGCGAAGAGCTTGGCAATGGCGCCCTCCACCTGCAGGTCGGTCTCCTCGAAATCCAGGCGCTCGGCCACCTCCTCGATGTATGCCCGGGCCGCCTCCAGCCTGGCTACGTAGGGCAGCACCAGCTTGTGGGTGTAGCCCTGCTTCTCCATGAGCGGGCTACCGAACTGGATGCGCTCCTTGGCATAGGGGATGACCTTCTGCAGGGCCGCCACTCCGGCACCCAGACCGAAGCAGGCCACCATGAGCCGGGTGTAGCCGAACACCTCGTTAGCCTGGATGAGGCCCTGCCCGGGCACGCCACCCACGAGCCTCTCCACCGGCACAAACACGTTGTCGAAGGTCAGGGGAGCCGTGTTCGAGCAACGGATGCCGTGTTTGTCCTCCGGCTTGCCAGGCGTGAATCCGGGTGTGTCCTTCTCGACGATGAAGAAGGAGGGCCCCTCCGGGGTCTGAGCAAGCACGGTGAGGAAGTCGGCGTACCCGCCATTCGAGATAAATTGCTTGCTGCCGTTGATCTTGTAGCCGGTGACGGTGCCGTCGTTTCCGAGGACCGGCGTGGCCGTGGTCTTGAAGCTCTGCAGGTTGCTCCCCGCCTCGGGCTCGGTGACCCCGTAGGCGACAATGGCCCCGTCGGCCAGCCTGCCGAGCCACTCTTCCTTCTGCTCGTGCGTGGCCCCCACCAGAATGGGGTCGGTGCCCAGGTGGATGGCCAGGAAGGCGGTGGCCACGCCCAAGCAGATCTTGGCCATCTCTTCAGAGACAGCGGCGATATCCCGGGCGCCCCCGCCCATGCCCCCGTACTCCTCGGGGATGAAGAGCAACTGCAGACCGATCTTGGGCCCCAGGAGCTCGCGGATGGCCTCCTCAGGGAATATCTCGTCAGCGTCCCACTCGCGCAACTTCTCTGGCGTCAGCATGCGCTGCCGGATCTGCGCGAGCAGGTCGAGTACCATTTCACGTTCTTCGATAGGCAGTCCTGCCAGTGCCACAATTACCCCCATGTTGCGCGTCGGCGATGTAGGCGGCGACAGTACCACATGGGGGCTGAAGGGGAGGATCAGGTCGACTACACCGGGGTTCCCCAGGCACTGCCCTGGGGTACACTTTGAGCAGCTATGAGCGCCCCCGCCGACCTCCGAGAGCAGATCAAGCTTTCCCCCGATTTGCCCGGGGTATATCTGTACCGCGGTGCGTCCGGTGACGTCCTTTATGTGGGTAAGGCCCTCTCGCTCCGCAAGCGCCTGAGCAACTACCTTCCCGCCGTGACCGGCGCCGATGGCGGCCGGGCGGCGGCCAAAGAGCGGGAGATGACGGGCCGCGCCGCCACGCTGGAGTGGATCGTCACCACCAACGAAGTGGAAGCCCTGCTGCTCGAGCACAACCTTATCAAGCAGCACCGCCCGCCCTTCAACATCCGCCTGCGCGACGACAAGTCCTACCCCTATATCGTGGTCACCATGGAGGACGACTATCCCCGGGTTATGTTCACCAGGCAGCCCCATCGTCGCGGGAACCTGTACTTCGGGCCCTACGCCAGCGCCGCTAAGGTCCGCGACACCCTCGACGTGCTGGGTCGGGTCTTCCCGGTTCGGACATGCCGCGGGCGGGAGCCGGGACGGCCCTCGGGATCGCCCTGCCTACAGTTCCACATCGACCGCTGTCCGGCTCCCTGCACGGAAGCGGCGAGCCGGGAGGAATACAGATCGGTGATAGACCAGGTGATCGACTTCCTCAGCGGGCGCGAGACCAAGGTGGTGGCCCGGCTGCGCAAATCGATGAGGGAAGCCGCCGAGAGACAGGATTTCGAGAGCGCCGCGGTCTACCGTGACCGCCTGGACGCCCTCACCCACGTGTTGGAGAGGCAGCAGATCGAGTCGGGGTCTCTGGGCTCGGCCGACATCGCCGGCCTGGCCGTCGACGACTGGGGTGCCAACGTGCAGGTCTTCATCACCCGGGACGGCAAGCTCGCCGACCGCCGGAGCTTCACGCTCGTCAACACCCAGGGCGCCGGTCGGGAAGAGATCTTCGAGAGGTTCGTTGCGGAGTACTACTCCACATCGCCGACGGTCCCCGCGGAACTCATCGTGCCTACCGGGGTGCGCAAGATGGAGGAATTGGCGGCGTTCCTCGAAGGACTGCGCGGCACCCGGGTGGAGGTGCGACGGGCCGAACGGGGCAACAAGCGCCGTCTGCGGGAGCTCGCCGAGCACAACGCCGCGCTGGCGCTTGCCCACGAGCGACTGAAAGCGGACCGGAGTAGGGAGCGCCGCTACGGTGCCCTGATCGCCCTGGAGGAGGCGCTGGGACTGGAAGGGCCGCCCATGCGCATCGAGGGCTTTGACATCTCGAACCTGGCAGGCGAGGATATTGTTGCGTCGATGGTGGTCTTCGAGGGAGGCGCGGCGAAAAAGGCCGACTATCGCAAGTTCTCCATCAGGTCCACGGCGGGGCAAGATGACGTGGGGTCTATGCGGGAGGTGTTTCTGCGGCGCTTCACGCGAGGTCGGGCAGGCGTGGCTTCCGAGCGATACGACACGTCGTTCGAGGCCGTTCCCGATCTGGTCATGGTGGATGGCGGCAAGCCCCAGTTGGGGGCGGCGCGCTCAGCGCTGCAGGAGTTGGGCCTGGAGGATGCCGTGAGCGTGATCGCCCTGGCAAAGCGGGAAGAGGAGGTCTTCGTCCCCTGGGCGCCGGAGCCGTTGGGCCTGCCTCAGGACGATCCCGGGCTTCTGTTGCTGAGGCAGGTGCGCGATGAGGCCCACCGTTTCGCTCTCGGTTATCACCACAGTCGGCGAAATGCGAAAACCACGTCGTCACTGTTGGATCAGCTCCCCGGGATAGGGGAGAAACGCAAGAAGGCGATCATCAACCACTTCGGGTCTCCAGAGCGGTTCCTGGAGGCTTCGCGGGAGGAAGTCGAGGCCGTGCCCGGTCTGCCGGGCAAGGTGGCAAGGGAGGTGTATGCGTATGTCCACAAGACGGGTTGAGGGAGCCTACGCAGGCCCCTACCAGACCTTCTGGGGCGAGGGGTGGGTCTACGTGCACGGGGGCCGGCTGGTGGGGGTGGAACTGCCCGGAGAAGGGCAGATAGACCGGGCGGCGGTGGAGGCCGAGGGGGCTTCCGCTGCCGGCGCGGAGGCCGGCGGCGTCGCGGGCGACGACCCAAACCGGGCCGACGCCGAGGCCCTGGGCTTCTGGGTGGATGGTCTGGAAGCGTACTTCGCCGGCGAGCGAGCCACTTGGACAGCTGCCGAGGTGCCGCTGGCCGACATGCGCCTGGGAACATTCGAGCGGGCGGTCTATGAGGCTCTGCTGACCGTGCCCGCCGGTGAGACCGTCAGTTACGGTGAGCTAGCCGAGATGGCGGGGTACCCGCGGGCAGCTCGGGCGGTGGGCAACGCGATGGCGGCCAATCCTATCCCCGTCGTGGTGCCGTGCCACCGGGTAATTCGCTCAGACGGGACCATGGGCCGCTACGGCAATGACCCCACCTGGAAGGAGCGGCTGCTCGTCCACGAGGGGTGGACCGCGGCTTGTGAAGCGCCCGGCGCGGTTTCGGACCCGGCCGGCGGCGCGGACGCTGCCGACGCCCCGAAGTGCTAGTGCCACTGACCATGGCCGACCGCCTGGCACAACTGCGCATGACCGTCATCACCGGCATGTCCGGTGCGGGGAAGTCTGAGGCCGTGGCCACGTTCGAGGACATGGGCTACTTCTGCATCGACAACTTGCCCCCGCAGATGCTGCCCAGGGTAGTCGAACTCTTTGCCCTCGAAGGTAGCCGAGTCGATAGGGTCGCGCTCGTATTCGACGTCCGTGCGGGGTCGTATTTCGAGCAACTGGGGCAAGCGCTGGATCACCTCAGAGAGACAGGCATCCCCTTCCGCCTACTGTATCTCGAGGCCTCCGACGAAGCCCTGGTGGCCCGCTATCAGTCGACCCGCCGACCCCATCCGCTGTCGCGGGAGAGCCTGCCGGAGGGCATCGAGCAGGAGCGGCGATTGCTGTCGCCACTGCGCGAGCAGGCCGACGTGGTCATCGACACCACCGGCATGTCGCCCCGCGAACTGCGGCGGCGCTTGGAAGAGACCCTCATGGCTGAGCAGCTCAGCGACCAGCTGTTCGTGAGCCTGGAATCCTTCGGTTACAAGTACGGCCTGCCTGACGAGGCCGACGTCGTGCTCGATGCGCGCTTCCTCCCCAACCCACACTGGGTGGCCGAGCTCCGGCCTTTCACGGGTCTCGACGCCAACGTCAAGGACTTTGTGCTCGGACGGGTCGAAGCCGGGATGCTGCTGGACCAGGTGGTTTCGCTCGTGCACTTGGTCGCTCCGGGGTTCGTCAGCGAGCAGAAGCGGCGCCTGGTGCTGGCGATCGGCTGCACGGGGGGGCGGCACCGTTCCGTGGCGCTGGTGGAAGACTTGGCCCGCCGCCTGCGAGGCGAGCCTGCCTTTGTCATCAGCGTCTCACATCGGGACATGGACCGGGAGGTATGAGTGGGCCCGGGCTTCACCCGCGCCTTCCGTGAGGAGCTGGCTCGGTTCGAGGAGAAGCAGCAGTGCTGCCGCCTGGCCGCGATGTCGGGGCTGATGCACACCGCGGGAACCTTCATCATCCGCGGGGGAGCCTCCGAGAGCGAGCGCTACGAGATCCGCATCGCCACCACCACCCAGGCCGGGGCCAAGCTCGCGTATTCGGTGTTCAAGAGCTACGGCGCGGAGGGCGAGCTGCTCACCCGCCGGGAGCCGCGCTTTCAGCACCGGCTGGTCTACGAGGTGCACCTCAAGGGGATTCCCGCCGCCTTGCAGGCGCTCAACGAGATGGGCGTGCTTTCTGATACGTTCGAACTGCAGCCGGGGATATCCCGGCGGCTGATCAAGAAGAGTTGCTGTCGCGGCGCCTTCCTGCGAGGCTGTCTCATCGGGGCCGGGTCGGCCAACTCGCCTCAGCGGGAGGCTCATCTCGAGATCCTGACCCCGCACGAGGCCTTTGCCGCCGATCTCTTCCGCCTCCTCGGCGCCCTGGAGTTCCACCCGGGCATGCGGTACCGCCGGGGGAGCTACGTGGTCTATCTAAAGGGACGGGACGAGGTGGCCGGCCTGCTCGCGCTGGCGGGCGCCCACGAAGCAGCCCTCCACGTAGAGGAACAGTCGGTGGTGAGAGAGGTGCGCTCGCGCGCCAACCGGCTGGCCAACTGCGATTCGGCCAACCTCAGGCGCACGAGCGTCGCGGCCTCCCAGCAACTGGAGGCCATCGCGGCGCTGCAACGGTCAGGGCGGCTGGATGCCCTTCCAGTTGCCTTGCGAGACGTCGCCGATCTGCGCCTGCGCTACCCATATTTGAACCTGAGCGAATTGGCGGAAGCGGGCGGGGAGGGCCTCACCCGCTCGGCCGTCAACCACCGTCTGCGGCGGCTCGTGGAGGCCGCCGAGCGGATGGGGGCCAAAGGGGCTTATGCTAGTATGCGGTCGCGCCCGTAGCGGGATTGAGGGCCCTGACCTGACCGGGGACGCCGTCCTCAGAAGGAGTGAAGGTCGATGAGCACCAAGGTCGCCATCAATGGTTTCGGTCGCATCGGCAGGCTGGTCCTGCGGGCCATCGCCAAGCAGGGAGCCGACCTCGAGGTGGTGGCCGTCAACGACCTCACCGATGCCGCCACTCTCGCTCACCTTCTCAAGTACGACAGTGTCCATGGAGTCTGGCCGAGTCAGGTAGGCCACACCGACGACAGCCTCGCGTTCGAGGGCGAGAGCATACGCGTGCTCTCGGCGGCCGGCATCGCGCTGCTGCCGTGGCGGGAACTGGGTGTCGACGTGGTGCTCGAGTGCACCGGCCGCTACACCGACCGGGCCCAGGCCGCCGCGCACCTCGAGCAAGGGGCCCGGAAGGTGATCATAAGTGCGCCTGCCAAGGACCCCGATATCACCCTCGTGATGGGCGTCAACGACGCCGAGTACGACTCCTCGCGCCACCACGTCATCTCCAACGCGTCGTGCACCACCAACTGCCTGGCTCCGGTGGCCAAGGTCCTGCTCGATTCCTTCGGGATAGAGCAGGGCTTCATGACCACGGTGCATGCCTACACCAACGATCAGCGCATCCTCGACCTCCCCCACAAGGACCTGCGCCGGGCTCGCGCGGCCGCCCTCTCGGTCATCCCCACCTCCACGGGAGCGGCCAGGGCCATCGGCCTCGTCATCCCGGAGCTCAAGGGCAAGTTCGACGGCTACGCTCTGCGGGTCCCTGTGCCCGACGGCTCTGTGATCGACCTGAGCGTGACCCTGGGGCGGGAGGCGACGGTGGACGAGATCAACACGGCCATGCGGGAAGCGGCCCAAGGCCCGCTGGCCGGCGTGCTCGAATACACCGAGGAGCCCATCGTGGGTTCCGACGTGGTGGGCAACCCGCATTCCGCGGTCTTCGACGCCGGCCTCACCATGGTCATGGGTCGGGAGGCCAAGCTCGTGGTGTGGTACGACAACGAGTGGGGCTTCTCCAACCGGATGGTGGATCTTTGCGGCAGGCTCTTCTAGGGCTCGGTCGAGCTTAAGAGGCGGCGGGGCCTGCCGGCGCGGACGAAAGGTGACGACGTGAACAAGCAGACGGTGCGCGATATCGACCTGGCCAACAAGCGGGTCTTGGTCCGGGTCGACTTCAACGTGCCTCTCAAAGACGGGCGGGTGTCAGACGACAGCCGCATCCGGGCGGCTCTTCCCACCATCCAGTACCTGCGGGAGCAGAACTGCCGAGTGGTGCTCATGTCGCATCTCGGTCGGCCCAAGGACGCGCACGACCCGGCGCTCCAACTCGACCCGGTGGCCATGCGCCTCGGGCAACTCCTGGCCACGCCGGTGCGCAAAGTGGACGAACTGTCGGGGCCCGGGGTGGAGGCGGCGGTGGCGACCATGCAGCCGGGGGACGTCCTCCTCCTCGAGAACTCCCGCTTCGACCCCCGAGAAAAGAAGAACGACCCTGAGCTGGTGCGGGAATTGGCCCGCCTGGGTGATGTCTATGTGAACGACGCCTTCAGCGCCGCTCACCGGGCGCATGCCACCACTGCCGGATTGGCGGCGGTCCTGCCTGCGGTCGCCGGACTGCACATGGAGAAGGAGGTGACCGCGCTGGAGGGCATCCTCGCGGAGCCACCGCGACCCTTCGTGGTGATCCTGGGAGGGGCCAAGGTCACGGACAAGATCAAGGTCATCGACCGCTTTCTGGATCTGGCCGACAAGCTGCTCATCGGCGGAGCCATGAGCCTCACCTTCCTCAAGGCGCGGGGGCTGCCGGTTGGCGCCAGCAAGGTGGACGAGGAAGGCCTGCCGCCGGCGGCGGAAGCACTGCGGAAAGCCGAGGCGAGCCGGTGCGATCTCCTGCTGCCAAAGGATGTGGTCATAACCGACCGGTTGGAGGAAGGCGCCCAGGCGATACCCGTGGCTGCGGACGCCATCCCCGACGGCTGGATGGCCGTGGATATCGGACCGGCCACCGCCGCCGACTACCGAGCCTCGATCTTGGGAGCCGGCACGGTGTTCTGGAACGGCCCGATGGGGGTGTTCGAGATCGCGCCCTTCGCAGGAGGGACGAAAGCTGTGGCTGAGGCCATGGCCGAGTGCGCCGGGGTGACCGTCGTGGGCGGTGGGGATTCGGTCGCGGCCCTCAACAAGTTCATGCTGGCGGACAAGATCGACCACGTGTCCATGGGTGGGGGCGCCTCGCTCGAGTTTATCGAGGGGGCGGATCTGCCTGGCGTCGCGACGCTGCGGGACAAGTAGCCCGATGATCTCGAAACGCCGCAGGGCCCCTGCTCGCGTACCCCTGATCGCGGGGAACTGGAAGATGTTCAAGACCAGCGCCGAAGGCGCGGCCCTTGTCGGCGAGCTGGCCACCCTCGTGGAGGGAGTAGACGATAGAGCGATCGTGGTGGCGCCCGCCTTCACCGGGCTTGCCGAGGCCGTGAAGGCAGCGGTGGGCAGCGCAATCCAGATTGCAGCCCAGGACGTTTTTTGGGAGGAAGAGGGGGCATTCACGGGGGAGGTCTCGCCGGCTATGCTGGCCGACCTGGGGGTCTCGGCCGTCATTATCGGGCACTCTGAGAGGCGGCAGCTCTTCGGAGAGACCGATATCAACGTCCGTAAGAAGGTCCACGCCGCCCTCGACCGCGGGCTCCTGCCCATAATGTGCGTCGGCGAGACCGAGGCCGAGCGGGACGCGGGGCGGACTGAGGAGGTGCTGTCCCGACAGCTAGCGTCCGGCCTGGTGCTCCTGCAGCTCGAGGATGCCGGGCGCGTGGCGCTGGCGTACGAGCCGGTCTGGGCCATCGGCACCGGCAAGACCGCCACTCCGCAGACCGCCCAGGAAGCCGTAGGCTTCATCCGTCGCCGGCTCGCCGAAGGAGCGGGTGCGGAGGCCGCGGAGGCCGTGCGCATCCTTTACGGCGGCAGCGTCCGTCCGGATAACATAGACGAGCTCATGGCTCAGCCCGACATCGATGGGGTCCTGGTGGGAGGAGCCAGCCTGAGGGCCGACTCCTTCGCCCGCATCGTCCGGTATGTCGCGCCATAGGACAGTGCAAGGGCCGGACCATCAGCCGCGGCGGGCGGCCCTGGTGATACTGGATGGCTGGGGCTGCGCCCGGCCGGGACCGGGGAACGCCATGTCGCTCGCCCGGACCCCGGTGTGGGACGGCCTGTGGGAGGAATACCCGCATGCGCTGTTGGAGGCCAGCGGCGAGGCGGTGGGGCTTCCGCCCGGAGTCATGGGCAACTCGGAGGTTGGCCACCTCACCATCGGAGCCGGGCGGGTCATCTATCAGGACCTGTCGCGGATCAACCGGGCCATCGCCGACGGGTCCTTCTTTTCGAACCCGGTACCTGGTGGGCGTCGCCGAGCGCACCAAGGCGCGCGGAGGCGCCCTGCATCTTATGGGCCTGCTCTCCGACGCCGGCGTGCACTCAGCGCTGGGTCACCTGAAGGCGCTGATTCAGCTCGCCGGGCACCGGGGGCTGGATCGGGTGTATGTCCACGCCTTCATGGATGGTCGCGACACCTCGCCCACAGCGGGAATCGGGTACGTGGACGAACTCGAGGAGTTCCTCGGTGACGAGGGACGCGGGATCATTGCCACCATTGCTGGACGCTACTACGCCATGGACCGGGATAAACGTTGGGCGCGGGTGAAGCTGGCCTATGACGCACTTGTGAACGGCACAGGTCTGGTGGCGTCGTCCGCGGCCGCCGCCGTGCGGGAGTCCTACGAGCGGGGCGAGACCGACGAGTTCGTCGTGCCTACCATCATCGGCACTGGGGAGGCTTCGCGGATCAAGGCCGGCGATGGAGTGATCTTCTTCAACTTCCGCCCCGACCGGGCGCGTGAGCTGTGCGCCGCTCTCACTCAGGCCGGATTCACCGCATTCGACCGGGGGGCAGACCCGCCGCTCGTGGACCTGGTGGGTATGACTGAGTACGATCCGCGGCTGGGGCTGGCGGTGGCCTTCCCCAAGGAGGAGCCCCGGAATGTGCTTGCCGAGGTCATCAGCCAGGCCGGCCTGACCCAGCTCCACATAGCCGAGACGGAGAAGTACGCTCACGTGACCTTCTTCTTCAACGGTGGCCGGGAGGCCCCCTTCCCGGGGGAGAAGCGGTGCCTGGTGCCGTCGCCCAAGGATGTCACCACCTACGACCAGAAGCCCCAGATGAGCGCCTACGAGGTTGTCGAAGCTTTGGCCGGCACCCTGTCGGAGGATCCTGTCGACTTCGTCGTGGTCAATTTCGCCAACCCCGACATGGTGGGGCATTCGGGCGATATTCCGGCCACCATCGCGGCGCTCGAGCACGTGGACCGCTGTCTTGGGCGGACGGTGGAGATTCTCGAGCGCATCGGGGCGAAGATCATGGTCACCGCCGATCACGGTAACGCCGAGGTGATGCTTCAGCGTGATGGAAGCATCGACACAGCTCACAGCACGGGTCCCGTGCCATTGATCGTTCTCGACAAAGCGCTTGAGTTACATGCCGGGGCGGGTCTTGCCGACATCGCGCCCACGTTGCTCTGCTTCCTCGGTCTGCCCGTTCCTCTGGAGATGACGGGAACCAACCTGTGTTGATACCCGTCTCCCGCCATGAATATGCGGCGGGAGTATGCATGGTCACCGCGAAGGTGGTAACTTGCAGTAGAATGACGCCATGACCGTGCGGCCGATGGCAAGGCCGGGCGCATTTCAACAGCATTCGAGAGAGAGGACCGCGGTGATATACGTTCTGGTTGCGCTGGACACCATCCTGGGCCTGGGAGTGCTTCTCTTGGTCTTCCTTCATTCGGGCAAGGACGCCGGCCTCTCCACCGCCTTCGGGGGTTCGGGTACTTTCGGCGGCAGCGGCGTGGTCCAGAAGAACCTCGATCGTCTCACCATCGCCGTCTCGGTTGGCTTCTTCATCGTCTCTATCGCCCTCGCTTATATGCTGTGAGGGCTGAAAGCCACGGAGTCACGGAATCGTGCACGTACGCGATTGCGGGGAGGTGGTGAGAGCAGGACAGCGAAGACTTTGGCGTGGGGTGTCCAGGAATCAAGGAGGGAATAACTTGATGCGGAAGAGAAATATCTGGCTTATGTTCGCGCTCATTGCCGTGCTGACCGCCGTTGTCGGCGTGACCACGGCGTGTGGCGGCGGTGGTGGAGATACCACTACCACCGCTCCGGCGGGCCCGACCACTACGGCAGCCCCCGCAGTTCAGGAAGGCGGCACGTTCCGCTTCCAGCTGGGCGAGCCGTCGTTTATCGAGCCCTCGACGGTCTTCGAGTCGGAGGGCGTTTACGTCGTCACCTCTCTCTTCGACGGTCTGTTGAAGTTCGACGACAAGACCCTCGAGATCAAGCCGGACGTTGCGACTTCGTGGGAAGTGAGCCCGGACGGCCTAACATGGACGTTCAAGCTGCGCAACGACAGCAAGTGGCAGAACGGCCGCGGAGTGGTGGCGAGCGACTTCGTGTACTCCTGGACCCGCCAGTCGGCTCCGGAGACCAAGTCCAACTACGGTAACCTGTTGTCCTCGGTCAAGGGTTGGGACGAGCTGCAGGCCGGCACCAGCAAGGAGCTCCCCGGCGTGGTGGCCGTCGATGATTACACCCTTCAGGTGAACCTGAAGACTCCTGTTACCGACTTCCTGCAGATCTGTGCCATGCCGATGCTTTACCCGGTCTGCAAAGAGGCCGTGGAGGCGGACCCCAAGGCATATGCAGAGATGCCTCTTGGCAATGGCGCCTTCAAGATGGTTGAGCCGTGGAAACACAACGAGTACATCAAGGTAGTCAAGTGGGCGGAATACCCTGGCACCAAGCCGCATATCGACGGCATAGATTTCAAGATCTACAAGGACGACCCTACGGCTTATCTCGATTTCCAGGCCGGTAATCTTGACTACGCCCATCTGCCCACCGGGCAGTTCAAGGATGCGGTCGCTAAGTACGGCAAGAGTGACGATGGCTATCTCGCGGCCCCCGGCAAGCAGGTACTGTGGGGAAATATCCTGGGGATCTATGAGGTCGTCATCAACACGCAGAACGACCTATTCAAGAATGCGGATCTGCGGCAGGCGCTCTGCCTCGCGGTCAACCGGCAGGCCATCGTCGACACCTTGTATGACGGCACGCGGCAGGTGGCCACCAACATCATTCCTCCTGGCACTCCCGGCTATGAGGAGGGTGCCTTCCAGTACGCCAAGTACGACGTCGAAGCTGCCAAGGCCGCCCTTGCCAAGGCCGGCTATCCAGGCGGTCAGGGTCTGCCCACCATCGCGCTCTCCTTCAACAACAACGCCGACCATGGGCCGGTCATGCAGCTCGTGCAGGCCGACCTGAAGGCCATCGGCATCAACACGACGCTCGACGGCTCGCCCGCGAAGGACTACTGGGCGAAGGCCGGCGAAGGCGGCCCTACCTTCTTCATCGGCCGCAGCGGCTGGATCGAGGACTATCCTGCCATCGACAACATCACTTTCAACCTGTACCACAGCGAGGGAGGCAACAACTACTCCCACGTTGAGGTGCCCGAGATCGACAAGGCGATCAGTGACGCTCGGTCGCAGGCCGACCCGGCGAAGGGTCTGGAGATGGAAAAAGCGACGGTCAAGCAGATCGGCGACTACTGCCCCGACATCCCGATCATGTACTACAGCCACTACGACGTCACCTCTGACAAGCTGCACGATGCCTATTTCAGCTCGATGCTGTACTGGAACTGGGACACGCTGTGGGTTTCGCTGTGATCTGTAGCTGAAGGTGTGTTCGAAGGACCGAGTTGACGTAAGTAAGTAGAGCAATGGAGCGGTAGGATGCCGCGAGGCATCCTACCGCTCCTTGTGTGAACGAGATCATCGGAAGACAAGCAAGTGCTCGCATATATCGGTCGACGGATTCTGCAGTTCATCCCCGTGTTCATCGGGGTGACTATCCTGCTTTTCCTGCTGCACTCTCCCGCGGTGGTCCCCGGGGACCCCATTAGGATGATCGCCGGCGAGAGGAACGTCCCTGACAACGTTCGCGCCCAGGTGACCAAGGAATTCGGGCTCGACAAGCCCCTGTACGTGCAGTACTACCGATACATGGTCAAGCTGTTCCAGGGGGACCTCGGCAATTCGTATCAATTGCAGCGGCCTGTCACGGACATCCTCCGCGACTCGTTCCCAAACACGTTCAAGCTCGCGGCCGTGGCCATCATCATCGAGGCGCTGCTGGGGATCTCGGCGGGGATACTCTCGGCGGTCAAGCGCTATTCGTTCTGGGACATGCTCGTGACGTTCAGCACGTCGATCCTCGTCTCCCTGCCCGTGTTCTGGCTGGGTATGGGCCTACAGGTCCTCTTCGGGATCAAGTTTCAACAGTGGGGTCTGCCATACCTTCCAATAACAGGAATGGGTGAAGGTGGATTGTCCTTCTGGTCTCATGTCATCCTTCCGGCATTCACGCTGGCCGCCGTGTCGATGGCCTATGCAGCCAGGATCACCCGCAGCCAGCTCCTCGAGGTTCAGGGTCAGGACTACATCCGGACTGCAAAGGCGAAGGGCCTTACGGGGAGCCAGGTCGTATGGCGGCACTCCATGCGGAACGCCATGATTCCGGTGATCACCTTCTTGGCGATAGACCTGGGGGCCATGCTGGGAGGGACCATCCTCACCGAGACCGTGTTCAACTGGCCCGGAGTGGGCTGGACCATCTTCAATGCCATCAACAATCTCGATTGGCCGATCGTGACCGGCGGGACCCTCATCATCGTCTTGATGGTCATGGTGCTCAATCTACTGGCCGACATCAGCTATGCATTCATGGACCCCCGCATCCGCTATACGCGTACTGTCGAGTAGCCGAGTGGAAGTCAGTGCGCGATGAGCGACCCGCAATCCATGGCTGAAGTCCCTGCCAAGGGGGTCGCCCCAGGCGCCATCGAAAGCCCCGAACCGGACAGCATGGGTGAGGGCCGCACCTTGCGTGCCGACGCCTGGCGCCGGCTGCGCAAGAACCGGTTGGCGGTCGCCGGGCTGTGCTGGATCATCATCGTCATCCTCATCGCCGCGACGGCCAACCTCTGGGTCTCACGTGTTCTTGGCGATCCGACCTTCATCGACACCTCAAAAGTGGCAGAACTCAAACTGAATCCCCCCTCGCGAGCCCATCCGATGGGTACCGACACGCTGGGGAGGGACATCGCCGCGCGAGTGATATTCGGCGCACAGATATCGCTGATGGTGGGGGTCGTCGCGGTGGCGATCATGGTGGCCGTCGGCTTGATCGCCGGGGCGATAGCAGCCTACTACGGAGGTTGGTGGGACTCGGTCATCATGCGAACGGCCGATGTGTTTCTGGCCTTTCCCTACATCTTGTTTTCGGTCGTGCTGATCGCGGTCTTGGGCAAGGGCGTGCAGAATGTCTTTCTGGCCATAGGGATCCTCGGCTGGCCCAGCATCGCCCGCGTGTTCCGCAGTTCGATCTTTGGGGTGAAGCAGAACGAATACGTCGACGCGGCCCGATCGATGGGCGCGTCCACGAGGCGGATCCTGTTCCGGCACATCATGCCCAACGCCATTTCCCCCATCATCGTGGTTGCCACTATGACCGTGGGCTTCGCCATCCTGACCGAAGCAGCCCTCAGTTTCCTGGGAATGGGTGTGCAGCCACCCTCGCCGTCGTGGGGAGGGATGCTGTCCGAATCGCGCTCGTATCTGTTCTCGGCCCCCTGGCTGATGCTCTACCCCGGCGTCGCGATCATCACCACCGTGCTGGCATTCGTGCTTCTCGGTGATGGGCTGCGCGACGCCCTCGACGTCAAGTTGAAGGAGTAGCCTTGGCTCCGCTGCTCGAAGTCGACGACCTGCACATGCACTTCTTCACCCCGGACGGGGTGGTGAAGGCCGTCGACGGAGTCACATTCAGTCTCGAGCCGAGCGAGACTCTCGCCATCGTCGGGGAATCGGGCTCGGGCAAGTCGGTGACGGCGCTTTCCATCATGCGCCTCATTCAGGAGCCGCCGGGTAAGGTGGTGGGCGGGGACATCCGCTTCAGGGGCGTGAGTATTCTCGGCATGGCCGAGAAAGAGCAGCGCAGGCTGCGCGGTAACCGCATCGCCATGATCTTCCAGGATCCGATGACTTCGCTGAACCCGGTCTACCGCATAGGGAGGCAGATCTCGGAGCCGATACGCATCCACAAAGGGGCCTCCAAGAAGGAAGCGTGGGCGGCCGCCGTCGAGCTCCTCGACCGGGTGGGGATCCCCCGTGCGGCTGAGCGAGCGCGCGACTATCCCCATGAATTCTCCGGGGGCATGCGGCAACGGGCGATGATAGCCATGGCTCTAGCCTGCGGTCCCGATGTGCTCATTGCCGACGAGCCCACAACAGCGCTGGATGTGACCATCCAGGCGCAGATCCTCGAATTGATGCAGGAGATCCAGTCCCGCACCGAGTCGGCCACTATCATGATCACCCACGACTTGGGGGTCGTCGCCGACATGGCCGATCGGGTGCTGGTGATGTACGCAGGCAAGGCGGTCGAGTTCGGCGTTGCGGATCAAGTGTTCTACACGCCTCTGCATCCGTACACGTGGGGATTGCTGCACAGCAACCCCCGCCACGATGTCGAGGAGAAGGGCAGGCTCATTCCCATCAAGGGGTTGCCGCCCAGCCTTATCCATCTTCCGGAGGGGTGTTCGTTCCGGCCGCGGTGCGCGTACGCGAAGGAGATCTGCCGGACTGTCGAGCCGCCGTTGCTCGATGTCGGGAGCGGGCATCTCTCGGCATGCCACTTCTCCAGCGAGCCCGAGTTTCTGGCTCAGGCCGAGTACTGCGTGATCGGAGAGCCGTAAATGGCCCCTTTGCTGGAGGTGGAACATCTCACCAAGCACTTCTGGGTCGGTCAGGGGGTCATCCTCTCCCGTCTGGGCAAGACCGTGAAGGCCGTCGAAGACGTGTCATTCACCGTGAACGAGGGGGAGACCCTAGGCATCGTGGGTGAATCCGGATGTGGGAAGTCGACCACCGGCCGCTGCATCAATCGGCTGCTCCAGGCCAGCGCCGGAAGCATACGGTTCGGCGACCTCGACGTCAGGGCGCTGAACAACAAGGACCTTAAAAAATACCGGCGAGAGGTGGCCTTCATCTTCCAGGACCCCTATGCCTCTCTCAATCCCCGCATGACCTTCGGGGAGATCATGGCGGAGCCAATGGTCATCCACCGCATGGGGACGCGGAAGGAGCGGCAGGAGCGCGCCAAGCATATGCTCAAGATCGTGGGGCTTAATCCCGAGCACATCAATCGCTATCCTCACGAGTTCTCGGGCGGGCAGCGCCAGCGTGTCGGTATCGCCAGGGCCCTCATGTTGCGCCCGAAGATGATCATCTGTGACGAGCCCGTTTCTGCCCTGGATGTGTCGATACAGGCCCAGATCATCAATCTGCTCGAGGAACTGCAGGAAGAATTCGGACTGACGTATCTATTCATCGCACATGACCTGGCGGTGGTCAGGCATATCTGTGACCGAGTCGCGGTCATGTACCTGGGCAAGATCGTGGAAATAGGCGGCTGGCGCGAGGTATACAACAGCCCCCATCACCCGTACACGCAGTCGCTGCTGTCCGCGGTCCCAGTGCCGGATCCGGAAAAGCAGCGGCAGAGGAGACGGATCATCCTCGAGGGCGATGTCCCCAGCCCCATCGATCCCCCGAGCGGCTGCCGGTTCCACACTCGTTGCCCCATTGCTCAGCCTGTTTGTACCGAGCAGGAGCCGCCCTTGGTGGAGGTCCAGCCCGGGCACCTGGCAGCTTGTCACTTCGCCGCGTCGTGTCCCATCCCCGAGGACCTGAGCAAGGTGCCTTGCGCCACCGAAGACGATCCTTTCCAGGGCGGTGCACCGAAGGCGGCCTCGCCATGGGACAACCTGTGAAATGCCGCTGGTATATACTTCCGGCGCAGCCCGGGTAGCCGCGGGGATGCGCCCTCGGGCGGGTCTTCGAGGAAAGTCCGGACACCATAGAGCAGGGTGCTGGATAACGTCCAGCGGGGGAAACCCTAGGGAAAGCGCAACAGAAATGACACAGCACGCCGGCTTCGCCGGCTGCGAAGGTGAAATGGTGCGGTAAGAGCGCACCGGCGCCGTGGTGACACGGCGGCCAGGCAAGCCCCACCCGGTGCAAGGCCGAATATGGAGGCGCTCGAGGGTTGCTCGCCCGAGCCTCCGGGTTGGCCGCATGAGCCGTCCGGTAACGGTCGGCCGCAGATAGATGGTTACCCAAGCGGTACGTCGAGGGACTACGTTCCTCGGGACCGCCGGACAGAATCCGGCTTATAGGGCTGCTAACGCGGGGCTCCTTCCTTTCGGAAGGGGCCTCGGCCATTTAGAATGCGGTAGTGGAGTGATGGTAGGCACCGTCGCGAAGCCGCACTCCCGAGAGGGAGCGGACAGGAGGCCCCGGTGAAGCAGAAGCGAGTGGTCATTATGGGCGCCGCCGGGCGCGATTTCCACAACTTCAACGTGGTCTATCGCGATGACCCTGGAACCCGCGTGGTCGCCTTTACAGCCACCCAGATCCCGGGCATCGACCGCCGCACCTACCCACCGCAGTTGGCGGGACCGCACTATCCGGAAGGTATCCCTATCCTCCCCGAAACCGAACTGGAGAGCCTCATCGCCGAGCAGAGCGTCGACCAGGTGATATTTGCTTACAGCGACGTGTCTCACGAGTTCGTGATGCACCAGGCGTCGCGCGTGCTGGCGGCCGGCGCGGACTTCGGACTGCTGGGTCCGGGCAGTACCGCGATACCGTGCGCGGTGCCGGTCATCTCGGTGTTGGCCGTGCGGACGGGTGCGGGCAAGAGCCCGGTCTCGCGCTTCATCGCCGACTTCCTTCTTCGCGAAGGTCTTCGGCCGGCGGTGATCCGGCACCCCATGCCGTACGGCGATCTCGTCGCCCAGCGCGTTCAGTGCTTCAGCAGCCTGGAAGACCTGGACCGGTACGACGCCACCGTGGAGGAGCGGGAGGATTACGAGCCTCACATCCGCCGCGGACTCGACGTGTGGGCGGGGGTGGACTACCAAGCCATCGTCGCCGAGGTGGAGAACTCGACGTCGGTCATCATCTGGGATGGCGGCAACAACGACTTCTCGTTCCTGCGCTCCGACCTGGAGGTCGTCGTTGTCGACCCGTTCCGGCCAGGGCATGAGCTGGCCTACCATCCGGGCGAGGTGAACCTTCGCCGGGCGGATGTGGTGGTCATCAACAAGGTGAGCAGTGCCCCTCCAAGCGGCGTGGAGCAGGTGGAGGCGAATGTGCGGGCCACGAACCCACGAGCGACAATCGTGCGGGCCGACTCGGACATCACCGCCACGGAGAGCGGGCGGATCTACGGAAGCAAGGTGCTGGTGGTAGAGGATGGGCCTACCCTCACGCATGGAGGGATGGCCACCGGTGCCGGCTTCCAGGCGGCGCGGCATTTCGGGGCGGCGGAGATCATCGATCCTCGGCCTTACGCCCGGGGACGGCTGGTTGACACCTACTCGCTCTACCCTCATCTGGGGCCCATCCTACCGGCGCTTGGTTACTACGCGGAGCAGCTAAGCGATCTGGAAGCCACCATCAATGCGGTACCGGCCGACCTGGTTGTGAGCGCCACCCCCTTCTCGCTGGGCAGCCTCATCAAGATCGACAAGCCGCTGGTGCAGGTCGCCTACGAGATGTCCGAGACCGGGGAGCCGCGCCTATCCGACGTCATTCGCCGGTTCATCCGGGCCAAGGGGATCTCCCCCCGAGTGTGAGCGCAGGTTTGTCGCGCCACCCTCCGGGGGTAGGAGCCGTAAGACCGCACAACGATGCGCCAGAAGGAGTGAGAGATGGCATTCACATTGCCCGATCTGCCTTATGCCAAGGATGCGCTGGCTCCATACCTGAGCCAGGAGACGCTCGAGTATCACCACGACAAGCATCACAACGCCTACGTGACCAACCTCAACGGGCTCATCGACGGCACCGATAATGCCGGCAAATCGCTCGAGAACATCATCGCTGTCGCGGAGGGTCCCCTCTTCAACAACGCCGCCCAGGTGTGGAACCATACGTTCTACTGGAACTGCATGAAGCCCGGCGGCGGAGGGGCGCCTTCTGGTGACCTCGCTAAGGCCATCGACGCCGCCTTCGGCTCGTTCGATGACTTCAAAAAGGAGCTGACGGCGGCCGCGGTGGGACAGTTCGGGTCCGGGTGGGCCTGGCTGGTTCTGGACAGTGGCGGTCTCACGGTCACCAAGACCGGCAATGCCGACCTGCCCCTCAAGCACGGGCAGACGGCGCTGCTGACCGTGGACGTGTGGGAGCACGCTTACTACATCGACTATCGGAACCTCCGGCCCAAGTATGTGGAGACCTTCCTGAGCAGCCTGGCGAACTGGGACTTCGTGGCTCAGAACCTGAAGAACGCCCGCTGACTCCCTCGACTCCGGCGCGCAGCGGCAGGCGTGGCGCCTGGGGCGCGAACCGGCAGGGTGAAGGCGGAGGCGGACCGGGGCAGCGGGGCTGACGAATGGGACGGGGCGGCGCGGACGGCTTTTGCCGTCCGCGCCGCCCCTCTTCATCCCCCCCGTACCACCCGCGCGGCGTATCGGGTGGCAACCCGGCTTTGGTAGAATCCGGTCTGGCTCCGAGCAGACCAGGGGAGGCTGGCTAGTGCAGGGCGCGACCATCCGGGACAAGATGAGCGTTCGGACGATGCTCGTTCTTGTGCTGCCCACCCTGGGCTTCGCCACCGCGCTTTCTCTGGTTACCAGCTATCTGCCGGTCATTCTGAGCCGGTACACCTCGTCTGCCACCCTCATCGGCTTCGCCATCGGTGGAGAGGGCATCTTTTCTGCTCTGATCCCCCTGTGGGTGGGGGTCGTGAGCGACCGCATCTGGACGAAGCGCTGGGGACGGCGCGAGCCCTTCATGATTTTCGCCGCGCCCTTCATGGCCGCTGCCCTCATGCTGGCGCCCTTCCAGCCCGGGTATGCCCCCATAGCCATCTCCACGTTCGCGTTCTTTTGCGCCTACCACTTCTACACGTCGCCCTATCAGTCGCTCATCGCCGACGTCACCCCTGGGAGCAGCGCCGGGAAGGTGCAGGGCTACCAGGCCTTCATGCGCGGGGGCGGGATGTTCCTGGGTATGGTGGTGGCCGGCTTCCTGTTCTACCGCTGGGAGCCGCTGCCCTTCGTCATTAACGGCGTGCTCATAATGGTCTTCACGTACATGACCATCGTGAGGATCCGCGAGCCCGAGCCGGAGAGTACTTACCAGCCACCCAAACGGGAGGGCATCTGGGGGGAGATCAAGCGCATCTGGACCTCCACCATAGAGAACAAGCCGATACGTCGCTTCATGGTGGCCACGTTCCTGTGGGAGTCGACCCTCGCCGGCCTACGACCTTTCATGATGCTGTACTTCATCAACACCCTGGGGTCCACCACCCAGACGGGTGCACTGCTGTTCGGACTGGTGGGGGTCACCTATATGGTCGCGGCTCTGGCGAGCGGCTACCTGGCAGACAGGTATGGGCGCTTCCGGCTGATGCGTGTGGGGCTGCTCGTGTTTCTTGGTGGCTGTCTGTTGGGCTTCTTCCTCAGGGACATCAAGTGGGCCTTCATCTTCCTGCCTATCTTCGGCCTGGGCGGGTCCATCGTCTTGACGCTTCCCTATGCCATCTTGATGAAACTCATGCCCAAAGAGCACGTGGGTCAGTTCACCGGCATGTTCTCCATGATGCGCGGCCTCGCCAACATCGTCGCTCCTGTGCTTGCCGGCGTCGCCATCGATATCGCCAAAGGGTACATGCCGGCCGGGACCCAGTACGCGGTGGTATGGCTCTACTCGGGCCTGATGATCCTCATATCGCTGTATTTCTTCCGCAACACGGGCCGGGACGAAGTCATCTGAAAGCAAGCTGAACAAGACGGGCTCGGAGGTTTGGGCCGGTCGTGCGCGGAGCATAAGATAGGCGACCGCTTTCGGGAAGCCACGTCGCTTGGGCGGCGGGTAAGGAGGCCGACGTGAGTCCCCGACCGGACGTGTGGCACCAAGCCACCAGTCGTGACACGAAGAACCAGCGTCCCAGCATCGGTCGCCCTGAGGCGCCCGCGCTGTTGAGTCTGAGTGACGAGCAGCGGCAGTTGATCGATCTTCTTCAGACTCGACGGCATGGGATGACAATGGGCCAGATCGAGGCCAAGTTGGCGCAGTCCAGGGGAGGAGTGCAGGCGCTGCTCGACAGCTTGCTCGAACGGCAACTGGTGGCTCGGCTCAATACCGTGGTACCGAGCTACGTCTACCGGTACGGAGGCGTGGACCTGCACGTCGAGTGAGGGGCCGGGCACGGGCGTTTGGTAGAATCGCCTGGCCATGACCGAAGAGATCAGCCCAGTCCCCGACCCAAGAGCTATCGGCGTCTTCGATTCGGGGGTTGGCGGGCTGACCGTTCTGCACGAATGCCTGGTCAACCTCCCGCACGAAGACTTCATCTATTTGGGTGACACGGGGAACTTCCCCTACGGGCCTAAGCCCTTGGCCGAAGTGCGCCGGCTTGCCTTCGCGGCGGCCGCGCGACTGGCCAGCGAAGACGTCAAGCTCATCGTCGTGGCCTGCAACTCGGCCGCGGCCGCGGCGCTGCCTCAGCTCCAGTCGTCTTTTGCCACTCCCATCGTGGGTGTCGTCATGCCCGGGGCACGAGCGGCGGTTCAGGCCACCCGCGAACGTCGCGTGGGGTTGCTGGCCACGGAGGCGACTGTCCGTTCCAATGCCTATCAGAACGCGCTGCACACGCTGGACGCCGGTCTCGAGGTGTTCGTTATCGCCAGCCCGCGTCTGGCCCCGTTGATCCAGGGAGGCGACGTCTTCTCCGAGGAGGCCGAGGGCGCCGCCCGTGAAGCCACCTCCCAGTTGAAGGCCGCCAGCGTGGATACCGTGATCCTCGGCTGCACCCACTATCCCTTGATCACTCCCATGCTCCGGCGGCTGCTGGGCCCCCGGGTGACCCTCATCAACTCCGCCGAAGAGACCGCGCAGGAGGTCGGGGAGATCCTGGCGCGCAAGTCCATGAGCAACGACACGGAACGAGAGGGCGAGTATCGTTTTCTCACCACCGGCGATCCCGAGGAGTTCCGAGAGGTGGGGGCCCGCTTCTTGCAGTTGCCCATCAGAGAGGTGGAGCGCACATGACCGTTTCCGAGAGGCCGGGTGGCCGCGGGGCCGCTGAGCTGCGCCCGCTGCGGATCACCCCAGACTTCGTGCGCACCGCCGACGGGTCGGTCCTCATGGAACTCGGGGGTACGAGGGTTCTGTGCTCCGCGCAGATCGTCAACGGTGTCCCCGCTTGGCGGCGGGGCAGCGGCGAAGGGTGGTTGACCGCCGAGTACTCTCTGCTTCCCAGTTCCACCCGGGAGCGGACCCCTCGGGAGGCGGTGCGCGGACGTCAGGACGGGCGCACCGTGGAGATCCAGCGGTTCATCGGCCGCAGCCTGCGGGCCGTCACCGACATGAAGGCTCTGGGTGAGCGGACCGTTTACATCGACTGCGACGTAATTGAGGCCGATGGAGGGACGCGCTGTGTGGCCGTCTCGGGCGGTTACCTGGCGCTGCACCTGGCGTGTAAACGCGCGGTCGACGGGCGGGTGATGAGGAGCCTGCCGCTTGCCGACTCGGTTGCCGCTGTCAGCGTGGGTGTGGTGGGCGGTCAGGCCCGAGTGGATCTGGAGTACGAAGAGGACTCCGTCGCTGAGGTGGACATGAACGTGGTCATGACCGGCAACGGCCGCCTCATCGAAATCCAGGCCACGGCCGAGACGGCGCCCTTCGAGCGGCCGTTGTTCGACGCCCTTCTCGAGTTGGCTGAGGCCGGTATCGGGCGCATCAAGGACTCCCAGTCGGCGGTGATTGCCCAAGCCTACTTCGGCAACGGGAACTCCACCCGGCCGTGAGGAGATGCCCATCGGTCGTCCTGGCCACCCGCAACGCCGGCAAGGTCCGGGAGTTCGACCGCCTCTTGGCGGGGGCTCTCCACGTCGTTCTCCTGCCAGAGGGGATCGACCTGCCGCCCGAGACCGGTGAGACGTTCGCCATCAACGCTCGATTGAAGGCGCAGGCCGTGTTCGACACTCTCGGCGGTGATGAAGCAGTGCTCGCGGATGACTCGGGACTGGAGGTGGCCGCTCTCGGCGGACGGCCGGGCATCTTCTCTGCCCGTTTCGCCGGCGAGCGGGCGACGGATGCGGACAACGTCGCCAAACTGCTTGGCGAGCTGTCCGGCGCGCCCGAACGGAGTGCTCGGTTCGTCTGCGCTTTGTGTCTCGTCACCCCGGTAGACACGGCCGCGACGGGCGGGGCGTCGCCCGGCGGCAGAGCGCAGGCCGGAGCGGCAGGGCGCGGATCCCCCGCAGAGATGCGCAGGATCGTCGAGGTCGAGGGGGTCACACGCGGGTCCATTACCTTGGCTCCTCGCGGCGACGACGGATTCGGGTACGACCCGGTGTTCCAGCCGGAGGACTGGGATCTCACGCTGGCCCAGGCGTCTCCGGCGGACAAGGACCGCGTCTCTCACCGGGGTGCAGCCGCGCGGGCGCTACTCGAGATCCTGTACGGGGATGGGGGCTCTGACGTGGACGAGGGGCTCTGACGTGGACGAGGGGCTTTTCGCCGAACTGGTCGCCGAGGCTCTCGACTCCCTGCCCGAGGAGTTTCTCGAGCGGATGGAGAACGTCGAGGTGACTATCGACGATTGGCCCAGCCGCGAAGACCTGGAGGAGGCAGGATTGTCGCCCCGCGACAAAGACCAACTGCTCGGGCTCTACGTGGGGGTTCCGCTGACGCTCCGGGGAAGTGGGTACTCGGCCCTTCCCGACCGGATCACCATCTTTCAGAAGCCGCTAGAGCGATTCACCGGGGACGACGAGGACGAGATCCGCGAGCAGGTCCGACATACGGTGATCCACGAGATCGCCCATTACTACGGCATCGACGACGACCGCCTGGACGAGTTGGGCTACTAGGACTGCCGCCGCCTTGTGCCGCTAGCGCGACAGCCGGCGGGCCAGATCGAGCACGAAGCGGCGGTCGGTGGGCCTCATGCGCCGGGCCAGGTGCGAGAGTTCCCGGGTCTCGGCGTCTTCCTCGGCCGTGTCCTCAAGAGTCAGCTGCTCCGGCTGGAGGAACGGGTCCTCCTCGTCGAGTGCGGCATGGTAGAGAAGTTCGCGCGCCGGCACGCCCAGAGCTTCAGCGATGGCTTCGATCACATCGGTGGTAGGGTTCTTGCGGCCCTTCTCGATGTCGCCCAAATAGCTCTTGGAGACGCCGGATTCGTCGGCGAGAGCCTGCAGCGTGAAGCCGCGGTCTGAGCGGATCCTGCGGACCGTGATTCCGATGTAGTCGGCGAGTCGCCTCTGCGTCACGCATGCACCACTGTTTCAAGTCGGGGGAGCGGGACCGGCCGTCGTACGCTCGCAGTGTATGCGGGGGCATGCGAGAATGCAACCGTAACTGCCCAAGGAGGGGCGTGATGGTCAAAAACCTTCTGTTTCTCGACCCCTGGTCCGGTCTGTCCGGTGACATGATGCTCGCGTCGCTGATCGACGCAGGGGGAGAGGCGGCGGAGTCGGCGCTGCGTCGGGTCGTGGTCTCGCTGGATCTCGAAGGCGTGGCTGTGGACGTGGCGCGTGTCACCGAGTGGGGGTTGGCCTGCACCCGGGTGAACGTCCGGGCAGAGCAGGCGCCGCCGCTTCGTCACCTGCCGGAGATGCTCGCAGTCGTCGGCAGGGCAGCCGTCTCGGACAAGGTGAAAGAACAGGCTCGAACCGCCCTTGGTCGTCTCGCCGAGGTGGAGGCGGAGATCCACGGGTGCTCGGTGAAAGACATCCATTTCCACGAAGTGGGCGCGGCGGACACGCTGGTGGATGTGATCGGCACCTTCGCGCTGGTCGAGGCGCTGGGCATCGACGAGGTGGTCGTGGGCACCATACCGGTGGGCGGAGGCACAGTGGAGATCGCCCACGGCCGTATGGGCGTGCCCGCTCCGGCCACGGTGAAGCTGCTCACCGGCTTCCAGGTGATAGGCGGTCCGGAGATGAGGGAGCTGACAACGCCTACCGGGGCCTTGCTGGTGAGCCTGTTGGCGGCGCGGCAGGGTCCCGCGCCGACGATGAACATAACGGCCATCGGCTACGGGGCCGGGACGATGAAGCTGGAACATGGGCCGAACGTCCTGCGCGCGGTTCTGGGGCAGGCCTCAGACGCGCCCTCCGGGCCGGGCGAGTGGGGGGACGGGGTCGTCGTCGAGCTGCAAACGAATCTGGATGACGTGTCGCCGGAGATCATCGGATACACGCAGCGCCTGCTGCGCGAGGCGGGTGCTCTTGACGTGTGGACCGTCGCTGCCCACATGAAGAAGGACCGTCCGGGAGTCGTGCTGCACGCCCTGGTGACGCCGGCTTTGGAGGCGGAGGTGGTGGGAATGCTCTTCGCCGAGACGGGGACGCTCGGCGTGCGCCGGTCCGTGCTCGGCCGCTATGTGGCCGAGCGGGGCAGGGTGAAGGTGGATGTGGATGGGCAGGATGTGGCAGTCAAGTGGGGTCGGTGGGGCGGCCGCCTGGTGAGCCTCGCCCCCGAATATGAGGAGGCTGCGGCCGCCGCCGGGAAACTGGGAATGCCTCTCGCCGAGGTGATGCGCCAAGCTGTCGACGCGGCAGAGAGCGTGCTCGGCAGGGACGGGCAGACATGACGGACCCGCAGGATCGTCCCCGCCTGCCCGGCGGCGCGGGGCCGGCGGAGCCGGGTCCCGGCCGCAAGCCGGACTGGCTCAAGAAGCGCCTTCCCGACGCGGCGGCGCTCCGCAGCATGGAGGGCCTACTGCGCCGGCGCGGCCTCCATACCGTCTGTGAAAGCGCCCTGTGCCCCAACCTGGGGGAGTGCTTCGGCAGGGGGACGGCTACCTTCCTCATCATGGGCGACGTGTGTACGCGTGAGTGTGGTTTCTGCGGGGTGACCAGTTCGGCGCCGGCGCCGCTGGACCCTGACGAGCCGGCCCAGGTGGCCGACGCCGTTGCGCGCCTGGGGCTGCGGCACGCCGTTGTGACCTCCGTGACCAGAGACGACCTGCCGGACGGTGGCGCCGGGCACTACGTGGCCACCATCAGGGCCATCCGGGCGGCCGCGCCTCGAGCGACGATCGAGGTCCTGGTACCCGATCTCGGCGGCGATCGGGCGTGCGTCGCCCAGGTGCTTGCGGAGACCCCGGAGGTGTTCAACCACAACCTCGAGACCGTGCCCCGGCTGTACCCGGTGGTGCGCCCTCAAGCCGACTACGAGCGTTCGTTGTCGGTGCTGCGGCAGGCCGCCACCGAGGGACGCAGCATGGTGAAGACCGGGCTCATGGTGGGACTGGGGGAGACCCTCGAGGAGGTCGTTGAGGTGCTGGCCGAGACTCGGGCGGTCGGAGTGGCTGTGGTGACCATAGGACAGTATCTGCGGCCCTCCTCGTGCCACCTGCCGGTGGTGGAGTACGTCGACCCGAAGGTCTTCGAGGGGTACCGCGAGTGGGGCGAGGGACTGGGGCTGCAGGTCCACGCGGCGCCGTTCGTACGCAGTTCATTTCAGGCCGGCGAGAGCTTCGCTGAGGCGAAGCGGCGGGAAACCTCAGGCCTCGAAGCCTGACCCGGGCGCCCCGGGGCTGCCCCGGGCAGAGCCCTGCGAATCTGTGTATCCTGTATGGGCACCGAGCTACAATAGCCGGGGGACGTGTGGGGGGGAGCAGGCGCGACCATATTGGGCTGGCCGTCGGACCCACGGGTGGTGATGTGAGCGAACAAGCACTAGAGGAACAGTTCAGCAAGCTGCTGGGGCACTATGAAGGAGAAAGGGGGGCATTGGTCCCCCTTTTGCAGGGGGCGCAAGCGATCTATGGGTGGTTGCCCCGGGATGTCATGGCTCGGGTGGCCCAGGCGGCCGGCGAGCCGCTCAGCAAGGCTTTGGGAGTGGCCACTTTCTACTCCCAGTTCCGTCTGAAGCCTCACGCCAAGAACACGATCCGCTGTTGCCACGGTACCGCTTGTCACGTGTCTGGGGCTCCCCTGATCTCGCGGGAGATCGAGCGCTATTTGGGGATACAAGCCGGTGAGAACACTGAGGACATGCTCTTCACCATCGAAGAGGTGCATTGCGTAGGCGCCTGCGGTATGGCTCCCGTGGTCATGGTCAACGACCGAGCCCACGGTAAGCTCACCCCCGACACGGCCGCGACCGTGGTGCGGGAGTTCGCGGAAGCCGAACTCGCAGTGGCCGTGCGCGGGGGCGAGGCGGAGAAGGGCGCCGCATGACGACCCTGGAGCGCGTACTCGTCAGGCCGGCGCCGGGGAGGCGGCGGCGCACCATCCCCGACGTCGATATCCGCATATGCATGGGCACCGGAGGGGTGGCGGCAGGAAGCCGCGAGGTCCTGCGGGCCTTCGAGGAGAAGCTGGCGCAGACCGGCGTCATGGCTGTCATCCGTCCTCGGGAAGACGATTGTCCCCATCCTTGCGCCGCGGTCACAGGCACAGGCTGTCAGGGGCTTTGCGCCATGGACCCGCTGGTGGAAGTACACATGAGTCTGAACGGTTCTCGCCACCAGGTCACCTATGGGCAGGTTACCCCGGCCATGGTGGACGAGATCATCACCAAGCACATCATGGGCGGCGAGCCCATCGACAAGTGGATCGTTCGCACCGACGCGGGCCCCACCGAGTTCGACGCGTTCTTCGAGCGGCAGGAGAAGCTCACCCTGCGGCACGTGGGCGTCATCGATCCCGAGGACATCGAGGACTATCTCGAGGCGGATGGCTACCAGGCCCTCTACAAGGTCCTCTCGAGCATGACCCCGCAGGAAGTCATCGACGAGATCCTCGCTTCAGGGCTGCGCGGCCGCGGAGGGGCGGGCTTCCCCACCGGTCAAAAATGGAAGTTCGCGGCCGCCAACACTCCTCCGGACGGGGTCAAGTACTTCATCTGCAACGGGGATGAGGGTGACCCGGGCGCCTTCATGGACTGCTCGGTGCTGGAGGGCGACCCCCACGCGGTGTTCGAAGGCATGGCCATCGGGGCTTACGCCATCGGGGCGAGCACCGGCTACATCTACGTGCGGGCGGAGTATCCGCTGGCCATGCGCCGACTCAAGATAGCCATGACCGCCGCCGAGGAGCGCGGTCTCATGGGCGACAACATCATGGGCTCCGACTTCTCCTTTCACCTGAAGATCAAGGAAGGCGCGGGGGCCTTTGTCTGTGGCGAAGAGACCGCCATGATGGAATCCATCGAGGGCGATCGGGGCATGCCCCGGCTGCGGCCGCCGTATCCGGCCGAATCCGGGCTCTGGGAACGTCCGACCAACATCAACAACGTGGAGACGCTGGCGGTGGTCCCTTGGATCATCCTCAACGGTGCAGAAGCGTTCGCCTCCCGTGGATACGAGCGATCCAAGGGCACCAAGGTGTTCGCTCTCGCCGGGAAGGTGAACCGGACCGGCCTGGCCGAGGTCCCCATGGGCATGACTCTTCGGGAGGTCATCTTCGGTGTCGGAGGAGGGGTCAAGAAGAACAAAGCCTTCAAGGCCGTGCAGATGGGGGGGCCCTCCGGTGGCTGTCTGCCCGCGTCGCTTCTCGACCTGCCCGTAGATTATGAGACGATCAACCAGACAGGAGCCATCGTGGGCTCGGGGGGAATGATCGTCATCGATGAAGACAACTGCATCGTGGACACGGCCCGCTATTTCCTGAGCTTCACCCAGCAGGAGAGTTGCGGCAAATGCCCGCCCTGCCGCATCGGCACCAAGCGGATGCTGGGGATCCTGGACAAGATCTGCGAAGGCACAGGGACGCTGGAGGACCTGACGTTCCTCGAGGACATCTCTCAGCAGGTGAGGACCGGCTCCTTGTGCGGGCTGGGTGCCACGGCCCCGAACCCGGTTCTCACCGCTCTCAAGTACTTTCCCGAGGAGTTTCGCGAGCACGTGCTCGAGAGGAAATGCCGGGCAGGGGCGTGCCCGGTCCTGACCACGTATTCCATCGATCCTGTGGCCTGTACGGGCTGTCGCGCCTGCGCCCGGGCATGTCCGGTAGAGGCCATCTGGGGGGAGCGTAAAGTGGCCCACGTGATCGATCAAGATCTGTGCATCAAGTGTGGCGCGTGTTTCGAGAAGTGTCGGTTCGACGCCGTGAGGAGGTCCTGATGTCCCCCGCTGGTGGTGCAAACGGGCAGGAAGCGATCACCCTGACCCTCAACGGCCGAGAGGTCCAGGCCAAGCCGGGACAGACCATCCTCGAGGTGGCTCGGGCCGGGGGAGTGGATATCCCCACGCTCTGCTACGACAGCCGCATGGAGGCCTACGGCGCCTGCCGCATGTGCCTGGTAGAGGTCGAGGGAGCGCGCGGACCTATGGCCGCCTGCGGCACCAAGGTCGCTGCGGGCATGAAGATCCAGACTCACACGGAGAAGATCGCCAAGCTTCGCAAGTTCATCCTCGAGTTGCTGCTGACCAACCATCCCTTGGATTGCCCTGTGTGCGAGGCCGCCGGCGATTGTCGCTTGCAGGATTATTCCTACGAGTACCTGGTGGACATGGTGCCGTGGGGCTGGCGGCCGCCGCAGGTGGGCGACCCGGGTCCGCACCCCAACGTTGCCCATTACGGAGCCCGCTGCATTCTGTGCGGCCGCTGCGTGCGCATTTGCCGGGAGGTCATGTCCATCGGCTGCTGGGGCTACCTCAATCGAGGCTACGACAGCGAAGTCGATACCCCGTACCGGCTACCGCTGGTGGAGGTCGGGTGCGTGTCCTGCGGGCAGTGCGTCAGCACCTGCCCGGTGGGGGCCATCGTCGGGCAGCGCAGTCCGCAGGGCGCCCGGGCCTGGCAGACCACTCAGACCGCAACCACGTGTTCCTACTGCGCCGACGGCTGCCGCCTGATGGTCCACTCGTTCCGCGACCGGGTGGTGCGCATCGCCTCTGAGGAAGAGAAGGGCCTCAACGGCGGCAATCTCTGCGTCAAGGGACGCTTTGCCAGCGGCTACGCCGATGCCGCCGACCGCCTGCTCGGGCCGAAGATGGCGGACGCTGGAGGCGAGCTCGCCGACGCCACCTGGGATGAGGCCCTCCAGCAGGCGGCCGCCAAGCTCGACGCGGTGCGCAAAGAGCATGGGGGACAGGCCGTAGCGGCGGTCTGTGGGACCAACTGCACCAACGAGACCGCATATCTCGTGCAGAAGCTCATGCGGACGGTCGTGGGCTCGAACAGCGTAGATGCCATCGACCATGCCGATCTGGCCGCTGCCGAGAAGGCTCTCACCGAGGTCCTCGGCACCGCTGCGATCACCAACTCCCGCTTCGACCTCGAAGCGGCCGACGCCGTCCTCGTGCTGGGGGCCAACCTCACCGAATGTGACCCGGTTTTGGCGTTGACGGTCATCAAGGTTCTGCGCAAGAACCGCCCGGTGATCGTGGTCGACCCCCGCCGGACCGAGCTGGCCGGCAAGGCGAAACACCACGTGGCCCCGAAGCCCGGCACCGACTTGGCCGTTCTTCGAGCCATGATGAAGCATGTCCTCGACCTGGGGCTGCAGGACGACGCCTTCATCGCCGCCAATACCGAGGGCTTTGCCGCGCTGCAGGCGACGCTCGTTGGCTTGGACGTCGCCACGGAGGCGGCGGTCGCCGGTGTGGACCCTGAGCTTATCCGCAGTGCCGCCGTGGACTTCGCCCAAGCGGGCGCCGGCGCCATCTTCATCGGACTCGGCCTGTCCCAGGGGGCGCAGGCGGTGGAGACCATCGGCGCCGCAGCTGATTTCGCTCTGCTGACCGGCAATTTCGGCAGACCCGGCACCGGGCTGTACCCGGTGCGATCCGGGGCCAATTCGCAAGGGCTGATCGACATGGGCGTGCGTCCTGAGGGCCCTGGAGTGGCGGTGGCCGACCTGGTCCCCGCTATCGAGGCCGGCACGATCAAGGCGCTGTACGTGGTTGGAGCCGACCCGGCTCTGGCTCTGCCCGGCGATGAGCGCACGCGGGAGGCGCTCCGGCGCCTGGACGCGCTCGTGGTGCAAGACTCCTTCCCCACAGACACGGCGGCCGAGGCCGACGTTGTCCTAGCCTCGGCAGTGGCGTTCGAAGAGGAGGGGACGTTCACCAACGGCGAGCGTTTCGTCCAGAGGGTCAGGCAGGCGGCGCCGCTGCGCGGCGAGAGCCGCCCCGACTGGGCGATCGTGCAGCAACTCGCAAACGCTTTGGGCGCCGACTGGGTCTACGGCAGTCCGGCCGACGTGATGCGGGAGATCGCCGAAGTCGTCCCCGGCTACAACGGAGTCACCTATTCGGGACTCGAAGACACTCGGGTACAGGTGGGTGGCGCCGGCGTCGGCGCGGCTGCCTCGATACTCCCCGCGGACGGCTTCGCGGTCCGGAAGGCCCGATTCGCTCCGGCGCCGCCCGCGGCGCCCGCACGGGCCGCCGATGCCTTCCCGTTCGTTCTCTTGACGGGCTCGGTCAAGGAGCACCACGGCACGGGCGTGCGCACTCGCCGTTCCTCGGGCAGCACGCGGCTGGTCCCCGAGGCTAGGCTGGAACTCGCTCCCGCCGATGCCGCACCGTTGGGCGTGAGCGATGGTGATGCGGTCAGTGTGTCTGCCAGATCCGGAGGCACAATCCAAGTCGAAGCCACAGTGACCGACCGGGTTCCGGCCGGCACGGTGTTCCTACCGGGCTTCTCGGCGAATGCGCCGGTCTCCAGGCTGCTCGGAACGGGCGGTCACACCAACGTCAAGGTGGAGAAGATCTAGGCTGCGGCAGGCGGCGCGCCGTTCGCTGACGGCACGTCTGTCTACGGCTAGCTATCCGCCGCT
This sequence comes from uncultured Actinomycetota bacterium, assembly GCA_963843515.1. Lineage (GTDB taxonomy): Bacteria > Actinomycetota > Thermoleophilia > RBG-16-64-13 > RBG-16-64-13 > CAIQPS01. The sequence continues at coordinate 216,054 of CAWJKH010000006.1, forward strand.
GAGTCCTCCGGGGAAGCGGCTACCTCGTCTTCGACGCCGTCCTCGAACCGGCCCTTGCCCTTCTTCCGGGCCTCCCTGGCCTTCTCGGCCAGGAGAGCGAGCCTATCCACCACCATACGGTTGATGGTGCCTTCGGGGTAGAGGCCGTCCTCGCCCAACTCGCCCGCGGCGATGCCGGTCAGGAGGCTGATGCCCTCATCTATCGTCGTGACCGGGATGATGTGGAACTTGCCGTCCGCAACGGCCGCCCGCACCCCGGGGCCGAGCATGAGGTTGGCCACGTTGGAGCGGGGGATTAGCACCGTCTCGTCGCCTTCGAGCCCCAGCTCTTCACAGACAGCGAAGAACCCCTCGATCTTCTCGTTCACACCGCCGATGGCCTGCACCTGGCCGCGCTGGTTGACCGACCCGGTGACCGCAAAACGCTGCTGGATGGGCGCCCCGGAGAGGGATGAAAGCAGCGCATAGAGCTCAGCCGAGGAGGCGCTGTCGCCCTCCACGCCTGAGTAAGACTGCTCGAAGACCAACCGGGCAGTCAGAGACATTGGGCTCTCCGCGGCATACTTCGAGCCCAGATAGCCGGCCAGAATGAGCACGCCTTTGGAGTGGATGGGGCCACCCATCTCCACTTCGCGCTCGATGTCGACTACCTCGCCGTCACCCAGCCGATGGGTGGCAGTGATGCGGCTCGGACGCCCGAACATGTAGTCGCCGATGGAAGACACGGACAGGCCGTTGATCTGGCCCACCACAGCGCCGGATGTGTCCACCATGACGACGGCATCGGCGATCATCTCGCGGACGCGCTCCTCGATCCGGTTGGATCGGTATATCCGCTGGTCGATGGCCTTCTGCACGTTCTCGCGCTCGATCACCGGCGTGCTCCCGTCCGGTGCCGCCTTTCGCGCCCAGTAGGCGGACTCGACCAGCAGGTCCTGCACGTCGGTGAACTTGGTGGTCATCTTGCGTTGGTCCTCGACCAGGCGTGAGGTCTGCTCGACGACACGCGCTACGGCATCGGCGGAAAAGGCGGGAAGGCCCAGCTTGTTCGCCACACGACCCACGAAGCGGGCGTAGAGGCGCTCGTTGTCGACGGTACGGTCGACAACCGCGTCGAAGTCCGCCTTGACCTTGAACAGTTCCTGAAAGTCCGGGTCCTGGCTGTAGAGCAAGTAGTAGATGAACGGCTCGCCGATCAACACGATCTTGGCTTTGAAGGGGATGGGCTCCGGGTCGAGCGAGGCGGTCATAGCGAAGCCGAGTTGCTGGGCGATGTCCTCTATGCGGATCTCGCCGGTCTTGAGGGTACGCTTGAGACCGTCCCAGGAATACGGTTTGAGTAGCACGTCCCGGGCATCGAGCACCAGGAACCCTCCATTGGCCTTGTGGAGCGCGCCGCCCTTTATCATGCTGAAGTCGGTGAAGAGAGCCCCGAACTGGGCCTGATGCTCCACGCGGCCGACTAGATTCTGCAGCACGGGGTTCGTCTCGGTGACCACGGGAGCACCTTGTACGTCGGAGTTGTCCACGATCACGTTGATCCGGTACTTGAGGAAGGCGCCTTCCCCCTTGGGACGCTGGGGGATAGGCATCCCCATGAACATGGCCGGCGTCTCGTCGTCGGACTTCTTGAAGTCGTCGGCGTTCTCGACGACGTCCTTCAAAACGGCCTGGAGGTAATCGGACATCTCGGGCAGCTCACACCAACGCTCGCATGTCTCGTCGACCAGATGGCGGGCGGCGAAGTCGGTGACCTTCTGGTCGAGTTCCCGCATCGCCTCGCGTCCGGCGCGCTCGTCCTGACGGACGAGCCGCATGATCCCCTGTAGCTCCTCGTTCAGGGCCTCGAGGCCGTCGTCAATCTTCTTTTGCTCCTCGGCCGGCAGCGCCTCATAGGCCTCCCGGGCCATCGCTTCGCCCTCGGCCGTGCGGGGCGCAAAAGCCAGACCGGCCGGGGTGCGCACGATCATGAAGCCCTGCGTTTCGGCCTTCTGGTTCAGACCGCTCAGCTTGGCCTCCTGCTGTTCCCCGACCTTCTGGGCGATTTCCCGCTTCTGCTTCTCGTACTCCTCGCTCTCGAACGCCTGGGTGATGGCCGCCTGCAGGTCCTCGACGAGCTTCTCCATGTCCTTCTTGAACGCCTGGGCCTTGCCGGCCGGCATGCGGATGGCGTTGGGCTGGTAAGGCTTGGCGAAGTTGTATACGTAGATCCAGTCGTCGGGCGCGGGCAAGGAGGCGGCCTGCCGCTTGAGGAAGTCGTGGACGGTCGAGGTCTTACCGGTGCCGTTGGGCCCCACAGCGAAGATGTTGTAGCCATCGCTGTCGATGCCCATCCCGAAGTCCACCGAAGAGACGGCCCGCTCTTGACCGATGATCTCGCTGAGGTCGGGAAGGTCGGCGGTGGTGGCGAACGAAAGGACGGCCGCGTCGCAAGCCCGATAGATCTCGTTCGGTCCCAGTTCTGCCGGCAGGTTGGTCATTGGATCCTCCGGAAGGGTCGGTAGTCGCAAATGCTGCCCACGGGCCACGGGTACACATACCCGGTACAACCATCAGGAAACGCACGAAAAGAGTGTCCGAGGGGGGACTTGAACCCCCATGAGTTATTCACTCACTAGGCCCTCAACCTAGCGCGTCTGCCTATTCCGCCACTCGGACACGGGCGAAAACCGGGGCTGAGTATAAGCCCGGTAGGAGGGGGCGTCAACCTTGCTGCGGGCCCTTCGGGTTCAGGGAGGCGGGCCTTGCACGACCCGAACAAATGTTCTATACTCTTCGCACCGAACGAATGTTCAGCGAGGAGCCGGACATGGACGATCTATCGGATCGCCAACAGGCGATATTGCGAGTGATCGAGGGTGCCGTGCGAGAGCAGGGCTATCCTCCCACTGTGCGCGAGATAGGCCTCAAGGTGGGGCTTACTTCTCCGGCGTCGGTGCAAAGCCAACTCGCCACCCTCGAGGCTCAGGGCTATATCCGCAGGGAGGCCTCCAAGCGACGCGCACTAGAGGTCACGCGGCGCCCCCGGGGCGGGCTTCCGAGCGCCGGCGGAGCGGGCGGCCGTGGTCTCTGGCCGGTGCCGCTTGTCGGCCGTGTTGCGGCGGGCACTCCGCTTCTCGCCGAGGAGAACATCGAGGATTCTTTGGATATCCCCGGCTTCCTCGGGGGTGACGACGGCTGCTTCGCCCTCCGGGTGACCGGCACCTCCATGATAAACGCAGGCATCTTCGATGGCGATATCGTGGTGGTCAAAAGGCAGGAGACCGCCGACAACGGCGATATCGTAGTGGCCCTGCTCACCGATGAAGCTACCGTCAAGCGCTTCTTTCGCGAAGCGGACCAGGTGCGCCTGCAGCCCGAGAACGACCTTATGGAACCTATCTTCGCCCGTGAGCCTCTTATTGCCGGCAAGGTCATCGCCGTCATGAGGAAGCTGTGATCAGGATGGACTGCACTCACGGACGACAGGAATCGTTGGCCGCCTTTCTGGCCCGGGTCCGACCGGGCGATTCGTGTGCGTGCTGTGGCGCGACGCTCAGATCTCTCGACCGCGGTGGTCCCGACCAGGGAATTGGCGCCTCTCGCGCGTCCTCCACGGTTTCCGGTCCGCGCTCAAGGAGCACCGTCGTCGTTTGCCCGGAGTGCGGCTGCGAGATTTCCGAAGAATCAGGACCCGACGCCGAAGAGGCCTGGAGGGAATTGAGCCCGGCGGCGTAGCGCGTCGTCGCGACCCGGCTGGCCGTAGGGCTCAGAGAGCGGATCCACCTGCCAGCCGAGCCGAACAGTCTGGTCTCGCTCCTAACCCTGCTTGCTTCGGGCCCGCTCCGCCGCGGTCCGTACCCACTCGAGCACGGAATCCCGGGGGATCTGCGCGGCATCCGTCAACTTCATGTGGCGTCCCAGGGAGCTTTCCCCGGTCAGTCTGCCCTCGGGGTCGGGGAACGCGTCCGCCGGCCCGGAGACGATCAGGTTCACATGGGCTTTGTGGGCCGTCACGGCGCAGACCATCTTGCCTTCGACCGTGAAGAACGGGTTCCCCCATTTGATCGCAGACTGTACGTCCGGTACCGCCTCGAGGATGAGTCTGCGTAGCTCCTCCAGAATAGCCCTCAAGGCAGGGGGCTGCTTCTCGAAAAAAGAGTCGATGGGAGCACCGTAGTCCTCGCGCGCCCCGGCGTGCTTGGGCGTCGGCCTCGGTGCAGGCCCCGGTGTCTTCGGATCCTCTGCCATTACCGTAGCCCCGGGCCGGAAGCTCCAGAAACAGAATGGCTCCTCGGGCAGGACTCGAACCTGCAACACCCTGGTTAACAGCCAGGTGCTCTACCATTGAGCTACCGAGGAGCGTAGACCTCGCGTAGTATAGCAATAGAGCAGACGGGGCAGACCCGTGCAGCGACAGAGGAAACCCGTGCGATCGGCCGCCAGGCCGGGGAGATTTCTCACCATGGGAGAACCGGTGCGCCTCCAAAGTTTCAAAGCGTATGACGTCCGGGGCAAGGTCCCTGAGGAGCTGAACGCAGGCATGGCCGAGTTGATCGGCCGGGCCTATGCCGAACTCATCAGTCCGTCGCGCGTGGTGGTAGGGCACGACGTGCGACTCACCAGCCCGGACATGGCGGCCGCCCTGTCACGGGGTCTGGTCGCCGCCGGCGTCGACGTGGTCGACATTGGACTGGTGGGGACCGAAGAAACCTATCACGCGACGTTCGCCCTCGGTGTGGACGGCGGCGTCATGGTGACAGCCAGTCACAACCCCCGCGAGTACAACGGCATGAAGTTCACGCGGGCGCAGGCGAGGCCCATCAGTTCCGACACCGGGCTCTTCGATATCGAGCAGAAGGTCCGCGAAGCCCTGACCGGCGCGGACGGCGGCCGACTGATGGCCCAGACCGCGGCGGCGACGCCGGGCGTAGTTCAGAAGCTGGACATGCGGCCGCGCTTCGTGGAACACTTACTCACTTACATCGACGCTGCGGCGCTTCGCCCACTCAAGGTAGTCGCGAACCCCGGTAATGGGGGAGCGGGACCGGTCATCGACCTGCTCGAGCCGCACCTGCCTTTACAGTTCGTAAAGATAAACGAGCAGCCCGACGGGACCTTCCCGCTGGGCGTGCCCAACCCGTTGCTGCCGGAGAACCGGGCGGCGACGTCGAAGGCGGTGCTCGAGGCCGGCGCCGATGTGGGCATTGCCTGGGACGGTGACTTCGACCGCTGCTTCTTCTTCGACGAGAAGGGCGAGTTCGTCGAGGGTTACTACCTGGTAGGTTTGCTCGCGGAGCGGGCACTCAAGCGCCACCCGGGAGCGAACATCATCCACGATCCTCGTCTGGTGTGGAACACCGAGGAACTCGTGCTCGCGGCTGGGGGCACGCCGGTTGTGTGCAAGAGCGGCCACGCCTTCATCAAAGAGAAGATGCGGGCGGTGGACGCGGCCTACGGCGGGGAGATGTCGGCGCACCATTATTTCCGCGAATTCTCGTACTGCGACTCGGGCATGATCCCCTGGCTGCAGGTGGTAGAGGCCATCAGCGAGGCTGGACGGCCTTTGTCGGAGATGCTGGCCGAGCGCATCGCTCGGTTCCCGGTGAGCGGCGAGATCAACTTGACCCTGGGCGACCCGGCCATTGCGCTCGAGGCGGTGCGGACCCGCTATGCTGGCGGCGCTCTGGGGGTGGACGAGACCGACGGTCTCAGCGTGGAGTACCCGCAGTGGCGGTTCAACGTGCGCACGTCCAACACCGAGCCGGTGGTGCGGCTGAACGTGGAGACGCGCGCCGACGCCGCTCTTCTCAAAGCTAAGACTGGCGAACTCATAGCGATCCTGGAGTCCGCCCGGTGAGGATTGCCCTCGCTCAGGTCAATCCGACAGTAGGAGCGTTGGAGGCCAACGCCGCACTGGTGATAGAGCGGATGAGGGAGGCGGAGGCCGCCGGCGCGGACGTTGTCGCCTTCCCCGAACTGGTGATCTCCGGCTATCCGCCGGAGGATCTTCTGCTGAAGGACCACTTTCTCAACCAGTGCTGGAGCATGTTGCTCGAGGTGGCCGCTGCCAACTCCCACGTGTGCGCGCTGGTGGGGGTCCCCGTTGCTGACGGAAGCGCCATCTACAACGCGGCGGCGATCGTGGCCGGGGGGCAGGTGGTTGGCCATTACCGCAAGATCTGCCTGCCTAACTACGCGGTGTTCGATGAGAAGCGCTACTTCACCCCAGGACAGCGGACCGGCATCCTCGACCTCGGCGGCGTGCGCGTGGGCGTGAATATCTGCGAGGACATCTGGGAGCCGTGCGGGCCCACCGTGGTCGCGGCCTGGGAGGGAGAGGCGTCTCTGGTGATCAACCTTTCCATGTCGCCCTATCACGTGGGCAAGGGCAGGCAGCGCGAGACCATGCTGGCCCAACGGGCGCGCGACGCCGGAGTCTACGTGTGCTATGTCAACGGGGTCGGTGGGCAGGACGAACTGGTATTCGACGGGCAGAGCCTGGTGTTCGGCCCGGACGGCGAGCTGCTGGCTCGGGCGAGGCAGTTCGAGGAGCAACTGCTGGTCGTGGACCTCGATGTTGAGTCGGTGGTGCCGAAGGCTTCGGAGGTCCCCGGCAGTCCCGAGTCCGAGTGCCCGTTGCCAGCCTGGCCGGTGGAAATTATCGCGGTGGAGGCGGGGGGCTCGAGGAGCGATAACTCCGTGGCGATCGCCGAAGCCGCCCCGGCTCCGCTCACCTCAAGAGCGCCGGCTGCGGCAACCCTTCCAGACGCCTGCGATGGCTCCATCGCCGAGTGTCTGAGCGTCGAAGCCGAGGTCTACGCGGCTCTCTGCCTGGGGACCGGCGACTATGTGCGCAAGAACCGCTTTGAGCACGTGGTCATGGGCATCAGCGGCGGGATCGACTCAGCGCTTACCGCCTGTATCGCCTCCGACGCGCTCGGTGCCGCCCGTGTCAACGCGGTCTCTATGCCGTCTCGCTACTCCAGCACAGGGACCAAGACCGACGCTCGGGCGACGGCGGAGCGGCTGGGGGTGATCTTCCGCGAGATAGCCATCGAGACCATCTACGGCGCATATCTCGAGACGCTCATGCCCCATTTCGGGGACGCGCCGCCCGGGGTGACAGAGCAGAACATCCAGGCCCGCATCCGGGGCAACATCCTCATGGCGCTCTCCAACAAGTTCGGCTATTTGGTGCTGACTACGGGCAACAAGAGTGAGATGGCCGTCGGCTACGCCACTCTGTACGGCGACATGGCGGGCGGCTTCGCCGTCCTCAAGGATGTGCCAAAGACCATGGTCTACAGACTGGCCTCCTACCGCAACTCGCTCGGTCCGGGCGAGGGGCCCATCCCGCAGGCAACCATCGACCGCGCCCCTTCCGCAGAACTCGCGGCGAACCAGACCGACCAGGACACCCTCCCGCCGTACGATGTACTCGACCGGATCATCGAGGCCTACGTGGTCGACGACGCCAGTGTGGGGAAGATCGTCGCTGCCGGAGTCGACCGGGCCGAGGTGCTGCGCGTGGTCGCCATGATCGACGGCAACGAGTACAAGCGCCGCCAGGCGGCGCCCGGCGTGCGCATCACGCCGAAAGCGTTCGGCAAAGACCGGCGCCTGCCCATAACCAACCGCTATCGTGGCTAGGAGGCTGCTGAAAAGCGAAGCCCCGGCCTCCACACCGCACCGGGCGGCCCGATACCATGTCCTCAGTCGCGCAAATAGCGCTGCTATTTGCGCTCCCTGCGTCCTTCTCTCGCTCGCACCCGGCACACTGCGGCGGAGAGGTGTCACTTTTCAGCAGCCTGCTAGGGGCCGGGCGCCCGGCCACGGCCGCCGTCGCGCCGGAAGGATTACGCCCCCCGCGCAACGTATAATCCAGGCGCGATGAGCGACTACATCCACACTCAACAGGCCCTGGGCGTTTCCGTCGGCGAAGTCGAGCTGCAAAGCGTGACCTTCCCGTCGCTGACCCTCGACTCCGGGCGAGTGCTGGAGCCGGTGACCATCGCGTATGAGACGTACGGCAGGTTGAACGCGGAGCGCACCAACGCGGTGCTGGTGCTGCATGCACTGTCGGGCGACTCGCACGCGGCCGGCTATTATCCAGGCGACACCAGGCCGGGCTGGTGGGAGACCATGATCGGCCCGGGCAAAGGGTTCGACACCGACCGGTACTGCGTCATCTGCTCCAACGTCATCGGTGGGTGCAAAGGGAGCAGCGGGCCGAGCAGCATCAACCCGCAGACCGACAGGGAATATGGGGTCACGTTCCCCATGGTCACAGTGGGTGATATGGTCCGGGCCCAGAAGCTGCTCGTCGAGCACCTGGGCATCCCCAAACTGCTGGGCGTGGCCGGGGGTTCGATGGGGGGGATGCAGGCGCTCGAATGGGCGGTCGCGTACCCCAACATGGTGTCGTCGTGTATCTCCGTTGCCTCTTCCCGGCGCCATTCCGCCATGCAGATCGCCTTCAACGAGGTGGGGCGCGAGGCCATCATGGCCGATCCTAACTGGAAGGGCGGCGACTACTATCAGGGAGACCCGCCCGACAACGGGCTGGCTGTGGCGCGGATGATCGGGCATATCACCTACCTATCCGACGAGGCGATGCAGGAGAAGTTCGGGCGGCGGCTACGCGAGAAGCAGGCGCCGGACTACGATCTGAGCCTGGATTTCGAGGTGGAGAGCTACCTGCGATATCAGGGCGAGGTGTTCACTCGGAGGTTCGACGCCAACACTTACCTCTACATCACCAAGGCCCTCGACTACTTCGATCTGGCGGCCGGCCGCGGCGTGCTCGTGGAGGCGTTCCGGGAACTGCCCGACGACATGCGCTTCCTGGTCATAGCCTTCAGCAGCGACTGGCTGTATCCGCCGTATCAATCCAAGGAGATCGTCCACGCGCTGAAGGGCAACGGGCTCGACTGCTCGTACTTGGAGATGCGCTCATCGCACGGCCACGACGCCTTCCTTCTTGAAAACAAAGATTTCACACGCGTGGTGTGGCACTTCCTCGAGACCACCGCTCGCCGAGGCGGGGTGCGCCTTGCTTAACGGAGGGCGCCTTGCCTAGCGGGGTGGCCCGGAACGCGGAGGGGGTCCGTTGGGACCACCTGTTCATCGTGGACGTGGTGCCGGATGGCGCTCGCGTGCTCGACCTGGGCTGCGGCAAGGGCATCCTCCTCAAGATGCTCATGGACGCCAAGAGGGTGCGGGGGACCGGCATCGAGATCGTCGAGGACAAGGTGTACGAGGCGGTTGCCAAGGGCGTGACCGTCTATCACGGGGACTTCGATGAGGGCCTGTCGTACTACCCCGACAACAGCTTCGACTATGTGGTCCTGAGCCAGACCCTGCAGGAGGCGCGGGAGACGGTCGCCGTACTGGAGACGGCGCTGCGCGTGGGTCACTACGTGGTGGCCAGCTTCCCCAACTTCGGGCATTGGAAGGCGCGGCTTCAACTGCTCTTCACAGGGCGGGCGCCGGTCACCGGATCCTTGCCTTACCAGTGGTACAACACGCCCAACATCCACTCGCTGACGATTAAGGACTTCCGCGTGTTCACGAGGGAGCAGGGGATAGGGATAGTGCGGGAGTTCTTCGTAGGACCGAAGCGGCCCCTGCGGTTCTGGCCGAACCTGCGCGCGGCTTACGGGGTGTTCGTTCTGGAGAAGCTGCCGTCGGCGGGAGCGCCGGCCGGCCGAGGGGCCCCAGAGGCCGCACACCCGACCGAAGAGGAGTAGAGGAGGGGCGCGGTTGCGGATGACGGCCCCGGCGACCCGGGCGGTACGGTCGGCGGTGGGTGGCGGTCGGCGCCCAATCCGGTGGCTCGCCGCCGTGGGGTAGAATGAGCAATCGTTCGGGGCCCATAGCTCAGTTGGTTAGAGCTGCCGACTCATAATCGGCCGGTCGCAGGTTCGAGTCCTGCTGGGCCCACTTAGAATCTTCTGTAAAGCCATCACACGCTCTCGACGCGCACATCGATGAGCGCCAATGTTGGGTGGGCAGGAGGTAGTCTGTGCGCCTCTTCCCACCGGGCCTTCGACCCGCGCACAAACGGCTCGCCCGCCGAGCCCTGTCACTCGATGGCTTCTTGTGATTGTTCTTCGTCCCGGGGGTTCGGGACGGAGGGAAGCGCCGTGCACGGTAATCGTCGCCTACACGGTATGTATAGACGTGCCGATGTATGCCTTTTGGCACGTGATTGGGAGGGTGAGGCGCGGAGAGCGGCTAAGTTGGAAAGGGTACTGGGGCCGGATGGCTCCGTGGTTCTGAAGCGTTCAAGTTCAGAGAGATAACTACTCAAAGAAGAATCTCTGCACCACTTGACAAATATTGCACTGCCATATATGGTCGTGGGGTGGGTCAAGTAGGGAAACGCTAGTTTCGTCTTCTTGATAAAGGCAAACCCGTCGTAAGGCGGGGACGCAAAGCCATCGGACCCATTTCCTTGTGATCAGTGGGTGGCCGGGCTCCCGAGGGGCGGGGAGCGGCTACCCATTCTTTTTGCCCCAAACACCCTTGATGTGGGTGTGAGCACGGGGTCAGGCGTTGGATGGGACGACCGCTCGCGGATTAGAAAGCGAGGTGGTGCGGCTGGGTGCGGTCGGCTTTGTGATACCGGTCGGTTAGCAGCCTGTTTGGTATTGAGTATTCGATGATGATCGCGCTGTCTCCTGAAGCTGAATACAGGTAGTGCGCGAGTATGAGAGAGAAGGGGATCGCTGTGAGAAAGAAACTGAAGTGGATCGTTCCGTCCGCTGTTCTCGTTGTGCTGATCGTTTCCATGGTCAGCCTGGCCGCGACGGGCGCGCTCTTTAGTGACACCAACGCAGTTGGGCCGAACAACATTCTGGCGGGCACACTGCAACTGGACGTTGACGACATGGCCGTTAGCGGCATCGCGTTCGACTTCGAGAACAAGGCGCCTCTGTGGCAGGGCCTCCACGTGTGGAAGGTCGAGAACGTCGGCTCCATCGACGGCTATCTTGACCTCGAGAATATCGTGGTCACGGGGACCCCAAGTGTTCTGGACGGTACCGCGGACTTGGCCGGGCTGGTTGGGTGTCGCCTCTTTGCGAGCGACAATAACAGCGTGTGGTTTGAGGCGGGCGACGTGAACATCAACAACCCGAACGACCGCTTCTCGAATCTGGCGGCGAGCTACAACGCGAACATCTATATGCCCGCCGGCGCTACGAAGTACATCGTGGCTCAGATCAACTGGTGGGACAACGGCGCCGCCGACAATGCTGGTCAAGGGGACGCGCTCCACTTGAATCTGAACTTCGAGCTTGGGCAGTCCCAGGCGCAGTAGAGTCGACCCTAGGGGCGGGCCGTGCAGCCCGCCCCCTCTCCGCTCCATAGCGCATAGGGGAACCGGGAAATGTGGAAGAAGATAGCTACCTGGACGGGCGTTGGGATCATATGCCTGCTGTGCCTTCTGCTCATGTCCATCCTTGTCGGCCGGGGTGATGTTCTCGGGTATCGAACGTACTGTGTGGCGAGCGGCAGCATGTCACCGGCTCTCGATGTGGGAGACGTGGTATACGTCACCGCGGGCGACCCAGAGGTGGGCGACATCGTGGTGCTCAGCCTGGACGGGCAGCTGATCACCCACAGGATCGTCTCCGTCGAGAATGGCGACTTCGTCACGAAGGGCGATGCCAACGACGAACCCGATACGTTCGAGAACGCCCGTGTCGTGGGGATCGTGCGCTTCCACCTACCTCTTCTCGGGTACCTCGCGCTCAGGACTGGCGCAAGCCTGTCGGACCGGCGAACGGCAAGCGTGGACCTCGAGGCCGCCGTCTGGGAAACGTCCACGACGGCCACGGAGCAAACGGACATCCTGGGAACGCTCGTGCCTTCTTCGACGGAGGACGGATCTCAAACCGAGATATCGTCGGACGTGTCTGAGACGGTGACAACGACCGACCAGCCGCCGCCGACCGCCGACGAGGGGCAGGAGGACGGGCAGGCGCCTTCTGCGGAACCGCCGCTCGCGGGCGGGACGGAGGAGATCACCCCGTCCGACGACGAGACCGGCTCGCAGACCGATAGGGGGATGGACGAGCGGATATCACCGTCCGATACTGACATCGGGCAGACCACATCGTACGACACAACCATCGAACCTGCATCGGACGCGAAGGCCGTTGTGGCATTAGAGGCTGGTTCGGCGATGGCTCTCGGCCTCGACGGCGGGCATCTGGGGGAATCCGCCATCGCCTCCCTCGACGACAACGGCAATCTGGAGCTCGATTTTAGCGAGGTCGAACTGCAGACTACCGGCGAGTTGACCGATGTCTTTCGGATATCCAACCGGTCGGACGAAGCGGTCATGGTGAGCGTGTCCGTCTCTGAGGGGTTCGCGGACTTCGTGGACGCCGTGAAGGTGGGCGACGCAGGACGTTGTGTGACACTGGAGGCAGCCGAGCGCCGGTCTGTGGCGATCAGGCTGAAGATCCCAGAGGCGACCGCGCCCGCGGACTACCGTGGGCTCATCACGGTCGCTGCGGGCGGCTGCGCGGAGTCGATACACATCCCAGTTGTTCTCACGATCCTCGCGGGCGACACTGAGACATTCTCGGAGCCCGATCCGTCCGAGACGACCCCGAGGGCAGAGCCGACGGACGGGGATCGACAGGACGCTTCCGACTCGCAGGGCGAGTCCGAGAGCTCCGAGCAGACCGAGCCGTCCGACGGTTCCGTCACCGAAACCTCCACCGATGACGTCCCTGCTGAGACGGTCACCAGCGAAACGAGCGAGGAGACCGTCACACCCGACGACTCGACCAACGACGGCGAGACTGGCGCCTCGGCCGGAGAGAGCGCGCCGACGATCACGAATGCCCCGACGGAGTCGAGCGAAGCCGGTCCCGGCGGAGCCGACAGCGCACCGGCGGCAGGGACGAGCGGCTCCGATCCTGGGTTCTTTTGATTGCGGGGACTACCGTCGACCCGGATGGGTGAACGACCGGCTTTTCCTTATCGCGGGACTCTCCCAGGACTGCTCCCCTTTGTCGCCCTTCTGCCGCTCACGGCGAGCAATTCCGTACGACTCGTGCGTATTACAGTGAAAGGGCTGGAGCTTGACTTAAACACCGTAGGGATATGTGGGCGGGATTGGCACCGCACCTTACTGGCCGGGGCATTTTGTGACGGCCAAACTGACGGCCAACGGGGCGGAGACTTGCGGACGGCTGCGGATAGGTGAGAAGTAAAAGCCCTGCAAAACGGCCTATAGCGGCCGGCTGTGGACCCCAAAATCGTAACTCATAATCGGCCGGTCGCAGGTTCGAGTCCTGCTGGGCCCACTAAAAAGCCCCGCATGCTCGGGCTTGCCTCCAGGAAAGAAAGGCGTCGGCTGTGTCACTGGTAGCAACGTTGGCAGCAACCGCCATTTCTCGGACCTTCGCGGACCCGAGCAGAGCTTCCATGGCGCCAGCCGCTTCCCGGTCCGCCTCGGGCAGTAAGTGGGTGTAGAGGTTCGCTGTAATCGCAATCTGCGAGTGCCCGAGTAGGCAAGCGAGCGAGAGTTGGACCGACAGTTTCGAGCGGCTGGAGCAGGTGCTCGCCGAGGCAGTGCATTAAGCACCCGCGACGTGTTCCGCGGCAGGAGCTATCTACAGCCAGCCTGCGGGCCCGAATCCCATCGATGTCCGGACGAAACCGCCTGAGACACAGGACTATCGCCACGGTCCTCGCCTGCCTGGTCAAGGTGGGGAGGCCACGCTGCTTACCCCGCACGGACCGCCCCGAGGACCGGATGGTACATGTACGGAGTCCACCGGACACCGTACGGCGCCTGACTCCCATTTGCTGTCCCGGCTTCCTGGTAAGTTCCGAAGGTCGCGACTGCCCCAGCGGCAGAGCTTCGCCCCAACGAAGGCAATGCTTGAGCATATCTTCGTCAAGCGCTAGGGAATTGCCAAAAAGAAGGAGAGAGGCTATATGGAAGGGCTTTTCGCAAGGCATCAGCCGTCCCCGGCAACTACTGCGCCGGGCGAGACTGGGCGGCCTTACCCTCGCCAGGATAGTTGCTCTCTCGTTCTCTATCGTACTCCACCCGGAGCGGCACCAACGTGCGATACCTGAGCAAGTTAGAAGGTCACGACGGCGAGGTAGCTAGTCGGCTAGGTTTGACATGCCCCGATTCGGGGCACATGGACTGCACGGATTGGCACTCACGGGTGAGAAGTCCCAATCCCGCCTGAGGACTCCATCGCCCTTTAGAGCCACGAGGAGTCCAGCAGCCGAACTTGGTAGAGGAGGCTCCGCATGGAACTCGTGCCACTCGAGGATCGGGTCGTGGTGAAGCCGGTGGAGCGGGAAGCCAAGACTTCCAGCGGTATCGTTCTTCCCGACACCGCCCAGGAAAAACCCCAAAAGGCCACGGTCGTGGCCGCCGGACCCGGAAAGTACGACAACGACGGCGCGCTAGTGCCATGCCGGTGAAAAAGGGTGACCTCGTCCTTTTTGCCAATACTCGGGCACCGAGGTCAAGCTCGATGGCGAGGAGTATTGGTCTGGGCCACCAACATCATCGAGTTCTGCGGAAGGGCGTCTCCCCGGGACTTCGGCTGCTGATCCCCTGCTCTAGCGAAGGAGACAGTTCATCGACAAAACAACTGTTGTACGGTGACGACGCCCCAGAGCCCTCGAGCACGGCGTCGACACGCTGGCTGACGCGGTCGAGGTCACCTTGGCCCCGAGGGTGGCTACGTGGTCGTTGCTAAGAGATACGGAGTCCCACCATCACCAACGACGGGGTGACCATCGCCGCGAGATCGACCTTGACGACGTGTTCGAGAACCAGGGCGCCAGCTGGTGCGCGAGGGGCCACCAAGACCAACGACATCGCCGGAGACGGTACCACGACTGCCACCCTGCTCGCCCAAGCTATCGTCCGTGAAGGCCTGAAGAACGTGGCCGCAGGAGCCAACCCCCTGGCCATCAAACGGGGCATCGAACGGGCCGTGGATGCGGCGGTGGCCGAGCTCAAGAACCTGTGCAAAGAGATCCGGCAAAGAGGACATAGCCCGCGTGGCCACCATCTCCGCTAATGACAGGGAGATCGGCGACGTCATCTCCGACGCCATGAGAAGGTGGGCAAGGACGGCGTCGTCAACGTCGAGGAATCCAGACCTTCGGCATGGAGCTGGAGTTCGCTGAGGGCATGCAGTTCGACAGGGCTACATATGCCCGTACTTTGTGACCGATGCCGAACGGATGGAAGCGGTGCTTGAGGACCCTTACATACTCATCGCCGACAAGAAGATCGTGAGTCTTCAGGACCTTCTGCCGGTGCTGGAGAAGGTGATCCAGTCGGGCAAGGCCCTGCTCATCATCGCCGAGGACGTCGAAGGCGAGGCCCTGGCTACTCTGGTGGTCAACAAGCTCAGCGGCACCTTCACCGGCATCGCCGTCAAGGCCCCTGGCTTTGGCGATCGGCGCAAGCCCATGCTCGAAGACATCGCCATCCTTACCGGCGGCGAAGTGATCAGTGAGGAGATAGGTCTCAAGCTGAGAACACTACCGTCGCGCAACTGGGCCACGCGCGGAAAGTGGTAGTCGGCAAGGACAACACCACCATTGTCGATGGCGGCGGCGAGCTCGACAAGATCAAGGCCCGTATCAATCAGATCAAGGCGGAGGTCGAGAATACCGACTCCGACTTCGACCGCGAGAAACTGCAGGAGCGCCTGGCCGAACTGGCCGGCGGCGTGGCTGTAGTCAAGGTCGGCGCGGCTACCGAGACCGAGATCAAGGAGAAGAAGCACCGCGTCGAAGACGCTCTCTCTGCCACCCGGGCAGCCCTGGAAGAAGGCATCGTTCCGGCGGGGGCGTGGCTCCGGTGCTGATCATCCCGGCGGTGCTGGCTGTAGAAGGCCGAGGGCGACGAGCTGACAGGCGTTCGCATCGTGGCCCGCGCTCTGGAAGAACCGTTGCGCCAGCTGGCCAATAACGCCGGCCTGGAAGGCTCGGTCGTTGTCGATGAGGGTTACGACCCGCACCAAGGGCGTCGGCATGAACGTGGCCACCGGCGAGTGTGGGACATCGATCCAGGCCGGCATCATCGACCCGGCCATGGTGACCCGGTCTGCCCTGCGGGAACGCGGCTTCCATCGCCGACATCCTGACCGCCGAAGTGATCGGGCCGTCGGCCCGAGAACGAGGCGCAGGTGACGACATCGGCGGTGGCATCGGCGCATCGGCGGGTCGTCCCCGGCCTGGATGATGTCTTCGTACTCGCCGGTGGCCACGTTCATGCCCACGCCCTTGGTGCGGGTCTTAACCTCATTGACCACGACCGAGCCTTCCAGGCCGGCGTTATTGGCCAGCTGGCGCAACGGTTCTTCCAGAGCGCGGGCCACGATGCGAACGCCTGTCAGCTCGTCGCCCTCGGCTTCGACAGCCAGCACCGCCGGGATGATCAGCACCTGAGCCACGCCCCCGCCCGGAACGATGCCTTCTTCCAGGGCTGCCCGGGGTGGCGGGAGGAAGACGTCTTCCACGCGGTGCTTCCTCTCTTTGATCTCGGTCTCGGTAGCCGCGCCGACCTTGACCACAGCCACGCCGCCGGCCAGTTTGGCCAGGCCCTCCTGCAGTTTCTCGCGGTCGAAGTCGGAGTCGGTATTCTCGACCTCCGCCTTGATCTGATTGATACGGGCCTTGATCTTGTCGAGCTCGCCGCCGCGGTCTCCCACAATGGTGGTGTCGTCCTTGCTCACTCACTTTCCGCGCGTGGCCCAGTTGCGCGACGGTAGTGTTCTCGAGCTTGAGACCCATCTCCTCACTGATCACTTCGCCGCCGGTAAGGATGGCGATGTCTTCCAGCATGCGCTTGCGCCGATCGCCAAAGCCAGGGGCCTTGACGGCGATGCCGGTGAAGGTGCCACGGAGCTTGTTGACCACCAGAGTAGCCAGGGCCTCGCCTTCGACGTCCTCGGCGATGATGAGCAGGGCCTTGCCCGACTGGATCACCTTCTCCAACACCGGCAGAAGGTCCTGAACACTCACGATCTTCTTGTTGGCGATGAGGATGTAAGGGTCTTCAAGCACCGCTTCCATCCGTTCGGCATCGGTCACAAAGTATGGGGAGATGTAGCCCTTGTCGAACTGCATGCCCTCAGTGAACTCCAGCTCCATGCCGAAGGTCTGGGATTCCTGGACACTTCCACGACGCCGTCTTTGCCCACCTTCTGGATGGCATGGGAGTAGCGTCACGATTTCCCGGTCATTGGCGGAGATGGTGGCCACGCGGGCGATGTCCTCTTCTAGGAGATCTCTTTGGACAGGTTCTTGATCTCGGCCACCGCCTCATCCACGGCCCGTTCGATGCCCCGTTTGATGGCCAGGGGGTTGGCTCCCGCGGCCAGGTTCTTCAGGCCTTCGCCAAGGAGCAATAGCTCGGCAGGCCAGGGTGGCAGTCGTGGTACCGTCACCGGCGATGTCGTTGGTCTTGGTGGCCACCTCGCGCACCGACTGGGCGCCCTGGTTCTCGAACACGTCGTCAAGGTCGATCTCGCGGGCGATGGTCACCCCGTCAGTTGGTGATGGTGGGACTTCCGTATACTCTTATCAAGGACCACGTAGCGACCCTTGGGCCAAGGGTGGCCGACCACGTCAGCCAGCGTGTTGACGCCGCGCTCGAGCGCTCTGCGGGCATTCTCACCGTACAACAGTTGTTTTGTCATGAAACTCTCTCCTTCGCTAGAGCAGGGGATCACATCCGAAGTCCCGGGGAGACTAGCCCTTCCCGCAGAACTCCGATGATGTCGGTGGCCCGCAACACCAGATACTCCTCGCCATCGAGCTTGACCTCGGTGCCCGAGTATTTGGCAAAAAGGACGAGGTCACCCTTTTTCACCGGCATGGGCACTAGCGCGCCGTTGTTGTCGTACTTTCCGGGTCCGGCGGCCACGACCGTGGCCTTTTGGGGTTTTTCCTGGGCGGTGTCGGGAAGAACGATACCGCTGGAAGTCTTGTCTTCCCGCTCCACCAACTTCACCACGACCCTATCCTCGAGTGGCACCAGTTTCATGCGCAAAGCCTCCTCCTTCAAAGTTCGGCTGCTGGACTCCTTGTGGCTCGAAAGGGCGATGGAATCCTCTCAGGCGGGATTGGCGCTTCTTAGCCGGTCGGAGTGCCAATCCGTGCAGTCCATGTGCCCCGAATCGGGGCATGTCAAACCTAGCCGACTAGCTACCTCGCCGTCGTGACCTTCTAACTTGCTCAGGTATCGCACGTTTGGTGCCGCTCCGGGTGGAGTACGATAGAGAACGAGAGAGCGACTGTCCTGGCGAGGGTAAGGCCGCCCAGTCTCGCCCGGCGCAGTAGTTGCCGGGGACGGCTGATGCCTTGCGAAAAGCCCTTCCCGAAGTACGCCTCTCTCCTTCTTTTTGGCAATTCCCACACCTTTGACGAAGATATGCTCAAGCGTTCCTCGTGAGCAAGTTTTCTGCCGCTGGGGCAGTGCGCGACCTTCGGAGAACACCGGGAAGACCGGACACCGGAGGAGTCAGGCGCCGTACGGTGTCCGGTGGACTCCGTACATGTACCATCCGGTCGTCGGGGCGGTCCGTGCGGGGCAGGAGCGTGGCCTCCCCACCTTGACCAGGCAGGCGAGGACCGTGGCGATAGTCCTGTGTCTCGGCCGGTTCGTCCGGACATCGATGGGATTCGGGCCCGCAGGCTGGTGCTGAGATAGCTCCTGCCGCGAACACGTCGCGGGTGCTTAATGCACTGCCTGGC
Organism: uncultured Actinomycetota bacterium; assembly: GCA_963843515.1. Taxonomy (GTDB): domain Bacteria; phylum Actinomycetota; class Thermoleophilia; order RBG-16-64-13; family RBG-16-64-13; genus CAIQPS01. The sequence goes on from CAWJKH010000006.1 coordinate 234,801, forward strand.
GAGCGCCTCCAGCCGCTGGAACCTGTCGGTCCAACTCTGCCGCTCGCTTTCCACTCGGGCACTCGCAGAGTACAACTACACGAACCTCTACACCACTTACTGCGAGGCGGACCGGGAAGCGGCTGGCGCCATGGAAAGCTCTGCTCGGTACACAAAGTCAGAGAATGGCGGTTGCTGCCAACGTTGCTACCAGTGACACAGCCGAGCGCTTCTTTCCTGGAGGCAAGCCCGAGCATGCGGGGCTTTTTAGTGGGCCCAGCAGGACTCGAACCTGCGACCGGCCGATTATGAGTTTACATTTTTGGGGTCCACAGCCGGCCGCTATAGGCCGGTTTTAGGGTTTTTTCACCTATCCGCAGCCGTCAGTGGCCCAGCCGTCGGCAATCCCCCGGGGGGGGGGTTTTGCAGTGCCAATCCCGCCCACACATGTTAAGTCAAGCTCCAGCCTTTCACTGTAATACGCACGAGTCGTACGAATCCTTCGCCGTGAGCGGCAGAAGGGCGACAAAGGGGGAGCAGTCCTGGGAGAGTCCCCGCGATAAGGAAAAGCCGTGCATTTAGGCCATTGCGGTCGACGGTAGTCCCCGCAATCGAAAGAAGACCCAGGAGCCGCTGCGCTGCCGGTGCGCTGTGGCTCCGCCGCGACCGGCTTCGCTGGACTCGTCGGGCATTCGTGATCGTCGGCGCGCTCTCTCGGCCGAGGCGCCAGTCTCGCCGTCGTTGGTCGAGTCGTCGGGTGTGACGGTCTCCTCGCTGCTCGTTTCGCTGGTCACCCGCTGCTGAGGGAGTCATCGGTGGAGGTTTCGGTGACGGAACCGTCGGACGGCTCGGTCTGCTCGGAGCTCTGCGACTCGCCCTGCGAGTCGGAAGCGTCCTGTCGATCCCCGTCCGTCGGCTCTGCCCCTCGGGGCTCGTGTCGGACAGTCGGGCTCAAATGTGTCGGTGTCGCCCGCGAAGGAGTCGTGAGAACAACTGGGATGTGTATCGACTCCGCGCAGCCGCCCGCAGCGACCGTGATGGCCCCACGGTAGTCCGCCGGCGCGGTCGCCTCTGGGATGTCTCAGCCTGATCGCCACAGACCAGCACTGCGCTGCCTCCAGTGTCAGGCGCCAACGTCCTGCGTCGCCCACCTTCAGCAGCATCCACGATCCGCGAACGCTCGGCCATATCACTTCCGTCCGACCGGTTGGATATCCGAAAGACATCGGTGCAACTCGCGGTATTCTGCAGTTCGACCTCGCTAAAATCGACAATTGCCGTTGTCGTCGAGGAGGAGATGGCGGGGCCTCCCCGGATGCCACCATCGAGGCCGAGAGGCCATCACAACCAGCCTCTAATGCCACAACGGCCTTCGCGTCCGATGCAGGTTCGATGGTTGTGTCGTACGATGTGGTCTGCCCGATGTCAGTATCGGACGGTGATATCCGCTCGTCCATCCCCCTATCGGTCTGCGAGCCGTCTGCATCATGGGACAGATCGTCCTCCGTCCCGCCCGCGAGCGGCCGCTCCGCCCCAGAAGGCGCCTGCCGTCCTCCTGCCCCTCGTCGGCGGTCGGATTGTGCAGCGTCTCGGAGCACGTCCGACGATACTGTCGGTTTGATCCGTGTCCCGTCGAAGAAGGCGCCGAGCCTTCCAGGATGTCCGGTTTGCTCGTGGCCGTCGTGGACGTTTCCGGACCGCGGCCCTCGAGGTCCACGCTTGTCCGACAGGCTTGCGCCAGTCCTGAGCGCGAGGTCCCGCGATCCCCACGACACGGGCGTCTCGAACGTATCGGGTTCATCGTCGGCCGTCGCCCTTCATGACGAAGTCGCCATTCTCGACGGAGACGATCCTGTGGGGTGACGAATTCCCCGTCCAGGCTGAGCACCAGCGATGTCACCCACCTGTCGGTAGCCACGGTGACGTCCTCCACGTCTCCCGCGTGTACCGAGAGCCAGTGACATGCTGCCGCTCGCCACAGGCAGCCGAATACCCGACGTCGCCCCAGGCCGACAAGGATGGACATGAGCAGAAGGCGCACGGCGTA
>CAWJKH010000007.1:0-391972 GCA_963843515.1 uncultured Actinomycetota bacterium
ACCATCAGCGCCAGGGCCGGCCGCTGGCACCCCAGCCAAGGAAGCCCGACGAATCGCGGAGCGCGTCCGCCCGAACTGCCTGCTCGCTCTACCTACTACCCGGAACAGGCGACGTCACTGATGCGGGAGGATCGTGACTTCCCGCTCACCTTGAGAGTCGCGCGCGCCCGACTCCGCGGCTTTGGAGTGACAATGATCTGCACGTCCCGATCGAGCGCATTCAGGTACCGAATGAGGCGTTCGATGGAGAAGCCGTCCAGCCTGCCGGTGAGCAGTTCCGAAACCTTCGGTTGACGGGTGCCGAGAATCGCAGCAGTCTCGACTTGGGTGAGATGACGATGCGTGACGATGCTAGCGATCTGATTGGCGAGCGCAGCCTTGGCCTGGAGTTCCTCCGCATTGGGGAACTCGAGGTCAGCAAAGACGTTGCCGCTGCTCACCGTGTGCTCAGGTGTCTTAACGTCCATATTGAGTGCCTTCCTTCCTGGGAGTTCTAGCTTGGTGAATCTGTTCCGCCATCCTCAATCGCGCTGCGATGAGGTCGATGTCGTGTCGAGGAGTCGCGATGCCCTTTTTCGACTTCTTCTGGAACGCGTGGAGGACGTAGACGGCGTCGGCAAACCGGACCGTGTAGACCGTCCGGTAGGTGTCGCCATCGAAGTCCTCGACAACCTCTAGCACGCCGCTTCCCTTGTAACCCTTGAGCGGTTTGGCATTGAGGTGCTTGCCGCCACACTGAGCCTGATAGATCGCAAATCCCATAAACTGCCTGGCCGATTCCGGAAACTGCTTGAGGTCGTCGAGGGACGAAGCGACCCAGACCACATCCTTGGTAGTGCCCGCTTCCATGACGGTAGTATCCCATATCTGGGATAGCTCAAACAAGAGGGTGGCGTGACAGGGCTAAGAGACCGGCCGTGACGGTGTCTGGCTCTTGACCCCACTCATACATCATCAGTTGCCAAGATATGAATGTTCCAATATCACGTTGATCGAAGAAGACCGGGCCACCCTTGACAGCCGGGTACCTGGTGGTGAGAAGCGCACCTGCGCCCTTCTGGCTACCTGCCAATCAAGCGCCGCAGGAAGTCGACGTCGCTGTCACGAATGCGCTGGTAAACCTCTGCCCTGTTTCCTATCTTGAGCACGACGATCAAGACCAAGCGGTCTTCTACACCATAGACGATCCGGTAGTCTCCGACCCTCACTCGAAAGAGGTCGTCGTAACCGGTCAGTTTCTCGGACCCATGCGGACGCGGATTGAGCGCCAGCGAGTCAATCTTCGCCGCTATTTGGCTCAGCACGCGCCCATCTATCTTCTTCAGTTGACGGGCCGCTCCCGGGCTGACCTTGATATCGTAAGGCATCGAGGCGAACTAGATACCCAGTTCGGCCTTGAGAGCCTCCCAGGAAACCGCGCCTTGCTCCTCGACTTCTTTGAGCGCTTCTAGTGCATCGACAACATCAAGACGCTCCTCGATGAGATCGAGCAATCTGGCTTCCTCCACCGATACCACGCACGCCACGTCCTTGCCGTGACGAGTCAGGCAAACACGCTCCTTGGAGTACGCCACCCGATTGACGACTTCCGCAAGGTCATCACGCGCAGCGGTAATTGGCATACTGGTCATGACTGGCCCTTCCCGTCCGCTTGGGTTTTACATCGGTACGTACAAAGCGTAACTTACGTACGTTTCTTTGTCAACTCTCCAAACGTGGTTGCGGCTCATAGTCCGGTAAGGTTCGGAGAGTCCGCTGTCTCGACGAGGCATTTGGGAGCACTCAGACCGCCGCCTAGACGCCGTCAGTGGCCTTGGCTTACTGATACATGATCGGCTCTCCGGCAACCCGCTCCGCCGCCCGGTCAATCTCGTCGAGGGCGCTAAAACTAGGCCTCCGGAGCCCTGGGCACCTTGGGCGCCTTCGGAGCTTTGGGCTTCTTGGGGCCTTTCGGCTTTTTGACGGCTTTGGAACCTTTGTCCTTTGAGCCAAGCTGGAATTCCAAGCGGTGCTCCCTCTTCGTCGAAACGTGATCGGAGCGTAAGACTATAGCGGTATGTGGAGTCAAGAGGCAGGCTCGCGTTTTCCGGACCGGTAGCGTGGCGACTCACTGATAAGTCATCAGCGAGTTTCACTCTGACCAGGCATCGTCAAAGCACAATGTTCCTCAGCTGTAGGTAGCGCGCCGACCATCGCACTAAGAGGATGTTTGTGCGCTTTCCGTGGCCCCATTGAGTGCGCCTACGTAGTCAAGGCGCCACTCGCCTTTGCACTGCCCCCATAGCGTCGGCCAGGGTTCTGTCCCCTGGGCTGTCGGCTTGGCTGTCAACCACCCGGCGCGGTTAGCCAGGGCCTGGCCCTCACGACCTGCTGAGAACCGGCTGCCCAGATGGCCAGGCCAAAAACTCGCCGGCGGGTTACGCAAGAACCGCCCTTCTGCCCGATTTCCTCGCGCCGTCCGTATGTGATGCTTGCATTAGATAGAACCAGTGATGATAAGGATGCCCCAAGATGAGAAGATCCTGCAAACGCAAGCGACGCGAGATGGTACCGTGCGCGTCATGCCCCGGCCGCAAGTGGGGCTCGTGCAAACACCATGTCAAAGCGAGCTACTGATGCTGGACCACTATGACGTTTGCGATACGCCAAACTATGGTGAGCTGGTCTTCAGACTATCTGGCACCTCCAGCCAGTCGGGGTCATTCGGCATCTGGCACGTAGCCCCATAGTTGCTGTCACCTGCCGTGGATCAACCCATGGTAAGCGATGTACTCGACGTTGAGCGCGTTTCCAGGAACAGCACGCAGCTTGCCGGAGATCGCGCCCGTGGCCGTCTCGATCATGTCGAGGCCATCGCTCAGACAGATGGCGCCGGTATCGAAGCGGATAGGATGATTCGGGCAGAGGCAGAGCACGTCGCTCTCGATGTCCGGCCCATCATGGGGTTTCCCGACACCGTGAATGTGAGCCCCGTACCTGGCCGGCCGCTTTAGCTGAACTTGTGAGTCGCCCGCAAGTTGGCTCTTAACTCGGCGACGCAGACACAAAAGAACCGCTTCAGCTTCTCAGCCAAAGCGGGTCTGCCAACGCTTTAGCCGGATTTCTTCAGCCGGTGTCCCGGCTCGCGCCCGCAAGCTGCTGTTCAAATCGGCGCAACACGAGTCTAGCGCGCCGTCGAGGCGACAACAAGCGGAAGGTGTCCGGGGCCCCCCACCATCAGGAGGCCAGTCAGTCGTCGCATTTGTCTCCGCCCGTCTTGCCGACCGCCATGAGAAAGGTCAGCTCCTCTTCAGACTCGACCAGTTCCTGTCTGGCCAGCATGCAGCCACTCAGGAAGTGGCCGAACGTCGCGGAGAACCTCGCTGGACCGTCCCCCAGCACGCCGGCGTCGTCGCCGTAGGTGAGGAACATCTGGTCGGTGTCGAACGAGAGCTGGACGAGCATGGCCAGAAATTGGGCACGGTCCACCGTTCCTCCTCAGAGTAAGACTGCAGGGATCGAAACGATGGAGGCGGAGACTCTTCCGCGCTGGAAGAGAGCCTACCAGGCGGGCCGGATGGGAAACCTGGCCTACGACTTAGCGCGAGGCAATGCGACTTCGGAAGGTGCTGGAGCACCCGTTTCTCGCGACGCTTACCTGATGCATCTGAAGCCGCCTTGTTCTCACGAGCGTGAATAGCCGCGAGCGCTATTAACACTTAACCCCCTAAGTGTTAATAACGCACCCGCTCTGCCCGCTGTATTGAAGGTTGCTGCACAACCTTGAATATGGCTAGTCCTTATTCAACGTTCGGGACGACGCGGCCGATCGGGAGTCTGGCGGCATGGGACTCACGTCACTCGTCCGACAGCGGCTCAATTCCTGGCTGTCTCCAGTTCGACCATAAGTCGCCCCCCGGAGGTCGACCGCACTCTCTGACCATGGATGCGACCTATTGTCGAACCCTCAAGCCGCGCCTGCTCAGCAAGGAACGAACCGACGGAGCCATGGCGCTTGACTCGCGTCCAGCAAGTCAGAGCGCTATCAGGACTCACATGCCTCTACGATCATTGCGGCGACAAACACAATCACCAAGACCGTGATGCATCCGGTACGGGTCTCCCGCCATTGCTTCACGATTGATTCGACCAGCCAGACGGTCAGCAAGAACAAGACTCTCACGAGCAGAAACACGAGCAGTGACCTCCTGTCGCGTACTCGCCCTGCCCCGCGAGCCCAACCCCACATTCGCCGGTCTCACGGTAGCCTCAGAGATTGGTGCGTCGTGCCTTACCACTTCCACCCTAGCATTCGACCCGGACAGTCAAAGTTGACGGCCCGATCAAAGCGCGAAAGCGACGCCGATGAGCGATTTGGACGACGCGGAAAAGTAAGCAGGCAGGCCGAAAAAGTAAGCAGACGAGCATAGGGCGCAAGTCCACCCGGTTGATGAAGGCCTGAGAGCGTCCGCCATTTGCAGGCATTTTTCTTCGTCAGAAGGAGCCGGCGAAGGGACTTGAACCCCCAACCTGCTGATTACAAATCAGCTGCTCTACCATTGAGCTACACCGGCCCAGCATGCGGAACCGCCCAAACTGAGCGCCTCGCCGGCGGAACCGCCCGCCACGGCGAACCGCCCGCCACGAGCAATCCGCCACGCGGAACGCCCCTCAATGAGCGCCCGCCATGCGGCACCAATCTCAGTCGGCCGCCGGCTGATTTTACCTCGCGCGGACGGCTAGGCCTCGGCGGAAGCGCCCCGTTCCGGCAGGGCCTCGCACCGGTCGGCGCCGCGGCACCCCGGCGGCCGCTCGCTGGCGAGTCCCCGCTTGCTGGCGCCTCCCCTAGTACGTCACCACCCGCGGCAGTCCCTTGGCGAACTCGATCCAGGCCGCCACTTGCGATTCCGTGGGAACGCGGCGGACCAGCCGCTTCTGCTCGTTGACCTCGGCCATCTTCTTGGTCAGGTTGTCCGCGCGGCGCTGAGCCAGTTCGGGGACCGTGTCGACGCCCGCCGCCTCCAGTAAGTCGGAGTACTGTTCCCCCACCCCTTTCACGCGGAAGAGGTCGGCCTGGTTCACCCAACGAAGGATGAGCTTCGGGCTGATGCCGGTCTTCAGCGCCACCTCTTCGCGCCCTTTGGGGTTGGCGCCCGCCACCAGCAGGTCGGCGGTGGTCGTCAGACCGAGATCCGCGAGGGTCGTGGTGTACGCCGGCCCGATCCCCTCGATGTCTGCGAGTGCGTTCTTGCGCACCCTCCCGGGCTCGCCCCTGTCTCCGTCGGCGATGTCGTCGGCGTCGGCGGCCACCGCGTCCTCGCCCTTCACCTGGTAGATCGACACCTCATCGGCCGTCTCGGTCACGGCGACGTCCTCGTCCGCGTCGGGCCAGACAGTCATCTGGCTCTCCGGCATGAGTGCCCGTCGCCAGGCGACAAACGCATAGGCCAGGGCGGCCCCGGCGAACAGTCCCACCAGTGCCAGCCGCCACTTCTTGCGCGGCTTGCGCTCGCCTGATCCCGATCTCTTCATCTCGATAGCACCCCCGTCCCGCTCGATGAATGCGCGTCCTGGGCTCCCCGCCGAGGTTATGGCGGTTAGCGCCCATAGTAGTCCCAGATGGTGTTGTTCGATAAGCGGGCAGCCGGTTCCTTCGCGCGGCGCGTCGGCAATGCTCTCGGGCCGGGCGCCGGGTATGCGTCGCCGCCCGCTCGAAGCGACGTCGCCCTCCACTGCCCGCGCGCGCAGCCAGTTGCCACAGCTCCTCACCCGTCGTATGCTCGTTATGACGGGCCGCTCGCTTAGTGTCGACCTGAAGCCACGCAACACCCCCCGCGACTCGGCCCGACTTCCCGTTCCTGACTTGTGTCGAGGAGGTAGCGATGCTGTTCGTAACGATCGCGAAAGCAAAGGCCGGAACAACCAAAGAACGGGTGGCGCGCCGCATGCAGTGGTCGTTTCCCCCCGGAGTTCGTGTGATCGGTGAATACTGGCTCCAGAATGCAGAGGCAACTCTGGTTCTCGTCAGCGAAGCGGACAGCGTCGCCCCCATCTTTGCCGCGACAAGCGATTGGGACGACGTGTTCGACTTCACAGTGACCCCCGCGGTGACTGCCGCGGAAGGGATGGAACTCGCCAAACAGATGATGAAGTAGAGCGACGGGCGCTAGTCCGCGCCGCATACTCCCTCCTGAACCGACGGGCGCCGGCCGGACTCTTCGTCCGGCCGGCGCCGCCGCCCCCTCCAAATCGCCCGGCTGGCCCACGCCCACACCCGGCGGCTTGGCAAGTTAGTCGAGTGCCCGGTCCCGCAAACTCTAGGCCCTACCCCGTGGCCGGTGGGTGGCCGAGCGCTCGATGTCTCATTGGACTGTCACGGCCTCACTCAAGGTTTCGCCGCGCCAGTTGGGCGTATAGTACGAATAAGCTGTCGACATGGTGCTTTTGGCCTTTACCGGGTAGAGCGCCCGGGCCTGGAAGGAGAAGCTCACCGTGTCGCCGGGATCCATGTCTTCGATGTAGACGATCACCTTGCGACCGGCCACGTCGAAGCGCTTGATGTTAGGCCGCTCGAGCAACTGGGCCAGCGACCCGTCCACGGCCGCGAAGCCGGTCGGCACCGAGATGTCCACCACCACCATGCCGGCCTTGATGGGCTCGGGCGGATCGAAGGTCACCTTCGCCTTGATGTCTATCAGGTCGTTCACGGCCACCTGAGCGGTGTTGTAGTCCACGGAGATGTCAAACGCGCTCGCCGCCTTCTCGGCCCGCGGGATGTTGTAACGGAGCACTCCCTGGACGACCGCCTCGCCCTTGCCCTTCGCGCTCAGTTCGACGGAAGCGCCGGCCGGCACCTCGACCACCTGGGTCACATCGAAGTTGTCAGGCGAGATCGTGATCTCCTTGGTCACATCACCGGCCTTCAGGGTCACCTTCATGTCGGTGTCGGTGGCGCTCATGGCCGCGTATTCGGTGAGGGCCTGCAGAGCCACCACGGTGTCCTGGGTGGACCCGAAGCCGCCCTGGCTGTTCCGCTGTCCCACCAACCACTTGGCCGACCGCGACGCGCTTACCCGGTCGCCGCTCTCCACGAGGGCCAGGGTGGCATACCCGGTGGCCTCGATGTCCAGACTGGGGACGATCGGGAAGAGATCCGGCTCCAGCGGCAGCGGCCCCCCCGCCGGCGGGATGCCCGGCGCCTGGCCACCCTGGCCGCCTTGCTTGTATGGCTGAGGTTGGGCTGTACCGCTGGACCAGTGCAATCCGTTCTCGTCCGCGATGGCCGCATCCATGAGCTTGGTCATCGCCTCGGGCGCCACCGCGCTCTTGGCCAACTCGAGGGCGTAGGTGGTGAGCGCCAGCGAGTAGGAATCGTCGATATCCGCGAGCCGGCCTTCCAGGTAACCGATTGCCTTGTCGGCCGCTTCCTTCTGGCCGGCCTCGAGTAGGGCGATGGCCACGTACGCGGTGAGGGTGTCCTTACCTTTCACCCCGCCCATCATGTCCTCGTGGTGTACGAAGCCCACCTGCGCGAATGAGCCGTCGCTCTTCTGCTGCGAGGTGATCCAGGCCGCCGCCTCGTCGAGCACGGCCTGATCGACAAACGTCAAGTCTTTCGCCTGCGAGAACGTCTTGAGCACGAACGCCGTCAACCACAGGCTCCCAGACTCGTCCTGCTCCCCGAACGCCGAGAAGCTGCCGTCACGGTGACGATAGGTGAGCTCCCGCTGATATCCGGTGATGAGCAGGCCTTCGGCCTTCGCCTGGATCTCGGGCTTGAGCTGGCGGGTCTCTTTCAGGTATCTAAGAATGAAGGTGTCTGGGGCGAACAGGATCATGTTCTGCTCGCCGCACCCGAAGGGCATCTGCAGGAGTTGGTCGAGGCCGTCGATGGTCTGGGCCAGCAGGCTGCCGGTCACGGCCACGTACTGCCGGGCCGAGTCGGGCACCACGCCCAGCTGTGGCAGTGCCAGTTGCAGCACCCGCGACGAACCGGCCGGCACCACCAGGTTCTCCACGGCCTCGCGCGGAACCCCTTCCGGCTCCACGATCATGCTCTTGATGACGGCGTCCGCCGCCTCGGAGCTGCGGGCGGACACCTTGAGCAGCTTGGTCCCGATGCCGGCGGGCCGGATCTTGAACTCGGCGCTGCCCACCTCGTTGGGGGCCACGGTCACCGTGACCGACGAGCCGTCCAGCAGGTCGAACCAGTCGGCCGACTCCAGGTCCACCTGGATCTTCTGCTCGGTGTCGAGGTAGTTGTAGAGGGCGATCTTGACCGGGAACTCCTCGCCGCGGATGGACGAGTAGGGCAGGTCGGCCTGCAAGAAGAAGGGCTGAAACACCCGGAGCGACGACTCGGAGATGCCCAGGCCTTTCTCCGGGGACACGGCCACGGCCCGCAGGTCCCAGGTGGTGATGGAGTCTGGGGCCTCCACGTCGAGAGTGGCGTGGCCGCCGTCATCGGTGATGGCTTCGTCCCAGATCCAAGTCTCGGGGAAGAACTGCCGGACGCGCTGGACCTCGGCCAGGCCGGCGGTGGAGCCCTTTTGCGGACCCATCCCTCCGGCCGTGGTGGTGGTTGCAGCCGCGGCGGTCGTCGAGACTTGGCCCGCCGCCCGCATAGGCGGCCCGGCGCCCTCGGCCATGCCGTCGAACATCTCCTGGGGTGACTCGAGCTCTTTGCCGTGCGGCACCTTCTTGTTCGACAGCACGATCAGGCCGGCATCCTTGAACGTGTCCTCGGCCCCGGGGATCAACAGGGGGACGGGACCCATCCACTCGCCCTCGTGCAATTCGGCCTGGGGCTGCATGTACAGGGCCTCTAGCTCAGCGAACACCTGTTCCAGGTTCAGCCGGTTCTCGGCGAGGATGAATACCGAGCGGTCCACAGCCACCAGGCCTACCTTGGCCCGCCCCTCGGTCTGCACTTTCACCTGCACCTTGTCGCCGGGCCGGGCTTCTTCGGTGCTGAAGGACGCGGTCACCGTCTGCGGGTATTCCCCCTTCACCTCGAACGGGACGGCATCGGCGGCCACTTCGGTGCTCGGCAGGATCTGGTAGACCAGCAGGCGGGCCTGCGGCGCCATGGCCGGCGTCACCAGGAAGGCGATGTCGCCGGTGGTGCTGCCGGTGAAGACCACCCGTCCGCGCGACACCACCTCGTAGTAGAAGGTGCGGGCCTCCGCCGTGGAGATCACGCCAAACCGGGCGGTGTCACCCACCACCAGGGCCGGCTCGCCCTGCTGCTGCACGTGGATGAAGTTCCCCGACGGCGAATAGGCTGCGGTGACCTCCTTCTGCGTGCCGGCGTCACCGGACTGCGCATAGACGCTCATGCGCACGGCCTTGGTCGGCGGCTCGAAGCGCAGCAGGGCGGTGCCCCGTCCCGTCTGCACCGAACGGCTTTCCTGACCCACCTGCTCGTAATCCTCGTTCCAGTAGGTCACGTCCACGTTCACCCGAGCCTCCACCGGCTCCCCACTGGGGGTCTCGGTGACCAGCAGCACCCCGAAGGGCAGCCTCGGCTTGAACGCCGAGCTCTCCGGGATGAGCTTGATGTTCAGAGGCGTAGCGGCCACCGTGATCAGCTCGGTGGTGTTCTGCTCGTAGCCGGTGGACGTCTCCGCCACCGATATGTCGAGTTTGACATTTCCCAGGCCCCCGGCTTCAGGCACGCCGGCCACGTAATCGGGAGCCTTGATGCGGAAGTCGCCCTGTCCGTCGATAGCGGCCTCGTACGTGGCGTACTCCTCCCACTCGCCCACATAGCGCGACGCGGTGACCTTGAGATCGCCCTTCACCTGCCGCCCGAAGCTGTACTGCGCCGTCACGTGCCCGGTGATGGGCTCGTTCACCAGGAACCACTCCTTGGCCAGCTCGGCCTTCACTTCGTACTTCGGCAGGACGTATTCCTCCACCCGAACGTCGAGCTGGGTGGTCGCTTCGCCGGCGGCCGTGGCGGTCGAGCCGGCCCCTTCCGTGGTGGCGGTCGAGCCGGAGCCGGACGCCGGGCCAGCGCCGGCGGTGGCAATCACCTTCCACACCCCCAGGTTGGGCTCGGTGGATAGCGGCAGTTCCACGGTGGCCATGCCGTACTCGTCGGTGGTCACCACCTTCTTGAAGACCTTGATGGCCTTGGCGTCCTGGATCTCGATGGTGGCCTCGGTCGGCACCGGCTTCAACTCGGAGTCGAGCGCCACCAGCCGCACATGCATGGTCTGCCCGGGCTTGTAGATAGGCTTGTCGCTCTCGAGGAAGAGGAGCGTGCCCGGCTGGATCTTGACAGCGGCCAGCCGGGTGAAGCCCTTGCCGGCCACCTTTACCTGGTACTCGCCCGGGGCCACGCGCGGAACGGCCAGAGCCAGCGTGCCTTTGCCGTCGATCTCGCCTTGGGCTGAGGCCAGGACGGCCTTGTCCTTGCCCAATACCGAGACAGTGACCGCACTCTTGGCCAAGTTCTGGCCGTTGAAGAGAGTGAACGAGAAGGAGGCCGTCTCGCCTGCCCGGAGCGTGTCCGGCACCAGGGCGACGTAGCCGTCGACCGGGTCCGACGCTTCGGGAGGCGAGGTACACGCGAGTAGGGCCAGCGACAGCACCCCCGCCAGTGACAGGACCCCCGCGACGACAAGCGGGACGATGGCTTTCCAACCTTTCATGGCACCCCTCCATTCGGTGTGGAATGCGGCTGAGACTCGGAGCGCGCGCCACGAGTTCCCAAAGGTGTATGGATTGTTGGTGTTTGTGTGCTGACGAGCGCTTCCCGGCACCCGGCGCAGCCATGCTGGAGGAGTACCATGTGATGTAATATGGCACTGGTGTAGGCCTCTGGCACTGGCCCCTAGGAACGGTCCAAGCTCGCACCAAGGTCGGAGAGCCATTCGCCGAGGAGCGGAAGACCATGGCGCGTATGACACGCACGCAAGTGACCCTGGAAGAGGACGAATACCTCTTTCTCAAGGCCGAGGCCGCTCAGAGCGGCACGAGCCTTTCTTCGGTCGTTCGGGGGCTGGTCAGGGCTCGGATGAGCGAGGAGCCGGAGCCAGTGCTCCACGTCTGGGAGTTGGCCGCACTCCTGCCTGAAGGTGGGCCCGACGACAGCCTGTCAGGCAAGGATCACGACGAGATGCTCGCCCAAATCCTGCTCGCGGAGATGAACACTCTGGAGCATTCCGAAGAATGAAGCCGATCTTCGTGGACACGTCCGGCTGGTATGACCTCGTCGTTCCTGGAACTGCCGGTCACGCGTCGATCATGGCTGTGGTGCGCTCGGGCAACTTCCGACTGGTCACGAGTACCTACATCCTGGACGAGCTCATTTCTCTTATGGTCAAACGGAAAGGCCACGCCGCAGCAGAGCGGGCTGGTCGCTCGATCCGGTCTCCCAAAGAAGCGAGGCTTGAGCACCCCGAAGCCGCCGAAGAGGCTCAGGCCTGGCGCCTCTTCCTCAACCGCCCAGACAAGAGCTACTCACTCACTGACTGCCTGAGCTTCATGATCATGCGCCGGCTAGGGATCACCGAGGTCATCGCCACCGATCACCACTTCCGCCAGGAGGGGTTCACCGTTCTCCCCTGACGGCCCGGCCGCTTAGAGCAGTACCCGCCTGCTCTCCAGGTGTAGGGTCACCTTGCGTTTGATCCGCTGCAGGGCATTGTCCACGGTCTTGGTGTCGTGGCCCACGTGGGCGGCGATGACTTCGTAGGAGTTGCCCTCCATGTAGTACTTGAGCACCTTGGACTCCAGCGGACTGAGCAGGCGCACCAGGCAATCGGTGAGGCTGCCCACCTCTTCGGAGCTGATGACCTGGGACGCCGGATCGCTGGTGCGGCCGGCCGGGATGACGTCGGCCAGAGTGCGGGTGTCGTACTCCGAGCTGGCCGGCGTATGACTGAAGCTGATGTACGTGTTCAGCGGAAGGTGCTTCTGACGGGAGGCGGTCTTGATGGCAGTGATGATCTGCCGGGTCACGCACAGCTCGGCGAAGCTGCGGAAGCTGGTGCTGCGACCGGGCTCGAAGTCGCGGATGGCCTTGTACAGACCGATGTAGCCTTCCTGGATGAGGTCGTCACCGTCGCCGCCGGCCAGGAAATAGGAGTTCGCCTTCAGCCGGACGAAGTGGTGGTAGCGCTGCAGAATGCGTCGCGTGGCTTCGGGATCGCTGGCCTTCGCAAAGGCGACGAGCTCCTCGTCGGTCCACTCGGTGACAGCCTTCTCGGCTACCTTCCTCGCGAACGCCGCACTCTCCATGGCCCTCACCCCTCCGGACTCTGAGTCGCGGGTCAGGGTCATCCGCCCCCGGTTTCCGCTACCCTCTCTCCTCGGGCTTCCCGGTCAACGAATCGCGAAGCGCCTTGAGCTTGTCCACCGTATCGGCGTCGACCCTGTCTTCGATCCGATGACTCATTGTAGTGCAATTCTGGGAAATTGCAATACTCTTTGTTTCGTCTTGCAGATCGGACACGAACTGCCTGGACGAGCGCCGGATCACGTTGGGCCGGAAAATGGTCTTTTGGAGCTGGTAATCCGAGGACACCACGATGACGTTTTCCCCTGCACTAGCGCAAAAGCCTCCCTCTCGATGATGCTGTCCGCCGACTGCGAGAAGGACCCGAAATACACCTCGACATTGGCGGTTGCACTCTCTTGCTTTTGCAACATCTGGGCGTGGGAATCGAACACGATGATCGCCCGATCGGTGGAGCGGCCCATGTAGCTGGCGATCCGGTCGACGAGGCGTTTGCGGGCATCCTCGAGATCGAGCTCCCCGCGGTCGAACGGCGAGCCGGCCTCCACGCTGATGGCCTCCTGCCGCGGGTCGGCCTGATGCCCACCGAAGTCCCCGCCGCCTTGCAGGTGCCGACCGACATCTGGTGCAGCACGTTGTACCCGTCGATGAGGATAGACGGTCATGGCGACGCCCTCTTGCGGTGGCCGGGAGTCCGCGTGGCGCCGGGCAGCGCCGCGGTCCCGCGCGGCGCCGCACCGCCGCCGTCTGCCGCACCGCCTCGTAGAGCAGTATCCCCGTGGACACGCTCACGTTCAGCGAATCCACCTTGCCGTGCGAGCGGCAGACTCACCATGACGTCACACAGCGACTCGACCCTCCGCCCCAGGCCCTGGCCTTCGGACCCCACCACGAAGCACGTGGGGTAGCGGTAGTCCTGGGCCGTGTAGGCCGTGTCGGCGCCGGCCGCCGCCCCGTAGACCCAGAAGCCGGCCTCCTTCGCGGCGCGCCAGGAAGTCGGCCAGGTTGCGCACCTGGGCGATGGCCGCGTGCTCGGTGGCGCCCGCCGACGCCTTGACCACGGCGGCCGTCACTTCGGCCGCCCGGTGCCGCGGGATGACTATGCCGGCCCCCGCCCCTTCCGCCGTGCGGATGATGGCGCCCAGGTTGTGCGGGTCCTGCACCTCGTCGAGCGCCACCAGCAGCGTGAAGTCCCGCAGGATGCGCCTCGGGCTCCACATACTGGTACGGGTCGACCGCCGCGACGATGCCCTGATGGTCGGGGCTGCCCGCCAGCGCGGTGAGTTGCGTGAGGGGAAGCGTGGCCGCACTTCCGGCGGGCGACTCCGGCGCGGCCGCCCTCGCGCACCGCCGCCCGAGCTCGGCGAGAGCCTGCTGCAAGGTCGTCGCCGGGGCGCCCCGCAGCCAGCCAGACCGCGTGCACGCTGCCGCCGGCCCCGCAGCGCCTCGCGCACCGGGTTGCGGCCGTGGATGAGGGTGGCTGGAAGGCGCCGCGGTGGACGCGGCGCAGGGCGCCGTAGGCACGGCACCGGGCGGTGCCCGGCGGCGTCGGCGCCGCGGGAGGGGCGCCGACCATGCGGTGCGGGGACCGCGCACCGGGCCCGGGCGCGCGCCGGCCGCGGGCGGCCCCGGCTCGCGCCGCTCGGGGCCCGGCGCTCCTTCTCGGTGCGCTCGCCCGGCGTGCGCCGCTTACCTGATCGCGGACGACTCTTGAAGCCATCGGGTACGTCGCGGACTTCGTAGCCGCGTTCGGCGATCGCGCGTTCCGCAGGGCGTCGGCCCTGGCGAAGTCGCGCGCCGCGCGAGCTGCGCGCCGCTCTTCGGCCATGGCGATGACGTCGGCGGGGATCGCGTCATCGCCGCCGGTCACCGCGTCCAGGCCCAGCACGTGGACCATGCCGGCCATCTCGGCCCGCACCGCGGCCGGCCGCCGGGGTCGCTCCTTCGCGGCCGCCAGGGCCGCGTTGACTTCCCGGGCCACCCGAACACCTCGGCCAGGGCCGCGGCGGTGTTGAGGTCGTCGGCCAGAGCCTCGTCGAAGGCCTGCTGCGAGCGGCATCAGCCACGCTTGGTCGAGCAGTGACCTCGAGTCGGTGGTCGGTGAGGGTGACGCCGCCGAGCGGCGCGCTCGCGGGCCGGCGCGGCGTCCGGCGCCCGCGGGCGCCGCGTCGGCCAGTCCGCCGAACACGTTGCGCAGCCGGTCCACCTGCTGCTCGGTCTCTTCCAGCAGGTCCTCGCTGAACTCCAGCGGGCTGCGGTAGTGGCTGCTCAGGAAGGCGGTGATGAGCGCCTCCGGACGGTGCCTGTCGAGGATGCTTCGCAGCGTCCGGATGTTCCCCACGCTCTTCGACATCTTCTCCGAGCTCAGGTTCAGCATGCCGTTGTGCATCCAGAAGCGGGCGAACGGCTGGCCCGCCGCCTCTGACTGGGCGATCTCGTTCTCGTGGTGCGGGAAGATGAGGTCGCGGCCGCCGCCGTGGATGTCGAACCCGGCTCCCCCAGATACTTCAGGCTCATGGCCGAGCACTCGATGTGCCAGCCCGGCCGTCCCGGTCCCCAGGGGCTGTCCCAGGCCGGCTCGCCCGGCTTGGCGCCCTTCCACAGGGCGAAGTCGAGCGGATCGGCCTTGTCCTCGCCCACGTCGATGCGGGCGCCGTGGCGCATCTCCGCCACCTGCTGCTTGGACAACTTCCCGTACTCGGCGCCAACTGTCCACGTCGAAGTAGACGTCTGTGCCGGACTGATAGGCGTGGCCCTGCGGCCACCAGACCGGCGATGAGGTCGATGATCTCGTGGATGTGCTCGGTGGCCAGCGGCTCCACGTCGGGGCGGCCCAGACCCAGCCGGTTGGTGTCCTCGCGGTAGGCGTCGGCGAACTGCTTGGCCACATCGCGGTAGTCGCGCCCCTCAGCTAGGCCCTTGTTGATGATGCGGTCGTCTATGTCGGTGATGTTCTCCACCAGGGTCACCCGGTACCCGAGCGACTCGAAGTAGCGCTTGGCCACCATGGAGACCACGTACGGCCGAGCGTTGCCGATGTGTACGTAGTTGTAGACGGTGGGACCGCAGAAATACATGGTCACGTGGTCGCCGTCGCGGGGGACGAATTCCTTCTTCTCCTGGAGCATGGAGTCGTACAGACGCATCTGATACCTTTCTGCGGCTTTCTCTCGGCGGTGTCGGCTGGATGGCGGGGTCGGCAGGTGGTGTCAGAGAGTGGGGTCGGCGAAGCGGGCGGCGTACTTGGCCGCCGACTCGAGCCGGCGAAGGATCTTGCTCTTGCCCAGTCCGCCGACCAGGTAGAAAAGTTCCGGTCCTTCGTCTCGAGCGCTCAGAGCCACGCGTAGCGGCTGATAGACGGCTTTGCCCTTGATGCCCTGCTCCTTGGCCGCCTCCACGAGCCTGCGCAGTAGCGTCCCGGGCCTCGGGGGTGGGCAGGAACTCGGCCGGCATCGTCTCAAAGTGCTCCTTGGCCAAGTCGAACAGCTTGGGCGTGCCCGGCGCCAGCAACGCTTCCGACACCTGGCAGGTGGCCGGGTCGATTTCCTCCCAGAAGATCTCCGCGAACTGCGGGGCCGTCACTCAGCGTCACCAGGTTGGCTTGGATGGCCTCCGCGACCACTTCCTGCTGCACCGGAGCGAACGCCATCCGGGCATCGGCCAGATAGGGCGCGACCTGGTGGAACAGCTCCTTCGGCGCCAGCTCCCGGATGTACAGGCCGTTGAGCCAGTTGAGCTTGTGCAGGTCGAAGATGGCAGGGCTCTTGGATACCCGCTCGATCTCGAACTCCGCGATGAGCTCGGCCATGCTGAACTTCTCCCGCTCGTCGCCCGGGTGCCAGCTGATCAGCGCCAGATAGTTGACGACGGCCGCCGGAAGATAGCCGAGGCTTCGGAATTGGCCGACGGAGGTGGCTCCGTGCCGCTTGGACAGCTTGCTGCCGTCGGGGGCCAGGATCAGGGAATGGTGGCCGAAGCGGGGCGCCGGTTTGCCGAGAGCGTTGAACAGCATGATCTGCCGAGCGGTGTTGGTGATGTGATCCTCCCCTCGGATGACGTCGGTGATCTCCATGCCGGCGTCGTCCACCACCACCGCGAAGTTGTAGGAATAGCCGCCGTCCGTCCGCTTGATGATGAAATCGCCGATCACGTCCGACGAAAAGGTGATGGGTCCGTGAATCAAGTCAGTGAAGGTCACGTCCCCGTCGGGCACTCGGAAGCGGACCGCCGCCTGCTCCCCGGCCTCCAGCCGCGAGTCGACTTCGCCGGCGTCCAAGAAGCAGCACGTTCGGTCATACTTCGGCATCTGGCCGCTCGCCAGCAACTTCTCGTTCTTCTCCTCGAGAAGCTCCTGGGGGCAGAAGCACAAGTACGCCGTGCCGTCGCCCAGCAACTTCTGGACCGCGGCTTCGTAGAGATGGGCCCGTTCGCTCTGCCGGTAGGGGCCGAAGCGACCTCCCACGTCCGGGCCCTCATCCGCCTGCAACCCCAACCAGGCCAAATTCTCCATGATGCCCTGGTCGTGCTCGCTGGCCGAGCGCTTGAGGTCGGTGTCCTCGATGCGCAGTACCATGGTGCCCTTGTTGTGGCGGGCATAGAGGAAATTGTAGAGCGCGGTGCGGGCGCTGCCGATGTGCAGCGAGCCCGTCGGGCTGGGGGCGAAACGTACACGGACGTCCGTCATCGTCGTGCTCTCCCTCGACTCGGTGGCTCGCTGGAGCCAGTTTCTCCTACGCCACGGACCGCCCCGGACACGCGGCGCGGCTGGGGCTCAGCCCGCCTCGACCGCCCGCGCCACCAGGGCGACGGCCTGGGCGGCTATCCCCTCGCGCCTTCCGGTGAAGCCCATGCCTTCCATGGTGGTACCCCGGATGCCCACGGCATCCACCTCTACCCCGAGGGCGGCGGCGATGCCCTCGCGCATGCGGGCCCGGTAGGGCGCGATGCGCGGCTCCTCGCAGATCACCACCGCATCCACGTTCGCCGGCGACCAGCCCCGATCGCGCAACACCACCACGACCGCGGCCAGCAAGGCCATACTGTCGGCCCCGCGGAACGCCGGGTCGGTGTCGGGGAAGTAGTGGCCGATGTCCTCCAGACCCGCCGCCCCCAAGAGGGCGTCCATGATGGCGTGCACCAGCACGTCGGCGTCGCTGTGGCCCAGAAGACCGTCATGCCCGCGCAATCTTACCCCGCCCAGAATCAGGGCACGATCGGGAGCGAACCGGTGAGCGTCGCAGCCGAGGCCTATTCGGAAACCCGGCGCGGCGGGCCTGCTGGCCGTTTCTCCCGCTCCGTTCTCAGTCACGCCGCCGCTCCGCCAGTATCTGCTCGGCGTGGCGAAGATCCACCCGGTCGGTGACCTTGAAGTTCTCCGCCGAGCCTCTCACCATGATCACCCGGCCTCCCCTGGCCTCCACCAAGGAGGCGTCGTCGGTGGAGCCCAGCAGATCCTCCTGGGGCGTCTCAGCATAGGCGTCCATGAGCGCCTCCCAGCGGAATACCTGTGGCGTTTGGGCGCGCCAAATGCTGCCGCGCGCGGGGGTGGCAACCACCATCCCGGTCTCGTCCACCACCTTCACCGTGTCGCTCGTGGGGATGCCCAGCACCGCTCCCGCCAGCCGTTCGTCGGCGGCCAGTGCCTCTACGGTGCGGGTGACATCGTCACACGTGACCAGCGGCCGGGCGCCATCGTGCACGCCCACCAAGTCCCAGGCGCCTGCTTGGGCCAAGAGAGCCAGGCCGTTCCGCACCGAGAGCGCCCGTTCCTCGCCGCCCGCAGCGACCCCGACCACCTTGCCGATGCGCTCCTGGACGAGCTCAGACTCGCAGTAGTCGACGTCCGGTCCGTTCACCACCACGACCATGGCATCCACCGCCGGACACGAGGCCAGAGTGTTGAGCGTCCGCTGGAGCATGGGTATCCCGAGCAGAGGCACGTATTGCTTGGGCATGCCCAGGTCCAGCCGGGTTCCGTAGCCCGCAGCCGCGACCACCAGCGCCAGGCTCGGCCTCATTGCGCCAACCTCGTGAAGATCATCTTGCCGGAGGGGTTCTGCAACACCGAGGTGACCTCCACCTCCACCTCGTCGCCGATTCGCCGCCGGCCGCCTTCGATGACCACCATGGTCCCGTCGTCCAGGTATCCGACGCCCTGCTCCTCTTCCTTGCCCTCACGGAGCACCCGAAGGCGCATCTTCTCGCCGGGCATGAGCACCGCCTTCAGGGTGTTGGCCAGGTCGTTGACGTTCAGCACCTCGACCCCCTGGATCTGCGACACCTTGTTGAGGTTGTAGTCGGTGGTCATGATGACGCCCTTGATCTCCTTGGCCAGACGGATGAGCTTGGCGTCCACCTCGGTGACATTCGGAAAATCGCGCTCGATGATGCTGAGATGAGCGTCGGTCTCCTGCAGATGATGCACGGTGTCGAGACCCCGGCGCCCGCGCGCGCGCCGGGCGGGGTCGGCGGAGTCAGCGATGGACTGCAATTCCTCGAGGACAAAACCGGGCACGATCAGATCGCCTTCCAAGAAGCCCGTAGCCACCACGTCCCCCACCCGGCCGTCGATTATCACCGAAGTGTCGAGGATCTTGGGCCGCATGAACTGCTTGGCCCCCGGCTGCTGCAGGAGCCCCTTGAGTCCGAGCACCCGGGCGATGTCGGTATGACGCTTGAAGCCCAGGTAAGCGAACAGGTAGCCCGCCACCGCGAAGAGCAGGGGCAGGAAGTACAGGCCGACGACAGGCAGGTCCTTGATGGCCAGGCTCCCCAGCGCCGCGATCACCAGGCCGATGACCAGGCCGGCCGTGGTGAAGATGAGCCCGCTGGCGGTGACGAGCGACGTCGCCCGGTCGAGCCGACGCCCCAGACGGGTGACTGCGCGGCCCAAGATGCCCCCGACGATCGCGCCGACGACCACCCCGGCGACGATGCAGATGGCGCTGAGGGCGGAATAGGGCACGGGGCCGTAGCCGTCGGGAGGCAGGAAGGCCTTGCCCAGCTCGTACCCGGTGACGCCGCCGACGAGAGCGAGGAGGAGCCGAATCGCGATGACCATCGGCGGCCGCCTAGTAGTAGTGGGTCTGGGAGGCGCAGACTTCGGCCAGGACGCCATCGAGGAAGGTCACGGCGTCGTCCAGAGGCACGCTCTTTGCATACATCAACTCGGAGGCCAGCATGCGCTTGACCTTGCCGAACATCTGTTTCTCGCCGGTGGAGAGGCCCTTCTCCGCGTCACGCAGGGCGAGATTGCGCACCACGTCGGCCAGTTCGAGGGGGTCGCCGCTGCCGATCTTCTCCCGGTTGTGCTTCACTCGCCGATTCCAGTTGATCGGCATCTTGGTGGGGTCGTCGCGGAGCACGCCGAGGACCTCCTCCACCATGACTTCGGGGATGACCGGCCGCACCCCGGACTGGTCGGTGGTGTCGACAGGCAGCTTGATGTTCATGTTGTTATGCAGTATCTGGATGCTGTAGTAACTGCGAAGCGTTCCCCGGAAATCTTGCTCGATTATCTCCAGGATGCACCCCGCTCCGTGATGAGGGCATACCACCGTATCGCCGACATGGAACATCACGCGCGCCGATCCAGCAAGCTGGCCTCATAGATGCGGTCGAGACCTTCCTTGATCTCCCGGGCCCGCGGGAAACCGACGCCCGCCACAGCGGCAAGCTCGTCCACGGGCGCCTCGATGAGATGGTTCAGATCGCCGAAGTGCGACACTACGGAGTCGACCACCCCTTCGCTCAGCCGCGGGATCTTATGCAACAGGCGGAAACCCCGTGGCCGGATATGCCGGTCGAGCTCCAGGTCGGCCCCGAAGCCCAGGGCAGCTCCCACATAGGTCAGCGAAAGCAGGTCGTCGGAAGGCACCGGCCCCAGAGGCGTGGCCGCCGACTCGATTCTGGCGGGGGTGGCGTCGGGCAGGTAGTCGGCCAGGATCTGCACCCGTTCTTCGCGCACGCCCACAAGCATGTCCTCGAGCTGCAGTTCCACCAGCCGCCCTTCGGTGCCCAGCTGGATGACGTAGCCCTCGACGAGCTGAACGATGGCAAGCATCATCTCGGCCCGCTGGAGGACGCGCAGGACATCGTGGAGCGTGACCGCGTTCTGGAACTCGAGCAAAGACAGCGAGGTGGACACCTGGTTCCAGCGGCTCCGGAACTTCTCCAGCGTGTGCAGAGCCTGGTCGGCCTTGTCGAGGATGGTCCTGATGGGGTCCATTATGTGGCGGATATCGCCTACATAAAGGGTGACCACGTCCCGCGCCGCCGAGATGGATATGGCCAGGCAGTCGATCTGCTTGGCCACCCGCTCGGCCGTACGGTGGCGGGTGCCCGTCTCCTGCGACTCGATGCGGGCATCGGGCATCAACTGCACGTTGGCGTGGAGAATGTGGGTCCCCTCAGCGTCGAGCAGAACCGCGCCATCCATCTTGCAGAGCTCGTACAGGATCATCGGGGTGAGAGACACGTCGATGTCGATGCCGCCCGAGATCATGGGCCGGATCTTCTCTTCCTCGGAGAACACAAGCAGGGCCCCGTGCCGGCCCTTCACGATATTGTCGATAGCGTCCCGAAGCACCGTACCCGGCGCGATCATCCGGAGAGACTGGATCAGCCTGTCTTCGCGAAGCGACTGGGTGACCACTACTGCTCCTCGCTCTCGTTCGTCCGACCGTCCGCGCCCGCCCGGCGGGCTTCGCCCGTTCCCCGGGGGGCGACGCGCCGTACAGCCTCGGCCACGTCGGCCACCGCGTCCACGCGCATCCCCGCCGACACCGCCCCTGCGGACTCCTCTGCGTTACGGCCCGGCACCACGATGCGGGGCAGACCTCGCCGAGCCAGCTCCTGGATGCGTTTGTCACCCTGCAGGACGTACCGGACCTTGCCGGTGAGACTGATCTCGCCGAAAGCCGCCACGCCCTGTCCGGCGCCGCCATCGCGATAAGCGGAGGCTATCGCGAGAGCCACGGCAAGATCTGCGGCCGGGTCCTCCAGAATGAGCCCTCCTGCTATGTTAACGAAAATGTCCGACTTGAACAGCGGGACCCGGGCGCGGCGGTCGAGGACGGCCACGATCATGGCCAGCCGATTGCGGTCCACGCCCCGGGCGACGCGCTGGGGCATGGCCAGATTGCTCGGCGCGACCAAGGCCTGCACCTCGGCGAGCAGGCAGCGCGTCCCCTCCAGCACGGGAACCACCACCGACCCGGAGCGGAAGTCGCCTTCCTCCAGGAACACGGAGGTCGGGTCGGATACCTCGACGAGGCCTTGCTCCGCCATCTGGAACACTCCCACCTCGTTTGTGGATCCGAAGCGGTTCTTGACCGCCCGTAAAATGCGAAAAGGTTGGGCCCGGTCGCCCTCAAAAGAGAGGACCGCGTCCACCATGTGCTCCAGCACCCGCGGGCCCGCCAGCTCCCCATCCTTCGTCACATGGCCGACGAGGACGAGGGCGACACCATTGGCCTTGGCCACGTGCAGAAGCTGCGACGCGACTTCCCGGATCTGGGCCACCGAGCCGGGCGTGGAGCCGATAGCGGCCGACCAAAGGGTCTGGACCGAATCGACCACGCAGACCGCGGGCTGGAGTTGCTCGAGCGCCGCGGCCACAGCCTCGCTTTGGGTCTCGGTGAGAAGCCGCAGCCCGCTTGTGCCTCCCCCCAGGCGGATGCTGCGTAGCTTGACCTGCGCGGCCGACTCCTCGCCCGACACCAGCAGCGTCGAGACGCCGGACGACTCCATGCCGAGGAGCGCCTGGAGCAGGAGCGTGCTCTTGCCTACGCCGGGTTCGCCCCCCACCAGCACCACCGAGCCGGGGACCAGGCCGCTGCCCAGCACTCGATTGAATTCCTGCAGCCCGGTATCGATGCGGGTGCCGGCGGCGAAGTCCACGTCGGACAGACGAAGAGGCGCCGGCACTGCGATCGCAGCGCCGGCGCCCCGGTTTCCAGGCCCCCCCGCCCGCGGAGCGGGCGGGGGGGCCGTCTGTTCGGTGATAGTGTTCCACTGCCCACAACCGGGACAGCGTCCCAACCAGCCGGGAGACTCATAGCCGCACTCCCGGCAGACGAAGGACCGTTTGCCGCTCCTCGGCATGAGCCTCCTTGGTTGGTCGGTTATCGAGTCACGCGTGTGTGGCCGCTCGTGGTCCCGTCACTTGCTCTCTTCGGCGACCAGCACGTCCGGCGCTCCCTGGATGACCTCGCTGATCAGTAGATGGTCGTCGTCGCGGTCGAGGAGCACCGTGCTGCCCCTGGGGAAGCGACCGGAAAGCACCTCTTCGGCGAGCAGGTCTTCCACGTGGCGCTGGATGGCCCGCCGTAGCGGCCGCGCCCCCATGGTCGGATCGAAGCCCACCTCCACCAGCAGTTCTTTGGCGGCCGGGGTGAGGGCCAGACCGATCTCCCGGTCCTTGAGCTGCTCCTCCACTCGCAGCATCATGAGCTCGACGATGTTCCCGATCTCTTCCCTGCTCAGCTTGTGGAAGACGATGACCTCGTCCACCCGGTTGAGGAACTCAGGCCGAAAGACCTTCTTCAGCTCTCCGGTGACCCTCTCCTTCATCTCGTCGTACTCGAGGCCGCCTTCCGCCACCGGTTCCCCGAAGCCCAGCACCTGCCCCTTGGAGATGGTGGCCGCCCCGATGTTCGAGGTCATGATGATGATGGAGTTACGGAAGTCGACCGCCCTACCCTGAGCGTCGGTCAACCGGCCGTCTTCCAGGATCTGGAGCAGGATGTTGAACACGTCGGGATGGGCCTTCTCGATCTCATCGAGGAGCACCACGGAGTAGGGACGGCGCCGTACCGACTCGGTAAGCTGGCCACCCTCGTCGTAGCCCACGTAACCGGGCGGGGAACCCACCAAACGGCTGACCGCGTGCTTCTCCATGAACTCCGACATGTCCACCTGAATGAGGGCCTGTTCGTCGCCGAACAGGAACTCGGCCAGAGTGCGGGCGAGCTCGGTCTTGCCGACGCCGGACGGGCCCAAAAAGATGAACGAGCCTGCCGGGCGGTGCGGGTCTTTCAGACCGGCCCGCGAGCGGCGGATGGCCCGGGACACGGCCTTGACCGGCTCGTCCTGGCCCACCACACGCTCGTGCAGGGACTCTTCCATCTTCAAGAGACGGTGGGTCTCGGCCTCGGTGAGCTTGGTCACCGGGATGCCGGTCCACATGGCCGTCACCTCGGCGATCTCGTCCTCACCGATGGAGATCTCGGAGTTCTCGTCGGACTCCCGCCACTTCTCCTCCAGCTCATGGCGCTGGTTGAGCAGCTTGCGCTCGCGGTCGCGAAGCGAAGCGGCCTTCTCGAAGTCTTGGGTCTCGATGGCCGTCTCTTTCTCGCGGCGCACCTCAAGGATGGCGTCCTCCACTTCCCGCAGGTCGGGGGAGGCGCACATATTCTGGATGCGCTTGCGCGAGGCGGCTTCGTCGACCAGGTCGATGGCCTTGTCGGGCAGGAAACGGTCGCTGATATAACGGTCGGCGAGGTAGGCGGCGGCCTCCAGGGCCTCATCGGTGATGCGCACCCGGTGGTGAGCCTCATACCGTTCGCGCAGGCCTTCGAGGATCCTGCGGGTCTCGGGGATGCTCGGCTCCTTCACCAGGATCTGCTGGAAGCGGCGCTCGAGCGCGGCGTCTTTCGCCAGGTGCTTGCGATACTCGTCGAGCGTGGTGGCGCCTATGGTCTGCAGCTCGCCCCGAGCCAGAGCCGGCTTCAGGATGGAGGCCGCGTCGATGGCGCCCTCGGCCGCGCCCGCGCCCACCAGGTTATGGATCTCGTCGATGAAGAGGATGATGTCCCCCCTCTCGCCAATCTCTTTCATGACCTTCTTCAGGCGCTCCTCGAACTCGCCGCGGTACTTGGAGCCGGCCACCAGCGCGCCCAGGTCGAGCGTGTAGATTTGCTTGTCCTTGAGCAGGCCGGGCACGTCGTTCTTGGCGATACGCTGGGCCAGACCCTCGACCACGGCGGTCTTGCCCACGCCGGGCTCGCCCACCAGCACCGGGTTGTTCTTGGTGCGACGGGAGAGGATCTGCATGACCCGCTGGATCTCGGTCTCACGGCCGATGACCGGGTCTAGGCGGTCTTCCTCCGCGTACTTGGTGAGGTTGCGGCCGAACTGGTCGAGCACCTTGGAGCTCTTGCGCTCCTTGCTGCTCTCGGCCGGCTCGGCGGCCGCGGTCCCCCGTGAAGGCCGGCGGCTCGGGCCCGACAGCACCCTCATGACCTCCTGGCGCGCCCGGTCGGCGTCTACATCCAGGTCGTTGAGAATACGGGCGGCCACGCCTTCGCTCTCGCGCATGAGACCCAGCAGGATGTGCTCGGTGCCGATGTAGTTGTGTCCCAGCGAGAGAGCCTCGCGCAGAGCCAGTTCCAGGACCTTTTTCGCCCGGGGCGTGAAGGGAATCTGGCCTTGGGATTCGTGGTCGCCTTCGCCCACGATGCGCGTCACCTCGCCGCGGACCTCCTCCAGGCTGACCTCCAGAGTGCCCAGCACCCGGGCGGCCACGCCATCGGCTTCGCGCAAGAGCCCCAGGAGGAGATGCTCCGTGCCGATGTAGTTGTGGCGAAGCATCCGCGCCTCTTCTTGAGCCAGGACGATCACCTGGCGGGCCCTCTCTGTGAACCTCTCAAACATCACGTCTTTCTCCTATCACCGTACATACGAGCCCGCGAACATCTCGCGCATGACCCGGGCCCGTGTCTCGTCTATCTCGGCGTTATCTAAACCATCGGTCTTTGCGTCCATATATTCCAGTACGATATGCGCGGGCTGGAGCCTGCTCATCAGACCGAAGGCCGACTCTGCAATCAACCCGGGGGCCTCCACCAGCCCCTGCTCCAGGCCCACCTGCGCGGCGGAGATCAGATTCACGGCCTCCTGGAACGTCATCGTCCAGGCATGCTGGGCCACGCCCAGAGCGCGGCCGATCTGGTCCCGACCCTGCACGGGATGCTCCCGCAGAAGCATCTTCCTCACCGAGCGCTCTTTGTCGGTGATGATCCGGGCCATGGCCTCCACCTCCAGAACGATCTCGCTCTCCGGGCCCGTCTGGCGGGCGACGTTGGAGATCTGCACCACACCGCCCGCTCCGCCCCACAGAGGAGCGATACCCAGTCCGTGGCTCACCAACTCCAGAGCGGTGGCGGCCAACTTGCCGGTGAGCATGAGGGCCGGCACGCTGAGCGTGGCAAATGCACGCAAGCCGGTGCCCGCCCTGGCCGGGTAGGCGGTCAAGTAGCCCCAACGCGCGTCGAACGCGAACGACACCACGGTCTCCAGCCGGTCGTCGAGCACACTGAGCAGCGACCAGAGCGCTTCCAGCCGATCGCCCTCCCGGAACCCGATGAGGTTGAAGTGGTCCACTCCATTGACTTCCAGCGAAGCCAGATCGTTACCATACACCGCGAAGCCGCGAACCTCCGCGTCGTCTTCGGCGAACCGCGGAGTCATCAGCCCGCGCTCGACCAGGTGGGTGATCTCCACCTGCGACATGGCCTCGAGATCGTAGGCACGCCAGGGGCGCTCCCACGACTCACCCTTGAGCAGACCGAGCACCTCGGAGCGCAACTCCTCCAGAGCGGCCGACTCCTCCACGTGACAGAAGCGCCTGCCCGCGTCGTTGCGACTGAGAGAAATGGCCGAGGCGGTGACGGCACGCACGCTCATGCGTTCCCTCCGTCCAACCTCTGCCCCAGTTCGGCAAGCCGGTCGCGGACCCCGGCCGCTTCCTCGAAGCGCTCGTGCGCCACCAGTTCGCGTAGCATGCGTTCCAGCCTCATCATCTCGTGCTTCAAGGTATCGCTCTCCGGCCCCCGCAGCGGGACCTTACCCAGATGCTCAACCGGCTCGGTCTCCCGCCGCACCGTGGCTTCCAGATGGTCGGCGAAGACCCGGTAGCAGCTGGCGCATCCCACCATGCCCGACTCCTTGAGGTCGCTCAGAGTGGTGCCGCAGACTCCACAGAAGCTCTCCTGCCGTTCGGAGGCGGCTGGGCCCGCGGTCTCGTCCCGCTCCGCGGAGGACTTCTTGGAAAAGCCCCGCAAAACCGACGGCACGGCAAGCACCAGCGCCAGACCTTCCGTCTGTTCCGCCACTCCTTCCGCGCACTGCGCGCACAGATGCGTGTGGCTGATGGTCCCGTCCACCACTCTCAGCAGGTGCATGGTGGCCGGCTCATCACCGCACATCTCGCAATCGGCGGAGCCGTTCAGATCAAAGTTCCAGTCGGGCGAATCGTCTGCAAACACCCGAGCCTCCTAGCGCGACAGACCGGCCGAGCCGGTCGCCTACCGGCGGAAAAGTACGGGGAAACTCGGCGCGTACTCCACCGGGGAAACGTCGTCAGTTGACTGTGGAAATTGTAGCATAAGCTCCCTGCCGAGCCCGATATTTGGACCCCCGAGATACCCCCATGGGTTCCCCCTGAGGGGCGCTCTAACATGGCCTCAGGATGCTGCCCAGACCGGACCTTATGACCGCCTTCGAGGGAGTGATCCGGCGCAGCCCAACGGGCCATCCGCCTGACGATCAGAGTAAGCGGACTAGCCGATTCTTGTGGTGTGGGAAGCCGTGTAGGCTTCGAGCACTTCTTCCCAGCCGACCTGGCTTTTGCCAGCCTCTTCGCGGTCTTGGCTCGGGAGTAAGATGGTTTCATCTTGGGCCCAGACGGCAACCAGGTGCGGCCGGTGTACTGCATATGAATGAAGAAGCGCGAATGTCTGGGGGAAGAATGCCCAGCCCAACCGAACTCATCGACGAACTGATTGCCAGAACCCCCGACTGGCGCGGCGCGACCTTCGCGAAGCTCCGCCGGATCATCCACGATGCCGACCCTGACATGACCGAGGAATTGAAATGGCGCCGCCCGAGTAACCCGATGGGCGCGCCAGTCTTTGAACACAACGGAATTGTCTGCATCGTGGCCATCCTAAAAGAAAGGGTCAGACTGTCTTTTGCGGAAGGCGCCAGCCTCCCCGATCCGCAGAAGCTCTTCAACGCCATGCTCGAAGGCAACAAGATCCGGGCCATAGATTTCTACGAGGGCGATACGCTCAACGAAACGGCGCTGAAGGCTCTCATCAGGTCCGGCGTGGAACACAACCTGGCCAAGGTGAAGCCCGCCACGGCTCGAAAGGGGTAGGTGGCACAAGGAAGTTCCTGTCCAGGTGACCAGGTACCAGACCCGTCGAGTTTCTGGTCGACAAACCCGCCCGAGGACGGGTGCGCCGCTTGGAGTGGAGGGACTACGCTGTAACTGGCAAGGTTTGCCCAGCATACGAGCGTGTCCGGAAGGAGTGGAGGGAACATGGACCGGTTGCCATATCCGAAGAGAATGCTTCCGATCGCCGCTGCCCTGACTGTCGTCCTGATCGCACTCGCCGGGCTTTGGCTGCCTGGGTGCTCTTCCGCAGGCGACGAGGCCGCCGCCCCCGTGCGCACCACCGCACAAGCCCCTACCCAAGCCGCCGCCCTGCCCGACTACTGGCCGACCGCGGGCTGGCGCACGTCGACACCGGAGCAGCAAGGCATGAGTTCGGCAGCGCTCGTCGAGGTGCTGGACCAGATCGAGCAACAGCGGCTCGACTTGCACAGCCTGCTCATCGTTCGAAATGGCTACCTGGTCGCGGATGTCTACTACGATCCCTACACCGCCGGTCAGCCTGTGCCCGTGGCCTCGGTCACCAAATCCATCATGAGCGCACTCGTCGGGATAGCCACCGACAAGGGCCTGATCAAAGACGAGCGAGCAGCGCTCCTGAGCTTCTTTCCCGAGAAGGCCGTCGCGAATCTGGATGACCGGAAGAAGGCCGTGACCCTGCAGGACCTGCTGACCATGACATCAGGGTTCGACTATCCAGACACGTCCGACCGCTCGCTCTCTGCCCTCTTCGAGAGCAAGGACTGGATCTCCTTCATGCTCGATCGGCCGGTCGTCACCGCGCCGGGCAGCACGTTCAGCTACTCCACCGGCTCCGCGCATCTGCTCTCCGGCGTCCTTTCGAAGGCGACCGGAATATCCGCGCGGGAATTCGCCAACGAGAATCTGTTCCTGCCCCTCGGCATCGCCCCCGTGGACGCCGAGCACTGGGGCAGCGACCCGCAGGGGTCTTCCTTCGGCGGCGCTGGGCTCTCGCTCACTCCCCGGGACATGGCCAAGATCGGCTATCTCTACCTGAAGAACGGGGAGTGGGACGGCCGCCAGGTGATCTCATCCGGCTGGATCTCGTCGTCGACCAAGCCCCACGCGACGAAAGACGACCGCTATGGAGAGGGTTACCTGTGGACCATCGATAGCACCCAGGGGTCGTTCATCGCCCACGGAGCGGGTGGCCAGGAGATCTATGTCCTCCCCTCCAAACAGCTGGTGGTAGTCATGACTGCCGGTCTCACAGCCGGACAGAACCAGGACTTTGCCCCGCTCAAGGCTCTGTTCGACGGCTCTGTCGTCCCGGCCGTCGCCTCCGACATAGCCCTTCCCGCGGACGCGGATGGTGTTGCTCGGCTGGCGGATCGCATCAACGTGGCCGCCCATCCCCTCCAGCCCGTGAGCCCCCTGCCGGCGCTCGCCCACGAGGTGACCGGCAAGATCTACGAGCTGGATGCGAACCCGGCGGGGTGGCGCACCTTGCAGTTCACCTTTGCCGACGGAGAGAGCCAGGCGAGTATCGCCATCGACGGGACCGTCCTCGATCCGCCTGTGGGCCTCGACAACCTTTTTCGGGTGGGCCAAGCCTCGGGTGGAGTACAGCGATGCTTCCGCGGCGAATGGCAGCCGGACGGCTCCTTCGTCATCCACGAAGTCGACGTCGGTGAGCAGTCCGAACTCACGCATCGGATCCGCTTCGACGGATCCGCTCTTTCGATAACCGTCACCGACTCGCTGTGGGGGCAAGAAATGCAGATTCACGGAACCGCCGCGCCGGAGTGAATCAGGGACGACGGGCCTACGGTGACTGGCTGAGACCGATCATGTTGCCGTCGAAGTCAGACAGGATGGCGACAAGCATGCCGCCACCCACAGGCCGGACGTCCTCCTCGATGGTGGCTCCCGCAGCCTTCAATGCGGCCACGGTTTCGCGGATATCGTCCACCTCGAAGAACGGCGTGGCGCCCGCCATACCCCGGTTTTCGCCGTTGGGATCCAGTCCGATGTTCAGTCCTGCGATCTGCCAGCCCACGTAGTAAGGGTCGTCGAAGGCCGGCTCTGCGCCCAGCACGCGAGAGAGCAGCTCTTTCGTCTTCGCCGGGTCTGACGTCGGGAATACGAGGGCGCTCAAACCCTTGCCCATGGTGCCTCCGATCCGGTTGATGCGGGGACTCTCGATCAAGGTCGCAGCCCGCTACGGCTCCCTACATGCTGCCCGCGCGCCTCGGTCGTCAAACCACGAGCACGCCGGGAGCCGCCGATCAGGGTGGAGCCCCCGCTCTGCGTGCGAATGGAGGATGACCGGCGATCGAGTCGAACAAGTGCGCTGTGAAGTCGCACAGGTTGCCAAGGGGGATTTGACGATGGGGTCGGGGAATTCCAAAGGACGCGGAGCCGTGTCGCTGGGCATCGGGCTGCTCCTGGGGATCTTCATAAGCGCGTTCGTCTCGATGATTGCCTCTTCGGCTGGGACCGCTCTCAGCAACGGATGGCTCGGCCTTATAGGCCTGGCAGTGATGGTGGGCGGTCTGCTGCCCATTCATCGTCTCGTGTGGAACAGAGCGCCGCGGCCGCAGGCAGTTGAGACCCGTGGGGCAGAGACCCTGGCGGCGGACCCGGGCGCGGACAGCGACGGGTGGGGCGAGTCGGGCCCTCGTGGGGGCCGTCCTCACCTCTCCTGATGCCTGCCTGATGGGCTTTTCCAGGCAGGGCCCGGACCGCGGGCGATAACCAGCCCGCCCCGACCTGCCGGCCCTCACCGACAGGGCCTGACCGGTCCGCCCTGATCGGCGCCACCCTTCGCTGAGAACATTCTTAGCCAATTCTCAGGCTCCTCACAGCCGCTCCGCCGATAGACGTCCCGAGGGGATTTCCCGAACTCCAGAACCGGCTTTCCGCGGACATGGAAAGCCAGCCAGCGTCTCGACCGGCCCAGACACATGGAGGCTTCAGATGTGGAATAGACCTCTTGCTTCAGGCCTCCGCACGGCGGCCGTGGCATGTGCAGTGGCCATCGGCCTGGGACTGGCTGCTTGGGCGTATGCCGGGCCGGCGACCGCCCATCCCGGTAACACGTGCAACCCGCCCGCCGGCCACGGCAAACCCGGGTGCCACGTGGCGGCGACTACCACGACGACGGCGAAGCCCACCACGACTACCACCAAACCCCAGCCCACCACCACGACGACTCCGCCACAGCCCACGACCACGACCACAGCAGCGCCCACCACGACAACGGCAAAGCCGACGACCACAACCACGAAGTCTACGACCACCACGGCGAGGCCCACGACCACGACAGTGGCGCCTACAGCCACCACAGCGAAGTCCACTACGACCACCACAGGCCCCACTGCGACGGCAGGCGTGAGCACTACGGCAGACGTGAGCCCGACCGCGGATGTGAGCACGACCCTTCCGGCATCGTCGACCACGGTGGCTCCGGCCTCTACGACCGCCAGCGTCCCAGCCTCCGCGCTCCCGACCGACCCGCCATCGACCACCAACGTCGCGCCGTCCCCTTCTCTCAGCCCTCCCCAGTCTGCGACCGAGGCCGACTCCCTCAATGCGGCCTCCAGCCTCTCCGGCACCTCGACGACCCCTTCGATCCCGATCATGATTGCGATCATCGTGGTCGCGGTCGCGGTGCTGACCGGCGGCATCGTGGCCGTGCGCCGGCTCGGAGCGAGACGGGATTCCTAGGCGCGGCCCTCACTCCTGGACGCGATCCATGCGACCCGCCCCGGCCCCTCACTCCTCCGAGGTCGGGGCGGGTCGCGCGTCATGCGCCGGCGGCGCCGGCAGCAGGTGGTCTTCTCGGGGCTTAGAACTCGTTTCAGCATGAAGCTCCGCTGTCAGAGACGCGTTGGGCGAGTGCGAGAGAAGGACGCAGAGAGCGCGAATAGCGGCGCTATTGGTGCGACCGAGGACGCGCTATCACGCCGTCCAGCGCGCGCTAGGCGGCCGCGGCTTCATTCTGAAACGAGTTATTAGTGCTCGGGCCGAAGCTGCGGGAAGAGGATGACGTCTCGGATGGAGTCGACGCCCAAGAGCAGCATCACCAGGCGATCGATGCCGATGCCCAGGCCGCCCGCGGGGGGCATTCCGTATTCCAGGGCGCGCAGGAAGTCCTCGTCGAGGGCGTGCGCCTCTTCGTCGCCGGCCGCCTTGTTGCGAGCCTGCTCCTCGAAACGCCGCCGCTGGTCCATGGGGTCGTTCAGCTCGGAGAAGGCGTTACCGCACTCCTTGCCCCCGATGATGGGCTGGAACCGTTCCACCAAGCGGGAGTCGTCGCGGTGGCTCTTGGCCAGAGGGCTGAGCTCCAGCGGGTAGTCGATGGCAAAGGTCGGCGATATGAGCTTGGGCCAGATCACGTGCTTGAGGGCCTTGTCCACCACCGTGGCGAAGGTGTCGCGCTTCTCCACCTCGATGCGGCGGTCCACCAGTGCCTGTCTGCCGGCCTGTGGGTCGTCCCGGATCTCGAACAAAGACGGCCCCAGATGCTCGGTGAGGAGCGAGTCGATGGTCCTGCGCGGCCACGGCGGCCTCAGGTCCACAGAGTGCTCCCCCACTACGATCTCGGTGGTGCCGATCACATCCGCGGCGAGGGCGGGAATCATGTGCTCGACCAGCTCCATGATGGCATGGTAGTCCACGTACGCCCAGTAGAGCTCCATCATGGTGAACTCCGGGTTGTGGACTAGAGAGATGCCCTCGTTTCGGAAGTTCTTACCGATCTCGAATATCTTGTCGAACCCGCCCACCAGCAACCGCTTGAGGTAGAGCTCGGGGGCGATGCGCAGATAGAGGTCGGTGTCGAGCGCGTTGTGGTGAGTGACGAAAGGACGCGCAAGCGCGCCGCCCGGCAACGGCTGCAGGATGGGGGTCTCCACTTCGACAAACCCTTGGCTTTCCAGATAACGACGCATGGACGACACCAGCTTGCCCCGGGCGCGCAGCTGCCAGGCTACGTCCGGGTTCACCACCAGATCGACGTAGCGCTGGCGGTACCGGGTCTCGCGGTCCTGCAGCCCGTGGAACTTCTCCGGGAGGGGGCGCATGGACTTGGTAAGGAGCGTCCACGATTCGGCGAATACGGTCAGCTCACCCCTGCGGGTGCGGAACACGTGGCCTTCCACTCCGACGATGTCGCCTAGATCCAGCTCGCCCAGACGCGCGAAGGCCTCTTCGCCAAGTGCGTCGACGTTCCCGTAGACCTGCAGGTCGTCCCACCCGTCACGGAGAGTGAGAAACACTGCCTTGCCGTGTTCGCGGCGGGACATGACCCGCCCGGCGATGCGGTAGTGGCTGCCCTCAGCCGTCTCCCCCGTCTGTAGAGACGAGTAGCGCTCGGTGATCTCGCCCAGCAGGGTCCGGCCCTCGAAGCTGCGTGCGTACGGTTCGATGCCCCCCTGCCGCAAGCGGTCGGCTTTGGCGAGCCGGTCCCTCTCCCATTCCGGGAGCTCCACGCCTACATCTTCCCTATAGCCAGGATCTCGAGATCCAGCGCCCCCACGGGGATGTTGACGGTGACCACGTCGCCCACCCTCTTACCGATGATGGCCTGCCCCACCGGGGACTCGTTGGAGACCCGCGCCTTGGTAGGGTCGGCCTCGGCCGAGCCTACCAGCGTGTAGATACGGACATCTCCGGCCTTCTTATCGCGGAGGGTGACTGTGCTACCCACGCTCACCCTGTCGGTGTCGATCTCGGAGTCTTTGATCACGCGGGACCGCCGCAGCTTCTCCTGCAGCACGCCGATGCGGTGCTCGAGAAGCGCCTGCTCGTTCTTGGCGTCGTCGTATTCGGAGTTCTCGCTAATGTCGCCGAACTCGCGCGCCTGGCGGATGCGTTCTGCCACCTCTTCGCGCTTGACGGTCGAAAGGTGGGTGACCTCGTCCTGCAGCTGCTTGAGGCCTTCTTCAGTAAGGATGACTTCCTTGCGAGACACTAGTTCCTTCCTTCCACATCTGCAGAGCCAGTGTGCGGGCGCGGCATTATATGGTGCCTGCACCCGCTTGTCAACAGAGCCGCCGGCCCACACTGCCGGCGAGCGCGCCCAGACTTTCGTCGAGCGTACGGCAGTTCGGCGAAGCCCGCAGCTCCTCGACTACTACCGCCGGAACCCGGGAGCGCCGCAGATACCAGCCTATGTGCCTCCACATCCACTTGAGGGCGCGCGTGTCCCCCATCTCGTCCCGGACCAGGGTGAGAAGCCCCCGCAAGTCGGCGACGACCTCAGGCAGGGCTGGTCGCGGCCGGGCTTCGCCGGCCAGGAGCGAGCCGATCAGCCAGGGATCGCCCTCCGCTCCGCGGGCCACCATGACGGCCGCCGCCCCGGTACGGTCAACTATCGCCTGGGCCGACGCCAGGCTCATTACATCCCCTGAGGCTATCACCGGGATAAGAACCGCCCGCACAAGGGCCTCGGTGACCGCGTGATCAGGCTCGCCGCGGTAGTGTTGGCAGGTCGCTCGAGGGTGGATCCCCAGAGCGGCCACCCCCGCCTCTTCCAGCCGGCGCCCCAGATCGACGGCCGTCCTGTCCCCGTCCTGGACCCCACTCCGCAACTTCACGGTCACGGGAACACGGAAAGCGGTGGCGACCTGCACGACGGCCGCCGCGACGGCGACCGCGCGGCCGGGGTCGGCCAGCAGCGCCGAGCCCGCTCCTGCCTTGAGCACCTTGCGCACCGGGCAGCCCATGTTGATGTCGAGGATGTCGGGAATCGCCCGGCGGCCGCCGGGGTCACCCGGATGCCCGGCGGTGCGATCGCCCTGAAGCACCAGCCGGGCGGCCCGAGCCATCACCTCCGGCGTGTCCCCGAAGAGTTGGACGGCGACAGGGCGCTCCTCCTCCGCGAAACGGAGATAGTCCACCGTGCGCCGATTGCCGTGCACCAGACCGTAGGCACTGACCATCTCGGTGGTCACCAGACCGGCGCCATGAGTCTTGAGATGACGGCGGTACGCGGAGGTGGTGAGGCCGGCCATGGGCGCCAGCACCACCCGGTTGGGGATGACGACAGCGCCGATCTGGAATGGCGTCGAAAAGTCTGGCGGACGCGTCGACGAGCCGGGTGTGGGTGTGGCAGGATCGGGCGGCATCCGGGCCGCGCCCTACGAATGATTGCGCCGGAAGATTATCTCCAGGCCCTTCAGCGTCAGCAGCGGGTCGAGCTGGTCCAGAGTGGCGGCGTGATCGAAGATCATGAAGGCCAGCCCGCCGGTGGCCACCGTGATCGCCGACCCGCCCAGTTCCGCCCGCATCCGGGTCACCACTCCGTCCACCTGCCCGGCGAAGCCGTAGACGGCCCCGGCCTGCATGGCGTGCACCGTGTTCTTACCGATGACGGTGCCCGGGTCGGCCAACTCGATCTTGAGCAGACGGGCGGCCCGGGTGGCCAGCGCGTCAAGGGAGATGTCGATGCCCGGCGCGATGGCATGCCCCAGGTATTCGCCGGCAGCGGACACGGCGCTGAAGGTGGTAGCGGTGCCGAAGTCCACGGCGATGCACGGACCGCCGTAGAGGTCGTACGCAGCCACGGCGTCTACGATCAGGTCAGGCCCTACCTGGCGTGGATCGCTGGTGAGGATGGGCATGCCGGTCTTGACCCCGGGGCCGACCACCAGAGCCTCCAGCCCGAATCTGGACACGGCCATGGCCGCGTACTCGCCGCTCAGGCGGGGCACGACCGAGGCGACGGCCAGTCCCGACACCGACTCCCGAGAGAAGCCGTCAAGTCTGAGGAAGGCGTCGAGGAGAATGGCGATCTCGTCGCCTGTCTTCCGGACGTCGGTGGCGAAGCGCCAGTTGGCTGCCAGTTCCTTGCCGGAGAAGA
The DNA here is from genome assembly GCA_963843515.1 of uncultured Actinomycetota bacterium. GTDB lineage: Bacteria > Actinomycetota > Thermoleophilia > RBG-16-64-13 > RBG-16-64-13 > CAIQPS01. The sequence goes on from CAWJKH010000007.1 coordinate 35,233, forward strand.
GCCCGACCGCGGTCTGAGTGTTCCCTACGTCGACAGCTAGAAGCATGTCACACCCCCCCTCGGCTATGTCGCCGGCCGGTCGATCATCAGCGTCAGGCTCACGTCCGCCGGAGGCGCACCCATGGTTAGCACGCTGGTGGAGATCAAGTCCACCCCCGTCTCGGCGACGGCCCTGACGGTCTCCAGCGAGACGCCGCCGGAGGCCTCGATGACGACGTCGCGCTTCAGGGCCCGGGCGACGCCAACCAAATGCGCCAGCGAGGCAAGGTCCTGGTTGTCGAGCATGACGATGTCGACGCCGCACGCGATGGCCTCCTGGAGGTCGGCTTCGCTCTCCACCTCCACTTCCACTTTGATATAGGACCTTCCGGCCGCCTTCACCCGGTCCAAAGCCGCCCTTACCCCGCCGGCAGCCTCGAGGTGATTGTTCTTGACGAGGATCATGTCGAACAAGCCGAACCGGTGGTTGCGGCAGCCTCCAAGTACCACCGCCCGCTTCTCCCAAAGCCTCAGGCCCGGGGTGGTCTTGCGTGTGTCGACAACCACTGCGCCCGTGCCGGCCACCGCCCGGGCGAAACGACGCGATTGCGTCGCCACGCCGGAGAGATGGCTGACCAGGTTCAGCATGGTCCGTTCGGCGGTGAGGATGCTGCGTGCCGAGCCCTCGATGGCGGCCAAGTCACTCCGGTCCTTGGCCTGTGTTCCTTCGGCCACGAGGGCTGTGAACTTCGCCGCCGGATCGACCTCCTCCATCACCTTCCGGGCGAGGTCCAGCCCGCACGCCACCAGGTCGGTGCGCGCGGTTATCACAGCGCGCCCCCTCAATTCCGCGGGCACGGTCAACTCTGAGGTCACGTCGCCATAGCCGGCAAGGTCTTCAGCCAGAGCCAGCCGCACCAATCTGAGGTCAGCGTCCTCGCTCATGCGTCTTCCACCGCTTTCGTGTAGACCTTTGGGTCTCCAGTGTTGGCGTCCCGCTCTACGAGCACGTGCCGACGCCACTGAGCGTCGTCGCGCTCAGGAAAGTCAGACCGCAGGTGCACCCCCCGGCTCTCCTCCCGCAGTGCAGCCGAGGCGACCATGTGCCGGGCGACGGTGAGGAGGTTGAAGAGCTCGAGCTCGCCCACGTTCAGGCCCGGCGCCGCCAGAGTGCTTTCGATAGCCACCAGCGAGGCCGCGGCCTCTTGCAGCCCCTCCTTGGTCCGGACGATGCCGCACAAGCGGGTCATGATCTGAGCCACGGCCGAGCGCTGCTCGGCCACCAGGGCCGGGTCGTTCCCCTCGCGGGGCTCGTCGGCCAAGTCGAGCCGGACCTTCCGCACGGCAGGGTCGGACACCGCAAGGTAGCGGTTGAGCTCCCGGACGGTCCGGTCACCGAAAACCAGGCCTTCGAGCAGTGAGTTCGACGCCAGCCGGTTGGCCCCATGGATCCCGGTGCTGGCGGTCTCGCCACAGGCGAACAGGCCGGGGGTGCCGGTGCGTCCCCAGGTGTCGGTGAGCGCTCCCCCGATGAAGTAGTGCGACGCTGGAGCGATGGGGATGAGCTGGCTGCAGAGATCATATCCTCGCGCTTTGAGGCCGTTGTAGACGGTGGGGAAGCGCTCCTGCAGGAACGCGCAGTCCAGGTGCCGGGCGTCGAGCCACACGCGGTCGGTGCGGTCCCGGTCGAAGACCCGCTTGATATGCCGCACCACCACATCGCGAGGAGCAAGCTCCCCTCGGGGATGGGAGCCCACCATGAACCGCTCGCCGGCGTCGTCCAGCAGGTAAGCTCCCTCTCCGCGCAGCGCCTCGGTCACGAGCAGGGTGGGGTTCTCCGACCCATACAACGCCGTGGGATGGAACTGCATGAATTCCATGTCCCGCATCACGGCGCCGGCCCGGTAGGCCATGGCCTGCCCGTCCCCGGTGGCCACGAGCGGGTTGGTGGTGTGGGCGAACACCTGTCCGGCCCCGCCACAGGCGAGGACCACCGCGCGCGCCAGAGTCACCGTGAGCTCACCCTCACGATCGAGCGACACCGCGCCCACGCAGCGGCCGGCGTCCATCAGCAGGTCGATGACGAACTCGTTCTCGTGCAACTCCACTCGGCTGCCCGAGGTGATGGCCTCAGCCAGGGCGCTCGCCACCACGCTGCCGGTGGCGTCGCCGCCTGCCCGGACCACCCGGGGTACGGAATGGGCGCCCTCGGAAGCCAGGATGAGCTTGCCGTCGCGGCGGTCGAACTTGGCGCCCAGCTTCTCCAGCTCGATCACCCGGGAAGGTCCCTCTTCCACCAGCACACGCACGGCGGCGGCGTCGCAGAGGCCCACGCCTGCGACGAGGGTGTCCTCGAAATGCAGCTCGGGCGAATCGTAGTCGCCGATAGCGGCGGCGATGCCGCCCTGAGCCAGGAACGTAGCGGTCTCGTCGAGGTCGCCCTTGGTGATCAGCCCCACGTGCCAACGGTTGGCGGCCCCGACGGCGGCGGTAAGCCCGGCGATGCCGCCCCCTATCACGAGCACGTCGTAGCTGGAGTAGCGGAGTTCAGCGCCGCTCCGGGAGATGAGCGGACTCGTCATGCGCCTGCCTCGACCATGCGCTGCACTGCCCGCAGCGCTTTCGCCCTGGTCTCCTCCTCCACAGTCACCACCGGTTCCTCGGTCTGGAGGGCCTTGAGCACCTTGTCCAAGGTGGTGAGCTTCATGTTGGGACACACCGCCAGCTGGGTGATGGGGTAGAACTTCTTGCCCGGCACGTCTTGCTCCAGCCGGTAGATCATCCCCAGTTCCGTCCCGATGAGATACTCCTCGGCGTCGTCCTCGCGACAGAAGCGGATCATCCCCGAGGTACTCTCCACGGCGTCGGCCAGGGCCACCACCTCGGGCTCACACTCGGGGTGGACCACCACTTTGGCGTTGGGATGAGCGGCCTTCCCCTCCAGCACTTCGTCCGCCTCGATGAGGCCGTGTGTGGGGCAGAAGCCCGGCCACACGATCACCCAGCGCCCGGCTTTCTGTGCGGCCCAGGTGCCGAGGTTCCGGTCGGGGGTGAAGATGATCTCCTTGCCGGCCGGGATGGAGCGGATGATGTCGACCGCGTTGGCGCTCGTGCAACAGATGTCGGAGATGGCCTTGACGTCCACCGAGCTGTTGACGTAGGTGACTACGACGGCCCCGGGATGTTCGGCTTTGAGCTCCTCCAAACCCGCAACGTCAACCATGTCGGCCATGGGGCAGCCCGCTTCCATGTCGGGTAGGATGACCGGCCGCTGCGGTGCCAGGATGGCCGCAGTCTCAGCCATGAAGTGCACCCCGCAGAACACGGTCATCTTGGCATCAGTGGCGGCGGCCTTCCGGGAGAGGCCGAGGGAGTCGCCCACGAAGTCGGCCACATCCTGCACCTCAGGCCGCTGGTAATTGTGTGCGAGGATGACGGCGCCCTTCTCTTTGGCAAGACGGCGGATCTCGGCGTGCGTAGATGCATGGTCCATCTTGGTCCCCCCGCTTGATGGCTGCGTCGGCTTGTCAGGATGATCGAAACGCTCCACCACCTGCTCCCTCACCAGGTCGAGCGCCGCACGTACCGTCCTGCCGCTCGGGAGCACCAGGTCGGGAGCCAGTTCGGCCAGGGGCTCGAGGACGAACCGCCTTTGCTCCAGGCGCGGATGAGGCACCTCCAGGTCGGCCTCGGCGACAGATGCCCCATCGTACCAGACGATGTCCACGTCGATAGTTCTGGGACCCCACCTCACCAGACGCTTGCGGCCAAGCGCGGCCTCCACCCCGCCTATGGCCTGTAGAAGCTCGCGGGGAGTGAGGGCAGTTCGTAGCTCGACCACCTGATTGAGGTAGTCGTCTTGCTCCGGCCCACCCACCGGAGCGGTGACATAGAGCCCCGAAACTCGCACGATGGAGGTCTCGGGCAGGGCGCCCAGCCGGTTGCGGGCCTGCCGCAGCATCTCCTCCCGGTCGCCCAGATTGGAGCCCAGGCCCAGGAAGACCCGGGAGGCGCTGCGCCGCGAAGCGGCCAGCGCTCAGCCCTCGAGGTCTGCGCGGACGAGCTCGACAGCCGCGGCTACACTGTCCAGCGCGAGAGCCACGGGCGGGTGCGGCTTGGTCACCTGCACCCACACCTCGTCCACGGGGAACTTGCGCAGGATGGCCTCGGCGGATATCTGGGCCAGCCGCTCGAGCAGCGAGTAGCTCTCGATAGTGGCCACGTCGACGATCACATCCATGACCTCGGTGTAATCCACCGTGTCTGCGACGTCATCTGTGAAGGCCGCGGGGCAGTTGTCGATGGTCAGGCGCACGTCGTAGAGAAGGCGCTGGCCCATCACCTTCTCCTCGTCCGTGACTCCGTGATGGCCGTAGACCTCGAGCCCTTCGATGAAGATGTCCATCGCAGCCCCCAGTTCTCGTCGTTCCCCCGCCGGCCCGCGCGGCCGGACGGCCGCGCGTGGCGTCCTCCGCATTGTGTCCTACCCCAGCACCGCTTTGGCGACCCGCGCCGCGTCCCGGTTCACCGCCACCCCGTGCACGCGGATCACGTGCGCTCCCGAGCATACTGCCAGGACCGTGGTGGCGGCAGTCGCTTCGTCGCGGTCGCTCGCCTTGGCGATTCCGAGTATCTCTCCCAGGAACCGTTTGCGCGAGGCTCCCACCACGATGGGCCTTCCCAGAGACCGGAAGGCGTCCAGCCCCCGCAGGACCGCGAGATTGTGCTCGGTGGTCTTCCCAAAACCCAACCCGGGGTCGATGAGCAGGTTCTCCTCCTTGAGCCCGTTGCCGACGGCCCAGTCGAGTCGCTCCGCGAAGAAGGCATAGACGTCCTCGACCACGTCGCCGTAGACCGGCGCCACCTGCATGGTCTTGGGCTCGCCCAGCATGTGCATGAGGATCACCGGGCAATCGGCGTCGCGGACGACGGCCACCATCTCCGGGTCCATACGCAGGGCGGAGATGTCGTTGATCATGTAGGCTCCCGCAGCCAGAGCCTGGGCCGCCACCCCGGCCTTGTACGTGTCCACCGAGATGCGGCCGGGAAGCGAAGGCGCCAGGGCCTTGACTACCGGCAGCACCCTGGCCAGCTCCTGGTCTTCGGGGAGAGGGTCAGAGCCGGGGCGGGTGGACTCCCCGCCCACGTCTACGAGCGTCGCTCCCTCCTCAGCCATTGCCAGAGCCACCCTTACCGCTTCGTCCGCGCCGACGTAGCTGCCTCCATCGGAGAAGGAGTCGGGAGTGACGTTCAGGATGCCCATGAGCAGCGGAGCCCGGCTCAGATCGAGGCCGATGGGCCCGGTGGGGACGTGCTCGTCGTACTGGCGGAGGGCGATCTCAATGGCTCCCGCCAGTCGGCGTAACCCGAACGGCTGCTGCTTGAGTTTGGGCAGCAGGCGCTCAAACTGGGTGAGGGTACCCATGACCAGGCAATCGGCGTTCCCGCCGTGGAGTTCGTACACCTCGCGGGAAGCGGCGACTTCCCCGCCGCGCGAGAGCATCTCCTGCTTGAGGATGTTGGCGGCGCGGATGTCCAGGCCACGGACCCGCAGAACTCGGAACAGCGCCTTCTTCTCCATAATGTCGATGCCGGCACCTGACACCCGTATGTGGGCCAGCGCCGCGCGGGCGGCATCGATATCCTTCAGGCAGACGACCTGGGGTCTGGCCGCCGGCTTGGCCTGCGGCGCGGAGCTCCGACCTTCTTCGACCGGTGGCAACGCGGCCGGCCTCAGCTCAGCCGCGAGGGGCTTCGATGAGCGCCAGGACCTCTGCCCGAGTGGCGGCGCTAGTGCGGATGATGCCCCGCACCGCCGAGGTGACCACACTCGAGCCCGGCGCGCGCACGCCGCGCATGGACATGCACAGGTGCTCGGCCCGCACCAGCACGAGGACGCCGGCGGGGTCGAGAGCGTTCATCAGGCTGTCGGCGATTTGGCTGGTCAAGCGCTCCTGCAGTTGCAGGCGGGCGGCCGCCACCCGCACCAGGCGGACGATCTTGGAGACGCCGGTGATGCTCCCGTTCTTCGAGGGGATGTAGGCGACGTCGGCGACCCCGAAGAACGGCACCAGATGGTGCTCGCACAGCGAGTGGAAGGCGATGTCGCGCACCAGCACCATCTCTTGGTGCGTGTCGGAGCCGATTGCGGACACCAACGACGACAGTTCCTTCGGCTCGCTGAGGATGATCTCCTCGTAGAGTTCGGCCACCCGGCGGGGAGTGTCCAGCAGGCCTTCACGTTCGGGGTCTTCGCCTATTCCCTCGAGGAGAAGGCGGGTAGCCTGCTCGATCTTGGCCTTATCGACCACGCGCGCGTCAGTCTTCGAAGTAGGGGGCGAAGGTCGCGACGCCCCCTGGCGCCAGCCCTTCCGGCGCCGGGGCCTCCTGCTCGCGGGGGCGCTGCTTCTTGACTCGGGCGCTCTCAGCGGCCTTGCGGGCCTTTTCCTCATCCGCCGCCCGGAACACCTGCTCGGGGTCTTCGCCTCGCAGAAGTGCCTCGAACTGCTCCTTGTCGATGGTCTCTTTGTCGATGAGCAGCAGCGACACCTGATCGAGCTCTTCCCGGTGCTCCATGAGGAGCTTCTTGGCGCTGATGTAAGCCTCGTCGACCACCCGGCGGATCTCGGCGTCGATCTTCTCGGCGGTCTCGTCGGAGTACTCCTGACCCATACCGTAGTCACGGCCAACAAACGGCTGCGCCGGATCGTGGCCGAAAGTGAGCGGACCCAGGTTCTCGCTCATGCCGTACTGGGTGATCATGCGGCGAGCGGTCTCAGTGGCGCGCTGCAGATCATTGGAGGCTCCGGTCGTGATGTCGTCGAAGCGTATCTCTTCCGCCACCCGGCCGGCCAGCATGTGCGAAAGCTTGTCCAGGATCTCCTTCTTCTTGACCATGAACTTGTCTTCGGTGGGCAGGGTGATGGTGTAACCCAAGGCCTGGCCCCGACTGATGATAGAGATCTTATGCACCGGGTCGGCGTTAGGCAGATAGTGAGCCACCAGCGCGTGCCCGGTCTCGTGGTAGGCGGTAATGAGCTTTTCCTCTTCGGAGAGTAGACGGGACTTCTTCTCCGGACCGGCGATGACCCGTAGGACGGCCTCTTCGAGCTCTTCCATCTCGATGACCCGCTTGCGCTTGCGGGCAGTGAGCAGCGCAGCCTCGTTCACCAGGCTGGCCAAGTCGGCGCCGGTGAAGCCCGGGGTCTGCGCGGCCAGGGTGTCCAGATTGACGCCGGGAGCGAGGGGCTTACCTTTGGCGTGCACGCCGAGGATGGCCTTGCGGCCCTCGCGGTCCGGACGGTCCACGACGATCTGCCGGTCGAAGCGGCCGGGGCGGAGCAGCGCCGGGTCGAGGATGTCGGGTCGGTTGGTGGCCGCCATGATGATGATGCTCTCGTTGGCCTCGAACCCGTCCATCTCCACCAGAAGCTGGTTGAGAGTCTGCTCGCGCTCGTCGTGACCGCCGCCCAGGCCGGCGCCGCGGTGGCGGCCGACGGCGTCGATCTCGTCGATGAAGATGATGCAGGGCTGGTTCTGCTTGGCCTGCTCGAAGAGGTCGCGTACCCGGCTGGCGCCGACGCCCACGAACATCTCGACGAAGTCCGAACCGGAGATGCTGAAGAACGGCACGCCGGCCTCACCAGCTACGGCACGCGCCAGCAGCGTCTTGCCGGTGCCGGGAGGGCCGAAGAGAAGGACACCTTTGGGGATGCGGGCGCCCAGAGCCTGGAAGCGCTTGGGATTCTCGAGGAAGTCCTTGATCTCCTCGAGCTCCTCCACCGCTTCGTCCACCCCGGCCACGTCTTTGAAGGTGATCTTCGGCTGGTCCACGGCCATCCGCTTGGCCCGGGACTTGCCGAAGCTCATCACCTTGCTCCCGCCTCCCTGCATCTGGTTCATCAGGAAGATGAAGAAGACGACCATGAGGAGGATGGGTACCACGGTGGTCAGCAGCGAGGCCCAGATAGAGCTCTTCTGGATGTCCGTAGTGAACGAGACGTTGTGGTCCAGGAGGTACTGCTCCATGGGGTAGCCTTCGGTGAAGCCCACCTCGAAAGTCTTACCTGTCGTCGTGAGGGTCCCCGAGACCACCAGATCCTTGGTCTTGAGAACCGCGGGCGGCTTCTGGCTTATCTGGCCCGCCTCAACAGCCTTCTGAAAGTCGTTGAAGGTCAGGTCCTCGGTCCCGCGCGAACCATAGAACAGGTTCTGGACGAAAAACGCCAGCAGGATGACGAGGAGGATAGGGAAGGCCGCGCTCTTGAAGAACCTGCTCAACTGCGCTCCATGATTCGTTACACAAGGATCAGAGATTCTACCATGCGGAGCTCGTCCTCACGCCTCATGCCACGTTGTCCAGCACCCCGATGAAGGGGAGGTTGCGGTGCTTCTCCGCAGAGTCGAGCCCGTAGCCCACCACGAACTCGTTGGCGATCTCGAAGCCAGTGTACTTGCAGGGCAGATCGGCGGTCCGCCGACTGGGCTTGCTGAGGAGCGTGACGATCTCCACACTGGCCGGGTTGCGCGACCAGAGGCTCCTGGTGAGGTACTGGAGCGTAAGGCCCGAGTCGATGATGTCTTCCACGATGAGCACGTGCCGACCCTCGATGTCTGTATCGAGGTCCTTCAGAATCCTCACCACGCCCGAACTCTCGGTAGAGGCTCCATAGCTGGAGACGGCCATGAACTCCAACTCCAAATCGAAGTCGAGCCGGCGAGCGAGATCGGCCATGAAGAAGATCGCCCCTTTGAGCACGCATACCAGGACCGGCCGCGCACCCCGATAGTCGCGGGCGATGTCGGCCGCTAGTTCATCCACCCGAGCCTGCAGTTCGTCCCTGGGGATGAGGACCCTCACCTGTGCCCTTCTCCTCCGTGCCCGCCGGTATGGCCGCGCCTCACGGCCAGCCTGACGATCCCGGTCGTCTCCCCGGTTATTCTACCTTCCTCCGCGACCAGCAATCCACACACCCAGAGCACCCGCCCAGCGCTCACCACCAGCGGCGTGGTGGCTCGGGCGGCTGCGGGGACCCGAAGGTCGACGAGCACATCCTGGAGCTTCCGGGTACCGCCGGCCCCGAGCGGGTGGATCCGGTCTCCCGGCCGGGGACCCCGGACCTCGAGCCCTGCCTGCACCGCGCACGCGTCGACGAAAGCCTCCCGCGAGACATCGGGCGCCCGGAACCCGCCCGCCGGCGTTGCGCTCACCCAGGTGTCGCCCCAGACGACCCGGCCAGGCACCGGGAGCCGCACGGGCTCGGGGGCAGTCGGCGGATCCGGCCGTCCATGAACGAGTAAGACTTCGTCGTACTCTTTCACACCCCTCCAGCCTCCCCCCAGAGATCGCTCGGCCGAACCCGGGACCCGCAGCAGCGATTCCAGGGCCAGGACAGCGGCGCGCGAGGCCGCCGGCCTCGCGCGCCGCTCCAACCAGCGGTGCAGCACCAGGCGTCGCAACGGTGCCTCCAGGGCGAGCAGACGGGCGGCGCTCAGCGCGCCGGTGCGCAACATCACCAGGCGTTCGGCCTCGACCACCAGGTCGCCTGCCAGACGCTCCATCTCCGCCACGACCTCGGCGGCGCGGGCAGCTGTCTCGACGGCGCCCGGCAATGCGGCTTCCCACGCCGGCAGCACCTGCTCACGGATCGCCGTGCGGGCGTAGCCGGGATACGCATTCCCCCGATCCTCGGCGAACTCGAGACCTTGGGTCCGGCAGTACGCTTCGGTCTCCGCTCGCCGGCACTCCAGCAATGGGCGCACCCACGGCGGGTCGCAGGGAAGCATGGCCCGGAGCGCAGCCATTCCCCCATAGCGGCCCAGCCGATACAGAATGGTCTCGGCCTGGTCGTCGGCAGTGTGCCCAAGGACGATTCGCCGGCAGTGCTGCTCCCCGGCCACCCGGAGCGCTGCCTCCCGCCGGGCTTCGCGGGCTCTTTCCTGCACGTTCCCTTCGACTTTCGCGACCGGTCTGTGGACGACCGTGAGGCTCACACCCCGTTCCCCGCAAGCCCGGATCACCAGGGCCTCGTCGTCGTCGCTCTCCGTCCCCCGGAGATGGTGGTTCACGTGGAGCGCGTGCATGGACGCGGGCCCGGCCGGGTGGCCGCACATGGCGGCCAGCAAGTGGAGAAGCGCCAGTGAATCCTGACCGCCCGAGACCATTACGAGCGCGCGGCAACCAGGAGGGAACAGGCCTTCGCGCGCCGCGAGCGCGCGGACTTTGCGCGCGAGCGAGGCCTTTGACCGCGGGCTGCCCGCGTTCTCATAGCTCTGCCCGGAACTCTGCCCGGCTCCCGGCCCCGTGGGGGCTGCCGCCCCGCTCGCGTCCGCCGCCCCGCTGGAGGCCACGCCGTCACCCTCCCGTCTTCGTCTGTTAGGGCTGGTATTGTACTACCCTGTGGCCACCGGCCCGGTCGCCAGGCTACGGGAGCTGCCTCATGAGCGAAGTCACGAAACCGGCGCAGACCGACGTGCTGCGGGCGGATGCACCGGAGACCCCCGACCCGATCATCATCGTCCACGGCCCCTCTCTGGCGGCGTATACCTTCGGCGACGAACATCCGCTCCAACCCAGCCGCCACGAGCTCACAATGTCGTTGCTGTCGGCCCTGGGCTGGCTCGACACCCCCGGCGTCAGCGTGGAGCCGCCGCCGCCGGCCACGCTGTCCGAGCTCATGACGGCCCACACATTACCGTACATACGGGCCGTACAGACGGCTCAGGCCATTGCCCAACGCGAGCGTCCACCGGCCGATCTGCGGGTTTACGGCTTGGGCACCGAGGACTGTCCCCTCGCCCCCTGCATGCACGAGGCGCCGGCCCTGCTGGCCGGCGCTGCCCTCCAGGCCATGCGGGCCCTTCTCGGGGGCCGTGCCGCACACGCCTACAGCCCGGCGGGCGGCATGCACCACGCCATGCGTGCCCGGGCGTCCGGCTTCTGCATCTACAACGACATCGTGGTGGCCATAGCCGCTGCGGTCGAAGCCGGCCTGCGTGTAGCCTATGTCGATCTCGACGCTCATCACGGTGACGGCGTGCAGGCCGCCTACTACGACGATCCGCGGGTGCTCACGGTCTCCATTCACGAGTCCGGCCGTTTCTTATTCCCCGGCACGGGAGAGGCCACCGAGATGGGGGCCGGCGAGGGCCTCGGCGCCTGCGTCAACGTCGCGCTGCCCCCCTACGCCGGCGACGAGTCCATCCTGCTGGGCTATGACCGGATCATCGAGCCGGCTCTGCGCGTCTTCCGGCCCGACCTCGTGGTAACGCAGACAGGATGCGACACCCACCACGCCGACCCTCTCACCCATCTCTCCGCCACCATGGCCCTCTACCCGACCCTCGCCGCCCGACTCCACGCCCTTGTCCACGACCTCTGCGCCGGCCGCTGGCTGCTGGTGGGCGGGGGCGGCTACGACCCGGCAGACGTGACTCCGCGGGCATGGACCGCCTTCTTCGGTACCGTGCTCGGCAGGTCCACCGACGCCCTACTGCCGGCCACGTGGAGGGCCGCGTCGCAGGCCAAAGGCGGCCGGCCGCCGGCCCATCTCATAGACGATCGGGGATCGGGGCCCGCCCAGCTTCCGAGCGAGGCGTTCGCGCGTTCCCTCGACGAGATCGAGGCCCGCACACTCGCTTTCCTTCGCGAACGGTTCGGCGGAGCCGGGGGGTGAACAACGGAGTCGCGCCACCTTGCACTACACTCCCGGCTTTGCTTATATTGCACCGCTCGAAAGTCCTAAAGGAGGAAACCATGGGTGTGCCCAAAGTCGATCCCGATCTTTGCACCGGGTGCGGTATCTGTGAGGATATCTGTCCCGATGTCTTCGAGGTCGCGGACGACGGTCTCTCGCACGTGATCGACCCGAACGCATGCGAAGATGCCGGCTGCTGTGAAGAGGCCGCCGACGAGTGCCCGGAAGGGGCCATCACCATCGAGTGATTGCCGCGGGCCATCCGCGGGAAGACGCTAGCATCGAGAAACATAGAGAAGCCGCCCTCGGGCGGCTTCTCTACTTGGGGAAAAGGTTCCAGAGAAAGGGGGTCGAACATGCCGGTCTCGCCTGAGTCGCGCATACCGCCGGGACAGCGCCTCGTCACAGACTTACCCGTCCTGCACGCCGGCTCTGTCATGCACGTGGGGCAGAGCGCCTGGCGGCTCACGCTTTCGGGGTTGGTATCCCCCGAGCCGGACCTCGACCTCGCCGGCCTTCTCGCCCTGCCGGCCACCGAGCAGGTGTGCGACATCCACTGTGTCACAACCTGGAGCAAGCTCGACACCCGCTGGAAAGGGGTCAAAGTCGCCGATCTGCTACGGGACGTAAAGGTCGACCCGCAGGCGCGGCACACAGTGATCCACGCCACGGGAGGCTGGACCACCAACCTGCCTCTCGAAGAACTGCTGCGAGATGACGTCCTCCTGGCCTACGAGTATGAGGGCCGCCCTCTCACCGCCGAGCACGGAGGACCCGTCCGCCTGGTGGTCCCCCGGCTCTACTTCTGGAAGAGCGCGAAGTGGATCCGAGGAATCGAGTTCACCGCGGAGGAGCGCCTCGGATATTGGGAGAGCGTGGGCTATCACCGGCTGGGAGACCCCTGGCTGGAGCAGCGCTACTCGTAAGACTCCCCGCGGGGGCCAGCGGCCCCGCGCACGCGGCAGGATACAGCAGGGCGACCGTCGAAAGGTTGTGCTTGTCAGGCTGCTGAAGAAAGGGGAGCACGACCATCGAGTTCACGGCTTTACTACGCATCGGACTAGCAGTCTGCACCGTCGCCTTCCTGGCCGCCGCTTTCTTCGTGACCCTACGCGACGCAGGCCGTCCCCGGCGCAGAGCCTCGCTGCCGGCCAGACCGGCGCTCGTCTTCTATCCACTTCTGGCGGGTCTCTCCATCGCCCTCATCTTCCGGCCCGGCATAGAAGTCGCTTCGTACCCGGTGGGGCAGGCCGCCCTGCTAGCGGTATCCGTGGCCCTGTTCTCGACCGTGTTGTCCTTGGGCCGGCGGGAGGTGTCCATGGAGGCACAGCTTCTTGACACGCCTACGGTCGACGCTCTCACCCGCATTGCCAGCCACAGAGTGTTCCAGGACCGCCTCGCGCATGAGTGCGAGCGCGCACATCGCTTCGGCGACACGTTTATGCTTCTCATGCTCGACCTGGACAACTTCCGCCCCATCAACGACCACCACGGGCACCGGGTCGGCGACCGGGTGCTTCTCGAGGTCTCCCGAAAGTTCCGCTCGCAACTGCGCGAGATCGACTTGGTGGCCCGTTTCGGGGGCGACCAGTTCGCCATGATCCTGCCCCATACCTTCGAGAAAGGCGGAGTGGAAGTGGCCGAACGCCTGCGGCGCAACATCGCCGCCTGGGTCTTCCCCCTTTCCACCAGCTCGGAGGTCAGGCTGACGTTGAGCATCGGCCTCTGCTCCTATCCTCAGGATGGGATGTCGCCCTCCGAGATGATCGACGCGGCGCAGAAGGCTCTGGGCTTCGCAAAGGCCATGGGCGGCAACCAGGTGCAGCTCGCGCGCGACCTTCCCGCCCGAGAGGCGGCGGGAAAAGTGGTGCCGCTACCTCACTCCGGGCGCGAGGCCATCGTCCGCAGCCTGGCCGCCGCCGTGGACGTCCGAGACGGTTACACCCGGGAGCATTCTCACCTGGTGTCGGAGCTGTCGGCGGCCATCGCCAGGCGCATCGGCCTGCCGTCCGGCGACGTGGCCCGCATCAGCGTGGGCGCCCTGCTTCACGACGTGGGCAAGATAGGCGTCCCAGATGCCATTCTCACCAAAGAAGGCGGCCTCTCCCCTGAAGAATGGGCCTGTATCCGGGAGCACCCCGGCCTGGGTAGGCGGATCCTCGAGCAGGCTCCTGAGCTCATGGACGTCATGCCCCTGGTGTTCCACCATCAGGAGCGCTGGGACGGCACGGGTTACCCTGAGCAGCTCCGGGGCGAGGACATCCCCCTGGGCGCCAGGATCATCGCCGCCGCCGACGCCTACCACGCCATCCGCTCCGACCGGCCTTACCGGTTGGGCCGCAGCCATCGCGAGGCTATGCGTGAGCTCCGCCGCTGCAGTGGCGAGCAGTTCGACCCTCGGGTGGTCGACGCCCTTCTGGCCGTCCTCGACACCGATGCGGAACTTCGCGCTCTCGTGCCGTCTGAATCGGAGCACGTCGCCGTCAAGATGCCTGCCACCTCGCCCCCGCCCGCGCACAGATCCGCTGCCGCCGGGAACCTTGGCGGATAGGGTCGGGAACAGCGCCGACCGGCGTCACATACGCAGCGCCGCCTAGGTGTAGAAGATCATCCCGAAGATGTGGTAGCAGATGACCGCCGTGAACACCGCGAGCATGATGATGGCCGCCTCCAGCCCACTCCGGAACCGGCGGCAGCGCCAGGCCAGCCAACTCGTGAGGAGCACCACCACGAGTTTGAAGATGCCGGCATAGATCGGGTCGGCGGCGAAGAGTGATCTCAAGATCGGGTTGGCCTCTCCCCCGCCTTCGGCCAGTACTCTGAGGGTGAGAAAGAAGTCGGCGAGATTCAAGACGTTGACCGTCACAAGGAGGCCGAAAAGCGCCCTGGGGCGGTCCCGCATGGCCAGTAGCGTGTGGTCGTAGGCCGCAGAGACACGACCCGCGTTCTCGCGGACTCGGCGGTCGAACCCACTGCGCCGCTCACGCAGGACAAAGCTGAACCGCCGTCTCCGGCGGTCTCGCTTCCGACGATTGGAGATTTCGACCGCGACGGTGTCTTTTCCCATGACGCTAATTATAGCTGTTCTAGTGAAAACTCAATAGCCTCTTGATCGGGTCTCGCAACACCTTGCTCGTTCGCCTTGAGCCTCTGCCACTCCCGGTACAGTATGGGGGCCGCTACGGACAACCCGACCAGCGACACCACCCCGGCCACGCTGATTACATAGCCTGACACGTGGCCGTAGAGGAAGGGGGCAAGTAGGGTCCCGACGAGCGCCGCGACCTGGACGAAGCTTGATTCCAGGCCCTGAACGCTGCCCAGCCAGCGCGGAGGCGCCACCTGCACCAGGAAGCCCTGCTTGGCCGGATAGGACCAAGCGAACGCAAGCCCTTCGATGGGACTGACCACGAGAAAGAGAGCCAGGTTGTCAGTGCTGCCGTAGAGGATCCAGGCGATCGAAGCCACCATGTATCCAGAAAACATCAGCGCCCACCGGCTGTATCGGTCGGCGAGGTAACCCCCCACGAACGCCAGAAGCATCGGGGCGGAGAAGGCGACCCAGGTGAACCCGATGAAACGCACCGACGCCCCGAGATCCCGCAGCCAGATGCTCCACACCACTTCGAACACGCCCATGGCGAAGTGACCCGTGGCGGCGACGATCAAGAAAGCGAGGATGGGTCGGGTGATCAGCTTCCGGTAGGGTGGATGCTGAACCTTTGTCTCGCGGCGCCGCCGAGCGCTCTCCGGCTCCTTGACCACGAGCATCAGGGCGATCGCAGTGAGGAACGACAGGGCGCTGCCGAACAGGAAGATGGTATAGAACGCCCAGACCCCCTGTCCTCCGCCCAGGCTGTAGAGAGGCCAGGCGAGCACCGGGCCGGCTACCAGCCCCCCGAACTGGGCTGTCGTCATCCAACCGTACGCTCGGCTGCGGTCCTTCTCCGAGCTCACATCGGCCACCAGCGCCTGAGCGGCGGGGCTCACGGCCGCCACTCCCACCCCTTCGAGGAAGCGGAAGACCACGAACCAGGCCGGATGAGTGCTGGAGATGAACAGCACTTGGGCCGTTGCGAAGAGCAGCAGACCCGCGATGATGACCGGCTTCCGCCCTATCGAGTCACTCAAACGTCCGAAGACCGCCGAGAAGGCGAAGCTTCCGATGTAGTAGGCAGCGGCGACGACCCCGATAGACCAGACCGAAGCATGGGCCTGCTCTTTGAGGAACACCGGAAGGTACGGCAGTATGGCGCCGAAACCTGACCACACCATGAAGCTGGCCGTACAGATGACGGCCAGCTGGACCCATTGCGTCGGTTGGGTCCGACTTGTCTGAGAAGCACTCATATGGGAACTTTGCCTCAAGGTGAACGATGCGGGCGCCGGTCGACAGGGCCGGCGGCGTCTCGCTAGGCTAGCAGATCGCGGGAGATAGACCAGTGGCAGGAGAGGAACGTGAGGCCCGTCCTGGCCGGGCCTTCCAGGAGAAGACCTCCTACGAGAGGGACGCCCTCGAGGAGTACAGCCTGGATTGGCGAAGCAAGCCCCCACTCTATAAGTTCTACAGCTACGCCCAGGTCCTCGGACTGCCCTCGCCTGCGCTCGGTCCCGACGAGAAGCCCGGCCCCGACGTGCTCACCTGCATCGCGCGCCGGCGTTCGGTACGCTCGTTCGGCGCCACTCCCCTCAGCCTTCTGGAGCTGTCGCGCCTGCTCTGGTCGTCGGCGGGGATCACCGCCTCGTTCATCACCCCCCAGGGCATGGACTTCTTCCGCGCAGCCCCGGCGGCGGGCGCCCTCAATCCCATCGAGACCTACGTGGTGGTCAACAAGGTCGAAGGGCTGGAGCCCGGCCTGTATCACTACCGGGTGGCAGGGGCCGACATCCTGGAGCGCCCGATCGTCGAGGGGAGCCACTCGCTGGAACTCCTTCGCACCGGCGATCTACGGGCGGAGATCACAACCGCGGCCCTCGACCAGCCCCTCTGCGGCAAAGCTGGGGCTGTGTTCGTATGGACGGCCGTCTTCGCCCGGTCCGAGTGGAAGTATAGGGAGCGCGCGTACCGCTACTTCTACCTCGAGGCCGGACATATGGCCGCCCAGCTCTCGCTGGCCGCGGTGGCTCAAGGGCTGGGCACCTGCCAGCTGGCCGCCTTCTACGACCGGGAGCTCGACACCCTGCTGGGCGTCGACGGGAAGACTGAGGGCGCTCTGTATCTCACCGCGGTGGGTAAGCCCAGACGGCCGTTCCGCAGCGGGGAAAGCGACCCTCGACACACGGCTCGGCCCAAGGAGTAGCCCGGCGCAAGGCGGCGGGCCGCCCCCGCTACGTATCGGGCGAGCGCCGCTTGCTGAGGTACTCCACCTCAGGGGCGCGTAGATAGTCGACGGCGCGGAAGAAGCTCAGCGAGGCTTCGTTCCAGGATTCGATCAGCGCTGCCGTGATGTCGATACCGAGCGCGTCCACCCGACGCTCGACCTCGCCGACCAGACGGGCCGCTATCCCCCGGCGCTGATAGGCCGGCACGACCGCCAGCCGGTTGATCCATCCCCGACGTCCGTCGTGGGTGCCGAGGATCACACCAACAACCTCGTTGCCTGCCTCGGCTACCAAGAACATGGCAGTACCGCGCTCCATCTCCGACCGCATCTTCTCCGGCCGATCGCGGCCAGAAGGGCGGTACGACAGCCCGGCCTGAGACCACACCCGGATGACGGACTCGTAGTCGTCTGGACGCATCTCGCGAATGGTGACGTCCTGGGCGTGGTCCGCCGACCCTGTGTCGCTCATGTCCCTACCCCCTCACCACGCTCGATTCCCAGGCGCCGCCTATTGTGCGCCGGTGACCGCGGGTTGGCAAACCGGCCGGACCGCATTGAGATTTGGCTGGCGGTCTGGCCAGATTCTCCCGCGCTCACTCCCGCCGCGTATCGCCGACCGGGACGACGCACGCAGGTGAGTCGCCGTCAGCCTGATTCTCCTTGATCGCGGCCGGGGGGCCCGGGCCGCACCCCTTAGAGGGGCCGCCGCCGTTCAGCCGGCGGCGGCCCCTCTCTTTCGATCCCCCCGCGGCTGCGGGCCAACCGGACTTCGGGCCGGCCGCCCGCACCGAAGCTGCCCGCCGCTGCGGGCCGCAGCCGACCCACCGGGTGTGAGCCACAGCCACGATGGGTAAGAAGCCTCTGCACATCAACCTCGTTGATCCATCAGGGGGTCTGGAGATGACTCGTTGCGACCAGATGGTCAAGGGAGAGATCTACGGCTGCGAGCACTGTGGTTTCGAGTTCCAGGTGACCAGTGAGGCCCGGCACCATGAAGGGGAGGCGCACGGCGCCTGCGGTCTGGAGATGACCTGCTGCGGCGATCCAATGGTCTTGAAAGGCCATGGCGAGGACTACCCCATAGGCAGCAGCGAGAGCGGCGCCGCGCAGCCCGTCTACGGCGGGTGAGCCGGCCATGGATGAACGGCTCGCGGGCCTTCGCGTAGCCGCCCTTGTGGAGCAGGGCTTCGAGCAGGCGGAGTTGGCAGAGCCCCGAAAGGCTCTCGAGACGGCGGGCGCAAGGGTCGACATCGTGTCGCCCCGAGACAGGAAGGTCCGGGGCTGGAACCACGGCGACTGGGGTGACGAAGCCGACGTCGACGTGCAACTGAGTGCCGCCGACTCCAACCACTACGACGCCCTGCTGCTCCCGGGAGGGGTGATGAACCCCGACAAGCTACGCCGCAACCCCGACGCGTGGCGCTTCGTCAAGGCATTCTTCGCCGCCCGAAAGCCGGTGGCGGCAATATGTCACGCCCCCTGGCTTTTGATCGACTCTGAGGTCATCGGCGGCCGCCGACTGACCTCCTACCCCAGCTTGCAGAGCGACCTCAAGAACGCCGGCGCCAACTGGGTGGATCAGGAGGTCGTCGTCGACCGGGGGTTGATCACCAGCCGGAGTCCGCGCGACCTCCCAGCATTCAGCCGGGCGTTCATCGCCGAGATCATGAAGGCGAACCACCGCACGGAAGGGGATCACTGAGTCACTCTGCTAGCCGGCTATCTTCGCCCCCGCAAGCCGCTGCAGATCTCCTTCGTCGAGATGGGTGAGAAACCCGAGCACGAAGTCCCCAGTCGCCTGAAGCCTTTTCGCTCTGACGTGCCGGTAGGTGTCGTCGGGGGTGTGGTGAAAGTCGTCCACGCGCCACTCCAGCCACGCTGCCGGAAATCCGGCGAGCTCGAAGGGCTCGTGATCGCTCCAGCCCGCAGGTGACGGGTCCTTTTCGTAGGCGAGCGCCACACCGCCGCTCTTGGCATACTCTCCGATGAGGGTACGCAGCACCTGGGGCCCTGTCCCCATGGTCCGCACGGTGAAGGTACTGCCATACGCCACCATGTCGAGAGAGATCATGCCGACGAGGTCGGTCGTGGCCTGAGTCTCCATCTGGGCGACGTAGGCGCGCGAGCCGTAATGGTGGTGATCGGGGTTCTTGTCGATCATCTCCTCGTTGCCGAAGAGCACGAAGACCAGGGTGGGCACCACCGGCGCGTCTCGCAGGTCGCGCGCCAGCTCGAGAACCGCCCCACAGCCCGAGGCATTGTCGTTGCCCCCAGGGGACGGTCCCCAGCTGTCGATGTGTGCTCCGACCACCAGGGTGAGCGGCGACAAGCCCTTCTTGACGGCGATCACGTTGTGCGAGGTGAGTCCGTTGGGGATGGGCACGTCGGCGACCTCCACGACGTACCCCAGCCCTTCCAGATTGGTCCTGGCGTACTCGACCGCCGTCCACTCGGCGTCGGTGCCGGCGTGACGGATACCGATATCCACGGCCAACTTCTTGACGTGCCCCATCGCCCGGGACCCGTCGAACGCCAGAGGGGTCGCCGCGATTGTCGTGGTCGTTGAGAAGGTGGTGGCGCCGCCGGCCGGCGCAGTGGAGGTGGTCAGGGTCACGTTCGTCGTCCTCTGGGCGGCAGTAGTCGTGGTCGTCGGGGCGGGCGAGGCCGCCGTTTCGGCGGAGGGACGGGTTACTGTCGCCGTGGTGGTGGTCACCCCCTGGTCATCCGCGCAGCCAGCAAGTCCCACTGCCGCGGCGAGCACGGCGGCGAACAGAGTTGCGAACCCGACCACCCTGGCAAGGGTGAGGGAGGTCGACGGAGCTGCGGCGCGGCGGGGAGCGGAGGGCGCAGGCATCAGACCTGGGAGTGCGGAAAGACCGGACCTAGGAGTAAGGCCCCTCGGGGACCAAAGCCAGCGAGTTGAGCGCCTCTGGCTCGCCCTTGAAGATGGCGCAGCGCCTGTGCTCGTAGAGACCGACCACGTCCAGCAGCCGGCGTATCGAGACGTTCGGAGCAACGATGGCAAGTAGCCCGTCGTCCCGCAACTCTCCAGCCATTGTGATCATGGCCGCCAAGCCCCCACTGTCCACGTACGGGCATTCTGCCAGATCAAGCAGCACGCGGTGATTGCCGGCGTTCAGGTGAACGCGAAACGCCTTCTCCAAAGCCGGAGCGCCGGCGTGGTCGAGGTCGCCCTGAACGTGGATGACGGGAACACCGCCGAGCAGTTCCTGTCTGATGTCCACCGCGCACCTCCTGCTTTCGGGACGTCTCCCGCCCAGAGTACAAGCCGACAGCCGCAATTGTCCAACGCATGCTTTACACTGCCAGATATCTACCCGAGGGGAGGGACGGTGAACGCATACGACGTCATGCACGAATGGGACCGGGCAGTGGGCAACCCGCCGCGCACCGACGAGGAGCTCGACCGGGACGTCCCCGAGCAGCTCTCGAGCGGTGACTACGAAGGTTGGAAGGCCCTCCTCGAGGCTCGGAACGTCCCCGCGATTGAAGAAGGGATGAGGATATGGGGCCTTCCCATCGAGTCTCTCGGCTACTTCGAGATGGACGAGCATATCGAGACCGGGGAGCGACCGGACCGGCTCGACTGACCGGCGACCTGTGCGCGTCCTAGCGGCGAACTGCTCCCCCGATCGGCGAGGTGACCCATGTCAGGCAGGCCCATCGAACTGCCCGACCTCAGCGGTAAGACCGTACTCGTCACGGGCGCCAGCTCGGGCATCGGCGGGGTGGCGGCCCGCCGCCTGGCGGCCGCCGGCGCTCGGGTGCTCGTGCACGGCCGCTCCCCCGAAAGGACGGCGGCCGTCGCTCGGGAGACCGGCACGGGGCCGCTTGTAGCCGATTTCGCCAGTATGAACGAGGTGCGCGCGCTGGCGGAGAAGGTCCTGGCCCTGACCGATCGCCTCGACGTGATGCTCCACAACGCCGGAGCCCTCGTCGCCCGGCGCACCATGACCGCCGACGGGCACGAGCTCACCTTCCAGGGGAACCATCTGGCCCCGTTCCTGCTTCAGCGCCTTCTGGAACCCCTCATCGTCGCCACTGCCGGCTCCCGGGTGGTGGTCGTGGCCAGCAAGGCAAACCGCAGCGGCCGCGTGGACCTCGACGATCTCGACCACCGCCGCGGCCGCTACCACGGCTTCGCGGCCTACGCCACCAGCAAGCTGGAGAACATCCTCTTCGTCCGCGAGCTCAGCCGCCGCCTGGCGGGTACCGGCACGGCGAGCGTGGCAGTGCATCCGGGAGACGTGGCCACCGCCTTCGGAACGGGTTCGTTCTTCCCGGGCTTCTTCTACCGCATCCCCATCAAAAGGCTCTACCTCATCCCGCCCGAAGAGGGAGCGGGCCCCCTTCTCTCGCTCGCGACCATTCCCGATCCGATCCGCGTCGATGGCCTCTACTACGACCGCTTCACACCACGAGGCAAGACCGCTCCCCAGGCGGACGACCCGGAGGCCGCTCGAAGCCTATGGGAGCGGTCGGAAACGATGGTCGGGGCCTGGCTCTAGGAGTGTACAGAACATCCGCCGTCGGCCCCGCGCATAGAGTGGGCGTCGCTCGTGTAAGCTTCACCGGATGCGCCCGCTCAAGATAGTCGCGATGATCCTGGGGATAGTGCTCGCCCTGGCGGGGCTTGCGCTGGTGACGTCCGGAGGCTTCCTCCTGGGCGTCTACGGCACTCAGCGAGACGCCTCGGGTTTCTTCACCAGCCCCCAGCAGCAGGTGGGGAGCTACGGGTTCGCCCTGACCGCCCCAGACGTCAACGCCACCCTTGGCCCGCGCTGGGAGAGGTGGGTTCCGGCTTGGGGCGAGGTGACGGTACGGATCCAGGGGCGTTCGGAGATGCCCGCACCCTTGTTCATAGGAGTGGGGCCCACCAGCCGTGTGTCCCGCTACCTGTCGGGTGTCCCGCATGACAAGATCACGAGTCTCGACTGGATGGCCGGCACGGTCGATTACGCGCACGTCGACGGCACCACCCTCCCGCCGGCACCCGGCAGGCAGACCTTCTGGGTGGCCCAGGAGGAAGGTTCCGGGACTCAGACGCTCGACTGGCAACTCGAGCCCGGCGACTGGACTGTGGCCATAATGAACGCCGACGCGAGCGCGCCCGTGGCTGCCACCATGAGCGTCGCAGCGCGCTTCGGCATCCTCTCGCGGTTGGTCATCGGACTGGTGGCGGGTGGCGCCGCGCTGCTGGGGGTCGCAGCCACGCTCATCTGGCTGGGAGCCCGGCGCAGGCGGCCGCCCGCGGGACCGGCCTATCCGTCTGCCGGGCCGACCTATCCGCCCGCGGTGGTTCGCACGCCCCCGCCGTCGTCCCAGCCCCCCGCCCGGTCGGATACGAACCCGCTCTAGCAGGCGACGGCGAGGCTCCATGCCCACTGTGACGCCGCAGATCGAGGGCCGGGCCCGTGAGGCACTCGAGCACCTGACCTCCTCGGAGAGGCTGCGCCTACTAGCCGGAGACCAGGACCTCTTCCGAGACCTCATGGGCGCCGCCTCAGCCGGGTTCAGCCCGCCGCTGTACTCGGCCGCCACTGTCTCTAGGCTGGGCCTGCCGGGGCTCCACTTTGTCGACGGGCCCCGAGGCGTCGGGCGTGGGGTGTCCACCTGCTTTCCTGTCGCCATAGCTCGGGCCGCCAGCTTCGACTTCGCCCTCGAGGAGCGCGTGGGTGAGGCCATCGGACGCGAAGCCCGCGCCCAGGGGGCCAACGTCTGCCTGGCGCCCTGCCTCAACCTGCTTCGCCATCCCGGCTGGGGACGGGCGCAGGAGACCTACGGGGAGAACTCGGAGCACATCGGCGCTATGGGGGCGGCTTTCGTCCGCGGAGTGCAGCGGCACGCGATGGGCTGCGCAAAGCACTTCGCCTGCAACAGCATCGAGGAATCGCGTTTCACCGTGGACGTGCGGGTCCGCACCGAAGTGCTGGAGAATGTCTACCTCCCCCATTTCAAACGGGTGGTGGACGAAGGCGTGGCCGCAGTCATGTCGGCGTACAACTCGGTGAACGGGGAATGGTGCGGGCAGAACCGCGAGCTGCTCGACCACCACGCTCAAGGAGCGCTGGGGGTTCGACGGCTTCGTCGTGAGCGACTGGGTGTTCGGCATCCGTGACGGCGTGGCGGCGGTGAACGCCGGGCTCGACCTCGAGATGCCGGCTCGGCTCTTCATCGACGACCGGGTGGCGCAGGCGGTGACGCGGGGACTCGTCTCTCAGATCCCGCATCGACGACGCCGTCCTTCGCCTGATCCGCCAGCAGCTACGCTTCGCCTCGGTCGGGGACGGGGATTACGGGCCCGAGGTCATTGCCTGCCCAGAGCATCGAGCGCTGGCCAGGGAGGCGGCCACCAAGAGCATCGTGCTCCTGCGGAACGAGGCCCTGCAGGATCACGGCGGCGCCGGAAGCGGCGGCCCAGGCGGGAGCCCAGGCCGCGCCAGAAGCGGCGCCGGAGATGAAGACAGGGCCGGCCACCCTCCGCGGCCCGTGCTACCGCTCGACCCGCAACGCCTACGCCGCGTGGCGGTCATAGGCCGTCTGGCTGATGCCCCCAACACCGGCGATCACGGCTCGAGCAAGGTGACCTCCCCGTACGTAGTGACGCCGCTCGCAGGTCTGCGCGGCGCGCTGCAGCCGCTGGGAGTGGAAGTGGTACATGACGACGGCTCGGTCCCGGAGCGCGCCGCCGCCGTGGCGGCAACTGCGGACGCGACGATAGTCATCGCCGGCTACGACTACCGCGACGAAGGCGAGTATATGGGCAAGTTCCCTGCCCCCGGGCTTCGAGAAGCTGCTTCCCCGCCCGCCCCTGCGCCTCATCCCTAAAGCCTTGCTGACCGCCGCGCGGCTCCGCCGCAACGGCGCGGGACTACCTGGCGGCGGTGACCGCCGGTCGCTCACTCTGCACCCGCACGAAGAAGCGCTCATCCTCTCAGTGGCGGCTGCCAACCCCCGCACCATCGTGGTGCTGGTCTGCGGCTCGGCGGTGCTTATGGAGCGGTGGCGGCGTTCGGTCCCCGGGATACTCGTCCTGTGGTACGCAGGCATGGAGGGCGGGCACGCGCTGGCCGACGTGGTTCTGGGAGGCGCGAACCCCAGCGGTCGCCTACCATTCGCCATCCCCACCAGCGCCGACCATCTGCCGGCCTTCGACCCCGACGCCGCTGCGGTCGAGTATGACGAGCTGCACGGACAGGCGCTTCTAGACCATCTGGGCGTGCCGGCCGCCTACGCTTATGGATTCGGGCTGACCTACTAGAGCCGGGCACGGGCGTTGGGACGGACCCGGCTGCGGGTGCTCCGGCGGGCCCCGTAGCCGGTGCCCCGGCGGGCCGGCTGCGCCCGGTGCCTACTGCTCTTTAGCGCCCGGATTGAGCGGGAAGTTGAGGCTCCATTCGGGGACGCCGAGATCCTGAAGCACCTTGCTCCTAAGCTTCCACAAGGACGACGCCAGTTGCTGCCGCTCCTTGCGGGTGAGAACGGAGAAGATCCTCTTGTCGGTCTCGTTGTGGAGCGACTGATCGAAGACATCCAGGCCTTTATCGGTGAGCTTCACCTCCACCTTCGACCGGCCGGAGCCCTTGTATCGCTCGATCAGTCCGTCCTTTTCCATGCGCTTGAGCATCTCGGTGACAGAGTGAAGCTCGCGGAAGAGATCGCGGGCGATCTCCACGGGCGTGGCTCGTCCGCCGTTGTTTTGGATGATGTAGAGGACGGCCCGACGCTCGTTGCTGATGCCGAATCGCGCGTAGTCCCGTTCCCGCGCTCTGAGGATCGCATCCTTGGTCTGGGCGATGAGCACCCACAGCACAAAGTACTCATCGGGATTAGGCCTCTCACCACTGCCTGGCATTACAGCCTCCCACCATCCTGGGCCGCGGGCATTCCTACCGAGGCCAGAGGGTAGCAGGAAAGCTTCGCGGACAGAAGCTAGTAGGCCTGGACCATCACCAGGCTGGACAGGAGGACAAGGGTCCAGCCGGCCACAAACACCGCTTGGCCCCCGCGGGTCTTCGCCTTGACATTTCCCAGAGCGAAGAGCAGGCCAGCGATGAACGCCAGCATCACCACGAGCGCTCGTGCAACCTCCCACATGCCCGTGCTCCGCTCCCTTCCGATCTTGACC
This sequence comes from uncultured Actinomycetota bacterium, assembly GCA_963843515.1. GTDB lineage: Bacteria > Actinomycetota > Thermoleophilia > RBG-16-64-13 > RBG-16-64-13 > CAIQPS01. The sequence goes on from CAWJKH010000007.1 coordinate 60,381, forward strand.
CTATGGCAGTCTTCGGCAATTCGAGAGGAAGCGTTAACATCCAGGAAATAGGCAGGCCGGACCGGAGAGGCCGAGAGGCCCCCGCCGGTCCTCGCTCTCGAGCCCGTCGGCTATTTGTCGTGGTGCGGCCGCCAGTAGTCCACCGACGCCGAGCCCCAGCAGCCGTAGTCGGTGGTCTTCCAGACCGGGCTCGTCTCTCCGCCCACCACCACGATGTTGATCGCTCTCGGGATCGTGGTAGTGCGGGATGAGCTCGTCGTCGGGCAGCTTCTTCCACGAGGCGTACGGCTCCACGCCGGCGCTGGCCAGCGGAGCCACCAGCATGTCGATGGTGTCGGTGCCCCAGAATCTCCCGTTCGGGATGAGAGCGTTCTCGGAGATCCACCGGCGAAATCTTGCTTGCTCTCGAAACCGTCGATCTCCTTGAGCTGCTTGGCCACGAGCGGGTCCAGGAGCAGGTCGCGCTGGAGCGCAGGCCGGGGATCACGCTCAGCTGGAGGGTGACCTCCTCCCCCACGGTGCGGCTGGCGGCCGCGTGGAGGCTGTTCATGACGTACCAGCCCTTGAAGACGCTGACCACGCTCTCGTCGGGCCGGAAGCCCTTCTGGTCACGTGGAAAGGCGTCCAGACGCTCCGCTCTTCGTTCTCGGCGAAGCACATGTTGTTGTAGAGGAAGTTGTTGCCCTGAGAGCTCCAGAGGGTCACCTTGGGCCGCGCGTATCCCCAGCAGATGGACATCAGAGTCCACGCCCGGCCGATGACCGCGTTGGCCAGATTGCCCGGACTGAAGGCAGCGAGCCCGGAGTTCATGCCGATCTCGTTGCCGATGGGCCGTTGACCAGGAGCATGCTGCCGAAGGGCGTGGTGGAGGGCGTGAGGGCCGACAGCTTGGTGGCCGCGGACGGCCAGGATCACGGGCAGGTGCTCCGGCCGCGCCCCGGCCATGACCGCCACCACGGCGATGTCGGAGACCGTGTAGCTGATGCATCTCCTTGGTGTCGTGGTTGAAGATCTCGCCCACCTGCTCGTCGCGCGGCCGGCCGGTGCCGGTGAGCATGAGTTCCACCCGCTCCTCGGTGGGGAGGATCACCGGAAGCCCGTCGGTCCAGCCCCGCTCGTAGAACAGGCGCTGGAGGTTGTCCTCGGTGTCGGGCGCCGAGCAGCTCCTCGCGGCCGGTGGCCCCTTCGTGCGCGAGCAGGAGACGGAGCCGGTCTGCACCTCCGCGCCGGGGTCTTGGTGAGCGCGTCGATGATCTCGTCGATGACCCGCTTGCCGGTGAGAGGATCGTTGCCCTCGATGTAGCTGTACAGGGTCTCGCGCGTCTGGGCGACCACCGGGTGCGGGGTCCAGACGAAGGGCAGCGCCGCGCCCAGCGCGGTCATCTCTCTGCGCACGTGATCCGCGTACTCGCAGGTGGAGAGAGAGGCGGTCGGAATGCCGTAGGTCGCGCTCCAGGTGATTACTGCTCGCGGCGACCGCCGCGGCGCAACCGGGTCAGCCACCCACTCCGAGGACTGCCGCGTCACCCCGCTTCTTGATCTCTTCCCAGAGCGCGTCGTTGTCGTCGGCGAAGGGGCCACCGGGCTTGCGCGTCCTCACCGTCTTCACCGAGGGCATGTTGCAGGCGAACCAGTTCTCGAGCTCTCGCATGAACTTGAAGCTGCCGCCGAAGCCGGTGTCGACGAGGTAGACGGTCTTGCCGTCCAGGCCCTCGAGTCTTGGGGCGAGCGCGGCCGAAGCGGCTTGCGTGGGCGCTTGAGCGGCCGTCTGCACGAGCCGACCTTCAGGGTTGATGACAGAGAACCGCACGGACTGGGACATCGAGAGCCTCCCGCTGATGGGTCAGAGCAGGAGAAAGATAGCAGGCCCGGCGGCCGTGTCCCAAATCGGGGAGGCCTGAGACGGCCGTTTAAGGGCTCCGACTTTGGGGTACAAACGTGGCCAACGAGAGGAGCGGTCGCTATGACAGATGGCGACTGGGGTTTCTTAGGCTAATCATCTATTCGTAGCCTTTTCCGCTTCTGCGCCCGCCGGCACCTCTTTGTGGTGTCCGGGCGATCCCCTCCTCTCGGCCTTCGCTGGCGACCCCCATTCTGGTCTCTGGCGAAGGCTGCCCGGACGTGCCCTGCCCGTCACCCAGCGACGTGTGCGTCACGTCTATGAAGAAGGCCCTGGGCGGGGCGCTCTGCCCTAGTAGATGTAGACCTTCGTCCCCAGGTCGACCAGCGGGTAGATGACGTCCTGGTCCCATTTCTGCGTGCGGACGCAACCGTGACTGGCCGGGTACGTCGGCACAGTCGGGTAACCGTGGATGGCGGTGGCCCAGGTGAAAGCCATCGGGTGATAAAGCGGCGAGACTTCCAGAGTCTTGATGAAGACCGAGAACGTGCCTGATGGAGTGACCATGCCGACGCTCGCGCTTCCGGTCGAAACCGGGATCGTTATCTGGACCTTGCCGTCTTTGCAGAAAAGCAGCACCTGTTTGGTCTTGTTGACCTCTATCCAGGGATTGGTCGTGCCGACCTTCGACGGCTTCGGCCGGGACGCGGTCTGCAGTCTCGAATAGACGGTTGTCCCGATCACTCCGTCGCGGCTGAGGCCTTCCCATTTCTCGAAGGCCACGACCGCGCCCCGAGTCTTGTAGTCGTACACCCCGTCGACGGTGCCGGGGAGGTAGGAGAGCTCCTTCAGGCGCTGCTCCACCCACATGATCTTGCCGGCGGACGCCGTGTTCGATGCGGCCAGCATCCCGAGGATGTCGAACGCATCGACGTCGATGTACGCTCCCGGGGGGCTGTCCTTGCTCACCGAGAACTTGATGCGGTGGCTGCCGGGCGCCAGGGTGCCCGACGACCAAGCCTTCTGCCGGTAGAGCGTGGTGTCACTGGAAAGGTCGACTGTGGTCGCCGGACCCCCATCCACGGACACGTCTACCTTGCCCATGCCCGGGCCGGTTGTGGCGATCAAGGCGATCCACGTTCCTGTGAAAGCGAAATCGAGCCCGGCAGAGGCCGCGTTGGCCCGCTTGTAGCTGCCGCCCCACGGGCCGGACGCCGAGGTCGTTGTCCAGGTGCCGCGGTAGAGCAGGCGGACGTCGCTCTGCTCATAGTGATGCCAGGTGTAGGCGGATATGACGTTTCCCGTCACCTCAAAGGCGTCGATGCTGATGCCCTTGCCGGCGCTGTTGGTGTCGTCCCACCAGATCTTGACCTCGTGATCGCCGAGAGCGAGTTTGCCTCTCTCCCACACCTTCTGCTGGTAGGCAGCGGCCGGCGCCGCCAAATCGATGCTCTCGGCGGCACCACCATCGAGCGATATCCAGGCTTTGCCCAGCGCTGTGCCCTTGGTCGCTATCCACGCCAGGGAGACCCCATAGAAGTCCACCGTGACCGACGCTCCACCGGCGGCCCGCTTGTAGCTGCCCCCGGAGGCCCCCGAAGCTGAAAGGGTCGTCCAGGTGCCGGAGTACGCGAGACGAGAGTCGCTCTGCTGAATGCGCCCGACCCCCAAGAGGTCGCCGTTCACATCGACCGCGTCAATGTTTATGTACTTGCCTGGAGAGCTGGTGGGGTTATGGGCGATCCTGACCTTGTGCACCCCGCTCGGCAGACTGCCCGTCGACCACACGTTCTGCCGATGGAGCGCTTTCGAGCTTCCGAGATCGACTGTGTCTCGGAATACCCCATCCACGTACACATCGGCCTTGCCCATCGTGGTGCCTTTGGTGGCGATCCAATCCAGCCGCTCGCCGACGAACGCAATCGTGACCGATGCCGACTTCGCATTGGCCCGGTTGTAGATGCCTTTCCACGACAAATGCATCGAAAGGGGCTCCCACGTGCCGACGTACCAGAGGCGAGAGTCGATCTGGTCGTACCGGGTCAGGTACATGAAGTCGTCGGATGTCGTGTTCTCGGTGCTGCCGCCGGCCGCCGTTACCTGGACGTCGACCGTGCCTCGGACGTGAGCAGGAGCCGTGGCGGTGATCCGGGTGGGCGAGACAACCGCGTAATCCGTCGCCGGAATACCATCGAACGTGACCGCGGAGGCGCCGGACAGCCCCACGAAATCGGCGCCGTCGATGGTAACGGGGGTGCCGCCTGCGGTGGAGGTGGAGCCCGGAGAGAGACCCGTGATGATAGGAGCGGGCAGAACCTTGTAGGCGTAGTCGTCGGCACCGGTGTCCGAGCTCGGTCCGGCCGCGCTGGTGACCTGTACCTGGACGGTGGCCTCCTCGTGGGCTGGAACGATGGCGGTTATCTGCGTGGGCGAGTTCACGGTATAGCTGGTTGCGCTGACGCCGTCGAAAGTCACCGCGTCGGGGCCCGAGACGTCGTAGAACCACTTCCCGGTGATCACTACTGCATGTCCCCCGGTCGGCGGGCCGTACCACGGGTTGAGACCGGTGACGATGGGCCGGGGATAGGTAAGAGTGCCGACCACATCCACGGCATCCAGGGTGATGTACTTCGTGCTCGGGTTGGTGGAGCTTCGCACTATCTCCACCTTGTAGTCGCCCTCAGGGAGAGTGCCGGTGGACCAGACGAGTGCGTTGTACCTGGCGGAGGGCGCGGAAAGATCGACGGTCTCTTGGAGGTCACCGTTGAGGTAGACATCGGCCTCGCCGGTGGTGGTGCCCTCCATGCCGATCCAGTCGAGCTGGGTGCCGTGGAAATAAATGGTCACCGAGGCTCCGGTCGTCAAGGAGCGGCCGTAGCTGCCGCCGGAAGCCAGGGGCTTCGCGAAGTCGGACCAGCTGCCGGTCTTGAAAATGTGGCGATCGGTCTGCTCGTAACGGGTAGGCGTGACGGGCTCGGCCGCGAGCGCATTCCCTGAGGTCGCGAGAAAGAGGAATGCGACCGCCAAACCTCCCAGAATCCCGATCGTGACGAGCTTTCGGACCTCCCGGCCACACCACCATTTGACGAACGGCATACGGCTCATATCTGCCACAACCCCTCCTTTGGGCGAGGGAGCGATGATCCTTTTCCCTTTTTCCGAACCACAGACTAGGGCTCGAAGGGCGAGAGGTCAAACACTCACATCGAGTATATCTTTACGCGGCAGGACGTGGCCCAAGGGGTTTGACCCCGCACTCGCAATCCGGGGCCTCCCCGATCTTCTTTCCACATCGGCGACTGCTACTCCTTCGTGGCGAGACACACTTCAAGTATTCGGCTGCAGAAGCCGATGATGAGGACGCAGTCTCAGGAAGTGGGGAAACCATGTTAGAGATCGTGGCTTGCGCAAGATGCGGGAGACCCCGGTCCCAAGGGCGCCCCTGCCCGGCGTGCGGTTACAGCGCCCACTCGCTATCCACAATCGTCGGCCCTGCTTCACGGCCCGTGAGTGAACCTCGGCCCCCCTCCTCGCCACTCTTCCTACCCCAGCTCGATGCGGTCCTCCGTCCCGTGGAGAAGCGCGACCATCAGAATGAGATATTCGCGTAGATGACGGGTGATCAGAAAGTTCTGCCGCACCAGTTCGCGAGCGTTCTGCCCGATCTGATGCATGCGCTCGCGATGAAAGAGCAGGTCGCGGATCCGCAGGGCCGCTCCCTCCGGAGTGTCTACCAAGAACCCCGTATGATGGTCCAGCGCTTGCAGGCGGATTCCTCCTGTGTTGCCGCCGATGACCGGCTTGCCCTTCCACATCGCTTCAGTCACGGTGAGGCCGAAGCCCTCGCGCAGCGATTTCTGGAGGACGATGTCCGCTCCCGACTGGAGAGCGTTGATCGTCCTGTCGCTGTAGTGCTCTGCCGACAGCACGTGGATGTCCGGATCTTCTCCGGCAGCCCGCAGCACCTCTTTCAGCACCGAGTCGCCCTCGGGGTCGTCGACAGCTCCCCCGCCGGCCAGCACCAGTTGGAGGCTGGGAACGAACTGGGTAGCTAGTTTGTACGCCTGGATGACTCCAAGGGGATCCTTGAATCTGTCGAAGCGGGATACCTGCAGGATCATAGGCCTTCCGGGGTCGATCCCGAAGCCCCGCAGTACCTCCCGAACGTCGTCGGCCGAGAGGGGCAGGTTCTTCTCACTGAGGGGGTCGATGCTCGGGGGAATGAGAAAGACGGGGTGTGGCATAGGCTGGGCGAAGGCGGCGATGGAGAACACACTGGCGTCGTACCCCGCTATGAACTGACGCAAATACTTCCACACGGGCCGATGAGGCCGGCTGAGATCGATGTGACACCGCCAGACCCACTTACCTTGACGCCCCGGGCAGTGACCCAGCAGAGGTGCGGGCTGCGGATCGTGGATGAACACCACATCGGCAGACTCGAGAATCGGGCGGAGACGCTCGGCGTTGCGGGCGTTGACCTCCTCGTAGGTGCGCAGCAGAGCCTCGGGGATGGCCAAGGGCTTGCCCTGAAGGGCGTTGTGAAAGGATTTGGTGCAGACGAAGAAGTCCTGCGTGGACGCGTCGGAGCCGTCGGCGCCGTCGATGACTTCCCAGCTGGCCTCGAGACCCAGCTCCTGCATCAGGGGCACCATCTTCTCCAGAATCTCGGCCACGCCTCCTCCCCGACGGGTCGAGTTCACGTGCACGATCCTCAGCCCCTTGATGCGTTCGGCCAGTTGGCGCAATTGCTCGATGACGTCGTGGCCGGCGTAGACCGCGTGGCGGTCCAGCAGCGTCTCCGAACTAGCTGGGTTGCTCATTGCGGGCCTCCGCCGCCGCGCACAGAACGCCGTCTTCGCACAGACGGACCGAAATAACCCGCGAACACCTCGACGAGTCTGTCGCGGAGCACGAATAGCGAGTCGAAATACGGATCGACCTCGGCCAACACGTCGCACAAGGGCTTGTATTCGGTCCCCAAACCCATGAGCCAGGCTCGGAAGTCGTCAACCCAGATAGGTTCTCTGCGGCGGGCGTCGACGAAGTGATAGAAGATGCTCCCCACGGACAGCTCCGGCAACACCCGGGCCAGATCGGTGGGGTCTCGGAGGCGCCGGAAGGTATCGAAGACCACGATGATCGAGTCGGTGAAGTAGAACTGCTGGTCGGGGCGCGCAAACAGCATCACATCGGTCTCGTCGAGGCGCTCGTCGATGATCTCGATGAGTTGCTGACGGAGCCCGTCCAGGTCGGCGAAGTCGGCCGGGTCGACAACGGCAAGGCGCTCGGCCGCGACATTGTCGTGCAGTCCTTGAAAGCACCAGGTAGCGAAGTCGTTATTGAACTCGCGGTCGGAAAACTGGGGACGCAGCAGCGTCCCCCAGAAGTGGTTGTATATGCAGCCCGGTTGGATATCACGCAGGACATCGCGCAGTTCACGCAGCGTTTGGGCTCGCCGCCCTGTGGCGATCGTGGCAAGCGCGCAGTCCTTGATCGAGAAGTCGACCACCTTAGACCTCCCCGGGGGCGGTCGCAATGCCTCCAGTGCCGGGCCCGGCGTCGCGGCCCGCCTGAACCCTAATTGTAGCTACCGTGAGGGGTCGACCGCGAATACTTCGAGGAAGGATGCTACTTCGCCACCGTCGCGGAGCCAGTAGTCCGCCCGTGTCGCCCTGTCTGGGCCACCGACGACCACGCTCACTCCCCGGCCTTCGATCGCCGCGAACATATCCTCATCAGTGAGGTCGTCACCGATACAAACCGGGCAGATCTCCCCCGTTCCGCGGCTGAGATGCTCCAGCAACCACTTGGTAGCGAAGCCCTTGTCGCATGTGCCTGGTGGGAGCAGCTCGTACGACAACGTCCCCTCCATCGGGCGGAGAGATGGGAATCTGCCAGCCACGGCCTTTGCGATCCGGTCGACGGAAGACCGCTGGCTCGCCTCCACGAGCCGGTAGTGGACCGCAACCGACAGCCCCTTCTCCTCAATGACCACTCCGTCGACGAAACGCAGTGCGCTCTCCAGCTCGATGGCGGCCGCCCTGAGCTCACCTCTTTGCTCGGCGCCCATTTCAAGAGCCACCCCCGAGCCGGGGGGACCGACGATCTGATGCCCGTGGTTGGCCGCGTAGAAGGCCTGACTCAGCCCGACCACCCGCCGGAGGTCGCTCAGCCCGCGGCCGGATATCACGCAGACGACATGGCGCCTCAGCAGGCGGCTGACGATCTCCCGGGTCGCCGCCGGCAGCTCGACAAGCTCCGGACGCGCAGCCAACGGGGCCAGCGTCCCATCCAGGTCAAGGAAGAAAGCGAGCTGACGTGCGCCGATCACCCAAAGGATCCTGGGCAGCGCCCCGAGGGCCCACTGGGACGCCCGGCGAGGAGGCTCCCCAGCCGCGGGATGGCTACTCATGATGTTCGGGGATGTACTCCCTGAGCACAGGGAAGTCCCTCAGCTCTTTGTCGGTGGCCGCCCGCATGAACGAATCGACCCACCAGAAGATGTTCTGAGCGTGGACGTTCCGGCGCAGGCGCTTCATTCTATAGCGTCGTTCCCCGCGCCACATGTGAAAGGCATTGTGGATCGCGTTGGCCGTCTGCTCGACGTCGTAAGGGTTAACCACGAGGGCTGCCTGTCCCAGCTGGGCCGCCGCACCCGCGAACTGACTGAGCACGAGGACCGACTCCTCTTCCAAGCTACAGGCGCAGTACTCCTTCGCCACCAAGTTCATGCCGTCCTTGAGGGGGGTGATGAGCGCGATCTCCGCGGCGCGATAGAGGGCCAGGAGCTCGGTCGAAGCGAGACTGCGATAGAAATACTGGATCGGTACCCAACCTATCCGCGCGTAGCACCCGTTGATTTCCCCGACCAGCCTCTCTATCTCGATCTTGAGCTCCTCGTAACGAGCGATCTCTACCCGACTGGGGACCACCACCTGGAAGAGGCTGATCTCGCCCCGGATATCGGGGTAGCGCTCGAGCAGGTTGGCGAAGGCCCGCAGGCGGTGGGGGATCCCCTTCGTGTAGTCCAGCCTGTCCAGCCCGAGCACGATCTGTCTGCTTTCGTACCGGCTCCGAATCTCGCGTACCCGCTCTTCGACCTCGGGCGCCGCGGCGCGGGCGGCGTAGCCTGCCGCGTCGATACCGATGGGGAAGTTCCCCACTCTGATCTCCCGATCCTCGAACCGCACCACATGCAGGTTGCCCTCGGTACGAAGATGCACGTTCTGCAAGAGCGTCCGCAGGCACTGAACGAAGTTGCGGCGATCTCGCAGCGTCTGGAAGCCCACCAAATCGTGTGCGAGAAGCGATCTCAGCACCGCCTGGCGCTCGGGGAGCTTCATGAAGATGTCGAGTGACGGGAACGGGATGTGCAGGAAGAAGGCCATGCTGGCCCGGCAGCCGGCCGCGCGCGCTTGGCGCGCGACGTCCATGAGCTGGTAGTCGTGGATCCAGACAAAATCCTCCGGGCGGCTCTGCGACGTGAGGGCGCGGGCGAACTTCCCGTTCACGACCACGTACATCGGCCAGTATTCGGGGTTGAACTGACACTGCCACAGGAGATCGTGAAACAGCGGCCAGATGGTCTCGTTGGAGTATCCGTGGTAGTACCTGTCGACCTCGTCTCTGGTCAGAAGAACCGGCTCGAAGGCATACCCGGTGGGGCCCACGGCCTCGCCCAGAATCCCTTCGATGCCGGGGACGTGGTCGGTCACGCCCGGCCAACCGATCCAGACACCTCCGCGGTCGCGCAGCACCGGCAGAAGCGCGGTGACCAGCCCGCCGGAACCGGGTTTGAGACCCCACTGGCCGTCGCCCTGTTTCTCCAGCACATAGGGCAGACGGTTCGAGACCACGACCAGCCTATGGCTAGGTGTGGGAACGCCTGCGGCCGGAACCTGCATAGGGCCTCCCTCCCTTGGCGCTAGGGATACCAACGCTACCACGGCGCACGGCCCAGGTGGCTATCGCTTTGGGGCAGAGGTCCATTCAGGAGAACTTCATGCGCGAGGGACGATAATGCATAGGCCGGCTGTTTGCGGTGCCGCCCCGTGCTGTTGTACACGAGGACAGGAGAGAAACAATGCGCTTTCTCGAGCCGGTGGACCGCCGGGAGCGGGATTTCCTTCGTACCCTGTACCAGCTAGCGGGCGGAAAGGCGAAGAAGTCCATCGCCTTTGCCGATGTCAGCACCACTTTCGGGCGCTCCGACGAGGAGGCAGACCGGGTATGTGATATCTGGGCCACCCGCGGAGTGGTGGAATGGCCGAGCTTGGGCCATGTCGCCCTCACGTATCTGGGTCGGAGAAGAGCCGAGCGCTTGGACGAACGCTGAGGAGCCGTTTTTTCCGCGGGCGATCCGGCGCGCTGTGCCGCCGGGTCACTCCCCCTTCATGGGGTGGTCCGACGCGGCGGAACCGGGCACTGGCTCCGCATCGAGCAGCCTCCAGGCACGAAGGGGCGCCAACGCTATCACCACTACCAGCAGGCCGACGCTCAGCCCCAGGAAGGCGGGGCGCGCCCCCGCCGACTCCACCAGGAAGCCGACTGCTACGAACCCGACCGGTCCGGCCGCCAGTGAGGCCGAGTTGATCGTCCCGACCACCCTTCCCCGGAGATGATGCGGGGTCCGCGACTGCATCGCGTAGTTGAGCACGGGCCCCACGGGACCCCAGAACAAACCGGCCAATGCCGCCGCCACGAGGAGTTGCGCAAACCCGGGAAGGAAGGCCATCCACAGCAGGGAGAGACAGGCGCCGATCATCGCCGCCAAGACGATCGTCCGTCGAGACAGCCTTCGCACGAGGCGCTCGTATGACAGTGTCCCCACCACGATGCCCCCGCTCATCACCATGAGCAGGGTGCCTAACCGCCCAGGCGCTCCCTGGCTGGTGAAGTAGACGGGGAGCACCACCCCCTCGACGGGATAGTACAGGGCCACGATCAGCATGAAGAGCGCGGTTAGGGGAAGTAAGAGCCGATCCCTCATCACGAACCGCACTCCTTCTAGAGTGCCGCGCCACAAGCCGGAGGGACGCGTCTCGCGGGGGGGCCGACCCGCTCCCGGCAACCCTTTGAGCGGCACTACGCAGAGCGCCGCTATCAGGAAGGCCACTCCCGTCCCGATGAGGGCGCGGCTTGCCCCCACGGTGGCGATGAGCAGGCCCCCAAGACCCGGACCGACGAGGAATGCGAGAGCAAAAACGGTCTCGTGGATCCCGTTGGCTCTGTCCAGGGTCCACCCGGCCAGGCCGGCGGCCTCGGGCAACATGGCTTCCCGAGCGGAGGCCCCTGCCGGATCGAATAGGGCTCCAAGCACAGCGAGAACCACGAGCAGCCCGACCGTCAACCCTCCGAAGACATCGATGAGGGGTATGAGCAGCACCGAGACCGCGGAAAGCAGATCCGAGATGATGGCGGTCCGCCGGCGTCCGAAAAGGTCGACGGCCGTTCCCGAAAACAGAGCCACCAACACGAGGGGCACCGCCGTCGCCGCCGCGACAAGACCGGCGGCCGCCGCGCTGCCCGTCCGCTCCAGAACCAGCCAGGGCAGGGCCACGCTGGTGATGCCGTTCCCGACGCCGCTTATGAACGTCGCAGGCTCCAGCCAAAGGACGCCGCGACGGCCCTTCAAGAGCCCTCCGGCATTTCGCCTGGCGCACCCACCCGCACGCCTTCCTCCGCACATCTCGCATCGATTTCGCCGGAGCTACAGCGGCCCGGCATCCAGCATCATGACGGTACATGAGGGTACATGAGGGTTCCCCGTCTTCCCAGGTGCTTGGCCGGCCACTGATCAAGGCCGGCCACTTCCACCCGGCGTCAATGGCCAACGGAGCCTGCCGGCCGGCAGGGCTCGGTGGCAGCCGATCAGAGACGAGCTGGTTGGTTCCCTACTGAGAGGGCTGGCACGCCCGCGTGGATCGGCAGCGAGGGGTGGCTATCCGCGCTGCCTGTGCAGAGCTTCTTCAGAGAGAAACCCTGCCGCCCGCAGGAGCCCCTCGGCCTCTACGGCGTCCTCGGGGCAGGAGGCGGTACTGAAGCTCATCTCCAGGGTCACGCGATCCTGGCTGAGTTTGAGCTTGGCCTTCTCCGCCTCGGCGGCGAGACGCTTGGCGATCGTCTGCGCCGCTTGCGCATCTGTCTCGTCCATGACAATGATGAACTGATCCCGCGTACACAGAAACCAAACGTCCACCTCGCGTACGTTCGCAGAGATGAGATCCGCCAGATCCCCCAGGGAGGAGTCTGCGACTGCCCGCCCGAAGGTATCGTCGACCCAGGCCATGTTGGGGATGTCAACCATGAGCAGAGAAAACGGGCGACGGTGGCGCCTGTAGCGCTTGACATGGGATTCAAGTTCATCCAGGACGTATCGGCGGTTGAGGAGGTCGGTGAGCGGGTCCCGACCGAGTGTTTCTTGCGTCATATCGCATCCCCTTTGGCAACCATCGACCGCACAGCAATGCTGAAGCCTCCAGATTCCTATCGGCGGGCTCCAGACATGCCTTGATTGCCAGGCACACATTCACGTCCGCCTGGTTCGGAGCTCCCTAATCGGCGGACGCGCGAGATATCCACTTAGTGCTGCATGTAGTGGGCCAGATCTGGGCTTGGTCTCAGTCCGCCGGTTGCCGTTACGCTCGTCTGGCGAACCGGCGAACGATGAACCACGGCACCACGAGGTGAGCATAGGCCTCCCAAACACACTGGTGCTTAGCCGGGCTCTATGGTTCCTATCAGGAAGCGGGCAGAGCTCGTATTCGATATACGAGATTTCCGAGGTCTCCCGTCACGAAGATCGTGCCGTCCTTGGCCACAGCGACACTGCTGAGGGCCCACGTGGGCGGCGCAGCGGCCGATCCCTGCGCTGCGCCAAGTGCGAGCCCGTCGGCCACCGTAGCGACCTCGCCGGTCGCCAGGCCGATCCGCACCAGTCGACCTGCCCCTGCGTCAACGACCAGCAGGGAGCCGTCACGGTCCACGGTCATCCCCTCGGGGAATGTGAGGCCACTTGCGACGACCTGCGGAGACCACAGGACCACGCCGTCGGCGACGATCTTGAGGATCTCGCCCGTCACCCAGTTCGCGACCCACAGGTCGTCACTGGTGGCGGCGAGACCGGAAGGAATGCCCGGTATGGTCGCGATCGCCGTTGGGATTCCCGCCGCGTCAAAGCGAACGACACTCCCGGTCCACACCTCGCAGGCGACGATATCGCCCTGGAAGCGCAGGGCGTTGAGGGGGACGGCGGGATCGGTGATGGCCTTCACGGCCACCTCGGCCGCCGGGTCCCACACCTGGATCGCGTTCGACATCCACGAGGTGATGATCACGTTCCCGGCGTCGGCGGCGACGGTCCAGGGCTCGATGATCCCCCCGCCAGCCCGTGACTGGCGGTCGACATCCAGGAGGCGTCCCGAGCGCACATCGTACTCGGCTAGGCTCCACAGGTCGGCGACGAACAACGACTCCCGACCCGAGGCGCCCGCCATCACCGCGATGCCACCAGGGAGGACCAGCCCGCCGCGGACGAGTGTGCGCACCCCTCCTCCGGGCCCTACCGCGTAAATGGCGCCGTTGTCCGAGTTGGAGACGAAGAGCCGGTCGCGTGACACCAAAGACCATGTTGTCGAGGACCGCATCTCGGATCTTGGTTACCACCTGGTAGGCGCCCGTCTGCGTATTGATGCGAATGATCGTTCCGTCACTGAGGCTGGAATACAGACGTCCCCGCGAGTCGAACTCGACGGACGTGGGAGCGACGAGCCCCTCCGTCACCACCGTCATCGCCCCGGACTCAGGATCGATCTTGACGATTTTGCCCAAGAAGGGCTGGGGCGAATAGAGCATGCCGTCGGGGCCGAAATCGAAGCCATTCAGCTGGGTGACGAACTGCGGAGCTCCCGAATCGCCTATTACGACTCTCGGGGGGTTCTGCAGGTTGGGATCGAGTTCATAGAGGCCGTCGCCCATGAACGCCTGACCTACGAACAGACGGCCGCCCAAGAAGGCGATCGGGTTCATCCCCGGGGCGACGAACTGCTTGGTGACCGTGCCGTCGGGTGCCCGTCGACCGACTTCTCCGAGCAGGATATCGGTCCAGTAGATGGAACCGTCGGGGCCGACAGCTACATCGTCGGGGCCATCTACCCCGACGTTGTGCCCGAGCTTCTCCAGGATCTTCCCGGTCTGCGGGTTGAGCGCGACCAGTTCGCCGCCGAACACACTGGCGACGAGGAGGCGGCCGTTCTTGTCGACCGCGAGTCCGTTCGCTCCGTGGATGGCTGCTCCGCGGATGAAGACCTTCGTTTGATACGTGACATCGGCACCCGCGGAGCCGGCTCCCGGAGGTGTCGCACTTGCCGTCGCGGCGTACGTCACGACCACGAGGGCGCAGAGAAGCAGTATCAACGTAACCTTCTTAGCTTTCATCAGACGCACCTCCTCCTCGGGCAGGATCGGTGTCCGCACGGGACGATGCGCGGGTGTGAACTCGTGCGAGGCCCCGTCTTCACGGCCAGCCCGAGCTACAAGTGGGGAGAGCTACTCACTCCCCGTATGACTCCAATATAGGCCGGTTGGAACGGCCGTCAACGAGTTTGAGCCGGGGTGTTCGGTTTGCTGAACGCGGCATGTTCGGAGTCAAGGGAAGCCCCGGATGGCAAGGCTTGGTAGCAGCCAGCACAGAACCAAGAACGGCCCGGTCGGGGCAATCCGAACGGGGGCCATCCCTGAGAAGGCAACCGCTCGTGAAATGACTGCTACTCAACCAGGTGAACCATCATGATGTTGCTATAGGAGGCAAGGACGGGATAGTCGGGGAACATGGGCTGCCAGGGGAGACCGTGGGGGCTCACCCACCAGTCGTGGGTATCGTTGATCCCCGTCTTTCCAGCGTCGGTGAGGCGGCCGCCCACTGGGAAGCTCTCGGCGCGAACGAGAGCACAAAAGAAAAGCGAGCCCCAAGTGGCCCGCTTCCCCCTCTCAGCTGCATCGACTAACCGGCTTGCACCGGTTACCCAGCGTTACCGCTTTCTCTCGGATGCTCCCCGCGCTCGTCGAGACTGATTGGGATGCGCTACCTCTTGGGACTCACAGTGTGGCAATGCCCACCCCTCGACATTCTTAAACCTCATCGGGCACCTTACAGGCCTCCGGGGCGCGACGAAAATCGGCCGGAGTAGCTCGGCTGCCCGGCCGATTTGCTTTGCCCCCCGGCTGACGCCGCCTAGTTCTTCTTGCCGCTCTGCCAGGTGAGATCGCCCCAGTACGTTGCCGAGCCGGAGGTAGGCGTCCAGCTACCATAGGCGTGAATCGTCCCCCTCAGGTGAGAAAGGGGACTCGCGGAGCTGGTGACAGAGATGGTCCCCGCTTCATGTCCTGCCGTATATCCCTGCGAAGGATCGAGGAAGCCGTCCCCCGCAATAGCCCCGACCCAGTGGGTCTTCTTCCCATTGAGCGTGCCGTCAAAAGTGACCTGTCCGACGAAGGTGTAGAGGCCGGTATTGATGTTTCCGTTGTCGTTGGTCGTCTCAACGAAAGTGCCTTCCAGGTCCCCGTGAAACGCGTAGGTCACTACGTTTCCAATCGAGACCGTGTTGCCGGTCACGAAGTCGATAGTTCGCGATCCTGGCACCTCGCTAACGGGTACGATGGCCCCCGCGACATGTGTTGGACTGTGAACGTCCAGTCCCGCCGGCGCGGCAAGGGCCGTGCCAGCTGCGACCAGTCCAAGTAGGAGCATCAGGGTGAGCGCGGTCAGGAACACGGTCTTCTTGGCTCTCATACGCACGCACCTCCTCCTCGGCTAAGCTACGGCCCGGAAGGGGCGCTGCGCGTGAACTCGTGCGAGGCCCCTCTGCGTCGGCCTTTCCGAGCTATAAGTGGGGAGAGTTACTCACTCCCCTATAAATCGACTATAAGCCGTTTCTGTCTTGCGTCAACAGGAACGACAGCCCCCCGGCTGGCAAGGCCTGGGAGCAGCCGGCCAGGGGGCCGTCTGCCAGAGCGATAGCGAGGCCAATGCCGGAGGCGGGACTCGAACCCGCATGGGCTTAGCCCTACGGTGTTTAAGACAGTCCACAGCCCCTGCCGCGCTCTGTCGGCTCATGTCGGAATATGCCGATTTACAGGCAGCTTTCCGAGTCCTCCAGAGCCTACCTGCCGCGTACTGCCGCCCTCTGTCAGGCGGTTGCGTAGCAAACACGTAGCAGGACTGACGCACGGGCGCGACGAAAAGCGGCCGGAGTAGTTCTCTACCCGGCCGCTTTCCTTGCGAGCCCCCCGGCTGGAAAGGCTTGAGTAGCCGCCAATCCGGGAAGCATCCTAGCCGGCCGCCAAGGCCGGGGCTATGCCTTTGTCGATACGCGGCCTGGCGGTTGCTCCTCTTCC
Organism: uncultured Actinomycetota bacterium; assembly: GCA_963843515.1. Lineage (GTDB taxonomy): Bacteria > Actinomycetota > Thermoleophilia > RBG-16-64-13 > RBG-16-64-13 > CAIQPS01. The sequence goes on from CAWJKH010000007.1 coordinate 76,618, forward strand.
AGAACGCTAATTTATAGCCGCGCACAACACACACTTGTCTGAATGTAGCGATGCTGGGGGGGGATGTCAATAACCATGTGGGCTGAGGGGCCCTCCCGCGAGGATAGCAAGCCCCCGGCTGGCAAGGCTCGGTAGCAAGAAAGACCCCGGGGACGCCGTCCAGCCAGGGTCTTCTGATCATGCAATCGGCAGCCACGAGTCCGTGCTTTAGCAGTAGCGAGAGCCCCCCGGCTGCTCAAGCTTGGTAGAGCTGCCAAGTGGATACGGCAGCCAAAATCGCGGCGGGCTACGCCTATCCTTATAAGCGAATAACCGACGAGGTACGCGAATAGCCGATGAGGAGAGCGACGATGCCGATATCCAGCACAACAACGGCGAGGGCCCCACCCATGCTCGAGAAGATCTTCTGCGATAGAACTAGGGACGGGGCGAACAGCCAAAGCACAAAAAGGACAAACAGGACATCCAGCACGACAATGCCGAGCCAGAATAACTGCCTGCCCAGCTGTCCGTTCTCCGGTTCGTAGTCCTCAGCCGCCGCCCTTCTTCCACCCGCTCGCCATCGCGATCGCCAGAAGCGACCGCATGGATCGAAAGGGGCAGACGGGTGCCGCACACAGGGCACAGGGCCCAGTCCTCCTCTGCCTCCCTTCCACATGTCGGGCATGTTCTCTCGCTCATGGAGTCGTCCCGAGGGCGCGAGAGCACAGCCACGCCGCCGCCGACGATAATGAGCACACTTATGAACAGGAACCACCCGTAGCCGGCGGAGCCACTCCAATCTCTGGCAACCGATGCAAAACCTAACAGTGCGGTCATGCCGCCAAGGATGGCGAGTATCACGGCGGCTATCCTCATGGTCCTCATCGCACCCCTCCCATCCGCCAGGGCACATTCCCAGTATCTCTGGCGTACTCCGGTGGCCGGGCGAGCGAGACACGTTATCAGGCGTGGCCCTCCACGCGGATCATTGCCAGATCAGCTGCGTATCCCCAAGGATCTCCGGCCAGGTGACGACGACGGACTTGGGCTGGGCGCCTTCCGCAAGGCCGAAGCCGAGCTCTCCATACAGGGTCTTCCCCGGCTGTTCATTTTCGTAGGGCTCGCCGCCGGCGCCCAAGGACTGCTTGCCGGAGGACGAACCAAGAGTATCGAACAGTACAAAGACCATCTGGCTGTAGTAGAGCGTCTCTTGGCTCAGGTTCTTCATTGTGACCGAGACCACCGCGCCCTTTGATCCATCCTTGAAGGTGACGGCCGTAGGAGCTGGGATCGTGATTGAGACCTTCTGGTTGAGAAACGTCCCGCCCCATTTGAGCGTCACGGACGGGGCCGCGACCGTCGTTGAGGTGACGGCCTGCGTGGTTGGCGGCTGAGTGGCCGTCGTCGTTATGCTCCCCGCCTGCGTTACTGCGGGTGCGGCGGCGGTTCCGCTCGTCACAATCGAGGTCGAAGTTGTGGCCCCGCACCCAAGCAGCGCAAGCGAAACGAGAGCGACGCCAATCGGCGCGACCTTCCCCATCTCAGTCTCCAGCCGTCGTGGCCAAGCGTTCCTGGCCGTTAGGCTCACAACTCCACAATAGCAGAGAAAAGTGATTGCCATAGTGCGCTATAGTTGGCCGAAGCGACGCGGCCCCGGCGCGGACGAACAGGCCGCGGCAAAGCTGGATGATGCCTACAGCCGCAAACCGGCGGCGACGACAAACGGCGACTGAGGAGACGTGCGGCAATTATGCGGAAGCGGGGCCAAACTGACGGCCATGGCAGAATGACGACTCAGATAAAGGCCCTTCCATGAGAAGGCCAGCCTTGTCAAGGCCTCGATGAGAGTTGTTCCTGTTTGCTCCTTCGGAGCAGCCCCTGGCCACGCTTCCATTCGCACTCTTGGTGAACCCTTCGGGCTCGGTGCACGTTGGGGCCCGACGGACCCCGGTGCTGCAAGCTGCAAATCGGGCTTGTGCCGGACACCTGAGGGCTGTCCGGGTGGCCAGAGCCTTTTGCGCAGTCACCGGGGATGGGCTTCACAACTTCCTCGGGAGCTTCCTCGCACTTGGCCTGTTAGTGGTTAGGGGCACCGTCCTTTGGTCTCGGTTCTCTTCGCCTCTTAGGCTGAACAGGGTAGCGAACGTCCGCGCCCGGCTGAGTTCCTCAAGGGTTCATAGGCCTCGCCCGTGGCCCAGAGGCGCAAAAGCAGCACCGCCAGCTTGCGGGCCACGGCCACCAGAGCCAGGCGCTTGCCTCGGGAGCCTCCGCGCTCCATCAGGCCCAGCCCCCAGCGCCTGAGATCAGTGTCCGGTCCGAAGGGCCCGAGGATGTAGTGGGCCGAACTCACGAGGAGACGCCGGAGCATCTCGTCGCCGGCTTTGGTGATGTGCAGCTGTGGAGAAAGATCCCCGGAATCGGCCTGGCGGGGACGTAGGCCCAGATAGGAGCCCACCGCTCGAGGATCGGAGAAGCGGGCGGGGTCCTCGAGGGTAAGGACATAGGTGAGGGCGGTGAGGGCCCCCACGCCGGCGACCTGGCGGAGGAGCGCCGTCTCCGGGTAGCGCTCCTTGGCCAGCTCCTCGATCCTCCGGTCGTAGCTGCGGATCTGCTCGTCCAGGACGGCGATCACCGCCAGGAGGGGAGCAAGAGCCGGTTCGAGTTCCGCCGGCAGATCGGGGAGCGCCTTGATGGCGAAGGTCACACTGGAGCATGTGCTCAGGTGACCACCCACCGACTTCACCGTTCCCCGGACGTGGTTGATAAGCCGAGTGCGGGCCCGCACCAGGACATCCCGGCTGCGAATGAGGGCGAGATCGGTTTGGGTGCGGCCTGGCGGTGCTGAAAGGGAGCGAGTAAGGCGGGGTCCAGGCGCCCGATGCGGGCCAGATACTGGGCGTCCACCCGGTCGCTCTTGGAGTCGTTTCGGTAGATGAGCCGGAGCTTGCGGGGGTTGGCCACGTAGACCTCGTGGTCACATTCCTTCAAGCAGTCGGCTGACCCAGGGGGAGTGGGTGCCCGCTTCCAGGACCAGACGCGCCGTCGGCATCGGCGCGAACCGCCGACGGAGAGCCAGCGGTGTGGTTCGCAGGCGGGCTTCCTCGATGACCTCGCCGTCCGAATCGAGCACGCAGACCTGCGTGTACTTGTCGCCCAGGTCCAGACCCACGGTGACCTTGCCCTCGCAGATAGGGGTGGTAGCATCGTCCATGGCCAGCCTCCTTCGAAGTTGGGCGCAACGAGCCCGTCATTCTTCAAGTTGGGGACCTTACGGTACCCCGTGGAGGCTGGTCTTCTCATCCCATCTGCAAAACCCTAATGCCGGAGGCGGGACTCGAACCCGCATGGGCATAGCCCTACGGTGTTTAAGACCGTTGCGTCTGCCATTCCGCCACTCCGGCGCGACGAGCGCTTCGCCGCCGTTCTTCGGCGGCCCACCCGCCTTTTCGCCGCCGATTTCGTGCGCCGCCGCGCCTCTACCTTAGCACGCGGCTGGTGGGGTCGGACCTTGAGCCTCGCCTGCTTTTCAGCCCACACGGAAAACGCTCGTTGCGGCCCGCCCTTTGCGCCACAGTGAAAGTACGGTCCGGGCATGTTGTGGGGGTGGTGCTGTGTCTGTGCGCCGTGTCGTTGTGCTCTGCCTGCTGCTGGTGACGCTCGCGTTCGTCCTGGTCGCCGGTCCGATTGCGGTTGCTCCGGCCGACCCTGAGGAGACGACCACGACCGAGCCCCAGCCGCCTCCCAATCCCCCTCCCACCGTCACCACCGGTGTCACGTCGTCCGACACGTCGTCGGGGACGTCGTCCGATACGTCCTCCGGTGAGTTCGGCATCGTCGACTGGCCGGAGGCCGCCCCGCCCGACAAGGTGTGGACATTCAGCTTCAGTTCCCCCGTCGACGTACTCACCGTCACCCGCGGCCGCTTCGTGCTTCTCGACGCGTCGGGCGGCAAGCTGGACGTGACGATGACCACCGCGTTGGACGGGCTGAGCGTGGCGGTGCGGCCAGTGCAGGACCTCGCGCCCGGCGACTACCGCCTCCAGGTGCTCCCCGGCCTGCTGGACACCTCGCGGCGGGCCATCCAGGAGCCTATCCAGGTCAACTTCTCGGTGACCGCGGAATCCACGGCGCGGGCCCAAGAGGACGAGGCGGCGCTGCAGGCTTCCGCCGGCGGACCTTCACTCTTCGGGATGATGAACAGCAACCCGGTGGACTTCGCCATCTCCTCGGCGGACATCGAGGTGCCCGCGCTCGTGTCCCCGGGACCTGTCGTATCGGTCCGCGTGACGGTGCACAACCAGTCGCCCGGCAAGGGTCTTGCCGGCGGGAGCGTATTCCGGGTGCTGTTCAACGGGCGGGCGGTCGACGAAGTCCCCTTCTATATCCCGGCCGGGCTCGAGGCGGCCCGCCTGCTCCTGCCCTTCATCGCAAAGCGCCAGCCGGCCGCGTGCCCGACCTTCGAGGCGACGGGGATCAACTAGTACTAGCCCAGGATGCGCCAGGAGTCGAGCCAGTGAATGACTTGCTCCGCCGTGAACTCCACGGATAGGCCGCGATAGAGGGCGATGAAGTGCTGACCCTCTTCCTGCCAGTAGATCATGGGTAGAGAGGCGTCTGTACCCGGATAGCTCTTGCCCGGTAGTCCGCGAATGGTGACGTCTGCGGCGCCCGGCACGGTTTCTAGGCCCCAATCGACGACAGAGGAGTAGTAGGCGGAGGAGATCAGCGTGATATCGAAACCGTGGTCCTCCCGTTCCACCCTGAGGTAGAGATCGACAACACCGGTGGGAGGTGTGCGATAGAGCAGGAACTCCGCCGAGGTTTGACCGGCCAGCTCCGCCAGCGGAAACGGCGACGGAAACAGCATTCGCTGGCCATGCGAGGCAAGCGCCTGGGTCAACGTGCTCAGATCGGCTGCCGGGATCGTCTCGGCGGGTGACCAGGCGACGGAGGCCTCTTGCTGCCTGTCGTCGGGGCCTATTGTGGCAGCGGTCGATCCTCCGCTCACAGTTGTGGTCGACGCAGCCAGTGTGGTCGTGGTCGTGATAGCCTCGGCGTCAAACCGCAGGGTCTGTGTCATGTCCTCCATGTCTGGCGGGATGTTCTCGTCGAATTCCGCCACTCCATCCCGCCCTGTAAGCACGAAGAGAGACCCCTGGAACTCGATCCACACGTCCTGCTGCTTGTAGTAGGGTTCTCCGTTAGGTAATTCATACGATTTCACCAGCGCGGGCAACCCGTCCACCGTAGTCGACCAGCCGCTGACATCGCGCATCGAGCTTCCCCACTCGGCAGCCAACAGGGCGTAGGCCTCATCAAACGCCGTCTGCAGGGTCTTACCGGGGCGCAGTTCGAGTCTCGCCAGTTCGACCCGAGGATAGGAGTCCCCCTTATCCAGCGCGAACAAGGGAGCGCAATCGATCAACCGGGCCAACGGCCAGCGCGGGGCCTGCCCGATGGTGGTCGGCTTCCACCCGGCGGGCCAATCCAACGAGATTCCCCCCTCCTCCCAGTGCCGACCGGAGGAAATCGCGGTCGTGGAAGCAGCTGAAGACGTGCTACCCGACTCACTGGTAGATGGCGTTCCACACGCCAGGCATGTCAGGCTACCCGCAACAACGATCAGCGCCACGACTACGCACATGATCGGTCTGGCTCGCATCGGCCCCGCCCCTCTCTGGGCGAACAAGAAGGAAGCGTGTCCTACTCGTCTCTATTCTATTACGTTAGCGAGGTCCCTTGGTACGTAGCTCACGGTTAGCATGGGGTCGCGAGCGCCAAGCCGTCCAGGATGTCGCGCTCGGACGCCGTCATCCTGCTCGTACCCCAGGGTCTGCATGGCCGCCTTGACGATGAGAGCCCCGGCGATGATGACCGCCGCCCGGCCTGCCTGCACGCACGGGCTCGGAACGCTATCCAGGCGTTCCGGGCCCGACTTCTTGCGCGTCGTGCCCGACGCATCTGACGGTATAGTGTGGGGAGTCCGCCCCCGATCGTCGGCTGTCACAAAGGAGAGGTCTTGAAGAACATCGTTGTGACTACCGGTCACCAGGGCACCGTGCCCTGGGCCGAGACGGTGTCCTTTGTCGACCCGCTGACCGGCGCCCCGATAGAGTTCACCGTCGGCCCGCCGGAAGTGGACGCCGCCGCGCACGCGAAGAAGGGCCGCAAGCTGGTCCTGTTCCCCGTAATCGTGAGCAACTCCGCCCCGGCCGGGCATCCTGAGTTCTCCCTGGGAGCGTTCGAACTGCGCGACGCTGCCGGGGAACGCTACAACGCCATCCAGATGGCCGAGGGCGGCCTCGGCATGTCGGTCGTCCCAGGGGGAAGGTTTGATAGGGCGATCGGCTGGGAGATCCCGGACGCGCATTCCCCGGCGAGCGTGACTGTCTCGCTGACGGGGAAAGGCATGGACGAATACTCCTTCACCTGGGGCGACCAGGCCTAGGCGGGCGGGAACCTCCCGCTCAGCGCTGCCAGGGCCAGACCATCCAGTAGATCGCGCTCGGAGACGGTCAACTCCCTGTACCGCAGGGTCTGCATGGCGGCCTTGACAATGACCGCTCCCCCCACGATCACCGGAGCCCGTCCGGCCTGCACGCAAGGCAGGGCGGAGCGCTCTGTGGTCGTCATCGCCGCCAGACGGGCCACGAGTTCGTCAACCACCGGCAGCGCCAGCTTGCGCAGGTGGATTGCCTGCGCGTCGTAGGTCTGCAGATCGGCCGCGAGACACGCCAGGGTGGTCACAGTCCCCGCGACGCCGACCAGCCGCCCCGCGCTGGGCCCGAAGCGGGCCCGATGCGTCCGAAAAAGCGCCACCGCCTCCTCTCGCACCTCGGTCAGTTCCTTCTCCGATGGAGGATCGGAACGGATCCAACGCTCGGTGGCCCGGCTCGCCCCCAGTTCCAGACTGACCGCTTCGACGCCGCCGCCAGGGGCGCGGCGGATCAACTCCGTACTCCCCCCGCCGATGTCAAGAACCACGAATTCGCCTTCGACGTCGAGTGACGCGCCGGAATAGGCGAGCGCGGCCTCTTCTGCCCCACTTAGCACGACTGCTTCTGCGCGGTTATCCGCACCCAGTCCGCGGATGAACTCCTCTCCGTCGGCCGCGTCGCGCGTTGCGCTCGTGCCCGCGATGACAATCAGCCCTGCTCCCTGCCCTCGGGCCTCCTCGGCGTATCGCGCCACGACGGCACCGGTGCGCCGGGCGGGTTCCTCCCCCAGGGTCTCTCCGGCGCGCAACCCCTCGCCCAGCCTGGTCACCTCCACCCGTCTCAACACCTGCTGGAGGCGGCCGGACTGCATATCGGCAACCAGCAGACGCACCGAGATGGTTCCCACGTCTATGGCCGCCACCCGGCGATCGATGCGCGCCGCGGGCGAGCCGGCAGTGGCAGCGCGGTCACACTCGGGCACCCCGGCCGAACACCGATCATCAGCACACCACAGGCTCTCCCGAGGAGGAAAGAAGCGGTCCCAGGCGCGGGCGGCCGCTCCGCTGAGGTCTGCGGGTGCGTCCTCATCCAGCCAGCCCGCCAAAGCGGCCAACAGGGCGGCTGCATAGGCATGAAGGCATGAGGCCTCGTCCGGCCCCTCCGGCCCTCCGATACCGGCCTCAGGGCGAGGGTCCTCCGCCGTGGCGACCAAGGCCCGCCTGCGCCGGTAGGCGCCGGTCATGTCATCGAGGACCTCGCGCAGCGCGGGGTCGGTGCCGCAGGCCGCTTTGAATCGCCGCACTCCCCCCGCCCCCTCCAATCGACTGATGACCGTCGACGCGGACGGGCAGGTGAGATACAGCAAGGTCGGGTTCGGCCTACCCGCGAGGCGGGACGAGCTCTCGATCACCGCCGGCCGTTCGAAGGGGCAGCGGACCGCGATGCCGGTGACATCCCGGGCCGTCCTCCCTAGTTGGCTCGAAACGATGGCGAGGTCGGAGGCCGAGACAGCCCTCCTTCCTGGCGGTGTGCAGAGTAGGGGTGCTCACGAAGTAGGGGTGGTGGTGACAGGGAGCAGCTTGAACGTGCTCGGAGTACTCTGGGAACCGTCGAGGGCGGAGCTGTTCGCTGCCACCCCGGTCACGGCGATCACGACGGCCACCGCCACGAGGACTAGCAGCGCCAGCACGGGCGAGCGAGGCTTCGTGCCACGCCCGTCGCTCCGATACACGCGCCGCCCATTCTGCCGCAGCCGGTCGTCGTCCCGCGACCGGGCGTCGCGGGGGCCGGAGGCGTCTTGATCCGCGGGCGTGGTCACGATCTAGAAGAGCCCACGGATGGCGGAGATGATCTTTTCCAGGAAGCCCTGATTTTCACCGGAACCCTGGCCTCCACCCTCCGCAGCGGCACCCTCCGCTACGCCGCCGGAAGAGGCGGCATGTCCGGCGTCGTATTGCCCCGGCGCTCGTGTCCCGGCCCCATCGGTCACGATATACAGCTCTTCCCCCGGGCGCACATACGTGAGTTGCTGGCGGGCGAGAGTCTCGAGGTATCCGGTCTCGCTCAGCTTGGCCAGTTCACCTTGTAGCTCGTTCTTTTGAGCCTGGAGGGAATCCACCTTGGTGGTCACGTCTTGGAGCCGGGCTTGCGCGTCCTGGTAGTGGGTCAGCAGCCGGAGATTGGCCCCCACCGCCACGGCCACCAATAGAACGACCGCCGCCAGGATCAACCAGCGCCGCCGCCCAACCTGGGCAGAGCGCGCATGGGCAGGGTGCGACGGGCGCCTCTCACCCGAGGCCCCGATATCGCCGGACTGGGCCGGCACGTTGCGAGCGTTTGACTGGCTCATGGTCTAGATATTATTCGCCTTTCACAGGCCGCTGTCCTCTGCGGACCCAAAGGGCGCCACCGGCGCCCGCTCGGGTGCCGGCTCTCCCCTCACTTGCCCCCCTGCCGGAAGGCCCGCCAGCCCGGATACGCGGCCACGTCGCCAAGTTGCTCCTCGATGCGCAGCAGTTGGTTGTACTTCGCCGTCCGTTCTCCTCGAGAGGGAGCGCCGGTCTTGATCTGACCGGCATTGGTGGCGACGACCAGGTCGGCGATGGTGCTGTCCTCGGTCTCGCCCGAACGATGGCTGACTACCGCGGTGTAACCCGCCCTGTGAGCCATAGAGATGGCGTCGAGAGTCTCGGTGAGCGTACCGATCTGATTGAGCTTGATGAGGATGCTGTTGGCCACCTTGCGGTCGATGCCCATGGCCAGACGGTCGACGTTGGTCACGAAGAGGTCGTCACCTACGAGTTGCACCTTCTCCCCCACCAGGCCGGTAAGGGCGGCCCAGCCTTCCCAATCCTCTTCGGCCATGCCGTCCTCGATACTGACGATGGGATAGCGCTCGCACAGCCCCGCGTAGTAGGCAGCCATCTCTTGTGGGTCGAGCTTGCGCCCCTCGCTTGCCAGGTCGTAGAGCTTCCTTCCCGCGTCGAAGAACTCCGACGCGGCCGGATCGAGGGCGATGGCGATGTCGCTCCCGGCTCGTAGCCGGCCATCTCCACGGACTCGAGGATGACCTCTAATGGCGTCCTCGTTGCTGGCCAGGTTCGGAGCGAAGCCTCCCTCGTCACCCACGGAGGTCGCCAGACCCCGGCCCGCAAGGACCTTCTTTAGGGAATGGAAGACCTCCACGCTCATGCGCAGCCCGTCGCCGTAGCTGCTCGGCGCCCACCGGCACGATCATGAACTCCTGCAGGTCCACGTTGTTGTCGGCGTGCTTGCCGCCGTTGAGGATGTTCATCATCGGAACCGGGAGCACGTGCGCATTGGGTCCGCCCAGGTACCGGTAGAGGGGAAGGCCGAGGGCCTCCGCAGCCGCCTTCGCTACGGCCAGCGAGGTTCCCAGGATGGCGTTGGCGCCCAGGCGGCCCTTGTTCTTGGTTCCGTCCGTCTCGATGAGCAGCAGGTCGATCTCCCGCTGATCGATCGCGTCCATGCCCACCAGGGCATCGGCGATCTCGCCATTGACATGCTCAACCGCCTTGAGCACCCCTTTGCCGCCGTAGGCCTCGCCCCCGTCGCGCAGCTCGACCGCCTCGAAGCTGCCAGTCGAGGCGCCCGAGGGCACCGCGGCCCGGCCCAGCGCCCCGCTCGCCAGCTCCACCTCGACCTCGACGGTGGGGTTGCCGCGAGAATCGAGGATCTGCCGCCCGAAGACACCGAGGATAACGGTCATCGCTTCTGCTCCTTCTGGAACGAGTCTTTCGCCCGCTGGTAGTAGGACTCTTGCTCGTGCAGTTCCATCTTCTCAAAGACCCGGCCTTCTGCCTCAGCCGATCGCGCCGCCGCCTCCACCCGCTCGCGGAAACGCAGGGCCGAGCGACGCAGGGCCAGCTCCGGGTCCACCTTGAGCTTGCGGGCCAGGTTGATGACCGAGAACAGGAGGTCCCCGACCTCGCCGGCCAGCCTCTCAGGGTCGGCACCCGCGGCCAGCTCCTCGGCTATTTCGGCGGTCTCCTCCTCCACCTTGGCCATGACGTCCGCCGCCCGCTCCCAGTCGAAGCCCACGGCCGCCGCCCGTTGCTGCACCTTCTGCGCCAGAAGGGTCGAGGGGAAGGCCGCGGGGACATCGTGGAAGATCCCCTCGCGTCCCTCCGATTCCCGTTTGATGGCGTCCCAGGTCCGGCGGACATCCTCGGGAGTGTCGGCCTGGGCCTCACCGAATATGTGGGGATGGCGGCGGACGAGCTTGGCGTGGATGCCGGCGGCCACGTCGCCCAGGTCGTACAGGCCCTGCTCCTCGGCCACGCTCGCCAGGAAGTACACCTGGAACAGCAGATCGCCAAGCTCGCCGCGAACGGCGTCGTCGCCCCGGGTGGAGCGCTCATGAATGGCGTCGGCGAGCTCATGCGTCTCTTCCAGGGTGTAGGCGATGATGCTCTCCTGAGTCTGCTTGCGGTCCCAGGGGCAGTCCCGCCGCAGCCTCGCGGTGAGCTCGTACAGACGGGCCAGCTCGATGGCGATGTCGTCGCGGACCACGCGGCGCTACTCTTCGCCCGTCCCGGTGGTGACGGTGGTGCCACCCGCCTTGGTGGTACCGCCCGCCTCGGTGGTGCCGGTCGCGAGCGGGTTGGAGGTCGTCGTGGTCTTGGCCTTGCGCGGCGGGGCGAACCCGGACTTGTAGACCACCCCCAATTCCCCTTCCATCTCCTGTACCCAGGCATCCCACGTCGCCGAGCGGCGGCCGGCCAACAGGGAGCTGCGGATCTTCTCCTTCACCTGGTCGTAGGGGATCTGGGTCTCGGGCCTGATGTCGGTCACCTGGATGAGGTGATACCCATACTCGGTCCTCACCGGCCGGGACAGCTCGCCCTTCTTGAGGCTGAACACCGCCTGTTCGAACTCAGGAACCATCTGGCCCCTCATGATGTAACCAAGCTCGCCGCCATCGTCAGCGTTGGCCTCGTCGTCGGAGTACTTGCGCGCCTCGGTGTTGAAGTCGGCACCGTTCTGGATCTCGCTGCGCACCTTCTCGGCCTCCGCCCTGGCCGCCTCCCAATCGCCTTCTGTAGGGGTGATGGTGCCCTGCCCGCTCGCCGCCTCGGCGAACGGTGAGATGAGGATGTGTTGGGTCTCGCGGGTCTCAGGTTCGGTGTGGTCGCCTTTGTGGCTGTCATAGAACGCCTTGACCTCATCCTCGGTGACGGTGACGTCCTTGGTCACCGCCTCCTCCATCGCGTCGATCAACAGCCGCTGGCGCAGAGACTCCTGGAACTGCTCCAGAGTCAACTTCTGCTCTTTGAGGGCCTCGTCGAACCGCTTCTCGTCGCCCTGGAACATCTCCTTGATCTGGTCGACCTCGGCCTGGACGTCCTTGTCGGTGACCTTGACCCCGAACTTGGGGGCCTGCTGGCGGAGAACCTCGAGCATGACCAGATACTGGGCCAGATTCTGCTGGAAGGTACGGTAGGCCTTGCTCTGTGTTTTCTGGTCGGGGACGCGGCCCTTGGCCTCGTAGGCGGCCTGAAGACCGTCGAACTGCTTCTGGGTAACGAGACCTTGACCCACCTGAGCCACAGCCCCCTGGGGAAGCTCCTCTCCGCAACCGAAGACGGCCAGGATCGAAGGCAAGACGAGGAGGACGAAGGCGAGTCGGCGGATCACCCGGAAGGATCGATTGGAGATGACGTTGCGCCTAGGAGCCTGCTGAAAACCGAAGCCCCGGCCTCCGCACCGCGCCGGGCGGCGCGATAGCACGTCCTCAGTCGCGCAGATAGCGCTGCCATTTGCGCTCCCTGCGTCCTTCTCTCGCTCGCACCCGGCACACCGCGGCGGCGAGGTGTCACTTTTCGGCACCCTGCTAGCGGTCAGGATCCACCTCCCCGGTGGAGAGGGGGAGTATATCATCGAGGACCGACTGGACGACCTCCCGGAGTCCCCGCCCGTCGCCCCGGATGCCCAGGGAGAGCTGGCCCTGGACCGGGGCGTACACGTAGCGGCGGTCGCGCGAGCGCAAGCGCTCGCGCGACCCCGGCGGCAAGGTCAGCCCGCTCACCGCCAGGCGGTCCTGTCTCACCGACAGGGTATCGGCGCCCAGACCCTGCAACTGCACCCGAACCTCCCCCAGGAAGATGAGGTTGTCCACGGGCCCGGGAAGTTCCCCAAACCGGTCTACAAGCTCGGCGCGCAGGTCGACCAGCTCGCCCAGGGTCCGCGCGGAGGCGATGCGCCGGTGTAGGTCCACCCGGGCGGCCTCGTAGCCGATGAAGGAGGCCGGCACATGAGCGTCTATCGCCACGTCCACGCGGGCCAGCTTCTCGACCGGCGCCACGTCCCCCTGCAGCAGCCGCGTCGCCTCTTCCAGCATGGACAGGTACATCTCGAACCCCACCGCCGCGATCTGTCCGGACTGCTCCTCCCCCAATAGCTCGCCGGCCCCGCGGATCTCGAGGTCGCGCATGGCGATCTTGAAGCCGGAGCCCAGTTCGGTGTAGTCGGCCAGCGTGGAAAGGCGGGCGACCGCTTCCTCCGTCAGCACCGACTCGTCGGGGTGGAACAAGAAGGCATGGGCCACCCGGGCGGATCGGCCGATTCGGCCGCGGATCTGGTAGAGCTGGGCCAACCCCAAGAGGTCGGCCCGTTCCACGACGAGGGTGTTGGCGTTGGGGATGTCCAAGCCGCTCTCGATGATGGTGGTGCTCACAAGCACGTCCTGATCGCCGCGAAGGAAGTCGAGCATCACCCGTTCAAGGTCCTGCTCGGGCATCTGCCCGTGAGCCACGGCGAACCGCACCGAAGGCATGGCCCCCCGCAGGCGCATGGCCTCCTTATCGATCGTCTCCACCCGGTTGTGAAGATAGTAGACCTGGCCGCCGCGGTCGATCTCCCGGCCGATCGCCCGCTCGACCATGCCCTCGTCATACAGTCCCACGTAGGTCTGGATCGGGTGCCGGTCCCGGGGCGGTGTCTCGATCACGGTGATGTCTCGCACCCCGGACAGCGACATCTGCAGGGTCCGCGGGATGGGTGTGGCGCTGAGGGTAAGGATGTCAACCCGCAGTTTGAGGCGACGCAGAGCCTCCTTCTGGGCGACTCCGAAACGCTGCTCCTCGTCGACGATCACCAGCCCCAGGTCCTTCGGCCGGACGTCGTCGGACAGAAGCCGATGGGTACCGACGAGCACGTCCACCTTGCCGGCGCCGAAGTCCGCGAGGATCCTTTTCTGCTCGGCCGGGGAGCGAAAGCGGGAGATCATCTCCACCCTGACCGGGAAGTCGGCGAACCGCTCCCGGAAGGTCCCGTAGTGCTGCTGGGCCAGGATGGTGGTGGGCACGAGGACCAGCACCTGCTTGCCGTCGAGCGTGGCCTTGAAAGCCGCCCGCAGGGCCACCTCAGTCTTGCCGTAGCCCACGTCGCCGCAGAGCAGACGGTCCATGGGCTGTTCTGACTCCATGTCGTCCTTGACCGCGTCGATGGCCCGGAGTTGGTCCTCGGTCTCCTCGTAGGGGAAGGCCTTCTCGAAGCGGACCTGCCACTCGCTGTCCTCCGAGAAGCGGAAGCCTTTGGTGGCCTGACGGAGCGCGTAGAGATGGAGCAACTCGCCGGCCACCTGGCGCGCGGCTTTCCGCACCCGGCTCTTGATGTGCTCCCAGGCCTTGCCCCCCAGCCTAGAGAGGCCGGGCGCCGTGCCGCCGGCCCCCACGTAGCGCATGACCTTGCCTATCTGGTCGTGGGGGATGTAGAGCATGTCTCCGTCCCGATAGGCCAGATCGAGGTAGTCACGGGTGACCCCGGCCACCGTTTTGGTGGATATGCCCTCGAAGCGGCCCACCCCGTGGTCTTCGTGGACCACGAAGTCGCCCTTTCGAAGGTCACGGAAGCTGGAGAGGGTGACGCCCGGCGCCAGCCTACGCGCCGGCGCGGCCTTGTGCCGCCGCGGGAACACCTGAGCCTCGGTGAGCACGGCCAGCCTGACGTCGGGTAGGAGAAAGTGGCGTCTGAGCGCCATCGGCAGGAAGGAAATGCCCGGCCCGGCCTCGACCTCGCCCCCGTGCGCCAGCGTCCCACTGGTGCGGCGGAGCACATAGCCGGCCCGCTCGGCCTCGGCCCGTTGCTCGAACGCGATCACCACCCGGTAGCCGTCTTCCACCAGCCGGCGCATGGCCTCCTCGGCCTCGGGCAGGTTGGTCACCGGCAACTCGCCGCTGGTCGCGCGGAACCCGGGCGCCGGATCGCCCGCTCCACTCTCCACGACCGCCATGCCGAGCGATTCCAGGGTGACCAGAGGCATGCGAGCTAAGCGGCCCTCCACCTCGGGCCACGTCTCGTACTCGTCGCCGGCATACGAGGCCCCTAAGACGTCCACCAGTTCAGTCTCGAAAGCCTCCACCCTCGCCCGGGCCCTCGCCGGGTCCAGGCGGACGGCCCGGGCGCCGGCAGGCAGCAGGGAGAGCAGGTTGACGGGCGCCGCGCCCGGTTCCTCCGCGGCGGCATGAAGGCGGACACTGTCGGCCGGTCCGAGCGACCGCTGCGAATACACGGAGAAACTGCGCAGGCTTTCGACCTCGTCCCCCCAGAACTCTATCCGCACCGGGTAACGCTCAGTTGCCGGAAAGACGTCGACGAGGCCCCCTCGCACCGAGAACTCCCCAGCGTCCTCCACTTGGTCGGACCGCCGGTAGCCCAGGGCCACCAGCCCGCGGATGAGTCCCTCGAAATCCACCCGGTCACCCGCAGACACCTCCAGCGCGCCGCGCGAGGGCGGTATGACCCCTTCCAAGAGCGTCGTGGCTTCGACTACGACCACGGGCGCGATTTGGCCCCCGTCGCCGCGCGCAAGGTCACGGGCGGCGATGCCTTCCTCCCCCTCCCGCAGAGCGGCGACCGCCCGCGCCCGGCGCCCCGCCACCCGGGGCTGGACGTCTCCTTCCGACCCGTACCACACGCCCCGGGGCGGCAGGTACACCACCGGCCGGTCCGGACAGAGCAGCGCGACCTCCTGTTCGAGTTCGAACGCGGTGTCCTGGTTGGCGGCGATCACCAGCAGGACCTCGTCGCGCCAGGGCCGGCGGCCGGCGAGAGCGGCAGTAAGAAACGGGTGCACGAAGGTAGGCGCGGTAAGGTGGGCTTCGGCGAGAGGGGGCCCGCCAGGCGAGGCCGCGGCAGCTCGGGCACCGGTGGCAGAGGCCCCGGCCGCCCGCTCCACGAGTTCCTCGAAAGGCGCGTATCCGCGCAGGAAGTCGGTCAGGCGGGGCATGAGGCATCGCCTCGCGCGTCACCGGTGCGGCCGGGTTCGGTCTCTCCACGCGCCGCGAGCCACTCCTCGGCTGTGTCGGCCGCCCTGCCGATGAGCGCCAGCACGTCGTCCCGGGGCTCGCTGAACGGGGCTAGCACGTAGTCGATGAGAGGCCTGGGCGAGTCGGGCCGGCCTACGCCCACCCGCAGCCGCCAGAAGTCCCGCGACCCCATAGACTGCTCGAGGCTGCGCAGGCCATTGTGACCGCCCAGCCCCTGCGCCTCCTTCAGGCGCACGTCACCGAACGCCAACTCGACCTCGTCGTGGATCACGAGCATCCGCCCCACCGGGATCTTGTACCAGCGGGCCGCCTCGGCGGCCGCGCGCCCGGACAGGTTCATGAAGGTCGTGGGTAACAGAATCACCGCCCGGCATCCGGCTATCGTCCCCTCGGCGGTGAGACCCTGGAAGCGGGAGCGGAAGGCGGGCAGGCCGTGCCGGCGACGCAGTTCTTCGCCCACCATGAAGCCCACGTTGTGGCGGTGATACTGGTATTCGGGCCCGGGGTTGCCCAGTGCGACCAGCAGGTGGGTGTCACCGGCGGCCATCTACCGTCCAGTGCACACTCGGCGGCCGCAACTTCACTGTGAAACGGGTCTGAAGAGCTACTCCTCGCTCTTGGCCCCGCCGATGACCTCGGGCTCGGCGGCCTCGGGGGCGGCAGCGGGAGGCTGCTCGACCCGCGGCGGCACCAAGGAGACCACGATGGTCTGGGGGTCGTCGAGGATCTTCGTCCCGGCAGGCGCCTTCAAGGCGTCTACCGACAGGTGCTGACCGATCTGCAGCTCACTGATGTCGAGTTCGATGGCCTCGGGCATGTCTGAGGGCAGGGCCCGCACGGTGACTTCCCGGTTCTCCCAGTCGACCACGCCGCCGTCGGCTACGCCGGCGGGCGTCCCCACCAACTCGACCGACACTGGACTTTCGATCTCGATCGCCAGGTCGATCTCGTGCAGGTCGACGTGCAGGACGTAACGCTTGGTGGGGTGGAACTGGAGTTGTTTGACCACCGCGTAGTGGGGGACGGCCTTCTTCTTGCCGCCCTTGGCGGGCTTGGCCGCGTCGCTGAGATCGAGCTCGAGCACCACGTTGTGCCCGTACTCGGTCACAACGGCCTTCAGTTCGTCGAGAGCGACGGAGACGGCCCTGGACTCGACGCCCTTGCCGTAGACAACGGCGGGAATGCGGCCTTCCGCGCGCAATCGGCGCGCCGGGCCGTTGCCCGTCTGCCCCCGCTCTTGCACCGACAGCTTGACCGTAGCCATGTTCGTCTCCTATAGGCTATCCAGCTAGAAAAGCTGGTTCTCTCCCTGGAAGAGCTCGCTCACCGATTCGTCGGTGAAGACGCTCTTGATGGTGTCGGCCAGGATGCCGGCCGTGGATAGTACCACAATCTTTTGGTGGTCGATGTCCTCGCGGAGGGGGATGGTGTCGGTGACCACGACCTCTTTGAGTTGCGACTGGGTGATGCGCTGGTACGCGGGAGGCGAGAGAACCGGATGCGTACAGGCCGCGTAGACTTCCTTCGCCCCTTGGTCGATCAGGGCCTGGACGCCGTTTACCAGGGTGCCCGCCGTGTCGATGATGTCGTCCACGATGATGGCGGTCTTGCCGGCCACGTCACCGATGACGTGCATCACCCGGGAGACGTTATGCTCGGGCCGCAGCTTGGTGAGAACCGCCACCTGGCATTCCAGCCGGTCGGCCACCCGCTTGGCCGTCTTGAGACCGCCGGCGTCGGGCGACACGATGACCATGTCCCCGATCCCTTTGAGCTTGAAGTAGTCGGCGATCATGGCCAGCGCGGTCATGTGGTCGACCGGAACGCTGAAGAAGCCCTGCAACTGGCCGGCGTGCAGGTCCATGGTGATGACTCGGTCGGCTCCGGCTGCCTCCAGGATGTCGGCGACCAGCCTGGCGGTGATCGGCTCCCGGGGGCAACTCTTCTTGTCCTGACGGGAATAGCCCATCCAGGGCACCACGGCAGTGACCCGATGGGCGGACGCGAGGCGCGCCGCCTGGATCATGATGAGAAGCTCCACGAGGTTCTCGTTCACAGGTCTGCACGTCGACTGGATGATGAAGACGTCGGCGCCGCGGACGCTCTCCATATACTTGACGTAGATCTCGCCGTCGGCGAACGTCCGGATGTCCACCTGGCCGAGCTCGATGCCCAGCTTCTCCGCGACTTTGGCGCTGAGGTCAGGGGTGCCCCGCCCCGCAAACACCATGAGCGAACGCTCCGGTGTAAGGCGGGCGCAGCGACGCGGCTCCCAATCTCCCATCCTCGTGGTCCTCCTAGTCCTCTGTTCTCCGCCGGGGGGCTACCCCGTACGGTACCACTACGAGCGGCTGTCCGTCTCTGCCTCCACCCCAAAATCCCCGCCGCGGCGCTCCGCCATGATCTCCTCGGCCAGAGCCAGCTCTTCCCTGGAATTGACTCCCAGGACGAGGGAAGCGTCCTTCACCTTGCAGGCCGCCACCCGCTCGCCGCGCTCGCGAAGCCCGGCGATGACGTCGGTCAGATAGATCTCCCCCTGGTCGTTATCCGCTCCCACCTGGGCCAGGATTTCCAGGGCGAGCGGCGCCGGCAGCACGTACATGCCGCTGTTGACCTCGTGGATCTCGCGTTCGGGCGGAGTGGCGTCGCGATGCTCGACGACCTTCACAAGATCGCCGCTTTCGTCTCGGACTACCCGGCCGTAGCCTGCGGGATCGGAAAGGTCCATGGTGAGCACGGTAGCGGCGGCACCTGAGGCCCGATGGCACTCCACCAACCCTTGCAGCGCCTCCCCGGTGATCAGCGGGGTATCGCCTGCCAGCACCACGAAGCGGCCCGGCAGGATCTGCTCCGCAGCCGCGAGCACGGCATGCCCCGTTCCCAACTGGTGCTCTTGGAGGGCCACCCGGCATTCCGGCGGAAGATACGGCTCCACCTGAGCGGACCCGTGCCCCAGCACCACTACCGTCCGGTCGGCACCGAGGGCCCGGGCGGCGGAGAGCACATGCGCCAGCATGGGCCGGCCTCGGACCGGGTGCAGGACCTTGGGTAACTCGGACTCCATGCGTTTGCCCTGGCCCGCGGCCAGCACCACGACCGTCGTGACATACGAGCTAGGACCCAGGGCACACCTCGACCGGAAAGATGACACGACCTCGACAAGAACATGAAGGGAGGCTGGGGCGGCAGGATTCGAACCTACGCATCACGGGACCAAAACCCGTTGCCTTACCACTTGGCCACGCCCCAACACTTCCGGCTGCGCGAGCGGACCCCACGAGCGCACGAAGTATAGCCTAGACGCCCGGGAGCGACCGCGTGACCCGGCAGTTCACCCCGTCCGCAGACACCTTCTCGCAGAGAGCCTGGGCCTCGTCAGTGGACGTGCATAGCCCGTAGAACGTGGGCCCCGAGCCGCTCATCAGCGCGCCGAGGGCGCCCTCCTGCAACAGGATGTCCTTGGCGTCGCACAGCCCGGGCAGCAGGTCGCAACTGGTCTCCTCCAGGTCGTTCTGAAGCAACCGGGCCACTTCCTGTATCGACTGCACCCGCCGCCAGCGCAGCTCGGCCTCGGCCGAGCGCGCGGCGAAGTGCGCCGGTTCCTCGGACCCTTGCCGGACGTCGAACTCGCGGTAGACGCGGGCGGTGGACAGCGGCTGGTCGGTGAAGACGAGCAGAAGGGGCAGCTCGGGAAGGGGAAGCGGCTCGAGCAGGTCTCCGATCCCTCGGCCGATGGCCGGCCGAGGGTCGAGGAAGAAGGGGACGTCGGCTCCCAATCCCGCGGCCAGGCGGTGCAGTTCGGCGGCGCTCAAGTCGGGCCCCCCCGCCTCCCGCAGCACCTGGGCCCCGACCTGCAGGGCCGCGGCTGCGTCGGTACTACCTCCCCCCATGCCGGCGGCAAGGGGTATGCCCTTGTCTATGGTCACCCGCCCGGCGAAGACCCAACCGGTTTGCCGCTCCAGAGCATGCAGAGCGTGGGCCACGATGTTGGCCTCCGCCTCTATGGCGTGCGCCTTGACGTGCAGTTCTGCGGCACCGGCGGGGCCTCGCTTGGCTTCGAGGGCGAAGCTGATCACGTCGTACACGTCTACGGGGCAAAAGACGGTGAAGATCTGGTGGTAGCGAGAGGACCCGGTGGGACCCACCAGGAGCGAGAGGTTGACCTTGGCCGGCGCGCTTCTGGTTATGTGCATCACTCGTCCCCTGTCTCGACGTCCCCCGTCACTTGACGATCTCCACCGGGGTGCCCACGAACACCCGCGTGAACAGGTCCTCCGCCTCGCCCACCCGCATGCGGATGCATCCGTGCGAAGCCGCCGTCCCGATGGAGGAACTGGTGTAGGTCCCGTGTATGCCGATGCCGGGACTGTTGAGGCCCATCCACCTGGTGCCCAGTGGGTTGCCCGGCCCCGGCGGGATCGGCCCCATGCCGGCCGCCCAATCGGAATTGGGCGGGTCCCAGGTAGGATCGACCTCCTTCTTGATGACGCGGAAGTCCCCCACCGGGGTGGGATACCGAGGCATGCCCACAGCCACCCGATAGGTCTTGGCCACGTTGCCGTCGCCTCTATACAAGTAGAGCTTCCGCTCGGAGAGATCAACACGGATGGAGCCGAGCAGGTATCTCAGAGTGTCCTTGGTGACCACCTCGCCGCCGTCCAGAGCCTGCTGGGCGTTAAAAGCAGCCACGGCCGCCGCCGTGCCCTCTCCGAACTCGCCGTCGGGTTTGCCCGCGTAGACCCCCTTGATGACGAGGATGCGTTGGAGTTGCTGAACGTCCCCTCCGATGGCGCCCGTCTTGAGCGTCCTCTGGCCGAACGTACTCGAGGTGTCCACCAAGAAGGTGCGCTTGAAGGCGGTCGCGTGCCCGGCGAGGTCGCCGGCCGATATCTCCAGGTCGTGGGTCCCTTCGGCCAGCGTGCCGGTGTCGAACGAGTAGGCCCGCCGGCCGGCGGCCGGCGCGCCGCTCTCGCCCAGGGCGAGAGCAACACCGTCCAGCGTCGCGCTCACCTGCAGCTTGTCGGGGAACGAGTCGGCCACAGTCACCGTACCGGTGGCGGAGTTGTGCTCATTCCACACATCGCCGTCCGGGAGACCCTGGGCGCTCACGGTGGGGGCGTTGTAGTCGACGACAAGCTCCCATTGCCTGGCGGTGACGTTCCCGGCGCCGTCGGTGGCCGTGAGCGCCAGAGTATGCAGTCCCTCCGCTGTCACGATGGTCGCTGCGGCCGGCCCACCCGAAGACCCGGCAGGGCCCCCGGCCCCGTCGAGCTTGACGGAAACGCCGTCCAGGCTGAGTGACACCGTCGCCGCCTCCGTAAGATCGAAGGCCAGGTCGCTGCGCTGAGCCCGCAGCAGCGGGAAGGAGGCGGGCGCGGCGACCGTCACCTCAGGCGCAGTGGTATCGACTTCGAAGGCCCAGGTCCGCCCCAGATGGCGGGAAAAGACGTTGCTGGAATCGTACGTGACCGCTGCGGTGTGCCGCCCCTCGCCCAGGGCGACCCGCGCCAGCACCAGCCCGGGTTGCACAGACAAGTCCCCGGCGTCGACGGGCGTTCCATCGATGCTCAGCGCGACCGTCCCTCTCCCGGGAACGAAGCCGGCCAGCGCACAGGACACGGTGACAGGCCGGGTGTTGAGCTGCGCTCCGTCCGCCGGAGAGATGTCCGCTACGGTAACGCTTCGTGCCTGTTGCACGGCAAGGAAGGCGCCCGCCGCCAGGAGGACGGCCACCACGGGGACAGCCCACAGCCAACGGCGGCGGCGGCCGGTGGGCCGCCTGTCGCTCCTGCGGGGGATGTCGCCATCGATGTCGTTGCCGGGGGTTTGGCTCATCGCGACCGACTTTCGGGGGTGTTCGCCTCTGACAATACCGCAAATGACTAGTACCATAAGCACGTGCACGGTCCTCCGTGGCCCAGCGGTCTCGAGGCCGAGAAGTAGTGGAGCGCCCGTGGAACCCCCGTTTCAGCAGAAAGAACGAAGACGCAGGGTCCGCTGGGGCCGCATCGCGCTCTGGAGCGCGGTCGGTCTGGTCGTCGTCGGGCTCATTGCCGGCGGAGCCTTCTACCTTTGGTTCCGGGCTCAGGTGGGCGCGGCGAACGATCGGGTGGACCCGGGCGTCGTGCAGGCTCTGGGCGAGACGACCCTCACCTCCAGTCCCACCTCTGCGGCGGTGGGGACCCCCGCCACGATCCAGAACCCTTCCGGGATGAACATCGTGCTGCTGGGGTCGGACAAGCGGGCCAGCACCGGAGTGGGAGGCCGCGCCGACAGCATCATCCTGGTGCACGTGGATCCGGAGAAGCACTTCCTCTCCATGCTGTCCGTGCCGCGCGATCTCCGAGTGGAGATCCCCGGCCATGACCCCAACCGGATAAACGCCGCCTACCGTTTCGGAGGGCCGGCCCTGCTCATCCGCACCATCCAGTCTACGTTCGGCGTGGACCTGGACCACTACATCGAGGTCGACTTCAACGCGTTCAAGCAGATCACTGATACCGTGGGCGGCGTCTACGTCGACATAGACCGGAAGTACGACGACCAGTGGATACGCTTCAGCCCCGGCTACCAACTGCTGGGCGGAACGAAAGCGCTCGACTACGTCCGCACGCGACACGACAGCAACTTTGACTTCGGCCGCATGGAGAGACAGCAACGCTTCATCGCCGCGGTGCGCGAGCAGGCCATGGGCTGGAACCTGCCGCTCAAGCTGCCCGGACTCATCAAGGCCCTGTTCGGCAACGTCGACACCGACCTCTCCGCGAACGAGTTCCTCAAGCTTGCCTACTGGGCGGTCAAGCTGGACGGAGGCCGCATGCGTATGGCCAAGCTCGTCGCTCCCAACCAGACCATCGACGGCGCCAGCTTCGTTGCGGCGACCCCCGAACAGATCAAGAGCGCGGTGAAGGACTTCTTCACCGAGCCCGATCCTGTGGTGCAAGACAGCGACTTGCCGGCACCACCTGACGCCCACCTCAAGACGGCCGAGCTATCCGGTATCTCGGTGGACGTGCTGAACGGCACCGGCCGCGTCGGCCAAGGAGCGCTTGCCACGGTGTGGCTGCTCCGCCAGGGAGCGACCGTGTCCATCGTCAAGGAGGCGGAAGACCCCATCGAAGGCAGCGCGATAGTCACCTACCCCCGCGGACGTGCGTCCGATGCGAAGGCGGTCGCCCTCGCCCTGGGGATAGCCAGGACCCGGGAGGAGGCCGGCGGGCGGATCCTCGTGGCCCTGGGAAAGACATACGGGATCTCCGGAGAGCAGATACCCCTGGCCACTTCCGCGATGGGCGCCGTCCCCAACGGAAAGGACTGGCGCAGTCTGGCGGCCAAAGCTGACTTCTCGCTTGTCGCCCCTGTGTTCATCCCGAACAACTGCGCCTACGCATTCCGCTGGAGCTACCCGATCAAGGTCGGAGATAAGACCAAGCCCGCAATCCGTGTGGGATATCAATACCGAGCTCAGGACAAATACATGGGCATCAGCGAGACCTCATGGCTCGACGCGCCCCTCGCCAGCCCCGGCCGCGCGGTGAAAGGTCCGGGAGGCGTGGTCTACACCGTCGTCGGTTCGAGCACCAAGAGCGACCACGTGTGGTGGAAGCAGGACGGGGTTCTTAGGTGGGTGACGAACACCTTGGTGTTCGACCTCCGACGTGAGGAGATGCTGGCCACCGCCATGTCGGCTCTCCCGGTCCCGAAGCCGGCTGCGTCGACGCCGTCCACGGCGGAGCCGGCGAACTCCACCGGCCCGAAGAGCTCACCGACCTCCACCGCCACCACGTCCGAGTAGTCAGATCCCGAGCTCCTCTGCCAATCTGACGAACTGCCCGGGCTCGACCTGCTCGGCCCGCACATCGGACCCCAACCCGAGTGACGCAACGACCCCCGCCACCTGCGCCCGGGGCACGCCGAGCCCAGCGCTCAAGGAGTTGACAAGCGTCTTTCGGCGCTGGCCGAAGGCGGCTTGAACGACCCGCCGCAGCAGGGCAAGGTCGACCAGGGGCAGCCCGGCGGGCTCGAGTCTGGCGAGGACGATGAGACTGGAGTCCACGTGAGGCTGGGGATAGAAGATCGACCGGGAGAGCTGGCGCGTCCCCAGCAGCCGCGAATACAGCCCCACCCACACGGAAAGCGTGCCGTAGGCCTTGGTCCCCGGCCGGGCGGCCATCCGCTCGGCCACCTCCCGCTGCACCATGAGGCAGTAGCGCCGGACGCTGGGCAGACGCTGCAAAGCCTCGATGACGAACGGTCCCGCCACCGAATACGGTAGGTTGCTGGCGCAGAGCGTCGGCGCGGGCACAAGTCGCTCGAGTGGAGCCCTGAGGATGTCCTCGAGATGCAGGGTGATGTTCGAGTACCCCTTGAGAGTGGCCATCAGCGCCGGCTCGAGAGTCCGGTCCACCTCGAACGCATGCACGTGCCCCGCCACCCCGGCCAGCGCCGCGGTCAAGACCCCGAGGCCCGCCCCCACCTCCAGCACCACATCCTCGGGTCCGCATTCGAGCCGGCCGAGGATGAGCCCCAGGATATTGTCGTCGATCAGGAAGTTCTGTCCCAGGTCCCGCTTGGGGTCGATGCCGAACTCAGCCAGACGGGCCAGGGAGACCTGACGCAGTCCGGTAGCGGAGACCGGCTCACCGGCGGAGCCCGCGTCGCCGGGCCGCCGGGACGGCGTCCCGCGCGAACCACGGCCGGCCCCCGAAGCGTCGGAGGTGCAGGCCATCACCCCGTGCCTCGTCCCGCGGCGATGCGGGGGAAGGCGCGCAGCACGTTGACCTCTACCTGGGCCTCCAACTCCGCCACGGTCGAGCCGCGCAGGCGGGAGACAAACTCGTACACCCGGGTCACGAGGGCGGGCCGGTTCGGCCGGCCCCGAAAAGGCACGGGAGTGAGCCAGGGAGCGTCGGTCTCGAGCAAGAGCAGCCCGTCTGGGACCTCCCGGGCGGCCGCCTGAAGAGCGGTCGCCTTCTCGTAGGTCACGTTGCCGGCTAAGCTGACGAAGTAGCCCCGCTCCACCACCTCCGCCAGACGATCGGGGAGCGAAAAGCAGTGGAGCACCACGGTGAGGTTGCGAGCATGCTCTCCCAGCAGACGCAGGGTCTGGTCGGCGGCGTCGCGGGTGTGCACCACCACGGGCAGGCAGGCCCGGCGGGCCAGATCGAGGTGGTATAGGAAGACGTCTTCTTGGACCTCGTGCGGCCAGTAGTCTCGGTAGAAGTCAAAGCCGGTCTCGCCCACGGCGACCACCCGGGGGTGGCGGACCAACTCCTCCAAGCCGGCCCGGCCCTCGTCGTCCAGATGCCCCGCCTCCTGCGGGTGGAAGCCCACCGTCGCGTAGACCTGGGGGAGGCGCTCGGCGAGCGCGACCGAGTACCGCGACCGCCGGAGGTCGATCCCCGACTGGATGATGAGATCCACCCCGGCCGCCGCGGCGTCCTCGACGAGGACCGCGGGGTCCTCTTTGCAGTGGTCCAGATGGGTGTGAGAGTCGATGAGCACGGCGCTCGACCGTGCCGGTCAGTCTTCGATGCGCGGGAAGAGCGGGGTGCCGGTCACCACCGCGGGCCCCTCGGGCAGCAGACCCCACGCCGCGCCTTCCCAACTCGGATCGGGGAGGCGGCTTTCCGACACTTCGGCCTCCACCGCGCCGGCGCCACCGCGGAGCGCGGCGGCCGCAGCCGGTGTCCCGCCCCCGAAAGCCGGCAGACCCAGACGCTCGCGGACCATCGCCGCCGTCCGTGGGATGAACGGGTGCAGCAGCACCGACAGCAAGCGTAGACCCTCCGCCAGGTCCCAGAGGGTGGCGTCGAGAGCGGAGGCCTGGGCACCCGCGGGCCCCTCGGCCCCGGCCTCCTTGGCCAGCTTCCAGGGAGCCTGCTCTTCTACGTAGCGGTTGAGCCGGCGCACGAACACCCAGATAGTCTCCAGAGCGCCGCTCAGATCCATGTCTTCCAGCTGGGCCTGCGCCCTCTCAGCGGTCTCACCGGCCTCGGCGGCCAGAGGCGAACCCGAGCCGCAGGCGCCGGCCCCGTCGCGGGCGGGCGGCGGCGCCGGCACGGCGCCGCCCCGGTACTTGCCGATCATCGCGGTGGTGCGCGATACCAGGTTGCCCAGCTCGTTCGCCAACTCGCTGTTGTAGCGGGCCTTGAACCCCTCCTCGCTCACCATCCCGTCCTGGCCGAAGCTCACCTCGCGCAGGCAGTAGAACCGGAAGGGATCGGCCCCGTAGCGCTCGATGAGCGGGAAGGGGTCCATCACGTTCCCCCGTGTCTTTGACATCTTCTCCCCGCCCAACTTCAGGTAACCGTGGATGAACAGATGCTCGGGCAGTTCATAGCCGGCCGACATCAGCAGCGCCGGCCAGATGATCCCGTGGAACTTGAGGATGTCCTGGGCCATCATGTGGTACGTGGCCGGCCAGAAGCGGGCGACCAGGTCCTCGCCCGGCGCGTAGTGGAGGGCACTCAGGTAGTTGATGAGCGCGTCCACCCACACGTAGATCACCTGGGACTCGTCCCAGGGCACACTGATCCCCCACTTGAGGGTTGCCCGCGACACGGAGATATCTTCCAGGCCCTGCTCGATGAACGAGAGCGCTTCGTTGTACCGGTGCCGCGGGCGGACGAAATCGGGATGACTGCGGTAGTGGGCTGCGAGGCGCTCCTGGAAGGCCGAGAGGCGGAAGAAGTAGTTGTCCTCCTCCATGTGCACCGGACAGGTGCCGTGGTCCGGGCAGAGTCCCTCCACCAAGTTCTCTTCGGTGTAGTAGGCCTCACACGCCGCGCAGTACAGGCCCGAGTACGAACTCTTGTAGATGTCTCCGGCGTCGCGGCAGCGCTGGACGAACTGCTGCACGAAGCGCTCGTGCTCGGGGTCGGTGGTGCGGATGAAGAAGTCGTTGCTGGCCCCCACCTTGCCCGCCACGGCCTTGAACTTCTGCACCACCTCGTCCACATGCTCCTTGGGGGTCAACCCCCGTGCCGCCGCGGCCTGTTCCACCTTGGTCCCGTGCTCGTCGGTGCCTGTGAGGAAGAACACCTCGTCCCCGAGTTGCCGGTGGAAGCGCGCCGCCACGTCGGCCACGGCCGTCGTGTACGCGTGCCCTATGTGCGGCACGTCGTTGACGTAATAGATAGGTGTGGTGACGTAGAAGCGGCCCATGGCCGGGCTATTCTAACAGACCCCTCTCCGGGCTCCGGACCCCGGGGCGCCGCGACGCTCTGGTGCCCGGCGTCCCTGCGGCCTGCCGGTCTCACTCCTCCCGGGCGCGCAGTCCGAGCGCCATGTCATAGACCTGGCGCCTTGGTAGCCCGGTAAGGCCGGCGACGACGGCCGCCGCCTTCTTGGTCCCCATCCCGCACTCCAGCAGGTCCCGCAGTGCCGCTCGTATCCTCTCGTCGCCGAACGGTGCCGAGACCGCCGTGGCGGTCTCGGCACCCCCGGCCCTCACCCCGGACGTAGCGGCTACGCCGCCCCGCCCGGCGCGGCGTTCGGCGGCCTGGCCGGCCGGTTCCAAGACGACAACGATCTCTCCCCGCACCGGCTCGGGAAGCGCCCGCATCACCTCGTCCGCCGTTCCCCGCAGCACCTGCTCGTGCAGCTTGGTGAGTTCGCGGCACATGGCCAGCCGGCGGTCCGGCCACCGCTTTGCGATGGCTCCAAGCGCCGTGCCCAGCCGCCGCGGCGACTCGAATGCCACCACCGCCGCCCCGGTCCCGTCGAAGGCTCCGATCTGCTCCGTCAGCCTGCTCGCTCCCCGGGCAAGAAAGCCGACGAACGCGAAGCGGTCGGCCGGCAGACCCGAGACGACGAGCGCGGTCGAGACGGCCGACGGGCCCGGCAGCACAGTGACCGGAAGGTCCTCAGCGGCACAGGCTCGCACCAGAGTGAAGCCGGGGTCGGAGAGGCCGGGCATGCCGGCGTCGCTGACCACGGCGACCTCCTTGCCCTCCCGTAGAAGCGGCAAGAGCACGCCGAGTCGCTGCTCCTCGTTGTGCTCGTGGAAGCTGACCAACCGGGTAACGACGCCGTAGCGATCGAGTAGGATCCGGGTGCGCCGCGTGTCCTCGCAAGCAATGAGGTCGACCTGCCTGAGGACCGTCAGCACTCGCAGGGTAACGTCCTCGAGGTTGCCGATCGGGGTGGGACATATGTAGAGCATGGTCGGTAGACCCCGGGCTAGCTTTCGGCGCTCGAAATCGGCGGGGCGAGCCTGCTCTCTCCCAGGGTCTGCCAGGCCGTCAGCGCCCCGCCGACCAGTCCGGCCCTGTTTCCCAGCTTGGCGCAAGCGATGCCGACCCTGTCCCGGCCCGGCGGGATGGCCGTCTTGCGCACCACTTCTCGGGCGGGAGCCAACAGTAACTCACCCAGAGTCCCTACCCCCCCTCCCACGACGATCATCTCGGGATCGAACGCGTTGGTCATGTTCGTCAGTCCCACGCCCAGCCAGCGCGCCAGTTCGTTGACCGCGTCACGAGCGGCCTTGTCTCCCGCCACGGCCAGACGGGCGACGGCACCCCCAGTCAAGCGGCCCTGTTCCTGAAGAGCCGTCAGTTCCCCGCTTGGGTCGGCACCGGGATCGCCGGCGCGGGCAGCCGCATAGCGGACCAGCGCCCGTCCGGACGTGTACACCTCCAGGCAACCCCGGGATCCGCAAGGGCAGCGCAGGCCTCCTGCCCGTACGACCACATGGCCCAGTTCGGCGGCCCCACCGTTCGCCCCGCGATACACCCGGCCATCCAGCCACAGCCCGCCCCCCACGCCGGTCCCCAGCGTCAGAAGGACCACATCGCGCAGCCCCGCCGCCACTCCGACCGTAGCCTCCGCCCGTGCCGCGGCATTGCCATCGTTCTCGAGGACGACCGGCAATCCCAACGCCTTCTCGAGCAAAAAAGCCACCGGCACGTTCACCAGCGGCAGGTTTGGCGAGGCCATCACCACCCCGCGCTCCGAGTCAACGGTGCCGGCACAGGCGAGACCGAAGGCCTTGGGCTCGAAGGGTTCGAACTCCCCTACAGCCCGCCGCAGAGTGGCCTCGAGCCCGGCGAGGAACGAGGCCTCGTCGTCGGTACAGGTGGGCTCGACGAGGGTATGCGCGAGTTCCCTTCCATCGCGATCGACGGGGCCTACCGCTACCTTCGTGCCCCCCACGTCGACACCCAGGACCGAGGTCATCGTCCTCCCTTCTCCTGCCGCGTCAGTCCTTCGTTCTCCTCAAGCGTATGCTCCACAAGGCGGGTCAGGCGCACGTAGTCAAAGCCGAACTCATAGCCGTGCTGCACGCATTCGCGATGATACCCGCGTCCCCGATAGAAGTCCTCGGCGCTGCTGCCCTTCACCGCTCGAATGGCGATGCGCGCGGACCCGCGGCTCCGGGCCTCCTCCTCGAAACGCCCGAGCAGCAATGAACCCAGGCCGGACCCGCGCGATCCCTCCCCCACCATGAGTTCGTCCACCGAGGCAAGCCCTCCAATGAAGTGGCCCCTGAGAGCGGCGACGATCTTCTTGTCACGCCGGAATACCAGACAGTACGGCTCGGCCGACCAGTCCACCATCCGCCCCAGGACCTCCTCGTCCACGGCGGGCCATTGCTCGCGCAAGAAGCGGCGCACGTCTTTCTCGTCGCCCCGGCATACCGAGACGCGCTCTTCCCTTCTTCCCCACGACAGCACACCCGCCGTTCGCGAGTCAACCGGGACGCTCTCAGGACCAGCGGCGCTGTCGCCGGTCGGCCGCGCCGGTCGGCCGCCAGCGGCGGCTCGTCGGCGCCGCAGATGGGCAGGTGCAACCAAAACCTCCAGGCTGCCCGCCTGCCCCCCGTTGGCGGCGGCCACGCCGCGGGGGTGGCAACGCTCCACCACCTCGGCAGCCTGATCCAGGGCCCAGGCCTCCAGAAAGCGGACCACGAGCACCGGCATCGGCCGGGCCGACCCATCCTCGATCTTCATGACACAGCCCACGGGGACATCCGGCCCGCCCGGGACGTCCCCGGGAAACAGGCCGATCCCCTGCACCCCTTCAGCCCCGCCCTTGGCAACCAGGAGCCCGGGCGCCGCCGTCATTACCTGCGTGTCCAGACGGCCGTCGCCGGCGACCAGGTCAGGGTGGGCCATCATGGCATCCCGCACCCGCGCGAGCACCGGCGTGGCTCCTGCCGCGAGCAAAGCGTAGAGCCAGGCCGCCTCCTGAAGAGTCGTGCGCATGACCGGCACGCCACAGCCGTCACGGCCTACGAACAGAGTGCGGGTTCCAGGGCCGGTCGCGCCGGCACCAGCCCGCACCCAATCCGGGCGGGGACGCCGCGCCAACAATGAAGAGACATAGCCCGCCACCTCTTTCTGCACCAGGTGGTCTTCTCGCTCATATCCCACGAGGGGGGCTCCGAGATGCCGGGCCAGCAGCAGCATGCCGGCGTGCTTGCCCGAGCACATGTGCTCCAGGGAGCCACAGACCAGCGCGCCGGCGGGGATGCCGCCCCGCTCCAGAAGACGCCGGACGACCGCCACGTGTTCGGGCGCGGCCACGTGCGACGCGGCCATCACGGCGATATCCTCGTCGGTGAGGGCGAACGCCTCGGCCGCCCCACTGCCCACGACCGCCGCCGCCTGGAAAGGCTTGGCGGTCGATCTAAGAACCACGTCCGCAGCGGGATCGCCGGCGCCTCCGAGGAGGTCCCCATCGACACCGACAACGGCAACTGCGCCCCGATGGATCGATTCGACGGCGCTTCCCCGGACCAGGGCAACAAGCGGCTCGAAGCGGGAGTCAAGCCCGACCGCCTCCCGGAGCGGTCGCCCGCCCTGCAGGTCATCCCCCTGCGAGGAACCGCCGCCTATCATGCCGGACTACTCCGTGCCGCCCGGCTCATCCGTCACTTCCAGCGCGGTCTGGGCCTGCTCGAAGTCCTCAGCCCGGACCAGGATGTCTTGTTGGCCGCACCCATCGACGGTCAGCCCGTAGACGACGGACAGGGCATCGTGCCGCACAAAGGCCTCGATGCCGGAGCCCCGCAGCTTGGCCACGATGATCTGCGCCTCCATCGGGTCGTACACCCGGGCGAGCAGCACCGGTTCGCTGCCGCCGGCCCCGCCTGACATCTCGCCCTGAGGACCAAGGTCAGAGTCCGAGTTCATCGGCCACCTCCTTCATAGCGTTCAGACCCATCTCCAAGAACTCGTCGAGTTCCAGCCCCAGTTCCGAGCAGGTCTGCATATCCTCTCTGCGGGCGCCCTTGGCGAACGAGGGCTCTCTGAACCGTTTCTTGAGGCTCTTCAGTTCCACGAGCGCCAGCTTCTTTTCTGGGCGTATGAGGGCGGCGGCCGTTATCAGTCCGGTCAGCGGGTCGCAGGCGAAGAGCGCACGGTCCATAGGGCTTTCGATGCTCGACCCGTTTCCGGGATTGTGGGCCAAAATGGCGTTTAGCACCTGCTCGTCGTCAAGGCCGGCCTCCCGCAGCCATTGCACGGTCAGGGTGCCGTGGATGTCCATGTGCTCGGCGGTCTGCTCGGCGTCGAGGTCGTGCAGCAGCCCCGTGAGTCGCCACTGGCCCTCGTCGTTGCCTAGCCGGCGGGCCATAGCACCCATGATCGCCTCCGTCGCTATCATGTGTCCAACCATGTTCGGGTTCTGCATTCGCGCCCTGACAAGCTCTAACGCTTCTTCCCGCGTCATCCCCTCACCGCCTCCCATACGGCCGCCACGGCCTTGGTCGCCTTCTTGACATCGCCCGCGTTCCAGGAACTGACCCCGGCGGCGGCCAGCGATCCCCATTCCTGCCCGGTCACCCATCTCCAGCCCACGGCCCCGCCGGGCTCGAGACGCACGACATCGGGGTCGCTCGCGGGACGACAGGCCATGCTCACCGCCAGCAGGCGCTCCCCCTGGTAGAACGTGAGGAACGCATAGCACGGACCGGCCACGTCGACCGTGAGGCCTGTCTCTTCCAGCACCTCCCGGCGGACCCCCGCGACAAGGTCTTCCCCTGCCTCCATTCGGCCGCCCGGAGGGTCCCAGGCCTCGAAAGGATGCACCCGCCGCAGCAGCAGCCAGCGCGAACCGTTGGCGGGAGTCACCCCACAAGTGCCGGTCCCCGGATCGCCCGCGGCGCCGGCGCCGCCCACATCTGTCCGGCAGATCAGGCCGACCACCGCCAGCCGGGCGTACGGGGCGCGCGGGTCGGCCGCCGGGCTCATGCGCCGGCGGTGGACCGCAGACCGGGCAGCACGCGGGCGGCTATCTCGCCGGCCATCTTCACCGCCGGTGCGCTCACATCGAGGTGCGTTACAAAGCGCACGCGGGCGGGGGCCGCTGCCCCGCACAGCACTCCCTGTTCTTTCAGAGCCTCCACCACCTGCTCGGCCCCGCCCACGCTGGAGACGTCCGCGATTATGATGTTCGTCTGCACCGGGTGGTGGATCTCAAGTCCGGGGACCTGCAGCAGATAGGAGGCGAGGGTGGCCGCGTTCTCATGATCTTCCGCCAAGCGCTCCACGTTGTTCTCGAGCGCAAAGATGGCGCCGGCGGCGATGATGCCGGCCTGCCTCATGGCTCCACCATAGCGCTTACGGTTGTCTCGGGCCCTCTCCACGAACTCGTAAGAACCCGCCAAAGCCGAGCCTACCGGCGCCCCCAGCCCTTTGGAGAAGCATACCGACACCGAATCCGCCGTGGCCGCGTAGTCCCGGAGCGCGACGCCGGTGGCCACGTGTGCGTTCCAGAGCCGGGCCCCGTCTAGATGCACCTTGATGCCCCGCGAGCGCGCCACGGCGGCCACGGCCTCCATTGCCTCGAGCGGCCAGATAGTCCCGCCGCAGCGGTTGTGGGTGTTTTCCATCTCCACCGCCCCGGTGTGGGCGAAATGCTCACCAACGGGGCGGATGGTGGCTATGACAGCCTCCGGGGTGAGCACCCCGAACGGCCCCGCCACCGGACGAAGTTGCAGCGCCGAGAGGGCGGCGGCCGAACCCCCTTCATAGTGCAGCACGTGCGCATCCTCGTGAACGATGACCTCATCCCCCATACGGGTGAGCGCGCGCAGGCACAACTGGTTACCCATGGTCCCCGAGGGGACGAACAAGGCGGCCTCTTTGCCCAGCATGTCCGCCACCATCTCCTGGAGCCGCTCGATGGTGGGGTCTTCGCGGTAGACGTCGTCCCCCACGGGCGCGTCGACCATGGCCCGGCGCATCGGCTCGCTCGGCCTGGTGATGGTGTCGCTTCGGAGATCGATCGGGATGCTGGGGCTCGGCATGGCCTCCTCCTTACCGAGGGGTGGAGTCGGGCAGCCCGCCGTCGACGGGGATGGTCGCTCCCGTCGTCGGCGTCTGGCGCGTGGCGAAGAAGAGCACTGCGTTGGCCACGTGGGTGGTGGTGACCTGGGTCTTCAGCAGGTTACGACTTTGGTAGTAGGCCTCCAGTCCAGCTTCATCCAGACCACGGGCTTTCATGCGGTCCGGTCCCACCTCGGCCCAGAGCCCGGAACGGCAGGTCCCGTGCCCGAAGACTGCGTCCGGAGCCACCATGTTCACGCGCACATCGTCGGCGGCGAACTCGAGACTGGCTATGCGAGCGAGCTGATGGGCGGCAGCTTTCGTGGAGCTGTAGGCTCCGAAATTGGCTCCCGGGGCAAAGACGTTCTTGGTGGAGACCAAGACGATGTCTCCGCCGGTCCCCTGCCGCCTGAAAAGGCGGGCCGCCTCGGCGAGCACGAGAAGAGTGCCCTCCACGTTCACCCTCTCCAGGGTGCGGTAGCGCTCCAGACTCAACTCGGTGAGGGGGGCCACGGCGGCGATGCCGGCGTTGGGGATCACCAGGTCGACTCCGCCCCAGGTCTGCACCACCCGCTCGAAGGCTGTGGCCACGGACTCCGGATCGGTAACGTCGAGCGCAAGACCCAGAGCGCGACCCGGGAAGGCCCTCGCCAGGTCCTCGAGCAGGGTATCGAGCGGCCGGCCGGGCAGGTCGGTGGCGACGACAAGCGCGCCGGCCTCCAACAGCCCTTCGCAGATCCCGGTTCCGATGGCGCCGGCGGCGCCTGTGACCAGCGCCACCACTCCCCGAAGATGAGCGGCGGCACCGCGGGCCCCGCCGGTCGCGGATGCGCCGGCCGCAGCGGCAGGCCCGCCGGCAGCGGGCCTCTCGAGCTTCGCGTGCTGCAGGGTGCGGTACTCCATGTGGAAGAGCTCATCCTCCGGCAGCCCCTGATACACCGCGCCTTCAGCCGCCAGAGCGGCCTTCACCGCGATGGTGTGCCGGGTGATGTCGCGAGTGACGATCGCTTCCCGCAGGTCGGGACCGGCGCAGATGACGCCCAACCCCGGGATCATGACCACCCGAGGCTGAGGATCGAACGCCGCTACGCCCGGAGGCAGTTCGGCCTTGTATCGCTCCAGGTAGCCTTGATACTCCAAGCAATAGGCCTCTATCGCGGCCGCGATGCGTTCCGAGGGATGGCTGGGTCCCTCGTTGCGCAGGCTCTCGACCCAGAGGGGAAGCGGCTTGGTGCGGATGAGGTGGTCCGTGGTCAGAGGCGACGTCACCAGGACTTCGCGGGCGCCGGGGGCAAGTAGCGCTTCCAGGGTCGCGGGGTCGTCGAGTATCTGGGTGACCACGCGGGCGTAGGGACGGTCGCAGTCACCGGTCCGTGCGGCAAGGGCTCCGCGCACTGCGGAGACGATCTCGGCCCGGAGGGTCCCCGCCAGCGGCCGGGCCTCCGGCACCGCGTCGTCGCAGGTCGGCGTCACACCGGGCTTGCCGGCGACCGGACGCGCGGCGCGCGCTGCGCGGCGCGCCGCCGCCCAGTCCTCTGCGCGCGACACCAGCTCGATCATAGTCTCGTAGGAGCCTCGAGCAGTCTCCCCCCAGGTGACCAAGCCGTGATGGCCCCAGACCATGGCCCGGGCGGTGGGCTGCTCCTCCAGCGCGTCGACAGCGGCCAGTGCCAGCTTGAAGCCGGGCGTCACGTAGGGAAGGACGATCACCTCGGGACCAAGGGCTTCGGCCGCGGCCGCATAGCCCCCTTCGCGGTTGGTGAGGAGGAGGATGGCGTCGGCATGGGTATGGTCGATGAAGCGGGCCGGTAGGAACGCGTGAACCAGGGTCTCGATGGAGGGCGTGGGACTGTCCGCGCGGAGCAGGCGCGTGCGGAGTTGGTCGACCATCGCCTCGTCGTCGAGGGCGGGCAGCGCTCGCAGCCGGCGCAGATAGCCCAGCTCCAGACCAGGGTGCCCTTCCGGTCCGATGGTGGCCATGTCGGCCCCCGAGGCCTTCACGAAAAGGGCTTCGATCTGCTCATCGAGCACGTTCTCCCACAGAGCCTTCACCGAGGCATTGCCGCCTCCGTGAAGCACCAGCCCGGGTTCGGCACCCAGCAGCCGAGAGGAATACGCGCGCAGAGCCAGGGGCTCGCCCCATTCAACGCGGTAGCGGACTACGAACGCGTCGGCCTCGTCCTCAGACCACCTAGAGCGCATACGGCCTCACCGCCTCGAGCATGAAGCGAGCGTTGGCGTCAGCGCCCTTGCCATCGAAGACCGCGCTGCCGGTGACGACAAGGTCGGCGCCGGACTCGGCGATGGCGGCGACGTTGTCCCGAGTCACCCCGCCGTCGACGCAGACCAGGATCTCCTTACCGGCGGCTGCGGCCATCTCCTTGGCCCGAGCCACCCGCGAGAGCGTCGCCGGCGCCATGGTCTGTCCGCTCCATCCCGGGTCGACGGCGAGGATGGTGACCATATCGATCTCGTCCAAGAGCGGGACGAGCCACTCGAGCGGCGTCCCCGGATCGAGCGCCAGCCCCCGGACTATGCCCTCCCCGGCCGCGTTGGCGTTCTCCAGCGTCCCCAGCCTCTGCAGCACCCGGTGGATATGCACCGCGGCCTCCACGTGCACGGTGATGATGTCGGCCCCGGCGGCGGCGTACGCTTGGAGCTTGTCCAGCGGCTCCTGGACCATCAGGTGGACGTCCTTCATCAGGGGCGTGCGTAGGCCTCTGACATAAGCCGGGCCCACCGTCATCTGCGGACAGAAGCAGCCGTCCATGACATCCACGTGAACGAGACCCACACCCGCCCGTTCCAGCAGTTCCAGTTCGGCCCCCAGGTGCATGAGGTCGGCCGTAAGCGTGCCCACGGTCACAGTGGGGCAGAGCGACCGCAACCTGGCGAGGGTCCCGCTCATCCGCTCCTCCCGTGTGGAGAGTCGCGCGGCGCGACAGCCCGCGCGCGACTCACTTCGCGAGTCCTACTGGTCGTTCTTGAGGGTCAGGAACAGCTCGTAGGCGTCCTTGGGCTGCATGAACTCGTGCACCACCTTGCTCACAGCCTGGATCATAGCCACCGGCGCTTCGGACTGGAAGATATTGCGGCCCATGTCCACCCCGGCCGCCCCTTCGCTGACCGCCTTGTAGGCCATGCTGAGAGCCTCGAGTTCAGGGAGCTTCTTGCCCCCGGCCATCACGATGGGCACCGGGCAGGAAGCCGTCACCGTATCGAAGTCCTCTTCCACATAGTACGTCTTGACAATATTGGCCCCTAGCTCAGCCGCCATGCGGCAGGCCAGCCGGAAGTAGCGAGCGTCTCGGGTCATGCTCTTGCCCACAGCGGTGACGCCCAGCACCGGGATCCCGTAGCGATAGCCTGCGTCCACGAGCCGAGTCATGTTGTAGATCGACTGGGTCTCGCCCTCGCCCCCGATGAACACCTGGACGGCCATGGCCGCCACGTTCATGCGGATGCCGTCCTCCATGTCGACGGCGATCTGCTCGTTCGAGAGTTCCCGCAGGATGCTGGGACCGCCGCTCGCCCGCATCACGACTCCCCTGCCGAACGTGGAAGGGATGGTCGAGCGGAGCGCGCCCCGGGTGAGCATCAGCGCGTCGGCGTACGGAGTCAGGGGAACTATGTTGACATCCATGCGCTCCAAGCCTGACGTGGGACCTTGGAAGTAGCCGTGATCCACCGCCAGCATGACCGTCCGCCCGGAATCTGCCCGGAAGATCCGGGACAGCCGGTTCTGCATGCCCCAGTCGAGCGCCCCGGATCCCTTGAGAAAATAGGCCTGGTTGCAGGCCGGGATATCGAGATAGTAGTTCTTGGATTCTTTGAGACTGTCGATATCGGGCATCGATCACTCCACCTGGACTTGCGAGGGACGGACGAAGATGATTCTACCAGAGGGCGTTCTCCAGCCCGCCCGCGGGTCATCGCCGCGGCGCCGCCGACAGGGCGATGCGGACCAGCCGCCGCTGCTGCAGGCAGGTACTCGCGCTCACGGTTTGAAATAATGTCGCAGCCATGTTGTCTACGAGCGTGAGAAGGATCGCCTGATAGTGGCAGCACGAGACCAGGTGAGATGCTCTCAGTGCGGGGTTCCCAACGAACCGGGAGCCCTGTTCTGCAGTCGCTGTGGCTCCTCCCTCAACCGCCCGGGATATACCGGCAGTCGGCGCCGCAGGGTCTCTCTCGCGGGATTCGTGATGGCCTTCGCCATGCTCCTGGCCCTGGGCATAACGGTGTTCGTGCTCTACACGATCGTGTCCCGCGTCGTGGTCCCCACCACCGACACCACGGCAGACCCTTATGCCGGTGTATCTGGCACCCTCGCTACCTTGACCACCTCCACTACGGCCGGTCCCAACGGCGGTACGAACGGCGGGGGGACCGCCACCGGCGCCATACTCGTGCGGCCGCGCGCCATCACGGCCTCGTCTACCCTCAAGGCCACTTCGATCACCGACTTCCGGCCGACCAATCTTCTCGACGGCGACCTCACCAGCGCCTGGAACGAAGGTGCCGAAGGAACAGGGCTGGGGCAGTGGGTCCGTCTTGAATTCCAGGACATCATTACCCTGGCCCGAATAGAGATCGCCAATGGCTACCAGCGAGACGAAGAGCGCTTCTCAGGAACCATCCGGATCAAGAGCATCGAGCTGCAGTATTCCGACGGCGCCACCCAGGTTGTCCAATTGCGGGATATCGAAGGTCTACAGGTGATCGAGCCGGCCGTCGACGAGACCGAGTGGATCAAGCTGACCATCCTGTCCATCTATCCCACCTACGTCTGGGCCGACGCGTCCCTGTCCGAGGTACGGGTCTACGAGACGGTCCGGTGATGCACGGCACCGCGTAGCGGCGCTATTTACGCGCGGCGCCGCGCCGTATGGCATCGGTGCCGTACTTGTCTCGGATGGCGTCCAGCTTGAGGTCAAGCTCCCGTAGCAGCGGCAGTTCCTGGTCGAACAGGTCGTCCTGCCAGGCCCGAGGCACCAGGTTGCTGACCCCCACCCCCACCAAGCGCAGGTGATAGCGCCGATGCCGCCCTTGGCGGAACAAGGCGAGCACCTCCTCGAAGAACGCCTCGTCCACATCCAGAGGCCGTCGCAGAGTGTGTGAACAGGTGTGGGTGACGAAGTCGGAATAGCGGATCTTCACCGTGACCGTGCGGGCCTCCAGCCGCTTGCGCCGCAGGCGGCGGCACACGTCCTCGGTGAGCCCGATGAGCGTGGATTCGAGCACCCCGGGGTCGGCCACGTCTTCGTCGAAGGTGTGCTCTCGGGATATGGACTTGACCTCCTCGCGGGGCATCACCCGGCGCAGGTCCTCCCCCCGGGAGCGGTGAGCGAGGAGCTCTCCCCACTCGCCGAACGAAAGCCGCAGCAGATGCGGAGGTATGAGGGCAAGGTCGCCCACGGTCATAACCCCCCGGTCGCGTAGCTGCTGGAGAAGGGCGGGGCCTACCCCGGGAAGCCGCTCCACCGGGAGAGGAGCCAGGAAACCGGCCTCTTCGCCAGGGCGGACCACGGTGAACCCGGCCGGCTTCTCGAGATCGGAGGCCACTTTGGCTATCAGTTTGTTGGTGGCCACCCCTACCGAGATGCTCAGCTTCAGTTCCTCGGCAACCCGTTTCTGAATCATCCGCGCCGTGCGCACCGGTGGCCCGAAGAGCCGCTCGGTTCCGGTGAGGTCGATGTAGGCCTCGTCGAGACTGATCTGCTCCACCAGCGGCGAGTAACTGTCGAGCATGGCCATGAGGCGCTTGGAATACTCGTGATAGAGCTTGTGATGCCCGGTGAGATACACCCCGTGAGGGCAGAGGCGCCTGGCGGTGCGCAGGGGCATGGCGGAATGGACTCCATAGCGCCGGGCCACGTAGTTGGCGGTGGCCACCACCCCCCGCTCCCCACCCCCCACGATGACCGGCTTGCCCCGCAGCGACGGGTCGCAGTTCTCCTCTACCGCCGCGAAGAAGGCGTCGAAATCCAAGTGGGCGATGACCCGGTACGGCGCCGCGTGTTCCCTCTGTCGCTCCATATCGACAGGATATACGAACATTTGTTCGGAAGCAACTCCTACTCCTCCCCCCTGACTCCTTCCACACCTTCACGCACCAGCCAGGGCACCATGGCCAGCGCCGCCACCGGATCGGCCCACCACCAGCCGGCGCCCGCGTTGAGAGCCAGCCCCACCAGCAGCGTGAACGAAAGATAGGCGCATGCCAGGGTCTCCTTGGCCTCGGCCTCCAGAGCGCCACTGCCCAACCGCCGGGCGGTCCGCAACTTGGCCCATGCAAGCAGGGGCATGACCACGAGCGAGACCGCGGCCAAGACTATTCCCACGACGCTGACACCGGGATGCTCGCCCCTAACCAGGGTGACCACCGATTCCGTCACCACGTAGACTGCCAGTGCCAGAAAGGTCACTCCCACGAATCGGTGCGACCACCGCTCCGCCAGCTCGACCCGCTCCTTGGCGCCGCCGCGGAGTTCCACCCCCAGCCGCCACAAGAGGACCGCGGCGGCGGCGCACTCGATGACGCTGTCCAACCCGAACCCGAGCAGCGCGATACTCCCGGCAGCGCTGCCCGCCCAGATCGCCACGCCGGCTTCGAGCACGTTGTAGGCGAGCGTGAACCCTACGAGCCAGAGGGCGCGGCGGAGCAGCGCGGGCATGGCAGTCTGTCCGAAGGCGGGATCGCCTGGGCGCCCGGGCCCTACCCGATCTCCCCGGCTAGGCTTTCGTAGCCGGCCCGCCCCATCAGCGCATAGGTCGCCTTCTTGCTGAGCTCCACACCCGGTTGATCGAAGGCGTCGATGTCGTAGAGCTCGCCGGCCACCGCCGTCGCCATCTCCAGCAGGTAGAGAAGCGCCCCTACCGACCGGGCGTCTACTCGAGGCAGGGTGATGGTCAGAGAAGGCCTGCCTTTCTGTGCCAGGGCCCAAGTGGTGGCCTTCTGCTCGGCCCATAGCAGTTCGGCCAGGGTGTGCCCGCCAAGATAGGCGAGGGCCTCGGCGTCCGGGCCCGGCGCCGGGATCTCTACCCTATGAGCGAACTCGCCCACCCCCAGGAAGGTGATCACCTTGTCGTCCGGGCCCTCGGCGTAGAGCTGCAGTTGCGAGTGCTGATCGGTGACTCCCAGCGACTTGACCGGGGTCGGACCCACGTCGACGGCGCGGCCCTCTCGATCGACGCTCTTGCCCAGGCTTTCCGCCCACAACTGCCGGTACCAGTCGGCCACATCGCGCAGCCTGGCCGCGTAGGGCATCATGACGCTGATCCGCCGCCCGAACTCCACGTCGTTCAGATACTGGACCCCGGCGAAGGCGCAGGCCGGGTTATCCCAGCCAGTGGCGCTGCCCACCCACTCCGCCATGTCGCGGGCGCCGGCCAGCAGACCCGGAACGTCCATGCCGGTCAATGCCGCCGGCAGCAGACCCACCGGGCTCAGCACCGAGAACCGCCCCCCGACCCCGGGGGCGAGATCGAACATGGGGACGCCGATAGCCTCGCCTATCTGCCGGAGGATGCCTCCCGTCGGGTCGGTGGTGAACACCATGTGCTCTTTCACCGCCCGCTCTCCCACGATCGCAGCCAGGCGCTGCCTCGCAACCAGATATCCGGCCATCGACTCGCCGGTGGTCCCGGACTTGGAGATGACGTTCACCAGCGTCCGCTCCAGGTCCAGACGCTCGAGCAGAGCCGCAGTCTCGTCGGGATCGACGTTGTCGAGCACGTAGAGCCGGGCATGGTGGCGCCGCCGGGTAGGGCTGAGCTCGTTCCAGTAGAAGGGCAAGAGTGCGGTCGCCAGCGCGGTGGTGCCCAGTGCCGACCCCCCGATGCCGATCACCACCAGGCAGTCGTACCTTCCGTGGTTGGCCGCGGCGTAGGAGAGCATGTCCCCGGGGTCGCGGCGTGGGAGGTCCGTCCACTCCAGCATCCCCGTGCCGGCGGCGGCCTGGACGGCGGCCAGCGCCGCGTCTAGCCGGGGCAGCAGGCCATCCATCATCTCCGGGGTCAGCCCTCGGGCGATCCCGCCCCCCACCATACACCGTGCCAGATCCACACCAATCCAGTCCATCACGGCCTCCCTTTCGCGCCGGGACTCATCGCGCATTCCCAGATGATCTCGTCGTAGCGGGTCTTCAAGCTTCCCCAGTCGAACCGGGCCGCCCACGTCCGTTGCCAGTCCTCCGGCCAGGCACGAGGCTCTGCCAGCGCCCGCGCAAGTGCATCCACGAGCTCACCTTCCCCGTAAAGCACCTCGTCATGCGCATCGGCAGGGATCAACTCCGGATAGCTGAGCCGTCGCGGCAATACAGGCCGGCACCCGCAGTACACGGCTTCCAGCACTGCCACCCCGAAGAACTCGTGGATAGCGGTGGATACCACCACGTCCGCCGCCCAGAGGAGCGCGGCGTAGTCAGACCGGCTCTCGACCCTGCCCCACTGCACCACGCAATCGGAGAGCGTGGAGCGCGCCCGCGCGAACGCCTCGGTGGGCGCGGCTGCGCCCGTGCCGGCGACGGCCACCCGGAAAACCACTCCTCGCTCCCTCAGAGCCTCGAGACTCCGGAACAGCTCCTCGGGGGCCTTGTCGTACTCCCAGCGTTGGTTCCACACGATGAGCGGGCCGGCAGCGGGGTCGCCCCAGCGGCCGGCCGCCACTTCCGCCGCAGCCCTTCTCCGATGGCGATCGAGAGAGCGAAGGTCGCACCCCACGGGCAGGACCCGGGACTTCGCCGCCACTTGCTCGGGCGCCCACTCGGGCACGGCGTCGGGCATCTCTGCGAGCAGCGCCCTCACACCCTCGAGGAACTCAGCTCGGTGGTATCCGCTGTTGAAAAGGACGGTGTCGGCAGCCAATGCCGTGGTCAGGTTCTTGAACCCGTAGCCCAGGTCGCGGTCCACCCCGGGCGGCAGAGGATAGGTGAGCTGGTTCTCGTGGAAGTAGACGATCGCCGGGATGCGTGGGCAGCTGCGCCCGGCGCCGGCGGCAAGGACGGCCGTGAAGACAGGCAGGTCGAGCATGTCGGAGGCAAACAGGACGTCAGGCTGCTGGTCGCCCCGCGCCAGCAGCTCAGCCGCCTCGGCGGCCAGGGTTACCGCCCCTCCGTACATGCGCCACTTCCAGTACCTGCCCGGCAGGGTCAGCAGGGTGAAGTCGTGGCCCGAGTGCCGGGCCAGACCGTCGAGAAACTGGCGGTGCGACCCCCCATAGTACGGCTCGACAGCCCAAACCTTCACCAAGTCCCACCGTCCTTCGCGGTCCCGCCGGACCCCACCAAGTACACAATGCCAGCTTGATTCTATATGCTCGCACCCGTGGACAAAGCGCGTAATGAAAAGGGCACCGCCATCGGCGAGCATCTGGTGGGCGGGAAGCAAACGCACGAGAAGGCTGCTCCGCCTCGGTCCGCCCTCCCCCTCATCGGGGCACAACTCTCCACCGCAGGCGGCTTCGCGCCGGTGCCGCAGCGGGCGCTGGACGTAGGCGCCGAAGTGGTGCAGATCTTCACCACCAGTCCGCGTATCTGGAGGCCGCGCATCCCGCGCCTCGGCGAGATCGAGACTCTCGTCGCCGGGCTGCAGGCCCACCGCCTGCGGCTGTTCTTCCATGCCAGCTACCTGATCAATCTCGCCTCCCCCGACGAGGACCTGCGCCGGCGCTCCTCTCAGGCACTCGCGTTCGCTCTGACGACCGCCGCCCAGGCAGGAGCCGAGGCCCTCGTCACCCACATCGGCTCGCACCGCGGAGAGGCGATCGATGAGGCGGAACGGCGGGTGGTGAGGTCCATCTCGGAGGCCCTCACGCTGGCGGAAAGCGCCGGCCCCGCAGCCCACTCCGATTCAGGCGCCGACCGTTCCCCTCTGCCCACCCTCCTGCTCGAGACCGGCACCGGTGCGGGTAACACCCTCGGCGGCCGACTGGAAGAGTTGGCGACCATCCTCGCTCTGGGCGAAGCCCTCGGGTCGGCAGACAAGATGTTGCTGGGAATATGCATCGACACCGCCCACCTCTTCGCGGCGGGCTACGCGGTGCACGAAAAGGCTGGGCTCGAGGGACTGATCGACCGGCTTCGCTGCCTGGGGTTGCTCGAGCATCTCGGCCTCGTCCATCTGAACGACTCCAGGACACCCTTCGGCGTGAAGCGCGACCAGCACGAGAACCTCGGCGAGGGTCTGAT
This sequence comes from uncultured Actinomycetota bacterium, assembly GCA_963843515.1. Classification (GTDB taxonomy): domain Bacteria; phylum Actinomycetota; class Thermoleophilia; order RBG-16-64-13; family RBG-16-64-13; genus CAIQPS01. The sequence goes on from CAWJKH010000007.1 coordinate 119,790, forward strand.
CGGCTACAACGGTCTGGCCCGGGTGGTCCGCCACCCTGCCTTCGCCCACCTGCCCTTCATCCTCGAGGTCCCAGGCGCAGACGGCCATGGGCCGGACGCAGCCAACGTCGCTCTGGCCAAGCGGATGCGCAGCGGCGCCCCCGCGCCGAGGCGGGGCCGCGCCGGCGCTGCCCGTTCTACCCGCGCGCGCCGGCCAGCGGGCGGGGCGGCTCCAGTCCCACCAGTCCCGCCTGCACCTGACGGAACCGGTCGAGTACCGCCAGAGTGACCGGCCCCGGCCGGCCGTCGCCCACCGTGTGGCTGCCCACGCGCACCACCGGCAGCATGTCCTTGAGGGTAGAAGCGGTGAACACTTCCCAGCCGGCGGGAGCGTCCGTGGTGATCTCAGCGATGCCGAACGCATGCTCTTCCACCGCGAATCCCAGCTCGCGGGCGATCTCGATCACGTGCAGCCGGGTGATGCCCCCCAGGATGCGGTTGCTGAGGGGATGGGTGCGAAGTACCCCGTTCAGCACGGCGAAGACGTTGGACGAGCCTCCCTCCCGCACCACGCCTTCGGGATCCAGGAACAGGGCTTCGTCGGCCCCGGCCTCCTTGGCCTCTTCTTTTGCCAGAACGGCAGCCAGCAGATTGGTTGACTTGATGTCGCAGCGGGCCCAACGCATATCCTCGACAGGGTGCAGCGCAGTGCCGGCGAAGATCTCTCCCTCGCTGGGCAGCTTCTTGACGCGGGAGTAGGCCAGCACGGTGGGGTGCGGCGGCCGAGGGAACACGAACTCCCGCGGCGCAGATCCTCGAGTCACCTGCACGTAGACCATGCCGTCGACGAGTCCGGCGCGTTCCACCAGTTCGGGCAGCACGGTCTCGAACGTGTGTCCGGCCGACGCTTCGGTCAGCCGTACCTCGGCCAGGCTGCGCTCCAGGCGGCGCAGGTGGTCTTCCAGCCAGACGAGGCGGCGGTTCATGACCTTGACGACCTCGTACACCCCGTCGGCGAGCTCGAACCCCCGATCCTCCACGTGTATCCAGCCCTCGTCCAGGGGCTTGAACTCACCGTTCAGATAAAGTACCTCGCGGTCCATCTGCTACCCTCGTCTCGTGATCGCCTATCGCTTAGCCACCCAGGCAGACGCTCCGGCCGTGATGTCTCTCCTCGAGGAGATCATGGACCATCACGCCGCGCTCCCACCGGAGGCCGGCCGCTTGACCGCTGCGGTCTCGAGCATTATCGCAGCGCCCGACCATTGTTTCCTCGTCGCCCAAGCCCAAGGGAACCCCGGCCGGTCCCCCGAGCTCGTCGGTATGTGCGCGCTTGTCTTCTCGGTGAGTACCTGGTCGGCCTCCCAGATCTGCGAACTGCAGGACGTGGTGGTCACGGCCGGGTGTCGCCGTGAGGATGTGGGCCGGGGCCTCATCGCCGCTGCCGAGCAGATCGCCCGGGCCCGCGGCTGCAGCCGGCTGTTCTTGCTGGCCGAGTCATGGAACTTGGGCGCGCACGCCTTCTATCGCAAGCTTGGCCTGCAGGAGAAGACCTGCCTGTACTTCGAGCGCGACCTGCGCACTCCCGACGAGGCCTGACCGAGCGGGGCGTCGGTTTTCAGCAGCCTCCTACCGCAGGAAGGGCGGGACTTCCAGGTCCTCGTTGTCCGCACCGGCCGGGGCCTCGCGGGACTGGGCGGGTGCAGGCACGGCTGGAGGCTCTGCCTCCGCAGGCTCTACGGCCTCGCGCGTGGCCTCGCGGGCGTCTTCGCGAGTAAGGACCCCCGGAACGGGCGGGGGCGCCTCCACTGCGGCCGGAGCCGCCGCCGGCCGGGCGATGGCGGCCTCTTGTCGGACGGGTGACATTGACTCCGGAAGGGGTTCCTCAACGGTGGCGTCAAAACCGGCAGCGACCACAGTCACCCAGATGGTGTCACCCAGGGTCTGGTCGACCACAGCACCGAAAATGATGTTGGCTTCGGGGTCGGCAGCGGAGTTGATGATCTCGGCGACCTCGTTGACCTCGTAAAGGGAGAGGTCGTCGCCGCCGCTGATGTTGAGCAGGATGCCGCGGGCCCCATCGATGGAGGTCTCCAGCAGCGACGAGTTGATGGCCATCTCGGCGGCCCTCTGCGAGCGGCCCTCCCCGCGAGCTCGGCCGATGCCCATATGGGCGGTGCCGGCGCCGGTCATGATGGTACGGACGTCGGCTAGGTCGAGGTTGATGAGCCCCGGCACAGTCACCAGGTCGCAGATGCCCTGCACGCCCTGGCGGAGCACGTCGTCGGCCAGCCGGAGGGCATCCAGCATCGACGTGCCCCGGTCGGCCACCAGCAGCAGCTTGTCGTTAGGGACGACGATGACCGTGTCGGCCTTCTGGCGAAGCAACCGCACGCCGTCCAAGGCCTGCAGGCCGCGGCGCTTGCCTTCGAACGCGAACGGTCGAGATACCACGCCGATAGTGAGCGCTCCCAGCGACTTGGCGATCTCGGCCACCACCGGAGCAGCTCCGGTGCCTGTCCCCCCGCCTTCCCCGGCGGTGATGAACACCATGTCGCTACCCTTCAGCATGGTCTTGATCTCGTCGTAAGCGGCGAGAGCTGCTTCGCGCCCCACCCGCGGGTCGGAACCTCCACCCAGGCCCTTGGTCAGCTCCCGGCCTATCCTCAGCTTGTGATCGGCCTCGCACATGGCCAGCGCCTGCGCGTCGGTGTTAATGGCTATGAACTCGACTCCCTCGAGTCCCGCTTCAAGCATGCGGTTTATGGCATTGGTCCCGGCGCCGCCGACCCCGACGACCCGGATGACCGCTGGGAAGGTGCGGGACGGCTGAATGAGCGAGCGGCGGGCGGCATCCACCTGCTCGGGCGGCTCGGTCGATTCCTCGGGTGGGCCTTCCGAGTTCCTGAACAGGAAGCTCAGGCCGCTGTCCTTCATGCTAGATCTTTTTTCCACTGAGCACCTCTCTTGCGAGCTGCCGGTATGCATTGGCCGCCTGGCTTTCGGGGGCGTACTTGAGCACCGATTCCCCTTTCACCGGCGCTTCCGCGAACTTGATGGTCTTCCGGATAGGGGTGCTGAACACCAGGTCGCCGAAGTTGTGTCTTAGCACTTCGACCGCCTCGCGCCCGTGCACGGTGCGGGAATCGTACATCGTGGGCACGATCCCGGCGATATGCACTCGGGGGTTGAGGTTCTCTCTCACCAGCTCCAAGGTCTTTTCGAGCTGGGCCAAGCCGCGCAAAGAAAGATACTCACACTGCACCGGCACGATCACTGCGTCGGCCGCGGTGAGGGCGTTGATGGTCAGCAGCCCCAAGGACGGGGGGGTGTCGATGACGATGTAGTCGTAGCGGTCGGTCACCTGCAGCAGCGCCTTGCTGAGCGCCCGCTCCCGGCCGATCAGAGAACTGAGAGCGAGCTCTGCGGCCGCCAAGTCGATGCTAGACACGACTACGTCGAGTTCCCGACGCAGCAGCGCCTCCTCGATGTTGACCCCGTTCACCAGCACGTCGTACATGCTGGGGCGCACCGAATCGGGGTCCAGGCCCAGGCTCATAGTGAGGTTGCCCTGGGGGTCCATGTCCACTGCCAGGACCTTGTGGCCCATCTCCTGGAAAGCGACGCCAAGGTTGAGCGTGGTGGTGGTCTTGGCGACCCCACCTTTCTGGTTAGCGAAGGCCAAGACCTTGGCCAAACGTCATCCCCCTCCCGGGCAATCGTCTACGCGGTGGCCGCAATGCGGGTAACCATCGATATCTGTTCGTAAAGGATGGGAAGAATCCTCTGTGGGAGGAGGAGTCCCGCGAACGATGCTACGGGGTCGCCGTCTCCAGCCCCGAGCCCTTTCCGGACCCCAGGAACCCGCTGCTCGCCGACACCGGGGGGTGTTGGGACTCGGAGAAGTCGCGAAGCTCGCGCAGAAACTCGCGGTTCTCGCGCACGTACTCCCAGGCGTGGGCCAGAAGATACCCCTCGATCTGATGCTTGCGGTACCGAGGCGTATCGGGTTTGAGCGCGAGGGCACGGCCCAGCCGGTAGAAGCGCTTGTGCGCGTCGAGAGCCGCCATCTGCAGCTCGTAGGGGGTCATCTGCTTGGGCCAGAAGACCACGTGATGCCCGTCATACAGGCTCCAATTCCTGGTGAAGATGCGGCCTTCGCCTTCGAACTGCGCCGTCTGCGGGGTGCCGGGGAGCGGCGTGAGGCAGAGGAACTGGGCGGTGCTGAGGCCGTTGTCGGAGGCGAAGTCGGCCGTCTTAGAGAGCGACTCCAGGGTGTCCGAATCGGCCCCGAACACGAACATGCCGTGCGTACGGATACCCCGCTTGGCCAGTGCTTCCATGCCGCCGGCCATGTCGTCGATGCTCGACTCCTTGTGGTATTCCTTGAGCGTAGCCGGATTCACCGATTCCAGACCCAGATAGACGATGCGACAGCCTGCGTTCCAGAGCTGGTCGAGCGTCTCCCGGTCGACCACGCCGCCCTTGCAGATCGAGTCCACCCGGATCTGGGCGAAGAACGGGACGTCGAGCTTGGCGTCGATCATCAGCTGGAGCAGTTCCTTGCCCCGACGCTTGCTGATGAAGAAGTTATCGTCGTAGAAGAAGAGCTTCTGCGGCTTCATCTTCTTGATCTGCTTCACCACTTCGACCGGGTCGACCACGCGCACCCGCCGTCCGAACATGAGGATCACCGAGCAGAACTCGCACCCGAACGGACAGCCCCGCGAGGAAAGGATGGGGGTAGGTTTGAGGTTTTCCCCTCCGACCACCAGGCTGAAATCGGGCCAGGGAAGGTCGGTCAGCGAACTCAGCAGTGGCCGGTCGGGGTTGTGGACCACCTGGCCATCGGCGTTGCGGTGTGACAGCCCCTGGATGTCCTCGATGGCGCCCTGGCCCTGCAGGAAGGCCACCAGTTCGATCAGCGTCTCCTCGCCCTCGTGGCGAACGACGTAGTCGCAGAAGTCCATGGCCTCGTCGGCCATGAAGGTCACATGCGGACCTCCCATGACCACCGGGATGCCGGCGTCCCGAACGCGCTGGGCGTACTGGTAGCTACGAACGGTCGTGGACGTGGTGGTGGAGATGCCGACCAGGTCGGAGGACAGCACGTCGTCCCAGTCGACCTCCTTCAAGCTCTCGGCGTAGACGCGAACGTCGTGGCCCCGTGCGCACATGAGTGCCCCCAGGAGGGGAAGACCGAGGCGCATCTGCTTTACGAAGCTATATACGTGGAAACCTGGAGCGGCAGGTTCGATGAACGTGATTCGCACGCCCGCCTCTCGGGATCTTGATGGTCAGCGTGGCACGTATGGTAACACACGCCCCTTTGGCGACCTGCGAACGAGCTAACATGATCCTCTGATGCCTTACACGGTGCACAGCGAGCAGGATCGTCGGCATATGCTGGAGGTGATGGGCGCTTCCGGCCCAGAAGATCTTTTTGCCCGGATACCCGCGGAACTTCGCGGCGCACCGCTCCCGCTCCCCCCCGGCCTCAGCGAGCAGGAGGTGCGGGCACGGGTGGATGCCCTCGCCGAGGAAGACCGGGCGCCGGGGCCAGCCTCTTTCCTGGGCGCCGGCCACTACCGGCACTTTGTGCCGGCAGCGGTGCGCGCCCTGGTCTCGCGGAGTGAGTTCGCCACCGCCTACACGCCGTACCAGCCCGAGGTCAGTCAGGGCACGCTGGAGCACATCTTCGAGTTCCAGACCTGCATCTGCGAGTTGACCGGGTTGGACGCGGCCAACGCTTCGCTCTACGACGGCCCCTCCGCACTCGCGGAAGGCGCATTCATGGCCCTCCGCTCCACCCGCCGGGAAGCGGTGGCTGTCTCCGCGGGCGTCCACCCGGAGGCCCGGCAGGTCCTCGCCACCTACACCAGCGGGCCGGGCATGGCAGTACACGGCCTGCCACTCGACCCCAGCACCGGCGCCACTGCCCGCCCCGGCCGAAGGGCATTGCCAGAGGGCGTGGGCGCCGTGCTCGTGCAGCAGCCCAACTACCTGGGGGTGATCGAGAATCTCGAACCGCTGGCCGCGGCGGCAAGCGCGGCTGGGGCGTTCCTGGTGGTGTCGGTGAACCCGGCCACCCTGGGCCTGCTCGAGTCTCCTGGGGCCCAGGGCGCCGACATCGTGGTCGGCGACGCCCAGGTCTTCGGGTGTGCGCCCGCCTTCGGCGGGCCTTCGGTGGGATTTCTGGCCTGCCGCATGGAACACGTCCGCCAGATCCCTGGACGGCTGGTGAGTCAGACCGTCGACGAGGACGGGCGCCTTTGCTACACACTCACTCTACAGGCCCGGGAGCAGCACATCCGCCGGGCAAAAGCGACGTCCAACATCTGCTCCAATCAGGCCCTGAGCGCCCTGGCGGCCACCATACACCTTGCCCTGCTCGGTCCCGCCGGTCTGCAGGAGCGGGGAGAGATCTGCTTGCGACGGGCCCATTACCTCCATTCGCGGCTTTGCTTGCTCCCCGGGGTGCGGTCCCTGGTCGATGGGCCCTTTTTCAACGAGTTCGCCCTTCGGCTGCCGTGCCCGGCCGACGACTTCCGGCGGTCGATGCGCAAGCGCGGGGTGGATCCGGGCGTGCCGCTGGCCCGCCTGTGGCAGGGCCAGGACGCGTCCTCAGGCGGCGCCGACTTGCATGGAGAGGGCCCGAGCCGGGCTGACGCGGCAGGCGCCGCGACGCCGGACGGGCCTCCGGCCGACGCCTTGCTGGTCGCGGTCACCGAATTGAACCCTCCGGGGGCGCTGGAGACCTACCTGGCCGAAGCGGCCGAGGTGCTTGTCGAGCTCGCCGGAACGCCGGGCGAGAGCCTCCCCGGCCGGGTCCTGCCGGGGGCGGCTGCGGGGGTGCCACCCGCCCCCAGAGGAGACTCGTGAGCGCGGCCGCGATGGAGCCTCCGATCTTCGCCCAGAGTGTGCCGGGCCACCGCGGCGTCGACCTGCCGGCGGCCGGGGTGCCCATTGCGGGGGCCCCGGCGGAGCTGCTCCCCGGCGTAGCGTTGCGCGCGACCCCTCCCGCGCTGCCCGAAGTGGCCGAGGCCCAGGTAGTGCGCCACTACACGCGGCTGGCCCATCTCAACCACTGCGTGGACACGGGCTTCTACCCCTTGGGGTCGTGCACCATGAAGTACAACCCCAAGATGAACGACGAAGTGGCCGCGCTTCCAGGATTCGCCGAGCTGCACCCCTATCAGGACGAGGCCGAGGTTCAGGGGATCCTACGGCTCATGTACGAGCTGGAGCAGGGGCTGCTGGCAGTGACGGGGATGCACCGAGCCAGCCTCCAGCCCGCCGCCGGCGCCCAGGGGGAGCTGGCGGGCATCCTCATGATCAAGGCCTTTCACCGAGATCATTCCGCTTCGATCCGCGACACGGTCATCGTGCCCGACTCGGCGCATGGGACCAATCTGTCCTCGGCAACCATCGGCGGCTACCACGTGGTGGAGATCCCCAGCTCCGGCCGGGGACTGGTGGACTTGAGCACACTGCGCGCGAACCTGTCGGAGCGCACAGCCGCCATCATGCTCACCAACCCGAATACCCTGGGCCTCTTCGAGGAGGACATCCTCGAGATATCCCGACTGGTGCACGAGGCCGGCGCCCTCTGCTACTACGACGGCGCCAATCTGAACGCTATCATGGGCAAAGCCCGCCCCGGTGAGATGGGGATGGACGTGGTGCATCTCAATCTCCACAAGACCTTCTCCACACCGCACGGGGGCGGTGGCCCGGGAGCCGGACCGGTAGCCGTCTCACAGCGCTTGGAGCCATACCTGCCTCTGCCGCTCGTCGCCTGCTCCGCGGGCGGTGGCTACCATCTGGACTACGAACGGCCCCACAGCATCGGCCGGCTGAAGGGCTTCTATGGCAACGTGGGCGTGCTGGTGCGGGCCTACTGCTATCTGCTGCGCATGGGCAGCGACGGACTTGAACTGGCGAGCGAGGATGCGGTGCTCAGCGCCAACTATCTCCGCGCCCGGCTGGAGCACTTGTATCCACTCCCTTACGATGGCCCCTCGATGCACGAGTTCGTGCTGTCCTCAGCAGCTCACGGGCCCGGCTCGGCTCGGGACATCGCCAAGCGGATCCTCGACTTCGGCATGCACGCGCCCACCGTCCACTTCCCCCTGATCGTCCAGGAGGCCCTGATGATCGAGCCCACCGAGACCGAAGACCTGGCCACCCTCGATCGCTTCGTTGCGGTGATGGAAGAGATATCTCGGGAACTGCGCGACGATCCGCAGACGGTGGCGACCGCCCCCCACTGCACCCCGGTGCGGCGGCCCGACGAGGGGCGGGCAGCCCGAGATCCCATCTTGCGTTGGTCCCGGTGACCCCATGTTGTACACTCGGTCATGTCGAAGCGCGAGCGGGAGCGTGGCCATGGACGTAAGAGTCACCCAACTCGGGGATACGCCGTTTGTCGAAACCCACGGGGATATCGACCACCACAACTGCGGTTCTGTGGAAGCGGCGCTCAGCCACGCCCTGGATGGGGGGCACCAGGTGGTGCTCATAGATCTGCGCGAAGTGGCCTACATCGATAGCGGGGGACTATCCGTCCTCTTGTCCGGGGTCCGGCGGGTAAGGGACCACGGGTGGCTGGGAGCAGTAGGTCCCAACCCCAACGTCCGCCGGCTTCTCGAGATAGTCGGCCTCCTGGTTGATCCCAACTTCCGCGTGTTCGGCGATCTCGACGAGGCTGAGGCCGCCACCGCGCAACCCGCAACTACCTGACGGAGCCGTCCGGCGTCCCCGCCACGCGGCCAGCGGCTCACCGACCACCGAAGACCGGCGCCTCCCGGCGGCGGGAATGACGTCGCTATCGATCCTGGGCCCGCACCCTCATCATCACGTCGTCCCGATCGCGTACCCGCCCAATGACAGCCGCCGCCGGGGTGGAGCGCTTCTCGAGCGCCGCCACAGCGGAGTCCACGTTGCCGGGGGGCACACAGAGAACCAGGCCTCCAGACGTCTGAGCATCGGCGCAGAGCAGGCGCTGCCAGGGCTCCAGGCTCTCGTCGAACGCCGTCCAGGCCTCCACGAAATCAAGGTTCCTGCGGGTGCCGCCGGGGACCACCCCTTGCCGAGCCAGGTCCGCGGCGCCGGGAAGCACGGGCAGGCGATCGAACCAGATGTCCACGGACACGCCGCTGGCGCGGCACATCTCGCTCAGGTGTCCTAGAAGGCCGAACCCGGTGACGTCGGTCAGGGCACGTACCCCGTTGTCGCGCGCGACCTCCGCGGCGTCGCGATTGAGATGGGCCATGGAGGCCGTGGCGGCGACTACGATGTCCGCGGGAGCCCTACCCTGCTTGATGGCGGTGGCTATGATCCCCGTCCCCAGCGGCTTGGTGAGCACCAAAAGGTCTCCGGACGCGGCCGCGGCGTTGGTCAGTTCCTCGCCGGGCTTGACCAGGCCGGTAACGGCCAGACCGTACTTGGGCTCGGGGTCATCGATGGTGTGGCCGCCGACGATAGTGGCCGACGCGAGGCGTGCCGTCTCGGCACCGCCCAGGAGGATACGTCCGAGATACTCGAGCGGGAGCACACCCGTGGGGAAGGCCACGATGTTCAGCGCTGTCAGCGGCCGACCGCCCATCGCGTAGACGTCGGAGAAGGCATTCGCCGCAGCGATGCGCCCGAAGTCGTAGGGGTCGTCCACAACGGGCGTGAAGAAGTCCACCGTCTGCACGAGCGCTATCTCATCGTTCAGACGATAGACAGCCGCGTCGTCGAGGGTGTCCGAGCCTACCAGCAGGTCGGGGTCAGTGACCCGCGGCAGCATGGCCATGACGCGCCCCAAGTCCTTGGGGCCGAGCTTGCACGCTCAGCCGGAACCGTGAGATAGCGTGGTGAGCCTCGGGATTTCTGCTCCCTGGGCGTCCTTGTCGCATGCATCTGCCATGACCGTCACCTCCTCCCCCGAAACTCGCACCAAGCCCCGCGGAGCTCCCAGTCCGCGGGTCGCGCCGCGTGTCTCCATCCGCCGCAGACACTAGCAGACGCCCTTCCTGGTATCCACCTCCGCTGGTAGACGAACCGTGTGCTATTGCGATAGACTTGCAACAAGATGACGCACCATGCCACCCAAACCCTCCACGACCTCGGGTACCGGCTCACCCCCCAGCGCACCCTGGTCTGGGACGTCCTTCGCACAGAGGACCGGCACGTAAGCGCGGAAGAGGTGTGCGTACGGGTGCAGGAACAGTTCCCCCACGTCAACATCTCCACGGTATACCGCACGCTCGAGCTTCTCGTTGAGCTTCGCCTGGTGCGCGAGACCCATCTGGGCCCTGCCCGGCGGTTCTTCGAGGTGGAGGAAGAGGTGCCCCACCATCACCTCGTCTGCGAGGCATGCGGAGGGGTAGTCCACGTGCACGACGAGGATCTGGGCGATCTGCACAAGGCGCTGGCGGCCGGCCAGGGCTTCGCCGCCCAGCAACTGACCATCTTCGGGCTCTGCCTGGAGTGCCGGGGCGCGCCGCAGCCTCCCCCGGATGGAGGTGCTCATGCACATTCCTGACGGTTTCGTGGACGTCCCCGTGGCCGTCGTGACCGGAGCCGTGTCTTTGGCCGCGGTGGCGATCTCGGTCAAAAAGGTCACCCGCCAACTGACCGAGCGGACCGTTCCCCTTCTCGGCGTGACCGCGGCCTTCGTCTTTGCCGCCCAGATGCTCAACTTCCCAGTCGCGGGAGGAACGAGTGGCCACTTCCTCGGAGCTATGCTGGTCGCAGTCCTGCTGGGACCCTATGCGTCAGTCGTGGTGATCACCGCAGTCCTTGCGGTGCAAGGCCTGGTCATGGCCGACGGCGGTATCAGCGCGCTGGGCGCCAATGTGTTCAACATGGCCGTCGTCGGGGGAATGGGCGCCTATCTCATCTTCGCCGGGCTCAAGAGACTCCTCCCTAAGAACGCGAGCGGCTACTTCTTCTCGGTGGCGATAGCCTCCTGGTTCTCGGTCACGCTCGCTTCAGCAGCCTGCGCGATCGAACTGGCCGTTTCCGGCACTGTGCCGCTCTCGGTGGCGCTCCCCGCCATGGTCTCGGTGCACATGATCATCGGCATCGGCGAGGCGCTCATTACCTCAGCCGTGGTGGCTGCCGTGCTTGCCAGCCGGCCGGATCTCGTGCGGAGCTTCGACTACCCCCGCGGCTCTGCCGCCGGCAGCCGCCCAGGAGCGTTCCGCAAGCGGGACAGAGTGTGGGGCTGGGCGCTGGGCGCCGTGGCCGTGGCTTTGGCCCTGGCAGTGTTTGTCTCGCCCTTCGCGTCTTCCTCGCCGGATGGGTTGGAGAGGGTGGCGGCCGATAAAGGCTTCGAGCAGGCCGCTGGAGGGCCACTTTGGAGCCTCTCCCCCATCCCCGACTACACCTTTCCTGGAATCCACAACGCCGGGGTGGCCACAGCCGTGGCCGGCGCCGTCGGGACTCTCGTCCTGTTCGTCATCGTTCTATTGCTCGGCAGAGCCATCGGCCGTCGCGGACTCAGACGTTCGGCGCCCGCCGACCACGGGTCCTAGGGTTTCTGCCGAAGATCGCGAGTGTCAAGTTTGGGGGCTGGGCATCAACATCTCCCCGTGGAGCAGCCGAGATCGTTCGGGCCGCTCCAGCGCCTGGACGCGCGGGCCAAGATCGTCGGATTCATCGGGTTCACCCTGATCGTGGTCTCCACGCCGGCTCGAGCAGTGTGGGCTTTCTGCCTTTACGCCGGGATCCTGGTTTTCCTCATGGGCATCTCCCGTGTCAGTGTGGGCTATCTACTCAAACGGGCGCTCATCGTGGTGCCGTTCGTTCTACTGGTTGCAGTCTTCCTGCCGTTCTTCAATCGCGCCGGATCGGGGGGCTACAGCCTCGGGGGAGCGCACGTGGACGCCGACGGGCTGCTGGTCCTCTGGAATGTCACGGCCAAAGCTTTGCTCGGGGTCATGAGCATGATCCTTCTCACGTCCACGACGACATTCCCGGAAATGTTGGCGGGCTTCCAGCGCCTGCGCGTACCTCAGGTCTTCGTCCTCATTGTGTCGTTCATGTACCGATACAGCTACGTCTTCGTAAGCGAACTCCAGCGCATGCAGCGGGCCATGGCCTCCCGCAACTACGGGGCCCGCTGGTTGTGGAACGTTCCTACTCTCGGCAAGGTGTTGAGCTCTCTGTTCATGCGGAGCTACAACCGGGGGGAGCGGATCCACGTGGCCATGATCAGCCGAGGCTACGAGGGCACCATCGACCTCACTCTGGCCACCAAGTTCGGCCTTGTCGAGGCCGTGTTCCTCGCCCTCTTCATCGTCGCGACGCTGGCGATCCGCGTCCTGGTAGCGGTCTAGGACTGGTGACTACGTGACAGTAGAGTCGTTGTTGACCTCCCTGGCCGCCGTTCCCCCGAGCGGGGTCCCGGCCATCGCTTTGACCGATCTGAGGTTCTCTTACCCAGACGGCACCGAGGCACTCCGCGGCGTGGACCTCAGCATCGACCAGGGGGAGTCGGTGGCCATCGTGGGGCCCAACGGGGCAGGCAAATCCACCCTCATTCTGCACTTCAACGGCATCCTCCGCGGAGAGGGGTCGATCGCAGTCATGGGGACCAAGCTGGAAGACAAGACCATGCGCGAGATCCGCCGCAGGGTCGGCGTGGTCTTTCAGGACCCCGAGGATCAGCTCTTCCTAAACACCGTGGCTCAGGATGTGGGGTTCGGACCCGCAAACATGGGTCTAGGGAAAGACGAGATAGCCGGACGGGTTCGGCAGGCCCTCGCTACAGTGGGGATGGAGGAGGCCGAGAATCGCTCCAGCCACCACCTTTCCTTCGGCCAGAAGAAGCGGGTGGCCCTAGCGACCGTCCTCTCCATGAGACCGGAGGTCCTAGTCTTGGACGAGCCCACCTCCAACCTCGACCCCAAGTCGCGACGCCGACTCATCGACGTCCTGAACGGCTTGGCCGTGACGAAGATCACGGTCACGCACGACCTGCCCCTGGCCTACGAGCTGTGCGAGCGCACGGTCATCCTCGACAAGGGCTACGTGGTCAAGGACGGACCCACGTGGGAGGTCCTGGCCGACGCCGAACTCCTCGCGGCTCACGACCTCGAGCTGCCCTACGGGTTCGTCTCGCCCGCGCTCAGGAGGACCGGGGCGCCCGCACTGGGCGGCGGCGTCTAGCCCTGGGCGGCTTCTGGCCGTGGGCGCCGCGTCTAGCGGCCGGGGGGTGGCCCGCCCGGGCCGGCCGGGAGCTCGAGTGGAATGACCACCCATAGGATGAGGTAGAGCAACACGCCGACCCCCGCCATAAGGCTGATCAGCACCCACACGATGCGCACGATGGTGGGGTCGATGCCCAGGTACTCCCCAAGCCCTCCGCAGACGCCGGCGATCATCTTCTCGGTCCGCGATCTATACAGCCGCTTTTGCATAACTATTCACCTGTACTTCCGGTCGGCCACCTGTTCCTTGTAGATATCCGTCTTGAAAAGTACGCACTCCGGGTTCGCGCAGGCCCATATCCGGTAGGTGCTGCACTCGCCGGTGGACCGGCTGACTCCGGTGCCTGTCCGCTCTTCCTCCTCGACCCTGTCCGCCATCGGCTTGCCGCAGTTCATGCAGGTCCTCACGTCGTTGGCCACCCGCCCCCCTTTCGTTTATCCGCCGGCCAGAAGTGCCGACTAGCGCTGCTGACCCAGCCGCCGGCCGATATCCTCGGCCGCAGTCTTGGCACCATCCTGTTTCAACACGTCACCGCGGGCGTCCACCCCCGGATAGAGCAACTCCCCCGCAGAAGTTATACCCAGCACGTGCCACAGATATCGCGTGGTGCGCTGGCTGCATTCAAAGAGATGGGCGAATGTCGTGCCCCCGCAAGAAAGGAACGCCCCAAGCCGTTCCGGTCCGCCCGGCTCGTTCAAGGGTCGCTGGAGCACGTACTTGAGGGCCCAAAACGGCTGACAGCGGTCGATCATGATCTTGGGGACGCCCGGCATGCCCATGGCATAGACGGGGGCGGCGAGCACCACCGAGTCGGCTGTCCGCAGATATGGGTACAGCGTATGCATATCGTCCTGCTGGATGCACTGCCCGTCCTTGAAGCAGGCGTCACAGGCGCGGCAACCCCGCAGATCGAGGTCGTATAGGGGGAACCGCACCACCTCCGCGCCTTCACCCCGAGCCGCCTCCAGACACCAGTCGAGCAGGGTGTCGGTGTTGCCGCCTCTCCGGGCGCTGCCGGCCAGGCCCAGCACGGTCACGGTCATGGTGTCACCCCTGCTCGCCCTTCACCATGCGGGCCACTTTGCGCCCCAACTCATGGCAGGCTTCGAGGTCGGCGGCAGTGGGCATGTAGCGCGCGTCCAGCGGGTCGAGCATGTCGAGCCCCAGCGCCCGCAGTTCGGCATCCACCTGCTTGACCGCCCCTCCTCCCCAGCCGTAGGAGCCGTAGGCCCCTGCGATGCGGTTCTTGGGACGCAGGCCCCGTAGATAGGTGAGGAACTCTCCCACCGTGGGGAACATGGTGTTGTTGAGGGTGGGAGATCCGACCAGGAAGGCTCGCGACTCGAGCACCTGGCGGGCGAGCTCCGAGCGCGGGTTGACGCTCAGTTTGAGCACCGCGCACTCCACCCCTTCTTGAGCCACGCCGTCCTCGATGGCCATGGTCATCTTCTCGGTGGAGTGCCACATGGTGTCGTAAAGGAGGACCACCCGTTCCGGCGCCTCGAAGCGGCTCCAGCCGGCGTAGGCACCGACGATCTTGGCGATATCCTCGGGGCGCCGCCAAATGACCCCGTGGCTGGGCCCGATGACTTCGATCTCCAAGCCCATCTCGCCGATCTTGCCCAGCATCTTCTCGATGGGGCTGCCGAAAGGCATGAGGATGTTGGCGTAGTACTTGGAGGCCTCCTCCATGAGGACGCCCTGGTCCACCTCGTCTGCGAAGCGTTTCGACGTGGCCAGGTGCTGACCGAAGGCATCGTTGGGTAGGAGGGTCTTGGCTTCGCGCACGTAAGTGAACATGCTGTCCGGCCAATGCAGCATCGGCGCCTCGATGAACTGCAGGGTGTGGCGCCCCAGCGACACTTCGTCTCCGGTGGCCACCACCTGCAGATCCCAGGCCTCGGCCCGCTCCGTTCCGTAGTAGAGGGCCAGCGCCTCCTTGGCCCGCTTGGAGCAGAAGATGCGCTCCGGCATGAGCCGCTCGACCAGCCAGGGGATGGCGCCAGAATGGTCGGGCTCCACGTGGTTGATCACCAGATAGTCGACCGGCCGGCCTCCGCAGCAGCCCATCACCCGGGCCAGCATCTCCGGGCCGAACCCCTCGCGACAGCCGTCGATGAGCGCCACCTTCTCGTCCAGGATCAGGTAGGCGTTGTACGTGGTCCCCCGGGGAGTCTCGTAGCCGTGGAAGTCGCGCACATCCCAGTCGATCGCGCCCGCCCACCAGATATCGTCCCGTAGCAGGTAGCGTTCCATCCAGTCTCCCGTCTCGGTTCCCCAGCGGCTGCCGGCGGCCACGTTCACCGGGGCGCCGGTCGCGCCGGAATTACAGCGGCCGTCCGGCCAGGACCAGCTGGGTGCCGGCCGTCTCCAGATCGAGCACCTCTATCTTGCCAAAGCCCGCGGCGCTCAACCAGTCCCTGAGCTGGGCCTCGCTCCATACACCACCGTCCTCGGTGGCCTGCAGCATGTTGACGGCGAAGATGGCCGCCCGGCGACTGCGGCCCCACAGGTAGTCCTGGATGGCGATGGTCCCTCCCGGCGAAGCGGCCTCGAACGCCGCACGGGTGACCCGCGCGTCGACGGCTGGGCTGTAGATGTGGAAAACGTTGCCGAAGTAAACCAGGTCGAAGGGCCCCGGAGGAAGCGCTTCGGTGAAGTCGCCGTCCACCATCGCGATGTCGCCCGCCTCGTCGCCAAGAAAGTCGCGCGCCAACGGCAACACGTCCGGCCGGTCGAAGAGGGTGGCTCGTACGCCGCAACGAGAGAACCCCCGGGCCACGTGGCCGACGGCTCCTCCTACGTCGATCATGCTCCTGATGGAACCGGCGTAGGCCAGGCAGCGGTCGACGATCTCGTCGACAATGTCGGGGTCCCGCTCCCCCATGGCCGAGATCATGGTCTTGATGTCGCGCTCCGCCGGATCCCGCGGGCGTGGACGTCCGGTCTGGATGACGTCCGGTAGCTCCAGCCAGCCCCGGGCTTTGCGCGCCTGATGTAGGAGTTGCCAGCGCTCGAGGTCCGGCCCCGGATCGACGAGATGGGCCCGCCCCAAAGGGGTAAGCCGGTAGAGGGAGGCGTCCGCGGCGGCCGGAGTGGCGGCCGGAGTGGCGCCTGACCCGGGGCCCGCGCCCGTGCCGGCAGGGGCGCCCTCGGGAGCCCCGGCGGTCGCCGGCGCGCCCCTATCGTCGATTCCCGCCCCCGTCTGAACCGGTGCCTCCGGCAACGGCCCTTCGCGCTCAACGAGGCCTTCACCGGCCAGCGCCTCCAGCACCACGAGCGTGGCCCGCCCGTCGGTGCCCGCACGCGCCGCCACAGCGGTGGCGCCGAGCGGCTCCCCCGCGGCCAGAGCGTCGATGACTCCAGCGCGGAGAGCGCCGGCGACCAGGAACAGCCTCTCGATCGGAGGCCCTGTCGATCAGCGACTCCCTCATGAACTCTCCAGCTTCAGTCCGGCCGCGAGCCACTCCCTCAGCCCGCCGGTGAAGTCCCACACCTTGGTGAACCCGAGCTGTCGCAGCTTATCAGCCGCGATGCTGCTGGCCTCTCAGGTGAAGCCGTTGCAGTAGACGACGACGATGTCGTCCTCCTTGTAGCGCTTGCGGGCCTCCTGCCCCAGTCCCCGGAAGTCGATCCACTCCGAACCCGGAAGGTGGCCTGCACGCCAATGCTCCTCGCCCATGACGTCCACCAGATGGAACCGCTCCTTGCGCTGCATCATGGCCCGCAGTTCGTCGAGGCTGAGGCTGGGGACGCTCGGGCGGCCGGCCGCCGGGTCGTAGAACACCATGTATGCGGCCGCGGTGTAGTAGCCGGCTCCGCGCATGATGCGGCGGCGCACCGGATCGAGGGCGTCGATGACCGCCGCCGGCCTGCGCGCCGGCGGCCGAGACCGCCTCGGTCGCCCGGGCGAACGCCCAGGACAGCCCGGCCTCCTCCCCCTGGGCCACGATGAAGTCGAGCAGCTCGTACCCGGCCTCCTCCATCCGAAGGCGGGCGACCACCGCCTGGGGGTGGCCCCGTTCCAAGCAGCACCCAACCCTCGCCGGCCTCCGCCATGGAGCGCACTTCGCTCTAGGGTCTCGGCGGCGGTGGGTCCGTGGTGATGATGGCCGGCTCCCGGGTCTTCGGGCCTCAGGCAGGAGCAGTTCGGCATGGCCGGGACGTGGGCGGCGTGAGGCGACGAGTCTCCAGCCGACGGGTCACCCGCGGCGACGGCAGGTTGGGGCGCGGCGCCAGAGGGGCCAGCTCGGCTCCGGCCGGCGCCGGCGAGGCCGCCGGCGCGGCCACGGCCGGCGCGCGCTCTCCTCGGGCACCATGACCAGCGCGGTCGCCTCCACCTGCAGCCCGCGGGCCAGCAGCGTGGCGTTCAAGCGGCAGTCGTCGGTGCGCACGAGATAGGCTGTGGGCTTGGCCGTGTCCCGGAGGAGGTCGAGCACGTCCTCGTAGCGGTCCCGGTGCTCCTGGCCCGAGGCCCAACTCGACGAGGGTGGTGTGGACGTGGCCCTCGTGCTCCCGGCCCAGCAGCAGGGCGTAACCGAGGATGCTCTCGGGCGCCCGGTCGCCGGCAGCCGGGCGCCGCCGGCAGCATGGAGGCGGTGGCGGTCGCACGCCTCGACCACCAGGAAGGGCTCGGCTTCGTCGACCAAGCCGGCGTAGAAGCCGGGGACGATCGGCAGGCCGATTCTGCGCTGCTTCGCCGCGCGCAGTCCGGCGATCTGCTCCTTGGTCGCCCGCCGCAACTCCACGATCAGCCCTCCTACCTGCACCTTCACCGTCCCCGAGCTCATGCTCTCGATGACCAGGTTTACCCTGTTGGCGGCGGACTCATACCCGGCCGTCTGCCAGACGCCCTCCTTGCCGCTCCCCGAGATGCGCGGTGAGCCCACTCGGGCAGGTCTACGTCAGCCGGAAGATATCCTGCCGGACCTCCACCCTCAGTGCCTGGCCCGGCGTGCCACCGTGAGCACGAACTGGCCGCTCGAGCCGCGGAAGCCGAGGTCGGCGGTGGAGTCCTCGTCCCGTGGTGACCCGAGTGTCCCCGGAACTCATGTCGACCTTCATGGCGAAGGCGGAGCCGTCGGGCGCCTGGACCTCCATCCGCCCCGAACTGCTCTGCGAGTCGACACTTCGGGCAGACGGGACGCGCTCATCGGCCCGTCCGGGAGCACGATCTGGCTGTCGCCCGAACTGGCGTGCACCTCCAGCGTGCGCAGCTGCAGAGCGCCGTCAGGTCCACGGTGTTCGAACCCGAGGAAGCGCGCACGACGATGTCGAGGGGCAGCCCGGCATCGAGCCCGATGTCCCAGGGGGTCGCGGTGTCGTTGCCGATCCTCTGCCACCACTGCCAGCCGCTGCCCGACTCGAGGGTCACCGTCTTGTTGGTGGTCCCTTCGGCGCTGAAGTCCACGGTGCCCCGGTGCGTGAGCGTGGCCGACAACAAAGGCCGTGTCGGAGCGGCAGCCGTCCGGAAGGGCGTGGATAGACGTCGTGTAGCCGGAAAGCCCCATCTCGATCTGGGCCTGGGTGGCCTCGCCGACCGGAGTGCTGAAGGTCTCGGTCGTGAGTTCGGTGCTGCCCACCCAGCCCAGGCTGGGACCGACCGCCAACGAGACGACCACGATGCCGACGGTTACCACGCCGACGGCAGCGCTCGCCAGATCGGAGACCGGTGGCCCACGAGGAGGTCCGACGCCGATGCCGATGACGAACACCGGCCAGACCAGTCCCAGGACGGCAAGGTTGGAGGTGGAGACGACATCGAGACTGTAGAGCAGCCAAACAACGCCGGCCCCGATGAGCACCATGGGCCAGAACAGAGAGCGGTAGCGATAGTGGTGGCGGGGCTTGCCGCCGGGCGGCTGGGACTGAGGGCTGGGGCCTGGGGCCATCGGCGGGGGCCCCTGGGTACCGGTCTGCTCCATGGCGTGCTCCTTGTGGACCTTCTGCGCCCTGCAGACTTATCATGGACTGCGAGCCGCCATTCGCGCAACCACGCCCCCGCCGATAAGGCGGCGGGCCGACGGAGGGGCCATGCAAGGGTACGCCGAGGAGATCGTCGCGCTTGTCAAGGCCAAGAACCCGGCGGAGCCGGAGTTCCATCAGGCGGTACTCGAGGTGGTGGAGTCGACGCAGCCCGTCATCGATCGCCACCCGGAATACCGGGCCGCCAAGATCCTGGAGCGGCTGGTGGAGCCGGAGCGGGTGATCATGTTCCGGGTCCCGTGGGTGGACGACGAGGGCGAGATCCAGATCAACCGCGGCTTCCGGGTCCAGATGAGCTCGGCCATCGGTCCGTACAAGGGGGGTCTCAGGTTCCACCCCAGTGTGACCTTGGGCATCCTCAAGTTCCTCGCTTTCGAGCAGGTGTTCAAGAACGCGCTCACCACGCTTCCCATGGGCGGAGGCAAGGGCGGCTCGGACTTCGACCCCAAAGGTAAGTCCGACGCCGAGGTCATGCGTTTTTGCCAGAGCTTCATGACCGAGCTTCACCGTCACATCGGCCCCGACACGGACGTGCCGGCCGGCGACATCGGTGTGGGTGGCAGGGAGGTCGGCTACCTGTTTGGTCAATACAAGCGCATCGCGAACAACTTCTCCGGTGTCATCACCGGCAAGGGCGTCGACTGGGGCGGCTCTCGCATCCGGCCGGAAGCCACGGGCTATGGTCTCGTCTACTTCGCCGCCGAGATGCTGGCCACCCGGGGCGAGGCTATGGAGGGAAAGACCTGTCTGGTCTCCGGCTCGGGCAACGTGGCCCAGTTCGCGCTCGAGAAGATCATCGACCTGGGCGGCAAGCCGGTATCCGCCTCCGACTCGACCGGCTTCATCTACGACGAGCGCGGGATCACGCGCGAGAAGCTCGCTTACCTCAAAGAGCTCAAGAACGTCTACCGAGGCCGCATCACGGCCTACGCCGGGATGTTCCCTGAGGCCGTCTACACCGCTTTCGACCCCACCGCCGACCATTCACCCCAATGGGACGTGCCCGCGCAGTGTGCCTTCCCCTGCGCCACGCAGAACGAGATCAACGAAACAGACGCCCGCAATCTGCTCAAGAACGGCGTCTTCCTGGTCTGCGAGGGAGCGAACATGCCCACCACGGTGGCGGGCGTGCAGGTGTTCCTCGACGCCGGCATCCTCTACGCCCCGGGCAAGGCGGCCAACGCCGGCGGGGTGGCTACCTCCGGCCTGGAGATGAGCCAGAACTCCATGCGAGTATGCTGGCTGCGAGACCAGGTGGACGAACGGCTCCAGGAGATCATGAAGAACATCCACCAGGCGTGCGTGGATGCGGCTGCCGAGTACGGCACCCCGGGCAACTACGTGAACGGGGCGAACATCGCCGGCTTCCTCAAGGTGGCCAACGCTATGATGGATCAGGGGGTGGTGTGACCCTCGGGACTCCCCAGCCCGACAAGCGGGAGTGGCAGCACTCGTACGACTTCCACCACCTCATGGCCAGGCGGGTGGAGAACATCATCCTGGTCTCGAGCACCTATGACACGTTCATCCTGCAGGAGGACGGGCAGCTCGACGAGCTGCTGCTGAACGAGTTCCTCGACCTCAACCTCCACCACACCACCGGCCTGCATCATGTGGCGACCGGCGCCGAGGCCATCGCGCTGGCCTCGGCGAACCGCCGCTTCAACCTGATCGTCACGGCGGTCAACGCAGGCGACATGGACGCGGCCGCGCTGGCAGCCGAAGTCAAGAAGGCCGGCCTGGACATCCCTGTGATTCTGCTCGCGTACGACGGCGGCGAGCTGGCCGAGTTCATGTCCCACCGCGATACCCGCGCTCTGGAACGCGTCTTCCTGTGGCAGGGCGACTCCCGCATCCTCCTGGGCATCACCAAGTACATGGAAGACAAGCTCAACGTGGCGTACGACACGGGGGTGGCGGGGGTCCAGGTGATCCTGCTCATCGAGGACAACATCCGCTACTACTCGTCGTTCCTCCCCACGATGTACACCGAGATCATCAACCAGTCGCAATCGCTCATCACCGAGGGCGTGAACGTGGCCCACAAGATCCTGCGCATGCGGGCCCGGCCGAAGATCCTCCTCTGCGCCACCTTCGAGGAGGCCTGGGATTACTTCTCCGCCTACCGTGAGGACGTCCTGGGAGTGATCTCCGACATCGAGTTCCCCCATGAGGGCCGGCTCGACCCGCTGGCCGGCGCCGAGTTCGCCCGCAAGGTCGGGGCGGCATACCGCGACATCCCGGTGCTGCTGCAATCGAGCCGTACGGACACCGAGCCGATGGCCCGCGAGGTGGGCGCCCAGTTCCTTTTGAAGGGATCGCCCACGCTGCTGGAGGATTTGCGCAGCTTTATGCTCAATAACTTCGGCTTCGGCGACTTCGTCTTCCGGCTGCCGGACGGCATCGCGGTCGGACGCGCGCGGACCCTCAAGGAGCTGATGGAACTTCTGCGCACGGTCCCCGCGGAGTCCATCGCCTACCACGCCGAGCGCAACGACTTCTCCCGCTGGCTCAAGGCCCGCACAGAGTTCCATCTGGCCCACCACTTGCGGCCCCGGACCTCCGCCGATTTCCAGGACATCGAAGACCGGCGGAGCTACCTCATCGGTGAGATCGACGCGTACCGCCGGGAGTTGACACGGGAGCTGGTGAGCGACTTCGATCCCAGCTCGTTCGACCCGGAAAACAGCTTCGCCCGTATCGGGGAGGGGTCGCTGGGGGGAAAGGCTCGGGCGCTGGCCTTCGTCCGCCATCTGCTCCGGGACTTCGACGTGACCGACCAGTTCGAGGGCGTGCAGATCACGGTGCCTCCTTGCCTCGTGCTCGCCAGCGAGATCTTCGACCGCTTCCTCGAGGAGAACGACCTGCGTCATTTCGCAATGGCCAGCGACGACGACGCCGAGATAGAGCGGCGCTTTGTGGCCGCCACCTTCCCCGCCGACGTCGAGGCTCGGCTGGCCGCCTACCTGGAGCTGGTACGGTATCCTCTGGCCGTGCGCTCGTCGAGTCTGCTGGAGGACTCCCAGTATCAGCCCCTGGCCGGCGTCTACAAGACTTACATGCTGCCCAATGCCCATACCGACACCGGTGTGCGTCTGGAGCAACTGGTCCGAGCGGTGAAGCGGGTGTTTGCCTCGACGTTCCTGACGTACGCCAAGAACTATTTCCGGGTCACTCCGTACCGCCTCGAGGAAGAGAAGATGGCGGTGATCGTCCAGAAGATGGTGGGCTCCCGGCACGGAAGCCGCTTCTATCCAAGCCTCGCCGGCGTGGCCCGTTCGCACAACTTCTACCCCGCCGCGCCGCTCGCCGCCGAGGAAGGCGTCGTGGCCATGGCGCTGGGGCTGGGCAGGACCGTCGTAGAGGGGGGACAAGCCCTCTCGTTCTCGCCCCAGCACCCCCGCAATCCCATCCAATTCTCCACGGTCAAGGACATGCTCGCCAATTCCCAGCGGGAGTTCGTGGCTCTGGAGATGGAGGATGGCGGCGAGTTGACCGAGCGGCATCATCCCCTGGCCGTGGCGGAGGGCGACGGGACCCTCGGGCCGGTGGCCTCCACCTACGATCGCGAGAATGACGCCGTCTACGAAGGCATCTCCCGCCCGGGGGTCCGGCTCGTGAGCTTCACTTCTCTTCTCAAGCGCAAGTCCCTACCGCTCCCGGGCGTCTTCGCCCGCCTGCTGGAGTTGGGCCGCTGGGGCATGAACACCGAGGTGGAGATCGAATTCGCAGTCGAACTATCCCGCGCTCCAGGCAGGCCTGTCGACTTCGGTTTTCTGCAGTTGCGGCCTATGGCGCTGTCGCCTGAGCAGGAGGAACTCGACACCGAGGACTCCCCGCCGGAGCAAGTGTTGGCCCGCTCGAGCAGCGTGCTCGGCAACGGGAAGTTGGCCCACCTGCGGGACGTGGTGGCTGTGGACTTCGACCGCTTCGACCGGGCGAAGACCGCCGAGATCGCCGCCCAGGTGGCCCGGCTGAACGCGGAGTTGGTCGCCGAAGGCGTACCCTACATCCTCTTCGGATTGGGCCGGTGGGGCTCCGCCGACCCCTGGCTGGGCATCCCGGTCACCTGGGAGCAGATCGCGGGCGCCCGGGTGATCGTGGAGTCGGGGCTCAAGGACATGACGGTCACCCCCTCACAGGGGAGCCATTTCTTTCAGAACCTGACGTCGTTCCGGGTAGGCTACTTCACGGTGAACCCGGATGAGGGCGAAGGCCTCGTCGATTGGGCCTGGCTGGCGGCGCAGCCGGCCGTGAAGGACATCGGCTACGTCCGGCGCCTGCACCTCGAGGAACCTTTGCTGGTGATCATCAACGGAAAACGCCAGCGGGGCGTGATCCTCAAGCCGGAACCGAAGATCGAGTAGCGCCCCGGCGGCGCGGCGGACGCGGGCCGGACCGGGGCCGCGACCAGCTGGGCGCTACAGCCTTACCGGGATCCCGTGAGCCGCCATGTGCTCCTTGGCCTGACGGATGGAATACTCGCCGTAGTGGAAGATGGAAGCGGCGAGGACCGCGTCGGCCTTGCCCTCCTTGATGACCTCCACCAGGTGATCGAGCGTCCCTGCTCCCCCGCTGGCGATGACCGGCACGTTGACCTTTTCAGCCACAGCTCGGGTGAGCTCCAGATCGTAGCCGTCCTTGGTGCCGTCGCGGTCCATGGACGTGAGGAGGATCTCCCCGGCCCCCAGGGCCACCCCACGAGCCGCCCACTCGACGGCGTCGAGCCCGGCGGGCACCCGGCCCCCGTTGAGGTATGCCTCCCAGTGGGCGCCCTCCCCGCGCTTCGCGTCGATGGCGAGGACCACGCACTGCGACCCAAAGCGCCGCGCGCAGGCGGAGATGAGATCGGGGTCGCGGATGGCCGCCGAGTTCAGCGACACCTTGTCCGCGCCGGCGCTGAGCAGGGCCCGGACGTCCTCCTCGCTGCGGATGCCGCCACCGATGGTGAAGGGGATGAAAAGCTCCTCGGCGCAATGTCGGGCCAGTTCAACAATCGTGTCGCGCTTCTCGTGGGAAGCGGTGATGTCGAGGAACACCACCTCGTCGGCGCCTTCTCTATCGTACCGGGAGGCCAGCTCAACAGGGTCGCCCGCATCGCGGATATCCAGGAAGTTGGTGCCCTTCACCACGCGCCCCCGGTCCACGTCCAGGCAGGGGATGATGCGCTTGAGATGCATCAGGCGCCGCCCTCCGGCCGGGTCGGCGCCAGGGTGCCCTGCTCGGGCCCGCGGCCGCAGGCGGCGCTACCTCGAGGTACACCGCAACAGCCCTGCAGATCGCTGTCCAGGATGGCTCGGGCCTCGGCCACCGTGAAGCGCTTCTCGTAGAGCGCCCGTCCGGCGATCACCCCTGTGACTCCCAGGGGCTCCAGTTCCTTGATGGCCCGCAGGTCGTCCAGGCTGGTCACCCCTCCCGAGGCGATGATCTCCAGGGAGGTGTTCTCAGCCAATCCCCGCAGTCCGTCGAGGTTGATGCTCTGCATCATGCCGTCCCGGCTGATGTCGGTGTAGAGGATTTCCCACACTCCCAGAGTCTCGAGCTCGTGTGCCAGGTCGAGCACCCGGACCCCACTCTGCTCCTGCCAGCCCCGCGTCTTCACCAATCCGTCCTCAGCGTCCACAGCCACGACCACCCTGCCGGGCCCCAGGAGCTCCAAGGCTCGTGAAAGAAAGGCCTGGTCCTCCACAGCGCTGGTCCCCAGGATGGCCTTGGCCACCACGCTTTGCCGCATCAACTCGAGCGCCGCCTCGTCTCGGAATCCTCCCCCGGCCTCGACTGGGATGGGGACGGCCTCGGCTATGGACCGTATCAGGTCGAAGTTCCGGGGCGCCCCCTCGCGGGCGCCGTCCAGGTCAACGACGTGGAGGTAGCGCGCCCCCTCGGCCGCCCAGGACCGGGCCATGGCGACCGGGTCGTCGCCGAACACCGTCTCGTCGGCGAAGTCACCCCGCCGCAGCCGCACGCAGCGGCCGCCCCGGATGTCGATGGCGGGCAGGAGCCTCACGCGTCCACCAGCCCCGCCCTGCGGGCAAAGTTGTGGTAGAAGCGCAGACCCAGGGTGCTCGACTTCTCCGGATGGAACTGCACCGCGGCCAGGTTGTCGGTCTCTATGCCCGAGACAAACGTCACTCCGTCATAGTCGGTCATGCAGAGAACCTCACCCGGGGAGCGCGGCACCACTGCGTAGCTGTGCACAAAATAGAAGGCGGAGCCACCGGGGATCCCCTCGAATAGGTCCGAGCAGGTGCACAGTTCGGCCTGGTTCCAGCCGATGTGCGGCACCTTGACCGAGGCCGGCAGCGCCCGCACGTCGCCCCGCAGAAGACCGAGCCCCGGTACCCCCGGGTCCTCCTCACTGGCTTCGAACAGGAGTTGCAGCCCCAGGCACACTCCAAGAAAGGGAACCCCCGCCTTGATGCGGTCCACAAGCGGCTCCACCAGACCCTTGCCCTCCAGTTGGGCCATGGCCGCGCCGAAGGCGCCCACTCCCGGAAGAACCAGCGCGGCGGCATTCTCCATAGCCGCCGGATCCGATCCGACTACCGCCGGGACTCCCACATGTTCAAAGGCCTTCTGGACGGAGCGCAAGTTCCCGGAGCCATAATCGACGATGTAGAGCGCGCCATTCCGGGCGGAGGACGCGAACGGACTCACAGCACCCCTTTGGTGGAAGGGATGCCTGTGGCCCGGGGATCAGCCTCGACCGCCTGCCGAAGCGCTTTGCCGAAGGCTTTGAACATAGCCTCGATGGTGTGGTGGAGATCCCCGGACGCCAGCACGCGAACGTGCATGGTCAAGCGGGCGTGGTTGACCAGGGCGCGGAAGAACTCCGCCACCAGGCCGGCGTCGAACCCGGCGATCGCCTCACCGACGGGGCCGCCCTCGTAGGCAAAGTAGGGCCGTCCACTCAGGTCCAGGGCCACCAAGACCAGCGACTCGTCCATAGGCACCAGCATGCTTCCGTAGCGGTTGATGCCGCGCTTGTCTCCAAAGGCCTCGGCCAGAGCCGACCCCAGGCAGATGCCCACGTCCTCCACCGTGTGGTGGCCACCGGTCTGCAGATCCCCCCGAGCCTCGACAGTGAGGTCGAAGAATCCGTGACCTGCGACGAGTTCCAGCATGTGGTCGAAGAAACCCAAACCGGTGGATATGGTCGCTTTGCCGGAGCCATCAAGGTCCAACCGGACCGAGACGCTCGTCTCCCGAGTCTTGCGCTCGATGCTGGCTTTTCGGCCACCCGTTCCCGGGGACGTCGGGGAGCTGTGGGGCTGCACTGCCGCCTCCGTGGTAGAGGTTCCCATGTGGCCTAGCAGGCCGCTAGTCCCTCGGAGCATAGCACAGGGTCGCAGGACCGCCCGGGGGCCGCCCTGGCTTCAAGCGGGGGCCTCACGATGCCGATAAGCGTGGAAGCAGGCCTTGAGAGGAGGCTAAGGAGAGCTATGCCCGTCGACCGTCGCGTGCTGTCCGGAGGATTCGTGCTCGTCACCTTCGTGGCGGTGGTGCACGTACTCTCTGCTTTCATGCCCGTCGGGTCTGCGCAAGCGGCAACATTGGTCGACCTCGCACTGCCGCTACTCGAGACCGGCGCCCTCGCGCTCACCTGCATCGCCTTCCACAAGAATCGCTCGAGCCCGTACCGCTGGACCTGGCTGCTCTTGGGCCTATGGCTCCTGGCCAATCTCGTCGCCGACGGCGCCTATGGATGGTACGAGGTGGTCCTACGTACCTCGCCGCCGACTCCCTCGGTGGCCGACTTCGGCTACCTGATCTCTTATCCCTTGGCCTTCTTGACAGTCGTCTTCTCGATGTGGAAGGCTGCCGGCCGCTTGCGGGCAGCGGAGACGGCCCTCGACGCCATGATGTTCACCCTCGGTGCCGCCGGGCTGGCGTGGCCGCTATTGCTCGCACCGCTGCTACGGTCTGCCGACTCCGGCACAGAGCAACTCATCAGTCTGGCCTATCCGCTGGGCGACCTTCTGGTCATCATGGCCTTTGCCTCTGTGCTGCTGGGCCCGTTCCGCGGGCGCCCACCCCGCTTTCTCATCGTCATATGGGTCGCGTTTCTGATTCAAGTGGTGGCCGACTCTTTGTACTTCGTGACCCTGGTCCAGAAAGGCAGCTACCAGTCAGGAGGTCTGCTGGACTCGCTGTGGGCCCTGGTGTTCGCGCTTGCCGGCGTCGCGGCGTTAATGGGGATGTACCCGGGGGCGCGGCGCGCGAGGACGGCCGAGGGCCAGCCCCGGCCCGATATCTCTGCTCCACGAGACGACGGATTCAGATGGCGCTATTCCCGCGTGCTGGTGCCGTATCTGGCCCTGCCTTTGGTCGGCGCGATGCTCTGGATGCAGTTCACCCGCTACGGGGTCCGCTGGACCAGCGACACCGGAGCCTTGGTCTACCTGGGCATCGGCCTCGTGGCGCTACTCGTGATACGCCAGTATGTCACCCTCCTCGACAACCGCAGGCTCACCGCCGGCCTCTCGAACCTCTCCAAACAACTCGGAGGTCAGGTCGATGCGCTGGCCGAGCTCTCCGACCGACTGGAAGAGCTCAACGTCCGCGCCAATCATCTCAACAGCCTGCGTACCCTGGCTGAGGTCATGCAGAGCGGTCTCGAGCTGGCCCGCTCGGTAGCCAAGTGCGAAAGCGCCTGGATCGCCCTGAACGATGCCGACGGCACCGAGACCGTCGCCGCCGCCGTCGGTCGTGCCACAGAAGTGCCGGAGATCGGCACCGCCACTGTTATTCCGACGGTGTCTTCCGGCGTGCGCCCGCAGGAGGTGAGGCTGAGCGCCCGCGCCGAGCACATCGGCACGCTATGGCTGTCGAAATCGGTCTCGGACGAGGACGGGCCTGATCTGACACAGGCGGTCGCAGCCCATCTGGCTACCGCTATCGACAACGTCAGACGGTACGAAGAAGCCCTTCGCCTGGCAGAGAGAGACCCGCTCACCGGGCTCCTCAACCACGGGGGCATCCACGACCGTCTGGCCCTAGAGGGAACGCGCGTGGAGCAACACGGCGGCCGGCTTTCGGTGGTGATGCTAGACCTCGACGACTTCAAACTGCTCAACGACACCTACGGCCATCCCGCCGGTGACAAGGTCCTGGCCAAGGTGAGCGACATCATCCGGGGAGTGCTGAGGCACCGCGACTTCGCGGGCCGGGTGGGAGGCGACGAGATGATGCTCGTCCTTCCCGATACGGATCGCGAAGGCGCCTTCCGGCTGGCCGAACGGTTGCGCCACCAACTGGGGTCCAAGCCCTTCACGGCCGGCAAGGGCCCGGCAATCCCGCTGAGACTGAGCTTCGGGCTGGCCACGTACCCGGACGACGCCGATTCCCTGGCCCGCCTAGTAGGAGCCGCCGACGCAAGCCTCTACGCCTCCAAACAACGCGGGGGCGACACGATCACCGACGCCGGGGCGACCGAGGGACCAGAGCCAGCAGGCGGAGGACTACAGTCCGTGGCCAGCAGGCTCATGGACGTCGTGGGCGCCCGCGACCACTACACCCGCAGGCATTCGGACCAGGTGGTGATTTATGCCTCGCATCTGGGCGAGGTTCTCGGACTCCCGAAAGAATCGCTGGAGACCCTGAGGCTGGCAGCCTTGCTCCACGACGTCGGCAAGATCGGACTTCGTCCCCGCCTGCTCCGAAAACCGGCCCCCCTCACCAGCGACGAAGAGTGCACGGTGCGGACGCACGTGGACATCGGCGAGTCAATCATTCGCGATCTCCCGCGGGTGGCCGAGGTGCTCGAGGTGGTGCACTCCCACCACGAACGACATGACGGCAGCGGCTATCCCCGGGGGCTTGCCGGCGAGGAGATCCCTCTCCTGGCCCGTATCCTGGCCGTCGCCGACGCCTATTCGGCCATGGTGGCCAATCGACCCTACCGCAGACGTCTCACAACCCGCCAGGCGAAGGCCGAACTCATGAAGGTCGCGGGTACTCAACTGGATCCGGCCCTGGTAGACCGGTTCCTCGCCGACCTCAAGGACAAGCGGGCCGAAGCCTGGGCCGCCACCGGGTAGCTACCACTCGCCTTCGGTGCGCGCCTCCGCCGAGCGGCGATGGAAGAAGAACCCTTCGCTGTCGGCGATCCGCGCCAAGTGCCCTGCCAGCGCCCGGGCCGCTTCGGGGGGCAACTCGACGTACGACGACTTGCGCATGAAGGTGTCCACCGACAGGGGCGACGAGAAGCGGGCCGTGCCGCCGGTGGGTAGCACGTGGTTGCTCCCGGCGATGTAGTCACCGAAGGCCGTAGGCGTTCCGTGACCGAGAAAGACCGCCCCCGCCGAACGCACCGCCTGCATGAACCCCCGGGCGTCGGCCACCTGGATTTCTAGGTGTTCGGGAGCGTACGTGTTCACGAGGGCGGCGGCCAGCTTGAGGAAATCCTCCCCGGCGGCCGGATGGAAAGCCCAAAAACGATGCCCGCCGAGACCGGCAACGCCAGGGATGGCCGGCGGCGCGCCTGGCGCCGACGGACCGGGCCGCTCTCCGCCCAGCCGCACGAGCGCCTCCTCCACTGCCCGGCACAGTTCCTCCGACTCGGTGATCAGAACAGCCTCCGCCCCGCTCCCGTGTTCCTCCTGGGCAAGCATGTCGAGCGCCACCCAGTCGGGGCGGGCGGTCCCGTCGGCCACGATGAGTACCTCGCTCGGACCCGCCAAGCTGTCGATGCCCGCGGTGCCGTAGACCTGACGCTTGGCCTCCATGACGTACGCGTTGCCCGGGCCGCAGATGACGTCCGCCCGGGGGACGGTCTCGGTGCCGTAGGCCATGGCCGCGATGGCCTGAGCCCCTCCCACGCGGAACACTCGGTCGATCCCCATGAGCCGCGCGGCGGCCAGTACAGAGGGGTTCACGGCGCCGTCACGCCTCGGGGGCGTACAGACGATGAGCTCAGCGACGCCTGCCACCAGGGCCGGCACCGAGTTCATGATGACCGTGGAAGCGTAGGCGCCCAGTCCGCCCGGCACGTACAGCCCTGCCCGCGCCACGGGAAGATGACGAATACCCAGTCTCTGCCCCTGGGGACCGGACGCTTCCCAATCGTCCCGGAGTTCGTGGCAGTGGAAGAAGGTGCAATTGTCGCGGGCGGTCTGCAGAGCCGCCAGAAGCTCGGGGTCCGCCGTCGCGTAGGCGACCTCGAGGTCGGCCGCCGGCACCGCGATGGTGTCGGCCCGGGCCCCGGGCCAGTCGAACCGGGCCGTGGCCGCGGCGACCGCGGCGTCGCCCCGGCTCCGGACGTCGGCGAGCAGAGCGGCTACCCGATCGGCCACCTCCCGGCTCGATTCTTCGGGAGGACGCAAGGCGGCGACAGCCGAGGGGACCCCTGCTGAGGTGAGCTCTTGGATCTGCATTGCCGCGGCCTCTACTTGCCGGGGCTGCTACCCGCGCCGCTGCCGGCGGCTCTGCCAGCACCGTCGGCCGCGCCGCCCCCGGGGCCGTAGCCGGCGCCGTTCGGTGCGGCGCTACGGGGCAGGCCCTGGCACACGCAGGCTTCGCCGAGCAAGGCTTTGAGCTCGGCGAAGAGACTGGTCTGCGGGTCGACCCGGAACCCGTCACCGAAGCGCAGCCTGCGGGACGTTTCGCCGTGGCGCACGTGCATCTCCACCGTGCATTGACCGGGGAAGCGAGACAGGATGCGCTTGAGGTCGTCGAGCACCGTGTGGGGCAGCCACTCGCCGTCGACGCTGAGGGCGACGGGCTCCAGCCCGGTCTTGGGAGCGAACGGCTCGATGGCCAGCGGGATGAACTTGATCTCGGCCTCGTCCTTGTGGTCGACCCGGCCTTTGACCTTGATGACCTTGTCCTCGACCAGCAGTTCCCTGTTCTCCGTAGAAGGCCGGGAAGCAGAGCATCTCCACCTGCGCCCTCCAGACCCTCGACGGTGACGAAGGCCATCATCTCGCCCGAACGCTTGGTGGTGATCCGCTTGACCGAACTGACCATACCGATGAACGTGGTGACGGTCTGATCGGGAAGATCGTCCAGTTGAGAGATGAGGTGCCCGGCCTCGCGCCGGATCTGGTGCCGGATGTCTTTGAGCGGGTGCGAGCTCACGTAGAGGCCCAACGTCTCCTTTTCCAGAGCGAGAAGCTCCTCTTTGCTGAAGTCGGAGGTGGGGATATCCACCGGGGGCGCGTTCCGGGAAGTCCGGGTCCCGTTGCCGTTGCGCCCGTTGCCCTTTGCCGCCGACGGGGCGGGCTCAGGATCGGAGAACAGGTCGAAGATGGAGCCCTGGCCCCGGTCGGCGTCGGCCTTGATCTTCTTGCCGTGAGCCATGGCCTGGGGGAGCACTTGGAGCATGCCCCGGCGTGATGGGCCGATGGAGTCCATGGCCCCAGACTTCACCAGGCTCTCCACGGCCCGCTGATTGACCATCCCCAGGTCGACCCGCTCGCAGAAGTCGAAGAGTTCCGGTGAACGGACCCTCACGCTCACGAGCGTCGAGGATGCTGCGGATAGCCGTCTCGCCCACGTTCTTGACAGCGTTCAGGCCGAAGCGGATGCGCCCTTCCACGACGCGGAAGTCGACCACCGACTCGTTGATGTCCGGCGGCAGCACTTCGATGCCCATGTCGTTGGCCACCTGGACGTAGAAGGGCACCTTGTCCTTGGTGTCCATGACGCTCGAGATGAGGGCCGCCATGTACTGGACGGGATAGTTGGCCTTGAGATAGGCGGTGCGGTAGGAGATGAGCGCGTAGCAGGCCGCGTGCGACTTGTTGAACGAGTAGTCGCTGGCCTTCTCCATGAGTGACCACAGGTGGTCGATGATCCGGGAAGCGGTGCCGTAGGCCGCCGCTCCCTCGCGGAACTTCGGCTCCAGGAGGTCCATCTTCTCCTTGATCTTCTTGCCGATGGCCTTGCGCAGATCGTCGGCCTGCGCCGGGGTGAAGCCGCCGATGACCTTGGAGATCTCCATCAACTGCTCTTGGTAGATGGCGACCCCGTAGGTGGGGCCCAGGATCGGCTCCAGCCGGGGATCCTCGTACTTGACGCCGCTCGGGTTCCGCTTGCTGCGGGCGTATGCGGGATGAACTCCATGGGCCCGGGACGGTACAGGGCCACGAGGGCGATGAGGTCGTCGAACCCCGTGGGCTGGATATCGCGCAGGGCATCGCGCATGCCGCTGGACTCGAACTGGAACACCCCTTCGGAGTCGCCCTTGGCCAGCATGCGTAGGTCGCGGCGTCGTCCAGCGGAATGGCCTCGATGTCGAAGTCGGGGTCGCCCCCGGCCCGGATGATCTGACCGCGCACTCTGGATGACGTCCAGGTTGCGCAGTCCCAGGAAGTCCATCTTGAGCAGGCCCAGCTTCTCCACGTCGGTCATGGACACCTGGGTGACCACCTCGGCGTCGCCCTTCTGCATGAGCGGCAGGTAGTCGGTCAGCGGCCTGTCGGAGATGACGACACCGGCGGCGTGGATGGAGTCCTGGCGGATGAGACCTTCGAGCGGCCGGGCCATGTCGACCACCTGGCGCACCAGGTCGTCGGAGTCGTAGGCCTTGCGCAGGTCGCCCTTGGCGTCGGCTCAGGCAGTCGGCCAGCGTGATGTTGGGCACCTCGGGCGGGATCAGCTTGGCGATGCGGTCGGCCTCGTTGTAGGGGACGTCCATGACCCGGGCGGCGTCGCGGATGGCCTGGCGGGCTTTGATGGTGCCGAAGGTGGCGATCTGGGCCACCCGGTCGCGCCCGTACTTGTCGGCCACGTACTCGATGACCTTCTCGCGGCCGTCCACCGAGAAGTCGATGTCGATGTCGGGCATGCTGATGCGGTCGGGTTGAGGAACCGCTCGAAGAGCAGGTTGTACTGGAGCGGATCGAGGTCGGTGATGCCCAGCAGGTACGACACCAGCGAGCCGGCCGCCGACCCGCGGCCCGGGCCCACCGGGATGCCGGACTCCTTGGCGTAGGTATACGAAGTCCCACACGATGAGGAAGTAGGGCGGGAAGCCCATCTTCTCGACGACGGCCAGTTCGCTCTCCAGGCGCTCGCGGATTTCGGGCGTCACCTCGTCGCCGTAGCGGCGGACGAGGCCCATCTCGCACTGGTGGCGCAGGTAGGCGGCCTCGTCGTAACCCTCGGGGCACCGGGTAGTTGGGCATCAGGATGCCGTCGAGCTCGATGTCGACGTTGCAGCGCTCGGCCACCTCCAGGGTGTTGGCCACGGCCTCGGGATGGTCGCGGAACGCCTGCCGCATCTCCTCTTCGCTCTTGAAGAAGAACTCCTCGGATGAGAAGCGCATGCGATTCTCGTCCGCCAGGCGCGCGCCGGTCTGGATGCAGAGCAGCACGTCGTGGGCGGTGGCGTCGGATTCGCGCAGGTAGTGGACGTCGTTGGTGGCCACCAGCTTAGGCCGGTCTTGGCCGGCCAACTCCACCAGCCGGGGAGTGATCGTGGGCCAACTCGTCGATGCCGGTCTCCTGCATCTCCAGGTACACGTTGCCTCCGCCGAAGATGTCGAGCAGACGTCCGATCTCCGCCTCGGGCCTCGGCCGTGCTGCCCGTCCTCGAGGGCACGTGACAGCCGGCCGCTGGCGCACCCCGACAGGCAGATGAGGCCCTCGGCGTGCTCCCTGAGCAGGCGGTAGTCGATGCGCGGCTTGTAGTAGTAGCCCTCCAGGAAGGCCAGGCTGCCCAACTTGAGCAGGTTGCGGTACCCCTCTCGTCCCGCGCCAGCAGGGTGAGGTGCCAGCGGTCCTCGTTCTGGCCCTCCTTGCGGAAGCGGTCTTCCACCACGTAGGCCTCGAGGCCGATGATGGGCTTGACCCCTACCTTGCGGCACTGCTGGTAGAACTGGATGATGCCCGAGAGGACGCCGTGGTCGGTGATGGCCAGGGCGGGCATGCGCATCTCCGCCGCGCGGGCTACCAGGTCGTCCACCTTGCAGGCCCCGTCCAGTGCCGAAAAATGGGTGTGGACGTGCAGGTGGCAGAAGCCGGCCGGCGGTGCCGCCGGCTCGTCCTGCGATTGCTGCGCCGGCTCCTCCGCCGTCCGCTGGAGCGCCTGTTTCGGCGTTTCGGTGCCGGCCGCCGGAGATGACAAAGATGAGCTCAAGAAACTCCCTGGAAAATCGCGTGGTTGCAGATGCCCGTACCGCTTGATTCTACTCGAAGGTCTCGGACCCCTCAAGCGTCGCGGTAGGCTGGAGGAGAACAATTTCCGCTGTGAGCGGGTTTCACGAGAGGGCGGTTGAGAAACGACGCTTCGCCGTCGGGGCGCGCTGGGTGCGGGCGGGGTTTCGTTTCTCAGCCGCCCGTCAGGGCGCGTATATAGTCGGCGGCCTCGGGATATGCCGCCAGGAGCAGGTCGCGCTCCCCCGCTTCGAAGTCCTGGTACTCGAACCCCGGGGAGACCATGCAGCCCACGAGAGCCCAGGCCGGGTCCGGGCCGGTGGCCGACTCGGGCGCGAATGCCGGGTTGCATTGCGGCGGCGGCAGGAGGTTTCTGGCCGTGAGAGCTTCCGCCCCACCCCCCGGCTCCGCCTGTGCGCCGGACCCGGCCGCGGACCGCACGCCCGGCTCCAGGACGCGCGCTCCCATCCATCGGCCCCCCGGGGCGAGGGCCTGCGGCGCCTCGCGCCCCACGACAACAGTCTCGAACGGATCGAGGAACACCATCTCCACCGGCGCGCCGGCGTGGAAGAACCACACCTCGTCAAACCGCAGGCGGTGGAAGCGGCTGGGGTCATCCGCCGTCAGGAGATAGACGATGGCGGTGGAGAGGGCCCGCGGGCCCGCCGGGGTGGGAACAACCACCGGCGAGCGGTAGGTCTCCCCGTAGTACCCGCCCTCCCGGTGGGGCAGCAGCCCCAGCACTGCCGCCACCTGGGCGCCGCTCAGGCTCTGTAGCCCCTGGGATTCCGGCACCGTGGCCCTCCTCCAGATGCCCTATTCGCCCTCGGCCCGTACCGGATTCCGCAGGTAGCCCACCCCGTCGATCTCGACCTCCACCTCGTCGCCGGGAAGGAGTTGGCCGACCCCCTGGGGTGTACCAAGCATGATCAGGTCGCCCCGCTGCAGGGTCATGGCCTGGCTCACCAGCGAGATGATCTCGTAGGGGTCGCGGATCATGTCGCGCATCTGGCCCTCCTGGCGAACCTGGCCGTTGACCCGGGTGCGGATCCACGCGTCCGGACCAGGCGCCTCGGTCTCCAGGAAGGGTCCTGCCACGGCGAAAGTGTCGAAGCCCTTGGCGCGCCACCACTGCTTGTCCTCACCCTGCAGGTCGCGCTCGGTCACATCGTTGGCGCAGGTCCACCCCCACACGGCGTGCCGGGCCTCCTCGGGCGTCACCCGCCGCGTCTCCCGAGCGATGGCCACGGCCAACTCGCCTTCGTATTCCACCCGGGTGGCGTCCCGGGGATAGACGATGGCCTCGCCGTGGCCGATGAGGCTGGAAGAGGGCTTAAAGAACAGGAGGGGAGGCGGTACTTCTTCCGCCGGCGCGGGAGTCACGGCCTCTCCGCCGGCCCTGCGCACCTCCATCTCCTTCATGTGCTCACGGAAGTTCCACCCCACTCCCAGGATCTTGCCGGGCGCCACCGGTGGCAGAAGCACCGCGTCCTGCTCGGGCACGAGCGTGCCCGCCAGCTGGCCCGGGCTGACGATCGTGTAGCCGCTGCAATCCACGGAGACCTCGCAGGGCTCGCCTTGGTAGAGGATCCGCCCGATCTTCATGCGTCACTCCCATCGTTCCGGCCGTAGAGCCCGCAGGTGCCCGGCGGCCGCCCGGGCTCGTCACCTTCGGCGGAGGACCGGCACACCGAGGGGGACCGCGAGGTCCCCTCTTCGCCGTCGAAAGCTCCCGCCGCGAGCAGTAGCCCGTAAGACAGGGAGTCGACCAGCGCCTCCCACGAGGCTTCCACCACATTCTCGCCCACGCCTACGCTGCCCCAGCAGTCCCGGCCGTCTGACGAGTCGATGATCACCCGGGTGGTGGCCGCCGTGCCCCTGTCCTCGTCGAGGATACGCACCCGGTAGTTCACGAGGTGGATGTCGTGGATGTTGGGGAAGCGCCGCTCGATACCCATGCGCAGGGCCTTGTCGAGCGCGTTCACCGGGCCGTTCCCCTCGGCGGTCTCGATGAAGCGGTCGCCCCCTACGTGCACCTTGACCGTAGCCTCGCTCAGGGTGGACCCATCTTCCCGTTTCTCCACGATGATGCGGAAGGCCTCCAAGTGGAAAAGTTCGGCCTCCAGCCCCATCTCCTCCCGCACCAGAAGCTCGAACGAAGCGTCGGCCGCCTCGTAGTGGTAGCCTGCGTGCTCCTTCTCCTTGAGCCGGTTGAGCACCCGATCGGCGATGTCCCTGTCGTCGTCAACGGGGTAGCCGAGTTGCTTAACCCGCTGCTTGATGGTGGCCTTGCCCGAGAGTTCCGACACCAGCACGTGGGGGTGGTTGCCCACCAGTGCCGGGTCGATGTGCTGGAAGGTGGTCGGGTCGCGCTCCACTGCGGAGATGTGCAGGCCCCCCTTGTGGGCGAAAGCGTCCAAGCCCACATAAGGCTGATGCGCATCCGGAGACACGTTGCAGAGCTCGGCTACGAAATGCGCGGTGTCGGTGAGCTTGGCCAGGTTCTCCGAAGAGATGCAGGAGATGCCCATCTTGAGTTCCAGACCGGGGATGATGGCGCACAGGTCGGCGTTGCCGCAGCGCTCCCCGTAGCCGTTGATGGTCCCCTGCACCACGTCGGCGCCTCGAGCCACGGCCATCAGGGAGTTCGCCACTGCGCAGCCCCCATCATTGTGGGCGTGGATGGCCACCCGGCAGACGTCTCCCAGTTCCGCCACTATCCGTTCGACCACGTCTCCAACCGTCATGGGGAGCATAGCCCCGTTCGTGTCGCACAGGGTGACGGCCTCCGCGCCCGCCCCGGCCGCCGTCCGCAGGCACTGGAGGGCGTAGCCGGCATCGGCCAGGTAGGCGTCGAAGAAGTGTTCGGCATCGTAGTGCACCTGCTTGCCCTGCTCGATCAAGAAGGTGATCGACTCAGCGATCATGCGTAGGTTCTCGGCCCGGTCGACGCGCAGCACCTTCTGTACGTGCAGGTCCCAGGTCTTGCCTACGATGCACGAGACCGGAGCCCAACATTCCACCAGGGCCCGCAGGTTCTCGTCCTTTTCGGCGGTGGTCCCCTTGGCCCTGGTCATGCCGAACGCCGCTATGCGGGTGCTGCCAAGGGCTTGGCCCTCAAGTTTGCGGAAGAACTCGGCGTCCTTGGGGTTCGACCCAGGGAAGCCCCCCTCGATGAGGTGCACGCCCAGATCGGCCAGACGCACGGCGATGCGCACCTTCTCGTCGACCGAGACGCTGAGGCCCTCGCGCTGCATACCGTCGCGCAGGGTGGTGTCATAGAGCAGCAGAGACCGGGCCGGTGTCGTCGTCATGGGAGGGTCTTCCTCGCTCTGTAAGCGCCTACCCGGGGCCTATCCGTTCACCGGCGTGCCCGAGTTCCGCGCGTACTCGTGGAAGCGCGTGGTGAGCTCCTTGGTCACCGGCCCAGGCACGCCGCCGCCGATGACCCGCTTGTCCACCTCCACGATGGGACCGATTTCGGCGGCCGTCCCGGTCAGGAAGGCCTCGTCGGCGTTGTAGACGTCATAGAGGGTGTAGAAGCCCTCTTCCACTTCCAGGCCGGCGAAGTTCCCCAGTCTCATGACCACGCTCCGAGTAATCCCCTTCAGGGCGCCCAGAGCGGGGTGGGGCGTCATGAGTCTGTGGCCGCGAACCAGGAACAGGTTGTCCGCGGTGCACTCGCACACATACCCCGACGTCGTCAGGAACAGCCCCTCGTTGACGTCGCAGCCGCGCAACTCAAGCGCGCCCATCACGTTGTTCAAGTAGTTGAGGCTCTTGACCGCGGGGTTGACGGCCTGCGGGTCGTTGCGCCGGGTGGACAGGGTCAGCACCTTGAAACCCTGTTCGTAGACCTCGGCCGGATAGAGGGTGATGCCCCCGGCGATGCAGATCACCGTGGCTTTGGGGCACTTGCTGGGATTCAGGCCCAGATCGCCGATGCCGCGCGTGACCACCAGCCGCACATAGCCGTCCAGAGCGTCGTTGCGCCGGATGGTCTCCATCATCGCGTCAACCAGCTCGTCCCGCGACAAGGGAATGTCCAGAGCGATGACCTGCGCCGAGGCGTACAGCCGGTCGATATGGGCGTCGAGCTCGAATACCCGGCCGTTGTAGGTCCGGATACCTTCGAACACCCCATCCCCATAGAGAAGACCATGGTCGAAGACGCTGACCTTGGCGTCTTCTTTGCTGTAGAACTCGCCGTCGATGTAGATCTGCATGAGTGCCCTCCTGGGCTTCAGTGCTCGCTTGCCGGAGCCCACCTGTGGAACCTGAAGTATACAAAATCTGGCCCCTGGCCCACGCCGGCGCGCCGGGTTCCCCCGGTGGGCCGGCCGACCGGTGGTGGCAGTGGAGCTGGCAGGCTGCTGAAAAGTGACGTTTCGCCCCCGGGGCCCGATGGGTGCGGGCGAGAGAAGAACGCACGGAGTGCGAATAGCAGCGCTATTCGCACGACCGAGGACATGCTATCGCGTCGCCCAGTGCGTTCCGGCGGCCGGGGCTTCGGTTTTCAGCAGCCTCCTAGCCCAGCCGAGACCCCACCTGGTAGATGAGGATGCCCAGCCCGAACGCCACCACCAGCATGAGGCCGATGTTGGCCCAGAGGAACCGCCAGGAACGTGACTCTTGCTTGATGGCTGTCACACTGGCCACACAGGGGATGAAGGTCATCACAACAACCAGGAAGGCCGCGGCCGCCGCCGGCACGAGAACAGCGGAGATCAAGGCCCCCAGCCCCGCGCCCGCGACCACGGCACCGCCCTGCCCAAAGAGGACACCCAGCGTAGCCACGGCGTTCTCCTTGGCCACGAAGCTCGACAGCAAAGCCACGATGATGCGCCAATCGCCCAGACCCATGAGGCTGAAGAAAGGCTCCAGCGCCTTGCCGACCACGCCAAGGACGCTCTCCCCCGGGGTGTCTCCGGGAAAGTTTGAGAGCACCCAGATGATCGCGGAGCACAGCACGATGATCTTGCCCGCCTTGCGCAGGAAGGACATGGTGTTACGCCACACGTAGAAGGCGATGGTCCGGGCGTTCGGCACGTGGTAGAGGGGCATCTCCATGACGAACGCACTCCGCTCCCCTTTGAACACCACCCGGTTGACGGTCACGCCGATCACCGCGATCACCACCAGGTTGCCCCCTACCAACGCCGCGACCGCCCAGGCCGCGTTCGCGCCAAAAAACGCCGGAGCGAGAAAGGCGAGCACCGCCAGCCGAGCCGTGCAGGGAACGAAGGGGGTGAGCATCATTGTGAGCATGCGGGCTTTGCGGTCCTCGATGATCCGGGTCCCCAGGATAGCGGGGACGTTGCAGCCGAAGCCCATCATCATGGGCAGGCAGGACTTGCCGTGCAGGCCCATCCAGTGCATGTAGCGGTCCATGACGTACGCCGACCGCGCCATATAGCCGACGTCCTCGAGTACGCCGAGTGCCAGGAAGAAGACCACCAGGATGGGGATGAAGGCGGTCATCGCCCCGGCGCCGGCCACCACACCGTCGATGATGAGACCCGAGACCCAGGCCGGTGCCCAGCTCAACAGGCTGCGCAGCAGGTCGGAGAAGGGACCGGAGATGAAACCGGCTATGGCGCCCGCCGCCGGAGTGGCCAGGGTGAAGGTGATCCCGAAGATCGCGCCCAGCGCCACGATAAGCACCAGCAGGCCCCAGACGGGGTGGGTCGCCACCCGGTCGATGCGGTCGGTGAGGACGGTGGCCCCGCGCCTGGGCTGCGCCACGGCGGCCCGCACCATTCGCGCCACCCAGTCGTAGCGCCCGCCGGCGATGTCGAGGTACGCGTCTTCGTGCTGCACCAGAAGGGCGTTGATGGCCCCCCAAGAGTCGGGCGCCTGCTCCCGGACCAGCCGGGCCACGTCGCCGTCGCCTTCGAGGAGCTTGAGAGCCAGCCAGTCCAGCGGGTAGCCGGCCGGGGCCCGCCGCTCGAGCAGCCCCTCGATCTCGCGCAGCACGGGCAGGTGCTTGACCCGGATGGCCGGCCGGTTGGGCCGGAACGTCTCGGGGTGGTCAGTCAGATCCAGGGCGGCGTCGACAAGCTCCCTCAGCCCCCGACCCTTACTGGCCACCAGTTCCACCACGGGGACGCCCAGCGCGGCGGCCAGCACCGGCGCCTCGATGGTCAGCCCGTGGGCTTCGGCCACGTCGAGCATGTTGAGGCCCACGACAACCGGCACCGGCAGGGTGAGCAGTTCGGCCACCAGATAGAGGTTGCGCTCCAGAGAAGAGGCATTGACGATGGCGACCACGGCCGCGGGAGACTCTTTGATGAGAAAGTCGCGGGCGACCTTCTCCTCTTCGGATCCCGAGGTCAGGCTATACGTGCCGGGGAGGTCCACCAAGGAGACACGGCGACCCCGGTGGTCGAAGCGCCCGGTCTTCTGCTCGACGGTCTTGCCGGGCCAGTTGCCCACATGCTGGTTGAGTCCGGTGAGCGCGTTGAACACGGTGCTCTTGCCCACGTTCGGCTGGCCGGCCAGCGCGAGGGTCAGAGAGGCCGTCGGGGTCACGGGCGCCGGTTCGGGACGGGGCGGCGGCGGTGCCACCGGCACTGGTGCCGCTACGGGTGTCGGGTCGGCGAGAGGGGCGATGGCTTCCACGTCCGGAGTCCTACGGTTTGACCGCTGCGTCCACCGCCGCGTCGGTCGCGCACTCCGATGGTCCGACCGGCTCGACCGCCACCCGTTCGGCCTGTCCGCGCCCCAGGGCGAGGCGGGCGCCGTGGACCTCCACGATCAACGGACCGCTCCCCCGGTTCTGGAGCACGCATACCTCGGCCCCCGGGTTGAGTCCGAGAGCCACCAATCGTTTGGCCAGGCTGTGAGGTTGCGGAAGAGTCGTCACCGTGGCCCGCGATCCTTTGGGAAGATGCGAAAGTGTCGTCATGACCGCCCTCCTCCGTCACCCGGGACGCGGTCCTGCCGCTCGGCATATTCCACGAAGTAGGCAAGGACCTCGGGCTCGAGGACGTGCTCCATCTTGCAGGCGGTGGTCTCGGCCCGGTCGCCCGGTATGCCGAGGACGCCGGTGAGAAAGTCTCTGATGGCCAGGTGCCGCCGTTCCACCTCGATGGCGATCCTCGTACCTTCCTGGGTGAGCGTCACATGGCCGTACCGGACATGCGCCACGAGACTGCGCGCCCCAAGGCTCTTGAGAGCGCCAGTGACGGACGGACGGGACACGCCGAGGTGACCGGCTATCTCGCTGACCCGGGCGACCCGCGAGGCCCGTTCGAGCTGCAGGATCGCCTCGAGATAATCCTCGAGACTGGCGCTCAGGGCTTCTTCTTGGGCTGCGTGCACTCTGTCCCCGTTCCTGGCGTTGCTGGTACGCTCTAACTCTGCTGCCAGCAGCAGAGTTAGGTGCGGCTATTTTAGTACGTTCTGGCTAACTAAACAAGGGGGACGCGCGCGGGTTCTCACGCTTAAGAGGGGCGGCTAAGGGGTACATGCGAGGCTGTAGACAGCAGGTGTCCGAGGGCAAGGAGAAACCCCATGGCCACGCCGAAGTACCCGTTCCGACCCGCATCGACGAGCTCCCGGGTCGAGGTGCAGATCTCCTATCGGTTGGGAGTGCCCTTGGTCTACGTCAAGGGAGACCTCGACCACCAGACGGCCCCCCAGCTCCGTGCTGTGATCGACGAAGAATGGGTCTCCGCGCCCCGCGCCCTTCTGCTCGAACTGAGCGAGGTCCCTTACATCGACAGCGGCGGACTGTCGATGCTCTTCGATACGCTCGCCCGGTTCCGCGGCTCCGCCTGGCTCGGGCTGGTGGGGGCGACG
Source organism: uncultured Actinomycetota bacterium (assembly GCA_963843515.1). Classification (GTDB taxonomy): domain Bacteria; phylum Actinomycetota; class Thermoleophilia; order RBG-16-64-13; family RBG-16-64-13; genus CAIQPS01. The sequence continues at coordinate 161,859 of CAWJKH010000007.1, forward strand.
TCCCCGGTGGCCAGGCTGATGGAAACCACCGGCCTCACCGATCAACCCGACTGCCGGGCGCTACCCGACCTGGACGCGGCCGCCGACGCGCTCGGCTGGACGCGAGACATGCGCTAAGAAGCTTCTCGGCGCGCCGCCTGCAGGCGCGAGAAGCGGTCGTCGGCCGCGGGCCCAGTGGCCGGTCTAGCTGCGCGGGAGAATGGGCAGCACTACCACCGGGCGTTCGGCGTTGTTGAGGATGTGCTTGCTCACCGAGCCGAGCACGAGTTCCTTGATGCCGGTGTGTCGCTTCCGGGCCGCCACGATGAGGGCGGCGTCTCGCGACTCCTCGAGAAACACAGGTCCCGGCTGACCCTTGACCACCCGGGTCTCCACCGCCACCGACGGCTCCAGTTCCGCCACGCGGGCAACAGCGTCCTTGATGAGCAGCTCGGCGGTCTCCCGGAACTCGTCGTAGACCTCCTGTCCGGCCACCCCCCCACCGAGGATCGAGGAGGGCACGTCCCAGGAGGCCACCAGACGAAGGGTGGCTCTCCGGATCGCTGCCTCGTGCGCTCCGAACTCTAGTGAAGCGGCTGCTTCCTCAGAGCCGTTGACGAAGACGGCGATGGCTTCCATGAATTCCCCCTGTGCGCGTAGCCCTTCCCGTAGGTCCCTACTATAGCGCTACCCGCCGCGTGCGGGGCTGCGCGCGCCTGGCCGGCCTGGGAGGCTGCTTAGCGGGGAGCCGGGACGGGCGGGACGATCACCACTGGGCAGTGCGCGTGGTCGGCGACCTGATGGCTGGTGGAGCCGAGCAGGAACTCGGTCAGGGAGCCGTGTCCCCGGCGCCCGATGACCAGCAGTTCGGCGCGCTCGGACTCGTCGACCAGGACGTTCCCCGCATGCCCCTCGACCGCCCGCTCTTCGTGGGGCACCGATGGCTCCAGTCTGACCACCTGGGCCGCTGCCGCCAGGAGGGTGCGCCCGGCCTCGTTCTCGAAGTCCTTGTAGATCTCCGGAACTATCTCACCGCCCGAAAGCACCGAAGGGGGGACCTGCCAGGCGGTCACCAGGCGGAGTGACGCCCCGTGAGCAGCGGCTTCGCGCGCGGCGAACTCCACGGCCACCTGCGAGCCGGCGGAGCCATCGACCCCGACCACGATCGTCTTCACACCACTGCCTTCTGTCATGCCCCCTCCTTCTGTTTGTCGACGACCAAGGCCGTGGTCGACCGATGAAGGATCATCCCCGGGCCACGAACTCCGCCACCAGATTGCCCACTGCGTCGGTACCCATGCCCATTTGACCGGCGTTGAGCGACTTCATCTTGCTCACCGCGTCGACGACCCCGGCTTCCACCCACTGAGCGGCCTCGGTCTGGCCCAGGAAGTCGAGCATCATGCCCACCGCTCCGATGGCGGCCAGCGGGTTGATGACGTTCTGGCCGGTGTACTTTGGCGCCGACCCCCCGATGGGCTCGAACATGCCCGTCTTACCGGGATGGATGTTCCCGCCGGCTGCCACACCCATGCCGCCCTGGATCATGGCCCCCAGGTCGGTGATGATGTCGCCGAACATGTTGTCGGTAACGATGACGTCGAACCACTCAGGGTTCTTTACGAACCACATACACGTGGCGTCAACATGAGCGTATTCCCGCTTGATGTTGGGATAGTCGGCGTCGCCGATCTCGTTGAACGCCCGCCACCACAGATCCCATGCGTAAGTGAGGACGTTTGTCTTGCCCACCAGGGTGAGTTGCCCATGGCGGTCGGCCCGGGCGGCGTACTCGAACGCGTACCGGAGGCAGCGCTCCACCCCCAGGCGGGTATTGATGCTCACCTGGGTGGAGACCTCGTCTTTCGTGCCCTTCTTGAGATAGCCGCCGGTGTTGGCGTACAGCCCCTCGGTGTTCTCCCGGACGACTACGAAGTCGATGTCTTTGGGGCCCTTGTCCTTGATGGGCGTCTCCACGCCGGGGTACAGCTTGACCGGGCGCAGGTTGATGTAGAGATCGAGGGCGAAGCGGGCGTTCAGCAGGATCCCCTGCTCCAGGATGCCAGGCTTGACGCCCGGATGACCGATGGCCCCCAGGAAGATGGCATCGTGGCCGGCTAGCTCCGCGATGGCCGAATCGGGCAGAGTCTCCCCCGTGCGCAGGTAGCGGTCGCCGCCGAAGTCGTAGTGGGTGAGCCTGTAGGTGAAGCCTGCCTGTGCCGCCGCGGCCGCGAGCACCTTCAGACCTTCCGCGACCACCTCGGGACCGGTACCGTCGCCGGGCATCACCGCTATGCTGTAATTCACTTCGCTTCCTTTCGAGTGAGGATCGCCGCCTGCGCTAGCACGCCGCGGAACGTTTCTTCAGGTACGGCAGCAGGCCGCCCGCCTCCACCAGCTCGCGCATGAAGGGCGGCAGCGGCTCGGCCTGATAGGTCTTGCCGGAGGTCAGGTCTTCGATCTCGCCGGTGGCCAGGCTCACGTTCAGCTCGTCGCCCTCGGCGATACCGTCCACGGCGTCCGGCGCCACCAGGATGGGCAGTCCGGTGTTAAAGGCGTTGCGGTAGAAGATGCGGGCGAAGCTCTTGGCTATCACCACCGAAACGCCGGCACCCTTCAGAGCGATGGGGGCGTGCTCCCGGCTGGAGCCGCAACCGAAGTTCTCCCTGGCCACCACGATGTCGCCGGGGTTCACCTTCTTGGAGAAGTCTGGATCGGCGTCGTACATGCAGTACTGGCCCAGCTCCTCGGCCGTGTTCATGTTGAGGTAACGCGCCGGGATGATGAGGTCGGTGTCGACGTCGCGGCCGAACGTCCAGGCCTTGCCACGCAAGATGTCACTCATGACCGCCCCCTTCTCCCAGCAACGACCGGCGCCCCGGCGGCCTGCGGCGCTTTGCCGGCGCCGATCTGCTCAGGCGTCGCCACAAAGCCGGCCACCGCGCTGGCCGCCGCCACGTATGGCCCGGCCAGGAAGACCTCCGACTTGGTGTGCCCCATGCGGCCCACGAAGTTGCGGTTGGTGGTCGACACCGCCCGTTCGCCCTCTGCGAGGACGCCCATGTGGCCGCCCAGACACGGTCCACAGGTGGGTGCCGACACCGCCGCCTCAGCCTCGATGAAAACATCGAAAAGGCCTTCGTCGTTCGCCTGCTGCCAGATGGCCTGGGTGGCCGGGATGACGATGAGGCGTACGTCCTTGTGGACCTTGCGGCCACGCAGCACCGAGGCCGCCTGGCGCAGATCCTCGATCCGGCCGTTGGTGCAGCTGCCGATGACCACCTGGTCGATCCTGATGCCGTTGAGCTCGGCCGCCGGCTGGGTGTTGGAGGGCAGATGCGGCTTGGCCACCATCAACGGGATCTCGTCCGCCTTCCACCGGTACACCTTCTCGTAAGTGCAATCGGGATCCGAGGAGTAGTACCGCGGGGTGCCTCGGTAGCGCCCCTCCACGTAGGATCTCGTGATGTCGTCGGGGGCGATGATGCCGCTCTTACCCCCGGCCTCGATGGCCATGTTGCAGATGGTGAAGCGCGAGTCCATGGACAGGCCGCTGATGGCCGAGCCGGCGAACTCCATGGCCTTGTAGAGGGCGCCGTCCACCCCTATCTGGCCGATGGTAAAAAGGACGATATCTTTCCCGGTGACGTACGGAGCCAGGTTCCCGTCGAACTCGAACAGATGGGTGTCGGGCACCCGGAACCAGGCTTCCCCGGTGGCCATGGCGCCGGCCAGGTCGGTGGAGCCGACACCGGTAGCGAAGGCTCCCAGCGCGCCATAGGTGCAGGTGTGGGAGTCGGCGCCCAGGACCACATCGCCGGGACCTACCAGGCCCTGCTCGGGCAGAAACGCGTGCTCCACGCCCACCCGGCCGACGTCGTAGTAGTGGACGATGCCGTGCTCGCGCGCGAACATACGCATCTGCTTGACCAGCCCGGCCGACTTGATGTCTTTGTTGGGGGTGAAGTGGTCGGGGATGAGGGCGATCTTCGTGGGATCGAACACATCCTCGAACCCGGCCTTCTCGAACTCGTCGATGGCCACCCCGGCAGTGATGTCGTTGCCGAGGCAGAGATCGAGTTGCGCCATAATCAGATCGCCCGGCGTCACCGACTCCTTGCCGGCCGCTCGAGCGAGGATCTTCTCGGTCATGGTCATTGCCACGCCACGTACCCCCAGTCTTCAAGGCTTGAAGCGAAAGAGCAGTCATTGTATTCCACCCCGATGGACCCGGCAACCGAGCGCAGGTGGAGGTGCCGCACGATGGCGGCGATGAAGGAGCGACACATCTCACACAGTCTGGCTGAGGTCGTACGGGCAGTCCCGCTCTTCTTCGCCGGACCCCTTCTCCGGACCTGGCAGCTCCGCTGGGGAGCCACGGGCGAAGAGGTGGCCATGCCCATGCCCGGGGACGACATCATCGCCCGGCAATCATTCAGGGCCGCTCGGGCCATCACGATCGATGCGCCGCCTGAGATGGTGTGGCCGTGGCTCGTCCAGGTCGGATCCTTCCGGAGCATCAGTCCGTGAAGATCGGGGATTGGGTGTCGATGGCCGCCGAGATCGCCGAGGCCACCGTCTTCAAGGTGGCTGCGTTGTCCCCGGGAGTGGCTGTTGCGGCAGAAGCCCCACAGCACCTGGGCCTGGAGGCTGGCGCCGCTGCGGGGCGGCCGGACCAGGCTGGTGACCCGGCTGATCGCCTCCTATGACTGGGGCGCGCCGGCATCGGCCGTCCTCTCCGCCGTGCTGCTCGAGTGGGGGGACGTTGCCATGATGCGCAAGATGCTTCTGGGCGTCGAAGAGCGTGCCGAGCGGCAGGCGCCCGCGGCGTAGCCGGGCTTCGCGGGCTTTCAAGGCGCGGCCGCGCCGCTCCGCGCGGGCCGGCGACCCGGTGCCGACCCTGCGCGGCCCGCACCCCTCGAGTGCAACCCCTTTTCTACGCCATCCCCCGGCGATTTGACGCAAGTCAAGGTAATCGTTAGCACCGCGGTGCACAATCAGTCCATGAGCTTGGACCGATACGCAAGACGGCCACCGAGGACGGCAGCCATGGACACCTATCTGAACACCCCCATAATCGAAGTCATCACCCGGTTCCCGGAGGTGGGGACCATCCTGGTCGAGTACGAGGTTGGCTGCGTCACCTGCCCTGTGGGGACCTGCCTGCTCAAGGACGTAGTCAGCATCCACGACCTGCCCCCGGAGACCGAAACGGTGCTCATGGCCCGCATCGCTGCGGCGGTCTCACAGGCGCCGTCGGCCGAGCCGGGGGTCGCGCCGGACGCGAGCGGCGCTGCTCCATCCGCCGGCGAGGCGGCCGTGCCGGCATCCGCACCGGTGGCGGCCGCGGCCTCACCCGTCCGGCGCAGGCAGTTCACGTATTCCCCTCCTATGCACGCCCTCATCGACGAGCATGTGCTCATCAAGCGGTGGGTGGCGCTCATCCCCGGATTGCTGCAGGTCATCGACCTGGACCGCGCCGCCGACCGGCAGCTCGTCCTCGACGGGGTGGACTTCATCCGCTCCTACGCCGACAGGTTCCACCATGCCAAAGAGGAGGACATCCTCTTCAAGTACTTCGATGAGGACAGCGCCGTCATTCAGGCCATGCTCGCCGACCACGAGGCGGCCCGCGCCCATGTGCGAGAACTGGCCGCGGCGGTCGATCACCGGGACTACGCAGGAGTGTCCGAGCACCTGACCGCGTACGGAGAGTTGCTCAGCGGCCACATCGAGAGGGAGGACGAGATCCTCTACCCCTGGATGGACAGGGAACTCACCACCGGCCAGGTGGGAGAGATGTTTTCCCGGTTCGCCGGCGTAGACGAAGCGGCCGGACAAGGTTTCACGGAGCGCTACGGGGCGCTCATCGACCAGATCGAAGAGTTGATAGAGACAAGAGGATCGCAGGGCCCAGCAATAATCATTTCAGGAAGTGAGGCAAGACGATGACCGAGTTCCAGGGTTGTCCCGGGTCCATGACGATGGACCTCCGCAAGAGTGACGCGCCGGCGGCTGAAGCCCCGGCAGCCGCGACCCCGTCGCAGTTGAGGCAGTGGCCCATCCAATTGCACCTGGTCTCCCCCCAGGCGCCGTATTTCCAGGATGCCGACGTGCTCCTCGCCGCGGACTGCACCGCGTACGCGCTGGGAGCCTTCCACAACGACTTCCTGAAGGGCAAGTCCCTGGCCATAGCCTGTCCCAAACTGGACGAGGGCCGGGAGATCTACGTGGAGAAGATCAAGGCGCTCGCCGAAGATGCCAAGATCAACACTCTCACCGTGCTCATCATGCAGGTGCCCTGCTGCCGCGGTCTGCTGGCCCTGGCCTCGGATGCGATGGCCCAGTCGTCGCGCAAGGTCCCGGTCAAGGCCGTGGTGGTGAGCCTGCAGGGAGAGATCCTGTCGGAGGAGTGGCTCTAGCAGGCCGCTTTGATAGGGCTGGCACCCGGCGGCCGGTATTCCTGTCCGCGCCACCCTCTATACTTCCCCGCGTGCCCAAACGCATCACGACATTGACCTTCGATCTGTGGAACACGCTCTACTCGGCCACCAGCGTCGTAGGCGAGGATGCCGAGGGCGGAAACGCAGGCGGGACCGCCCGCGAGCGCCGGCTGGAGCTAATAGTCCAGATCCTCGCGTCTCGGGGGGTCCATCCCAGCGACGATGAGATTCAGCAGGCGTATCACGCGGGTTTCGACGCCTACATGACCGCCTGGACGGGCGGGCGTCATTTCGGGTCGCGTGAAGACGTGACGTTCATCCTGGAATACTTCCACGCTCCGGAAGCCGGGACGGCGGCGGAGCGGGAGGAGTTCGAGCGCACCGTGCTCGCCATGGAAGATGCTTCCTACCTTTCCCCGCCCGCGCTGTTGGCGGGCGTGCGCGAGACCATCCCCTCCCTTGCGCTGGAGGGCTATCGCCTGGGCCTCATCTCCGACACCAGCCTCACTCCTGGACGAGTGCTCCGGGACTTCCTGAAGAAGGACGGTCTCCTGGACTGCTTCTCCACCCTCACCTTCTCCGACGAGACAGGCTTTCCCAAGCCGGATCCGCGCATGTTCGAGGTCACCCTAGCCGGCCTCGGGTCCAGGCCGGCCGAGGCCGCCCACGTCGGCGACACACCCCGTACCGATATCGCCGGCGCCCAGGCGGTGGGCATGACCACCATCCGCTGCGCAGGAGCCGCCGACAACCCCGGGCCGCCGGAAGCCGACTTCGTGATCACCGACCACCGCGAGATCCTGGCGATCCTCGAAGAGTTGGACTGATCCCGTCGTGCACTGATCCTCCGGCGGCGCGTCCATCTAGCCGCGGCGCGCATGCTCCGTCTCCGGCACGAGCGCCAGCATGAGGATCCCCGCCAGAGCGGCCGCGGCAGCGCCAAGCCAGAAGGGAGCGGAGGGCGACACGTTGTCGTAGAGCAGCCCCGCTATGACGCTGGCCGGCAGCGCCGCCAGTCCCACCACCATGTGGTAGGCGCCGAAGGCGGTCCCCCTCCGCTCGCCGGAGGAGAACTCTCCCAGGAGGGCCCGACCATTGCCGTCGGAGATGCCCATGTAGATCCCGTACAGGATGAAGACACCCCACGCCGCCGCCGCCGACCCGGCGACCGCCATCAAGGCATAGGTGACGGCGAAGACGGCGAAGCCGATCAGTGCCACCTTCCTCCGGCCCACCCGGTCGGCAAGCATTCCGGCCGGGACCGACAGCGCAGAGCATACACCAGATTGAACACCAGATAGAGGATGGGGATGAGGACTGTGGTCACCCCCAGGTCCTGGGCCCGCAGGATGAGAAATGCGTCGGAGGAGTTGCCCAGGTAGAACACAGCGGTCACCAGCAGGTAGGGGAGTAGCGGGCCGCGCAGCCGGCGAAGCCTCTGCCAGCGGGTGTCGCCGGTCGAGGTCGACCCGTCAGCTGGAACGACACCACGAGGCGGCGCCGGTTGTCCAGAGTCACCGCCGCCCGGGGCCCCGGCCCCCGCCGCTCTCGGGCGAGGCCGCCGTTTCTCGCGGATGAACAGCCAGATCACCGCCACGCAGATGACGCCAGGGATCACTGAGATCCAAAAGACAGTGCGGTAGCTCCCTGGGTGCAGCGCCAGCACCACGAACGCGATGGCCGGGCCCACGACCGCCCCGGCCTGATCCATCGCGCGGTGAAACCCGAACGAGCGGCCCAGCGCACTGCGGTGGGTGGAGTCGGCGATGATGGCGTCTCGAGGCGCCGTTCGCACCCCTTTTCCGAAGCGGTCGATGAACCGAGCGCCCAGCACCATCCCCCACCCGTTCGCCAACGCCAGCAGGGGTCGACTGAGAGTGGAGATCCCGTAGCCGAAGAGCATCAGCGGCTTCCGCCGGCCGAGGCGGTCGCTTAGCCAGCCGGAGAACATCTTCACCAGGCTGGCGGTCGCCTCGGCGATGCCCTCGATAAGACCGATGAGCGACTTGCTGACGCCCAACACGGACGACAGAAAGATGGGCACCAGCGAATAGATCATCTCGGAGCTCACGTCCATGAAGAACGACGAGACCCCGGCCCAGAAGACGTTGGGCTCCAACCCCCAGATCTTGCGACGGGGCGGCGACTCCAGCCGGCCCTCGTCCGGCGCCTCCGGGGCGGCGGCGTCGGGCCCCGGCTCCACCGTCATTGCTGCAGGTTCGGTGCCGGGCCCCCACTCGGACTCAGGCCCACGGGGGTGGCGATGTCCGGAAGCTTGGCCAGCGCCGCCTCGCGCACAGCGGTGGCCAGGGTCAGAGCGTCGGCCTGACCGGCCGCCCAGGCCATGAGGCGCACGGTCACCCCCAGGTTGTCCGCTTCGGTCACGGTGACGGAGGGAGGAGGTTCCTCGAGGAGCAGCGGATGGGTGCGGGCCTCAACCAGCAGGAGCTTGCGCACGGCCTCGACGTCTGCTCCGTACTGCAGCCGCAGAGTTACCAGGGCCGGACTCCGGGGATCGACCAGCGTGTAGTTGCGGATGGTCCGGTCGGACAGCAGCTTGTTGGGGATCACGAGCCGCCTGTTGTCCCAGATCCTGATGCTCGTGTAGAAAAGGCCGATTGCTTCGACGGTGCCGTACTCGTCGTCTATGGTCACGTTGTCGCCCAGCCGGATGGGCTGCGCGAAGGCGATGACGATGCCGGAGAACAGGTTGGCCACAGTCGTTTGGGCGGCGAACCCCAGAGCGATGCCTGCGATGCCTGCCGACGCGAACATGCCCTTGGCAAGAGCGTTGAGCGCGGGTATGTCGATCACCAAGAAGATCAGGCCGAAGGCGAGGAACCAAATGACAACCCCCAGCAGGCGGGAGATCATGTGGAAGCGGGTCTCGGCACCCGGGTCGGTCTCGGGCAGGTTGCGACGCTGGGAGAAGCTCCTGATGGCTCTGCGGGCTGCCCAGCGGATGAGCCACGCCGCCACCAGGATGGCGATGCAGACGATCGCGTCGATGAAGACGACCTTGTTCTCTTCCCAGCTCATGGTCGCGTCCACTATAGCGCGGACACTCACCACAACTCGGCTCCGAGACCGGCCCGCCGGGCGTGGCGCGGACGTGTCTTGGGGAGATAGACTGGAAAGGTCCCCGGTTCCTGCCACCTCAGGAGGCAACGGCTATGCTCGACCCGGACGACGGTGCGCTGGCTGAGTATCGCGACAAGCGGCACTTCGACCGCACGTCTGAGCCACCGGGTGAGCCCGCCGGGGACGCGAGCACCAGCGCGGCCGGCGACGCTCCGCAGTCCCGCGACGCCGCCCGCGAGGCTGGCGCCGGACCCGACTTTCAGGCGGTTGCCGGGCCCGGCCGCGCGGGGCCCGGCGCCAAGCCCCCGCTGCCCACCGCGTCTTCGTGGTGCAGAAGCACGACGCGTCCCGGCTGCACTACGACTTCAGGTTGGAGTTGGACGGGCGTCCTCAAGTCGTGGGCCGTTCCCAAAGGACCGTCGCTCGACCCGGCCGACAAGCGGCTCGCAGTCATGGTCGAGGATCACCCGCTCGAATACGCCGCTTTCGAGGGAGGCATCCCCGAAGGTGAGTACGGGGGCGGCACGGTCATGATGTGGGATTCAGGCTGGTGGGAGCCCGACGTCACCTGGATGAAGGAAGCCAAGGGTGCCGGCAAGGACGCCGCGGCGCGCGGCCGAGGGGCCGGCGGCTGCCCTGGAGGCGGGCGAGCTCAAGTTCATCGTCCACGGGGAGAAGGTCAGAGGCAGTTGGGCCCTGGTCAAGACCAAGTGGCAGGGAGAGAACAACTGGCTGCTCATCAAGCACCGAGACGAAGCGGCGCGGCCCGGCTCCAACATCGAAGAGGAGGCCCCGAACTCGGTCTCTACCAGACGAAGTCTGGAGCAGATAGCCGCGGATTGGGCCGCAGGTCAGGCCGCCCCGCCGGCGGATGGCAGCGTTGGACCGGCCGCCAAGACCACGTAGCAAGCCGTCCGCGCAGGAGCGCGGACCGCAAAGGAGGACGGCGTGAAGATTCTGATCTCCGGCGCCACCGGATTTGTCGGCAACACGATCGCCCGCCACCTACTCGACGCCAGGCACGAGGTGCGGGCCATGGGCCGCTCTACCGGTCACGCGATGACGGTGTTCGCCGGCCGCGAGAGCGGCCGCAGAGGACTTGCCGACGGGAGTCTCACTTTCGTCCAGGCCGACGTGACCCGGCCCCGAGGCTTTGTTTGCGGCCGTGACCGGGGTGGACATGATCATCCAGGCTGCCCAGTTCACCGGCGCCCCCGTGGAGGACCCCGGCAGGGGCCTCACCTACATGAACGTCGACCGCAACGGCACCATGAATCTGCTGGAGGCGGTCGCCCACGTCTATGGCACCGCATCAGGAGCCTGGGCGGGTGCCCCGCACTTCCTCTATGTGAGCGGCATCAGCGTGACAGCCGACAGCCCCTTCAGCTGGGACCGGGCCAAATGGCAGGCAGAGGAGGCCATCCGGGGCAGCGGACTGGAGTGGACTATAGTCCGCTGCTGCCCGATCTTCGGGAGAGAGGACGTTTCCTTCAACCGCCTGCTCCACTACTCCGACTTCCTCCCGTTCGTGCCGACCTTCGGCGACGGGCAGGAACCACTTACCCCCCTGTTCATAGAAGATGTCGGCCGCTTTTTCGCCCTGATCGTCGACCATCCCGAGCGCAGTCGAGCCACGGTGTTTGGTCTTGGCGGACCCGATTTGGTGACTTTCGATCAGTTTCTGCACTTGGCATTGCGGACCATGGGCCGCACCCGTGTGGTCCTCCATATCCCCAAGCCCGTCGGGAAAGTGCAGGGAGCCGTCATGCGCTATCTCCCCGGCCGGCCCCTGACCCCTGACGCTGTCGACTTCGTCGCCCAGCCCGGCGCCGTCAGCGACGCCGACCGGCGACTCGTTGCGGAACGGTTCCCCGACTTGCGGGCCACCCCGCTCAAAGAAGGTCTGGAGAGCTACCTGAAGCCGCCGACCTTAGCCGAGTAGCCCTCGGGCTCCTACATCCTCGCCATGGACGACTTCTCGTCCACCGGAACGATGAACTTGATCTCGTCCTTGCGCACGAGCAAGGTCTTGTACCGCATCGGTGACTGTTCAGCGGTGCCTACCCGCTTGCGCAGGACCACGGCATCGACAAGCACCAGGAAGCGTGCGGTCTCATTCATCACGTCCGACAGCCGGATGCCGGGCAGGTGCACAAGCCCCTCGCAGCTGAAGTCGCTCGCTTCGATGCTCACCGACACGCGCCGGTCCTCGGGATGGGCGTACTGGTCCATGTCTCTCTCCTTCCGGCTCCTGATCACGCTGCGCGCCGAGCCCCAGGCGGCTCGTGCCACACGTGAGGGGATTATCGGCACCAGATAGGCTCGGGATTAGGGAGAGACAGGCCACTCCCGGATGCTGGCAGGTGGGAGGCGACCCCGCTTCACGCTCCGATGTACTTCGCATAGAGCGCCCGGGCCAGCTTCTCGTCGCGCGTGCCCCGTACGATGGTGCGGCCGTCGTAGAAGACAACCAACTCCTGCTCGCCCACCGGAGAAGCGGAGCATGTGCGGACTGCTCTCCACCGGGCCGAGGGCCTCGAGCCGCTCCTTGATCTGCGGCAGCGGCATGCCCGTCGAGGCCATATCCCATATCTGCACGGCGTTCTGGCCGCACAGGCTGGTGACTCGGGTGCGGGGCTCGCCCTCCAGCGACTCGTAGGTGCCCCGGCAGGCCGGGCAGTCGGGATCGGCGAACCCGGTGAGTGGAAGCGCCTCGAAAGAGCGTTGCCACAGGTCCATCACCACCAGGTCGCGGCTCACGGGGGCAATCTGCTCGTCGGCGATGAGGATCTTGAGCGCTTCGGCCGCCTCCATCGCCCCGATGATCCAGGGCGCGGCGTTCACCACGCCGGCTGTGTCGCAGGTTAGAGTCCCTCCAACCGGAGTGCTGCGCACCAGACACCGGAAGCAGGGGGGCTGGTCGGGGAGGAAGGTGGCCGTCATGCCCGTCGACCCGATGGCCCCCCCGTACACCCAGGGGATCTTCAACTTGAGCGCCACGTCGTTGATGAGGAACCGGGCCTCGAAGTTGTCCAGACCGTCCACGATGACGTCCGCGCCGGCGGCCAGCTTCTCCGCATTGCTGCGGCTGAAGTCGGCGACGACGCCCTCTATCTCTACTCGAGAGTTGGCCTCTCTCAGATGGCGCTCGGCCGCTTCGGCTTTGGGAAGGCTGTCGGCGATGTCCCTCTCGGTGAAGAGCACCTGCCGCTGGAGGTTGTGCGTCTCGATGAAGTCGCGGTCGATCACCCGCACCCGGCCCACGCCCGCCCGCACCAGCGCGGCGCTGATGACGGTGCCGAGAGCCCCGCAGCCCACCACGACGGCGAACCCAGCGCTCAGCCGGCGCTGGCCCTCCGATCCGATGCCCGGAAAGATGACCTGCCTCGAGTAGCGGTCGAGCTCTTCCACCTTGCCTCCCCCCGAATGACCCGGCCGCGAGGCAGTCCTCTTGAAGCTCACCCGGAGCCTCAGATTAGAGCCCTCAGCCCCCGCCTCCGCCGCCGCCACCGGTCCCCCGTCTGGCGACTGACAAGAACAGTACTATCAGGACGACGACAATTATCGCAATGTTGACCCAGGAACCGATGCGCCGCTCCTCCGCCTCGCTCGTACCTATACCCTATGGGGTATAGTAGCACGGCCGTGGCGGGTAGGCGTTACATCGCGAACAGGTCCGTTGACAGGTACCTCTCCCCCGCGTCGGGTAGGATCACCACGATGGTCTTCCCCTGGAACTCGGGTGACTGCGCCAACCGCACGGCCGCGACCGTCGCCGCTCCGCTCGAAATGCCACAGAGGATGCCCTCCTCCCGCGCCAGCCGCCGGGCCATCTGGATGGCATCGTCGTTCTCCACCGTCTCCACCCGATCGACGAGAGACAAGTCCAGGTTTTCCGGGATGAACCCCGCTCCGATGCCCTGAATCTTGTGGGGCCCGGGCTTGAGGGCCTGGCCGGCCAGCGTCTGACTGATCACCGGGCTGGCGGCAGGCTCCACTGCCACCGAGTACAGGGCTCTGCCCTGCACCTTTTCGAAGTACCGGGAGACCCCAGTCAGGGTCCCCCCTGTCCCGACGCCGGACACGAGCACGTCGGCAGTGCCTTCGGTGTCATCCCAAATCTCCAGACCAGTGGTCTTCTCGTGGATGAGTGGATTTGCCGGGTTGGTGAACTGCTGGGGCAGGAAGTACTTGTGCGGGTCTTCGGCCACGAGCTCCTCGGCGGCTCGTACGGCGCCCTTCATGCCCTCGGCTCCCGGGGTCAGCAGCAGGTTGGCCCCGAAGAACTGGAGCACCTTGCGCCGCTCCATGCTCATGGTTTCGGGCATGGTGAGAGTCAGCCCGTAGCCCCGGGCGGCACAGACGTACGCCAGAGCGATGCCGGTGTTGCCGCTCGTAGGCTCCACCACTTCGCAGCCGGGACCGATGAGCCCCTTCTCTTCCGCGTCCCAGATCATGGCGGCGCCCACCCGGCACTTGACGGAGTACGCGGGATTGCGCCCTTCGATCTTGACGAGCACGGTGGCGCCCGAGCGCGCCCCAGCGCCGGCGCCCTTGCGCGGGGCGCCCGCCGCCGTGCCGGCGGCGTCCGGCCTCCCGGTCACCCGATTGAGACGGATGAGCGGGGTATGGCCAATCGACAGGGAGTTGTCCCCGTACACCCTGAAGATGTGGCCGTGGTCCTCACGCATGGGTCGCTCCTTTCGCGCCTATCGCCCATCCCATGATAAGGCCCGACGGCGGTTTGTGGCGGCGGGGGGCCGGGTACCCTGGCTCCAGGAGTCCCCCGCGTCGGCTCTACCGGGGCGTTTCCCTTTCCACAGGAATCGACGATCCAGGAGGTCGGCAGTGGCAGAGTTGTTGAACTGGCCCGAACTGGAACGGCTGGACAATCCTCTCGAACCTGAGATGGCCGTTCTGGCACCGGTCGAGATCCGCTTCCAAATAAAGCCCGAGTCCGGAGAACTGCTGGACCCGGAACTAGCGGCCGAGTGCACGGTCGCCGGCCGCCCCGCCCCCAGCCCGGGAGCAGTGCTCAGTTTCAGAGAATGGGAAAAGGACGAATCTCCCACCCTCTACTGCTACACCATCGCCCGCGATCTGCGCGAGGGCGACGAGGTGAAGCTGAAGGTCCATCCCGTCAACAAGAAACACCAAGCCCAGCCGGACGTGCTGTGGGAGAAGGACTTCCGCGTGCGCGTTGAGGAGGGGAAGTTCCGGCTGGAATAGCCGGCTAAGACGAGCGCCGGTCGGTACGCGTAGTCGCCGCCGGTCAGCCGGTCGCGCCGTCGCGATACTTCCGGGCCTGCTTACGCTGCTCCGGAGTAAGGTCGGCGTCCTTGACCGCCACCACGAGGGTCAGGTGGTCCCCCACCGGACAGCGCTGGATCCTCGCCCACCCCATGTCGAACCTCTGCCGCGAGAGGCGCGCCCCCCAAACGGTCGTGAACAGATGGCCGCGCCGGCAGCGCGCGACGACCTCACGTGCCTGGTGGTACCCACGGCGGCGCGCTAGCAGGGACCCGGCGACAAAGGCCAGCACGGCGGCCGCGACGATCACGATGATGGGGGCTGTCGACTCCACGTCGCTAGTATATTGGTAACGGTGGACGATCGCCGACCATAGCGAACCGTCGCCGGGGAATGTAGACGATGTCCCGGGATTGCGAGGGGTGCGTGGGACGTTCTGGGGGTAGCTCTTATCGCTGGGTCTTCTACGTGGCGTCCGGCTTCCTGTACGCGGGGGCCGTGCTCCGTTCCCCTCTGGTGATCGAGGACACCCCGGTACTCGCGGCCTCGTTGCTTCTGCTTCTTGCTGCGCTGGTGTTGTTTCTCACCGAGCCAATGATTTCCCGCCGCTGGCGTCCCTGGTTCACCGCCTACCTTGTCATGCAGACCGCGATCGTGGTCGCGCTGCTGTCACTCCCCGGCGACTATGACTTCTTCGCGGTGCTGTTCGGAGTCCTCTCCATGCAGGCCATGGAGCGCGGCGGGGCACGGACCGGGACCCTCTGGATAGCGGCGTTTATTCCCCTCACGGCTCTGGCGCTGTGGTCGGGCACCGACCCCGGCGCTGTCGCGGCCTTCGTGCTCGTGTACACGGCCCTGGACGTCGCCCTCGGGGTCTACGTACTCACCACCCGCAGGGCGGTGGAGGCTAGGGCCGCCAGCCAGGTCTTGGCCGCAGAGCTGGAGACGGCCAACGGGGAATTGCGCGCGTACTCTCGGCGGCTCGAGGGATTGGCCGTCGCCCGCGAGCGAAACCGGGTGGCGCGGGAGCTGCACGACTCGGTGACCCAGACCATCTTCAGCATGAACCTCACCAGCCAGTCCGCGCTCCTCCTCGAAGGCCAGCCGGCCCGCGTCCGCGCCCAGCTCGACCGTTTGACGGAGCTCACCAAGAGCGCCCTGGCCGAGATGCACACCCTGATCCTGGAGCTGGCTCCCGATGTGGCGGCTGGCGGCGGTCTGGCCAAGGCGCTTCGTCGGGAAGTGGACCGCCGGGCTGAGGACGGGCTCACAGTATCCCTTCAAGTGGACGAGCCTCCGGTGGCTCCCGGGACGGGTTTGAGCTCCTCGGAGGAGCAAGGTCTTCTGCGCATCGCCCAGGAGGCGCTCAACAACGTGGCAAAGCATGCGGGCACGTCCGACGTCGCCGTCAGGCTCCGGCTCTGGGAGCCCTTCCGCCTGGAGATCGAGGATCGTGGGGCTGGGTTCGACCCAGCGCGCACGCCCGGCGGAGGCATCGGGCTTGCCAGCATGAGCGAGCGGGCGACAGAGATCGGGTGGCGGGTAGCGGTGCACAGCCGCCCTGAAGAGGGCACGACAGTGGTGGCGGAGCGACTACCGCCGGAGGAGAGGTCACCATGACTGAGCAGGTGCGGAGCGAGCCGGGATCTGAGCGGGGGGAGGACGTCGCCGACAGCCCGATGGGCGACGGCCCTATCAGGGTGGTGATCGCCGACGATCACCAGGTGGTCCGGCAGGGGTTGCGGACCTTTCTCGAGTTACAGAACGACATCGAGGTGGTCGGCGAAGCGGGCGACGGCGTGGCAGTGGTCGATATGGTCCGTGCTCTCGGCCCCGACGTGGTGCTCATGGATCTGATGATGCCCCGGCTCGACGGCATCAGCGCCACCCGACAGGTGGTGGCACTGGGACTGGGGACCCGCGTGATCGCCTTGACCAGTTTTGTGGACGACAGCCAGGTCTTCCCCGCCATCGAGGCCGGAGCCTCCAGCTACCTGCTGAAAGACGTCTCTCCGGACGACCTGGTAGACGCCATCAGGGCCGCCCACCGCGGGGAACCCCGGCTGCACCCCGACGTGGCCCGGAAGCTGATGGAGGCCATGCGCGGCGAGCGGCCGGGCGCCCCTGGCGGCGCGACAGGGACAGGCGGCACAGGCGGCGTGCGGACTACCGCGACTGGCACGACCGGGGCTGAAGCCCCCGGCGTGGCCGACCTCACCGACCGGGAACGTGAGGTCATCCGCCTGGTGGCCGAGGGTAAGAGCAACCAGGAGATAGCCACCGAGTTCTTCATCAGCGAGAAGACGGTCAAGACTCACATCAGCCACATCCTGGCCAAGCTCGACCTCAAAGACCGCACCCAACTGGCGATCTTCGCCATCAGGAATGGTCTGGCCGACTCCCGATAACGACGACTCCGCACCCGGCGGGGGCGCGGCGAGCCCGGATCCTGAGAGGGCCGCCGGCGTGGTGGGGGCTCCGGGGAGCTCGGCTACCGCGCCCGCGGCGTCGGTCCGGCCGGCCCCCCCTCCCCCCGCGCCGCTTATCCACGGCCGGATGTGGATACTCCTGGCCGCCCTCTATCTCGTCGTTGCTGCTCAGGCGGCCCGGCTGTTCACCACTCACGTGCCGAGCGATCAGTTCTTCTGGTACGTGGGCCTGATCGCCGCGTATCTGGCGCTGCTCACCTTGGTCTGGTTCAGGCCGCGCATGCCGGTTCTCCTGCTGCACGTGGTGTTCGCCGCCCAGTGTGCGGTCGTCCTGTGGCTGGTGCTGCTGGATCCCGACCGGGACTACATGACGGCGCTCTACGTTCCTCTTGCCTATCAGGCGGCGGCGGTCTTCTCGGGGCGCGTCCGCTGGTTCTGGGTCGGTGCCATCCTGGTTCTCATTGCTGTCCCGCTGACGCTCGAACTGGGACTCCGGGGGCTGGGGCTGGCCCTAACGCCGATGGCCGCCTCGATCGCCCTCGCCGCCATGGCGGCAGCCGGCCGGGATGTCGAGTCGGCGCGTGCCGCCAGCCACCGCCTGGTGGCCGACCTGGAGGAGACCCACGGGCGTCTGGAACGCTACGCCGCCGAGGTGGAGAGCCTGGCCGCAGTCGAAGAGCGGAACAGGCTGGTGCGGGAACTCCACGACTCGGTGTCACAGGCGATGTTTGCCATACTGCTGGCCACCAGCTCGGCTCGCATGATGCTCGAGACGGACCCGCCGGGAGCGCGGGCGCAGCTCGAGCGGCTTCGCGACCTGACCCGGGACGCGCTCGCGCGGATGCGGGAGTTCATCACCGAATTGCGGCAGGCTGCCAGATAGCTGAGCGCCCCGGGCGGCCTTGACCGCTGCGCCCCTGGTGTCCGCCGGGGCCCCGGGCGCCGCGCCCGCTCGCCACCACCGCCGGGCGCCGGGTACGACTTAGGTCGTATGAGGCTAGGCCCTTGGTCGTAACAGAAAGTCCCTCCTTTTGGCCACCCTCGAATCGGTCCGCCGGTCGATGTGCCGGGTCCGCTACGGCGTCATGCTTGAACCATGAACGCTACGCTGACAGACACCCTCTCAGAGCCCCGGCCGCGCATCCTCATCGTCGACGACGCCGCCGGCGTCCGCCGCGACCTTCGCCAACTGCTGGAGATCGGCGGCGAGTTCGACGTTGTCGGCGAGACCGGTGATGGCCGCGAGGCCATCGAGCAGGTGGCCCGCCTCCGCCCGGACGTCGTGATCATGGACTTGGCGATGCCGGTCCTCGATGGCTGCGAAGCCGCCCGTCGCATCAAGACGGGGGGCGCGGACTGCCGGCTGGTGGCGCTCACTGTGCATTCCGGTGAGGCCGACCAGCAGCGTGCCGCGGCCGCCGGCTTCGACGCGTTCGTTGTCAAGGGCGCGTCGCTTGAGGAACTCCTGGGAGCCATCGGCTCCCGTCGCAATGGCCACTCACTCCACAACCCGCTCCAGCATTCGCTCCGGAAATGACCAGGGACAGGAGGATCGTCATGAACACCATCGCCAACACCCGCCGCTACGACATCGACTGGCTCCGCATCATCGCCGTACTGCTGTTATTCCCCTTCCATGTCGCCCGAGTCTTCAACTATGGCGACGAGTTCTACGCCAAGAGCCTCACCCTCAGCAAGGGCCTCACCTGGATCGTGGTGTACTTGGACCACTGGCACATGCCGCTGTTCTTCGTCCTCGCCGGGGCGTCCACCTGGTTCGCCCTCTCGCGCCGGAACAGCGCACACTACGCCGGGGAGCGGGTCAAGCGCCTGCTCATCCCCTTCCTCTTCGGACTCGTGCTGCTCATCCCGCCACAGTCGTACCTGGGCGCCGTCAGCCACGGGAACGACCCCGGCTCGTTCTTCGCCTGGTTCCCGCACTTCTTCCATCTCAACTCAGCCGACGAGGGCGGCTACTTCCTCGGCGGCCTCACCTTCGGCCAGCTGTGGTTCATCTTCCACCTCTTCATCTACTCGCTCGTCGCCCTCCCGATCTTCCTCTTCCTGCGCCGCGGCGCGGGCCGCAAGCTCGTCGGCCTCCTTGCCCGGGCCGCCACCAAGCCCGGCGTGATCCTGCTGTTCGCGGCGCTGGCGATCCCGGCCATCTGGGTCGGCGACTTCGCCGGCGGCAATCCCGTCTGGCTGGGGATCCCCTTCATCCTGGGATACGTCTTGGTGAGTGACGCCCGGTTCGAGCGGGCCATCGACCGGCACAAGTTGGTGGCGCTGATCCTCGGACCAGTGGCTTTGCTGGCCGTCACCTACTTCGAGGTGAACGGCGGACTCGGGCTGACCGGCTGGGCCGGCACGGTCTACAAGATCTACTCCTCAGTGTTCGTCTGCTGGTTCACGATCATCGCGGTCCTCGGCTACGGGCGCAGGTACCTCAACCGGGGCGGGGCGTTCCAGAAGTACGCTGCCACCGCCTCCTACCCGGTCTACTTGCTGCACCAGACCGCCATCGCGGCGGTGGGTGTGGCCGTCCTCAAGGGGGGGCTGGGAGTGCCGCTCAGCTTCGCGCTGATCCTGCTGGGCTCCTTCGTCGCCAGCGTGGCCGCCTACGAGGCGATGCGCAGGGTGAACGTGTTCCGCTTCATCCTGGGGATCAAGGGAACCAAGCGGAACCCCGCCCCTGAGGCGAAGCCGGCCGAGCAGGCGCGCGTCAGTGGGAAGACCGCGGGGCAGCCGGCGGAGGGGCACGCCTGAGCGCAGCCGGACGCTCCGAGCCCGCACAACGATGCGGGCCCCGGTCGCAAGACCGGGGCCCGCATTCTTTGTATCGACAGCCGCCCCAGCCGGGGCGTCAGCCCCACCTCGGCCGCGTCACCGCCCCGTTGTCAGGGTTGGATCGACGCCAGGGCTACATCGACGCCACGTTGAGGATGTTTCCTTCGGTGTCCTTGAACCAGGCGCCCTTCATGCCGCCCATCTCGGCCACCCCGTTGACGGTCTTGAGGCCCATCTCAGGGATGTCGTATTCCTCGAACTTCACTCCCCGCGACCGCAGATCGCCGAGGAGGGCATCGAACTTGTCGGCCGCCACCCCGAAGGCCAAAACGGTGTTCTCGGGAGCCAGGCTCCCGGGACGCTCGTAGACCATCAGCATCGTCCCGCCGGCGCACTCGAACATCCCGCCCCCCCCAGGGCCGGGGAACTCCTGGCCCTGCTTGAGAGCCAGCACATCGGTATAGAACTTCTTGGCGCGCGCGTAACTCTCGGCGCGCACGACTCCGCACACCATCGTCTCCGCAAGGCCTGCCATCATTCCACTCCTTCACGTCACAGTCACGAGACTCGGAGCCCCTCGGGGGCTCTTTGCCGGGGATGCCCAGATAAGTGCGACTCCCAAACCCGGCGCCCTTCCCGCGCAGGTCAGCGGGAGATGCCGAGCGAGTCGAGCAGCGCCGGCAGATCGGCCAGCGTGTCGAGGACGTGGTCGGGCAGGTCGGGACCGCCCTCCGCCCGCGCACGCTCCAGATCGGCGGGGCTGGTGACACCGGTAAGCACGAGCACCGTCACCATGCCGGCCTGGCGGCCCATGCCAATGTCGGTGCTCATCCGGTCGCCGATGAAGAGGGTCTGCCGCGGCAGACACGCCGGTGACCTCGGCGAGCACCTCGGCGAGACCCAGGCCGGGCTTGCCCATGAAGACCGGCTGCTGCTGCGCGGCGGTCGCGACGGCCGCCACCACTGAACCCGCCCCTGGCAAGAGGCCGTTGGGAGTGGGGAAGGTCGGGTCGGGATTGGTGCCCGACAAACAGGGCGCCGCCCGAGGATGGCCGCCTGCGCCTGCGGCGAGGCGCCGAAGTTGAAGCCCCTGTCCATGCCCGACTACGACGGCCTGGAAGTGGGGCGTCGCGGCCGGCGGCGCCGTGGCCGGCGGGCTGGCGTCGTGGGCTCGGCCGGAGCCGACGGCCGGCCGCCGCGCCCCGGCGCCGGCGCCAGTCCGGCCTCCGACAGTTCCCGCAGCAGCCCGGCCTCGCCCACCACCAGAACCGGGGCACCCTCGGGCAGCCGCTGTCGCAGCCACTGGCCGGTCACGTAGCCGGAGGTGAAGCACGCGGTCGGCGCCGGCCGGCAGGCCGGCGGCGGCCAGCCGCTCGGAGACCGCCTCCCGGTGCGCGGTGGAGTTGTTGCTGCACGTAGCGGAGGTCGAGACCGCGCACGACGACCTCCTCAAGGGCGGCCGCCGCGTCGGGCAGGACTGACGCCGCCCAGCCAGACCACGCCGTCGAGGTCCACGGCCACCAGGCGGCACCGCGGCGGCCGCGGCACCGCCGCCCCCTGGCGTCCGATGCTCGGCATCCCGCGACGCGTCTGCGCTGCCATCACACCAACCTCAGTCCGTGCATGAGCCTGCCAATACCCGTGAACTCCAGGTCGATGGCCGCGTTCGGACACACCTCGTGGCAACAGAAACATTGTATGCACTTCTCGTCGTCCACCAGAGCCACTCGCGCCGCCTTGTCCATCTCGATCGCCTCGCCAGGACAGGCCTGCGCGCACGCGCCGCATACCGTGCACCGGCCCACCTTGAGGCCGCGGCCTGCGGCTGAAGCCGTTACGCAGCAGCGACCGGGGACCATCGGCCAGGAAGTGAGATCTGCCCCAGTCCCGATGTTGTCCAGGTACTTGCCCGGCAGAGCGAAGTCCTTCACCGCCATATCCTCAGGCGGCACCCCGACGACCTGCCACGTCACCCGGCCGGCCACTGCCACAACCCGCGGTGCGAGCGGCCGCGAGCATCGGGACCGCGGCCGGGTCGATCCCGGCGATGCGCGCAACAGGCCAGGTCGGCGGCCACGGAGTCGGCGCCGGCGAGCAAGGAACCCCATGTGTCGCGGCGTGCCCGAGGTGCTGGGGCCCTGTCCCTTCGATGGCCAGGATGGCGTCGACGATGTTCAGCCGGGGCCGTACCAGCCCGGCGATGTCCAGCAGCATGTCGCCGAACCGGTTCGGGTCGGCCAGCTTGGCGTGATAGCCCACCTTGGTCAGGCCCGGGATGAGCCCGAACATGTTCTTGGTGGCGCCGCTGAACACCTGGAAGGTGTGAGTCTTGAACTTGGATAGATTGATGAGCCCGTCGCATCGCAGGGACGAGCGCAGAAGCTCCACCCGGTGCACCGCCCGGCCTTCAGGAAGGGCAGCACGTCCCACTCGGTGTCGTAGCTCAGCTCGAAGCCGTAGCGGTCGGCCACCTCGCGATAGCCGGCCTTGCGGAACACGCCGATCATGACGCTCTTGAGCGGCACGATCCCCGCCCCCGGGCTCTCCACCACCATCGGATAGGCTCCGGCCTCTTTGACCGCAAGCGCTACGGCCGCCACCAGCAGCGGATGCGTGCAGATGGCCCTGTCGGGCGTGGACGGAAGGATGATGTTGGGCTTGAGCCCTATGCGCTCTCCGGGCACGGACGAAGGCAGCCATGCCGCCCAGCGGGGCCAGCAGGTCTCGGAGCGCCGCCCAGCAACACTGGCAGCTCGTAGTCGTCGCACCGGACGATCGAGACGGGCCGCCACGAGGGGCGAGGCGGATCTCGGCGCCGGGCCCGGGGGCGCCGGCCGGCCCGCCACCGGCCGGCCCAGGGCCTGTCTCCATCACACCAGTCCGAAGCCGTGCATCATCCGGCCCATCCCGGTGAACTGGAGTTCGATGGCCGCGTTGGGGCAGACCTCGTGGCAGCAATAGCAGCGGATGCATTTGTCGTCGTCCACCCGGGCCACCCGGGCCTTCTTGTCCATGACGATGGCCTGACCCGGGCAGGCCTGCTCGCAGGAGCCGCAGAGCGTGCAGGGGCCCACCTGGGGACGGGGCCGCGGGCTGAACCCGCTGCGCAGGAACGCCCGCCCTATCCCCCCGATGACCGGAGTCTCCAGCCCGTTGCTGGCGACCCCCTTACTGGGGGGCTGGAAGTCCCTGACCAGGATCTCGCTCAACGGCCGGCCGAAGGTGGGCAGGTCGGCCACCCGGCCGCCCCACAAGCCCTGATCACGCGCCACCGCGAGCACGGGGATGGCTGCGGTGTCGAACCCGGCGATCGCTGCAGCAGACGGCGTCGATAGCCACGGTGTCGGTGCCGGCCAGGAGCAGACCCAGCCTGCCTGGGCGTGCCCCCGGTCCCCGGGCCCTTGCCCTCCATAGCGACGACCGCGTCCATCACGCTCAGACGGGGACGCATCAGCGCAGCCACGTCCAGCAGCATCCCGGCGAAACGCTCGTGTTGAGGAAACTTCCCGTGGTAGCCGACCTTGGTGAGTCCCGGGATCACGCCGAACAGGTTCTTGGTGGCTCCGGTGAAGATCATGAAGGCGTGGGTCTTGAACTTGGGCAGGTTGATGATGCCGTCCACCCGCAGCGCGGACTTGATCACCTCCACCCGCTTGATCACCCGGCCGTCGGGCTGCGGAACCCCTTCCCATTCCGGATCCACATCCAGCTCGAAACCGTAGAGGTCGGCCACCTCGCGATAGCCGGCCTTGCGGAAGACCCGCTCCAGCACCCTCGACGAGGGCATGATGCCCGACCCGGGGCTCTCGACCACGACGGGAGTGGCCCCCGCCTCCTTGACCTCCAGAGCCACCGCGGCGAGCACGGCCGGATGGGTGATGATGGCCTGGGCGGGGTCAGAGCCCAGCAGGAGGTTGGGCTTGAGGCCGATGCGCTCGCCGGGCTTGACGAACGCCTGCATGCCGCCGAACGGGGCGAGCACCTCGGCAAGCGCAGCCCGCACCCCTTCGAGGGCGTAGTCGCCACAGCGAACGATGGAGACGGGGCCCGCGGTAGGCCCTACTCGGACGGCAGTCGACCCTGACATATGACCTCCCGGCCTTTTCTCGGCTGCTATTCTATCCCGCGAGAGCCGCACCTCACGCCGCTCATCCCGACACGCCGTCAACGGGAGGTCGACGTCCTATGGCAGCCATGACCTTCAGGAGCCACCTCCTCGAGAAGATCAAGCGGAGCAGCGACACCAGCAGCTATCGCTTCTACCGGCCTGCCGACTACGCCTTCAAGGCGGGGCAGTGGTACACGATCACCCTCGACTCTCCCGACGGCCCTCTCGACCATCACTTCAGCCATGCTGACTCGCCCACCGAGAGCGTGATCGAGCTGACCACCAGGCTGACGGGCTCCACGTTCAAGAACACGCTGGACGCGCTGCCCATTGGGGCTGAAGTGGAGATCCAGGGTCCTTACGGGGCCTTCCTCTTCGGTTACGACAAGCCCAGGATCGCGTTCCTCACCGGAGGGATAGGGGTGACGCCAGTGCGCAGCATGCTGCGGTACTTGGCCGACACGGAAGGCGCCGGCAGGGTGGCGGGGCAGGAGTTGAACGTCTTCTACGGCAGCATGACCGAGGACGGCATTGTCTACAAAGACGAGTTCGACGAGTTCGAGCGCGTGATCACCGGGTTGAGGGTGATCCACGTCATCACCAACCCTGCGCCGGAGTGGAAGGGCTACGGGGGCTTCATCACCGCCGGCATCATCCGTGCCGAACTCGCCGAGCCCAAGAACTGGACGTACTACGTCGTCGGCCCGCCGCCCATGATCACCGCCATGGACAAGGTCCTCGCGCAGTTGGAGATCCCTCAGGGTCGGATAGTGGTCGAGAGTTTCGCGGGCTACACCTCGTAGCCTGCCGACCGCCGGCGCAACGATCTCGCGGGACGACGGGGGGATTCTGGACCAACGGCCGACATGGACCCTTCCTCGGGGAGCCGGCACAGCGATCTT
This sequence comes from uncultured Actinomycetota bacterium, assembly GCA_963843515.1. Lineage (GTDB taxonomy): Bacteria > Actinomycetota > Thermoleophilia > RBG-16-64-13 > RBG-16-64-13 > CAIQPS01. The sequence goes on from CAWJKH010000007.1 coordinate 186,838, forward strand.
TGCCGGGGGCGGGGCCTGGTTGCCCCGCGCCCGGGGAGCGGCTGCCGGCGGAGCACCCGCCGGCAGCGGCGGGCCGGGCAATCCCGCGCCGGGCGACAGGCTCCGGCGCGACGAAGCCATCATCCTCAGCGAGCCGTCGCGGATACTCCTCGCGACCCGACCCGCGGAGATTCCCGGCCTTCTCGATGAGATCGAGGCCGAGCAGCACCTGGGCTGCTATGTGGCCGGGTACCTGGCCTATGAGGCGGGAGCGGCGTTCGGCCTGACGGTCCGCCAAGGCACCGCCACGCCCCTCCCTCGTGAGGCCCTCGGCTGCGATGCCGTGCCGCTCGCTTGGATGGCCGTCTATCCCGCCGAGTCGGCAGTGACTGTTCCCGCTCAGGAGTGGGCCTCCATCCTGGGCGCTTTCGATGTCACCCGTGTCGCCCGCCGGCTCGAGAACGTGGAGCTCGAGCTGAACGTGAGTATGCAGGAGTACAACGCAGCGATCGCTCGGGTACGCGGCTACATCGCCGCGGGCGACACCTACCAGGTGAACTACACGGTGAGGGCCCGCTACGACCTGAGAGCCGCCCCGCCGGACTCACCCGGGCTCGATCCTCTCGACTACTTCCTCGCCCTGGTGATCCGGCAGTCGGTCCCTTACGCCGCCTTCCTCGACCTGGGTGGCACTCAGGTCATCAGCCTCTCCCCGGAGCTTTTCCTGCGGCGGGACGGGGAGCGGCTGGAAAGCCGGCCGATGAAGGGCACCCGGCCCCGCGGCGCCACCCACGCGGACGACGTGGCTCTTGCCTACGAGCTCGCTGAGACCGAGAAGGAGCGCGCAGAGAACCTGATGATCGTGGACATGGTGCGGAACGACCTGGGAAGGGTGTGCCGCACCGGCAGCGTCCACGTGCCCACGCTGTATGCGCTGGAGCCCTATCGCACTGTATGGCAGACCACCAGCACGGTCCAAGGCCTGCTGCAGCCGGGGACGTCGCTCGCCGGGATCATGAAGGCGATCTTTCCCGGCGCCTCGATCACTGGGGCACCCAAGCACCATACGATGGAGATCATCGCCGAGGTCGAGACCGAGCCCCGCGGCGCCTACACCGGCACGGTGGCCCTCTTCTCTCCCGGAGGAGACTTCACCGGCAATATCGGCATCCGCACCATCCTTCACCGGGCGGGGCGCTGCACCTTGGGGGTGGGCTCCGGCATCGTGTGGGACGCCCAGGCACCGGCAGAGTACGAGGAAACTCTGGCCAAAGCGGCGTTCGCGCTGGCGCCGGCGAACGGCGGGTGGCGCCCCTCGATGGCGACCCGAAGTGTGTTCGACGGCGGAGCCGCGACCGCGCAGGTCGGCACCGATATGCACCTTTTCGAGACCCTCCTTCTGGAGGCCGGCGGACACTACCGCTATCTCGAGGAGCATCTTGTCCGGCTGAAGGTCTCAGCGGAGGCGCTGGGCTTTCGCTTCGACGGCGGGACGGCCCGGGAGGCGCTGATCCGGCTGGCCGCAAGTGAGGCCGGCCCGCTGGTCGTACGACTCGACTTGGCCGCGGCCGGAGAGATCCACCTGTCCACTCGAGAAGCCCCGGCACAGCCGGCGGCGCCGGTGACTCTACTGGTCTCGCCTTTCCGAGTGGAGCCCGACGACCCCCTTCTTCATCACAAGACCACTCGGCGCGGCTTCTACGATCGAGAGTACCGGCGTGCGGTCGCGACTGATTGCTTCGACGCCTTGTTCATCAACCGGCTGGATCGCGTGACCGAGGGCGCCATCACCAACGTCTTCGCCCGCTTCAACGATGAATGGGTGACACCACCTCTCGACGACGGCCTCCTTCCCGGGATCTGGCGGGCGGCGTTCGCCGCGGAGAAGGGGGCGATCGAGGGGTCTCTCACCCTCGAGGCACTATTGCTCGCGGACGAGATCGTCGTGGGCAATTCGGTCCGGGGCGCCACTGCGGTGGCGACGCTGGCGGCCGACCCGCTCACCTACTGAGGCGGACGGCGCCGCTTCGCCCCTACACTCCGCAGGCCGGTTCTTCCAGCTTGAGCCGCAGAACGCGGGGCAGTACGCCGCCGTTCTTGTAGTACTCCACGTCCACGCTGGAATCGAGACGCGCCCGGCAGGTGAGCCGCACATCCTCGCCGGCCGGCCGGTGGATGGCCACCAGCACATCCGCTCCGGGAAGCAGGTCCTCTCCCACTTCGGCCGCGTCGACCACCTCAGAGCCGTCGAGCCCCAGGCTCTCCACGGTCACTCCCCGCTCCAGTTCCAGGGGCAGGATGCCCATGCCCACCAAGTTGTTGCGATGGATGCGCTCGAAGCTCTCCGCGATCACCACCTTGACGCCCAAGAGGGCCGGCCCTTTGGCGGCCCAGTCGCGAGAGCTTCCGCTCCCGTACTCTTTGCCCGCGAACACCGCGAGGGGCACGCCCTCCTGCCGGTAGCGCATAGCCGCGTCGTAGATGGGCAGCGCGTCCCCGGTGGGGTAGTGCACGGTCCAGCCGCCCTCCCGGCCTCCGGCCATATGGTTGCGCAGGCGGACGTTGGCGAACGTGCCGCGCATCAGCACCTCGTGGTTGCCGCGTCGGGCTCCGTAGGTGTTGAAGTCGGCGGGCTGGACCCCGTGTTCGCGCAGATACCGGCCCGCCGGGCTGTCGGCGGCGATCGACCCCGCCGGCGAGATGTGGTCGGTGGTCACCGAGTCGCCCAGCACGGCCAAGATGCGGGCGCCCACCAACTCGCCCAGCCCGGCGGCTTCCGCGGGCGTGCCCGCCCCCGCGGCCGCGGCGGCTTCATCGGAGCCGCCCGGCACGCCGGCTTCGCCGGGGGCGCCGGTCGGCTCCTGTCCCGCGGTGATTCCGGCGAAGAACGGGGGTTCCTGCACATACGTGGAGTCCGGGTCCCAGCGGTAGAGGGCACCCTCGGGCACCCGGAGCGCGCGCCAGGCGGCCGTGCCCTCGAGCGCCTCCGCGTAGGCTTGGCGGAACAGTTCAGGCTGCAGCGCGTCGCCGACGAGGGCTGCTACCTCATCGGCGGAAGGCCACAGATCGCCCAGATACACGGGCCGGCCGTCGGCCCGAGTGCCCAGGGGATCGTTGACCAGGTCGATATCCACGGTCCCCGCCAGAGCGAAGGCCACGACCAGGGGCGGCGAGGCCAGGTAGTTGGCACGCACCAGCGGGTGAATGCGGGCCTCGAAGTTGCGATTGCCGCTCAGCACCGCGGCCACTACCAGCCGGTCGTCCTTGATGGCCCTCGCCAGGTCGTCGGGCAGCGGACCGCTGTTGCCTATGCAGGTGGCGCAGCCGTAGCCGACGGTGGCGAACCCCAAAGTCTCGAGAGGCTCGAGCAGTCCGGCAGCGGCGAGGTAGCCCGTGACCGCCCGCGACCCCGGGGCCAGACTGGTCCGTACCCAGCGTTTGGGCGTGAGGCCGGCGGCCACTGCGTTCCGGGCCAGGAGCCCCGCCGCCAGCATGAGCGCGGGGTTGGAGGTGTTGGTGCAACTTGTGATCGACGCGATCACCACGTCGCCGTCCTTGATGAACTCGCGTTTGCCGTCGAGTTCGGCCTTGCTCCGGACGACATCCGCCCTGCCCTGAGCCAGGTTGGGCAAGTTCTGGTGGAATCTCCCGGGCATGTCCTCCAGCAGCACCCGGTCCTGGGGGCGTCGCGGACCGGCCAAGCTGGGCCGCACCTCGCCGAGATCGAGTTCCACCACCCAGGAATACTCCGGTTCGGCTGAGTCCGGCTCCCGGAACAAGGATTGCTCCCGGCAATACGCTTCCACCCGCTCGCAGAGTGCATCGGGGCGCCCGGTCTGGCGGAGGTACGACACGGCCTCGCCATCCACCGGGAAGAACCCGCAGGTGGCTCCATACTCGGGGGTCATGTTGGCCACCGTGGCCCGGTCGGCCACGCTGAGGCCTTCGGCGCCGGGGCCGAAGTACTCCACGAAGCGATTGACCACACCCACGGCCCGCAGCAGCTCGGTGACGGTGAGCACCAGGTCGGTGGCGGTGGCGTTCGGAGCGAGCCTGCCGCCGAGGCGGACCCCCACCACCTGCGGCACCAGCATGAAATAGGGCTGCCCCAGCATGACCGCCTCGGCCTCGATGCCGCCCACCCCCCAGCCGAGCACGCCCAGGCCGTTGATCATGGTGGTGTGCGAGTCGGTGCCGATGACCGTGTCGGGGTAGGCCCAAGGAGCCGGTGTGGAGGAGCGGGCCGGTGCCCCTCCGGCCGCGGCGGCCGCGGCGCCGCCCGCAGCCTCCCGCCGCACCACCTCGGCCAGATACTCCAGGTTCACCTGGTGGCAGATGCCCGCACCCGGAGGGATGACCCGCAGGTTGCCGAACTGGCTCTGAGCCCAGCGCAGCAGGGCGTAGCGCTCACTGTTGCGCTCCATCTCCTTTTCCATGTTGAGGCGGCAGGCCTCGGGCACGCCGGCGTAGTCCACCTGCACCGAGTGGTCGATGACCAGATCGACCGGGACGCTGGCGTCGATGATGGCCGGGTCTCCCCCGGTCCGCGCCACGGCGGAGCGCAGAGCAGCCAGATCCACCACACACGGCACTCCCGTGAAGTCCTGAAGCAGCACCCGCGCCGGCATGAAGGCGAACTCCGGGCGTTCGGCCGCGGCAGAGTCCCAGCCGAGCAGGGCCAGCACGTCCTTCTCCTCCACCACCCCGTGGCCGCAGTGGCGCAGACCATTCTCCAACAGCACCCGGATGGAGTACGGCAGCCGGTCGAGGTCGCGCCCGGCGGCCCGGGCCAGCTCGCGCAAGCTGGCCACCCGGGAGGATCCCCCGGGCAGTTCGACCGTCTTCCAGGCCCCGAAGGGGCCGCCGGCGCCGGCTCCGCCGGCCGCCGCGGTACTCATAGTCATGATGTACGCACCCTTGTCTCGCTCGCCGTCACGTCGTCCCGCCTCCCCGGCGCATACCCGCCGGGCAGCTTGCCCCTACAGGTATACCCGGTCTCCCCGGGCCCCGCCGGCTTCCCGCTTGCGGGCCACGTTGTTGAGCGCCCGCACATAGGCCTTGGCCGATGCTTCCATCACGTCTATGGACACCGCCTGACCGGCGTAGCGCTTGCCTTCCACTTCCACCACCACCCGCACCTCCCCCAGGGAGTCCTTGCCCGAAGTGATGGAGCGGACCTGGTAGTCCATCAGCTTGCTGCTCACCCCCACGGCGTCGTCGATGGCCTGGAGGATCGACTCCACCGATCCTCCGGAGAAGGCCTTGCCCGCAAAGGGCTCGCCTTGCTTGCGCACGCCCACCTGTCCGGAGGAGATGATGTCCGTCCCGGCAGCGACGTAGAAGTGGTCGAGGGAGTAGACGTCCTCCCGCTCGCGGATCTCCTCGCCCACGAGGGCTTCCAGATCGGCGGAGGTGACTTCCTTCTTCTTGTCGGCGATCTCTTTGAAGCGGCGGAAGGCTTCGTCCAACTCCGCCCCCTCCAGGTGGATGCCGAGTTCGGCCAGGTGAGTCCGCAGAGCGTGGCGCCCGGAATGCTTGCCCAGCACGATATCGGACTCGGTCAGTCCGATGTCCTTGGCGTGCATGATCTCGAAGGTGGTGCGCTCTTTCAGCAGCCCGTCCTGGTGGATGCCGGATTCGTGAGCGAACGCATTCTTGCCCACGATCGCCTTGTTGGCCTGCACCATCTGCCCGGTATAGCTCGAGACCATGCGGCTGGTGCGGAAGATCTCGGTGGTGACGATGTTCACCGGCCGCTGAAGGATATCGCCCCTGGTGACCAGGGCCATGGCAATCTCTTCGAGGGCCGCGTTGCCTGCGCGCTCGCCCAAGCCGTTGACCGCCACCTCCACCTGGGTGGCGCCCCGTTCGATCGCGGCCAGGGAGTTGGCCACCGCCACCCCCAGGTCGTTGTGGCAGTGCACGCTCAGCACCACGTTCTCCAGGCCCGGGCACTTCTCGTAGAGAGCATCCATGAGCGCCGCGTACTCGGTGGGCAAGGTGTAGCCCACCGTGTCGGGCACGTTGATAGTGCCGGCCCCCGCGTCGATGGCCGTCTGCAGCACCGCGGCGAGGAAGTCCACGTCGGAGCGGGTGGCGTCCATGGCTGAGAACTCCACGTCGCCCGGGCACAACGACACCGACAATTCCACCATGCGGCGAGTCAGTTCGATGACCTCCTCTCGGCTGGCGCGCATCTGATGCTGCAGATGAATGTCGGAGGTGGAGACAAAGGTGTGGATGCGGGGACGCTCGGCTTCCTTGATGGCCTCCCAGCAGGTGCGAATGTCGCTCTCCACGCAGCGCGCCAGCCCGCAGATGACCGGGCCTTTCACCTCGCGGGCGATGGTCTGCACGGCGTCAAAGTCGCCGGGACTGCTGGCCGGGAAGCCCGCCTCGATCACGTCCACTCCCAGCCGGGCGAGCTGGTGAGCGATCTCCAGCTTCTCCGAGGCGTTGAGACTGCTCCCGGGCGACTGCTCACCGTCGCGCAGCGTGGTGTCGAAGAAGACCACCGGCTTGCCGACGTTGCGGCGTCGCGGTGCCACCTCGCCAGGCGCCGCACCCCTCGAGGCTGCGCTCCCGCCCGGCGCGGCGGCACCCGTCTGGTCGTTGGTCGTGGACATGGCTTTACCTCCTGATGTATCCCTCATGATAGCGGCTGATGTGCCGGTGAGCGCCGGCCCGCATAACCTTTCCCCCTAGCGGGGGAGCAGGAGGAGAGCCAGGAGGCTGCTGGATGTCCTTGTGGTCTCCATGAGGCCGTCAGTGTAGCATCGCAGCGCCGGCCGAGGCGCCCTCAAAGCAGCCAGAACAGCAGCGTCACCATCGCGAAGATCGGGATCAGGACGGGGACGGAGTACCCCATGAACCCGAAGAACGACGGCATAGCCACGCCGTCGCGCTCGGCGATGCTCCGCACCGCGTAGTTCGGGGCGTTGCCGATGTAGGTCAGGGCGCCCATCATCACTGCTCCGCAGGAGATGCCGGCAAGGACCGCGGCGGACGAGAACCCCAGGCCGGGCACGATCTGACTCGAGGTCAGCGCGCCCACTGTGACGGCCCCGAACTGTCCCTGGGCCAGCGAAGTGAAGGCCAGATACGTCGGCGCGTTGTCCAAGAAGGCGGATAGCACCCCCGTGGCCCAGAAGTAGTGCCAAGGCTGACTCACCCCGATCTCAGCGCCGTGGGCCCGCAGGAGCGCCAGAGCCGGGATCATGGTGGCGAAGATGCCGGCGAAGATCAGCGCCACCTCCACCATCGGCGCCCAGTAGAAGCGGTTCGCTCGCCGCGGCTCCCTTGGCCCGTAGCGTAGCGAGACGACGGTCAGCACGACCAGGATGAACTCGCGGAGGAACGGGAAGTGGATCGACCGGCCGAGGCCGACCAGTGGGTCCGAAAGGATCACCGTCACCGTCACCAGGGCCAGGAGCAGCACGTTCATCCACCCATGCACTCTGAGCGGAACGTACTCCCTCACATCCCACCTGTGGGTGACGGCCGGCTCGCGCCGGTACTGATGCGTCTCGAGGACGAGGTAGGCCCCAAGGGTAAGCGCCATGGTGACGAGCCACTGCGGCCACAGGTGGAGTGTCCAGAAGAAGGGGACGCCCCGGAGGAACCCCAGGAACAGCGGAGGGTCGCCAAGCGGCGTGAGCATTCCGCCGATGTTGCTCACGGCGAAGATGAAGAAGACCACCGTATGCCGCGCGTAGACACGCTCGGAGTTCGCCCGCAGCAGGGGACGGATGAGCACCATCGAGGCGCCCATGGTGCCGATGAGGTTGGCGAGGAGGGCGCCGGACCCCAGGAACGCGAGGTTTGTCCAGGGGGTCGCGACGAGGTTCCCGCTCAGGAAGATGCCCCCGGAGATGGTGTAGAGCGCCAGGAGCAGAACGATGAACGAGACGTACTCTTCGGCCGTCCCCCCGACCGCCTCAAGGCCCAGATGCCCAAACCGGACCACAAGGTAGACAACCGTGGGCACCCCGAAGGCCGCGGCCACGATGGCCTTGTTGCGGTTGTGGTGGAACCAGCCGCCGGCGACCAGGGGAAGGACGGCCACCGCCCCAAGCATGCAGACGAACGGGGCAAGCGCCCAGGGCTGAAGTGCCGCGCCCAGCTCGTCGCTCACATTCGCCTCCTCCGCGCTCGGGATCCAGCCGTCACGCCCCGACGGTAGTTCAGCATATCAGGGGCCCCCGGCGCAGCCGTTCGGGGCGGTCCGCCGCCCGCCGTCCGGTGGACCGAGCGGACCGGCCTCGCCGGCGGCGGCCGGCGGCTTTGCTTGCAGCCGCGCTCGCCCCGAGAGTAGACTCACGGCTGCCGGGTTGGCGACCGCTCCGTAGGAGTCTGAGGAGGAGAGTACCGTGCTCAAGGAATACCCGAAGTTCTCCGCAGCAGCAGTCCAGCTGGCTCCCGTCTACCACGACAAGCCGGTGTACTTCGACATGCCGGCCACACTGGACAACGCGATCAACGCCATCAAGGAAGCAGCATCCAACGGCGCGCAACTGGTTGTCTTCCCCGAGTTGCACATCCCCGGCTATTGCCACTTCGCCCTCGAGCTGAATAAGGGCCCGGAGTACACCAGCATCTGGGCGGAGTACCTGCGTCACGGCGTCGAAGTGCCGAGTGAGGAGACCGACATTCTTTGCCGGGCCGCCCGCCAGAACAAGGTCAACCTGGTCATGGGCATCAACGAGCGGGTGGCCAAGTACGGCGGCCGCCAGCACAACTCGGCGCTGTTCATCAACAAGCAGGGTGAGATCGTCCACGTCCACCGCAAGATCAACATCACTGTCCAAGAGTTGCTCATTCACACCCGGGGCAACGGGGGCAAGAACCTGTGGATCCCGGAGTTCGACTTCGGCAAGATCAGCGCGCTCATCTGCGGCGAGCACAACCAGCCGATGCTGTGGAACAACTACATCATCCAGGGCACCAAGGTGAACTGCTCCATGTGGCCGGGATACTTGGGCGGCGCGGAAGAGTTGCCCTGGGTGACGCCGGCCATGACCACCGCGGTCGCCTCCAGCGGCGCCATGTGGTGCGTTCTAGCCGCCGAGTACATCCCCCCGGAGAAGCGGCCCCAGGACTTCTACCCCAACACCAGCTTCTACCAGAGTTTCGGGGGCAGCGCGATCATCAGCCCGTTCGGGGAGATCGTGGCGGGGCCTCTGCGCGACCAAGAAGGCATCGTCTACGCCGACGTCGACCTCAAGGTCAACGAGATGGCGCGGGGCATCATCAACATCACCGGCCTCTACAGCCGTTGGGACATCCTGAGCCTGCGGGTGCGGCAGAACGACTACGAGCCCATCGTGCCCATGGAGGCCATGGAGACCCTGGGGCCGCTGGCTCCCATGGAGACCTGGCAGGGGACCTCCGCCGGCCCGGGCGCGGCTCCCACCACTCCTGGGGCCTCCCCGGCTTCGACAGCCGCCCAGCGCGCCGCCGAGGCGAGCCCGGCCGATATCGCCGAGTTACGCGAGAAGATCGCCGAGCTCGAGCGCCGGCTGGCCGAGTCTGGGGACCGGGAACAGTAGGCGGGCCGGGCCGCCCTGCGAGCCTCGAAGCGCCCAGCCCCGAACCGCCGACCCCCCGACCGCCAGGCCCAGGAACCGCGTGCGCTTCTTTGACGCCCACTGCGACACTATCGGCCTCATCCTCGAACAGGGGGCCGATTTCCTGGCCGAGCTGTATGAAGCGCCCGGTGACGCGAGCCCGCCGGCTGGGTCCCGGGGCGACGAAACTGCGCCGCGCCCCGCCGATGCCCCCATCCCCCATATCACGCTCCCGGGTCTGAAGGCCGGCGGCATCGGCGCTCAGGTCTTCGCGAGTTGGGTCTGGAGTGGGAAGTACAGGGGACGCGAGTACGAGGTAGGCATGGCCAAGGTGGAGGCCGTGCGCCGGCTGTGCGCCGAATACCCCGGCGACCTCGCCCTTGCCGCCACCGGCGTGGATCTGGCCGGCCCGTTCGCCCACAGCGCGGCCGGCGACGACGCGGCTCAGCTCGCGGGGGGCGCCGCGGGCGCCACCCGGATCGCGGTACTTCCCAGCCTGGAGGGAGCCGACCCTCTGCTGGGCAATATCGACAACCTGTTCGCCTTCTACGAGGCCGGCGTGCGCCTGCTCACTCTGGCGTGGGGCGACAACCCGTTCTGCGGCTCCGCCTATGGCGACGGCACCGGGTTGACCAGGAAGGGGCAGGATCTGGTGGCCGCATGCGAGTCTCTGGGAGTGGTGGTGGACGTGTCCCACCTCTCCGACAAGGGGTTCACCGATCTGTGCGAGGTCGCAGAGCGGCCGTTCGTCGCCAGCCACAGCAACTGCCGTTCTATCTGCCCCAGCGGGCGCAACCTTACCGACGAAATGATCCGGGCGCTCGCCGAGAGGGGCGGGGTCATGGGGATCACCCTGGCCCCCGGCTTTCTGTCCCGGGAGTACTACGAGAAAGAGAGGGTGGCCACCGGCCGCTCGTTCTCGGCAGTCCTCTCCGGCGACGAGGCCTTCGATGATGCCCAGATGCATGGCACCGCCGCCATGGCCGGCGTGCCCCGGCCGCCGCTCTCCACGCTTGTCGACCACGTCAGGTGGGCCATCAACGTGGGCGGAGAGGATGTCGTGGGCCTGGGGGGCGACCTGGACGGGGTCGACTATCTACCCGAGGGGTTCCGCGGGGTCGCCGACTACCCCCGGATCGAGAGCCTGCTGCGAGAGGCCGGCCTCCCACCGCGCCAGATAGACAGGGTTTGCCACCAGAACTTCCTGCGGGTGTTCCAAGACCTGCTGAGCTAGAGCCCAACATTCGCGCGGCAGCGCTGTCCGCGGCGATCACGGACCCCGCACCCGGGCCGCCCCGCAGCGCCGTCCGCGGCGGCCGCGGCGCCCGGCCCGCGCATCGCCCGGTCAGGCGAGCGCCCTCCGCCTCAGCGGCTGCCTCAACCGGCGCCACACGCTTCGCAGGCCCCGTTTCTCCCCCCACAACATGATGAGCACGGCCCCCAGGACGATGATGATCTTCTGCAGGAGCGGCATCGGGGTCCAGTGGTAGCCCACGCGGACCGTGATGATCGACCACAGGGGGATGCGTGAAGGAAGCTTGGCGAGCCATCCTCCCCCGTCATCGGCAACAAAGGAGGTGGCCGGGTCTTCCATCTCCGGAGGCAGCTTCCCGGGATAGTCCACCCACACGTGATCGAACGAATAGCGGAGGGTGTAGGGCATCCCTTTGGCCGCGAAAATGCTGGCAGCAAGAAGCGCTCTCGCCTGACAGTCGCCCGCCCGGTCGCGCAACACCTCCGCTACCGTCGGGAAGTACCAGGGCAGCCGGTAGATGGTCCACGCCGGCTGGTATTCGACGTAGTCCAGGGAGAAGTCCTCGATGCGCTTGTAGTCGTCGGGAAGGGCTGCGGCCAGGCCGACCACCGCGGAGCTATCCACCGGCGGGGTGCGGAGGCGAGCCACAGAGGCGAAGAAGGGCCGGGGGTCCGGATACACCACCGCGCCGATCCACAGCCCGATGAAAAGGAGCACCAAGAAGCGCCGCACGAATGCCCGCCGCCAACCGTGGCTGCATTGCTTCGCCGCCATGCTCGGGGACCCGCCCGCCGGCTCGGCCGTGGCTTGGTCAGAAGCCGTCGCGGTCCCCACCCACGACCTTCACTTCAACCCGCTCCTTTGCCCGCGCTTCCCGGTCCCCCCGGCGCCGGGAAACAGCGCGGTGCAGGGATTCTATCGCATCTCGGCCACCGGCGGTCAAGGCGTCAGACGGCGACCCCGTTGCCCTTGTCTTCTGGTCACGCGGCCCCTAATCTTCCAGATTGCATGCCTGACGCCTACTACACCTGCAATCTCCTGCCCCTGGAACTGGTTGCCCACGCGGGCTACTCGCCGCGCTGGCTGGGAGAGCACCTGCAGGACCCGGGCGCGCCGGCGCGCCGCGATGCCCTCAGCATCCATCCTATGACGTGCCCGTATGTGACCCGGCTCGTCGCCGCCGCCGACGCCCTGCTGGATCGGGCCCCAGATGACGAGGTTCTCCTGGTCCCCGGTGGCTGTGACGCCATGAGACGGTTGGGCGACTTGCTCCATGCCACCTACCCGGGCCGAGTGTTCGTCCTCTCTCTGGGCCGCTCTTCGGCCGACCGGGCCGTCGGGAATCTGGCCGCGGACCTCAGGCGGCTGGAAGAGTGGCTGGAGCAGAAGGCCGGTGAGAGCCGGGCGGTGGCCGGGGGGGTGGCCGGGGCCGCGGAGACCGCCGGGGCCGGTCCGGGCGCAGACCCCGACCTCGCGGGCGACGCCGCTGCAGCCGCGCCCGAGAAGCAGACGCCGCGCGTCGACTACCCTTCGCCCCCACGCTCGGGCGGAGTGTTCGTGGTCGCCGGTCCCCTGACCGACGACTCTATGCTGCGCCTCATAGGCCAGCTCGGCGCCTCCGTCTCCGGCCTGGAATCGTGCACCTCGCCCGACCGCTGGCAGCCGCTGGCCGCGGCCGGCGCCCTTGTGGGCGGTGCGGCGGGGTGGACTAACGAGCCGGGCGGCGCAGCCGCCACCGCTGCCGCCGGTGACGACCCGTACCTCGCCCTTGCCCGCGAGACTCTCGCCCTGGGCATATGCCCGCGGCGGTCCACGGTGGAGCGCCATGACTACCTGGCCGGCAGATTGGACGAGGCCAGACCGGCTTCGGTCATTTACGCCCGGCAGAGCTTCTGCGACCCAGGCGCGTATGACGCCGTGCTCGTGGCCCAACTCGCGGAGGAACGGGGGCTCCCCTATCTGGAGATCGAGGTCGGGTTCCCGTTCGAGGCCAGCGGCCCGTTGCGCACCCGGGTGGAGGCCTTCCTGGAGGCACAACTCCTAGACGACGACCTGCTGGACGAGGACTGACAGATGCCGGGCATGGCCGACGTCACCGGTGACTCCCTGAAGGCCACGCTGCTCAGGAACACCTTCCTCACCGCCGCCCGGCTCAAGGCCTTGCAGGTCCGTACCGCGCGGGTCCATCTCCAACTGGACGCGCTCTCGGCATCGCTCGACCTGTTCAAGACCGGCGCCATCGTACCCTGGGTGTCGTATCTCTTCCCCACCGAGATCCTCAGCTCGTACGGCATCACCCCGATGATCCCCGAGATCGGGGCAGCCACCATCACCGGCACGGATCTGCGCGACGACGTGGAGTCTGCCGCCGCCCGCATGCCGCTGGCCCGCGATGTCTGCAGCTACCACCGCACCGCCCTTGCTGCCGTGGAGAACAATATGCTCCCCGCTCCTACCATGTGTCTGGGGACCACGCCACTCTGTCTGGGCAAGGAGATGCTGCTGGAGATGCTGGCCATCAAACGCGGCGTGCCGTTCCGCGAGATCCGGGTGCCTCTACCTCCGGACGAGGGGCCCTCACCTCCGGAGGTGGTGGCTGACGTCGCTGAGCAGATCCGCGCTCTCCATGAAGACATCGGCCGCTGGACGGGACGTTCGCCCAATCTGCGCAAGACCGTCGAACTCTCCAACCGGGCCTCCAAGGCCTGGGGCCAGATCAGCGCCGAGCGCCTGGCCGGCAGGTTGGAGATGGACGGCCGCAAGACCTTCGCCCTGGTGTTCCTGGGTCAGCTCTTGTGGGGCACCGAGGCGGGGGCAAAGGACTTCGAGCGGCTCCTCAGCGAGCGGGGACGGCGGGACCTCATGGCCCCCGTGCTGCCCGAGGGCCGCAAGCTCAAGCGACTGCTGTGGCTGCACACCGTCCCCCATCACGACCGCGAGATCTTCGAGCTGCTGGAAGAGCGGGGGGCCGTGGTGATCTTCGAGGAGATGGGCCAGATGCATCTGGACACCATCGATCCCGACGATCCCTTCCCTGGGCTGGCCCGGCGCCTCACCGACCACGCCCTCTGGGGCACCTCGGCCCGCAGGGCACGGCTGAACGTCGCCCTGGCCAGGCGGCTCAAGGTGGATGGGGCCGTGCATTTCAACCACTGGGGCTGCCGGCACGGACTGGGGTCGGTGCCGGTAGTACGCTCCGCGTTCATGGAAGCGGGGATACCGTTCCTGGCCATCGACGGCGATGCCCTCGCTCGCGGCGGGCCCAACCAGGAGAAGTCGCTCCAGCAAATGGAGAGCTTCCTGGAGATCGTGTAGCGCAGGCCCCAGGGCTGCGCCACGCCGCTCGGCGAACCCCGCGATGGACGCCACGAACGACTCCAAGAGACTTTCCCAGGACCGCTTCGGCAGGTATGCGGCCAGCTACGTGAACAGCTGGAGCCACCGGGGCGGTCCGGACCTCGACCGGCTGGTGGAGCTCGCCGGCAGCCACGGGGATTGGGAGGCCCTCGACGTCGCCACCGGGGGCGGCCACACCGCTTCGGCGGTCGCCCCTCACGTCCGCCGGGTAGTGGCCACCGACCTCACCGAGCCCATGCTGGCCGCGGCCCGGGAGTTCATCATTGCCCAGGGGGCGAAGAACGTCGACTTCCGTCCGGCGGACGCCGAAGACCTGCCCTTCCCCCCGAGCAGCTTCGACTTGGTCACCTGCCGCATCGCCGCTCACCATTTCCCCGACCCCGAGCGGTTCCTGGCCGAGGTCGCCCGGGTGCTTCGCCCCTGCGGGCTCCTCCTGCTGCAGGACCAGGTGACTCCCGAGGACGCGGAGACGGCCGCCTGGATCACCTTTTTCGAGAAGCGCCGCGACCCCAGCCACCACCGGGCTCTCTTCCACGGCGAGTGGCTGGCGCTCTTGGGGGCGTCCGGACTGAGCGTGGAGACTGAGGACCGGTTCGAAAAGCGGCTGAGCCTTCTCAAGTGGGTCAACGACCAGGAGGGGACCGCCGAAGACCTGGCCGACCTGCGCGCCCGGCTGCGCCGGGCGCCGCCCGGCGTTCGGGAGTGGATGCGCCCCGCCGACATCGACGGCGACGCGGCCGCGTTCAGCATCATCCACTACCTGTTCAGCGCTCGGAAGACGGGGCTAGACGACCTGGGCACCGGCTGCTGACGCGCACATCGCCGATCTATCGTATGCGTTCGATAGCCAGACTCCGCGCCAGAACCAGGACATTGCCCGACGCGAGGAAGAACCCCCACTGGCCGAAGATGAGCACCGCGATAGCGATCCCGTACCAGGCTGAAAAACGCACGCTCCCTCTCTTTCCGCGCTCGTCTTCTCGGTGGCCGGCCTCGGTCACCACCGGTCGCAATCCTGGCGAGAACGGAGGGTGTCTACAACGACAGGAATACGGGAATCATGCAAGAATTCGATACGCGGCACACAAATGCACGATCCTGGTGCGTTTCTGAGGAAGGAGCACCGCATCCATATGGCCGAGACTGAGCGCACTCTTGCCGTCTTCATCGATTTCGAGAACCTGGCCATCGGGTTCAAACACCGCCGCGGTGAGTTCGACATCCACAAGATCCTCGAGCGTCTGGTGGAAAAGGGGAAGGTGATCGTCAAGAAGGCGTACGCCGATTGGGGCGAATACAAGCAGTACACGAAACCCCTGCACGAGAACGCCATCGAGCTCATCGAGATCCCGCGGCGGCAGATGACCGGCAAGAACTCGGCCGACATCCGCTTGGCAGTGGACGCCATGGACCTCGCGTGGTCGAAGGAGCACATCGACACCTTCGTGATCGTGTCTGGCGACTCGGACTTCTCCCCACTGGTCTCCAAGCTCAAAGAGAACGGCAAGCACGTGATCGGGATCGGCATGAAAGCGTCGACCTCAGACCTGCTGTCCGGCAACTGCGACGAGTTCATCTTCTACGAGGACCTGGAGAAACAGCCCGTCCCGGCTGCACCTGGGCCCCAGGCAGTCGACATCCCGCCCGAGAAGAAAGAGGTGTTCGACCTGCTCGTCGAGTCCATCGGCGCCCTCATCCGCGAGAACAAGGACCCTATCTTCGCCTCCATGGTCAAAGACACGATGCAACGCAAGCGGCCTTCGTTCAACGAGTCGGCCTACGGCTACCGCAGCTTCAGCAGCCTGCTGATCGACGCCGAGAAACGTGGGGTCATCAAACTGCACCGCGACAAGAAGGCCGGATGGACCTACGTGGTCGAGGGGTTCGTAGAGTAGACCGGGTCGACCTGACCTGGCAATTACTGCAAAACAGGAGCGGTACATGAAGATCGTCGTGGGCTACGTGACAACCGACGAGAGCAGAGCCGCCCTCGACTGGGCGGTGGAGCAGGCAAAGCGTTGCGGAGACGAGATCGTCGTCGTCCACTCCATCCGCGGCGGCGGCAGCATGGAATCCGAGCAGCAAGAGATCTTGACGTATCGCGCTGAGCTGGACCAGATCGAGGAGCGACTGACCGCAGAGGGCATCCCGCACACGGTGCGCCGGCTCATCCGAGGCCTCACCCCCGCTGAAGACTTGGTCCAGGTGGTCAAGGAGGAGGGCGGCGACATGATCGCCATCGGCCTGAACGACAGGTCGCGCACCGACAAATACCTGATGGGGAGCGATGCGCAGCAGATCATGATGGCCGCCCGGTGTCCGGTGCTGGGAGTGAAGGCCGTCCGCTAAGCGCCTTTCAGCTCGCCGGGCCGCGGCGCCCGCGATCAGTTCCCGGCCTTCTCATGCGCCCGGCGCCACGCACCGGCCTGGGCCTGCTGCTCCCAGTCGGGCACCTGCTCGCCGACCATGGCCAGGAAGAAGTACGATGTGGAGGCCCCCATGAAGCTGAAGTCACGCTTGAGGGACGCAGCCTTTTGCTCGTAGGCGCCCTGAGCGCTCAGGTACTTGTCGAAGCCCCCGAACTCCCGGTCTAGCTGGGCCACCTTGGCGGCATTGTCGATGATGGCTTCGATCTTCTTGCGGTTCCGAATGACGCGTGCATCGGTCATGAGCCGCTCCACGTCGTCGGAGGTCATCTCCGCCACCTTCTGCACGTCGAAGCCCGCGAAGGCGTCGCGGATGCCCTCCCACTTGGCGTCGACCACCTGCCAGTTGATGCCTGACGTCATGATGATCCGGGTCATGGCCTCCAGGTAGCCTGAGGCCGTGGTGGGCTTGGTGAAGTCGCCGTGCTGCATGCTGCACCTCCTAAGAGCCGGCGGATCGGGTCGCCGTGCTGGTACCCGTGGGCGGCGGATTCTATCCCCCGCCGGGTCCGTCAACCTTGAGAGCTGCTGTATGACTGGGCGTATTGGTCCCTGAGGACCCGTCGCATGACCTTGTTGGATGCCGTTCGTGGAAGCGCCGGCGCGACCACCACCTCATGGATCCTGAAGAGCGGATTGAGCCTGGTGGCGATGGCGCGTTGCATCTCCTTCTTGAGGGTCTCCCCCTCCAGCGGGGGGTTGGGAGCCATCACCGCGTAGACCACCAACAGGGAGGGCCCGCCCTCTGGTGGATTGAACGCCACCGCGGCCGTCTCGACCACGCCGTCCACGTATTGCAGTGCCCGCTCGATCTCGGCGGAGCTCACCTTGATACCGCCCAGGTTCATCGTGTCATCGGCCCGGCCGTGGGCGCGGTAGTAGCCTCCCGGGAGCGCTTCCATCTCGTCGCCGTGTCTCCGCAGGAGTTCTCCCTTCGGTCCGGGAGGGGTGTCGGAGTAGTAGACCTCGTGGTGGTCCTTGTTGAGCAGACTGTTCGATAGCCCGATGGACGGCGGCACGAGGAAGACCTCCCCTGTCGAGGCCGGTTGCCCCTGCTCGTCCAAGATGTAGAAATCCAGACCGAACGCCGGAGTCGAGAAGGTCGCGGGAGAAGCGGGCTGCACGACGGACCCGGTGATATAGCCGCCGGAGATCTCCGTGCCCCCGCAGTATTCGATGATGGGACGGTAATTCGCCAGGGACATCAGATAGAGGTAGTCGTCGGCCTTGGAGGTCTCGCCTGTCGAGCTGAAGAGCTTGATCCCCGACCAATCGAGTCCCCGCACCAGGTCCGCGTTCTGCCAGGCTTTCACCAGACTCGGAACCAAGCCGAGCATGACGGTCCGACTGTTCTGCACGAATTCACAGAACTCGCGCGAGTTGGGCGCCCCATAGTAGAGGCCCATGGTCGCCTTGTTTACAAGGGCCGCATATATGTGCCATGGCCCCATCATCCAACCGATGCTCGTCGGCCACGTCACCACCTCTCCCGGATGAATATCGTGGTGGAGGAAGCCGTCCAGAGCGCACTTAATGGGCGAGGTGTGAGTCCAGGGGATGGCCTTGGGGTCGCCGGTGGTACCAGAGGAGTAGAGGACGTTGCAGAGGTCGTCGGGATCGCAGGCGACGGCGTCGAACGAGTCGTCCTCAGCGAGGAAGTCCTCCCACCACGTGTCTCCGTCGCGGAGATCGACAGCGTCGGCCGCTCCCGACCGGGCTACGACTATCCTCTTTACACCAGCGTCCACGAGCTTCTGGTACATCGGGAGGGTCTTGCCGGCCCGGAGGAGAACGTCCTGGGTCACGGCCATACCTGAAGAGGCTAACCGCACGCGCGTGGCGATCTCGTCGGGAGCGAAGCTGTCGGCGATGGAGGCTACCGCGTATCCTGCCTTTATGACCCCCAGATAGGCGGCCACGGCCTCGAGCGTCATGGGCATCGCGATGGCCACGCTGGCCTCTCGGGGCAGGCTGGACGCCGCAAGAGCGCGGGCGAAGCGATTGGACAGCCGGTCTAGTTCACCGTATGTAGTGACCTCGATGGGCCCGTCCTCGGCCTGATGGATGACGGCTGGAGTGTCGGGGTCCGCCTGGAAACAACTCTCGGCGATGTTGAGCCGGGCGCCGGGCAGCCAATAGGGCGACTCTAGGCCTTGCGCCAGGTTGGCGACGCCAGACGGCGCCTGTCTGAACTTGATGCCCAGCTGCTCGATCATCAGCCCCCAGAACTCGAGCCGGTTTTCACTCGACCACCGGCGAAGGTCCCCGAAAGGAATTCCCACCTTCTTGGCCACTGCGGCGATGTTCGAGTCTGCGATGTCGCGCTCGCCGGGAAGCCATGCCGGAGCCGGTCCCTGCGAGGGGTCCCAGTCTCGGAAAACCTCTCTGTAGAGATGCAGGTGCACGGGGAAGGGAACGTCGGGCGAAAGGATGCCCTGGGAGACGAGGCGCCACGCCTCGGCGGGAGACACATCAGCAGCAACCGCACTCAATCTCTCGGCCATCTCGCGGGCCGCCTCGGGCGTCAGTCCTAGAGCACCAAGGGAGTCCGACGAAACATCCAGCCTCATGTGGGCCTCCTCCGCCTGCAGCGTCATCGACTTCAGGATCGTGCTGTGCAGAGGCGTCGGGCCCTAGACACTGATCGACCTTCAGCCCATGGCCGCCCCCGAGCCAGCCTCCTGAATGTCGCCTGGATTGATCGGCGACTCATGCTACAGGAAAATCCCGCCAGGTGCACCAGGCGTAGGGGGATTTCGGCCGCGCGAGCGGCCGAAGCGACTGCCGGCATTCTCGCCCTGGGAGGCGTCCGGGCCGCTACAGGGCGGGCCGGAGCATCAGCCTGCGGCCCTCCCGATGACCAATCTCAGCGGGTCGACCTCAGTACGCAGAATCTTCAGCTCCTCTTCAGTCGGCGCCTCGGTGCAGCCGATATCCTCTGGGGTCAAGAGATCGAAGCCGGTGCTTTCTTTCACCTGGTCCAGGTCCACCCCGGGGCTGAGCGATTCCACCATCATCGCTTTTGTCTGCGGGTCGAAGCCCATTACTGCCAGGTTGGTGATGATCTTGTACGGACCCCCTTCCGGCAGCCCGGCCTCCGTCCGCGAGCCGTCGCCAGTCAGGTAGCCCGGCGACGTGATGAAGTCACACTTCTCCACAAAGCGGCTCTTGGCGTGAACGGTCATGATCATGGTCTGCCAACAGAGGGAGGCGAAGTCGTTCGCGCCACCGCTGCCGGGAAACCGAACCTTGGGCTTGTAGTAGTCGCCGATGCACGTGGAGTTGATATTGCCGTACTTGTCGATCTGGGCACCACCGAGGAAGGCGTAGTCCACGAGACCGCGGCTGCACGACGTCATCATCTCCACCATACCCGCGGCCATCACCGCCCGATAGAACGTGCGGGAGTCACCGACTGAGATCGGCATCATGGGAAGTTGGGGAGCCACTCCCCCGGCCTCGAACAGGATCACGAGGTTGGGTGAACAGGTCTTCTGTGCCAGCATGGCGGCTGCGCACGGTGCTCCTGTGCCGACCGCTACCGTCTTGCCGTCCTCCAGGTAGCGGGAGGCTACACAGATCATCAGCTCCATCATGTTGTATTCGGGTGCCATGTCCTTATGTCTCCTTCGCGCACCAGCGCCGTCAGTCGATGATGAGGTTCTCAAGAGCTTGCAGTTGCTGGATCCTCTTCAGGCCGCCGCAGCGCTCGAGGTAGTCCTCGAAGGTGTCGACCGTGTAGATGTAGTGGTCCAGGAACCGGGCAAACGCCCGTGGATCTTTCTCCATCCGCATCCATTGTGCGATGTGTTCCTCGTCTGAGAAGTAGAGATAGGGCATGTTGCCGGGGTAGCTCCCGTATGGGGAGGCGACTACGGCATCCACAAGATAGAACGGGATCGACGTTGCCATGGGGTCCTCGCGGATGGCCGAGTTGTTCACGATCCGCTCCGCGGTGATAATCAGGTGTTTGGCAGCCCGGGCCAACTCCAAGTCGGCTACCGAGATCCCTCGGATGACGGCGTTGCCGTAGGGATCGGCCTCATGTACGTGAATGGCGGCAACGTCGGGCCATACGGCCGGTACCGCCGCGTATTTCTTGCCCGTGAAGGGGCACTCCACCACCTTGGCTGCGGACATCTTGAAGGTATCCGTCCCCAACATGGAGCGGATGATCCCGAACGAGACGCCTTCCGCCGCGGCCCTGAGCCGGGCGGCAAGCGCGTAGTTGGTCCATTCGGTGATCTTCAACTGGCCGCTCTCGACATAGCGACGGGCGTTCGGGGATAGGCCGCGGGCCTCCAGGCCGACGATGTAGGCGGAGTCGACGCGGTCGATGCAGCCACCTGCCACCAGCACCTGGAAATCGTGAGTGGAAGTGTGTCCGAGGAATCCCAGGTTCATCCGCCGCTGCCGGACGATCTCATGGCATATCGAGTTGGGAATCCGGTTGGCTCCAAACCCGCCGATGGCGAGATAGCATCCGTCGGGGACGAACTTCTCCACCGCTTCTTTGTCGGTCATGCGCTTGTCGACCATGGCGCGCGATTTCTGGCGGAAGAACTCCCGGGCCTTGTCCGGATCGGGATCTGTGAAGATCGGGTTTGCCCCTTGGTCTAGCACTTCCATATTCTCTCCTTGGCGGTCCAATAGACGCGTTTTCCACGCGACTGGGCCGGCCCCCACACGAGCACATGCCGCGGCGATTGGGTAGTAGCCCCAACCAACATCTGAAATCTATCATGAAGCTCACGGCTATCATGAAGCTCACGGCCCCAACAGACGAGAGGCGGGCGCGAAAGCTCGTACCGTAGGACGGGTCGATGTTCCGCGTAGCGGCCCCGGACCACGCTGTGACTCTTGCCCTTGCGGCCAGGTACAATCTTCGTGTTAATAGCAGTGCTTTAGTGTCAATAGAAGTATCCGAGGGCTGGGCGTAGCTTCGGGGGGCACAGGATGCTTGAATCCCTCCTCTATCCCAACAGCGTCGCCGTGATGGGGGCGTCTCAGACACCGGGGAAGGTCGGCCACGCAGTGTTGGCCAACCTTGTCACCGGCGGCTTCGAGGGCACCATCGTCCCGGTGAACCCGGCCGGGGGCGAGCTGATGGGCCTCATTGTCCACACGAGCCTCGAAGAATATGGGAAGCCGATCGATATGAGCGTGATCGTGGTTCCCACCTGGGCGGTCAGGGAAGCGGTTGTGAGCTCGCTCAAGCACCAAGCGAAACTGATCGTGATCATCACCGCCGGTTTCAAGGAAGTGGATGAAGCGGGAGCTCGCTTGGAAGCGGAGCTCGTCGAGCTCTGCCGGGCACGAGGCGCCAGGCTCATCGGTCCGAACTCCTTGGGCGTCATCAACACTCATCAGAAGCTGAACGCGGCTTTCGCCGGCCACATGCCCAAGGTGGGCGGGATCTCGGTGCTTTCGCAATCAGGCGCACTGTGCTCTGCCATCCTCGACTGGGCCGCCGCGCACAACGTGGGTATCGCCACGCTCCTCAGCATGGGAAACAAGGCGGACCTCTGCGAGACCGACTTCCTGGCCGCCTATCGCAACGACGAGAAGACCAAGGTCGTGGCGGGCTACTTGGAGAGCATCGCCTCCGGAGACGAGTTCGTACGCGTGGCCGAGTCCGTCGCCGCCGTCAAGCCGGTGATAATCCTCAAAGGCGGGACCACGTCGGCCGGGTCCAAGGCGGCCTCCTCCCACACCGGCGCCATGGCAGGCGCGGACATCGCCTACGAAGCGGCGTTCAAGCGGGCGGGCATCGTGAGGGCGGACACGCTGGAGTCACTGTTCGACTTCACGAGCGCATTCGCCACGCAGCCACCCCTGAAAGGGAACAGGGTGGCGGTAATAACCAACGCCGGGGGACTGGGCACGATGGCGGCGGACGCGGTGGAACGAAGCGGCATGGTCATGGCCACCATCACCCCGGAAATCGCAGATAAACTGCAGGCGGAGCTTCCACGCGCGGCTCGGACCGGCAATCCTGTCGACCTCCTCGAGGACGCCCCGCCGGAGCGGTACGCCCTTGCCCTCGAAGCCATCCAGGCCGACCCGGGCGTGGACGCCGTCGTCGTCATCCTCACCCCGCAGGCAGTCACCCGGGCGGCCGAGACGGCGCAGGCGATCGCTGGCAGCGTGACGGGCAAAAAGCCCGTGCTCCCCGTGTTCATCGGCGGCGGGGACATCTATCCCGGGCGACAGGAACTGGGGGCCGCGAACCTGCCCAACTACGCGTCACCGGAGCGGGCGGTGGCGGCCCTCAAGGCCATGCTGGAGTATTCGAGGTGGCGGGTGCGCCCGCCCCGCGTGGTCACCCGCTTCCCTGTCAACAGACGCCGGGTGAGCCGCGTCATCAACCATCACCTCCTTGTGGGCAACAACTACCTCGGCGAGGTGCGGGCCAAGGACGTGCTGCGGGCCTACGACTTCGTGGTCCCTGAAGGCCGAATGGTGAGCACGGTGGATGAGGCGGTCGAAGCGGCCTCCCAGCTTGGTTATCCCCTGGCGATGAAGATCGTCTCGCCCGACATCGTCCACAAATCCGATGTGGGCGGGGTCAAGCTCAACGTTACCACTCGGCAGGATGTGGCCGATTCGTTCCAACTGATGATGCTTCGCGTGGCCCAGCAGGTGCCGGAGGCGTTCCTCGAGGGAGTGTATCTCGAGCGCATGGTGGCCAAGGGCCGGGAGGTCATCCTGGGCATGACTCGGGACCCCCAGTTTGGCCCCATGCTCATGTTTGGGCTGGGCGGGATCTTCGTCGAAGTCATGCAGGACGTCTCCTTCCATCTCGCCCCCATCACGTCGGCGGAGGCCATGAGCATGCTCATGGGCACCAGGTCCTTCCGGCTGCTCGAGGGCTTCCGGGGCGAGGCGAAGGTCGACATCACCGTGATCGCCGAGGCACTGCAGCGGATCAGCCAGCTGGTGACCGACTTCCCCCAGATCGATGAACTAGATATCAACCCCTTCATGGTGGGAGGACCGGGGGAGGAATCAGTGGTGGTGGACGCTCGGATCCAGCTGTCGTCGCAGCTGAGGGGGAACCATGGCTGATCCGTGTGCCGACCCGGGCAAGCCTCGGCCAAACACGCCGAATTACGACCCCGACTGGCAGACCCGGTACAGCAAGATGGTCATGACCGCTGAGCACGCGGTCGCCAAGATCAGACCGGGCCAGAGGGTCTTCATCGGCACCGGAGGAGCTCAGCCTGTGCGTCTGGTGCGGGCTCTCGTCGCCCGCCACGCCGAATTGACCGACCTGCAGGTGGTTCACTCCCTCACGTTCGGTGAGGCCCCCTACGCGCTCAGGGAGCTGGCCGGCCACTTCTCAGTCAACGCGCTCTTCGTCTCGGCGAACGTGAGGGACATGGTCCAAGAAGGGTATGGCAACTATACCCCGATCTCTCTCTCGGACATACCCAGGCTGCTTGCGAGCGGGGAGATGCCCGTAGACGTCGCGCTCATTCAGGTAACCCCACCCGACATACACGGTCGATGCAGTCTGGGCATCTCCGTGGATATCGTCAAGGCGGCGGCGGCGAACGCCGGTCTCGTGATCGCGGCAGTGAATCCTCATATGCCCTGGACCCTGGGAAACAGCTTTCTGAGCGTGCTCGATCTCGACATCTTGGTCCCCACGGACGAGCCCCTCGTGGAGTCCCCAGACTTCCAGTCTCCCAGAAGCCCTCGGGGCTGGCATTCCTCCACGGGCGCCTCGGACGAGATCGCCGGGGCCATAGGCCAGAACCTCGCGTCTCTGGTGGAGGACGGATCGACGCTAGAACTCGGCATCGGGCACATCCCGCAGGCGGCGGCCCCCTTCCTCAAAGACAAGAAGGATCTGGGGATACATTCCGAGCTGATAACGGATACCATCATCGACCTAGTGGACTCGGGGGTGGTGACTGGGAGTCGAAAATCCACGGACCCGGGAAAGATCGTCACCACTCTGGCCATCGGCAGTCGGCGGCTGTACGACCTCGTCGACAACAACCCACTTTTCTCGTTCAACCCGACCGAGTATGTGAACGACCCGTTGGTCATCGGGCGGCAGAATAAGATGGTGGCCATCAACACAGCGCTCGAGGTGGACCTCACAGGACAGGTGTGCGCCGACTCGCTCGGCACCAGCTTCTACTCGGGCGTCGGCGGGCAGGCCGACTTCAATCAAGGCGCGGGGCGCTCGGTGGGTGGCCGGGCGATAATCGCCCTCCCCTCCACCGCTGAAGACAGCAAGGTGTCGCGCATTGTGGCCACCCTCAGGCCGGGAGCCGGAGTCGTCACCACGCGGATGGCGGTGCACTACGTGGTGACCGAATACGGAATCGCGTACCTGCGGGGTAAAAGCGTACAGGAGCGGGCAATGGCTCTGATCACCATTGCACACCCCGATTTCCGCGAGGGGCTCCTGGCCAAGGCTTTGGAGCACCGGTGGATCAACCCGGAGTTGGCGGACGTGGAGGGCCGGCTCTTCGTGGGGCCGGAAGAAGTGCGCACCACGACAGTGCTCGACGACGGCACACTCGTGCGTTTCCGCGCCATGAGCCCGACGGACGAGCCGGCCACCCGGGACCTCTTCTACTCCCTCTCCCAGGAGACCCTCTACTACCGCTACATGTCGAACCTGGAGCGGGTCCCGCACAAGGAGATACGGAACTACGTCTACATCGACCACCGCAACGAGGTCGCGATCGTCGGCACCCTGCTCGAGGCCTATGGCGAAGAGATCATCGCCATAGGCGGCTACTACCTCAATCCGAAGACGAACCGTGCCGAAGTGGCATTCATCGTCCGTGACGACTGGCAAGGACGGGGCATCGGTACGTTCATCTTCCAGCATCTCACCAACATCGCCAAGCGCAATGGCATCGCCGGTTTCACCGCCGAAGTCCTCGCGGGCAACAAGAAGATGCAGGCGGTGCTCGACCACAGCAACATGAAGGTGCGGCGCTATCACGGGGACGGGGTGTTCCACTACGACCTGGACTTCTGAAGCTGCTGGTGCATCGTCTCGAAGATCTGTGCACGTCGGCCAGACGCACCGTCCGGCCGACGCATGTTTATCGCCCCGCGACTGCGGGTAGCAGGCCAATCGACCTCATCCCGGGAGGGATGACGCCTGTGCCATGTCGAGCTCTAGAGGGGTGATCTAGGGGGAGGAGCGCTGATGGCTCAGTCGGGACCTAGTGCGGCCGCTGGGGGCGGCCCTCAGGGAGTAGGGGGGCGGTCTCCGTCCCTGAAACAGCAGTTCGGGTCGGAGTACGAGCGGGTCACCGGTTTCGGGGAGATCGTCTACGAGCATGAGGACCGCGCAGCCCGGGTGTGGCTTGCCAGCAGCGTCTTCTGGTTTGTCGTCGTCACCTCGTTCGGGCTGATCATCGCTACCGAACTGGCCTTCCCTGAAGCTTTCAACGGGATCTCGTGGCTGGTGTTCCCAAGGGCGCGCCCGGTGCATGTACAGGGCGTGGTCTACGCATGGCTCACCATGATGTACTGGGGAGCCATCACCTACATGACCCCCCGACTCCTCGGCACCCGCAGCCTGTGGAGCGAGAAACTGGGCGTGTGGCTGGCCTACATCTACAACTTCGTGATAGCCGCCGGCTTCTTCGGCATCCTCACGGGAGCCTCGCAGGGACGCGAGTGGGCGGAGTTTCCCTGGCCGGTCGACGTGGCCATCATCTGCATCTTCATCGCCCTCACGTTCAACACCCTGATGACCGTGAGCGTGCGCCGGGTGCGGCCCCTCTATGTGAGCATGTGGTGGGCCATTGCCGCCCCCATCTGGGTGACTGCGTCCATCTTCATCGAGAATGTCGTCTGGAGCCCGGGCGCCATCTGGAGCAACCCCTCGGGCGCCCTCGAGAATGGCATCCACGACGCCATGATCAACTGGTGGGGCAACCACAACCTGTTCGGACTGTGGCTCACCCCCATCCTGGTGGCGGTGGTGTACTACTTCGTCCCCCGCATCACCAATACGCCGCTTTACAGCCATACGCTGTCGTTGATCTCGTTCTGGGGGTTGATCTTCGTCTATGCGGCCGTGGGTGACCACCACCTACTGCAGAGTCCCACGCCGGGGTGGCTCAAGACGATAGCGTCGGTGAACAGCGTGGCCATTCTCATTCCGGTGTTCGCCTTCTTCACCAATGTGTTCCTCACCATGCGAGGGCAGTGGAACCGCTTCTTCACGAACTTACCTTTACGATTTGTACTAACGGGATTCATCTTCTATATCTTGGTGAATCTCCAGGGAGCCTTGCAGGCGATTCAACCGTTCAACATCTATATCCACTTCACCTATTTCATCATCGGGCATTCCCATCTGGCGCTGCTCGGCGGGTTCACCATCCTGGGCATGGGGGTGCTCTACTACGTCATCCCCCATGTGCTCAACAAGCCGGTCCACTCGACTGGGCTGGCGGAGTGGCAGTATTGGCTGGTGACCTTCG
The DNA here is from genome assembly GCA_963843515.1 of uncultured Actinomycetota bacterium. Classification (GTDB taxonomy): domain Bacteria; phylum Actinomycetota; class Thermoleophilia; order RBG-16-64-13; family RBG-16-64-13; genus CAIQPS01. The sequence goes on from CAWJKH010000007.1 coordinate 213,890, forward strand.
GCTTCCTGCTGTTCTTCACCGCGGTCACGATAGGGGGCTTCGTTCAGGGCCAGGGGTGGCTGGCCGGCCTGCCCGAGGTGAACGTGCTGCCCGCCCTCAGGCTGTGGAACATCGTGCGGGCCATCGCCGGCGGGATGATCTACCTCTCCGCCTGGATCATGGCCTACAACCTCATCCGGACCTACGCGAGCGACACCAGCGCCCGACGGCGGCGCCGCGCGGCCCTGGACAACGAGTCGTCGATGGTGACCACCCGGCCCGACACCGTGACCCGGCCCGAGACCGTGGCCTGAGAGGGGGGAGCAGACATGGCTGACCTTGGCGATTGGCTTCCCACCTACCAGAGGGTCCCCCCTGCCTGGGCCCCTCACCCGCCCAAGCGGATGCTCATGACCCCGCTTCTCGTGTTCCTAGGCGGCATCTTCGCCTTCGCCGTCCCCACAATAGTGGCGGCATTCTTCCAGATGATGTTCTTCAGCGCCCCCATCTCCAACAACTGGACTCCGCTCACCGCCTCGGCCATCGAAGGCCGGAAGGTGTTCGTGGCCAACGGCTGCGTCTACTGCCACAGCGGCTACGTGCGGCCCCAGGACGTGCGCCAGGGCGTGATGTACCTCTACCCCCGCATCTCCCTGCCGGGCGACTTCGTCAGCAACGACTCCAGCCCCAACGTGTTCGGCACCGCGCGCATCGGCCCGGACCTCAGCCAGGAGAGCGGTTTCCACCCCGATGACTGGGAGCGGGCGCACTTCTACGATCCCCGCTTCGTGGAGCCGATGTCGATCATGCCCGACTTCAAGTTCTTGAGCGACAAGCAGGTGGAGGACCTTAGCGCCTACCTGCAACTAAGGTCGGGCAAGAATGGGCTGGTTCGCTATGCCGGGCAACTCTACGCGCAACGCATACAGCTGGTTGCCCAGGGGCTCGAGCCCGGGCTCCCCGGCTTTCAGGCGGCCGAAATGACCATCGACGACGCCGTGGCCGTGGGTGAGAACGCCACCCCAGCCGCAGGCGATATACACGGGCTCGAGTGGCCGGCCCCGCTCAACATCTTCCTGGTGGACCGATCGTACTGGCTGGCCGACAACCCCCTTCCGGTCACCAAGGACAACCTGCTGCGCGGCCGCCTTGTCTTCCAGGAGCGGTGCATCGGGTGCCACGGCGAGAACGGCGACGGGAAGAGCGAGGCCGCTAAGTTCCTGCGCCCCCAGCCCATCGACTTCACCAGCGCCGAAGACGCCTCCGTCGGCGACGACACCTCGCCGGGCATGCTCTACTACCGAGTGCTCCGGGGCATCGAGGGCAGTGGGATGGAAAACTTCGGGACCCGGCTGCGGGTGGACGACATCTGGCGGGTGGTGCTCTTCCTCAAGACCATCCCTAACGGCGGCCTGGACAAGGACAAAGTGCCCACCGTCGACATGTATATCCAGTGGCATCCCTCGGACCTTGTGCTCAGCCTCATAGAGGAGCTCTCTCTCGACGAGAATGTGGACTTCCAGGAGGACCGCGAGCCCACCGACCCCTGGATGCTGCAGGCCCGCCGTGCGCTCGCCGGCCTCAACGATTCGGACAAGTTCGACCTACCCGGCTTCGGCGAGATCTCGCTCGCGGCGGCCCGGGACGACATCAAGGCCATCTACGACCAACTGCTCGATCAGGCGTGGCAAGACTACTTCGCGAGAGGCGGGACACCGACCGTGCCCGCCGCGCAGCGGGATATCCCACCTAACCTGACCCTCGACCTGCGCTAGAAGGAGGTAGGAGACATGACCATCGGTCCGTTCGAAGCCCAACTCCTAGCGTCGTCGGTACTCGCAATCCCTGCCATCGCCATCCTTCTCTATGCCGTGTTCAAGGGCCATTTCCGCCGCCAGGAGGAGGCCAAGTACGTGGTATTCACCGCCCGCGACGCCCAGGAGGACTTCTGGGACGAAGACTGGAACGAACGCCACGGACGGGAGGCCGCACCGCCCAAGGTGCGGCCGAAGCCCCGGCTGGGGAGGCGGTCGGCATGAGCAAATTCACCCTCCGCAGACCCCGCGGGATCGTCCGCTTCTATCTTGCCGGGGTGGTCCTCTACCTGGTCCTCGGGGCCATCCTGGCCGTCCCCGCCGCCGCCACGGAGAACACCTTCAACCCCATAGTCCCCGTCCCCGTCTCGGTCAGCGGCGTGCCCACGGGCTCCGACGACGCCTCGGTGCAGGCCTACTACGACTATCTCAACCTGGTGCACGCCAACTCCCTCAAAGAGACCTACCACTTCAGCTGGGGGAACTTCTTCATCACCTACGCGTTGATCGCGGCCGTGCTCATCGCCCTGTACTTCTTCGCATTCGCCTGGTATGCGAGAAGGCGCGCCGGCGATCTGTATCCGGTAGAGGTGTACAACGGCTTCATCACCGAGCGCGGGGGCCCGGTGGATGCCTTCAACTACGCCGCTTGGGCCATCCTCGGCATCTACATGGTCTGGTACCTCGTGATCCAGTTGATTTACGGGCAGATCTACTAGCCGCGGGACTGCGACGCGACGTCATCGGCGGAGCGAGAGAGCAAAGGAAGGCGACGATGGAAGAGCTGAAAGATCCCCGCATGAAGGAGCATATGCAGCGGCTCATCGACGAGGGTCTGGGAGGCACCAGATACAAGGAGCACGAGGTAGCCCCCTATGCGCTCATGGTGCAGGCCGAGATGCCGCTCGAGCTCTGGAGCGGGGTCTTCTACGCCTGGCTCTCCATGAAGGGACATCTCCAGGGCATGCACGGGTTCGAGCGCACCCAGATGTTCGCCGCTCAGGAGGGAGACACCGTCATCGCCACGTTCGTGATCGTGTGGGACAGGGCCGAGACCCTCTATCAGTGGCTGGACACAGGGTTCCCAGTGACCGATATGCTTGACGCCATGGGTGTCCCCGAGGACAAGATCGAGCTGGAGTTGGTCCGTGACTACTCCTGAGCACTGCCTGGACAACGGACGCCGGACGAAGCAAGGGGAGGAGCGATCCATATGAACGAGCAAGACGATCTGCGGGAACGGAACCGCCAGGAAGAGATCGCGTTCAGCGCCAATCTTCAGCAGGACTTCGAGCGGGAGGATCAGCGCTGGTACGGCGCCGGCTCAGCGCGCGACTGGCTCATCTTGCTGGCAATAGCCGCCTTTCAGCTAGCCTGGATGTTAGTCGTGTTCTTCGTGGAACCGGGCATCCGCTGAGGGTGGCAGCGACACTGGCGAAGCCGCGGACTCCGAGGAAGACGCGATGAAACTCGTTATCGGGACCTTGGTCGGCCTGGTGGCGTTCTTCGCCCTGGTGGGCCTGGCCGTGATGGTCGGGGCCCTTCGGTCGGCGCGGAGAGAGGGTGCGACCGGCGGAGCCGGCGCCGGGCGGACGGGAGACTCCGACGACGGCCTGCGGGCCCGCATCGCCCGCTACGTCGGCCCCGTGGACCCCAGTATGGCCCTGCTCAACCCGCCCGGACGGGTGGCCACCGAGTTCTTCACCGCCCTGTGCGGCTTTCCCGGACTGGGCTGGCTTCTCTCGGGGTGCGTGTTCACCGGCCTGATGCTGCTGTGCATAGCCCCTGCCTTCGTGTGGGGCATCATCCCCATGTACTTGGTGGTCACCGGCAAAGCGGCTTCCGGGGCCTTCTTGGCCGTGCAGTATCTTCCTGGGCTGGCCATCGGCTCGGCGGCCGCACTGGCCTACCGCGAGACCCAACTGGCGCGGAGGCGCAGGCGGAAGGCGCAGGCCCTGCCGGCCGCCGGGCGGGCGGCCGAATGACGAATGCGACCCAGGCGCTCACCAGCGGCGATGGCCCGCCCGCGGGCGAGGCAGCGGCTCCACATCTGACCAGGAAGGCCAAGCTGGTGATCCTCGGGGCACTGGTACCCGTGGTCATCGCCGTCGCGGTGTTACCGCTTCTGCTGCTAACGGTCCCCGATCCCCATCCGGTCAAGATCCCCGGCCTTGCCGGGGAGATCACCGGCACCTACGTGCAGCGTGGAGACGGCGTCTATAAGCTCTTCCCCTACACGGCCCCTCTGATGTCGTTTCCCACGGACGCCCTCGTCGTCGACGAAACCCGCCCCCAGGTGGTGATCAAGTCCCGCCGACTCGACTTCCTCAGTTCCTACGGGATCACCACCTATGACGGTTCCACCGCCATCGCCGTGGAGAAGACCGTCGACGAGGGCGGGGCACTCCATCTGCAGCCGGTCGTCGCGCTGGGCCCCGGTGAGTACGTCATCGTGGCCTCCCGGGATAGCGCCGACGCCGGCAGGAACTACTTCTACTTCAGAGTGCCGTAGGACCTGTACTCGGGAGTCGCGGCGTGCCCAGACCCAGTCGAGCACTCCTCCTCCTCGTGGCGCTGGCCTCAGTTGCCATCGTCGCCATGCTCGGACCCGTGCCCGCGGCGCTCGCTCACACCGAGCTCGCCCGCTGGGAGGTCCAGGGCGGCTCCGCGGACACGCCGCGGCGGCTGCTGCTCCGCTTCACCGAGCCGATCGACGGCAGGTTCCTGACGGTCGACATCCTGGGCGCGAACGGGACGACGCCGGGCCCGGTGACCGTCGACCCGCAACACCGCACCGACGGCTTCGTCGACATATCCGCCCTGGCCCCGGGGACCTACTCGGTGGCGTGGTGGACCCGAGCTGTGGACGGAGACCCATCGAACGGCAGCTTTCTCATGGGCTTGGGGACGGCAGTGGATCCCGCATCGCTTCTCCCCCCCGTAGGCGCGCGCGACCCGGCCACGCAGCCGGCCATGTTCTACGGAGACACCGCCTGGAACACCATCATCCACTGGCTCATCTACCTGGGCGCTGCTCTCCTCATCGGCGGCCTTGGGTTCGGACTACTCGTGTGGCGCCCCGCGATACTGAAGGAAGGCGACAACGCCTCCGGAGCGGCCCGGCTGGACACCCACCTCCCCCAGACGCTGCGCCTCGTGGCCATCGCCGGCGGCTCTCTCTTCCTGTTCGCCAACCTGATGCTGTTCGTCATGCAGGTGGAGCTTATCCGCTATGCCATCCTCCAGCCGGTCACCGCCGTTGCTCCCACGCCCCTGGCCCCTTCAGCCCTTTCCCATGAAGCGCCCTACCGATCGGCCGCCGACATCTTCCAGGGCTACAACGGCGCGGTCTGGATAGCGCGGATGGTGCTGGGGACGCTCGTGCTGGTGCTCACCTTCCGGCTCACGGTCTCGCCGACCAAGCGGCCCCGCCGCTGGATCGCTGCGCTCGCGGCCGCCCTGGTCACCGCGCTGACCGTCAGCCTCACAGCTCACGCGGCGGTTGTTCCGCAATCCCCGTTCGCTGTGGTGCTGGACTGGACCCACCTCGCCGCGATGTCCCTCTGGTTGGGAGGCCTCCTACCTCTGTTGCTCGCCCTGCGAGAGTTCCGCCGAGCGGAGGGCGCCGGCCCGGCGGACGGCGGTTCAGGCGCCGACGGCACCGAGCTGCGGCGGGCCGTGGTGCGCCGGTTCTCGACCATCGCCCTGCTGGCCGTCATCTGGCTGGCGGTGACCGGCCTCTTTGGGGCCTACCTCCATGTAGGTGATCCTTCGCTGCTCGTGCCCACCACCTACGGCCGCGCGCTCATTGCCAAGCTCGTGCTCTTCGCCGCTCTCTTCGCCCTGGGCGCGGTGCATCGCCGGGTTTCGATACCCCGATTGGGGCGTGACTCGGAACGCGACGGGACCGAGGAGAGCGACGGACCTGGGCGCAGCGGCGCCGGACCCCAGCGGGGCAGCGGAGCTGGGCCCAGTCACAAATCCACCCTCGAACGGCTCCTCCCCGTGGAGATCGCGGTTGGGGTGAGCCTGCTGATGGCGGTAGCTCTGATGATGAGCCTGGCCACGACCGCTTCGGCTTGGTCCGCCCACGAAGCGCTGGGACTGACAAGCCACGCGAGCATGGACCAGGTAACGGTGACCTTCAGAGCCGCCCCCGGGCGGGCGGGCGAGAATGCCGTCGCTCTGGACATCGCCGACCGGCGGTCAGGCCCACCCACAGTCGCCGAGCGGGTGACCCTCGATATCGCCGGGCAGGTGCTCGAGCTGACTCCGGTCGGGAAGCTCGTTGCCGGATCCATTCAGCGCTTCGTATGCGGCGAACTGGTGAACCTCCCGGAGGGAAAGACCACCATGACCTACACGGTGATCAGACCGTCGTACCCGGACGCGAGCGGCACCATCACCGTCGATGTGCCGCCGGCGCCGGCCCCGGGTGGCTAGGGGCCGTGGGCTCAGGGCCGGGCTGAGTCACGGCCCCGGGCCGGCCGCGGTCCGGGCTCACCCTCCGCGCCTGAACTGATCGGCCAAAGCCTGCGGCAGTCCCGCGTCTTCGACCGCCCGAGCGGTCACCTCGGCGTCGTAGGAGACCCTCACGTGCTCCACTTCTATGCCCGGCGGCACCGAGCCCATCGCCTCCGCAGATGTGCCGGCGTCCGCGCGTGCGGCGACGTCCGCGGCCCCAGATGTGCCGGCGTCCGGGGCTCGCAGAACCGTGTACATCGCCCTGGCATCTCCGTCCCTGGGCCGCCCCACAGAGCCCACAGCTACGAACACCACCCCGCCGATGAGGCGATGCCACTGCTCGTGGGTGTGCCCGAAGGCCAGGACGTCATCCGACTCGGCCTCGGCGAGGCGAAGGAAGGTCCGCTCGTCGCGGTCGCGCAGGAGATACTCGTTGATCTTGCGGGGGCTGCCGTGAACCAGGTGGACTGAAGTGGCGCCCAGCCAAAGGTGCGCTTCAGGGGACAGCCCCCGCAGATAGGCCAGCCGCTCGGGCGTGACCGTCCTCGCGGTGAAGGCATACGAAGCCTCGCCGATTCGCTTCGCCTCTTCCGTCGGATAGTAGCAGCCACACTCCCCCCGGTCCCACCCCACTCCGTCGTCGTAATTGCCGGTGAGGCTCGGGACATCCCGGTCGCGTACGAGGTCGATGACCCCATTGGGGTCGGGGCCGTACCCGACGAGGTCGCCCAGGCAGTAGGTCGTCTCGACGACACGTTGCGCCACGTCTTCCAGCACTGCCTCGAGGGCGGCCCTGTTCCCGTGGATGTCCGATATCAGCGCGATTGACGGCATGGACCTCTCCCGAGTGATGCGTCGCCGCCTCGGCCCGCGGCGCCCTGCCCGCCGCTGCGCCGGCGCCTCGACCCAGACTAGGGCTTGACAGCCTGGATAGAGGCCGACAGGACGTAATCCTCCAGCTTCGTCCCAGGTTCCCAGAAACGGATGAACTCGCGGCTTTCCTCCTTGGGCCGGATGTCGATGGAGCCGAAGCCGGCATCGGCCAGCATGGCCTCGACCTCGTCCACCGTCGCGGCACCCGAGATGCAGGCGGAGAGCATCCGCATGTCCGCCAGCCACTCCGCGGGCAACTCCGCGGTGGCCACCACGTCGCTCACGGCCAGACGCCCACCGGGCTTCAGCGTCCGGAACGCCTCCCGGAACACAGCGGGCTTGTCGGGCGACAGGTTGATCACACAGTTGGAGATGATCACGTCCACCGAGTCGTTCGCCACCGGCAGGTGTTCGATCTCGCCCAGCCGGAACTCCACGTTGCCGAAACCTGAGGTTCTGGCCAACTCTCGAGCGCGGCCGACCATCTCCGGGGTCATGTCCACGCCGATCACCCGGCCGGTCTCACCGACGGCGCGGGCGGCCAGAAAGCAGTCGAACCCGGCCCCCGCCCCCAGATCGAGGACCACCTCGCCGGCCTTCAGCGCCGCGATCGCCTGCGGGTTACCACAGCCCAGGCCAAGATTGGCGCCCTCCGGCACCGCTGCCAGTTCCTCCAGGCTGTAGCCAAGTTCCCGGGATATTGCGTCCTGGTCGGCGGCCGCCACCGGCGCCGCCGGGCCGCAGCAGGTGGACGACGGGTCGCATCCGCAGCCCCCGGGCGTCCCGGTTTCCGCGAAGCCCGCATAGCGCTCGCGCACCGAGTCCAAAACGGTCTGCTTGTCTCGCTGCTCTGCCATCTCAGACACTCTCCTCTCGTTTGCCCGCCCCGACGCCCGGCACACTGATCACCGTGGGACAGCCGAAGTCGGTATCGATAACATCCGGCTGGGCGGACAGACTCCCTCCCGCCCCCTCGCCGGCCACCGGCGCCTCTGCACGCGCCGGCCAGTACTTCCGCTGGAAGAACAGGGCCACGTTGACCAACCCGATGAGCACGGGCACCTCCACCAGCGGCCCGATGACCGTGGCGAACGCCTGGTCCGAGTTCAGCCCGAAGACAGCGATGGCCACGGCGATCGCCAGCTCGAAGTTGTTCGAGGCCGCCGTGAACGACAGCGTCGCGCTCTTGGAGTAGTCGGCCCCCACCCGCCTGCCCATCCAGAAGCTGACGAAGAACATCACCAGGAAGTAGATCAGCAGCGGAATCGCGATCCGGACAACGTCCAGCGGCAGTCCGACAATGTACTCGCCTTTGAGCGAGAACATCACCAGGATGGTGAACAGCAAGGCGATCAACGTGATGGGGCTGATGCGGGGGATGAACTCCGCGTGGTACCACTCCTTGCTCTTGAAGCGTAGCAGCGTGAAGCGCGTAATCACTCCCGCGGCGAACGGGATGCCCAGGTAGATGGCCACGCTCTTGGCTATCTGGCTCATGCTCACGTCCACCGTGGCCTGCTCGAGGCCCAGCCAGCCGGGCAGCACGGTCAGGAACACGTATGCGTACACCGAGTAGAAGAGCACCTGGAACACCGAGTTCAGCGCCACCAGGCCGGCCGCGTACTCGGTGTCGCCTTTCGCCAACTCGTTCCAGACGATCACCATAGCGATACAGCGGGCCAGTCCCATGAGGATGACCCCCTGCATGTAGCCGGGCATGTCGAACAGCAGGAGCACCGCGAGGACGAACATGACGATCGGGCCTATCACCCAGTTCTGCAGGAGAGAGAGTCCCAGCACCTTCCAGTTGCGGAATACCTCTCCCAGTTCCTCGTAGCGCACCTTGGCCAGAGGCGGATACATCATCACGATAAGGCCGATGGCGATAGGGATGGAAGTGGTCCCAACCGAGGCGCTTTGGATGGCCGTGCCTATCTGGGGCCACACGTACCCGGCTGCCACGCCGATGGCCATAGCCAGGAAGATCCACAGCGTCAGATAACGATCCAGGAAGGACAACCGTTTCATGGCGCTATCATAGGTGTGATACCGGAAATATGCAAGCATCCGCTTATACGATTATAATGGAGCGGCTATGACCCTTTCCATGCGCACCCTGGCCGCCGCGCACAAAGCCCTTGCCGACGAAACCCGGCTGCAGATGGTAGCCCTGCTGCTCGACCACCCGGAGTTGTGCGTGTGCCATTTCGAGCGAACGCTTGGCATCAGCCAGTCAAAGGCGTCGCGGCATCTACGCTACCTGCTGAATGCGGGCCTGCTGAAAGACCGCCGCGAAGGCGTGTGGATGCACTACCGCCTCGCCGACGACATGGGACCCGACCTCCGCCTGCTGGTGGAATCGGTCGGCCGGGCCCTCGACCCCAAGGTGGTCGCCGATCTGCGGGCACAGTTGGACGTCTCCATCTGCGCCGGCTAGCTAGCCCCCCGGTCGGTCGATCGGCCGGCTGCTTTATCGGCACCATTGCCGCACGGCAGGCGCGGCACCGATGCTAAGATGGGCGCCATGACCGACGACGAGCGCGACATTCCACAGGACGGCGGGGCCGCGGACGAAGCCGCGGACGAAGCCGCCGAGAACCCGCTCCACAGAAAGCTGGGCATCCGGCCGGGGTCGGCGGGCGCCATCGTGGCCGCCCCCGAGGAGGACGGGCTACTCTCCCCTCTTCCCGACTCGTTCGTGAACCTGGCGGCCATCGCCGATCTGGCGGCCCAGGAAGGCACGTTCGACTACCTGCATTTCTTCGCCCGCAGCCGGGGCGACCTGGTCAAGGACTTCCACGTGCTCCGGGACAAGCTCGCCCCGGGCGGGAGTCTGTGGATCTCCTGGATAAAGCAGTCCTCCGCGCGCCGGGGCGGCGGACTCCCGGGCGACCTGAACGAGAACACCATACGTCGGCTGGCGCTGGCCAGCGGACTGGTGGATGTGAAGGTGGCGTCACTCGACTCCGAGTGGTCCGCCCTCAAGCTGGTGTGGCGCCGGCACTAGGTTCGACCGCGTTATTCTTCGGTGCTCACGAACCCCGGGGTGGCACCGGCGAGGCGCAGGTTGTCGCCGATCAGCCGCACCAGCCCCCGCTCGGTGCCGGCCCGAATGGAAACGTAGCACTGGTCGCAGCTCTCCCGGGTGGGCTTGAAGCCCCGGACCGCTTTCTTCCGGGACGTGTACTGCAGATCCGGATACATCGAGCAGGCGTTGATCAGCCCGTCGGGCCGGACCACCATGAAGCGGCGTCCCGCCTGGCAGCCCTTCATGCCCCCCTCGGCGAAGAAGCGGTAAGTTTGCTCGAGGATCCAATCGGAGTTGAGCACCGTCGACGAACCCTTTCTGTGCTCCTCGAGGTAGTCGACATGCCGGCGCAGGAGGGCGATATCCTCCGTTTTGGTGATACAGAGGCTCATGTCTCTCGTGCGGAGTGGGCTGTAGGCACTGAACGAGATCTGCGTGCCCCACTCCTCGGCCTGGGCCACCAGCCCCGGGATCTCGGTGAAGTTCTCGTGGGTGAGCGCCGAGTTCAGGACAATGTTCCCTCGCCCATACTTCTTGATGAGGAACGGGATGATGTCGCTCATCTTGGCGTAGAGTCCGGGGACGCGGCGGAAATCGTCGTGCCGCTCGTCGGGGAAGTCGAGGGAGATGGAGAAGAGAGACACCCCTGCATTGTTCAGCGCCAGATAGCGTTCCTCGGTCATGAGCCACCAGTTGCTCACCAGCACGACCATGGGCAGCCCGCTGGGCCGTTTGACAGCGCGCACGATGTCCTCGAGATCCCCACGCAGGAGAGGCTCGCCGCCGGAGAGCTGGCAGACGCCGGGCTTGATCATCTTCGAGTAGCGGGTGTAGTCCGCCGAGGTCATGAGCGTGGCCTCGGACTTGATGCCACCCTTGTCGCAATGCACGCAGTCCGCGCAGCACGAGTGGGTGACCTCGAAGGATAGGCAGACCGGCCATCCTATAGCCCTGTTCCAGAGCGACCTTACGCCTATGAGGATCGACTCGCTGGTCTTCATCCCTGAAGTGCTTCCATTCGACGAGGCCCGCGGGCCGATGATTTGCTGCCGGACACTGTACCGCACCGGTCCCGGGCCGCCTAGGGTCAACAGCGGCGCCCGGAAGCGCGGCCCGCCGATGCGATGATACGATTCCGGTGACCGACGACAAACCGGTAGGTGGTGCCACCGCGTGCTCGACCGTATAGTCGACCTGCTCCACGCCCTGGGGATCGCAGCCCCGGGACGCTGGGGATGGGTCACCGTCATCCTCACGTTCGTGATCGCGACCGTCGCAGCCTGGCACTTCATGCCACGGCTCAGAGGCTTCGCCCTCGAAGTCGGCTGGGCCGACGCGCCCAATCCCAGGCGGCTCAACAAGGAGCCGCTCCCTAACGCCGGCGGGCTGGCCATATTCGCTTCGGTGATGGTCGCCCTGGTCATCGCCACCTTGCTCCGCCCCATCTTCGTTGAGCAGGTCCAGGTGGGTGTCCTCGTCATCATGCTGGGCGGCTCGTTCATGATCATGGCCGGGTTCATCGATGACCAGTTCGGCCTGCCCCCCGTCTTCCGCCTGCTGGTTCAGCTGGTCGCCGCTCTGCTCCTGTGCAGCGCCGGGATTCGGATCAATGTCGTGTTCGGGGGCGAGGTGGCCGGGGCGCTCTCGGTGCTGTTCACCGTCATCTGGGTGATAGCCATCACCAACGCCATCAACCTCATCGACGGAGTCGACGGCCTCGCCGGAGGAGTGAGCTTCATCACCGCGATGAGCCTGCTGGCCGTGTCGGCCCAGGATCAGAGCAAGGCCGCCGCCACCCTCGTCCTAGCGGCCGTCGGCGGAGCGGCGCTCGGCTTCCTGCGTCACAACTTCCCACCCTCGCGGATGATCATGGGAGACAGCGGCGCCTACTTCTTCGGCTTCGTGCTGGCCGCCACCAGTATTCTGGGGGGGCTGAAGGTGACCACAGTGTTCGCGCTGTTTCCCACCGTCCTTTTCCTTTTCCTGCCCCTGCTCGACACGATCCTCGTGATCCTCCGGCGCCTGCGCAAGCGCAAGAACCCGCTATCCACCCCGGGTACCGACCACATCCATCACCGGCTTCTCGCCCGCGGGTACTCGCCCACCCGCACGATCGTCATCATGCTCGGGGTGACATTGGCGGCGAACATCGTGGCCATGGCCGTGCAGGGGCTGTCGGCGCTGGTCATCGTCGTGACGAGCGTGGCCATCGTGATCCTGCTCGCTCTCGTGGCCTGGCGGCACCGCCGAGCCTTCCGCCGCGCCATGGCGAGGCAGGCGGCCTCCGGGAAACCGGACGAGGTCTCCCCGCCGTCCTAGCGGCATTCGAAAAGACAAACGGGGTGTGCGTCTTTCGAACGCGTGTCGTTGGGGTGTGCGTTCTTCAGATCGGAGGGGTGCGATGAACAGAAGCACGGCATTTCAAGCCACCGCGGCGGTCGTCCTGGTTCTGACCCTCGTGGGGATGGCCCTCGCGCTCACGGCGTGCGGGAGCAGGGAGAGCGCCGGCGGCCCGGTCAAGCTCACCGAAGCTGACAACGGCAAGGCAGTGACCGTCGGCGTGGGCGACGAGATCCAGGTGGTGCTGGCCGGTAACCCCACCACCGGCTACTCCTGGTCTTCGGCGATGAGTGACGCCGACAAAGCCATCCTGCAGCAGCAGGGCGAACCGGTCTACGTGCAGGAGTCGACCGACCCGTCGCTCGTGGGCGGCGGCGGTACCTTCACCTTCAACTTCAAGGCGACCGCGCACGGACAGGCGACGATCAAGCTCGACTACGCCCGGCCGTTCGAGACCGGCGTGGCCCCGATCCAGACCTTCTCGGCCCCAGTGGACGTGAAGTAGCCCGCTCTCGGCGCCGCCCGGCGTGAGGGCCGCTCGGTGGCGCCGGGACGGCGCCCCAAGGCCTCGCCGTCTCAGCTCGAGACGAACCTCTCAGGATGAGCCATGAAGTCGCGATAGAGGCGGTAGTGGGTGGTGCGCTCGTAGGAGGTCTCGGTGACGGGTCCGTCATCCAGCAGGAAGACCTGAGCCCCGGGCACCGCCATTATGATGGGTGAGTGGGTCGCGACGACGAACTGGGCATGGCTCCGCCCGCGGTACTCAGACAAGAGGCGCAGCAGTTCCAGTTGGCTGGCCGGCGACAGGGCCGCCTCCGGCTCGTCCAGGAAGTACAGCCCCGGTATCTGGTAGCGGCCCCGGAAGTAGGCGAGAAGACCCTCCCCGCGCGACCGTGAGGTCAGCTTCGCCCCACCGTGATACTTGGCCTGCCCGGGGTCGACCTCGCTGACGTCGTCGATGAACTCCGCCCACTCCCGGAAGCTCTCCGCGCTGAACACGCCGCCCCTCACCGATCCCTGGCCAAGCGTCACATCGAGATAGTCGGTGAGAGCGCGCGCCGGAGCGCTGCCGGCGCCGGGACCTCCCGCGGCCGCCGACCCGGGCCCCGCCCTGCCCGCCACGCCACCGGCGATTCCCGCGCCCTGGCGACCGGACGACCAGGGCCGGCTCCTCTTCGGCTGCGCCCAGATATGAAGCCCGCAGCGCCGGGCCATAGCCTCGATCAGGGTCGACTTGCCCGAGCCGTTCTCCCCCACAAGGAACGTCACGCTCTGCCTGAAGGTCAGCTCCTGCCGGCCCTGCAGGGCCGGCACGTCGAACGGATAGCCCCCATACGCGGGGAATTCATCTCCCCGGATGCACACGCGCTCGAGCCAGACGCCCGCTCCGCTCACTGGGTGGTGAGGCTCAGGCTCCCCAGATCCATCCTCACCGTGATCGTGAGGAGCTGGCCCTGCTGCTCAGGGCTGGCCGCGGGTGTGTAGTAGGTCTTGCCGTCCGTCTGCCAGCCGCCCTCATAAGTGGTGTTGGCCAGGTTGCCCTTGATCGTCACTTTCGCCGCGATATTGCCGGGTACGACGATACGGAGGCTGCCCACGCCGGCCTCGACATTGACCGACCCGTCGCTCCGAAGCGTCCCCGAGAAGTCAAGGGTGAACGAGCCAGCGCCCCCCTTGAAGTCCATCTTTTTGAAGTTGGCGTTGGCGAGCCCGGCGAGCGTCACCGAGGAGGCGCCCGTCTCGTAGCTCAGCGACTCCATCTGGCTGAGGTTGCCCGACGAGAAGGTCACGTGGCTCTTGGAGGCCCCGTCCTTGATGCTCAGCTTCTGCAGAGACAGCCCGCCCAACTCGTACGTCCCGTCGTAAGCGCCAGCGCTGACGTTCAGCCGCAGCGGCGGGCCCCCCAGCTTGAGGTCCCAGTCGTTGACCACGTCGCCCCCCAGACCCGACAGTCCCTTGGTGCTGCCCTGCTTGATAGTCAGCGCCGATGCGGTGCGCGTCACCGTGGGTTTCCACTGCTCGACGTTGTAGGTGATCACCCCCGAGGCCAGGCCCTCGGCTCCCGGTGCGAGGATGAGCTTGCCTGCGCCCATATTCAGGTTCACGTCGGTGACCGCGGAGCTACCCAGCGGCTCGTCGATCGTCAATTCCTGGGTGGGCCCCGCGGAGATGCCGCAACCAGCGGCGAACAGCGTCGCAACGGCGGCGGCCACCAGCGCAGTCATCACGATCGTCTTGTTCCAGTTCATGGGCCCCATCTCCTTGTGCGCGTGGATCCCACGGGCTGGTCCGCCCGCCCGTCTACCCCCCTAGTATCACAAATCCGTGAGCAGAGGGCCGAGCCGTGCGCTGACAACGAGGGCCAGGACGCACAAAGCCACCGCGAACACCACGGCGGCGACCCGCGCCGCCGGACGCGCCGGAGCCCGAGGCGGGCCAGTACTCTCCCCGGACCGGCTCCGGACCCGCTGCCAGACCCTACAAGGCTGCTGAAAAGCGAAGCCCCGGCCACCGGAACGCACTGGGCGGTGCGATAGCACGTCCTCAGTCGCGCAAATAGCGCTGCTATTTGCGCTCCCTGCGTCCTTCTCTCGAACATGCCCATCGCATCCCGGCGACGAAGCGTCACTCTTCAGCAGCCTACTAGTGACCACGGCTGCCAGCAGAGCCAGGACCCAGGCCCCGCCCAGGCTCCATCCGGCAAGCACGTCCGACAGCCAGTGGACCCCCAGATAGACGCGGGACACTCCTATGAGTCCCGCGATCACCGTGGCCACGCCGAGGGCCGCCCAAGCCAAGGCGCGCGGAAACGGCCCTCCTGCCCGCGCCCGCCGCCACCGGAACGCCAGGAACACCAGCAGCCCCAAGAACACCAGCGTGGTAAGAGCGTGGCTCGAAGGAAGGCTGCCCGAAGACGGCGTGGCGATGAGGGCGTCACTCTCCGGCGGGCGGGGACGGCCGACCACGGCCTTCGCCAGCTCGGAGATGCCCCAGGCGATCAGTAGGCCGCCGGCCACCAGCGCGGCCCGTCCCCGCCTGCCCCATACCACCAGGAGCAAGGCCACAGAGAAGGCAAAGGCTGCCATAGCCAGCGTGTTGCCCAGGAGAGTCAAGGCGTAGAACAGGTGGGTAAGGCCCGGGGTCCGCCAGGCGATGAAGGCATCGGTCACTCTGCGGTCCCACGCGGATAACGCTGAATCGGGGCCGGAGGCCACAGCCAAGACCACGAAGACCGCCAGAAGCGCCGCGGCTGCCAAGATCGGGCCCGCGACCTCGAGCCAACCGGCCCGGCCGGGCGGGGCCGGTTGGCCGGGTGGCGGCGGCGTGGTCGAGGGGTCGGGACTCACCGGGCCGGCACCACCGCGTGGCGCAGCACTGTCTTCAGGTTCTCGGGCTTGGCGGCCCGCGGGTCGCCCAGGTAGATCTCGTGGTGGCGGCCCTGGAAGCGGTAGCCGCGCTGGGCGGCAAACTCAGTCATGCGCAGGAGGGTGGCGGGCTCTTCGGAGTAGGGACCGACGTGCATCACCTGCACACACAGCCCCTCCTCGAAGCGCTCGAGCCGAAGGCCATCGAGTGGATGCGCGTCCTTGCCTCCCTTCGCGTATTTCTTCCGCAGTTGCTCGATCGCGTCGCCGAACATGTCGGCGGTGATGTGATCGGGCTGCATTATCATCAGCGTCCATTGCCACTGGTCGGAGATGGCGTAGTCGGCGCCTCCCTCCGGGGTGGTCCACAGGCCTTCGAGAGCCATCACCCCGTAATCGATGGGGTCGTGCTCCCGCTTCTTGGACATGAACTTGAGGGTGTAGGACGCGCCGTAGAGGGCACCGATGGCCGCGGCAAAGCTGGGCGAGTCGCCGGGCATGAGTCCCGGCTCCACCTGCCCGTCGATCATGACGAACTGCATCTCCGGCACCTGAACCAGGACGCACTCCTTGGCCGATGGCAGGTACAGATGTTTGAGCTGCTTCTTCAGGTCCAGTTTCACCGGAGCGTCGCCGGCCATGAGCCACCTCCCCAGATCTGCCTCCCCGAAAACGGCCTCCACGTACCATGATACTTGCGCGTCTGCTTCGGGCGGAACCCCGTCCCGGCCAACCGACGGGCCTGACTCCCCCCTGCGGCAGGACTTCGCGCTACCATGGCCAAAGAGAGAAGAACGTCCGACCGCTGCCCGTGGGCTGCCTGTCGCCCCCAGGCGGACTCGATGAACCAAGGAGGAGCCATGAAAGAAGTCCCCGGGCTCTACGCCGACTTCCGCGCCCGATTCCCCGAGATCCTGGAAAAGAACGAAGAACTGGGCCGCATGGTCCACGATCAGGGCCCGCTCGACGAGAAGACCCGGGCCCTGGTCAAGATCGGCATCGCCGCGGCCAGCCTTCACCTGACCTCGGTCACCACCCAGGTCGCCCGGGCCCGCGAGGCCGGGGCCACCGAGGACGAGATCATGCATGCCATGCTGCTGGTCATACCCACCTGCGGCTTCCCCACCTTCATGCAGGCTTACCGCGAGTACAAGGGCGAGTGAGCTATGCCTCCCGAGGAGGTCGACGGGGGCGGGCGGGCCGAAGAGGGCAGGCAGGAAGACGGCGACGAGCCGGGTCGTCTGACCGAGGACCTCGCGGACGAGCAGCCGCCCGAAGACCAGCAGCCGCCCGGGGCGGAGTCTTTAGTGGATGTGGACTCGGGGGACCGGCCCGAAGACGAAGACCTCGACCTCGAGGAAGAGCTCGAACCCTGGCCCGAGCGCAAGCCCCTGCCGGCCGCGGCCGCAGCAGGCACCATGTCTGAGACCGACGCCGACTCAGCGCCGGCCGCGGCGGCGGCGGGCGCCGCCGAGCCGGCAGTGGCCCGCTCCAAGGCGGCAGCCGACCTCAAGGCCGTCTCTCCTCCCGACTTCGAGACCCGCGTGCACGACATCGGCATGCGGCTCTATGAGGCCACCATCGAGCGCGGCCCCGCTAGAGCGGCCAGCTCGTTCGTCACCGGCCGGGCCATGCAGCGGCGCATCCTCGCCCAAGCCATGGCCGACCCGGTCTTCAAGACCCAACTGTTCCGCTTTGTGGACGTCTACCCCAGCATTCGCGACTCCGGTGACCTGCTGCGCCACATGCGGAGCTATCTGGGCGACGTCGACGCCCCCCGTCCCCTCGACCGCCTGGTGGCGACCGATAGGCGGCGGCTGCCGAGTTGGGCGGTCACCCGCCTCACCGAGCGGGGCATGCAGCGCATGGCCGAGACCCTCATCGCCGGCCGCGACGCCACCGACGCCCTGCCCACCCTCAAGCGCCTGCGCCGGCGCCACACCGCGTTCACCCTCGACATCCTGGGCGAAGCCTGCCTGAGCGACGCCGAGTCGGAGGAATATGCCCGGCGCTACCACGACCTGCTCGACTACCTGCCGCCCAAGGTGGCTCGCTGGGGCGAGGACCCGATCATCGACGAGTCTCCCCATGGCCCCGACCCAAGAGTGAACGTCTCCCTCAAGGTGAGCTCGCTCTACTCCCAGGTCGACCCGCTCGATTTCGACGGTTCGCGGAGGGCCCTGGTCTCGGCCTTGAAGCCGTTGTTCCTCAAAGCCCGCGACAACAACGTCTTTCTTAGCGTCGACGTGGAACGCTTCTTCCACCGCGATCTCACCTATGCCGCGTTCGCCGACCTGTGCCGGGATCCGGAACTCCGCGACTACCCGCATCTCGGGATAGCGGTACAGGCCTATATGAGAGACAGCGCGGAGATCGTCCAAGGCCTGCTCTACCTTGCCCGGGACCGCGGTACCCCCTTCACCGTACGTCTGGTCAAGGGCGCTTACTGGGATTACGAGAGCATCCTCGCCGCTCAGGAGCACTGGCCTCCTACGGTGTTCCTCCACAAGGCGGAGACCGATGCCCAGTTCGAACGGCTGGCGAAGCGGCTCATCGACAACTGGCAATGGACCCGACCGGCCCTGGCGACGCACAACATCCGCAGCATCGCGGTCGGCATCGCCGCAGCCGAGGCAGCTGGACTGCCCCCTACCGCGGTCGAGATCCAGGTGCTGCACGGGATGGCGGATTCCATCCGCCGGGCAGCGGTCAAGCAAGGCTACCGGGTGCGCGAGTACGTGCCCGTTGGGGAACTGATACCGGGCATGGCCTACCTTGTCCGGCGTCTGCTGGAAAACACGGCGAACGAATCCTTCTTGCGGCTGACCTTCGCTCAGCACGAGGACCCAGAGGCGTTGCTGGCGCCGCCGGGCGCGAAGCCCGCCGCGGCAGTGGCTGCCGCTCCGGCCGCGGAGACCATCACGGCGACCGCTGCTGCCGCGCCGCCCGCTGGGACCCCCGCGGAGCTCCCCAGCGGCGCAGTCGCCGAAGGCGCCGAGCCGGCCCCGGCCTGCGCACCCTTCCGTAACGAGCCGCACGCCGACTTCTCCCGCGAGGCCAACCGCACGGCCATGCAGAAGGCGCTCGCCACCATCGGCGCGAGCGCGGGTCGCGACTACCCGTTGCTCATCGACGGCTCGCCAGCACAGACCGGCGCGTGGATCAATTCCTTCAATCCTGCACGCCCCTCCCAGGTGGTCGGTAGAGTTGCAGCTGCGGGCGAAGCCGAGGCCGACCGGGCTCTCGACAGCGCCGTGGGGGCCTTCCACTTCTGGCGCGACACACCAGCCGCCGAACGGGCAGAGGTACTGTTCAAGGCCGCGGCCGCCATGCGGGCGCAACGGTTCGAGTTGGCCGCTCTGGAAGTGATCGAGGCGGGCAAGCCCTGGCGCGAAGCCGACGCCGACGTGACCGAGGCAATCGACTTCCTCGAATACTACGGCCGGGAGATGCTCCGCCTATCGGAGGTCTGGCAACTCAGCGACGTGCCCGGCGAAAGCGACCTCTACTTCTACGAGCCTCGGGGCGTCGCCGTGGTCGTGGCCCCGTGGAACTTCCCCCTGGCCATCCCCACGGGAATGGTGTCGGCGGCCCTGGTGGCCGGCAACAGCGTGGTCTTCAAGCCGGCCAGCTCTACCCCCGTGCTGGGCTACGCATTGGTGCGCATCCTGCACGAGGCGGGCGTACCCGGCGGTGCCCTGAGCTTCTTGCCCGGACCGGGCGGCGAGGTGGGCGACTATCTGGTGGCCGATCCTCGGGTGGACCTCATCGCCTTCACCGGCAGTCTCGATGTGGGCCTGTCTATCATGGACAACTCGAGCGGCGCTGCTCCCGGGCAGCGGAACATCAAGCGGGTGATCACCGAGATGGGCGGCAAGAATGCCACCATCATCGACACCGACGCAGATCTGGACGCAGCCGTCGAGGGAGTGCTCATCTCCTCCTTCAACTACGCCGGGCAAAAGTGCTCGGCGTGCAGCCGGGTGGTGGTGCTCGACGCCGTTTACGACCAGTTCCTACGCCGCCTGACCCAGGCCGCGCTCAGCCTCAAGTCCGGCGACCCGGCTGACCCCGGCACCCGAGTGGGCCCAGTGATCGGCGCGGTCGCCCGCGACCGCATCCTCGGGTACATAGAGACGGGCAAGAGCGAGGCCACCCTGCTCGTGCCGCTCCCCGGGACCTGGAAGGCGAGTCCGGAAGGACCGGCGCTCGCCGACGCGGAGGCACCGGCCGGCGACGAGCCTGAAGCCGAACTCGAGGCCAACAACGGCACCCCCTTCTCACCCGCGGTAGCCGCAGAAATGGGCAACGTCGACCTTCAGACTCTGGCCGGGATCGAGGAAGAGCCGGCGCCCGCTGAGGCGCCGACCCCAGACGGGGAGGTAATCGCCGGCGGAGAGAGCGCCACGTTCGACGAAGCCCCGGGTGACTCCGCCATCGCGAGCGGAGCCGCCGCCGAGGCCGAGAGCACCGGCGCAGTCGCCGAGGCCGGCGCCGATGTCGCCCCTGCGACTCAGGCGCAGGGGCCATCGACCGGCGAGGAGGGGCCGCCCGAACCGCCGAAGGAGCCCGGCTATTTCATCCCGCCCCACATCTTCGCCGATGTGCCCCCGGGCTCCACCATCGCCCAGGAGGAGATCTTCGGCCCGGTCCTGGCCGTCATCCGCGCATCTAATTTTGACGATGCCATCGAGATAGCTCTTGGTGTGCGCTACGGCCTCACCGGCGGCCTCTACTCCCGCAACCCTGCCCACATCATGCGGGCGGCCCGGGACTTCAGGGTGGGCAACCTGTACATCAACCGGCCCATCACCGGGGCGATGGTGGGCAGGCAGCCGTTCGGGGGCTCCCGCATGAGCGGGGTGGGCTCGAAGGCCGGCGGCCCCGACTACCTGCTCCAGTTCATGGAGCCCCGGGTGGTGACTGAGAACACCATCAGGAGGGGATTCGCTCCGGATATCCCCCCGGCGGAATAGAGGCGCCGCCTGACCGGCGGCACCGGCGGCGATGGCCCGCGCCTATGCGACTACGCGAGCCGGGATCGGCGCCCTACCCGATTCGGGGGTCTCTAGACACCAAGCCAGCAAATCGGAATGAGGTGTTCGATCTTTCTGAACTCCGGGTCGCCTGTTATCGCTGTTGCACCTCGCTCGATGGCCAGCGCGACCACGAATGCATCCCCGAAAGAGATGGGGTACTGAGCTTTGACCCGGGCCGCACGGAGGATCGTCTGCAGGTCGACGTCCACGATCTGGACGGGTAGTTCTTGCAGGAGACCAAGGGCATCGGCCACGCCGTCGACTCCTCGACGTCGCTCGACGATGTACGCCATCTCCCCGACGCTCATCGCCGAGATCAGCACACGGCACCTTCCACGCGCAGCCAGCGAGAGCTTCTGTTCAACTGCCGCACCGCGCGGCTCGCCCAACAAGTACCCCAGCAGTCCATGAGTGTCGAGAGCGAAGACTGGACTACTCGGATTCATCGTCTGCGAAATGCTGGTACTTCCTGTCTTCCGCATCGAGATCGCGCCGGCGCTCCTCGAGCAGGTCGTCCAGCAGCGGTCCCGCCCCACGCAGCAGCCCGTACCCCTCTCTTATCGGGTCCTTCCTCACCGGCACAAGGGAGATGACGCCCCCGTAGTCAATGACGTGGACCTCGTCCCCGGGCTTGAGCCCGTGCTTCTTGCGAATCTCGGCGGGTATCACAATCCATCCTTTGCTGGATATCTTCTGCGCCACTCCAGCCTCCCGACGGCTGCTCACGTTATACATTCCGCCACAAAAGTATAACGCGGCGCGGGAGCGTGGAGCACAACCCGGGATAGCATGAGCCCTCTTGGCGCATACCAGATGGCCTGAAACGAGGATGACAGGACTGAAGCGACTCGCCCTCGGTCTTAGGTCAGAGCCTGGTTCCACCCAGCGCCGCCGCCTCCCTGCTCATGCGAGCGGGGGTGGGTCAGAAGAAGAAGTCCGGCTGCTTGCGCTTCTCGAAGACGGCGCCGACCGTGTCGAGGATGAGCCGCACGCCGTGAAGGGCGGCCAGCTCGCCCGGATCGTAGCGGGGCGAGACCTCCACCAAATCCATACCGATGACGTTGGCCCGCTCCGCCACCGCCCGCAGCAAGGTTCGCGCCTCGTAGTAGGTGAAGCCGCCCGGCTCCGGCACCCCGGTTCCGGGGGCGATGGCCGGGTCCAGGCAGTCGATGTCGAAGGTGATCCAAGTATCCACGTCGGGCTCCACGACCTCCAACAGCCGCAGAGCCCCGAACTCCCGCAGTTGCTCCTTGATCGGCTCGCACCAGTAGGTGAGCACCCCTCGGCTGCGGGCCAGCTCCACGTTGTCGGCCTCGGTGTGCAGGCTCCTGATCCCGAACTGGATTATCCGCCCGGCCACCTCGTCCTCGTGCGCCCTGATGATGGGGCTCGCGTGGGTGAAGAACTCTCCCCCGATGTCGTTCCAGTAGTCCATATGGGCGTCGAACTGCACGAGCTGGACAGGAGGGACGCGCTCCCCCCGCACCCGCTCGACTCCCAAGAGCAGCGGATAGGTGATGGAGTGATCTCCGCCCAACACCACCGGGAACAGGCCGGCCCGCAACACTTCCGCCAACCTGCTGCCGATGAGAGGGAAGCTCACCTCGGGCTGTGCCGTGGGCGGGAGATAGACATCCCCGGTATCCACGAAGCGGACGCCTTGGAGAAGGTCGAGCTCGGCTTCGCCGTCCCAGAAGGCCTGGGACTCATCCCGGTGGGACCACTGGCCGGACATGGAGCGCAGCGCCTGTGGGCCCTCCCGCGCGCCTGCGCGGCCGGTGGTGCCCTCGTCGTAAGGGACGCCGATGACCGCGACGTCGCCGTCGGCGAGCGTTGGCTGGGGCACGTATGGCGACCTAAGAAAGGTGGCCAGACCCGCCGTCTTGATAGTGCTTCCTCCTCTTGCGCGCGCGCTTGGCGAGAGCAGCAGACCCAACAGGCTGCTGAAGAGCGACGCCTCGCCGCCGCGGTGTGTCGGGTGCGAGCGAGAGAAGGACGCAGGGAGCGCACATAGCAGCGCTACGTGCGCGACCGAGGACACAGTCTCGCGCCGCCCGATGCGGTGCGGTGGCCCGGGCTTCGCTTTTCAGGAGCCTCCTAGCTAACCATCGTACCGATAGTGACTTGCTTGCACAATGCCGTGGTGCGCTTGACTCCGCCCCGCATCGGGTTTACGATATGTTTCGATATATCGACAATGGATGCTGATATATCGAAAGGAGTTGCGAATGAACCCTTATCGAAACGAACCCTTCGGGTGGCGCGGTCCCCGGGGCAGCTACTACGGCCGCGGCAACGTGAAGTTCGCCATCCTCGCCCTGCTCAAGGAGCAACCCCGGCACGGGTACGACATCATCCGGGAGATGGAGCAACGTTCCGGCGGTGTGTACAGCCCCAGCCCGGGTGTGATCTACCCCACCCTGCAGGCGCTGGAGGATCAGGACTACGTCAAGGCCGCCGAGCAGGACGGCAAGAAGGTGTACTCCATCACCGAGGCGGGACTGGCGTACCTCGAGGGACATGCCGAGCGACACGGCCACGGCCGTCACGGCGAGGCCCGCGGTGCGAGCCCTCATGGGTCGAAGCAGCAGGACGAGGGGCCGAGCTGGATCCGCACCGGACCGGGCGAGAAGGGTGGCCCCGGCTGGGGCCCCGGCGGGCCGGCGGCCTGGGGGGCCTGGTTTGCCTCGAGTGGCGGGCCCGAGATGATGCGGGAAATGCGCTATATGTTCGCCGACTTCGCCACCGCGGTCCAGCGCACGCTCGGCGATCAGCAGAAGCTGAAGGAGATCCGCGAGGTCCTGCGCGAAGCCAAGGCCAAGATCGACGAGATCGTGATGCGGTAGGGCGGCAGCGGAACTGCAACGTATGTTGCACTGCAATACTACTGCATAAGAAACCTCTCAGAAACGGGCCCCGGCCGCGAGGCCATCGAGGCGCCACAACCCCGCAGCCAAGACCTCGTCCAACGCCGTCCGAAACTCCGCCGCGGTCGGTGGCCGGCACATGGCGTCGCATGCCGAGGCACCGGCTGCCTCGTCCAGCGCCCCCGCCGAACTGGCCTTCCACCTTGCCGCCCGGTGCGCCGGCCGGTATTGGTCCATGACGTTGATGTAGGTATCGCGAGAGATCTCCTGCGCGAGGAAGCGGGCCACCTGGGCGGTGCCGGCCAACCCCTCGGGGAGGACCAGATGCCGCACCAGCAAGCCGCGTCTAGCCACGCCCCGCTGGTCGATCCGCAGGTCCCCCACCTGACGGTGCATCTCGCGGACCGCAGCCCGATTGCGGGCCACGTAATCGTCCGCGCCCGACAGCCGTTCGCCCACTGCTTCGTCGCTGTACTTCATGTCGGGCATGTAGATGTCGACAACGCCGTCCAGCAAGCGGAGTGTGTGCACCGAGTCGTAGCCGCCGCTGTTGTAGACAAGGGGCAGGCGCAGCCCTTCCCCCGCCGCGACGGCCAACGCCGCCAGGATCTGCGGCACCACATGGCTCGGCGACACCAGGTTGATGTTCTCGCAGTCTGCCGCCTGCAGACGGATCATCATCTCGGCGATCTGCTCGGGCCCTACCTCCCAGCCCGGGCCAGGCCGGGCGGGCTGGCTGATATCGTAGTTCTGGCAGAAGACGCAGGCCAGGTTGCAGCCGGCGAAGAAGATCGTCCCCGACCCGCCCCGGCCCACCAACGGCGCTTCTTCCCCGAAATGCGGCCCGCAGCTGGCCACCTGCGCGGGCTCCGCCACCCGGCAGACCCCCAATTCGCCTCCGGTGCGGTCCACTCGGCAGTTCTGGGGGCAAGTCATGCAGCGCCGCAACAGAGCGTGCACCCGGTGGGCCCGGTCGGCCAATTCGCCGGACTCGTGCAGAGCCAGATATGCCGGTGTCGCCGCAATCATCGGTCGCAACCTACGCCGCGCTCCTCTGCCGGCGGTGCCTCACTCCACCAACAAGAAGGCGTAGCGATCCATCGTCTGCGATCTGTCGGTGAGCACCTTGATGGGGTAGCCCAGTTGTCGCACCGTGGAAAAGACGTCGACCGCCAGGGCTTCTGGCGTGGGACGGCTCGACTCGGGAAGACGGCACTCCTCCAGTCTGGCGACACACTCCGGGCACAACGAGCAATCCCCCGGAAACAGGACCAGGGCCTTGTGGTAGCCGGCAAGGAAGGCACTCCGCTCCAGTCCGAGCAGGCTCTTGTTGACCTCCTTCTTCCATTCGCGAAGAACGGCATCGGTATCGCCGACCTTCTGGATATGAATGACGGCGATCCGCTCGTAGTCGGCGAAGAAGTCGGCGCAAGCGTCCACCGGAGGGACGTTGGGAGGGCAGCAGGCCTGGTGGGCATAACCGTCGCAGGTGTACATGCATTTCATTCGCACCCATTGGGCAACGGCGATCTTGGAGCCATCGGTCCAGCGATGATCAGAAAAACCTGCCGAGGCGATAAGGCGGTCGAGTTCTTCCATCGACTCCTCCAGTTCTGGGGCCCTGAAGTCTGAGTGTGGACGGCGACGCCAGCCCGGCCGTCGCGACTCCAGCATACCGCGGCGGGTGGAAGGGGCGCCCACGCCCGGCCGGGTGCTGTCAGGTCGCTCTGCTGCCTGCCGAAGGAATCGCCGCCACCGGCTCGTACATGTCGCTGAGCGCTTCAGCGACGACCGGCCGGCACGGTCTCACGGCCAGTGGAGGAACCATGTCACGCATCGGAGATCTGCTGCACGGTGGACATGTCGAACAGAGCGAGATCAGCCGAGTGCGCGATGTCGTCATGTTCGAGCGGCCCGATCTGGGCAAACGTCTGATCCGGTTCGGGGCTCTGCTCATCCTGGCGGCGGCCATCGCTACCTACGGTCTGATGGGCGACTCAGTGGCCACTGTCATCGGGGCCATGATCGTGGCCCCGCTGATGCTTCCCATCATGGGCCTGGCGTTCTCCATAAGCATCGCCGACCGGAAGGGCATCATCAGTTCGGTGCTGGTCAGCTTGGGGGGGATAGCGACCGCCATCGCCGTGGGCTACATCCTCGCTCTCACGGCTCCTTCCTCCTTTGACCCGACCACCAACTCCCAGATCATGGCCCGCACCGCCCCCCGCCTCGTGGACCTGTCCGCCGCACTCGCCACCGGTCTGGCCGGTGCCTTCGCCATCGGCCGCAAGGACGTCTCCGACACCCTGCCCGGGGTCGCCATCGCCATCTCCCTGGTACCCCCGCTCACGAATGCCGGTCTTCTGTTCTCTCTCGACCAGCCCGATCTCGCGCTCGGGAGCCTGCTCCTGTTCGTCACCAACTACTTCGCCATCGTCATCACCGGGACCCTGGTCTTCGGGCTCATGGGATATCCCGGGGCCTCGATGGTGCAGAAATCGCCGCGGGGCCGGCGACTGGCGGTGGCCATCATCGTGGTGATGGTGGTCCTGGTCGCCGTACCACTGGGCCTCACCAGCCGAGAAGTGGCCCAGAACAACACGGCCGAGAGCCGAGCTGCCGAAGCCACCGAGGCCTGGGTCGCCGGGACGGAATACCAGTACGTGTCGGCGCAGGTGCGGGAGCAGGTGGTGTACATCGTGGTGACCGGCAAAGGCGTGCTGCCGCCCGAGCAGACCCTGCAGGACGACCTCGCCGGGCAGCTCTACGGCATGCCGGTGCAGGTGCACGCCATCCCGTCGGACAACTTCGAGTTCCAGACCGCGGCGCAGTAGGGCGCGGCTGCGGTCGGCCGCTCGAAGTCGGCTACGGGCGAGAGCCGTCCCCGCACCACCCTTCGAGTTGGTGAGCGCAAGAACGTCCACGGCGGCGATCCTCTCGGCCAGTGCGCCGAACGGCGCGAGGACGGCCAGTACCTTGGCCGTCGCGAAGGGCGACGGCCGCTTCTTCTGTCCGAAGGAAAAGTCCTCGAAGCCCTCGTAGCAGGAACGGGGCGTGATTGTGCCGGTGGCCGGGTCCACGTTGTGGGCGATGAGACAGGCCGCCAGTTCGGCGATGGCCTGTACGTCGGCCTCCCGGGCCCCGGGGGAAGTCCAGAGTTCCGGGTAGCGGCCCACCGCGTCCAGCACTGTGAGCGAGACCGGCTCTTGCGTTCCGAACATTCGTTCGTCTATACTCGACATCTACGAACATACGTTCGGAGCAGTGATCTGCCACCGCCCATCGACCGGGCTCATCGGCTATTAGTACTTCTATTGCTTTTTTTTTAAAATGAAACGTTTATTGCCATGAGAGAGAGCA
This sequence comes from uncultured Actinomycetota bacterium, assembly GCA_963843515.1. GTDB lineage: Bacteria > Actinomycetota > Thermoleophilia > RBG-16-64-13 > RBG-16-64-13 > CAIQPS01. The sequence continues at coordinate 241,019 of CAWJKH010000007.1, forward strand.
CCCCCAAGCCGCCGAACGGAAGCCGTTTTCCGGTCCAGCGCATTTCGCCCAGCCACGACTACATCCGTCAGCACGGCTCGGGTCCCAAGGATGGCTGGGCGAAGGGGCCGGGCGATCCCGGCCTCGGCTCGGGGTCTCCTCAGCCCGACGGCGAGTCTCGGCCGCCGGCCTACGGCGACATCCACAAGTTCGGCTACACCCGGCCGTTCAAAAAGCATGAGGAAGTTGCAGGCGCCCTGTCCAGCACGGAACCACCGGTCGATCCCTCTCCCCCATTCGTCCACCTGCACGTCCACTCCAACTTCTCATTCCTGGACGGTGGCAGCCGCATCGAGGAGTTGGTGGCCCGCGCGGCCGAGCTGGGGCAGCCAGCGCTGGCGCTCACCGACCACGACGGCCTGTACGGCGCCGTCCGCTTCGCCAAAGCCTGCGCCAAGCGGGGTGTCAAGCCGATCTTCGGAGCCGAGGTGCGGGTGGAGTCGCTGCTGACCGGCGGTGACCAGCCGGCCGGCGCCTTGCCGCCACAGGGCAACATGCCGGACCCGGCCGGCAAAGACGCCTGCTCCGGCTTGGACACCGCGGCGGCAGTCACAACCGGCAACGCCGCTGACCCCCACCACCTCGTCCTCCTCGCCGAGACCCGCGAGGGATACGCCAACCTCTGCCGACTCCTCTCCGCCGCCCACCTCGCCGACCCCGAGCGTGAGCGCCCGCCGCTCGTCACCCTCGATTCGCTCCGCGACCACGCCGCCGGACTCATCTGCCTCACCGGCTGCCGCCACGGCGAGGTGGGCTACCTGGTCGACGCCGGGCGCACCGCCGACGCCCAGGCCGCCCTCCTGAGCCTTCGCGACATCTTCGGTCCCCATCACCTCTACGTCGAGTTGCAGTACTTCGGCTACGAGCCCCATCAGGAGGCCCATGCCGGTCAGTACGGCGCCCCGGTCTTCAAGAAAACACCTGATATCGGGAATCGCCTGCGCCACCAGCCCGTCGTGCCGGCCGCCACCACCGCCCCGACCCCCGCCGCAACTCCCACCCCTATCTTCGACCCACTCACCGACCTCGACCCGCTCTCTATGCATAACCGTTGCAATGCAACCAACATTGCGCGCAGGCGCCCGCCCCGCCCCGATCTCCCCCAGGGGCATCCCCAGCGTCTCAATCCCGCCGACTACGATGTAGGGTTCCACCGCCACGACCGGGCATGGCGGCTGTCCTGCCTCACCTACTGCCTTGGACTCGCCGCCCTCGCCCACGCCTGTGACCTGCCCACCGTTCTCACCACAGACGCCCACTACGCTCGGGAAACCGACCGGGCTATCCATCTCATCTGCCGCGCCGCCGGCCACGATAAGCCTCTCTCCGGCTGCCCCGATCCAACCCCCGGCGCCCGCTGTCTCAAAACTAAGGCCGAACTCGAGGCCTTGGCGGCGCCGCTGCTCGAGTTGATCCGGGATCCCCGTCCATCTTCCGTCTCGACCTCCGCTGCCAGCCTGCTGCGTTATCATTGCAATGCAACGCATATTGCAATACCGGTGCCGCCCGATCCGCTCACCGCCACGTGGGAGATCGCCCAGCGCTGCAACGTCGACCTGGAGCTGGGCACTTACCACTTCCCCCAGGTGGACGTGCCTCTCGGCGAGACGGCGTATTCACTGTTGACGAAGCGGTGCTTCCGGGGCATCGCCCGCCGCTACAAGCCGGTGCCGCCCCGCGCGGTGGAGCTTCTAGAGAAGGAGCTCCGCATGATCCAGCAGATGGGATTCGCCCATTATTTTTTGGTGGTGCACGACATCGTCAGATGGGCGCGCGCGCAAGGCGTCGCGTGTAGCGGGCGGGGCTCGGCTGGGAATTCGATTGTATGTCACGCGCTGGATATCACGGCCAGCGAACCTATCCGCCACAACCTGCTGTTCGAGCGGTTCCTCAATCCCAACCGCCGGGAGATGCCCGATATCGACGTGGACTTCTGTTCCTCGCGCCGGGACGAGGTGATCGAACACATCTACCAGACTTTCGGAAACGAAAACGTCGCCGTCGTGGCCAACATCAACACCATGAGCCCCCGCTCGGCGGTCCGGATCGTGGCCGAGGCTCTGGGATACGCCCCCACCGAGATCAACGCCCTCGCCAAGCACGTGCCCCGCCACGGGGACGCGGCGCGCATCAGGGAGTACCTGGCCGGCGCCTGGCCGGAGCTACGTGACTCTCCACTTCAGGATGAGGATCGATACGGGCGTCTGCTGGACCTGGTCGAGCGCCTCGACTCCTTCCCCATGCACCTGGGCACCCACCTGGGGGGCTTCGTCATCACCGACCGGCCCATCACCTACTACGCTCCGCTCCAATGGGCCGCCAAAGGGGTGGTGGTCATCCAGTTCAACAAGGACGACGTCGCCGCCCTGGGCCTGGTCAAGATGGACATCCTCGGCCTCCGCACCCACTCGGCCGTCTCGGAGACCGTCCATATCGTCCGGCAGCGCACCGGGCGCCGCATCCGCCCCTACGACCTGCCCCCCGACGACCCCGCCGCCTACGAGATCATCTCGAACGGGGGATCCATCGGGCTGTTCCAGCTCGAGTCGGCCGGCCAGCGCAACCTCGCCTCCCGCCTGCAGGAGCGGGACTTCGACGACATCATCGCCGCCATCGCCCTCTACCGCCCCGGACCGCTGGAGGCCGAGATGATCGGCCCCTTCATCGACCGTCGCTGGGGCATCGAGCCGGTCAGTCTCCCCCACCCCGACATGACCGACGCCGTCTCCGACACCTACGGCGTGATCCTCTACCAGGAGCAGGTGCTCCGCATCGCCCAGTCGGTGGCCGGTTTCGACCTGGCCGACGCCGACTCCCTCCGCCGGGCCATGACCCGCGACCGCAGCCGCGAGGAGATGGCTAAGATCGGCGAGATCTTCATCGGCCGCGCGGTGGCTCGGGGCGTGCCGGAGGCGGCCGCCCGCGAGGTCTTCCGCCAGCTGGAGGGCTTCGCCGCCTACGGGTTCAACAAGAGTCACTCGGTATGCTTCGCGGTGATCAGCTACGCCACGGCCTGGCTCAAGGCCTACTACCCGGCCGAGTTCCTGTGCTCGGTGCTGAACAACTACCCGATGGGGTTCTATACCCCGCGGACGGTGCTGAACGACGCGCGGCGGTTCGGGCTGGAGGTGCGGCCGCTGGACATCAACCTGTCGGGGCGGGGGTTCACCGTTGAGGATGAGGTGCCGCCGGAGGTGTGGGGCGATGGGGGCTACGACCCCTTCGCTCAAGCTTGGACCGCCGAGCACGACTGGGGGCTGACCGAGGCCGATCTGGCCGAGTTGGCCGCAGAGCAGGATGGGGATCTGGCTTATGCCGAGGCCCTGCAGGCGGCGTTGGAGCAGGATCTGACCGGCGGTGCTGCCCCGCCGGCAGCCAGCCTAAGCCCCGCCACTCAGACCACCTCGTCGGGGCGCGAAGCGCCCGCCCGCCCCGGCGACCTCCTCCTCCCCCGCGCCCCGCGCGCCCGTGGAGGCGTGGAACCCGGCGCCTGCCTCGCCCCCAGTACCGGCATCGCCCCTGACGCCGGCCGGGCACTACGCGTCGGCCTCTCCTACCTCAAGCAGATGGGCGCCCGCTCCCTCGACCGCGTCGAGGAGGAACGCCGCCATGGCCCTTTCACCAGCTTCGAGGACTTCTACCTCCGCACCCGCATCGACTATCCCGTGGCCGAGAACCTCATCCGGGTAGGCGCTTTCGACTCCCTCGAGCCCGACCGTACGGAACTGCTCTGGCGCCTGCCCCTCCTGCGCGATCGCCTGGAAGCCCTGGCCGGCTCCTCCGGACAACGCCGCGGCCAGCTCCGGGCCTTCTTCTCCCCGCCCAGCCGGGCCGGCCTTGAGCGTTCTTGGAGCCTCGAGGACAAGGTCCGCTCCGAGCTCGAGCTCCTGGGGCTTACCGTGAGCTGCCATCCCCTGAAGCTCTACGAAGAGGAACTCCGCCGGATGGGCGTCCGCATGAGCTACGAACTCCCCGCCCTGGGAGATGAGGTCCCGGTGACGGTGGCCGGCGTCTACGAGCGCGCCCAGAACCCCTGGATGCGTTCCGGGAAAAGGACGATGTTCCTGACCCTGGAAGACGCCTATGGCCTCTTCGAGTGTGTCTGCTTCGAGAAGAGGCTGTCCCGGATCGCCCCGGTGGTCGCGCGGGCGAGCTACTTCCTGGTGCGGGGGCGGCTGCAGAACAATCACAAGCGGGGGCTGGCGATTGTGGCTGAGGAAGTCGCGGATTTGGAGGAGGTGCTGGCGCGGAGGCGGGCCCGGCGACCCCGGAACACCGCCACCAAATCCCCTGCTGCCAGCCCGAGCCTGCCGCCAATGCCCGAGCCTGTCGACATGGACGGGCGGCGGGATACTGAGACCTACGAAGACGGGACTGCTTCGACCAAGAAACGGGTGCCGGGTGCCGGGACCGGAGCTATTCCCAAGAAGGTGGGGTAGATGTCGGAACCCTTATTCCAATTCGCCCGAAGAAGGCTCCGAGCCCTGCTCGGTCGGCACGAGTACCGAACGCACAAGAAGGGCGCCGACCGCGGCATCGACGGACGCCTCTACTTCCATGATGAGGCCAAGGGCAAGACCAAGCAGGTGATCATCTCGGTCAAGGCTGGAGAGACCTGCAACGTGGCCCACGTGCGCGACCTCGAGGGCGTGCTCACCCGCGAGCAGGCCGAGACTGGCGTGCTCATCTCCATGAAAGAGCCCACCCAGCCCATGCGCACGGAGGCCGCCTCCGCCGGCTTTTACACCTCACCCGGCTGGCACACCAAGCATCCGCGCGTGCAGATTCTCTGTAGCGATGGAGATGACGGCATCGAGGTTGAAGTACTCGAGCCGCCGCTCCACCTGCCGGCCGCCTTCGTTCTGAACTGCTGCAAAAAACGCAACGGTTGCCCCGCGTTGCAGCTCCTCCGTCGCAAACACGTTCCGCAGGTGCCGGGAGATGACGGACTTGTCCCGCTCGAACAGCCCCGCCATCTGGTTGAGACTCAGCCAGATGGTCTCCTGCTCAAGACGCACGTCAAGAGTGACCGTGCCGTCTGGAGCACTGTAGAGCACCACTTCGCCGGCGGAGCCGCCGGACGCGGGTACCACTCTGGTTGTGCTCTTGCCGGAATCTCCCATGTCTGTTCAGTCATTCTCCTCGCGCTTGCCGCCTTCCTCCTCTACCGAGGGCGGAGTGCGACTGGAGAGTCCTTGTACGGTTCCAGCCGAAGACGTGCCTGGACCAGAGGCTGGAGTCTGGCGGCAAGCGCGAGAGTCGGTGTCAATCGCGCCCATCCAGGGCGTGGCCTTCGCATTTCGCGGACCTCTCAAACCTGTTCCTGTTACCCTGGGTTCCGTCGACCACCCCATCTCAACAAGGATGAGCCATGCCTCCCGACCCGCGGCGCAAACTGACGATCATCGTCGAGGCGGCCGAACTCGCCCGCACGTACGTCGAACTCGACCCGGCCGCGCTCGAGCGGCTTCGAGGTGCAGTTTCGCGCCTGGCGGGGATACGGTACGACCAGACGGCCCTGCTGATATGGCTCAGCCGGATGGCTCGGGCGGTCCAGGAATTGCCGCCGATCATTAGGGCCATGCGGCCCAAAGCGCCATGGCTGGAACTGGGGATGTTCGAGCACGTCGACCCGTGGCGGCCGGAATTCTTCGACGCTATGTATCCCCGCGATACCTTCCCCAGAGCCATCCATGAAAACGTCCTTCCCCTGGGCGAAGCGGCCGCCCAGATCCTCGCCGAGATCGAAACGAACGGCCTTCCCGCCCCATCCATAGCCCCACCGGCGGTTTACCAGTTCAAGGTGTCGCTGGTGGGAATCACCCCTCCCATTTGGCGACGCCTGCTGATCTCCAACCAGGTGACCCTGCACAAGCTCCACATGGCCATCCAGATCATGGGCGGGTGGTGGAACTATCACCTGCATTTGTTCGAGATCGCCGGAACCGAATACGGCTATCCCGATCCCGATGGCGAGCTTCATCACCTGAGCAGCGCCCGCTACAAACTCAACGCACTGCCGCTCACTCGGGGAGAGAACTTCCGCTACGTCTACGATTTCGGCGATCACTGGGAGCACAAGGTACTGCTGGAGGACGTGCTGCCACCAGACCAAGCGCCGCCCCATCCGGTGTGCCTGGGTGGTGAGCGCGGCTTCCCTCACGAGGATTCGGGTGGGGTATACGGCTACCGGGAGAAGCTGAAGATCCTGCGGCGGCCCAGCCACCCTGAATACGAGGAGATGCGTACCTGGTTCGGCCCCCACTTCGATCCGCAAGGGTTCGATCTAGAATTCGTCAATCGCCAGCTCCGCACCGGACGGCACCTCGTGCGGCTGTAGGCAGCGTGAGCGACGACAGCAGCATGAGCGACAAGATCGACGGCGCGAGCGCCGGTGGGCGGGCGTGGCGAAGCCGCAACTTCGTTGTCATCTGGTTGGTCAACTTTCTCTTCACCGTTGTCTTTCTGCTGCTCATGATCGTCATGGCCAAGGTCGCCACGGACCGCTTCGGGGTGTCGCCCGCAGTGGCCGGTCTGTCGGCAAGCATGTTCATCATCGGCTCGTTCGCCGTCCGTCCGTTTTTGGCGATGCGGATCCATCAGATCGGCCAGATGAGGATCCTGTACATCGGGACCTTCCTCAGCTTGGTGCTGACTCTGGCCTACTTCTGGGCCAACAGCAGCGGCCTGCTCATGCTGGTCCGGTTCCTCCACGGCGCCGCTCACGGAGCGGCTCTTCTGGCCATAGGAACCATCATCGCCGGTGTGATACCGCGGCATCAGTACGGAGAGGGCCTGGCCTATTTCACGCTTGGCCAGACGGTCTCTACCGCGATCGCCCCGTTCTTGGGTCTGCTGCTGATCAACCGCGGGGGTTTCGATCCCATCATCATCACCTGCTCTGTCCTCATGCTGCTCTCTCTTGCGGCCCTCCCACTCTTGCGGGTGAAAGACCCGGAGCTGACCGCGGAGCAACTGTCCGAGACCAAGGGGTTCAGGCTCAGCAACTTCATCGAGCGGCGGGCGGTACCCGTGGGATTGACGCTGATGCTGGGCTTCCTCTGTTACTCGAGCGTTTCCACGTTCCTTGCGCTCTACACCCAGGAGATAGGGCTGACGACCGCGGCCGGCGTCTTCTTCGTCGTCTATGCAGTCGTGATCTTCTTCACGAGGCCGCTGGTCGGCCGGCGGTTCGACGCGCTAGGCGAGAATTCGGTGATGTACGCGGCCATCGTCATTTTCGCTCTTGGCCTGGTCATTTTGGCGGTGGCGACCCGCGGGTTCGTGCTTCTGCTTGCCGCTGCCGCTCTGGGCCTGGGATTTGGGAGCCTCCAGGCGTGCGGGCGGGCGGTGACGGTCAAAGTCACACCCCCGCACCGCATGGGGCAGGCCACCTCGACCTTCTACACGTTCTGCGACATAGGGCTGGGCGTCGGTCCGCTGCTCTGCGGCCTTCTCATTCCCCTGACAGGCTACCGGGGCATGTACGGGATCATGGCCGCCATCACAGCGGGGTCGGTCGTGCTCTACCACCTGTGGCACGGGAGACAAGCGGGCGAGCCCGCGGTCCAGCGGGTGGCCGGGTCGCAGGGCTGAGGCAGCGGAGAAGGAACGATCCAGGCCTCGCGGGGGCAGCGGCTGACTCGTGGGAGGGCGCCGGCAGCGCCCGAGCGTCTCGCTAGTCCTGCAGCAGCCCGCACACCTTCCAGATCCCGCGGTGGAAGCGGTGAACCGACCCTACCGGCTGGGCGTACATCAAGACGCACGCCTTATGAACGACCGGCACGCCCTTCTCTTCGCAAAGGGCGAGCGCCTCTTTGGTATCGCATCCGGCCTGCAGCCACAGGCGTGGGATGCCAGCTTCGATGGCTTCCCTGACGGCCGCCTCGCACTTGGTCTTGGGGACGGAGATTATGGCTCCCTCGACAACGTCCTTCACGCTGTCGATGGTGGGGTCCGTCTCGCCGGCGTTGAGATACACGACGGAGACCTCGTAGCCCTTCGGGGCCAGTTCCTTGACCATGTCGCCCATCACCTGGCTCTGGGCGGACAAACGAACCAGCGCGAGCTTCTTGTGGCTCAGGAACTCAGTGGTTGTCATCGTGGCCGTCATGTGAGGAGGCTCCCTTCTTCTCGTGACTCCGATCATCCTTGCCCTCGGGTGCCGCCTGCGCCGGCTTCCCACCCCGTTATCAGTATGGCCGTATTTCGACCATGGTCCAACCGCCGCCGGGCTTGTTTCCAGACCGGCCAGATGACCAGTCTCCCGAGAGTCCCAGCCTCGGAGGAACCGTGCTCGCCTCAGAAGTAGAGGTGCTCCCTGAGGAATAGCGCCACGTCGCTCATCGCCTGCGGTCCCAGCACCATGTGCAGCATGCCCTCGTAGCACCGGTACGTCACCGGGACGCCGGCGGCACTCAACCTGTCGGCGTAGGCGCGGCCCTCGTCTCGCAGGGGGTCGAACTCCGCCGTTTGTACCAGCGCAGGCGGAAGCCCGGAAAGGTCTGGGGCGCGAAGAGGCGAGGCGTAGGGATGGGTGCCGTCTTCGGGAGTGGCCAGATAGTGGTCCCAGAACCACTTCATCTCGTCCCAGGTGAGCACGTAGCCCTGACCGTTCTCGCTGCAGGACTCCGTGGCGGAGTCATAGTCCGTCGCCGGTACGGTCAGCACTTGACAGGCCAACGCCGGTCCCCCCGCGATCCCGGGCCATCAACGCAACCACGGCGGCAAGATTCCCTCCGGCACTGGTTCCGCCCACGCCGACGGGCGCTTCGTCGCCTCCCAGGCCGACGCTGTTGTCCGCGGCCCAGCATGTGGCCCGGTAGGCATCCTCGGCCGCTGCGGGGAACTTGTTCTCGGGCGCCAGCCGATAGTCCACCGAGACCACGACGCACCCGGCCGCGTTGGCAATGGCCCGGCAGTCGGCGTCCTGGGTCTCCAGGTCTCCCACCACCCAGCCGCCTCCGTGGAAGTACACGAGGACCGGGAATGGTGCCTTCCCTTCCGGAGTGTAGACACGCACGGGAATGTCGCCGCCAGGACCGGGAACACGCGCGTCCTCCACCCTAGCCATGGAATCGCCGGAAGGCATCGCGGCGAACATCTCGGCAGACACTCGCCGGGCCTCCTCTACCGACAATCCGCACATCGAAGGGGACCCAGCGGCGGTATGTTGCTCGAGAAAGGCCTCGGCGAGGGGATCGAGGGGCATCCCGGTTCCTCCTGACGTTCTGTCGTGATCTACTTAGGAGGCAGTGTCAGCACGAAGTCCCGTGCCTGTTCCAGCCAGTCCTCCAGGCTCTCGTCGTCGAGGCCTTCGGGGCTCACCATGATCCATCCCGACATCGGGTTCCGGCTGATATCGAACGGTTGCACGTCCGGCCGCTCGAGGGCCTCCGCCCCGCTCTCCGGGCTGAGGCGGACGATCAGGCTGTCACCCGAGACCCCCGCCAGCATGTTTCCGCTGAGCATATAGCCGGTGCCGCCGAACATCTTCCTCCGGGTGGCGCCCCAGATGGTGACGAGCTCTTCCACCCGGGCGTCCAGCTCTGCATCGAAGGCCATCGGTCCCCCTTTGTCCGTGGCGGCGTTGGCGGCCCCGTTCGTGACCGCCACGGCCACGATATCAAGACGGCCGCTCCCCCTGCGCCCGCTCGGTCACTCAGCCGTCAGAATCCTCCGGATCGCCTGATGGCTCGTCTCGTCCGGGGACTCGGAGATGACCGTGGCCGGCCGGTCGAACAGCAGGAGAGCGTCGCGGAGCGGCTCGGCGCGGAGCGTGCCCTGGCCGTACGGGAGGTGCTTGTTCTCGTTGCGGTTGGCGTAGGCGATGTCTGAGAAATGGATATGGAAAGGCGCCCCCGGCGGCAGCATGGCGTCGGTGCGGCGAAGGACGGCGGCGAAATCGGCGGCGCTGACGAGGGCTCCATCGGTGACGGCATGAAGGTGGGCGAAGTCGATCACCGGGCGCACCCAGTCGAACCGCTCCGCCAGCCAGAGAATGTCGTCGACGCTGCCCAGGTCCCGAACTCGTCCCATGAGTTCCACACCGAAGGGGACCAACCGATCCTTCGTCTGCAAACGCTCCCCTAGTTCCCCCAATTGCTCCGCCACCGCCCGTAGCGCCTCTTCGCGCGGACGCCCGAGCAGGAAGCCGGGGTGGATCACTACCAGCTCGGCGCCGGCCAGCCGGGCGATACCGGCGCAGTGGTCGAGCATGCCCATGGCGCGCTGGTACTTCATGCCGCGGTCGAGATGGCCGAGGAAAGCGGGGAGCGGCGCGTGGATGGAGAGGGCTATGTCCGCGGCGGCGGCAAGCTCGCCGAAGCGAAGGGCGGCGTCCTTCTCCAGCCAGAACCCGCCCTCGAAGTCGAGTTCGCAGGCGGAGTAGTCGCGGGCCGCCAGCAACTCGACGGCTGTCTCGGGGCTCTCGTGGCTGGGGCTCTCCGACGGGCCTACACGGACGCGCTTTGGGGGCTGCTCTGGCTGGGACATGGGTCCAGTGTAGCGCTGGGGGCCCGGTCGGGACCGCCCGACGGCGAAGCGTCATTCTTCAGCAGCGCGCTGGCAATCTCCCCCGCAATTCCCTATGCTTATGCGTTACAGAACTTCGTTCACTTTGACGTTCGTTATGGGGGGAGTCGATGAAGGATTTCCAGGACAAAGTCCTCTTCGTCACGGGGGGCGGCTCGGGCGCGGGCTTCGGGCAGGCGAAGGTGTTCTCCGAGGCCGGGTGCAAGGTCGTGGTCGCCGACGTCCGTCAGGACCATCTGGACCAGGCGGCCGCCTATTTCCGCGAGAAGGGCACGCCCCTCCACACCATCAAGCTCGACATCACCGATCGGACGGCCTACGCGGCGGCCGCCGACGAGGTCGAGGAGGTGTTCGGCACCCCGCCCCAGCTCCTCTTCAACACCGCCGGCGTCAACACCTTCGGCCCGCCGGAAGCCTCCACCTATGAGGACTACGACTGGGTCATGGGCGTGTGCCTCGACGGCGTCATCAACGGAATGGTCACCTTCGTGCCCCGCATGATCAAGGCCGGCCTGGGCGGCTACATCGTCTCGACGGCGTCCATGGGCGGCTTCTGGGGCGGTAACATCACGGCCCCCTACTCCGCAGCCAAAGCGGCGGTCATCAACCTTATGGAGAGCTACCGCCTGGCGTTGGGTAAGTACGGCATCGGTGTGTCGGTACTGTGCCCGGCGGCCATCAACAGCAACATCGCCTACGCCGCCGACACCCGTCCCGAGCACCTGAAGAACACCGGGTATCTCATGGACCAGAAGGCGATCGACACCCTCAACTACATCTACGAGCGGGGCATGGACCCGGTCGACCTGGCCAAGTGGGTCAAGAAGGGCGTCGAGGACGAGCAGCTCTACATCATCCCCTACCCCGAGGAGAAGGTGGCCCTCGAGAAGCACTTCAAGCAGATCGTCGACGCGGTGCTCCCGGTGGAAGCCGATCCCGAGGGGACGGCGAAGCGGGTGGAGGCCTTCCGACACCTCGGCGAGCAGGCCGTGGAGGCAGCAAAGAAGGATCCGGATCACGTACTGAACGTGGGGTTCGGGAAGGCGAGGCCTGAATTGGATTGGGTCCAGCCGACGAGACTGGCTGGGGAGCCTCCGGCGGAGGACTAGGAGAAGCCCCTAGGTTGGTGGCCGCCTCGTCGTAGGGTTCGGGTGCCTCTGTATCCGCGGTCGCCCTCAGCGTGCCGGTGGACCGGAAAGCGGTCAACTAGTGAGCATCGCCCCTACCGCTACCAGAGCAAGGAGTCTTTCATGGCTGGAGTAGCCCCCCCGGGTTGGCATGACATCTCCCTTCCCCTGAAACAGGACATGCACTATCTGACCCTGGACCCGGTACCGCCGAAGATCTACCGCTACCACGACGTGGAGCTCGGCGCTAAGGTGACCATCACCATGCTCGAGATCCTCTCCCATACGGGCACCCACATCGACGCCCCCCGCCACTTCATCCCCGGTGGCTCCACGGTGTCTGACATGGCGCTCGACGCGACGATCGGCTACTTCAAGGATGAAGAGAGCATCCTGGCGACACACCGGGCTCTGCTGTCGGCGGGGGTCTATATTCTGGAAGGCTGCGCCCTGGCGGGCGTACCGGCTGGGGAGTACGAGTTGCTCTGCCTGCCGCTGCTTCTGTACAAAGGCGACGCCGGTCCCTGCCGCGCGATCCTGCGGCCGCTGAACTGAACGCCGACGCTAAACTGAACGACGATCGAGGACCAGGGAGGATGAGCGTGCGTATCGTAAGGATCGATTGCATACCGGTCACCAGCAAGTTCAAGAAGCCCTTCCCCATGGGCGGAGGCGTGGAACTGGGGTCGGCCGGCGTGGTGGTGAAGCTCTACACCGACGACGGCCTCATCGGGGTGGGCGACACTGGGGGCACGTCGGCCTGGTATCGGGGCGAGAGCCAGGACTCGATCATGAGCATGATCAACAACGTGTTCGGCCCCTCTATCCTGCTGGGCGAGGACGCGTTCAACATCGAGAAGATCGTGGCTCGCATGGACGTCATGGCCCGGGACAACAACCAGGCCAAGGCCGTCGTCGACTGCGCCCTGCACGACCTGGTGGGCAAGGCTCTCGGGGTGCCCGTCTACAAGTTGCTGGGTGGGCTCACCACCGAGAAGATCCCTCTGGGCTTCGTCCTGCCCGCCGGACCTCTTTCGGAGATCATCCGCATCGGGACCGGCGCCGTAGCCGCCGGCTTCAAGGTGCTCAAGCTCAAGACCGGCGCGGGCTCCGCGGACGACGACGAGGAGAACCTCAGGACTCTGCGGCAGGAAGTGGGCCCCGACATCCAGCTGTTCATCGACGCCAACGGGGCCTGGAACTACTACGAAGCCCTCATGATCCTCAAGCGCCTGGAGAAGTACGACCTGGCCATGGTGGAGCAACCCGTGCCCTGGTGGGATGTGGACGGCATGGCCCGGCTGCGCCAGAAGACGGGCATCCCCGTGTTCGCCGACGAGGCCGCCATCGAACTGAAGCACCTCATGGAGATCGTGCAGAAGAACGCCGCCGACGGCTTCTTCATCAAGATCCCCAAGGCCGGGGGGCTGCTGCGCGCGCAGAAATGGATCTCCGTGGCCAAAGCGGCCGGGCTGCCGGTCGTCTGCGGCTGCATGATGGGCTCCGGTCTGGAAGCGGCGGCCTACACCCACCTGCTGGTGGCCGACGAGTGGATGTCCAAGCTGGTGCACGAGAACATCGGGCCTTTGCACATCCACGATGTGTTCGACACCGTGAGCCAGCCCATCGACGACGACCTGGCCGTGAACGTGCCCCGCTACGAGGGCGGCTATCTGTACCCGCCCCAGGGTCCGGGCCTGGGCGCCGAGCTGAACGAGGCGGCGCTGGAGGCCCTGCGCACGCCGGGCAAGACCCCCACCACGATCCACGCGTAGGAGGCGGCAATGGCCACGCTCGAGGAACTCCAGGCGCGACTCATCCGCCTGGACGACATCAAGAAGATCGAGGACCTGCAGAAGATCTTCGGCTACTACCAGGACTACGGCGACTGGCAGAAGATCGTCGACCTCTTCACCGACAACGATCCCAGCGTCGAAGAGGCGGACCGGGGCGTCTACAAAGGCAAGGAGAGCGTCAAGCGCTACTTCGTCGACCTGCTGGGCGGCGGACCCGGCAAGCCGCAGCGGCCCGGCTGGCTCTCCATCATGTTCCAGCTGCAGGGGGTCGTCACCGTCGACCCCGGACGGCGCGACCGCCAATGGCCGCTGGTACGGCATGGGCATGGAGGCCAAGCCGACCGTCTCCCTCCATGAAGGCGAGCTCCGCCAGACCTGGATCCACGGCGTCTACGAGAACGCGTACGTCAAAGAGGACGGCAACTGGAAGCTCAAGAAGCTCCACTTCAACCTGGTCTTCCGCACCCCCTTCGAGGACGGCTGGCTCAAGGTGCCCGTGGTGGGGCAGAACGGGCCCGACCGGAACATCCCGCCCGACGCCGAGCCCACCGCCTACCTTCCCTATCCTTCCGGTTATCACGTGCCCTTCTCGTTCAAGCATCCGGTGACGGGCGAGTAACGGAGGCGGTGGCCATGACTCTGGAAGAACTGGAACGCGAAGTCACTCGCCTGGAGGACGTCCAGGCCATCAAGGACCTGCAATGCAAGTACGGCTACTACATGGACGCCCACTATCGCCGGCAGGTCTATGACTGCTTCTCCGACACCACGGAGTCCGTCGAGATCGAGAGCACCGGGCTTTTTCTCGGCAAGAAGGGGCGTGGGGAAGTTCTTTCTGGACAACGACCTTCTCGAGCCGGGGCAGACGGAGACACCGAGCTGGATCAACATCCTCATCATGATGGACGGCGCCGTCATCGACGTCGACCCGTCGGGCACTACGGCCAAAGGAAGGTGGACCACCTGGCTGGCCGAGGCCATGAACGTGGGTGGCATCCCCCGGCAGCAGTGGGTGCACGGCTACTACGAGAACGAATACGTGAAAGAGAACGGCAAGTGGCTCTTCAAGAAGCTCCACTGGAACGTGACGTTCTTCACTTCGTTCGAGCGGGGCTGGCTCAACGTGCCGCTTGCTAGGCAGGCTCGAACCGGCCGGACGCCGACGCACAGGCGCCGCATTTCCATCCCTATCCGTCGGGGTACCGGCTGCCTTATAGCTTCGTGCATCCGGTGACGGGGGAGTGAGGCTTCAGGCCCCTACCAAAGTCGGAGCATCGCGGTTGCGCGGCCGTGGTACAACGGCAGCGTGACTCATCCGCACCCTAGACTACAATTAGCCCACCATTGGAGCCGACCCGCGAACGATTCAGGAGGTGCAGTCAGTTGAAGATAGCCCCCAGGGAGTTCCAAGAGGCCAGGCGAAGAGCCGCTCGCCAGAGGGTATACCACGTCATCCCCAGCGATGGCGCCTGGGTGGTCAAGCGTGCAGGCACCCAGCGGGCATCACGAGTCTTTCCCACCCAGGAAGAGGCGCTGGCGTTCGTTGGCGTGAAGTCCTCAGTCACCTCCTCGACCGCTCCAGGACTGAAGGACGTCGGCGAGGTCGTTGTGCACAACCGGAACGGCGGAATCGAGTCAAGGATCCTGCCCATCAGGGACGCCAAGGGGCCCGCAGAAGACTAGATGGATGACGGCGTCACCGATTTCGGGAAGAACGTCTTTGTCAACTGTCCGTTCGACTCCGAGTACCGCCCTCTGCTCTGGGCCATGCTCTTCACGCTCGAGGCGTGCGGGCTCCAACCGCGCATCGCGTCCGAACGGGGCGATTCGGGCGAGGTCCGCTTCCACAAGATCGTCCGGCTGATCAAGGCCTCGAAGTACTGCGTCCACGACATCTCTCGCATGGAGGCGTCCGCCGCGGGCGATCTCCCCCGCTTCAATATGCCCTTCGAGCTGGGCATCGATCTCGGACTCCGCGAGTCCTCCGTGCATCCTTTCACCGATAAACGCTGTGTCATTCTCGACCGCGAACGCTACCGGTTCCAGCGGGTCCTATCCGACTTGGCGGGGAACGATATCAAGGCCCATGGAAACAGTCCGCAGACCTTAGTCCAGCAGCTACGCGCGTGGCTGGTCGAGGACGGCATGGTCGACCTGCCCAGCGCCCATACACTCTGGACGGACTACAACGAGTTCGGGACTATTCTCAATGAGCGACTGCTGGCCAAGAGATACTCGGCGGAGGAAATCGCGGCGATGAGCGTCGCGGACTTCCTGGCCAACCTGCGGAACTATTTCGCGGCTTCGTCCGGCTGAGACAACCCGTCCAGCCAGGCCAGATTCTCCCGGATCAGTTCCGGGATGGGCAGCTCGTAAGGGCAGCGGGTCATGCAGTCGCCGCACTCGGTGCAGTCCCGGCCGCGCTGGACTGCCCCATAGAACGGACCCTGCCGGAAGAGGTCTGTCCCCATGCGCTTGACCATCGAGCGGATGCCCAGCACCGTCTGGATGGGGATCTCCTCGGAGCAGGGCTGGCAGTAGTCGCAGCGGCGGCAGAAGACCTTGTCGTAGCTCAGCTGGAGCGCCGCGATCTGAGCCTGCTCCTCCTCGGTGAGGGCCGCGCCCTCCTGGAACACCCGCCAGTTCTCGTCGAACAGGTCCGGATGCTCCACCCCCGCCAGCACCAGCACCCCGGGCTCGGCCAGGGCGTATTTGAGCGCCAGCCGGGCGTCGTCGATCACCCCGCCGGAGAACGGCTTCATGGCGAGCACGCCCGACGTTCTTCTCGACGCGCTTTAGGAATGATCGTTTCCCTGGCCTGCGGCTCGAGGAAGCTGAAGCAGACCATGATCACGTCGAAGAGCCCGTCGTCGAGGGCGCGATCGAGCACGTCCAGACTATGGCTGGTGATGCCGATGTGGCCGATCAGCCCCTCGTCCCGGGCTGGCCGCAGACGCCTCCAGCGCCCCGCCGGACCCGATCGACCGTGTCGTAGTCGGCCTGCGTGGCCACGAAGTGGCACTTGTAGATGTCGATGTAGTCCCGCTGGAGTTCGGTGCAGGCTGGTCTCCAGGTCGGCCCGCAGCCCTTCGGCCGTCCTCGCGTGGGACTTGGAGGCGATGATCACCCGGCGGCCATCGGCGGCGGGTCTGCCGCCAAGCCACCCTCCCCCGTGCCGGCGATCCGGCCGTCGCGCCGATCCCCACCTCCTTGAGCGCCAGCCCGATGCGCCGCTCGCTGGTGGTGTAGGCGCGGGAGGTGTCGATGAAGTCGACCCCCCGCTCGATGGCGTGGCGGACAGTCGCCACCGCTTCAGCCTCGCTCACCCGCTGGATGGGGATGCCGCCGAAGCCAAGGCGATAGACCTCGAGGCCGGTTCTGCCTAGGGTTAGGCGTTGGGGACTCTCTGGTGGCATGGGGCTATTGTAGCCGGCTGCGGCGCGAGCAGACATGCGGCCTCATGAGTATGCCCCCGCGCCTGATCCTTGAATCCAATACTCAAAGGATTCTGGCCCCGGCAGCAACCAACGCGTCGTGGTCCGCATCGTAATCCTTTCCCGCCTCTGGAACGAAAATGACGGATCCGTCTCTGCCCCTGGTGAGCAGCACGCGGTAGCTATTTAGGGTGAGCGCGTAGGGATCTCGAGCATTACCCCGGATCCCCGGCGCGACCTTCCAGGCACCGCCATCCCACCTGAGATCCCTGCCCCAGCCGACTATCGGAAGGTCAAGCTCCAGGCCCTGACACTGGAACTCGGTCGCGGCGGAATTCAACTGACAACACGACCACGGGGAGTCTGGGGGATCGTAGTACCATGGGCCAACCTTCATGTCACGGGTGGCCATGTAGTCAGTGGGTACTCCAAATCGATCCAGACCGCTCTTGGACGAGCCCAGAAGGCCGTAGCGCTTGTCCTCCTCGAGTCGGTACCGCTCGCGGGCGTAGGTAGCGGCCCGCTCCAGTTCTCGAGTCACGTAGACCCTGTATCCCTGAGTTTCCATCTTCTGAGAATGGGCGGCCGCTAAGCCCAGATCGCCGATGAGAAGTGCGCTCACCCAGTCTTGGACGTCTTCCGCCAAGTGTGTACGGAGGGACACATCGAGGTTGAGACACTCGCTCGTTTCAACCTGGCTGGCAGCGGTGAACGTGTCGGCTAGCTTCTCCGGACAGTGCACTGTCCACTGACTGCCCGTGCTCCGAATGGCGCTGTCCACTGTGCGAGATCCCGGCTTCCTCGCCGACATGTATCTCCTGCCCTTCCCCTATCAGCCCGACCATCAATGCCCAAGACTTACTTCCCGATCCAATGAGCAGAAAGTCCTCGGGCTCCGAGAGATTGAGATGGCGTTTCTCGAAGACCTGGTTGGCGTCCCACGCTCGCTGCGCCTCGTCGTACACCCAAACATCTTCTTGAGGGATGCGGTTGCTCGCACCCCCGTAGTCCTTGAGAAAGCCGTGTACATCCTGAACAAAGATCCTGTTCCGCAGCGCGTACTGAAGGACCTTGACAAGCGGTCCGTTGCCAGACAAGAACACAGCCGAGCGCTCGCTGCCGGTGCCACCGAAGTAGTTGTCGTAGACGAACTGCAGCCCCACCAGGGTCTTACCCGAGCCTGGGACCCCAGTCACCAGCGCTAGATGGAGTTCTTGCGCCTCGCGAGCCCGCTTTGCGGCAGCGACCAGGCGACTGATGGTGTCGGGGATTCCCGCGCTCTGCGCTTTGCGAATCTGAGGGAGAGGTTCATGCTCGAAGATATCGGCGCGCGGCAGTGACCAGCGAAGGCAAGGGCGAGTAGTCCGGCGTTGATCCACGCTTCGGCGCTCACCGGCTCGGTCGGGAGCCCGCCTCTCCAAATCCGCAATGGCCTTTCGCAGCCCCGCCGGATTTACCACCGTCACCTCGTCGACCGTGCGCCACTGTTCCTCGCTACGGGAAAGCACCAGCACTGGGTCAATCAGCTTGTTGTGCGAGGCGGCGTGATACTCGCTCAGATCACGAGCGTAAGCGGCTACCTGATCAACATGAGCGCGCTGGAGTAGGCCTGACTCCTTGAACTCGAGCACCAAGACCTGGGAGCCGGTGAGGATTACCACGTCGGGTCGGCGACCTCGCTCACGAGGCAACTCGTACTCGAACACGACTGCCCAGCGCGCGGAACGCGGAGTCAAGAGAACAAGTTCGGACAGGACCGGCTGGAGGATTCGGTATTCTCCGCGCCACGCATCAACTTGGCCTCGATCAGGTTGCATACCCATGACCTTGAGGTGGCGATCGTGAAGAACATCGAGAAGGCTTGCCTGATCGAGTCTGAGAAACTCGGAAACCGTGCCCGACCAGCCACACGGAGCGTCCGCCGGTCCCCTGTAAGCGCGATTCAATTCCGCGGACGTTTGAGGTCTCGAACTCCCGGCGCTCGACCCAAAACCAACGAGCCGATACATGGGCCTGCCGTGCACAGTGATAACCGTCCCTGGCGTCGCTGCCAACCCGCCGGCTCTCGCAAGCCCCTTGCCTATTGGCGACTCCAGGGTGACAGTCCCAGCCGCAGGATCCGGCCGTTCCCTCACTATCGTGCGGCTAACCGATTGACCGGTTTCGAGATCCTCCAGCTCGACCGTAACCCCGAGCAGTTCCTCGCTAGCCCGCGGTCGCAGATCGCCAAAGTCCTCCTCGAAAGGGCACTTGAGTTTGAGGACGTCGGCTGAGGTGGCCTGCTCCGCAACCCGCACCGGAAAGACCCACACCGTCCGCTCGTTCCCGTCCAGGTCGCGCTGGGTCTCACTGTAGGGGCCGCTCGCGAGTGCTACGCGGCCGACGAAGAAGTACTTGTTGGGTGCCGGGTTTTCAAACAGAAAGACCGCAACTCCGTTTGTGTCCGATTCGGCTAGAGTCCTGTTCTGCCCCGCACCCAACTTCTGGTCGCCGAGCAGTCCCATCCCGGTGTAGTGGAAGACGTCCCCCTCCCACCGGTCAGAGTACGTTCCTCCCGACTCTTTCGAGACCAGCACGAGCGAG
This sequence comes from uncultured Actinomycetota bacterium, assembly GCA_963843515.1. GTDB lineage: Bacteria > Actinomycetota > Thermoleophilia > RBG-16-64-13 > RBG-16-64-13 > CAIQPS01. The sequence goes on from CAWJKH010000007.1 coordinate 260,531, forward strand.
TTCGTTCGATGGGAACGTCGCATCCCCCCGTACACGCTGCATTTGAAGACGCGGCTAAGTTCCTCGTTCGTGAGGACTTCCCCTTGGCTAAGGCTAGGATCGAACTCTGCCACGAAAGCGATTCTCCCAAGGTCGGGTATGCCAGGGTGGGAGCCAGTTCTACCCCCGGCCATGCTACAACCTTCGATGGCTAGGCAGAAGATCACGTGAACGGCAAAGGGCCTTGGACACTGCTGGCCACCCGCATCAGCGGGCGGCGGGACTCACTCCCGGCAGCCGCTACCTTCCCGGTCCCAGCAGGGCCGGACTTTGCCCCACCCCAACAAGCCCGACTTCAGTCTCCCTACGCCCCCGACCCAAACCCCGGCGCCACCTCGACGTCGGCGTGACGTTCATCCGGCTCCCATTCGCGCTTGCGCGGCGGGGCGGTGGTCGTCAAGGCTCCGAGCAGGGCTCGGGAGATGGCCGTTACCTCGTTTACGGCCCGAGCGAAGGCCTCCTCGTTGGCGACCGAGGGCTTGGTGAAACCGCTGACCTTCCTGACGTACTGAAGGGCGGAGGCGCGGACCTCTTCGTCGGTCGCGGGCGGGTCGAGGTGGTACAGGGTCTTGATGTTCCGGCACACGGGAGCACCTCCGGCGGGTCGAGGTCGGCGACGCTCATGGTCACGTCGCTCCCTACTGTACCCATCCAGCACGCCTCCCGACCACTTCGCCCACAAGCACCAGCGACCTGTAGGCCCGCAGCCAGCCGCCTGGGAGCATACCGCCCAACAGCCCCGGCCCGGCCGTGTCGGACACCGCTCGGACGACAGCCGCCCGCCCTGAGTAGCGCTCCAGGAGCCAGTACGACTCCATATCCACGCCCAGCGACCCGTCCGCGGCGGCCCGCGTGCGCCGGTCTCCGATCGCCACGCGCTCCGACCCCGTAATCGGCCCCACGTGGACGGTCAGACCCGCGGCCCGGAGGGCCTCGACAAAGGCCGGCATCACGGGCAGGCTCACCACTCCGTCCGGGCCTCGCAGCTCGCTCGCCACGATGACGTCGCCGGTGCGGATCTCCGGCTTCAGCCCCCCGCAGAAGCCGGAGACCACCACGATGGGCGGACCGGACCTGGAATCAGGCAAGGTGAGAGCGCCCGGTCGCAGCCCGGCACGGGCAGCGCGTTTCGGTCCCATCCCGGTTCTGATCACAGGGGTCGGCGGGCCTCCCGCCGTCGCTCGCTTGAGCCCGCGGCGCAGGGCCCGGGCTTCTATCAGCAGCGGGGCTAGGATCACCGGTCGAGGGCCATCCAACACCGCCGCCAGCGCTCAGGCCACCTGTGTGCTGAGGATAGCGGAGATGGCTCCGAGATCCGGGTCGACCTGGTCCGGGACGATGTTCCGCTCCCCGGGTTCCATGTAGATCCCCACCCGGACCCGCTTGCTCTTGACGATCACCCACGTAGCCGACGCGAGCGCGAAACGCCGTCCCCCCATATAGCTGTGGTCGACGGCGATGTCCGAGCGCAGGTCGCGGTCCCGGGGATCCACCCCGAACGGCACCTCCACCTCTCCGGGCAGGCCCGTGGCCGTGCTCGCACCCAAAAGACGACCGAAGCGGTCGAGAAGGACGACTGCGTAGACAGGTTCGGCGGGAGACTTGAGGGATTGAGCGAGGGCGCCCTGATAGACCGACGAGCGACTGATCCGTCTGTCCACGAACATGCCCAAGCGCGCCTCGCGTACACCCACAAGCAAGGATAAGCAGCACTCATAACGTGGCAGCCTGACCCCAATGACGCAAGGGCGCCGGGGAGCAAATCCCGCAATTTGCTGGAGAATTAAAAAGGCGCAATTTGCGGGGAGTTCTGGCCGCGAGCCCGGGGGTTCAATGGGCACGGCGGAGGCCTCCTGCGCGCCCGCCGAGGGCAGAAGCTACGCTCCCTCTCCCCAGCGCTGCACCAGGCCCAGGAACTCCTCCCCATACCGCTCCAGCTTCCGCTCCCCCACGCCGTTCACCGCCAAGAGCTGCTCCGCGGTGACCGGCCGGCTGGTGGCCATCTCGCGGAGCGTGGAGTCGTGGAAGATGACGTACGCAGGCACGCCCTCCCGCTTGGCGATCTCGGACCGCAGCGCCCGCAGTCGCTCGAACAGCGCGTCGTCATCGGGGGTGCCGGGGCCTGCCGGACCGCCGGTCCCGAGCCCGGCCGCCGCATCCCCTTTCCGTCGGCGCCTGCTGGGCGTCCGCTCCACCTCCGGCCGCACCACCCGCACCCGCGGCCGCGCTAGCGTCAGGGTCTCCTCGTCCCGCAGCACCGGTATCGCCGCCGAGGTCAGCTTGAGCACGGGACGATCGCCCATCTCCTGATCCAGGTACCCCCGGTGCACCAACTGCTGCAGCAGGCCCCGCCACGCCTCCGCGCTCTGGTCCGCCCCGATCCCGTAGGTCGACAGGCGGTCATGGCGCAACTCCAGGATCCGCTGCTTTTCCGACCCCCGCAGCACTTCGACCACGTGCACGGCCCCGAACCGCCCGCCCAGCCGGTACACGCAGGACAAGGCCTTGCGCGCGTCCTCCGTGGCGTCGTAGAGCTCCGGGGGGTCCAGACACACGTCGCAGTTGCCGCAGTCCCCCTCCATCCGCTCGCCAAGGTAGCCCAGCAGCACCCGCCGCCGGCAGGTCACCGCCTGGGTGAAGCCCACCATCGCGCTCAGCTTGTGCTGCTCCACGGCCACCCGCTCGTAGTTCTCCCCCGCGCCAATCAGCGCCCGCACCCGGGGCACGTCCTCCCACCCGAACAGGAGCAGAGCTTCCGCCGGCAGTCCGTCCCTGCCCGACCGGCCGATCTCCTGGTAGTAACCCTCCAGGTGCTGGGGCAGGTCCCAGTGGACCACGTACCGGACGTTGGTCTTGTCGATGCCCATCCCGAAGGCGACCGTCGCTGTCACGATCCGGATCTGGTCAAGAATGAAGGCTTCCTGGACCCTTTCCCTCTCCTCCGCGGCCAACCCGGCATGGTAGGCGTCCGCGGCGATGCCGTGGCTACGCAGGTGGGCGGCCAACTCCTCCGTCCGCATCCGGGTGGAGCAGTAGATGATCCCGGCCTCGCCGTCGTGAGCGGCCAGAAAACGCTGAAGCTGACCATGAGGATTATGCTTCTCCACCACCAGCAGGCGGATGTTCGGCCGGTCAAAGCTGGACACGAAGCAGGGAGCCGCCTCCAGCCCCAGCTTCTCGATGATGTCCTCCCGGGTATGCGGGTCGGCGGTGGCGGTCAGGGCCACGAGCGGCACCCCGGGAAAGCGCTCCCGCAGTTGACCCAAAGCCACGTACTCCGGCCGGAAATCGTGCCCCCACTGGGAGATGCAGTGCGCCTCGTCCACCGCGATGAGGGCGATGCCGGGCGCGGCTCCGCCGTCCGGCGCCCTGTCCGAGCCGCCGCTCGGCGTCGCGCCGGCACTGCCCCCCGCCACACCGGGAAGCGCCTCTCCGGCCAGCGCCGCCAACCGGTCGAGGAAGCCGTCGCTCACCGCGCGTTCCGGTGACACGTAGAGCAGGTCGAGCCTCCCGCCATGGAGGTCGGCCAGGACCTGCCGGGCGGCGGCCGGCTCCAGGGACGAGTTGTAGGCGGCGGCTCGCACTCCGTTGGCGCGCAGCGCGTCCACTTGATCCTTCATCAACGAGATAAGGGGTGACACCACGATGCCCGTCCCCGGCCGCATCATGGCCGGGATCTGGTAGCACAGCGACTTCCCGCCTCCGCTGGGCATGAGGACGAAGGCGTCTTCCCCGCGCAGGAGCGTCTCGATGATCTGTCGCTGATTGGGGCGGAACTCCTGGTAGCCGAAGACGCTACGCAGGATGTCGCTGACGGTCGGTGTCATCCGGGCCACGATACCGGGTGTGAGGCAGCGGCGCAAACGGGCAGGGGCCCGCGAACGTGCCGCTCGACTCCCCCGTGCCGGTCCATGGCCGCTGCGCGATCAGGGCCGCGATGGGGTACGTGGGGTCGGCGTGGTAGAGAACGACGTCCCAGGGTACCTCCAGCCGGTTGCCGGAGAACTGCTCGATGATAGCCTCGTCCCCGTCGTAGGCGATGCGGACCCTGGTGACTGGGGTGGCGTCGCTGCCTTCCAGCTCCCGAAGCGGGACCCCGAGGATCCTTCCGTCTCCGAAACGGAAGGCCACCGCCTCCATCTTTCCGACGTACTCCACTTCGACTATGCGGGTCGCCTCGTGCCAGGCGGCCCAGCCCGGATGATCCGTCTCCGGAATGGTCGACCGCTTGGTCCCGGTAGATGTCACTTGTCCTCCTCCATCCAGAAGCCGGCGAAAGACCCCTCTGGCTGAACCACTATGACGCGGACCGGCGGCCCCCGATATCGACCGGAGGTTCGAGCTTGGCCTGCCGCCGCGGCCACCCCGGCCCGCCGTCGGCACCATCCGGCGATAGACTGGAAGAGGCGACGGCCGGAAGGAGATCCATCGGGAGCGGGCTGACCGAAGGGAGGACCCTTGGATACGAGCGGCATGTTGATCGTCCACGTGCAGGTGCATGTGAAGGCCGACGCAGTGGAGACCTTCAAGGAGGCGACCGTGGCGAACGCCCGGCAGAGCCTGGAGGAGCCCGGCGTCGCGCGTTTCGACGTCGTGCGGCAGGAGGACGACTTGACCAGGTTCGTCCTCGTGGAGGCCTATCGAACTGCAGAGGCCGCCGCGGCCCACAAGGAGACCGCGCACTACCAAATCTGGCGTGAAACCGTGGCCCCCATGATGGCCGAGCCCCGGTCGAGCGTGAAGTTCTCGAACGTGTTCCCGGCTGCCGGAGGCTGGTAGTGGGGTCTGAGCGAGCAGCGGCTGGGGCATCGCCCGAGCCGGCGGCCCAGATGGCACCGCCCGCGGCCGGCCCGCTGCGCTTCGAGTTCGCCACCGCGGGGCGGATCGTCTTCGGGGCCGGGACCCTCCGCGAGGCCGGGGAGATCGTGGCCGGCATGGGTAGGCGGACGCTGGTAGTGACCGGCGGCACCCCGCAGCGGGCCCAACCGCTGTTGGACCTCCTGGCAGCGCGAAATGTGGAGGTGATCTGCTTTGCGGTGACCGCCGAGCCGGACGTGGAAACCGTGCGCCGCGGCACGGCGTTGGCTCGGACGGAGGTTTGCGACTCGGTGATTGGGTTCGGCGGAGGCGCTGCCCTCGACGCCGCCAAGGCCATGGCCATCCTGGTCACCAACCCCGGCGACGTCACAGAGTATCTGGAGATCATCGGGCAGGGCAGGGCGTTGACGCACGCCGGCCTCCCGATGGTAGCCATCCCCACCACGGCGGGGACCGGGTCGGAGGTGGCTCGGAACTCGGTGATCGTGTCCCGGGGGCACCGGGTGAAGGTAAGCCTACGCAGCCCGCTGATGCTGCCGAGAGGTGGCCCTGGTCGACCCGGAGCTCACCTATCACTCTGCTCGCCGCCAGTCACCGCCGCCACCGGTGTGGACGCGCTCACCCAGGTGATCGAGCCGTTCGTTTCCACCCGCGCCAACCCGCTCACCGATGGGGTGTGCCGGGAAGGCATCGCGCGCGCAGCCCGCTCGCTGCGTCGCGCTTGCGCCAGTGCGAGCGCGGGGCCGCGACGGCCTCTGACCGCTGGCGGAGGCCGCGGCCCGCGAGGACATGGCAGTCGCCAGCCTGTTTGGAGGTCTGGCGCTCGCCAACGCGGGATTGGGCGCCGTACACGGGTTGGCCGGACCACTGGGAGGCATGATCGAGGCGCCCCACGGGGCGCTCTGCGCGGCTTTGCTTCCGGCAGTGGTATCCGCCAACGTACGGGCGCTGCGCGAACGGGCGCCGGAGAGCCCGGCACTCTCCCGCTACGAGGAAGTCGCCCGCGTCTTGACCGGCGACTCCGTCGCCACTGCCGACGACGCCGTCATCTGGCTGCGGCAGCTCGTCGTCGACCTGGAGATCCCGGGGTTGCGGACCTATGGCGTCGGATCGGCGATCATCGAGGAGCTGGTAGAGAAAGCGGCCCGGGCCAGCAGCATGAAGCCCAACCCGGTGAGGCTGACGCCGGCTGAGTTGGTGGCGATCGTCGAGGAGGCGCTCTAGGAGGCTGCTGGCTCGTCGCGCCGCTTGGCCCAAGCGCCCACCGTTTCGTCAGGCGGCCGCACGCTCGCAGAACGGTCGGGGCCCCGGACCAGGCATCGCCGGTCCGGGGCCCCGTGAATGGGGGGCGCTATCAGTCAGATCTCAGCGAGGCGCGAGAGCGGGCTCGGTGGTCACCGGGGCTCCGGCTTCGCGGGGAGCAACATCTTTGCCGGGACGAGCGTCCTCACGGGAACCCGCCTCCACCCGCAGGTCGGGCAGCCAGTTCAGCCACCGCGGGAACCACCAGTTGGCGGCGCCCAGCAGGCGCATCGCCGCCGGCACCAAGATGCAGCGCACCACGGTCGCGTCGAGGAACACCGCCACCGCCAGTCCGAAGCCGAGCTGCTGGAACATCACCAGGTCACCGGCTGCGAACCCACCGAACACCGCCACCATGATCAGAGCAGCCCCGGTGATGATCCCTCCGGTCCGGCGCAGGCCGTACGCCACCGACTCCCGGTTGTCACCGGTCTGGTCGAAGCGCTCGCGGATGCGGCTGAGAAGGAACACGTGGTAATCCATGGAGGTCCCGAATAGCACCGCGAAGAGGAAGAGCGGCACCCAGGCTTCCACGAAATCCACTTTCTGGAGTCCAAGAAGGTCCGCTCCCCATCCCTTCTGGAACACCGCGACCATGAGGCCGTAGGCAGCGCCCACGGAGAGCAGGTTCATAAGGATGGCTTTGACCGGCACCAGGATGGAGCGGAACACCACCATCAAGAGCACGAACGACAGGCCGAGGATGAACAGGAACACCCAGCCGGTGGCGCCGTTGATGGTGTCGAGGTAGTCGATCACGAAGGAGGTTTGCCCGGTGGTGAGCACGTCGGTGCCGGCCACCAGTCCGGTGCCCGAGAACGCCGCCGGGAGGTAGTCGCCGCGCAGGGTCCTCACGGCCGCCTGCGCCGGATTTCCGTTCGGCTCGCCCGCCACCACGAGGTGGAGCACGGTCAGTTCGCCGTTCGGGCTCGTCCGGGTATCCCCGAACCCCATGAAGGCTGAGTCGCCCGCCAGGATGGCGCGCAGCTTGTCGATCCCTTGCGCCACTGCGGGAGAGGTGGAATCACCGGCGATGGTCACTTCCACCGGCTGGATGGAGGCGCCGGGGAACTCGCTCTGCAGCACCATGAAGCCCTGCCGCGAGGCCATCGACTCCGGCAGCGTCTCCACGCCGGCCGAGCCCAGATCGATGGAGAAGTAGAGCCCGGCCATAAGGGCCAGCGCACCGCCGGCCACCACCAGGCTAACGACCGGATGCCGCATCACGCCGCCGGTGAGGCGATCCCAGAAGCCACCCGGACGGGCCGTGCCGCCGGCGGTCTTGCGCAAGAAGGGCACGCGCCCGGCGTTGACCTTGTCGCCCATGGCGCCGAGCAGGGCCGGGAGCAGGGTGAGAGCGGCCAGCAGGGCGGTGAACACTGCGATGATCGCGCCCATGGCCATGCTGTGGAACAGGGTGGAGGGGACCAGGAACAGGCCGCCCAGCGCCAGCATTACTGCCAGAGCGCTGAAGACGACGGAACGGGTGGCGGTGGAGCCGGCGCGGGTGATGGCGTCCACCTTGCCGAGGCCGGTGGCCCTCTCCTCGCGGTAGCGGGAGACCACGAAGAGGGAGTAGTCGATGCCCATGGCCAGGCCGATCATGGTGATCATGTTCGTGATGAAGAAGGACAGGTCCATCATCTGCCCGACGGCCGCGGTGATTCCCATGGCCAGCAGGATGGAGGCGAGGGCCATGACCAGCGGGATGGCGGCGGTTACCAGCGCCCCAAAAACCAAGACCAGGATGACGAGGGCTATCCCGATGCCGAAGATCTCGCCGGTACGCAGGTCGCTCTCGGCCGTGGCGCCGAAGTCGCCGTTGATGCTGGCCTCACCGGTGACCATCACCTCGAAGTCCGAGGCGCCCGACGCCGGCGACGCATCCCGCACAGCGAAGCGCTCGGCGGCCGCCTGCCGGGTGGCCGCCGCGGTCGCCGCCTCGCTGAGGGCCTTGGCGTCGTCGGTGGCCTTGCCGGCCTCTTTGGCCATGGTGAAGAGGAGGAGGGCCGAATGACGATCGGCCGAGACGAGCACCGGGGAGGGGTCGGTGGTGTAGTCCATGCCGCCCAGAACCACTTCGGGGCCGAGCGCCAGGACTCCGGCGCTGACGGCCTGCACCTGCTCGAGGAACTGGGGATCGTCCACCGTGAACGCTGGCGAGCGGACGATGACCAGTTCTCGCGTTTGCTCCTGTTCGGGGAAAGCCTCGTTGATGGCAGCGAAGGCCCGGGTGGATTCAGGATCGTTGGTGAAGCTCTGCTCGTTCTTCAGAGCTCCGCCCAGGTACATGACCATGACCGCCGCTGCGCAGAGGAGCACGACTCCCCAAACCGCCAGCGTCCTCCATGGATGCCGGGCACACGCCCGGGCGATGGATTGCAGACCGAACTTTCTCATTCCGCACCCCATTCTGATCGCTGTGACTCCGGCGATGGCCGGAACCTGCGACCGGCCGCTCACTCGTCATCAGAGTACGGCGGGGGAGTCCGGCGCGGACCGGGCAAGGGTTGGGAATCCGGGCTGCGCCGAAGGACGGGATTTTCCCTGGCCAGAAGGACAGGGCCGCCGCCGGGCCCAGCCGGGCCCGGCGGCGGCAGCAGCGTCACTTCACGTGCTCGCGGTCACCCACGACCGGCGTAGGGGCGCCTCATGGGCCGCTCACTTAGCGGCAGGTGCCGGGCCATCCAGACTGTTGCGGTAACCCTCCGCGCTGGTATCGAGGTTCGCGCCGGGGTGCTGCACAGCCAGATCGAGCAGGGCCAGATTCTCCGGCGTGGCCGGAAGCTGCTCGTAGACATCGAAGCGGATCTGCACCGCCTTGCCGCCATCCCGGGTCATCCGCCACTCCACCGGGTCTTTCGTGCCGGCGTCCACCAGGTACCAGGTACCGTATTTGGTGCCGTCCGGCGCCGTTCCGTAGTCCTTAGTGGCCGCGATGCGGGTGCACTCCCGGCCGCCGATGGTCTCGGTCCCCTCGACCACGGCATCCCCGGACTGGAGAAGCTCGAGGATCATGTCCCGATAGGGATCAGGCTGACCGCCCTCCACCTGGAACACACCACTCTGCGGCGGCTGGTAGATCGTGTTGGTCGCGGCGTCATAGACCTGGGCGAAGCCCGTGCTGTCCTGCACGGACTCGGTGACCGGCGAACCCGAGAAGGCCTGGACATCGCGGCGGGTGTAAGGCGAGGACGTCAGCGCCCAACTTTCCTCGGTCCAATCCGAGACGTAGCCGTCCTTTCCGGTCTCGTGCCCGCTGATCTTGACATGGATGATCGCGTCTTCCCGCGGATCCAGGGCCGCCACGGCCTTCTCCACCAGGGATGGTCCTCCGGGGCCGAAGAGATTGACGATGCTGAGCACCGCCAGGACGACGATGGCCGCACCCGCGACAATCGCGCCCCGCCAGATCAGCTTGCGATGCCGGGTCCCGCTCTTCCTGCCCGTGGCGCTTCCGGACGGAGCTTTCGCGTCTGATGGATCCACCGATGTGACCTCCTCGTACAGGGCCTGGGCGGCCGGTGTGTGCGATAGGGAGGCGAGGCTCTCGTCGTCGACCCGCTGCAGGTCGCGGACGTAGCTCTCGATGTCGTCGTCACGCTTCGCCATCACATCGCCTCCGTATCGGGGAAGGCTTCTGCCTGCCCAGCCTATACATGTCTCTTGAGGGCTGAGGGTTTCAGCGCGCCGCGGCCCGCGCCACTCGCCTCCACTCCACGACCGGCCGCGCTCACCCCCACCCCACGGCGTTCCAGTTCGCGGGCAAACCGGCGCCGAGCCCGGTGGACTCGGACCTTGGCGGCTGTGCGACCACAACCGATGACCGCGGCGATCTGTTCGGTCGCGAGCGTCTCCCAGACGGCCAGTCCGAGCACCTCCTGATCGGCCGGCCTCAGCGCCGCCCAGGCGGCAGCCAGAGCCGGGTCGGGCCCGCCCCCCGGGAGAGGATCCACCCAGACGGTCTCCTTGTACTCTCGGGCGAGCATCTCCACCACCGCGTTGCGGCTAGCCTGCTTTCGATGTAGGTTGGCGACGACCCGCCGGGTCACCCCATAGAGCCAGAGCGTGGCCTCGTCCCCGGCTGGGATCTCCGCGAGCTTGCGCCAAGCGATGGCGAAGGTGTCGGCCACCACATCTGCGGCATCCTCCGCGGAAGCCGTCCGTCTGAGGGCGTACCCCAGGATGCGGGGATAATTCGCCTGGTAGAGGGCCTGGAACCGCTGTTGTTGCGGTGAGTCGAGCATAGTCACAGGGTACATGTCGCGAGGCCGGCGGGGGTTACCGCGGCGCTGCATCGGGGCTCCAGCGGGCGGCTCGGGCGAGACGCCGCAGGCTCAGCGGAGCAGAGGACGAGACTCCCCGGAATGGGAGGCCCCGGCGATGCTACTCCCCAGACCCGTAGAACGGAACCCAGTCGATATATGGCTGACGGGCCTCGAGCTCCCGCCTTCTGCGGGGAGACGTGGTCACGAGCGATTCGAGAAGGTCTTGGGAGGCTGCGGCCACCTGGTCGACCGCGCGGTTGACGACTGCCTCGTTCGCGGGCGAGGGCTTATGGAACCCGCCGATCTTCCTCACGAACTCGAGCGCGGCAGCGCGGATCTCCTCATCGGCCACTGGCGGGTCCACGTTGTACAGGGTCTTGATGCTCTCGTACATGGGCTCGCCACCTTCCCGGCTCGTTGACCGCCCCTCGCCCGTCGGCCGGCACAGGAGGCCTGGATGCCGGCCCGGCTAAGGGTATTGTGGCAATTATCCGGGAGATATTCAATCTGTGCTCGAATTACAGAACGCATACTACCGAACGGTAGGTAGGTAGAGCGCCCCGGCGACCGCGCCAGGCAGGGCCCCGCCATACACCCGGTCTGCGCCGGCCCGCCGGCCGACCGGGTGTATGCTGTGACTACCAGACAGAGACGCCCCGCACCCGCCAGGGCGCAGGCGGCGCCACGACCGGTCGGAGGCACTGGTGCCGCGATACCACTTTTCCGCCATCGTAGGACACGACACCGACGGCTACTGGGCCCGCTGCCCCGAGTTGCCCGGCTGCTGCACGCAGGGAGACACACACGAGGAGGCGCTCGACAACCTGCGCGAGGCCTGTGCCCTCTACGTCGAGGACCGGCTGGCCTGCGGCGAGGACATTCCCGGCATGGACACGATCAACATCATCAGCGTCAACATCGAAGAGGCGCCGCCCGCCGACCTCCCGGCCGAGCCGGTCGAGACGGGCGACTCCGCGGACGGTGCGCCGGACTCCCCCCGGCAGGGATGAGCGGCAGGCTCCCCCGGGTGACTGCCGGGGAAGCGCAGCGCATCCTGGAACACAACGGTTTCCGGGTGGTCCGCCAGCGCGGCAGCCACCGCATCCTTCGCGACCCCCAGGGCCATCGAGTGATCCTGCCCTATCACGCGGAAAAGACCCTCCACCCCAGGATCGTCGAGGCCATCATCGAGGACGCCGGCCTGTCTCGGGAGACCTTCGGGGGTTAGAGCCCGGCCCGCCGGGGTATTAGGGCGACACACCCTTCGCCAGCCATGCGACGAGTCGTGGGTGGCGACTTAACCCAGAAACGGCGGTCTAGGGGGGCAATCATGGGGGCATCGGCGGCCACCATCACGCAGTACGAGGAGCAGCAGGTCCGGGAAGCCAACGCGACCGGGCGTCCGCCGGTCGTCTTCGTCCACGGTCTGTGGCTGCTGCCGAGCAGTTGGGACCCCTGGGCGAGACTATTCGAACAATCGGGATATGTGACCCTCACCCCTGGCTGGCCCGACGACCCGGAGACGGTGGATGAGGCAAAAGCGCATCCCGAGGTCTTCGCGGGCAAGTCCATCGCCCAAGTGGTGGACCATTTCGCCCATCTGCTGGGCCTTCTCGACAAGCGCCCGGCCATCATCGGCCACTCTCTCGGGGGGCTGATAGCGCAGATGCTCGCCGGACGGGGACTCGCCGCCGCGACGGTCGCAATCGATCCAGCGCCCTTCCGGGGCGTGCTCCCCCTCCCCTATTCCGCTCTCAAGTCGGCCTCACCGGTGCTCGGTAACCCCGCCAACCGGAACCGCGCAGTGCCGCTCACCTACGATCAGTTCCGGTACGCGTTCGCGAACGTGGTCAACGACGACGAGGCCGTGGACCTCTACGAGAAGTTCGCCGTACCTGCGTCGGGCAGACCCGTCTTCCAGGCCGCGGCAGCCAACCTCAACCCTTGGACAGAAGATAAGGTGGACACCGACAACCCAGGCCGGGGCCCGCTCCTGATCATCTCGGGAGACTCCGACCACACGGTCCCCCCCTCCCTCGCCCGCGCCGCCTACGAAAGACAGAAGGACAACGAGGGGGTCACCGAGTTCGTCTCGATCCCGGACCGAGGCCACTCACTGACCATCGATGGTGGATGGGAGAAGGTGGCGAGCCTCGCTCTTGCGTTCGTCAAGCGCTTCTTGAGGGCGCACGCGATCGGGATGAGCCCAGTAGGGTAGCCCTGCCCACCCCGCTCCGGCGTCGCGGGCCCCAGCACGACGCACGTCAGGCGCCTGCGTTACCCGCCGACCAGCTTTGCGATGGTGTTCCAGTTCCGCGTCGTGATGCCCGGGCCGTACCCCTCTTCGAGCCAGTCCATAAGGTCCGTGGTGCCCCAGCGCGGCGAGAGGGAGATGGCGGTCAGCACTTCACCGTCCGTGACCTGCGCCACTCTGAGCTCGGGTGGCTGGGCGGGCTTCGCCCGCCGAGAATCTTCTTCCGGGCCAACTTCGGTGCCGTTGTCGGCCGGCTGCAAGAGGAACGTGACGTAGAGTCTTGTGTCCGGGGTGATCGGGACCCCTTCGAAGGGTCGCGACTCCACTAGCCGCTCAAGGTCTTCCAGCCGACGCACGGCGACGCCGACCGGGTAGCCGAGGGCCTCTTCTAGTCCGTCTTCTATCCGCCCGGCCAGGACTGCGTCCTGATCGGTGGCCGAAGCGACAGTGAGGCCGGTCTCCGCGCCCACGCCCCCGCGAGCGTCGAACACCACGTTGCCGCTCGCCTGGATGGTCCGCACGTTTTCGAAGCCCATGACTTCGAACGCGGCCTGCAAGTCGGCCATCTTGACGACCTTGTGACCTCCAACGTTAATGCCCCGCAGAAACGCCGCGAATCTCATAGGTCTTCTCCAGTGCCCCGGCCGCGCCACAACCCTGCCCAACTGCATCAGTACCCACAGCCCCGCGCCGCTACCCTTCTCCGTCCAACGGTCACCCCCGCGGGTACGCCGGACTCGCGGAACTCGCTGGATCCACCGGCTTCGCCGGCAGCGTGTAGCTGTCGATCAACCGACCGCTCACGTTCCAGAATTCGAACGTCAACGCGTCTGAGGACACCGTCACCTTCTGTGCTCCCCAATCCGCGTTGTAGCGGACCCGGCTGCCCTCCTCGGCGAATCCGAAGAAGTACCGGGAAGCGCCACCAAGCCCGTTGACGAAATACACTATTCCGTCCTGCTGCAGCCGCTCGTAGGCGTGGGCGTGTCCGGACAGCACCGCATCGGCCCCCCACTCCGCGAAAGGCCACTGCATGTAGGTGCTCGAGCTGTGCACCAGGTCGGACGAGTACGGCGGGTGGTGGTCGAAGACGATGTTCCAGACCGACGTGGAGGCCTTGAGCTGGGCCTTGAGCCAGTGCGCCTGTTTCGACGTGCTGCTCGTGCCGTCCGGCTCCTCTTCGTTGGAGTTGAGGGCGAAGAAGTGGATCGGGCCTTCCACGAAGTCGTAATAGCGCTCGTTCCCGGAGCTGTTCGCGAAGCCTTCGCCGGGCAGATCGAAATACTCGAGGTAGGTGTCCGGCCCGGGCCGGGCGTCGGTGTAGTCGTGATTGCCCAGACTCGGGAAGAACGCGTTGACCGGAGCCAGTCCCTTGGGACAGCGCTTGCCGGTGGTGGTGATGTCCTTGAGCCAGGGGCCATAGTAGGCCCCTGTGGACTCGTCATACCTGGCCGTGCCCTTGCCGCCCGCCGGGGTGTAGTAGTCGTCGCCGGTGGTGATGATGTACGCCGGTTCCCAGGAGGCCGCCAGCGCGGCGACGGCCGCTTCGTGCTCGTCGTCCATCCCGTAGTCGCCGATCACCACGAAGATGGTCGTGGGTGGAGACACGGTCGTGGGCGGGCCGGTGGCAGGAGGGATGGTCGCGGGCGGGACGACAGTGGTGGACACGGACGTGCCAGGTCCCTCTGTCGTCGGGGGAAGCGTCGCTGACGTCCCTGCCGACGAGCCGGTCACGCCCGCTGGCGGCGCCGTGCTGGTGGACGTGCCGCCCGGCGAGCAGCCCCACACCAGCAGGCCGGCCGCCAGCACCACGAGCGGCAACAGGATCGGCGGCGCCGCGAAGGTTGTGCGCAGTGCTCTGAGTCTCGGCTTCGTTCGCAGCCTCATCGCCCTCCTTCGGACCCGCGAGCCCGCACGGTCCGTGCGGGCTCTCCGGCACTCCGGTGTGGAGCGATTCTATCCCACCACCCCGCCGTGGGTTACTTGGCCAGCCTCACCAACATGGCCTTTGCGTACGCAGCGTGCCCACGCCCGATCCAGCGGAACGCGTGCAGCCAGCCTAGAAGCACCAGGAATCCCGCGATCACCAGCAGGGGCATCCCCCACGCGGGCGCGAGCCACTCATAGACGCCATCGAACCCGTAATGGATCCAGGTGTGGTCGGCGATGAGTTGCACGAAGGGCAGCGCTATCAGTCCCAGACCCAAAGCCAGGCCGGTCACAGCGAAGGTGAAGTAGACGATGCCCACTGGCAGCATGAGGACTAGATAGACCATCGACGCCCAGGTGCGCCCATCCTTCAGCCAGAACCACAAGCGCTGGAAGAACGAGCCGGGGAACTCGGCCCGCGGGCGCCGGGGCATGCGGGTGCCCAGGAGAAACTCCACCAGCCGCCCCTCGAAGAGGGCCATCCCCCGGACGACCCCCAGAGTCAGGAGCAGCAGGGGGAGCCCGATGATCAGGATGCTGGTGCCCAGGCTGGTGGACAGCATGGTGACCACCACAGTGAAATAGAACGTGCCCGTGGCCAGCGAGATGAGCATGTAGAGCAGCGACTTCCAGACATGCGGATCGTAGAACACGCCAAAGATCTGCCGCCAGACGCTGGGATAGGCGGCCGGTGCCACCGGTGCCGCATACGCGGCTGGCGGCGCATAGGGCGGCGGGCCGCCGGGCCCGTCCGTTGGATCTGCGGCTGCCGTTCCGGCGAGTGCCGCGGCGGGACCGGGAGGCGTGACGACGGCGGCTGGGGGCACCGGTGGCACCACCGCGACCTCCGTGGGCTCCACACTGGTCGCCACGGCCTCGGTCCCCAGATAAGCGGCGGCCACTTCCTGCGGCGTCCCGTAGTCCTCCATGATGTCGGCGAAAGTCCGACCCGCCGCTGTCTCCGCCCGCAGGTGCTCCTCGGCGTCGAACAAGGCGTCCTGGACCAGTGCGGAGTCGGCCCCGGCCAGAGCCGCTTGGAGTTCCCTCAGATATGTCTCGATGTCGCTAGCCACGATGTCCCTCCAGAACGGCGTCGACGAACTCCCGTGTCCGGATCCATGCTTCCCTCCAGGATCCCACGGCCTGCCGGCCTTCCTCGGTGACCGAGTAGTAGCGGCGCGGCGGGCCGCTTACCGAAGGCTCCACCTCACTTGACAGAAGCCCTCCCGCTTCCAAGGACCGGAGCACGGGATACAGCGTCCCCTGCTTGACCGGCAATCCTCCGCCGAAGGAGTCCAGTTCCTTGGCGATCTGATACCCGTAGAGCGGAGTCTCGGTGCGGGCCAGCAAAGCCAGGAGAGCAAGCGAGACGATGCCGGAGCTCAACTCCTTCTGGAGCTTGCGCACGCCGGCAGCGATATCCGCGCTCGTGGTAGATGGTCCATCCATGTGCGCTCCCGCCTCCCTTCCAGTGGGCTTGTGGTCGTCTCCTACTATCATTGATTGCATACTACTACTAACTTCGTAATAGTCAAGTGGGGGCAATCGGTCGTGCGGGACGGGTCAGAACCGGGGGTGATCCGGCGCAGCGATTACGAAGCTGAGACCCTGCCTAAAGGAAGGGGCTCGACGCCACGTACCATCCACCGTCGCGAAGGACCAAGTTGATAATCACGGGGGTCGGGGCGTCCTCCACGTTCTGGCTGGTGACCTTACCGTCGGGGCTTGTCACCGTCACAGTCCCGGCGGTGACCGTGACCGTCGCGTTCGTCTGATCGTTCATGGTCGTGGAGAGCTCGATGTCCGAGAACTTGATGGTCCCCAAGGCGGCGAGATCCTGCTTCAATGCAGCCTTGGCCGAGTCGAGGGCTGCGCCGGTGGGGAACGTTTCCACAAGCGTGGTGTCCAACAGCCCCAGGAATGCATCCAGATCCTGGTTCTCAAGAGCGGTGAATAGTCGCATGGTCACCTGTTCCGGAGTCGCGGCCCCGGGAGCAGTCGTGGCCACGGCGGTCGACGCGGTCGTCTGGCCGCCGTCGGCGAGTCCCCCATCTCCGCGGTTGAGCAGAAACACCAGGAGAACGGCCAGCCCGATAACCGCCACCGCCGCGGCTCCGCCTATCCAGACCCACTTTCGCGAGCTTCCGGACGTCGGCGCCCCCGGCGGCGGGACCGCGTAGCGGGTGTACCGGCCTTGCCCAGGCGCGGGCGGGGGATTGGACGGGAGGTCGCTCAGACTCACGCGTAGACTGCCTGCGCCTGCGGCATCATGCCGAAGCCTTGCTCGAAAAAGTGGGTGTCGATTGTGAACGCCGTCCGTATGCCGAGCTTCCGCATGAGAACGAAGCTGGCGTGATCGACAAGGCTGACGTCCTGCCTCCCTGCTCCGAGCAGGGAGGCCACTGCTTGCTCGTGCACCCGCTCGTCCACCCAAGCGACGCTCACCCAGGGCAGGACGAACGTAGTCAACGCGTCCACTGCGGCCACGCCCAGCCGTCCCTGCAACAAAGCCGTCAGCTCGACGAGCACAAGATTGCTGGTGACGAGAGACGCATCCGACGCGACGAGGTCACGCCACACGGAGGCGGCAGCGCGATGGGCGGTGTCATCACCGTCAAGCACGGCATAGAGCGCCGAGGTGTCAAGGAACACGGGGTCGCCCATCTAGGGGCGTTCCCCATTCCCATAGACCTCATCCAGGTAGTCATCATGCCGGGCGGCGACGTCGCTACTGCCTGAATGAAAGAGGCCCGCCACTTGCGTGGCCGAGAGCCGGGTGAGGCCTCCCGCTTTACGGCTCGATTCCTGGTCCAGGTAGCGCTCGACGCTGCAGCGTATGACCTCCGCCATCGAACGGCCGGTGCGCCTCGCCTCCTCCTGAAGACGCCGGTTCTGCTCCTCGGTCAGTTGTATCTGTGTGCGAATCACGGCCGCCCTGCACCTTCTGTAATCACTTGTGTTATCTATGATAACAGAAGACCCGGGAACCCAGCAGACGCCCCCTTGAAGCGGGGCCGCAGCGCCCACTCCTCAGTAGCTGACTCTCTTGGCGGGTCCGCCCCGGCGCCATCCTGGCGCCGGGGGTCAAGGATGGCCAGACGCCGGCGACCATCGGCCGCCGGCCTGCGCCAAGACATCAGGTAACCCACAATGCCGGTTCCGCAAACCTTCGGCCTGGCCTACTCGACCGCTGAGACCAGCAGCATGGGCGTCTTCTTGATGAGATGGATGACGTTCTCGGTGACGCTGCCGAACACCAGCCGGCTGAGCCCGCTCTTGCCCCGGGTCGCCATGCAGATGAGTTGGGGCGGATTGGCCTTGATGAAGCCGATGATGGTCTTCGCCGGTTCCCCCTCGAGCACCTCGGTGCGGACGGTCAGCCCTCCGGCCCGGATGGGCTCGGCCACCCCTTCCAGATACGCCTTCATCCTGGCGTGAGCCTCTTCCTTGTCCTTCATCTGAGTCAGCCCGGCGACGTAGAAGTCCTGGTCGACGGCCGCCAGCAGGACGATCTCCGATTCCGCCCCGCGCTGGCGTGCTACGTTCAGCGCATGAGGGATCGCCGCCTCCGCCATTGGGGAGCCACTCAACGGAACCACCAGCGGACGCTTGGGAAGCGTGTCGGCCACGATCTCGTCGCGGAGCTCGGAGGGGACGAGCCACACAGGCACTCTGGAGGCGTGGACCACCTTGTTGGCCACCCCTCCGAGGTGGTCCCACTCCTTACTGCCGGAGTGGCCCCGGGTGGATATCATGACCAGATCCACATCGTCGTCCTCGATGTACTTGAGGATCTCCTCGGCCGGATCGCCCACCACGACCGTCCCCCGCGCCTGGGTGCAACTCTTCACCGATTCGTCGCTCAAGCTGTAGCGGATCTGGTCCGCCCCGGCGCACAGGACTTCAGCCATGCGCTCGATGTACGCCCGCCGCATGGGCAGCTGTGCGGCGTCTCCGGGCGGGCACACGTGGAGCAGCTCGAGATCCAGGTCGAGCCTGGCGGACAGCTCCTGTGCATACTTGAAGACCACCTCGCCCAACTCCGACCCGTCCAGCAGCACCAGCATGTGCTTGTACATGCGCCATCCTCCCTCCACCATGCGCTTGATGTCCCCGGCACCGCCGGCTACCTCCCGAAGCCCGCGGCTACATCGTAATACCTCAGGCCGGCACGGTCGGAAACCTCGGTCGGGTGCGGTAGCGGCCGCATCTGCGCTCCCGGACGTTTCGCGGCGCTTCCTCGTTGGGGATGCATGTCGGTAAGATGGGTCGGCGGGAATAGGGCGATCGACTGGAGACAAGATGGCGCGCAGGTGGTGGACCCTGGCGGTGGTGTGCATCGGCGTCTTCATGCTGCTGCTCGACATCACCATCGTCAACGTGGCCCTTCCTAATATCTCCGCCTCGTTCACCTCCTCGCTCTCGGCGCTCCAGTGGGTCATCGACGCGTACGCCCTCGCCCTGGCCTCGTTACTCCTGACGGCGGGGACCCTGGCCGACCGCAACGGGCGACGGCTGCTGTTCCTCATCGGCGTGGCGGTGTTCACAGTCGGGTCGGCCCTCTGCGGCGGCGCGACGGGCATGACGATCCTGGCGCTCTCGCGGGCGTTCCAGGGCATCGGTGGTGCCATCATGTTCGCCACGTCACTCGCGCTGCTCTCCGAGTCGTTCAAGGGCCGGGAGCGAGGCGTCGCGTTCGGCGCTTTTGGGGCCATGACCGGACTGGCGATAGCCGCGGGGCCGGTCATCGGAGGGGCACTGGTGACCGGGCTGGGCTGGCGCTGGATCTTCCTGGTGAACATCCCGGTAGGGGTCATCGTGTTCGCAATGGCCTGGTTCAAGGTGGATGAATCCCGAGACCCGGAGCCCAAGCCCTTGGACATCATCGGGTTGATCACCTTCAGCGCCGGCCTCTTCGCCCTCATCTTCGGCCTCATCCGCAGCGGCCACGACGGATGGAGCTCCCCCGTGGTGATCGGCTCTCTGGTCGCGGCGGCGGCCCTTCTGGGAGCGTTCGCCGCGGCGGAGTTGCTGCGTCCTCACCCCATGTTCGATTTCAAGCTGTTGCGGGTGCCGACCTTCGACGGGGGCATAATCGCGGCGTTCGCCATCTCGGCGTCGGTCTTCTCGGCGCTCACCTATCTCGTCCTCTGGGTGCAGGGACTTCTGGGATATTCGGCCCTGCAGACCGGCATCCGTTTCCTGCCGCTGTCCCTCTCCATATTCTTCACTGCAGCCATCGCCGGCCGGCTCACGTCGCTCGTGCCGACTCGGCTGCTCATCGCCCCAGGGTTCGTGCTGATCGGCATCGGCCTATTGCTCATGCGGGGATTGACCGTCGCCTCTGACTGGACTCACCTCCTGCCGGGGATGATCGCCTGCGGGGTAGGCTCGGGATTGGTGAACGTGCCCCTGGTGGCGACGGCCGTGGGAGTGGTCCCCCCGCGGAGGGCCGGCATGGCGTCGGGGATCAACTCCACCTTCCGCCAGGTGGGCCTGGCGACCGGCATCGCCGTCCTGGGCACCATCTTTGTCAGCCACATCCGCTCGAACGTGGTGGCCGATCTCGCCGGCACCCCTGCCGGCAGTTTCTCCCGGCAGATAGCCGACGCGGTCGAGAGCGGCCAGATCAGGCTGATCCTCGAGCGCGTGCCGGCCGCGGCCAAACAGGTGGTCGAAGCGGCAGCCCGCGCGGGTTTCGTCGATGCCCTCAATCTCATCCTGCTGATCTCCGCGTGCCTCACCTTCGTTGCGGCGATCGCGTGCTTCTTCCTCATCCGCGAGAAGGACTTCGTCGAGGGCCAGGGCCGCGCGGCTCGGCCGGCGGAGAAATCGGCGCCCGACGCGCCGCAGACCGAGCAGGCTGCGGAAAAGTGACGCCCGCAGCCGGAATGCGATGGGTATGCGCGAGAGAAGGACGCAGGGAGTGCGAATAGCAGCGCTATTTGCACGACCGAGGACGTACTGTCGCGTCGCCCAGTGCGTTCCGGCGGCCGGGGTTTCGGTTTTCAGCAGCCTCCCAGCCGGCGGCCTTCCTCCCCGAGGCGAGACGAGAGTGGACCCCGAACGAGAACCGCCCCGTGCTGGGAATGCCGCGCAGCGGAGCCGCGGCCCGCTGGCTCTCCCGGACCCCGCCACCATCGTGGTGGTCGGCGGCGGGCCGGCCGGGTCGTTCTTCGCCATCCGCCTGCTCCGCCGTGCCAAGGAGACTGGCAGGACGGTGCGCGTCATCATCCTGGAGAGGAAGAGCGAGGTCTGCTTCTACCAGCCGGTGATGCTCCAGTCGTGGGAAGGCTGCAACTACTGCGCCGGCGGCATCTCCCCCAGGCTGGCCGACATCCTGCGCCAGGATGGTATCTCGATCCCCGAGGAGGTGGTCGAGAGCCGGGCTGACGAAGTGGTCGTGCACGGTGACTGGAAGAGCGTGCGCCTGCCGGTGCCCGGCGGGCGCGAGATGCTCACCGTGTTCCGCGGCTCCCGGCCCCGCCAGCGGGCCGGGCGGTACACCAACTTCGACACGTTCGTGCTCCACAGCGCCATCGCGGCAGGGGCTGAGATCATTACCGGTGAGGTCACCCACGCCGGCTATTCTGCAGAAGGCAGACCGATCGTCACCTACCGCCTGCGCGCGGCCGGCACCGGAGCCTTTACCGGCAACTGCGCCATCATGCCGGCCGCAGACAGCGCTGAGGCGGCCGGCCGTGGCGATGAACAGAGCATCGAAACCGACTTCCTGGTCTTCGCCGGCGGGGTCAACCGCTCGCAGGGCATGGACATGGCGGCCGACCCGCTGCTGGCCGATCTCCGGGCCATGATCCCTGGTCTCCGCCCGCCCAAAGTGCGCCGGGCGCTCATCTCCGAGATGCAGGCCCAGGGTGGTGACCCCGACGCCCTGCTGGCGGTGGACAAGGAGGTTCACTTCGCCCAGTACGGGTCGAAGGATCTCCACATCGAGATGTCCTCGCTCATACCCAAGCAGAACTGGATGACCGTGGTTCTCCTCGGCAAGAGCGTCGATCAGGCACGGCTGTCGGAGTTTCCGGACATTATGCAGCAGTTCGTCGAGTTGCCTCACATCCGCAGGCTGCTCCCGCCCGGGGTCCGGCTGCGCCCCGGCTGCGCCTGCCACCCTAACATGACGATCGGCGCCACCGCGCGACCATACGGTACACGGGTGGCGCTGACCGGTGACATTGCGGTCTCCAGGCTCTACAAGGACGGATTGTTCTCCGCTTGGACCACGTCCGCCGCTCTTGCCGACTGCATCCTGGACAGGGGCGTCGACCGCGAGAGCCTCCGCCGCGGATACGCTCCCGTGGTCAAGTCCTTCGACCGGGACAACCGCTACGGCCGCGTCATCTTCTTGCTCAGCCGCCTGCTGTTCTCGCACCCGGCCCTCAGCAGGGTCCTGTATCAGGCCGTCCTCACCGAGCGGAAGACCACTCCCCAGGACCGCTGGCGGCTGGCCACCATCCTCTGGCAGATAGCGAGCGGCGACGAGAGCTACCGCCGCATCTTCGGCCGCATGGTGCATCCGGCTTCCATCTGGCTCATCTTCAACGGCGGCTTTCTAGTGACGCTCCGAAACCAGGTGACGGAACGGCTCTTCGGGCTGGACTGGAAAGGGATCGGCCGGCACCAGACCGGCGTGTCACTGGATGACCTGGAGCGCAAACGCTACGAGCTCTTCTCGGTACTGGGCGTTGCGCGGCCGGACCGGGCTCCGGAGATGGAGCGGGCCTACTCCATAAGGATCAGGGCCGGGGCGGATGCCATCTTCCGGCAGTTGGGCCAGTTCGGCGATTCTGACCGCGGGTATCTGTGGCCCCGCTTCGTGACCATCTCCCGCCCCAAGGGAGAGCCCAACCAGGTGGGGACCGTCATCCGCTACGACGTAGGGCCGCTCAACGGGCGCGTAACGCCTGGAAGCGGTGTCGGGAAGCCGCATCGGGGATGGCTCTCGTTCAGCGTGAAGCTCAAGCAAACGATCCCGGGGCGGTATCTCTTCTATCGTATTCTCGACGGGTTCGGCCGGGGAGGCATCTTCGCTTTCGATGTGAAGCCGGTGAAGCACGGCGTCAATCTGCTGAGCATCTACGTGGGCTTCGACTTCTACCGGGGGAAGCGCGCGTTCAGCCGCCCAGGATGGTGGCTGTTCCGGAAACTCTTCCCCGATTTCGCCCACGATGTCGTGTGGAACCACTCGCTCTGCAAGATCAGATACCTGGCTGAGGCGGACGAGCAAGACGAAAACATCCCAGCAGCGGACATGGGAGGCCTCGATGATGAACGCTGATACCCACGAGGAGGTCGTCCGGCTCACCGAGGAGCACGGCGGTCTCTGGGGCCTCAACCACACGCGGCGCCTCCTGCGACTTGTCGAATCCCTCGCCGACGCCGAACCATACGACGCGGAGGTGGTCTGGCTGGCGGCCCATCTGCACGACTGGGGGGCGTACGAGCCCTGGGCGGCACCCGGCGTCGATCACCTGCAGCGGTCGCTGGAGGTGGTCGACCCCTTCCTTGCAGGGGCGGGCTGCCCAGAGGAGACGCGGACGCGCGTCCTCGAGTGCATAGCCCACCATCATTCCCGCGCGGCGGAACCCGGGATGAGTCGGGAGGCCATGCTGTTCCACGACGCGGACGTACTCGACTTTCTGGGCGCGGTGGGCATCCTGCGGGACTTCTCGAAGAACCCCCGGGACCTGCGCGCCGGCTACGAGAGTGCCCGCAAGCGCCGGGAACGCCTGCCTTCGACCCTGTTCCTGGAAAGGTCGGCAAGCCTGGCCGAACCGCGCCTGCAGGAGATGGACGCCTTCCTCAGCGCCTTCGAGGCCGGCTCCTTCGGCCTGTTCTGACCGGCGGGGCCGGCGCCGGCGCGACTGCGGCAGTGCGGCGTTCGCTCGACGGGCGTGGATGGTATCTTTGCGGCCGAAAAACATCCGGGGGGATGCGGATCCGCTTCGCCGTCCCCAAGGCTCGAGGCGGAAAGGGGGAGCACTTGGAAGCATGGGCTGCCGAGAAGACCCGAGCAGTATTGCTGGACAAGGTCACGCTCGAAGTGAACGGCGAGATGCACGAGATAGCCGTCGCGTCCCAGTGGACCCTGCAGTACGTGCTGATGGACCGGCTGGGTCTCATCGGAACCAAAGAGTTCTGCGCCGAAGGTGCGTGTGGGGCCTGCAGCGTCATCCTGGATGGGCGTCCGGTCCTCTCCTGCATGATGCTCGCGATCGAGTGCGACGGAGCTGCTATCGAGACCATCGAAGGCATCGCTCGGGCGAATCACCCGCTCATCGACGCCTACGTCAAGTACAGCTGCATGCAGTGCGGCTTCTGCACCCCGGGCTTCATTGTCACGGCCAAGGCCCTGCTCGACCGGAATCCGGACCCGACCCTCGACGAGATCAGGGAAGCGATGGTCGGCAACCTCTGCCGTTGTGGCACCTACCCGGCGCACCTGAAGGCCATCACCGAGGCGGCGGCGGTCCTCCGGGGCGTGATCGCGGCTGCTCCTGCGCCGGTGCCCGAGCGGCAAGCCGGCTTTGCTGCCGACGCTGGACTGGGTCTGGGCATGGCACCTGAGCAATGGAAAGGAGGTGCCAACCGTGAGTGATCAGCCACAAAAGGTCGATCAAAAGCAGCGGATGCTCGACTCCTTCGACAATAAGGTCGCCGACCCGTACGCGCTCGAGGAGTACGAGGTCATCGGCAAGCGCGGTATCCGCAGGACCGACGGGATAGAGAAGGCGACCGGGGCCGCCCGATACACGATCGACGTGCAACTCCCAGGCATGCTCTTCGGCCGGTTTCTCACCTCACCTTACCCACACGCAGAGATCCTGAGCCTGGACACCTCCGAGGCGGAGAAGATGCCCGGGGTGCGCTGCATCCTCCGTTACGACGATCCGGAACTGCAGGTTGGCGCTGCCACGGGCGGGCACGAGCTCAACAGCGAGCGGCCGCTTCCCAGAGGGGCCCAATTCCAGGGAGAGGAGTGCGGCGCGTTCGTGGTTGCCGACAGCGAGGAGATCGCTGAGAACGCCCTGAAGCTCATCAAGGTGGAGTGGGAACAGCGGCCGTTCATTCTGGATGTAGAGAAGGCCATCGAACCCGGCGCCCCTCCCACCCAACCGCACCAGTTCCCAGATTCCAACGTGTCCATGGTCTATAACGAAGGCCACGGCGATGTGGAGAAAGGCTTCGCCGAGGCCGACAAAGTGATCGAGTTCAAATGGCGCTTCGGGTACAACACCTGGGTCGGCCCTGAGCGTCCCTGTGGAGTGTGGCGCTGGAACGGCGACTTCGCCGAGGTCTGGGTCAAACAACAGCGGCCCCACATCGCCAAGCGGGCGATCTCCACCTGGTTCGGCGGCGTCCCCATGAGCAAGATCGACGTCCATTGCCCGTACCAGGGAGCGAGTTTCGGAGGCTGGAGCCAGATGTCCTGGAACCTGGGCGGCACGTACCTCGCCGCTGTCGCCTCCAAGCGGACCGGCAGGGCGGTCAAGTGGGCTTTCAACCGCCGAGAGGACTTCTACGGCGGCAACATGGACTCAGGCGTCTTCTACGTCAAGGTCGGGTTCAAACTCGATGGCACCATCACCGCAGTGTCTGAGCGCGCCGTCACCCTCAATCAGGAGATGCCCGTGTTCGGAATCGTGGCACACCTGATCGAGAACACCAAGATCCCTCACATTGCCGGCCGTACCGAAGCGGCCCGGGTCAACAAAGGTCCAACGGTGCCCACCCGCTGCGAGATGAACATCAACTGCTACACCGTCAACCTGGTGTTCAACCACGTGGCCGATGCCCTGAGTATGGACCCGGTCGAGATCGCCCTCTTGAACGACGGCGCCGAAGGCCACGGCATGGAGTGGGTGAACGCCCGCAAGGCCGAGATCGGTTTCCCCGTGAGAGACAGCCTGCGGGAGTGCGTGGAGAAGGGCAAGGCCGCCATCGGCTGGGACGAGAAGTGGCACGCGCCCGGCGCCAGGAAGCTGCCCAACGGCAACATGCATGGGCTGGCGTTCACTTGGACTCACGAGTGGGACGACTCGGCCGGCTCGAGCGAGATCGGGATGTACTTCGAGCGTAACGACGGCTCGGTCACCATCCTCGGATGCCGGGCGGACGTCGGGGTCAACGCGGAGACCGCCTACTGCCAGATCGCGGCCGACGAACTCGGTGTGCCTTTTGAGTGGGTCCGGTTCAAGCACCAGGACGACGCCGGCTTCTTCCCCATGACCCCGGATACCTCCACCAACCTGTCCATCAACGGCTGGGCGGTGAGGCACGCGGCCCGCATCCTCAAGGAGCGGTTGCTCGAAGCGGCCGTCGCCCCCCGGGCCAAGACCCAGTTGGCTGAGTACCCGCCGGCCTTCCCCGGCCTCAAGGTCGAAGATCTCGACGTAAAGGGCGGGATGATCGTCGAGAAGGCGAACCCCCAGAACAGAATGAGCATCGCCGACTTCATCGGCCCTAGCGGCGCCCAGGGCCCCCTGACCGGGACCGCGGGCGAACCATTCTTCACGTCCACAGAAGAGGGACTCGCCTACCCCATGCGGGGGACGCCGCCCCTCTTCGAGACCGGCTGGCACCTGCAGCGCGGCTGCTACCTGGGAGTCCGTGTGCGCTTTTGCCGCCAGGCCTACTTCATGGAAGTCGAGGTCGATACCGAGACCGGCCAGGTGGACATCCAGAAGGTAGTGACGGTCAACGACGTGGGCAAGGTCATCAACTGGGACGGCTGCGAGGGCCAGGCCTACGGCGGCGCCATCATGGGCATCGGCCGGGGCCTGACCGAAGAGGTGGTCTGGGATGGACGCACCGGGGTCATGCTCAACGGCAACCTCCTCAACTACAAGATCCCCACGATGATGGACTACGGGGAGATCGAGACCATCATGGTCGAGACCCAGATGGGGTACGGCCCGTACGGCTCGGTCGGCATTGGTGAAGACGTGGCCACGGTGGTCCCCGCGCTTGTCGGGCCCGCGGTCCAGAACGCCATCGGGGTGTGGATCGATACCTTCCCGATAACCCCCGACCGGGTGCTCGCCGCCCTGGGCAAGGCCTAGGAAGGGGGGAACCATGAAGAAGTTCAAGCACATCACCGCCCGCTCCGTGAACGAGGCGATCGCCGCCTTCGAGGAGTACGGCCGCAAGGCCCGTGTCATCGCCGGGGGCACCGACCTGCTCGGGGAGATGAAGGACTGCATCCTCGCCGATGCGGACTATCCCGAAGTGCTGATCGATATCAAGCGGATCGCGGATCTGAACTACGTTCGCGATGGCGACGGCACCCTGAAGATCGGGGCCCTGACCAAGCTCGAAGACCTGGCGACCCACGAACTTGTCCGCAGCGAGTACCCCGTCCTCGCCGAAGCAGCGCATCGCACCGCCTCGCCCCACATTCGGGAAATGGGCACCGTGGCGGGCAATCTCTGCCAGAACAACCGCTGCTGGTACTACTGGGTGCAGGACAACCTGTTCGAGTGCCTGCGTAAGGGAGGTAGGGCCTGCTACGCCCTCCCCGGCGACTCTCGGTACCACTCTATCTTCGGTGCCGCCAGAGTCGGAGTCACGGCCTGCACCCGAGGCTGCCTCTCCGACATCGACATACCCTCCTATCTCGCCAAGATCCGTGAGGGTGACATCACCGCTGCGGCGGAGATCGTGCTCAAGTCGAACCCAATCCCGGCGATAACGGGAAGAGTCTGCCCCCACCCCTGCGAAGAGGCCTGTGCGCGAAACGAGTTCGACGAGCCGGTCTCCATCCGAGAGATCGAGCGGTTCGTCGGCGATCAGATCCTGGAAGCGCCTGACCACTTCTACAAGCCGGCGATGAAGGCTAACGGAAAGCGGGTGGCAGTCATCGGTTCCGGGCCGGCGGGCCTGTCCGCCGCCCACTATCTCAGCCACGCCGGGCACAGCGTGACGATCTTCGAGAAGATGCCCGAGGCCGGCGGCCTTCTCACCTACGGGATCCCGCCATACCGCCTCCCGCGCGAGGTGTTGAGGAAGCAGATCGAGGCCATAGAGCGCGAGGGAGTGACCATCGAGCTGGGCGCCGAGATCGACAAAGAGAAGTTCGGGGAGCTGCAGGACGACTTCGACGCCATCCTCGTCGCCACCGGCGCCTGGCAGCAGACCGGGAGCGGCATCGCAGGCGAGGAGTGCCTCACTTCCGGCACCGAGTTCCTCCGGCGGCAGAACCTCCAGCCCGACGAGATGGCCGGAAAGAACGTGGTCATCATCGGCGGCGGCAACACAGCCATCGACGTGGCCCGCTCTCTGCTGCGTCTCGGAGCCAAACCGACGATCATGTACCGGCGGACGCGAGCGGAGATGCCCGCGATCGAAGAGGAAGTGAAGAAGGCCGAGGAGGAGGGGGTCACATTCCAGTTCCTCACCCAGCCCATGACCGCTCTTGAGGGAGCCGGCGAGGTGGAACTAACGTGCTGCCGCATGGAGCTCGGCGAGCCCGACGCCAGCGGGCGGCCGCGCCCGGTCAAGGTGGAAGGTTCCGAGTTCGCGCTTCAGTGCGACGCTGTCATGACCGCTATCGTGGAGAAGCCTGACTACTCCATGCTGCCCGAGGGATCGGTCGACGAGAAAGGGAGGCTCCGGCTGGACGAAACCGGTTACTCCCTGGGCAAGGGCGTCTTTGCAGGCGGAGACTTTCTCACCGGGCCGGCGACGGTCGCCGGGGCGGCGCGTGCCGGCCGGATAGCGGCTCTTTCCGTACAGGCGTACTTGATAGGCAAAGCCCCGTATGAGGAAGAGTACGAACCGGTGTGCGCCATCGGTCAGAGGTTCGACGGGTCCTGTCTTGAACCCAGCACCCGAGTAGAAGTGCCTGAGCTGTCGCTCACCGAGCGCCTGCGCAGCCTGACCGCGGAGGAATCGGGCACACTCGACCGGGCCGCCGTGGAAGCCGAGGCCGGCCGTTGCTTCAACTGCGGCTGCGTGGCGGTCAACTCCTCCGACTTGGCCCCGGCGCTCATCGCCCTTGGCGCCCGGATCCACACCTCACGGCGCACAATCGACGCCGAGGACTTCTTCAACGTGGGAGTCAACACCAGCACCGTGCTGGAAGACGGCGAGATGGTGCTGGAGGTACGGGTGCCGGAGCCAAAGAACGGCCTCAGGTCAGCCTTCATCAAATTCGCCGTCCGCAAGTCCATCGACTTCCCAGTCGTGAACTGCGCAGCCGCCGTCGAGATCGACGGCGGCATCGTGAAGTCGGCCCGCATCTGCCTCAACGCAGTGTACGGGCTGCCGATGCGGGTCACGGCAGCCGAGCGCTATCTGGCCGGCAAGCCTATCGACCATGCGACGGCCGAGCGGGCCGCGGACTTGGGCATGGAAGGAAGCTTGGCCCTGCTGAATAACCGGTACAAGATCCAGATAGCGCGAACGTTGGTAAAGCGTGCCATTCTGGCCTGCGGGTAGGGGTGCGCGGGCACGCGTGAGTGTGAGGATGAGGATATTCCACGCCGAGCTTCAACGGCTGATAGACAGTCCCGGTGAGCTGCGGGTCGAAGGTTCGACCGTCGGAGAGTGCCTGCGCGACTTCATCCACCGCTACCCGCAGGCCGAGCCGCTCATCTTCGATAGCACCGGCGAACTCCACAAGCGGTTTTACGTATTCGTGAACCAGGAAGGCATGTTCAAAGCGGCCTTCGAGCAGCCCGTCACAGACACGGACCAGCTGATTCTGGTGTCTCTGGCAGTCGCTGGTTAGCGATACCGGGGCGCAGGTCTCCCGCCCGCAGCCTCCGGTCGCCGCCTGTGTCGCTGCCAGTCCCGCACGGCGCCTCAGATGAGGCGGTACTGCCCCTTGTTCACGGTCGTGAAATGGAAGATGGGCTTGTCCACGCGGTTGAGCACCAATGGGCAGTGCGTCAGCCCGGCAGGCACGAACATGATGGTGGACCTGGTGATCAGGTGCTTCTCATCCTCCAGCCAGATCTCCACCTCACCGTTGAGCTCGTCGGGGTTCTCCGAGTCGCTGCCAAAGAAGCCGATGAGTTCGTCGCTGTCATGGACGTGCGGCTTGTCCTCCAGGGTGGGGCCGGCCTTGAGGTACCAGGCGGTGTTCATGTGGAAGGTGCCCGGTACCATGTCGTCATCGATCCACCGGATCCGCCGGGCGTATTTGCGGTAGTCGACGTCGATCTTCTGCTTTGATTCCGGCATGATCAAGTCGCTGATCACGTACTTGCCGTATTTGGTGCCGTCGCCTGCGGGCATGGTCTCCCCCTATTGCTCGTTACTCGGCCGGGATCACTTTCCCGGGATTACACAGATTCTCAGGATCGAACGCATCCTTCAGGAGCCGCTGGGCGCGGAGGTCGTTCTCGCTGAAGACGTAGTGCATGGCCTCGATCTTTTCCACGCCGATGCCGTGCTCACCGCTGACCGTCCCTCCTAGCGCCGCGCAGACGCGAAGCACGGCCATGCTCACCTCCTCGACCTTCTCCTTGGCCCCCGGCTCCGCGGCATCATAGAGGAAGCACGGATGCAGATTCCCGTCGCCGGCGTGCAGCGTGCAGAAGACCTTGAGTCCCTGGCCGGCCGCCAGTTGGGCGACCCGGCGGAGGGCCTCGGGAAGCATGGTGCGCGGCACCGCCCCGTCAAGGGACATGTAGTTCGGGGCCAGCCGCGTGATGGAGCCGAAACTGCCCTGGCGGCCGCGCCACAGGGCGGCTTGCTCCTCTTCGTTCTGGGCCACCCTGACCTCGAGGGCGTGATTTGCCTCGCAGATGGCCTCGATCTGCCCGGCCAGGTCGTCCATCCCGTCCGCGAGCCCGTCCAGCTCCATCAGCAGTACCGCTCCGGCGTCCCGGGGATAGCCGCAGGCGAGGGCGTCCTCGATGGCCACCACGACGTTGCGGTCCATCAACTCCAAAGTGGCCGGCACCAGTCCGGCGGCCACGATCGCCGAGACCACGTCCCCGGCGTCCTCCAGCGTGGGGAACGCAGCCAGCAGGGTCTTGACCGTTTCCGGCTTTCGCATGATGCGCAGGATGGCGGCGGTCACGATCCCCAGGGTGCCCTCGCTCCCGACGAAGGCGCCCCGCAGGTCCAGGCCCAGAGGATCAGCATTCTTACCCCCCAGCCAGACAGCCTCACCATCGGGAAGGACCACCTCGAGACCCAGCACATGGTTGGACGTGACTCCGTACTTGAAGCAGTGCGGCCCGCCGGCGTTCTCGGCGATGTTGCCACCCACCGACGAGGCCCGCATGCTGGCGGGGTCGGGAGCGTAGTAGAAGCCGTGGGGGGCGAGGGCGGTGGAGACGTCCAAGGTGAATATGCCCGGCTGGACGGTGACCGACAGGTCAGCGATGTCGATCTCGAGCACCTTGTTCATGTAGCCCATCTCGATGACAACGGCGCCGTTCAGTCCCAGCGAACCGCCGCTCAAGTTGGTTCCGTACCCCCGGGGGACGAAGGGGATCTTCTCCCGACTGAGAAGCTTGACGATCCTCGAGACCTCAGCTGTCGAGCGCACGAACACCACGGCGCCGGGCAGCGAGCACTCGCCGTAGGCATCGTACTCATACGTCTGCAGGTCCACGAGTTCGTGGAGGACGTTCTTCTTGCCCACGATGCCCGCGAGTTCCCGCACGAGCCCATCGGTAACCCGCCCGAAGGCGGGGGCGGGCGGAGCGGCGGGGGCCGACGGGACGGAGACTGGCGGTGCGACGGAAGGAGGCACGGGGTGGATTACCAGGTATAGGAGACCATGGTGTCGCCTTTGACCCAGGCTTCAGCGGCCCCATCGTAGATCTTGACATCCCGGTAGCCCAGCGCCTGGGTGAGCACGAACCACCAGGCGCTGGCATACCCGCCCACCCCGCAGTAGAGAATGATCTCCTGGTCGCGATGAGGACCGACGACGCCCTCGGCCACCGCCCGCAACACCTCGACCGGCCGGTAGGTGCCGTCCTCCTCCCAGATCCAGGCGGCCGGCAGCGAGCGCGCGCTGGGGATATGGCCACCCACCCCCGCGAACGGGCAGGCGGTGACGCCGAAGAACTGGTCCGGATCCCTGCCGTCCAAGATCACCGCCTGACCGACGCGGGCCTTGACGTACTCCGTCGACACGAACATGTCCTTGTGCACCTCGCCCCGCCACGAGGCCGCGTCCTCACAAGCGGGCGGCTCTTCCCCGGGGGCGGTGGCGATGACCGCCCTTCCCTCCATCGCCCAGTGGGGAAAGCCCCCGTCGAGGATGGCCACATCGGTGACGCCCGCATAGAAAAGTGTGGCGGCTACCCGAGCCGGGTCGGAGAGCGCGTAGGGCGGCGCCGGTCCGGGCTCGACGGTCCCTGCCAGGACGACCGTCGACTGGGGGCCGATGCCGGCCCGGACAAGCAACTCGAACAGGTCAGCGTCCGGGGGCAACTCCATGAGCAGTTCGTCGTCGGACACGGCCCACCCGGACATGGGGCTGAACGGGATGGAGATACTGCCGGGGATGTGCCCTGCGTCGAAGAGCCGCGACTCCCGGAGGTCGATGATCACCAACCTGCGGCCGGCGCCGCCCTCCCTGCCGGTCAGGCGAGCCTCGAGCCAGGCGGCCGAGACGATGGGCTCGATGGTCCTCGTCATGCGCTCCAACGCCGGGCGCCGCTAGTCCCCACAGTAGACGTCCACGCAGGTGACGTCGGGGAGTTCGGGCAGCTTGGTGTGAATGAGCGTGGTGTCGGCCCCGATGGTGCTGTGTACCACCGCCCGGTCCACCCGGGCGAAGAGTTCGGCCACGCAGTTGCCGGCGAAGAAGTTGAACAAGAAGGTCATTTGCGCGGTCAGGACGCCTTCGTTCCAATACAGCAGGTACACGCCGTCCGCGATCTTGAACGCATGGTACTCCTCGGTGTCGGCCTGCCCGGCCTGTGGTCCTTTCACCCCCATCCAGGTCTCATAGACCCCGGTGAGATAGATGTGCTCGTAGGCGACGTTGTGCGCATACGTGTTCAGAAAGCGGGTGCCGCCCAGCGATGCCCGCGGATGGTAAGCAGGCTCCCCGCTCCCCCCGATCTCCTCCACCCGAGAGGACCCCACGCGCGAGATGATCCCGTCCTCGGTCATCTCCCCCATCACGGCGGTGGCCACGCCCCTCACCAAGTCGAGGGCCATGGCGACCGAATCGAAGTCGTCCACCAGATAGGTAGACGAAAAAGATGTCTGGAGCCATCTCGAACGCCTCGTAGGCGGTGATGATGGGCAGGCGGACTGCCTCGGGCCCCAGCACCTCGACGGTCACCTCCTCGGCGGTGAAGGTATGCCGGTACCGCACGTCCGCATCGCGAAGGGCGAGGGTATAGGTCCGGCCGGCCAGCCCGAAGGAGTGCGAGGGCCGGTTCTCGGCGTAGTCGAACTCCGGCTTCTCCGCGAGGTTCTGCTTCAAGAACGCGGATCCCTGGGCTTCGAAGCTCTGCCGGTCGTGCGCGTCTTGGTCAGCCATTGCCGTGACCCCCCTTTTGGTCGGCGCCGCCGCACGGGCGGTCTTTGCTGCTAAGGCAGAATATCACCCGTCCTCGGACCCGGTCGCCGCCGGCGTCCCGCCAAGGGCGCTCCGACGAGCAGATACGGGAGTTCCTGATCAGCCTGCGGCCCAAGCCGCAGGGATCGCTGAGCCAGACCCCCCGGGCAGGAACGGTCGCTCGGGCTGCGAGGGGTCGGGTAGACGGGGCGGTGCGAGTCCCTGCGGGCAGGCCCGGTCGTGGCGCCCCGGCATGGCTCCGGGCCCGTCGCCCGGCGGCGCGAAGTCCGGCCGCATGAGGACAAACAAAAAGCGAGCCCCGAGTGGACCCGCTTCGCACCCTAAAACGGTTCTGACTTCGGCCTCGCTTCACTGTACTCCGCGGCCATTTACCTCCGCGTTTCCTCTGCGTGGCCCCTTGTGAGCTCCTCAGGTGCTGCGCTGAACTCTCGGGACTCTGTTGAACACTCTACAAGGTTCCCCGGGCTGAGTCAATCGTCCGGTGGGTCGAAAAAAGCCGCATGGTGCGCGAGCCCGCAGCGTTCTTTCCGTGCGCCTCCAGCGTACGGCTTCCGGCGTCCTCGCGGGCGGGTCAGACGGTTGGTCGCGGGTGGTAACATCGACCCATGAGCGACGCCGATCTGGTCATCACAGTCGAGGAATTCGCAGCCCGGCGGGCAGCCGTGCTGGAGGCGTTGGACGGGGCCGCGGCCGTCGTCCTGGCCGGCGACGAGCTGTCGTCGCCGTCGCTGCAATGGCGCTGGACCGCCGACCCGATGTTCCGCTACCTCACCGGCCTGGACCACGAGGGCGGCGCCGCCCTCCTGTTCGACCCCTCGGCCGAGGACCCGGCGCGGCGTATCACCCTCTTCCTTCGGCCTCGCGACATAGAGACGGAGCGCTGGGACGGATCCCGCGAGCCGCTCGATACCGCGTTCAAGGGCCGGACCGGCTTCACCAACGTCAAACGCACGCCCTACCTGCCCGGAATGCTGTCCGAGGCGGCCAGGCGCACTAAACGCCTCGCCTGCCTGCACCTGTTCGCCTCGTACACGGCGGACGTCTCCCCCGACCTAGAGGTCTTCCACAAGATCGGGCAGCGCATTCCGGGCGTGAGCATCGAGGATCGGACCCAGCTGTTGGTCTCCATGCGGGCAGTCAAGTCTCCGACGGAGCTTGCGCTCATCGAGCGCGCGGCGGCTACCTCGGCCGCCGGCTTCGAAGCCTGCCTGCGCGCCATCCGCCCGGGCATGCGCGAAAGGGACGTGGCCGACCTGCTGATGGCCACCTATCGCCTCCACGGCTGCGAGGCCGCCTACGAGCTGATCGTGGGGTCCGGAATGAACGGGACGGTCCTGCACTACATCGACAACAGCGCCGTCATTGCGGAAGGCGAGCTGATCGTCATGGACTGCGCAGCCGCGTTTCACGGTTACGCCTCCGACGTGACCCGCACGCTTCCGGCCTCTGGGATCTTCTCCTCAGAGCAGCGGGAGATCTACGAGGTGGTCCTGGAGGCCGAACTGGCGGGGATCGCCGTCGCCCGGCCGGGCGCCACCCACACCGACGTCGACGCGGCAGCGCGGGCTGTCATCGAGAAGGCGGGCTACGGGGACGCCTTCATCCACGGCACCAGTCATCCTCTGGGCCTCGAGGTGCACGATGTCACCCCCGACGGGCCGCTCAAGCCGGGCATGGTGATCACGGTCGAGCCCGGTATCTACCTCCCAGACCGCGGGTTCGGGGTGCGCATCGAGGACGACATCCTCATCACCGAGGCCGGCAATCGCAACCTCACCTACGCGGTGCCCAAGACGGTGGCCGCGATTGAGGGGGCCATGCGGGGCTAGGAGGCTGCTCGCAGGCGAAGCCCCGGCACTGGGCCCACCCTTGCTGCTCGCGTCCACTCCCTCGCATCCTCTCCGCGCGCGCACCTATAATGGATACATGGCCCCGGGAGCGAGGGGCGGCCGGGGAACCGCGGGCCGGGCGTATCCGACCAAGGTCTACTGGAGAGACCGCCACGGCGTGCCGATAACGAACATGGCCGTTACATAAGAAGGAGTCGTGATGCGAAAGATAGCTGCAGCTGCGTTGATTGGCGCACTCATCGTGGTCGTCGGGCTTGTGGCGATCTTCGCCACCGGCTGCGGGGCCATGATAGGGAGCGCAGCGAACGTCCCGCCCGCCCCGACAACGCCCCAGGGCATCCTGGAACAAGCGATCGCCAACTCGGGAAGCCTCACCAGCGGTACCGGAGACCTCAACCTCAGCGTGACCATCGACGCCGATGCTTCCCAGTTGCCTGCCGGTGCTGAGGCACTTCTCGGTCAGCCCATCGCCGTTTCGGGCACCTTCGCATTCGATACTCCGGCCAAGGCCGCCGAAATAAACCTGAGCATCTCGCTCGCCGGCCAGAACCTCCCGGTGGCCCTCAAGACCGTCGACGGCAAGGCATGGCTACAGTTCATGGGCCAATGGTATGAGGCCCCCGCGGACATGATGGGCGGCGGCACCACTGGTACCACGGTCATGCCGGATGCCGCCGGCATGCTCGAAGCGCTGAAGGCCGCCGGCGTCGACCCCACCGCCTGGCTCACCAACCTGACCCTGGTGGGAGAGGACACCATCGACGGCACGGCGACCTACCATCTGCAGGGCACGGTAGACATCAGCAAGATCATGGCCGACGCCGTCAAGATGATGCAGGACAAGAACCTCCAGGGCATCATGGGCGCCATGGGCTCCGGCATGATGGGCGGCACCACCGACACGTCGCTGGTTGCGCCTAGCCAGGAAGAACTGCAGGCCATCCAGAGCCAGCTCGGCCAGCTGTTCAAGAACGTCACCCTCGACATGTGGATCACCAAGGACAGCCTCCAGTTCCGGCAGGTGGAACTGAACGCCAGCATCGTGCCGCCGCCTGGCGAGGATGCGCAGGGCATCAACGGCGTCAACATCAAGGCCACGATGTCGGTCGCTCCGGCCACCGCACCGCTGACGGTCACCCCGCCGGCCGACGCCAAGCCGTTCAGCGAGCTGGAGAAGGCTCTGGGCGCGCTCGAGAGCCTCTTCTCAGGAGCACTGGGCGGAGGAACCCTGGGCCAGTAGCAGACTGACTCGGAGCGCCCGGGGCAGCATGTCTCGGGCTGCATGAACGACGTGAAAGCCCGGCCTGCCGCATCGGCAGGCCGGGCTTCGTTTTGCCCGCGGGCGACGGGAGGGCGACGCACCCGCGCCACCCGTGACGCGCGCGGTTACGCTCGTGCGACGCACCCGCGTTTGCGGCGGCGCTCAGTCCTCGAAGGCGAAGTGATAGGGCAGCTTCAGTTCGTCTCGCATGGCGATGAGGTCCTTCTGTACGCCCTGGTCGACCGGCACTCCCTTGTCCCGGCGCTCCTGCCAGGCGAGCCATTCCTTCTCCCCGCAGGTGTAGATGCGCTCCTTACCCGGCGCCTTTGCCGACGCGCGAAGCGCCCGAAGGATGTCGCCGGTGGTCCTCTTGAAGTCGGCCAGGTCGGTGAAGCAGTCGACGTCTATGGCCAGGAAGAAGTGCCCGATGGGGATGGGGATGTCGTTGCCCTGCTGGTCCTTGCCCCCGAGTTGCTTGAGGAACGCCCCCTGGGATAGGGCGGCCGCCAGGATCTCCACCACGGTCGCGAAACCGTAGCCTTTGTAGCCGCCGGTCTCCTCGCCCAGGCCGCCGATGGGCGCCAGGGCGGCCGTCCCCTGGACCAAGTCTTTGAGGATCTGGACGGAGTCGGTGGTGGACCGACCTTCGCGGTCGATGACCAGGCCCTCGGGGCAGTCCTCCCCCTCGCGGGCCCATTGCTCGATCTTGCCTCGCTGGATGACCGATGTGGCGTAGTCGTTGGTGAAGGGGAAGTCCTCGTCGCTGGGCATGGCCCAGACCAGCGGGTTGGTCCCGAGCATGTTCTCCACACCGTGGGTGGGGGCCTGAGACGGCCGGGCATTGGTCCCGCTCAGCCCGATCATGCCGGCGTCGACCGCCATGAGCGAGTAGTAGGCGGCATAGCCGTAGTGGGTGGAGTTGCGGGCGACGACCATGCCTAGGCCGTGCTCGCGCGCCTTGTCGATCGCCATCTGCATGCAGCGCTTGGCTACCACCATCCCCATGCCGTTGTGGCCGTCGACCACGGCGGTGCCCTTGCGGTCCCGCACCACCTCGAAGCGTGTCACCGGGTCTTGGATGCCCTTGACTATGCGGTCGTAATAGATGAGCTTGAGCCGGCCCACGCCATGCGAATCGATGCCGCGCTTGTCTGCCCCGATAAGCACGTCGGCGCACACCCGCGCGTCTTCATCCGGTACGCCGACGCCTTTGAAGACGTCTACCATGAAGGCCTCGACTAGATCGAAGGAGACCCACGTCTGGTCTTCGGTCATCATGCTCCCTCCAGTAGGGGCGCCGCGCCGCCGGGCGATTGCCCCTCCCCCAGTTCGATCTCCGCCGGCAGAGGTGACTCGTCGGCGAACCATTCAGTCTGGCTGAACTCCCGGTCGGCGATATCTTCGATGGGCATCTTGAGGTATTTGCCGCGGGCTTCTACCGCAACACTGCCGTCCTCCAGGATGATCTCGCCCGTCCCCTCGAACAACCGGCTGCTGTCGCGGACGATGCGCCCTATGGCCCGGACTTCCCGGTCGAGCGGCACCGGCCTACGAAACTTGGCGCTGAACTCGACGGTGACGCCCCAGGTATGCGTTTCGGCCACGTTGACGGCCCGGCCGATGGTCTCATCCAGGATGGCGGAGGCCAGTCCGCCGTGCAGGCGATCGGGGTAACCCTGGTGCTCTTCGCGCGGCTGGAAGATGCCCACCAGTTCGCCGCCCTCCAGCTCGAAGAAGCGAGCCTTGAAGCCGGCGGTGTTCTCCCTGCCGCAGACCAGGCACATGCGGCTGACGTTCTGGGCGCCGACGACCTTGCGGCTCACGCGCCGCCACCATCGCGATCGGCAGGCCCGGTCTGGCCGGCGGCCGCGCTGCGACCATCGCCACCCAGGGCGCGCAGGACCTGCTCGGTGCTCCGCACCCGCCCGATACGCGGGAAGGTCGTGGCCATGACAAACGCGTGCTCCTCAGCGCTGCGCGCCGACGTGGCATCCTCGGCGAACACCTGGTAGTAGCCGCGCTCATAGGCGTCGCGGGCAGTGCTCTCCACTCCGATGTTGGTGCTGATGCCGCAGAGGATGATGGTCTGCACACCCCGGCGGCGTAGTTGCAGATCGAGTTCGGTGCCGTAGAAAGCGCCCCACTGGCGCTTGGTGATCACCAGATCCTGGGGCTGCCGGTCCAACTCGGAGACCAACTCAGCCCAGTCGGCAGGCCGATCGATCGGCGTGACCCCACCGGCATCGGACGGCGGCTGCAGCGCGTCCTCGCCGTCAGGCGAGGGCGTCACCCGCACCCATACCACCGTGCCCCCGGCTGCGCGGAGGGCGCGCGCCAGCGAAGCCGCGCGCGCGATCACCTCGGGGCCGGTGTGCGGCGCTGGGTTGCGTCTCACGATGCCGTACTGCAGGTCGATGACTACCAGCGCGGTGCGCTGGGGGTCGAGCACGAACTCCACCTCGGACGTGAGGTCAGTTCCCGACGTCGCTCCAGCCATCGCCTCCGGTCTCATGCCTGTCCTCCGGACTCCTTGGGCACCAGTCCGGCACGGCGCTCCATCTCCAAGATCACCGCTGAGTAGTCCTTCCACTCGAACCCTGCCTCCAATGCCCGCTCGTACAGCAGGCGCGTGAACCGGGTGGCCGGCAGTTCGACGTCCACCTCGGCACCGGCCGCCAGCGCCAGGTCGAGGTCCTTGACGATGTTGTGCAGGCTCATGGCTGGATCGTCGTAGCTGCGTGCCAGAAGCAGGGGGATCTTCCTCTTCACCATTCCGGAGCCCACGGCGCTGTTCCCCAGAACTTCCAGCATCATCTCCCAGTCGAGGCCGGCCTTCTCGCCCATCACCAATCCTTCGCCCCACACCTGCATGGTGGTAGCGATCATCATCTGATGGATGAGCTTGAGATACCGCGACTTCTCCCCTGTGCCGACGTAGTAGCGGGTCTCGCCCAGCACCGCCAGGTATGGATCGGCGGCCGCGTAGACTGCCCAGTCTCCCGAAGCGATGATCGTGAGCTTCCCCGCCTCGGCCACGCTCGCGGTGCCGCTCACCGGGGCGCGGAGGAAACCGACACAGGGTTCGAGGAGCGCAGCGATGTGGGCCGATTCGGCGGGGGCGATAGTGGCCATGTCCACGAAGACCGCCGGCAAAGGGTCGGCCTCGAGCACTCCGTGCGGACCGGCGATGACGGCCTCCAGCGCGGGCGCGTCGGTGACGTTGGCGAAGACGATGTCCTTGCCGCTCGCCGCCTCCGCCGGAGTGGCCGCCACCGCGGCCCCTTTCCGATGCACCGGCATGGTCTTCTCGACCGTACGGTTCCAGACC
This sequence comes from uncultured Actinomycetota bacterium, assembly GCA_963843515.1. Classification (GTDB taxonomy): domain Bacteria; phylum Actinomycetota; class Thermoleophilia; order RBG-16-64-13; family RBG-16-64-13; genus CAIQPS01. The sequence goes on from CAWJKH010000007.1 coordinate 300,100, forward strand.
GTCAGTTCATGCCCGGCCGCCAGCAGCCGCATCGACATGCGCGAGCCCATGGTCCCGATGCCCAGGAAGCCTACCTTGCCCATAAGCATCTGCCTCTAGTTGAAGTTGAGCCCGCCGTCGACAAGGAGGGTCTGGCCGGTCATGAAGTCGCTGTCGGTGGAGGCCAGGAAGAACGCCGGCCCGGCCAGGTCGTCGGCTACCTGGTCGCGTGCGCTCAGGCACCGTTCGCGGCGGATGGTATCCGCGAACTTCAAGATGTCTTCGCCCTGCTCGAGGTTGCTCTGGGTAAGGGTGAACCCAGGGGCCAAGGCGTTCACCCTGATCCCCGCCGGTCCCAGTTCGCGCGCCAGCGCCCGGGTGAAGCCGATGACCGCGCCCTTGCTGGAGATGTACGGGACGAGCCCCGGCGGAGCTTCCCAGAACGTCGAGGAGGTCACATTGACCACCTTGCCATATGCGTTGCGCTCCATGTACGGGAAGACCGCCCGCACCATGAACCACATGCCCCTCACATTGACGTCGAGGATATGGTCCCATTCATCCGCGGACCAGTCGAGGAAGGAGGCGTGCGTGTGGACCGAGCCCGGAGCCGCGAATGCGGCCGCATTATTGACCAGGATATCGATGCGCCCGTCGTGGGCCGCGACGAGCGCAGCCGCCGCGGCTTCGCACTGCTCTGGCCGGGTGATGTCGCAGGTGAGGGGCATAGCCACGCCCCCGGCTCCCAGGATCTCGTCGACCACCAGGGCAGCGCGTTCTCCGGAGACGTCGAGCGCGCCGACCGCAGCTCCCTCTGCTGCAAGGCGCAGGGCGACGGACCGGCCGATGCTGTTGGTGCCTCCCGCCCCGGTGACCAGGGCGACCCTTCCCTGCAGACGTTGCGCTCTACCGGCGTCCTGCATCGGGCGGTCCCCCCTGCCTAGTCGAACATCCGAGCGGCGTTCGCCAACTCTTTGATCACCTCGAGGTGCTGCGGACAGGCATCCTCGCACTGACCACACTCGGACGCATTCCGAAGCCCGGGCGGTGTGCCCGAGTTCCACCCCGATGCCGTAACCCCGCCGTTCCTCTTCGGGGTCGTCGAACAAGGAGGCGTTGTTCACCCCAGCCAATATCTGGGGGATATCGATGCCCTGAGGGCAGGGCACGCAGTAGCGGCAGCCTGTGCAGTCCACGACCGTCCGGGCCTTGTAAGCGTCACGCACCTTGCCTATCTGGGCCACGTCGGCTGAGGTGAGCGATCCCGCTTCGCCCCGGGAGGCGATCTCCACGTTCGCAATGACCTGGTCCATGGCGCTCATGCCGCTCAGCAGCAGGCTCACCCGGGGGTCGTCCCACACGAAGCGCAGGGCCCACTCCACCGGCGACCGGTGACCGGGTATCCGTCCCACGCCACCTTGATGGAGTCGGGCAGTGGCGGCGCCAGCCTGCCGCCCTTGAGTGGCTCCATTACGACGATGCCCAGGCCCTTCTCCGCGGCATAGGCCAGCCCGGCGGCGCCAGCCTGGAAGTCGACGTCGAGGAAATTGTATTGGATCTGGCAAAAGTCCCAGTCGTACGCGTCGACGATCGGAGCGAACCTCACCGCCTCGTCGTGGTAGGAGAAGCCGGCGAAGCGGATTCGCCCGTCGGCCTTCGCCCTCTCGAGAAACTCGGTCACCCCGAGGCCGCTCAGCTTCTCCCAGGGATTGGCCCCGATACCGTGCAGCAGATAGCAGTCGATATGGTCGGTCCGCAGCCGCTCGAGTTGGCCGGCAAGGATGCGCTCCATATCGTCCTGCGACTTGACAAGCCAGTGCGGCATCTTGGTGGCTACCAGCACCTTGTCCCGGTAGCCGGCAGCCAGGGCATCGCCGAGGAAACCCTCGCTGTTGCCCGGGTTTTCGTCGAAACTCGCGCCGTGATAGGGGAACGCGGTGTCGACGTAGTTGACCCCGTGATCGAGGGCGTAGTGGAGCATCTCGGTGGCCAGAGGGGTGTCGATACGCTCACGCCGCCCCTCGAGAAAGGGCAGCCGCATGGCACCGAAACCCAGGATGGACACTTCTTCCCCCGTACGTCCCAGGGGGCGATATAGCATAGTCATACGGTCAGGATATCAGACGACCGCCGGCGGACGGTCGTTGGACCGCCGTCAGCGCGGCCGGGCCGCTAGTCCTCCAGGGTGTCGGGTTGGCCCGCGAACGAATCGAGTTTCTGGACCAGGGCCTCGAACAGATCCTCCCGCTCTTGGAGGTAATGGCGCAGATCTCGCGAGTCGGTGTTGGCGATCTCGAACAGCATCGCCTTGCGATACCGCTCGATGACGAACCGGATGATCTCGATCTCTCTGGTGCTCAGCGGAACGTCTACCATCACTTCCCCCTTCTATGATCACAGTTGTACACGCTCGGGTCGCGGCTGCTGATGTATTGCCCCGGGGGCGAAAAAGGAAACCGCCCAGTGCGAGCATTTCACCCCGGGTGCCGATTTACAGGTAACGGTCGACCCGTCGCCTGCGGGCCCTGGGGGCCGCGTGGCCGGTTGCGGGTACGCCCTTCAGTGCGGCGTCACCCCGCCATCCACCAGGAGGGTCTGGCAGGTCATGAAGTCGCTGTCGGCGGAGGCCAGGAAGAGCGCGGGACCGGCCAGGTCGTCCGGGACCTGGTTCCGCTCGCCGAGAGCCTGCATCTCCCGATTCTTCGCATACCAATGCTGCGAGTCCTTGGTCAACTCCAACTGGGCGTCGGACACGGTGAAGCCTGGGGCGATGGCGTTCACCCGGATCCCGTACTGCCCGAGTTCCTTGCCTAGCGAGTGAGTGAAGCCCAGGATGCCGCCCTTGCTCGTGGTGTAGTGGATGAAGCCCGGCACGCCCTGGAAGAACGTGGAAGAGGTAAGGCTGATGACCTTGCCGTAGTGCTGCGCCCTCATGTAGGGGAAGGCCGCACGGGTCATGAACCAAGTGCCGCGCAGGTTCACGTCCTGCATCTTGTCCCACTCACCGGGGTCCCACTCGTCGAACGGACGCCACGAGCCCATGCCCCCGAAGTAGGCGGCATTGTTCACCAGGATGTCGATGCGCCCGTTCCAGGCGTCGGCCACCTGCTTGGCCGCGGCCTCGCACTGGGCCAGATCGGTGATGTCGCAGGTGATGGCGCGGGCGGTACCGCCCGCGGCTGCGATCTCGCCGGTCACGGTCGCAGCCCCCTGCGCGTTGATATCCAGCACGGCCACCAGGGCCCCTTCGCGCGCGTACCGCAGACTGATCGCCCGCCCGATGCTGTTTGCCCCGCCCCCACCGGTGACTATCGCGACCCTGCCGTCCAATCGACCGGGCGTCCCGACCGTATCAGCCATGCTGTCCACCTTTCTCCGGTTCTTGCACTCGAGCAAGTGCCACGAGCATACTACCAACATGAGATACAGCCAGGCAGCCCTGGGCAGGGTGTTCGTCCTCCGGCTCGAGGATGGAGACCCCCTCAACGAGACACTCGAGACCTTCGCGCGCGAGCACGGGATCAGGAACGGGCTGGCGTTCTACGTCGGGGGCGGCGCCGGCGGGACCAGCTTGGTGGTCGGCCCCGATGCTACCCGCGACGATGCGGTGATCCCCCTGCTGCATACGCTGTCCGGCGCCCACGAGACCCTCGCCCTGGGCACCCTCTTCCCCAACGAGGCGGGCGAGCCGGTCCTCCATATGCACGCCGCGTGCGGCCGGGAGGGCGACGCGACGGTCGGCTGCACTCGGGCCGGCCTCGAAACCTGGCTCATCGGGGAGATGATCCTCATCGAGATCACAGGCACCAACGCCTCTCGCTACCGTGATCGGGCCACGGGTTTCGAACTGCTGGGGCTGACGTAGGCTCCCGGAAGACCTCCGGGCTCAGAAGAGCCCTCAGCCGGGCGCCGGCAGCTTCAGCGACAACGCCACCACAGCTATCCCGAGAGCCGCCGGCAACACCTGAAGCCAGTGGCGGTAGCCGGCGGTGACCAGGACCATCCCGCTCCACCCAAGGAGGACGACCCCCGCCTCCACCGAGACCAGCCGGCCCGAATTCGCCTCGATCAGCAGGAGCACAGCGGCGGTGAGAAGGCTGCCTCCCACAAGGACCAGCAACAGCACACCCGGCCAGAGGAAGGACCCGAAGGGGGTGCCGCGCAGCCAGTCCCGGGAAAGTCCGGGAGCCCCGGCCAGCAGGTAGATCCCGCCAAGTACGGCGGCGAGGCCGATGGCCAGGTCGAGCACGATCACCGTGGTAGTGAGCATGGACGAACTATACCGGTGGACGCCGCGCAGGAACACGAGCGCTTTTGGATAACGTCATAAACGCGTACCCACCGGGAGGGAGGTCCCATGTCACGGAGCAGGATCGTTCTCGTCACTTCAGCAGCGGTCTTCGCACTAGTCCTGATCCTCGGCACGGCAGCCTGTGGCACGATCGACAAGCCCCCCGGAGGAGACGGTTCCTCCTCCACCTCCACTTCCACCCCTGGTTCGAGTTCCACCACCACCCCCACCTCGACCCCCGACTCCACCACTACGACACTCCCCGCCGGAAGCATCACTCATCCCACGGGATCGGCCGATGTGGTGCTGCGGGTGTCCACCGGGGGCGGGTTCGTCCCCATCGAGTACAACTACACCATGACCCCTGAGTTCACCCTGTATGGCGACGGGAGGGTAATCGTCACGGGACCCATCACGGCGCAATACCCGGCCCGGCGCTGCCGAACCTCCAGACGACGGTAGTGCCAGAGGAGACCGTCCAGGCGATCCTCGCTGCCTGCCGGGAAGCGGGACTCCTCCAGAACGGAGTGGACTACGGGGCGCCTGGTGTCGCCGACGTGGGGACCACCACCATCACCATCAACGCTGAGGGCACCACGTTCACCTCCCAGATCTACGCCCTGGGCTTTGAGGACGGGGGCAACCTCACCATGGAGCAGCAGCAAGCCCGCGCCGCCATCAACGAACTTAGGGGCAAGCTGAGCGACCCGGCGACCCTCGCCGGGGCGGAGCTCGCCTGGGAGCCCTTCGACTTCCAGGCCCTTGCGGTCTACAGCCGGGCGGTCGACCCGACCGTGTCCACCGACTCGACAGACATCCAGGCGAACCACCTGCCCTGGCCGCTCGCCGACCTGGCCACGTCCGGAGAACAAGTCCCCAACTCCTCCGGGCTCCGCAAGGTGATCGTCACCGGCGACGACCTGGAAACGCTCAAGCCCCTGCTCGACGAGGCCACCCAGATAACAGTGTGGAAGAGCGGCGATACCGACTACACCCTGTGGTTCCGCCCCCTCCTCCCGGACGAGGCAGCCGCGCTGTAGACGTCCCGCGTGGTAGTCTGCGGGTCATGCCCGCGGCCATATTCACACAGGGACTCACCAAGGTATACGGCAGGCGGTTGGGCATCGAGGGTCTCGACCTCGAGGTCCGGACCGGCGAGATCTTCGGCTTCATCGGCCCAAATGGGGCCGGCAAGACAACCACCATCCGGTTGCTGCTCGACCTGCTCCACGCCACCCGGGGAAGCGCACAGGTCCTTGGCCTCGATTCTCACCGGCAGAGCGTGGAAGTCCGCAGATCGGTGGGCTACCTGCCCGGCGAGTTCGGCCTCGACGTGCGGGCCACCGGGCGCCAGCTGGTGCGCAACTTCGCCCGCCTGCGGGGCATGCAGGACCTGGGGACGGCGGACGTCCTGGCCGCACGACTGGGCGCGGACCTCGACGTCCCCACCGGCCGTCTGAGCCGGGGCAACCGGCAGAAGGTGGGCATCGTCCAGGCCCTGTTCCACCAGCCCGCTCTGGCCATCCTGGACGAGCCGACCACCGGTCTCGATCCCCTCGTCCAGGACACCTTCCTGCAGCTCCTGCGGGAGGGGCGGGATGAAGGTAGGACGGTGTTCCTGTCCTCCCATATCCTCAGCGAGGTGGAGCGGCTATGCGACCGCGTGGCGATCGTCCGGGGCGGGCGGCTGGCCGCCCTCGAGACCACGGAATCGCTCCTCGAGAAGCGGCGCAAGCGGGTGACGCTCGTGTTCGCCGGGCCCGTCAACCCAGCTCTGTTCGCCGCCCTTCCGGGCGTGAGTGATGTGAGCGCCCAGGGGACCACTCTTTGGATGAGGGTGGGGGACGGCGTCGATGCGGTCATCAAGCTGGCAGCGCACTACCGGCTGGTGGACATCAGCGTGGAGCACCCCAGTCTGGATGAGGTCTTCCTCGGCTACTACGACGAGACCCGGCCGTGACCGGCACCGGACATTGGTGGCTGCTGACGAGGCAACAATTGCACGGCCGGGTGCGCTCCATCATCATCTGGGGAGTGGCCCTCGGAGGCCTGGGCGCCCTCTACGTGGCCCTCTTTCCCAGCATGAGCGAGTTCCTTCGCCAGTACCTCGAGCAGGCGTCCGAGCAGATGCAGCAGTTCATGGGCCAGCTTCAGGACGCGATGACCATCGAGGGCTGGATGGAGACAGAGTTCCTCAGCTCCATCGCCCCGCTCGCCCTGCCCTTCTTGGTGATCCCCATAGGGGCACGGGCCATCTCGGGGAGCGAGGAGAGAAAGACCTTGGATCTGCTGCTCAGCAACCCGCTGCCCCGCCGGCACGTGGTCGTCGCGGCCCTTGGCACCATGGCCGGGGCGCTGGCCTGCGTGTTGGGAATCACCTGGGTCCTTACCTACATTGCCGTGCCAGCGGCCGGCGTCGGCCTGGGACCCGGCCGCCTGGCGGCCGCGCTGGTGGTGCTGTGGATCTTCTGCCTCGTCTTCGGAACCCTCGCCCTACTGGTGTCGACCTTGGTCAGACGCTCCTTCCTGGCTATCGTCATCCCGGCCGTACTACTGGTCGTGATGTACATCATCGCAAACCTGGCCCAGGTCTCGAAGAGCATGGAGCCGATACGGGTGTTCTCCCTCTTCTACCACTTGGGCCACCCCCTGAAGGGCGACTTCCCCTGGACCACCGTCATCCTCATGCTCGGCGCGATCGTCGTAATCGGCGGCGCGGCGGTGGCCGCCTTCGACCGGCGCGATATCTACACCTGAGGGCGGCTGCTTGAGGGGCTGCGAAGAGGCTCCAGAAAAAGCTCCAGCGAGGGTCTGGTGTGGACCCTCGCTGGAGAGAGGAAGGGGTCGATTTGTCAACGGCGGCCGGGCGACACCCGGCCGCCGCACTACATGGTCAGACTAGGCTGTGCCCACCGGAGCAGTCGCCGCGGGGTCCGCCGCCGGCGTCTCGGCGGGACGCACGTGGTAGAGGTAGATGTCGAAACCGACGATCAGCAACACCACGCCGATCACGATCAGAACTGCCCCGAAGAAAGTCAACACTGTGGTGAGCCCGAAGGCCAGTGCCGCCAGGTTCATCTGCCCCTGGAGGTTCATGCCGGTCACGTAAGTGAGCTGGGCGGGGTTCGTGGGGTCGAAACGCTTGCCGCCCAGGAGTTCGGAGTACGAGGGCGCGATCTTGCTGAGGTGTTCGGCCAGGGTATCGGCCGCCAGACGGGCCTCTGATGCGTTGGTAATGAGCGAATCGGCGGGCGCGTTCTCATCGAAGATGCGGAGCGAGACCTTCTGGTTCTTCAAATGATCGCTCACGGCGTCGGCATTGCTCTGGCCGAGCCAGATCGACAGGGCGCCGCACACGATGACGACCACCGAAAGAACGATGATGCCGATTGTCAGGGCTTTTCTCATGACTAGTATTTACCTTCCTTCTCCACACGAGAGAGTGCGAGAACAAATCGTGAACACAGCAGGCCCCGGAGACACACAGGGCTTGCAATCTGACAAAAAGTATAATACATTAGTATTGTGCTCTTGTCAATGCTGTATAGGAGTTGGAACTTGCCGTGATGACCATATCCACCAAGGGCCGTTACGCCACCCGGATGGTGGTGCTACTGGCGGCTCAGGAGCAGGGCTTCTCGCTTACCAAGACAGAGATCGCCGATGCCGAGGGCATCTCCCCGGGCTACGTTCAGCAACTCATGATGGCCCTCCGGCTGGCCGGCATCGTGGCAAGCCATCGGGGTCGTGAAGGAGGCTTCACCCTTTCCCGACCGCCCGACCAGATCACCGTCGCCCACGTCCTGAGAGCCGTGGAAGGCGACGTGATGCCGGCTCCGTGCCAGGGGGGCGGGCATTGCGACCGGTCGGCCGATTGTGTCACCCGTCCCGTGTGGGAAGAGGCCGCAGGCCTGCTGAACGACCTCTTTGGCCGGATCACCATCGCCTCGCTCGCCGACCGGCGCGTGGCGACCCTGTCGACTTAGCAGAGCGAACAGGCTACGCCCGCTAGTTTCGCGCATGGCCGCTCATCCTGGGGATGTGCGGGCAGCACCTGCTACCATTCCACCATGGTCAAGTCATGCCCCACCCCCATGCCGTTCCGCGCCGTAGCCGGGACGGTGGTCTTCGTAACCCTCCTCTTCTTCTTCGCGTTCGTAGCCCGCTACATCTTCTCGCCGCTCATGCCCACTATCGGCGAGGACATCCCTGTCACCCCGGGGCAGGTGGGCGCGCTCTTCCTGCTGGGGGCCATAGGGATGCTGTTCGGGTCCACGCTGGCCGGGACCATCTCAGCCAGACTGAATCATCGGGGCGCGATGCTGCTGTCCCTGCTCGGAATGGCGGCCGTCCTGGTGGGCGCCTCGTTTGCGGGGTCGGTGTGGGCCCTGCGGGTAGTATTCATCGCCCTTGGGGTGCTGGCCGGGTTCCAGATGCCTTCGTCGGTCGCCACGATCACCGCAATGGTGAAGCCTGACGAATGGGGCAGGGCGCTTTCCGTCCAGCAGATGGGCCCGCCGCTCAGCCTGGTGGTGGGACCGCTCCTCGCTGCGGGCATGCTGACCGTCTTCACCTGGAACACCACCCTTCTCTGGGTGGCCGGTGCCGGGGTCGTGCTCGCTCTTATCCTGCTGCTCGTCTTCAGGAATCTCGGGACCTTTCCTGGGGAGTCCCCGAGCCCGACCATGGTCAGGCCGGTGTTCTCCACGCGCTCGTTCTGGGTGATGATCTTCCTGTTCGCCTTGGGGATGGGAGCGCAAGTGGGTGTGTACACCATGTTGCCGCTTTACCTTACCCAGGAGCGCGGAATGACGACCGGTCAGGCCAACACCATCCAGGGTCTGGCCAACATCGCCCCGTTGGGCATGGTCTTCGTCTCGGGCTGGTTGGCGACCAAGATCGGACTCAGACCAACGATGAGTCTGTTCTTGAGTCTCACCGGTCTGATGGTCATCCTGGTGGGAGTGCTCTCGGGCACGGCGATGGTGGTGTCCATCTTTCTGATGGCGGCGCTGGCGGTGGGGTTTTTCGCACCTGGGTTCGCCTCCCTTTCCCGAATCGTCCAGCCCAACTACCGCAGCCTGGCCGCGGGGTTCGCGCCACCGCTGGCGTTCCTGCTGGGCGGAGGATTGCTCCCGACCGCGCTGGGCTACTTCGGGCAGGCGGTCAGCTTCAGCGTCGGCATCGCCATAACCGGGGTCATCATCCTGGTGGGGTCGGCGGCCACGCTCTTCCTCCGGCTGCTCACCGATCTCGACGAGGGCTGCTGAACCACGAGGGCTGCCGCACCACGAGGGCTGCCGTATCTACCGCTGCACAGGCAGGAGGAGTGACCATGGTTTCCATCCCCACCGCCCAGGCCCAGGCTGAAGCGCTCGCCCGCTTCCAGGACCAGGGGCCCGGCCACATCAACTGCGGGCAGGCCGTGCTCTGCTTCGCCCTTCTGCGTATGGGTGAGGACCCCGCCCTCATCGTGGAAGCCCGCTATCTGGGCGGGGGCATCGCGGGGATGGGAGAGGTCTGCGGGGTGCTGAATGGGGCCGCGCTGGCGCTCGGCATGCGCGACCTGGTCCTCACTCAGCGCGGTGTCGCCGAGCCCCCCTCCGCCGCCGAACCGCTCAAGGCTATCCTCCGCGACTTCAGCGCGCAGTTTGGCGCCTGTCGCTGCCGGGACCTCACGGGTTACGACCTGAGCACCCCGGAGGGCATGACGGCCTTCAAGACGAGCGAGATCAGGTCCCACTGCGCTGACTACGTGCGCTGGGCCTGCGAGCGGTTGGATCCTCTGCTCGAGCCTGTCACCGGAACCGCGTAGGCGGCCGGCCTTGACCGGGCATTCGACAACGGGCGACCACTCGACAACGGACGGCTACTCGATCTTCGCCGGGACCCTCGCCGACATGACCTGGCCCGAGGTCGAGGCCGCAGGGGCGCGCAACACTCCCCTCCTCGTCCCCGTTGCGGTCATCGAGCAGCACAGCCGCCACCTTCCCCTGGCGACCGACACGTATGGGGCCTACCTGCTCTGCTCTCTCATCCGGAAGGACCTCGCCGCGCGGGGAGTGGAGGTGCTCATCGCTCCCCCGTGCTACTACGGGGTCAACACGACCACGGCCGTCTTCCCCGGATCATTGGACGTGAGTCCGGCCACCATGATGGCCGTGCTGACCGAAAGCCTGCAGAACTACGCCCGGTGGGGTCTGCGGCGCCAGTTCATCGTGAACCACCACGGCGATCCCCAGCATAACCGGGCCATCGTCGAGACCATCCAGATACTGCGCGCCCGGGGCGTCCAGACGACGTACCTCCTGGGCGGCATGATCCAGGGGTTTGTGGACGTCGCTTACCAGGGCACCTTCCGCCAACCGTTGCCGTTGACCGGCGACGCGGTCCTGCGCTCACCGGAATCGGAGGCCACCAAGGCCGCGACGGCCCGGCTCACCCATAGCACGGGTCTGGACGTCCACGCCGGCGAGCGGGAGACGAGTCTCATCATGCGCTGGTTCCCCGAAACGATGGCCAAGGACGTGGACATCAGCGAGCTCGAGCCCGTACCCGAGACCGCCCGGCAGTTCCAGGAGGCGGAGGCGTCCGGGCGGTGGCGGGAGCTGTCGCCCTGGGGGCATATAGGGGACCCGGCCGTGGCCACGCCGGACAACGGAGAGTTGTACGCTCTCGAAGCTGCCGACATGGCGGCGGCGCTGGCCGCGTTCCTCGCGCGCTGAGCCCGAGTGGGCCGGCTCCCCGCCACCGGTCTGTGAGCCCCAGAAACGCCGGAGGCCGCCTCGTCGCCGAGACGGCCTCCAAAAGCTCTTGTGCGCTGTGACCCCGAAGGCGCCGTCGGAAGGCGTCAGTCGGGTATCCAACGACTAAAGGCGAGAGCCACCTCCGGTCCAATGGTCACTGCGCATACTGGGCATGCTGTCTATTGGGACCACCTCCTTTCCACGCTTGCCGACATTCTACCAGCAAATCGGCAACTACTACATGCGTTTCGGGCGGATTATTGGCGTCCGTTAGAGAGGGCGTGAGGCGGCGCGGGCCGGCCGGTGGCGCCGCGCCCGCCGAACCTGCACAAGCCCGCGAGAAATGGGTCGTCACCAGGCTCGTCAGGGGCGAGAGCACCGGGCCCTCAGCCGCCCGGCCCGTCACTCGTCGCCGGCGGGGATCCCCCGGGGCCAGTCGTCCTTGAGCAGACGCGACAGCGAGCGGTCGGCGAGCACCCGGCCCCCGGTCTGGCAGCCAGGGCAGTAGTCGCACTCGTTCTCCGCGTACACGATGCGCTGCACCTTCGTCCCGCAGACGGGGCAACTCGACCCGAACTTGCCGTGCACGGCCATGTCGATCCTGAACGCGGTCACCTTCTCGGGGAACCCAACCCCTGCTTCGGCAGCCAGGCGCTCGGTCCATTCGGCGAGAACCGCGACCGCTGCGCGGTGAAGCCGGGCCATCTCGTCGTCGCTCAGGCTCCCGCTGAGCTTGAAGGGCGACAGACCCGCCTGGTGCAGGATCTCGTCTGAATAGGCGTTGCCGATGCCGCTCAGCACGCTGGGGTCGGTGAGAGCCCGCTTGAGCGTCCGGTTCTCCCGCCGCAGCGCATCCGCGAACTGTTGCAGGGTCGACTGGGCCACCTCGATCCCGCCCGGATCCAGGGCGGTTAGAGCTTCCCGGCCTGAAAGCAGGTGCAGAGAGGCCCGGCGCTTGCTGCCCGCCTCGGTGAGAAAGAGGCTGCCAGACGAGAAGTCGAACGCGGCCAGCACGTTTCCCCGCGGAGGGGCCTGCTTCTTCGCGGCTTCATGCTCTTGCCCGGCCGACGGACCGGAGTTAGTCGCCGCCGGGACCCCCGGCCCCTCGGACCTCCAGTGCAGCCGCCCGGCGATCATGAGATGGATCACCAGGAAGTAAGGAGCGGCGGGATCGCCCGACGAGACTTCGATCACGACGCGCTTGCCCAATCTGTGGACCCCCATAACAGTGCGTCCCACGAAGGCGGAGGGAGGCGGGTCGACGCTACGCAGCAGGAAGGGGTTGCGCAGCCGGATGCCCAGCAAGACCTGGCCGGTCAATCGGGGCCTCAAGGCCTGCACATAAGCTTCGATGTCGGGTAGTTCGGGCATGGGGATCCAGCCGAGTATAGCGGTAGGCAACTGGGCTATACTCGGCCGATGATGCGCAAATCCTCCCTCTGCCTGGTCATCGCGCTGATCCTCTGCGCAGTGGTGGTCGGCGTCGGCTGCACGGGCGGGACGAGCGCCGGAACGAGCTCGACAGGCCCCTCCGGCTCCACCACCCTCCTGGACTCAGGCTCGGGTTCGGCTGGCGGCTCCAGCACCACCACGACCGAGCTCACCACGACCACCACCGGGCTCGAGGCTCGAGCCACGGCCTTGCTCAAGCAGATGACGCTGCGGGAGAAGGCGGCGCAGGTACTTCTGCTGGACTTCACCGGTGTGGAGACCGGCAGCGCCCGGTTGCGCGAGCTTCTCGTCGAGACCCCGCCGGGCGGGCTGATGATCATGGGCCGCAACGTGGAAAGCCCGCAGCAGGTCAAGGAGATGGTCGCCTTCTTCCAGGACAAGGTCGCCGCGGGAGGGTCGCCGGTCCAGTTGCTCATCGCCGTCGACCAGGAGGGCGGGACCGTCCAGCGCATCAAGAAGGGGGTCCCGGCGATCCCGGGAGCCCGGACGCTGGGCAGCACCTCGACCCCTGCCAAGGCAGGCGAGATCGCCACCGAAACGGCCACCAAGCTGCTGGCGATGGGGGTGAACATGAACCTGGCCCCGGTGGCCGACGTGGTCGAGGGGAAGAGTGCATTCCTGTACAGCCGTACATACAGCGGCGACCCGGACCGGGTCTCGAACTATGTCAGCGCAGTGACCAAGGCGTTCGAGCGAAAAGGCCTCATCGCGACTCTCAAGCACTTCCCCGGCCACGGGAGCGCGCCGGGGAACACCCATACCGCGGCGGTCATATCCACATCCACAAAGAAGGATTTCGAGTCGATGCATCTGGTCCCCTTCGAGGCAGGGATCGACGCCGGAGCCGAGGCTGTTCTGGTAGCCCACCTGGTGGCGAAAGCGTACGACTCCCAGCACCCGGCGACCTCTTCCAGGAAGATCGTGCAGGATCTTCTGCGCGATCAGATGGGGTTTGACGGGGTGGTCGTGACCGATGCGCTGGAGATGGCGGCGGCCCGGACCGTGGGGAACGAGGTGGGATCGTCGAGTGCCGACGACGTGGCCCAGACGGCTGTGTCGGCGCTGAACGCCGGATGTGACCTCCTGATATCCACCGGCTCTATCGCCAGCCAACTGGTGATCCTTGACACCATCGTCGGCGCCGTCAAGAGCGGCGACCTGCCCCTCCTTCGCTTGAATGAAGCCGTGACCCGCATCCTGGAGCTGAAGATACGCCATGGGCTGGAAACGGAGTGACCGAGGCCGCCCCCGCGGGCAGACGCCCCGGGGTGCCCTCGGCCCTTACCTCGTCGGTGCCTGCGCATCGATGGCGATGCTCGCCGTTGCCCTGGCCGGTTGCGCCGGGGAGTTGCCCATCCCCGGGCAGACCTCGTCGACTGCGGCCACTGCCAGCACGACGACTACCGAGGCACCGACCACCCAGTTGAGCGACCAGATAGCTGCCACCTGGTCGGAGGCCATACAGAAGCTCGTCACGCTCCTGGAGGGGACGCCTCCGATCGCCACCCTGCAGAGTCCGGTGGCCCAGCTCAAAGAGGAGTACGTCCAGAAGATGGTCGCCTTCGGGCGTCAGGCCCAGGAACTGGACGAAGGCCAGAGACAGGCGGCCTACGAGCGAGCCACCGACCTCCTCGCGGGCACGGCAAACACCGAGTGGTTTCGGAGCTACGTGCGCCTCTACGACGAGTACGCCGCCGGTGCCGATCAGACCTCGCAGGACTTCGCCATCCTGCTCTCGACTTTCAACACCCTGACTGAGTACGCCTTCTTCGACCTGCTCAAGGAGCAGAACCCCGACGAGGCCGCCCGGTTGGGTATCCCCTAGGTCGGCTGCTAACCCGGAAGACAGAACGGGGCCGGTGCGGGATAGCTCTCGCGCCGGCCCCGCCGCCCAGGGTTTCGGATCAGCTGTCGAGGATCCGCTCCGCTTCTTCCTTGTTGGCTTCCATCACGTACTTGATGCCCGAGACTTCAGCCGCATCCTTGGTGAGCGCGATAACGTCGGCCCGAGCCAGGGTGTCCAAGCGGAAGCTGCGGGCGCCGGCCATGAACTGGGTGAGGCCTGTACGAAGCTTGTCCACGAACGTGTACATGGCCACAGCGCCCAGCGGGATCTTCTCCATCTTGGCGCCGTAGCGCTCTTTGAGGGTGGAGTGGGTGACGAAGATCTCCTCCGGGGTCTGGCCGAAGCGCTTGACCGGGGTGGGCAGCTCAGTCCACAGCCCGGAGCGCTTGCCGTCACCGACCACGCCCTCGATGTTAGTTCCCACGAAGCCCGGGATCATCATGGCCCGGCCCATGCAGACCGCCTTGAAATAGGGGGAGCCCATGGCCAAGACCTTGAAGATGTGGTCCTCGGTGGAGAAGCCGCCGGCCATGGCCAGGTCGGGCGTCCACTCCCCGCGGGTGGCGAGCCTTTTGGCACACTCGTAGGCCATGGACTGCAGATAGAAGGTGGGCACTCCCCACTCTTCCATCATGCGCCAGGGGCTCATGCCGGTCCCGCCGCCAGAGCCGTCGATGGTGACCAGGTCCACCCGGGACTTGGACGACCACTTGATGGCCCGGGCCAGTTCCGGGTAGCCGTAGGCGCCGGTCTTGAGGGTCACACGCTTGACGCCTACGGTGCGGCGCAGATACTCCACGCTACGCAGGAAGTTCTCTTCCTCCACGAAGCCCAGGCGCGAGTGACGCTCGAACTCCTTGATGCCACCCGCCTCGAACGCGCTGCAAACCGCGGGGGTGCTGGGATTGGGGGTGATGATATAGCCCCGCTTCTGCAAGTCCAGAGCCCGGTCGAGATCGCGGATCTTGATCTCGCCCCCGATGCACTTGGCACCCTGCCCCCACTTGAGCTCGATGGTCTCCACCCCGAGCTTCTCCACCACGTACTGGGCCACCCCGAACGTGGTGTCTTCGACGTTGAGCTGGACGATGATGTCGCCGTAGTCTTCCTGCCACTCCTTGTAGATGCGGATGCGCCGCTCCATCTCGGGGGAGCGCTTGATGCGGCCGTCTTTGTAGAACTCGGCCTGCGGGTCGATGCCGCACACATTCTCGCCCACCACCAAAGAGATGCCGGAGATGGCGGCGCCGATGGCGAACGCCTCCCAGTACTTGCGGGCGATGTCCGTGGAGCCCAGGGCGCCGGTGAAGACCGGCATCTTCATGCGCACCGGATGCATATGGCCATAGACGGCCGTGGTGTCGACCACTGGAAAGATGGCCTTATCGGGGTTTGCCTCGTCGATAGCCTTGGCCCCCATGGCGAAGCCCAGGATGTTCAGGTGCGAGTAGTCCACCGGGTACTGTTTGTCGCAGCCCGCGGTCATTTCGCCGAACGGGCCGGGATAGATCACCTCGCGACCTCGGAACGACGACTTGAAGACGTCGCAGTTTCCCTGGCAGTCCGCCATACACCTTGTGCAGACGCCGGAATCGGCGACGTCACGCGAACGGTTGCGGGTCTCCAGGGCTTCGCTCGATCCGGTGTGGGAATAGCTCATCTGCAAAACCTCCCAGTGAAAGTTGGCGCGCCACCCAGCGCACGTGTCACCATACACAGCCCAACGACCGGGGCGCAAGCGTACGCGGACCGTCAGGCGTGAGCGGCGATGAAATCGAGCGTGCGACTGAAGAGCTGCTCCTTGCCGCAGTCCATGGTGGCCACGTGGTAGCAGTCCGGTAGCTCCACAAGAGTCTTGTCTGCGGACGCTATGGCCCCATAGATCTCCCGCTGGTTGGCGGGCGGCACCACATGGTCGACGGTCGAGGAGAAAAGGAGGGCTGGGCAGCGGACCTGGCCGAGACGGGCACGAA
Source organism: uncultured Actinomycetota bacterium (assembly GCA_963843515.1). Taxonomy (GTDB): domain Bacteria; phylum Actinomycetota; class Thermoleophilia; order RBG-16-64-13; family RBG-16-64-13; genus CAIQPS01. The sequence continues at coordinate 316,387 of CAWJKH010000007.1, forward strand.
CCTCGCGCGACAGCCGAGCCAGCTCCAGGGTGGAGCGCACAGGGAGCTTGCCGTACGCCCGCTCGTCGACCCCCTCGGCCTTCATGTCGTTCGCGACGGCCGGCACCCAGCGGGGGATCCGAAACCGACCGGCGACGAGCATCAGCCTCTCCAGCGGGTGTCTGATGATGGTGTTGACGGAGACGATCCCCGCCACCTCGGGGTGATGCTCTGTCACCCACAGAGCCAGGGTCCCCCCCATGGAAAGTCCGCAGACGAAGGTCCGGTCCGTGCGCGCCCGCAGCCATTCGTAGGCCCGTTCCGCGTCCGCCGTCCACTGGGTCCAGCGAGACGCCTCCATGTCCTCTGGGGTCCGGCCGTGGCCCGCGAGCAGCGGAAGAGCAACCGTGTAGCCGGCGCCGACGCAGCGCCCCGCCAGCTCCTGCATCGAGCGCGGCGATCCTCCGAACCCGTGGAGCAGAAGGACGCCGGTACTGCCCGCCGGGCGGAGCCCCTCCACATACATCGGCTCGTTCCATTCCATGAGCGCTATTGTACGTGCATGAGCGAGAGGGCGATCATGGCCTTGGATCAGGGGACTACCAGTTCCCGTGCCCTCGTCTTCGCCCACGACGGGTCGGTGCTGGGGTCGGCGCAGGAGCCCATCACCCAGCACTACCCACAGCCTGGGTGGGTGGAGCACGATCCCGCGGAGATCTGGGAGACGCAACTGCGCTGCTGCCGGCTGGCGCTGGAGCGGTCGGGGCTCATCGCTACCGACCTCGCGGCTATAGGTATCGCCAACCAGCGGGAGACCGTCCTTCTATGGGACGCCGGCAGCGGCCGGGCTCTGGGGAACGCAGTCGTCTGGCAGTGCCGGCGGACGGCCGCGCGGTGCGCGGAGTTGGAGGCGGAAGGCTGGGGGCCGCGGACCACAGAGCTCACCGGACTGCGCCTCGACCCCTACTTCAGCGGCACCAAGCTGCAGTGGCTGCTCGCCCATCGCCCCGGGGCGGCCGACCTTCTGCGTCGGGGACAACTCCGCGCCGGGACCATCGACAGCTACCTGGTGTGGCGACTGACGCGAGGCCGGCGGCATGTCACCGACTTCAGCAACGCGTCGCGCACTCTGTTGCTGGACCTTCGCCGCCTCGAATGGTCCGGCGAGCTTCTCGACCTGTTCGGCGTGCCGGCCTCCATCCTACCCGAAGTGTGCCCCTCCTCGGCATTGGTCGGCGAAGCGGATCCCCTCTGGTTTGGAGCGCCGGTGCCGATCGCCGGGATGGCCGGAGATCAGCAGGCCGCCCTGTTCGGCCACGGTGGCTTGGAAGCCGGCGACTCGAAGAACACCTACGGGACGGGATGCTTCCTGCTTGTCAACACCGGGGGCGAGCCGGCGATCCCGGACGGTGGCCTGCTCGCCACGGTGGCGTGGGCGCTGGGCGGGCCCGCCGGGAGCGCCGCCCCGCCGCCGCGCCCGCGAGTCAGCTATGCATTGGAGGGCTCGGTCTTCATGGCGGGGGGAGCCGTGCAGTGGTTACGGGATGGGCTCGGCCTGATTGCCGACGCGGCCGAGATCGGGCCGCTCGCAGCCCAGGTCAGCGACAGCGGGGACGTCTACTTCGTGCCGGCGCTGACCGGTCTCGGCACCCCCTACTGGGACCCGGAAGCCCGGGGGCTTCTCATCGGGATGACGCGCGGCACCACGCGGCAGCACGTCGCCCGCGCGGCGGAGGAGGCCATCTGCTTTCAGACCGCAGCGGTGCTCGAGGCCATGAGTCGGGTGGGCGGCGCGGCCATCGCCGCGCTACGCGTCGACGGCGGAGCCTCAGGCGACGACCTCCTGCTGCAGTTGCAGGCCGACCTCACCGGGATCACGGTGGTGCGTCCCCGCATCAGGGAGACCACGGCTCTGGGGGCGGCGGCCCTTGCCGGGCTGGCCGTGGGGTTCTGGTCGGAGGGCGAGATCCGCGGACTCGCGGGAGTGGACACCGTCTTCCAGCCCCGTACGTCGGCGGAGGATCGCCTCCAGCGCCGGGCGCGGTGGGAGGAGGCGGTAAGGAGAGCCGGCGCGTGGGCTCGGTGACGGCCCGCGGCAGGACCCATCCAGCGAGCAGCCAGTCGGGGAATCAAGCCCCGCCGCCGGGGTGCGATGGCTCCTAGCTCTGGACCGCCTCCACCATGGCCTTGACGTTCTCGTACCTGGCGTCGATGGGGACATCGCACCCGGAGGACAGGATGAAGCCGGATGGCCCGATCTCGCTGACGAGGCGCTTGCAGTAGGCGGTCACCTCGGCCGGAGTGCCCAGGGAGAACAGGGCCGGAGGCACATCTCCCATGATGCACATATGGTCGCCCAGGACCTCTTTAGCCTTGAAGATGTCGGTCTTGCCGTCGAGCGAGAGGACGCACTTGCCTCTGGGGAACTCCCTGAGGCGCTCAAGATCCCGGGTCCAGTTCGCGTCGAAGTGCAGCACCGGGATGGCACCCTCCTCCACGGCGGCCTCCACCATGGCCTTGAAGTAGGGAAACACGAAGCGGTTCCACAGGCGCGGCGAGACGAACTCGCTGGCCGACCGCCAGCCCCCGATCCAAAGGCCAATGATCCCCAGACCCCGGATACCGCCGCGCATATTCTCGATGAGCACGGGAAGAGCGGCGTCCATGGCGGCCTGGACCTTGTCCCCGTGGCGAAAGAGGTCCAGGAGGAACTCCTTCATGGAGCGTCCCCCGCAGAAGTACTCGTAAGGGATGGTGGCCACCAGCGGGGTGAACGGCACCACGCCGCGCTCCCGGCAGAGCGAGAGCGCGTCGGGGACGGTGGCCACGAAGCCGGCCATCGTCTCGAGAGTGCCGGGGAGGCGCTCCCGGTAGTAGCGCTCGAGCCAGGGGGCGAAACCCTCATCGATGATGGCATCGTAGTCCTCGAGCTTCATGAGCTCGGATTCATCCACCTGCCAGAGTTCATCATCGGGAAGATCCCGACCGGGCACCTTGACTTTGGAAAGCCACTGGATGCTCAACGTGCAGACATGATAGGCGGGGCTTTGGATACCGTCGATGTCGCCGAGGCTGGTGTAAGCGTCGACGACGGTCTGGCGCGAGACCGGCGGGTTGGTGGCGATGTCGGACATCTTGACCCCCATCGCCCGGCCCGGCCAGGCCGGCCCGTTGGGGACCACGGGGACACGGTCCGGCGTCTTGAGCGCCACCGCGTCGCGGATGCGCCGCTCGTGGAGGGCGTACGACTCTTCCACCGTCTTCTCCGGCCTCGTGGACACGGACACCCCTGCCTTTCGCTGTACGCTCAGCCTACACAAGCGATTCTAGAACAGGAGCGCCGGGGACGCACAAGCGGCGGCCCAGCCCCTATAATCGAGCGGGCCGGCTCGGCCGGCGCCGAACAGCGACGAAGGGGCAGATGTGCCGAGCGACGAGAAGGCATCGCAGCCCGTGGCTATAGTGGTGGTGGACGCGGGGGTCTGCGGACACTCTGCGACCATTCGGGCAGAGAGGACGAGCGGGTACAACGTCCGCTTGACCGTGGAAAGCGACTGTGCCCACGTACGGAGCATCGCGCCGGAGCCGCTGGAGGTCGATGCATTGCGGGAAGTGGCGACGAGGACCGGCCTCCCGCCCTTGCTGGAGCGGGCGCACCTCACATGCGCGCACGCGGCGTGCCCGGTGCCGAGCGCGCTCATCAAGGCAGCCGAGGTGGCGACGGGACTGGCCCTACCGAAAGACGTGACCATACGGATTTCCTCGAGCCCCGAAGGAGAGGGATGACGGACATCGACCAGGCGCCAGGCTGCGACATCGGGGGCCTCACTTTCACTGTGGCCTTCCAACCCTCGGGCCGGCGCGGCTCAGCCGCGGCCGGCCAGGATCTGCTGTCGGTGGCCCGCTCGCTGGGCGTGGAGATCGAGAGCGCCTGCGGAGGCAAGGGCATCTGCAAGAAGTGCCGTCTCCACCGCGAGTCGGCGCCGGAGAGCCTCTCCGCCCCGACGGCTGTAGAAGAACAGGCCCTGGGGGCGGCTGCTCTCGCTGCGGGCACGCGCCTGGCCTGCCAGGCTCACGTGGCCGGCGACGTCCGGGTCTTCGTTCCCGAGCAGAGCCGCCGCACGCAGCAGGTGGTGCGCAAGGAGGCCGGAGAGCGGACCGTCCCCCTCGACCCTGCCATCAAGGCCTACCACGTGACCCTCCAGCCCCCCACCTTGGAAGAGGCCACGGCGGATGCCGAGCGGGTGCTGGAAGGCCTCGAGCGGCGCCACGGGCTTAGCGGCCTGACGTTCGACTTCCCGCTGCTCCAGATCCTGCCCGGCATATGCCGCAAAGCCAAGTGGGATCTCGTGGCCATCGTATGGCAGGAGCGGACGGTCGTCGACGTGCGGCCCGCCGCGGAGGAGCGGCCGGTGCTGGGCCTGGCGGTCGACGTGGGGACCACGACTATCGCGGCCTACCTCACCGACCTGACGACCGGCGAAGTGGTGGCCACCGAATCGGCGATGAACCCCCAGGTGGCGTTCGGCGACGATGTCATCGCCCGCCTGCACCATGTGATCCACCATGCCGAGGGCCGCGACGAGCTGCAGCAGTCGGTGATCGGCGAGGTGAACACCCTCGCCCGGAGAGCGGTGGAGCGGGCCGGGGCCCACCCGACGGACATCTTCGACGTGGTCATGGTGGGCAACACCGCCATGCACCACTTGTTCCTCGGCGTGGAGAGCCGGGCGCTCGGCGTAGCCCCCTTCGCGCCGGCCGTGCAGGGGCCTGTGGAAGCGCTGGCCTCCGACCTTGGGCTGGAGTTCAACCGGGGCTGCCGGCTGTACGTGCTCCCGGTGGAGGCCGGCTTCGTCGGGGCCGACAACGTGGCCGTGGTCATCGCCGAAGAGCCCTACGAGCAAGACAAGGTCCTGCTCATCCTCGACATCGGGACCAACGGGGAACTGGTGCTGGGCAACCGGGAGCGCCTGCTATCCACCTCCTGCGCCACCGGCCCTGCGTTTGAAGGCTCCCACATCGAGTTTGGCATGCGCGCTGCGACCGGGGCCATCGAGCGCGTCCGCATCGACCCCGAGACCCTCGACGTCCGCTTCAAGGTCATCGGCCTGGAAGGCTGGCAGACCGGCTACCCTCCCGGGGAGGTCGGCGCCCGGGGAATCTGCGGCTCGGGGATAATCGAAGCAGTGGCCGAGATGCTGAAAGCCGGCGTGATCAAAGAGAACGGGAATCTCAGTCCGGATATCTCGCACGACCGCGTCGTCTACGAGGACGGCAAGCCCCGCAAGTTTGTGATCGCCAGGACCGAGGAGACCGCCCTCGGCCGGCCCATCACGGTGTCCCTCAAAGACATCCGCTCTCTGCAGTTGGCCAAGGCTGCGCTGCGGGCCGGGGAGGAGATCCTTCTCCGCAGGTACGGTGTGGATCGCCCCGATGCGGTCATCATGGCCGGAGCCTTCGGCACCTATATCGACAAGCATCACGCCCTGGCTATCGGCATGCTGCCCGACTGCGACCCAGATACGGTGTCGTCGGTCGGCAACGCCGCGGGGGACGGGGCCCGATTCGCCTTGCTCAGCCTGGAGAAGCGGCGAGAAGCCGCGTGGATTGCGCGGCAGATCGAGTTCGTGGAGCTGGCCATCGCCCCGGGCTTTCAGGAAGAGTACATCCGGGCGATGTATTTCCGGCCTGACCCCGTGATCCCAGAGGACTAACGGCGCGGCGCCCGCCGCTCCGGAGGCGCGGCGTTCGGCGCTGCCCCGGGCCGCTCAGCGAGCGGCCGCCAGCTTCCCGAGCACATCGAAGGCGTCGATCCCGATGTTCGTGCCGCTCGCTGAAGACCGCTTCGTACCGGTCCAGCGTATCTTGACGGTGTGCGTCCCTGAAGCCAGCGGGCCCGTCTCCCACACCCTCTGCTGCCAGGTCGCCCTCGCGCTGTAGAGGTCCACGGTCGCGGCCGGACCCCCGTCCACGCTCACGCTGGCCTTGCCGTACACCGGGCTCTTCTTGGCGACCCAGGCGAGGAACGTGCCTTTGAATGTCACGGTGATGGAACCGCCGCGCGCGTCTGCATAGCGGAAGCTCCCCGCGGAAGCTGCAGCGCCTGACGAGACACTCCAACCGCCCTTGTAGACCAGGGCGCCGCTGTTCTGCTCATAGCGCGTGACCAGGCCCTCTGACGGCGAAGGAGGGGTGCCCCGGAACACGCGGAAGCCGAGGATAACCCGGCCAGGGGCGCCGTACCGCGCATTGAGCGTGGACCTGTCGCCCTCTGCCGGATCGTTGATGTAGTACGTGGACCCGCTCCGCCCTGTTATGACCACGAAGTGCGTGTTGCCCCTGCGGTTCACTTTGACTATCACGGGATAGCCGGCGTCGATTTCCTGATTGATCCGGGCGAGAGAAGAGTAGCCGAAGCGCGCCACATACTTGACACTGCCTCCCGCGGCCGCGGGGACTCTCTGCCAGTAGAGGTCACCAGCAGAATTGAGACCACCATTTGCGTTGAGAGCGCGGACCAGCGCACCCGGGTCTTTCGTCGACCCGAAGTATGCGGCCACCATCGCCACAGCTGTCACGGCGCAGCCCGATCTGGCCATGGTGTACGAGCTACCGCCCAGATGCGCGCCGGCCCACCGGGGGTCGCCCTGCTTCCAGACCGGCACGTCCATCCGATAGGCCAGGGCCGCAGGAGCGAGGACGGCAACGGTGAAAAGGGCAACCAAAAAGGAAAGGGCAAAGATCAGGCCTCGGCGTTTCATCGACTCCCTCCCATTCAGGTCGTCATGTCGGGCGGCCACCTCAGGGTGGCTGACCGGCCACATCTGCTGTATCGGCGGGAATGACGGATGGCCTGAGCGGCGGCCGGGTAGCGCACCCGAGAGAAACATGGGAGGAGCCACCGCGCGGTAGTATTGCTCCACGCTCCATGCTCGCCCTGGGAGGCGTCATCGGCACGGATCTGACAGCGGTCGTCGTTTGTACCCTTGCGGCGCTGGCGGTCGGCTGTGTCCCGTTCGCCTACCTGCTTGCCCGGCTGGTGCTGAGGGTGGACATCAGGGACTATGGCGACGGCAACCCGGGGGCCGGGAACGCCTGGCGCGCAGGAGGCTGGCGCGTGGGGGTGCCGGGAGCCGCGCTCGATTACAGCAAGGGCGCAGTACCGGTGGCGGTCGCTCACTACACCTTCGGCCTCAGTACGTGGGCGCTGGTCCCTGTCGCCCTGGCCCCCATCTTCGGGCACGCCTTCTCCCCCTTTCTGCGCGGCCACGGGGGCAAGGCCGTCGCCGCCACATTCGGCGTCTGGAGCGGGCTCCTGCAGTTTGGGGGGTTCTTCGCTCTGGGGATCAGCATGGGCATCTTCTGGGCCTTCCTCAAGGCCGACGGCTGGGTACTGGCGTTCGGTCTGTTGTCGCTGCTGGTCTACATCCTGCTTTTCGCGCCCGCCGCTTACCTGGTGGTCATCTGGCTGGTGAACGCTGGGGTGGTCCTCTGGAAATCGCGGCGCGACCTGAAAGAGCCGCTCCAGCTGCGCGACGTCTGGCTGCCCGGCAGGAGCCACTGACCGCGGCGGCGCGAGGCGACTAGGGCCGGCCGGGGGTGCGGAACCTGCGTAGTGCCGGCCGGGCTGGTATCTTGTGCCCCATGCACATCAAGCTCGACTACGGTGCCAGCGGTCTGATCGTCGACCTTCCTGACGACTGCACCGTCGTGCTGCCCGACGAAGCCCCCCCGCTCGTCGACCCCGACGGAGCCTTGCTCGAGGCGTTGCGGCAGCCGGTGGCGGGGGCCGCGCTCGCGCGGCTGGCGCGGCCCGGGCAGCGGGTGGTCATCGCAGTACCCGACGGCACTCGGCCCCATCCGCAGCGGGCCGTCCTCGAAGCCATGCTGACCGAGCTGGGCCGAGCCGGGGCAGACGGCGACGTGACCGTCCTCATCGCCGGGGGCACGCACTACGCGGACCCCCCGGAGGTCGTCGAGACCATACTGGGCCCGGAGGTGCGGCGCCGCTGCAAAGTGGCCATCCACGACTGCCGGGACAGCTCGCAACTGGTTCCTCTCGGCCCCGCCGCGCCGCCTGCCTCCGACGTCCCGGTGGCCCTCGACCGGCGCTGGGTCGAGGCGGACTTCCGCATCTCCAGCGGGCTGGTGGAACCCCACCTGTTCGCGGGCTTCAGCGGCGGCCCGAAGCTGGTGTCGATCGGTAGCGCCGGGCTCGAGACCGTCATGAGCCTGCACAAAGGCAGCCGAGTGGGAGAGGAGAAGGCGACCTGGGGCATCGTCCAGGGAAATCCCGTCCACGACGCCATTCGGGCGGTCGCGGCGCTGGCTCCCCCCCACTTTTCGCTGGAACTCGTGATGGACTCCGCCAAACGCATCACCCATGCGTTCGCCGGTCCCACGGCCGCGGCCCATCAGGCCGCCGCCCGGATAGCCCGAAAGACCACCATGCGCCGGGTGGAGCGCCGCTTCCCGTTGGTGATCTCCACGAGCGGGGGCTACCCTCTCGATCAGAACTTCTACCAGGCCATCAAGGGCGTGGCGGCGGCGGCGGAGATCGTCACCGACGGGGGCACCATCGTGCTCGCGGCCGAATGCCGGTACGGGCTGCCGAACTCGTGTGTATACGAGGACATGCTGCAACCTGGCGAGGACATCCGCCTGGCCAATGCCAGGATCCTCGAGTGCGAGAAGGTGTTGCCCGACCAGTGGCAGATCCAGGTGCAGGCCCGCATCCAGGCGCGTGCCCGGGTACTGGTCTACTCGGCCGGTCTGAGTCCCGCCGACCTGGCGCTGGCCCGTCTGGAGCCTGTCGATGACATCAGCATTCTGGTCAGGCGTGCGCGAGAAGAAGACCCGGGTCTGCCCATAGCGGTGCTGCCGCACGGCCCCTACTGCGTGCCGTTCCTCGCCTAGACGCGACCCACTCAGCGCCCGGGGGCAGCTACTCCTCGCCTTCCTCCCAGGTGATCAGGGGCAGTTCGTGTGGCACCAGCACGTCGTCGTGGCGCGGCAGCACGCGGACCGCGTAGCCGTGCAGCCCTGAGGTCTGGGCGGGCACCGTCCCCCTGTAGAGGTAGTGCCCATCCTGATGTTCGGCCAGGTCGAGGGCCACGCCCCGGCCCGTCCGCAGGCTGCCGTCCGGACGCAGGCTGCCGTAGTAGGCCTCCACGGTCACATCCTCGGGCCGTAGTCCAGCCAGATCGACGCGCGCTGCGACGGCGATCTCCTCCCCCACCGGCACCTCGAAGCTGTCGGTGGCGCCCGGCGCCTGTTCGGTATCCGGCGTGGCGACGATCTTCACCCCAGGCCAGGCCTCGCGCACCCGGGCCTTCCAGGCGGCCAATTCCTTCGCCTCGGCGAATCCGTTCGCCGCGAGCCGCCGGTAGTGGTCTGCCGCGGGCAGATAGAAGCACTCGGCGTACTGCTTGACCATTCGGTCGCCGGAAAACGAGGGGGCGAGCACCTTGATGGACTCCTTCATCATGGCGATCCAGCCTCGCGGCAGTCCATCGGCATCGCGAGAGTAGAAGAGGGGGACCACCTCGTTCTCGAGCAGGGAATAAAGGTGTTCCGAATCGAGCTGGTCCTGATGGGCGGGATGGTCCGCCTCCTGGCCGGAGCCGATAGCCCAGCCCACTCCGGGGCGGTATCCCTCGACCCACCAGCCGTCGAGGACGGAGAGGTTGAGGCCCCCGTTCGGCACGACCTTCATGCCGCTGGTGCCGGACGCCTCGTAGGGGCGGCGGGGGGTGTTGAGCCAAACGTCCACCCCCTGCACCAGCATGGCGGCCTTGCTCAAGTCGTAGTCTTCGATGAACACCACGCTGTCGCGCAGACCTTCCCGCTTGACCACGTCGAGCATCTCGCGGATGAACTCCTTGCCTGCCCCATCGCGGGGATGGGCTTTGCCGGACAGCAGCAACTGCACCGGCCGGGCCTCGTTCTGCAGGATGGCCTTCAGCCGGCAGACATCGCGGAACAACAGCGTCGCCCTCTTGTAAGTAGCGAAACGGCGGGCGAAGCCTATGGTGAGAGCGTCGGACCGCAGAGGCAGCCTCGACTCGGGACCCATGAACCCCCCGCCCGGGCGCCCCTCCGGAGAGCGGGCCTCCGCCTCTTCGCGGGCGTAGGCCACAAGGCGCTCGCGCAGGCGGCTGTGAGCCCGCCACAACTCCAGGTCGGGGATGTGGTCCACCCGTTGCCATGCCGACCGGTCGGACGCGTCTTCGCACCAGCCAGAACCTAGATAGCGGTCGAATAGCTGGGCGATCTCGGCTGCCACCCAGGTCCGGGTGTGCACACCGTTGGTGACCGATCCCACCGGCATCTCGCTGGGCGGGAATTCCGGCCAGCCGGGCTGCATCATTCGGGCGGTCACCCGGCGATGGAGCCGGCTCACCGCGTTGCGGCGCGGGGACTGCCGGAGGGCGAGGACGGCCACATTGAAGTCCTCGTGATGGTCATCACGGTGCACCCGTCCCATGCGCATGAACTGCTCCACAGTAAGACCGAGCTCCTTGAGCGTCGGCCCCAGATCGTGGCTGATCAGCGACTCCGGGAACAGGTCGAACCCGGCCGAGACCGGCGTGTGGGTGGTGAAGAGGGTCCCCGCGCTCGTCGCCTGCCGGGCCTCCATGAAGCCGAGCTTCTCGGTCTCCATGAGGTGGCGCATCCGCTCCAGGCTGGTGAAGACCGCATGCCCCTCGTTGAGGTGGCAGACCTGGGGCCAAGCCTCGACGGCCCGCAGCGCCCTCATCCCGCCAATGCCGAGCACCAACTCCTGGGCAAGCCGATCCTCAGGCCCGCCGCCGTAGAGCTCGTTGGTGATGCGCTGCGCCGTCGGGTCGTTCTCGGGCACGGCCGTGTCGAGCAGATAGAGCGGGATGCGTCCCACCTGCGCCCTCCAGACCTGGGCCCATACCGTTCGCCCGGCGATGTCCAGCGAGATCTTGAGAGGCTTGGCGTGGCCAGCTCCCGCATCGTGCCGCTCCGCTTGGCCCGGCTCGGACGCCCAGGTCCGGGCATGCAGCCACGTCTCCCCGGTCATGACCGGCCTGATCGGAAGAGTGCCGAGATCCTGCACCCGGTACTTCTCGCGCTGCCAGCCGTTGTCGTCCAACTGCTGGACGAAGTAGCCCCGGTTGTAGAGGAGGCCCACTGCCACCAAGGGGATATCGAGCCCGCTGGCAGATTTGAGGTGGTCCCCGGCAAGTACCCCGAGACCTCCCGAGTAGATGGGGAGACACGACGCAAGCCCGAACTCCATGCAGAAGTAGGCAACGCAGGTGTCGGCGTGCTCGGGATGATGGGTCCGGAACCAGCCCGGCTCTCTCAGGTAGCAGTGGAGGTCGTCGAGATCGCCGTCGAGATGGGCCAGGAAGGTGGGGTCGAGAGCCGCGCGCTCGAGCTTGTCCCGGGACACCCGGCGCAGCAACAGCACGGGGTTCCCCCCACACTTCTCGAGCATCTCGGCATCGAGGTGCTGGAACAGTCGGTAGGTCCTGTCGTCCCAGCTCCAGCGAAGGTTGTAGGCGAGTTCCTCCAGCCCGCCGATCCTGGCCGGGATATGAGGATAGACACCGAACTGATGGATCTTTCGCATCGCGACATTATCCCACATGGTTCGCATACCGGCCGCCGTCCACCATGTCACACGCCAAGCCCATTACGACGTTTTGCAGGTATTTCCTTCTTTCGGCCCGGGGTCTCGGCCGGCTGCTGCGCCGTTCCCTAGCATTATTCGCTGCTCATCCTTACTCTATGAAGGCAATGGGGCGGTGGCCCGCGCAGGGCGAGGCACGATGTTAACCGCCGACCCGACCGACCGTAGATGGGGGCACGATGGAACAGGCACCTCTCAGCGGCGTGAACGGCTCCGTGACCGGCTCCTCGGGCGCTCAGCCGCCGCCCGGTGCCAATGGCGCCTCCGGCCCATCAGAAACGCTCCCACCCGCTCCGAGTCCGGCGCGCCCGGCGGGAGCCGCCGGCGCCGCGCAGGCTCTAGCCGAGCAACTGCAGCCCTGGCATGCGGCAGTGGCCGATCCGGTCCGGGCTCAAGAGACTGTCCTTCGCCGGATCCTCGCCGCCTTCGCCGCCACCACCTATGGCGCCGACCACGGGGCCGCGAAGGTGGCCCAGACCGGAACACAAGCACTCGCCGACGCCGGCGGACCAGCGGCCGGTGCGCCGGCAGCGGCCGCCCTTGCCGCGCTCGCCGACGCCTACCGTCGGGCCTTTCCGATCATGACCTACGACGACTACAAGCCGCTCATCGAAGCGGTCATGTCCGGAGAGACCGGGCTGCTCCTCAACGAAGAGCCGGTGGGATGGGCCATCACCCGAGGGACAGTGGAGGGTGAGTCTAAGTTCATCCCCATGACCCCCACCGACCTGCAGATGCGCATCAGCGCCGGGCGGGCCATGATGTCCTACGTCGCCGCCACCCAGCGCCTGGACCTCTTTGCCGGGGTGAACCTCAACCTCAACTTCCCCTCTACAGTCGGCACTGTTCGAGTGGGCGACCGCGACCTCGAATACGGCTACAGCTCCGGCATCTACACCAAGCACGTGTCCAAGTTCACGCCCATTCGTTCGGTCCCCGCCCAGGAGGAGATCGACGCGCTAGGCGGGGGGACATCCCGCCAGGATTGGGACAACCGCTTCGAGTTGGCGATCGAGAAGTGCCGCGGCGAGAACGTCACGCTGGTGGGAGGGGTGTGCCAGACAGCCCTCGAGTTCGGCCGCTATTTGCGGAAACGGCACGGCGTCTATCCCAAGCAGTGGTGGAAGACCCAGATCATGACCCTGGGCAGCACCCCCGGCATCAACACCAGGCACGCCGCCACGCTCACCGCGATGTACGGGCCGGTCGCCATCCGGGAGATCTACGGCGCCACCGAGGGCATGTTCGGCCAGCAGCGCGACGACCGCAAGGCCTGGGTGCCAAACTACGACCTCTTCTTCTTCGAAGTGCAGACGCGTTCGGGCATCAAGATGCTCCATGAGATGAAGCCGGGCGAGGTGGGCAGCCTGGTGGTGACCACTCCTATCCTGGCGCGCTATCGCATCGGCGACACCATCCTGGCCGTCCGCCCCCCGTACTTCCGCTGCATCGGGAGGGAGAGCAACTGGTGGACCAGCCTGGACTACTATTGGCGGGAGTTCACCAGTTTGAATATGGGTCGGCTGTGAGCGCCACATGAGGATCCGCTAGCGGCCCTCAGACCGGCTGCGGGAGCTCCTCCAGATCGGCCGCGGTCAGCCGCCAAACTTGGCCGGCCCGCGCGTTCTCCCCCACCTGCTCGGGCGTCATAGCCCCGGCTATCACCGACGCCACGCCCTCCTGGGCGAGGAGCCAACCGAACGCGAGCTCGAGGAGCGTGTGGTCGTGCTGTTCGGCAAACTGCGCCAGGCGCTCGATGTACGCGAAGGTCTGCTCCGAAGCCAACTCGCCGAAGCGCGGAGAGGTCACCAGCCGGGACCCCTCCGGATAGGCCCCGACCTGGTACTTGCCGGTAAGCAGGCCGGATTCCAGCGGGAAATAGGGCACGATGCCCATGCCGTGGCGCCGGACCGCCGGGATGTGCTCCGCTTCCTCGCTCCTGAACAGCAGGTTCCAGTGGATCTGCGAGGCTACGAAGGCGGGCAGGCTGCGGGAGGTCGAGATCCGGGCGGCCTCGTCGATCTGGGCGGCGCTGAAGTTCGAGCAGGCCACCTTCACCACTTTGCCCGCGGCCACCAGTTTCCCGAGGGCTTCGAGGGCCTCCTCTTCCGGGGCCCGGGGATCGGGGCGGTGCTGATAGTAGAGGTCGATTCGGTCGGTGCCGAGCCGCCTGAGGCTGAGCTCGCACCCCTCGAAAATGCGCCGGCTGAGCGCCCCTGGCTCGTAGACCTCGCCCGCCGGCCGCGGGGCGAACTTCGTGGACACGATCACCCGGTCCCTATTCGATCCCAGACCTTTGCCGAGGAAGACTTCGGACTGACCGCCGCCGTAGCTCTCCGCCGTGTCGAAGTGGGTGATGCCCGCGTCGACCGCGGCCCGGACCACGCGCCGGGCCTGGGCCTCATCCATACGCGAGCCGAAGTTGTTGCAGCCCAAACCCACCAGTGACAGTTCGGGCCCGGTCGCGCCCAGGCGCCTGGTCTGCATCAGGGCTGCCATCAGCGCCGGGGCGCCAGCCGCCCCAGAAGGATGGCCACACCGACGGCGATGATAACTATGGGCCCGATGATCTCCCAATTCCCGTACCAGAGTCCGAACCCGATTCCCAGCCAAATGGCTCCCCATACGACGGAGCCCACGATCGGGCGCCTCCACCGCGGGACTGCCAGACGCAGGAGCGCCACCGCGAGGATCAAGGCCCCGCCGCCCCAGAAGAAGATGGCCCAGCCGTGGTCGCTGGTCGAGATGACTCCGGCGTTCTGCAGGAGGAGGGTGATCCCTAGCCAGATGACCAGAATGGCGAACGTCACGAAGCCCAGGGGGTTGCGGCGGTACTTCTCGTCGAGCCCCTGCCCTTTCTCCTGCTGCTTCTCCTGCTCCTTCTCCCCCTGCTTCTCGTCCTGCTTTTCATGCCGGTGGTGCGGGGGCGGATACTGCGGCGGCTGCTGCGGGGGATACTGGGGCGGATATTGGAGCGGCTGCTCCGGCTGCTGGCCGCCGTAGGGCGGCGGGTTCTGTGCCTGTGGGCCCTGCTCGGGATCCATATCGCCCTCCCCCATCAAAGAACCACATCCACTATACGATTGTACTCGTTTCGCCGGGGCGAAGGCGTCAGCGGATGCCGAGGTACTTGTGGGTCTGGAGAGACAGCCTCCACTCAGGATGATCCATCACCAGTCTGTAAGCCCGTCGCGCAGCGGGCCCGCTGTCTCCGACCCATACCGGCTGGATCGAGATGATGGCTTCGGCGTGCGCGGCGGCCAGCCGCTCCGCGGTAGCCGCGTCCAGCCATTCGTCGGTCACCAGCTTCAGCTCGTCGACGATACCCCCCCATCCCGGGGCGATGAAGTAGTCCGGAGGCTTGGGACTGACGACCGCCCAGTCGAACAGAGGCTCGGCGGCTGAGCCGCCCGGCACGCGCCCCTCCCCTCGCACCGCCGGTTGCCCATCGCGCTGCCCCTGCCCGGCCGCCGCGCGAGGCGGGTCGAGGGTTCCGTTGGTCTCCAGGTGCACTCTGATCCCTCGGGCATGGGCCGCGGCGACCAGCGCGACGACGCCCTCCGCCTGCAGCAGCGGTTCGCCCCCGGTAAGGCATAGGCGCGGCAGCCCCACCCGGTCGGCTATCTCCTCCGGAAACAGCTCCGTCCCGGATCCAGCTTCCCAACTTCCGGAAGTGTCGCACCACCGGACGCAACCCAGCCCCAGTGCCGGCGCATTGCAGCCGGCCAGGCGGACGAAGGTCATGGGAACGCCGGCCCAGTAACCCTCGCCCTGAAGGGAATCGAAGATCTCGAGAACTCTCAGGCAGTCACCTCGACGTACGAATTCGGCCCCTCCGCCAGACGCACCCGCACCACCGGCAGCCCGGCGTCTTCCAGTTGCTGGAAGATCCAGCCGGCCACAGCCTCCGACGTGGGCACGAAGTCGAACTGGTCGTTGAGCAACTGATGGTCGAGCCGTGCAACAACCAGTTCATCCACCCGCGCACGCAGGTCGGCGAAGTCCATCACCATGCCGGCGGCGGGGCCGGAGATCTGGGGAGTCCCCGCGACCGTGACTTCCAACCCGTAGGTGTGCCCGTGCAGCCGGAAGCACTTGCCTTCGTGGTTGGGTAGTCGGTGGGCGGCGGCGAACGTGGCCGCGACGGTTATGGTGGTCGTCATCGGCGCACCACGCCTCAGGGCCTTGGCCGGTACGGGATCGGGTCGGCGGCACCGGCGGCTGTGAAGGCACCCAAGCGGGCCTGGCAGGTATCGCACACGCCGCAGGCCGGGCTGAGACCCTGGTAGCAGGAGTGGGTCAACCCGTAGGGCACGCCGTGGGAGAGGCCCCAGAGGACGATCTCCGCCTTGGTCCACTGCACGAACGGCGCCCGGACCCGGAGCTGATACTGCGTTCCCAACCGCACCGCCTGGTCGGCGGCGTCCACGAACTCAGGACGGCAATCGGGATAGCCGGTGTGATCGTCGTGGTGCACGCCCAGCCATAGCACCGCCGGGCCGTCGGCGTCCTGCAGGCTGGCCATCTCCGCTAGGAACACGAGGTTGCGCGCAGGTACGTACGAGGGCGCCACGCCCGTGGCCGCGGTCAGGTCCCGTCCCTCCGGCAGGGTCTCGTCGGCGTCGGTGAGCGCCGACCCGCGGATGGGCGGCAGTTGCACCAGGAAATGCTCCATCCCGTAGAAGATCGCCACGTTGCGAGCCGCTTCTAGCTCGACCGCATGCTTCTGTCCATAGAGGAAGGTGTAGGCCTTGACGGTCTGCCCCGGGTGCTGCTCTTTGACCCAAGCCGCCAGGGTGGTGGAGTCGAGCCCGCCGCTCAGCAGCAGGCAGTGGGTCATGCCGCCGTTCACGCCCGTTCCCGGCAGCCGTGCTCCACCGTCACCACCGTCTTGATGTTGCCTCGCACGGTGAAATCGGCCGTCACCCGCATCCACCGGGGCTGGAGCAGCGTCACGAGATCGTCCAGGATCTGGTTGGCCGCAGCCTCATGCGATATCGGGCGGTCCCGGTAGCCGTTGATATAGAGTTTGAGCGAACGGAGCTCCACGATCCAATCCCGGGGCTGGTAGCGTACTTTGATGAGGGCGAAATCGGGAAAGCCGGAGCGCGGACAGAGGCAGGTGAACTCCGGGATGTCGAGCGACACCAGGTAAGGCCGTTCCGGGTGGGGGTTCGGCCAGGGCTCGAGCTTGTTCTCCCGAATCGCGGCTGCGCCGTACGGCTCACCGGCCTGATGTGTGGACTCGTTCATATGGGGAAGTATACCGTGCTGCTATAGTGACGGCGCCCAGGAAGCGCCCCGGAAGCGCCCGGACCCGAGGCCGGGAGGGACCATCGAATGACGCTACAGGCCCGCATGACGGCCCCATGGAGAAGGCAGTGAACAAGCCGTCCGGCCCCTCCCCCAGCCGGAGCGACCGGCGCTTCCTTTTGATCGTCGGCGTCGTCCTTGTCGTCGTGTCGGCCGTCCTCTATGCACTCAACTACCTGGTGTTCAGGGACGGCCGCAACCTCTTCTTCTACCTGTGGATCGACCTGGCCTTCCTGCCGATCGAGGTGCTGGTCGTGGGCGTCATCGTCGAGCGAATCATCTCCCGGCGCGAGAAGGGAGCCATCGCTCAGAAGCTCAACATGGTGATAGGAGCCTTCTTCGGCGAGCTGGGGACCCCTTTGCTGGCCCGGCTCCTGCCCGCCATGTGCGGAGGCACCGAGATCCGGGAGCGTCTGCATCTGAAGGCTTCCTGGAAAAAGGACGATTTCTCCCGGGCCTCCCAGTTCGCGCGGACCCTCCAGTGTGAGGTCGACCTGAGCCAAGTGGATCTCGACGATCTGAGGGTGTACATGCTCGAGAAGCGTGACTTCATCCTGCGCCTATTGGAAAACCCCAATCTCATCGAGCACGATCGCTTCACCGACCTGCTGTGGGCTGTGATGCACGTAGTGGACGAGCTCGAGGCCCGGGAAGTATTGATCGGCCTGGCGCCCGCCGACGAGGCCCACCTGGAGATCGACATCCGCCGGGCCTACACTGCCGTCATGGCCGAGTGGGTGCTGTACGCGGAACACCTCAAGACGAACTACCCCTATCTCTTCTCGCTGGTGGTACGGATGCACCCGTTCCAGGAGGCTCCCACCGCCGCGGTGAGCTCCTAGGCTAGGAGGCTGCAGCCTGCTAGCGCGGGGCAGCGCGGTCCACGGACGGCGAGGCGAGGAGCTTCACCGTCGACTTGACCCGCTCCTGGTAGCTTTCGGTGATCTTGAGGCGCACGTCGGCGAGTAACTCCTGGTGGGCCTCCATCACGTAGCGCACCACCTGGGGTCGGGCCGTGGACATGAAGCGCATCAGCTCTGCCTGCATGCTCTCGCGCATGCGGCCGGTGGGGTTGACCAGGCGGTCGACCGCCCCGCCCAACGCCGCGCCCGCCACCGCCACCGCGGCGGGTACGGCCAGCCCACCCGCCGCGGCACTCCCCAGGAAGAGCCCGGCCATTCCCAGCGCCGCCGTCGTGCGCCGCCCCTGGCGAAGGGTGGCCTCGGTCTGAAACTGAGCGTCCCGGGGGATCTCGAAGGGCACGATGCTCAGCGCCTCCACCTTCTGTCGCACCTTGCGGCGCCCCCGTGCCGACCGCCAATGGACCAGGAAGGCCAGCCCGAAAGCGATCGCCAGCACCGCGATCGATATCCAGCGGCGTGGTTCCCCCCAGCCGATGACCACGGTCAGCGCACCAGCGATAGCTCCGAGGACCAGGAACACCTCCCAGAAGCGGCGGCGGCGTGCGAAGGAGAGCAGGTCCCTGCGGTACATGTCGTCGAACACCGCCTGCGTGCTCTCCGAATACCAGCTCTCGTAGCGCCGGAGGATCTCATCGCTCTGTGCGTTGCATCTATCAAATAATGCACGAAGTATTGCATCCCACGAGGTGCGAAACACACCGCCGAACTGACGCAGTTCGGCGCGGGTGGCCTTCTGGATGTACCGGGTCATGTGTGCCTCGAAGGCTGCGAGTTGCGCCAGGGTCTCCTGTTCCGCCCAGCGCTGGTGCTGCCTGAACTCAGCCACGATCTGATCGATCACGGCGCGGAGGTCATCGGGGATGGGGATGTCGTCGTCCTGCTCGGCGCGGGCAGCCGCGGCTCCCTGCGCCTCGCCCGCGGGCGCCCGCGCTCCGGCCGAGGTCGGAGCCTCCTTCAAGAAGCCCAGCAGGATCTCGTAGGCGGCGCGGACCTTTATGAACTCGGACGCGCTGCCGCCCCGGTCGGGATGGGCTCGGACCACCCGGCGCCGGTAGGCGGCCTTGACGTCGGCGGCGGTAGCCTCCTCCGACAGTCCCAGCGTCGCGTATGCCTCCGAAAGCGTCATCGGGTGTGCATTCTACCGGGAGCGGGCGCCGGACGGGCGAGCCGGGGCGGCCCCTGCCGCCGGCCGCCTCGCTGTTGGAACCCGGGCCGGCTGCTGATATTGTGGCCTGGAGCGTTAGGGGGAAGCGCGAGGCAGAGGAGCCCTATGAGTCTGGTGGATTCGGTCCTACCACGCGGCACCAGAGCGTCCCGCCTCGCGCTGGCCACGCTCAGCGGCATCCTCTTCCTGACGTTCCTCGATACGACCATCATGAGCGTCGCGCTGTACGACCTGCAGCAGACGCTCCACACCACCGTGGCCGACCTCCAGTGGATCGTCAACGCCTACGCACTCATGTTCGCCAGTCTCATGCTGGCCTTCGGTAGCCTGGGCGACCGGCTGGGGCGGCGCAAGGTGATGCTGGCCGGCGTGGGGGTCTTCGTGGCCGGGTCTGTCCTCGGGGCGCTGGCGCCCAACACCGAGGTGCTCATCGCCTCCCGCGGCATCATGGGCATCGGGGCGGCCGCCTGCGAGCCCGGTACGCTCTCCATCCTGCGGCACGTGTATCCGGAACGGCGCGACCGGGCCCGGGCCCTGGGCATCTGGGCTGCCGTCGCCGGCCTCGCCCTGGCCATGGGACCGGTGATAGGCGGCATCCTGGTGGGCTTGGGCGGTTGGCCGGCCATCTTCTGGTTCAACGTAGCCGCCGGGGTGATCGCCTTCGCGGCGGCCCTGCGGACGGTCCCGGAAAGCTCCGACCCCGAGGCCGGCCGCTTCGATTGGCCCGGCTTCATCCTGGGGCCCGTCGCTCTGGGCACCGTCGTCTTCGCCATCATCATCGGCGAGAATGCCGGGATACACCGCGCCCCACGTCCTGGCCCTCTTCGCGATCGGCATCGCCACCGGAGCCTTGTTCACGTTCTTCGAGTTGCGCAGCAAAGCTCCCATGCTCCAGGTGAGGTACCTGCGAAAGCCGGCGTTCTCGGGATCTCTGGCCGTCGCGTTCGCAACCTACTTCGGGGTGTTCTCCATCTTCTTCCTGACCGCGCTCTACCTCCAGGTGGTCCTGGGATACACCGCCTACCAGACGGCCGCGCTCTTCGTGCCCATGGCCGTGGGGATGATCGTGGCCTCTACCGTGGCCGGAAGATGGGTGGCCGATTCCGGCCCCCGCATCCCCGTGACCGTCGGCTGCTTCTGCGCCGGGGCGGGCGTGCTTTTCACCGACCTCTCCCTCAGCGGGAGCGTCACGTATCTGCCCATGGTGTTTTCGCTACTTCTGGCCGGGATCGGGTTCGGGATCGCGGTGGTGCCGATCACCTCGGTGGCGCTGTCGGCCCTGCCGGCCAGACACTCGGGTATGGCCGCCTCGGCGACGACCACCGCGCGGGAGGTGGGCACGGTGATAGGCGTGGCTGCGCTCGGCTCCCTGTTCAACAACAAGCTCATCGACTTCCTCACCACGCGTCTTATCCAGCTGGAGGTGCCGGAGGAGTGGCGCAAGTTCGTGATCGACGCGGTACTGACCGGTCAGTTCTCGGGCGAAGCAGGCCAAGCAGGCCGAGGCGCAGTTCGGGGACGTGGTGACCAAGGTGGTGGGCGCAGCCTATGCCGCCGTCCACAGCGGGGTGAGCTTCTCCCTGATAGTCGCGGGAGGGGTCATTCTGGCCTCGGGGATCGTGGCCTACTTCACGTTCACGCCCAGACGTCTCGAGCTCGAACAGGCCGAGTAGGGATCGCGGGCGCCAGGGCTCACAGCGACGCCGGTAGCGCGAGCTTGAGAAGTCTGGCCACGTTGCCGCCCAGAATCTTCGCCTTGTCCTCGTCGCTGATTTCCATGGCGTCGATGGCGCCGATGGTCTGGGGGTAGCTCCTCAGGCCGAAGGAGGGGTCGCCCAGCGGCATGTCGGCGGCGAAGATGATGCGGTCCGCTCCCCAGAAGCTGTAGGCCAGCATCAGCGCCGACGTGTTCCCGTGGATGGCCGTGTCGTTGTAGAACATCTTGAAGTAGTCCAGGGGAGCCTTCTTCAGCCGGCTCGCAGATCTCGCCGTAGTCGTGGTAGGCGCTTTCGAAGCAGACCGTAGTGCTGTACATCCGCTGCTCGAAAAACGACACCATGCCGCCGCCGTGGTGGGTGACGATCTTCAGGTTGGGGAAGTGTTCGAACAGGCCGCTGAAGACGATGCGGGTCATGGCCGCGGTGGTCTCGTACGGCCAGCCGAAGGTGCTGGCGATGGCGTACTTCGACTCGTCCTCGGTCGCATACTCCGGCGAAATCGTTGCCCCGCCACGGGATGGATGTAGATGGGCAGATCGTAGGCGCCATCTTCTCGAAGAGGGGCAGAAACTCCGGCGCATCGAGGGGCTTGCCGTTGATGTTGCTGTGAACGTAGATGCCTTTGAATCCCAGCTCCTTGATGGCCCGGTCGGTCTCGTCGAGAGCCGCCTGCGACGTCGTTCATGGGAAGGAGGGCGATGGCGGCCACGAAGCGATCCGGGTACTTGGCGATCAGTTCCGCCATCTCGTCGTTGGCCAGGCGGGCCAGCGCCGCTGCTCGGGCGGGGTCGGCGAAGTGCTCCAGCGGCGGTACCGGACCCACGGTCAGCACCTGGGCGATGGGGGCGAAGGCGTCCATCACCTTGAAGCGCGTCTCCATGTCGAAGAGGGGTGGGGTGATCCCGAGGATCTGTTTGTAGAAGCCCGGGAACTCGCGGCGCAGGGCTTCGGTGTATCGGGCCGGCGAGATGTGGGCGTAGCCGTCGATCTTGAGCGTGGGTGTGGCGGTCATGTCGATCCTCCTGGATGACGGTGACGCGTGTATCCACACTCTAGCAGCCGGACACCGCGCCACCCGTGCCGGACCGCTGGCCAACTGCAACCCAGGGCGGCTGGTACCCGTCGGTTGGCCGTCGCGCCGGCTGGGGAAGGTTTGGGCGCCCATCCCGCCGGGGATAAAGACACAGTCGGCGTGTTCCATTGTTGCCGGCTTGCTAGTCCTCCGCGGACCGGAGGGGAAGTCGTTCGAGACGAGAGAGGTGCGGCGATGGCGCGTATGACACGGCGGCAGTTCCTGAGCACGGCGGCGGCGCTTGCCGTGGGAGCCGCGGTCACCAAGCCGGCTGAGGCGCTGGCCGCTCTCGCCCGCGGCACGACGACCACCACGACCACCGGCGGCATGGGCGGGGGCATGATGGGTGGCGGCATGATGGGTGGCGGCATGATGGGTGGGGGCATGGGCGGCGGCGGCATGGGCGGCGGCGGCATGATGGGTGGGGGCGTCGTCGATCCCCCGGTCGGCGCCGCCTACCGAGACCCGGTCACCCTGACCAACGCGAGCAAGACGCCCGGCGTGGTGGAGGTAGCGCTCGATGCGAGAATGGCCCCCATCAACGTGAACGGGACCACTGCCAATCTCATGACCTATAACGGGCTCTTTCCGGGAGGCACCATCCGGGCCCGCACGTCCGATTTGCTGCGGGTCAAGTTCAGCAACAGCCTCCCCAGTGACGGGGCCACGAACTTCCTGGGGCACCCCAAGTACATGACCAACCTGCACACTCACGGTCTACACGTGACCCCGGGCGACAATCCCGACCCGGTGACCCCACCGATGATGCCCTTCACGCCGGGCAGCCACGGCGACAACATGCTGGTGATGCTCGAGCCGGGCGAGAGCACGCTTTACGAGTACGACCTGTCCAAGCACTATCCGGGGACGCTCAACTTCTACCACCCGCACATCCACGGGTCGGTCAGCGATCAGATGTGGGCCGGCATGTCCGGCTGCCTGGTGGTGGAGGACCAGGTCTCGGCACTCGAGCAGCTACGAGACCCACATCATGATGCTCAAGGACATCACCCTCTCGGGCTCCGAACCCGGCCCCGCACACCTCGCAGATGGACTACATGCACGGGCTCGAGGGCGAGCACCGTGATGGTCAACGGACAGGTCAACCCGCGGCTGCACCATAAAGCCCGGGCAGGTGCAGCGCTGGCGCATCGTCAATGCCTGCACCGCCCGGTTCTTCCGGCTGAGCCTCTCCGGCCACACCATGTACCTGGTGGGAACCGAGGCCGGCCTGCTCGACAAGCCCTACGCGATCACCGAGGTGCTGCTCTCCCCCGGGGAGCGCGTCGACCTGCTCATCAAGGCCGACAAGACCACGGCTTCCTACAAGTTCCTCAGCCTGCCCGTACAGCCGGATGGGGATGATGTCGAGCGCCGCAGGTCACCCTGCTCACGCTCACTTACAGCGGGAGTAGGGTCACGCAGTCTCTACCGACGACCGTCGAACCCGGACGCCAAGCGTCTGTCGATGGACACCAGCATGCTCGCCGAAAAAGAACCTCACCCTTTCCATGGGCATGGCCGCGGGCTACATCAACGGAGTCACCTTCGTGGACCATGAGAACTGCTACACCGCCATGTCCGACGTAGGGCACGTACGAGGTGTGGGAGGTCACCAACCCAACGAACATGGACCATCCTTTCCACCACCACGTGAACGCGGCCCAGGTGCTTGTCGATTTCGGGCGGCGACGCCAAGTACGCCTCCCTCTACACCACGACCCCGGCGATGAAGGACGTGACCATCGTGCCCAAGGGCGGTGTCGTGCGCCTGCTCATGCCGGTGATGGATTACGCGGGCATGTGCATGTTCCACTGCCACATCATCGAGCACGAGGACATCGGGATGATGGGTATGTGGCACCTCATGGCCGACGGCATGCCCATGCCGCCTACTACTACCATGTAGTCAGCGCCGGGCGGTGGGTGGCGGCGGGATGCCGCCGCGGCGGACCTACGCGGCGGTTCGCGGCGCCGCCGGCCTGCCGGGCTTGCCCTTCTTGGTTTTCGGCTGCCCCGTCCCGGAGGCCCCGCTGGCCGCCGCCGGGGCCTCCGGGCGCGCCGGCTCTATCCAGAAGGTCCCGATCCACGTCACGATGAGTAGGGCCTCCGTTACCAGGCAGTACGTGCAGAAGGCCTTGAGCACCACCGCCTGGAGGAGAAACAGAGGAATGGCGGCGAGAGCTCCCAGATAGGCGAGCACCTTGTACGTGATCACCAGCCTCCGCTTTCTCGTCGCGGTGAGACCTATGCCCAGATAGAACATGAGAGCGAAATACACCGTGCCGAGAAGCGCAACTGGAACACCGAGGACCACCGAATACTGGCTCGTCTGCACCGCGCCGCAGCCCTGGACCAGGTAGCATCGGGGCACCACCCCTTGATAATGCACGAACGTGAGATACAGCGAGGCGACGACCCCGATGAACGACGCGAGCACGAGCCCCCAAACGACGCCCCTGCGATAGCCCGCCCTGTTACCTGGCTTCACGTTTCTCCTCGAAGATCTTCTCGAAGTCCGCCGCGCTCCTCGGAATCACCACCTGGTCGTTCGCTATGAACCAGGGGGTGTGGCTGACGCCAGCGGCTTCACCCGCCTTCTTCTGCTCCTGGATGAAGGCGATCGCCGACGGGGCGTCGATATCCTGGTGGAACTTGTCCAGGTCGAGGCCCAAGTACTCCGCCATAGCGTCGAAATACGGACGGGGATCCGATGATTCGACCCACGCCTGCTGGTTCTCGAACAGCAGATCGTGCATCTCCCAGAACTTTCCCTGGAGGCCCGCGGCATATGCGGCCTGAGCCGACAGCATGCCGTACTCATGATTCGCGAGAGGGAAGAAGCGGAACACAAAACGCACCCGATCGCCGTACTGCGCTCGGAGTGGCTTGAGCATGCTGGAATAGGCCGCGCAGTAGCCACACTGAAAGTCGGAGTACTCGATGAGCACCACGGGGGCCCCTACCGGCCCGAAGCTCAGATCGCCGGCGCTTGCCGGCGGTGCTTGGGAAACGCCGCCCGCTGCTTCGCCGGTGAAGAGGTACAGGGCCGCCACTGCAGCCAGCAGTGCGACGGTGCCCAGCACCCAGCGAGTGCCTCCCCAGGTGACCAGCCTTCTCATGGGTTTCTCATACTCCCCGCATTCTTAGCATTTCCTATGTTTGCATTGTACCGGCATCGGGTAGAGGAAGTGCACTCTCCGGCCAGAAACGGGGGAATCCTCGGGCCGGCATGTTGCTATTGTGGGTATCCACGACTGCAAGACCGATCGATTGAGGGGTTGCACAGCTTGTCCGATTGTCGAGGCCTGATCGGCCCGAGGGATGAGAAGGGAGGCGTGAGGCAGATATTCGGTCCGGCAGACCGCGCTGTTATTGTTGCTCCGACCCCGGCCGTTGTTGGTCGGGGAGGAAGTTGAGGGGGCTATCGCGATGAGCAGAAGGATCATTAGGCGATCCAGCACAACCAAGCTCAGCATCGTTTTCTTTGTCGTCTTGGCGGCTGCTTTGACGGTTGTATCGTTAGGCTTGGGCGGCGACACCTTTGCCGCACCAACGAACCCACAGGATGCCACCAAGGTGCCGCATTACTTTGGGCCGTGGCCGAACTGGGCGCTCAGCCCATTGACTGTTGCCGACGCGAACGTAGTGATCACCGGCACCGGCGGCACCGGCGCCACAGCCAGGGCGACGGTGGGAGCTGACGGCAAGATCACCGCCATCGACGTACTCACCCCCGGTCACGACTACACCAGCGCGACGGTGAATATCACGGGCGCCGGCAGCGGCGCCAGCGCCACCGCCAATATCACCGCGTCCGGCGCAGTCATCGCAGTGACGGTGACCAACGCCGGGGCGAACTACACGACGCCCGCGGTGAGCTTCACCGGCGGCGGGGCCATCACTCAGGCGACGGCTACCGCCTACGGACATCTCAACGCGATCACGCTGACCGACGGCGGGTCTGGATACACCGCGCCTACGGTCGACTTCGACATGCCCGACGATCCGAATGGCGTGCAGGCCACCGGCCACGCCGACATGGACGCCAACGGCACGATCACCGCCGTCGTGTTGGACAACCCGGGTTCGGGCTATTCCTCCGCGCCGAATGTCGTCGTTCGCAACGGCACCCTGAGCGATCCGGTCACGCCTCCGCAAGGCGCTCCGCCTGTAGAATTGGCTGCTGCTAAGGCCACGATCGCCATCGACTCGGTGGCTGTCGATACGGTCGGCGCGGGCTACACCTCCGCCCCGACGGTGAATATCAATGAGACCGCCGCCGGCGGCGCCGGCAGCGGCGCGACCGCTACCGCGACTGTGGACAACGGCGCCATCTCGTCGATCACTCGTTATCAATGGCGGCTCGGGCTATATCACGGCCGGCGGCATCGAGAAGTTCAAGGACGGCCTGCCCGGTCTGTGCGGCCCCGGCGGCTACGCGGGGCTTCCGGTATGTCCGGACCACGGGCAAGGCCATTCCTGTGGCAGTACCCGATCTCGGCGTCTATCCGAACCAGGCGGCGAACGACGCGATCACCCCCGCCGACACCTATGTAGTCGCATTGGTCCAGTACAAGATGCAGTTCTCCAGCGAGCTGCCCGCCACGACACTCGTTCGCGGCTACGTGCAGGTCGACACCGGCGGTATCACGGGAAGCCAGCACGTCGCGCTGGTCAACCAGTTCAACGGCAAGGCGGACCAGGCGATTCTTGACGCAAACGGTCAACAGGTCTACGGCGTCACCCGTCCGCAGTACCTCGGCCCGACGATCGTGGCCAATAAGGACAAGGCGGTAAGGATCGTCTTCCACAACTACCTGCCCAAAGGGGTGGACGGCGGCCTGTTCCTGCCCGTCGACTCCACCCTGATGGGTTCCGGCGCCTTCGGGATGGCCGAGTACGATCCCACCCCGGTCCCCGGTGGAACGGTGGTTGACCTAATCCGTAACCCCGTGTGCACCGACCAGGCGGGGTTGTCAAGCACATGCTTCTCCCAGAACCGCGCGACCCTCCACCT
Organism: uncultured Actinomycetota bacterium; assembly: GCA_963843515.1. GTDB lineage: Bacteria > Actinomycetota > Thermoleophilia > RBG-16-64-13 > RBG-16-64-13 > CAIQPS01. Next base: position 343,242 of record CAWJKH010000007.1, read on the forward strand.
GCATGGCGGCAACACTCCGTGGATCAGCGACGGCACGCCGCACCAGTGGATCACCCCGCGCGCCCAGGGCGATGCCTGGCCGCAGGGCGTAAGCGTTGAGAACGTCCCCGACATGAACGTCTGCACCGCGAACGACGACGGTTGCCAGACCTTCTACTACACCAACCAGCAGAGCGCCCGCCTGATGTTCTACCACGACCACGCGTGGGGCATCACCCGGCTCAACGTCATGGCTGGTGAAGCGGCCGGCTATCTGATCACCGACCAGACCGAGCAGAAGCTCATGGCCGACCCCAACCCGGCGACCCTCGGGGAGGCCGGTTCGGGTGCGCTCGAGGGCCTGGGGCTCGGCATCCCGCTGATCATCCAGGACAAGACGTTCGTCCCCGAGGACAGCCAGCTGTACGACGTCAAGGACGGCGCCGGCAACATCGTCACCTACGGGCAAGACCCGACCTGGGACAAGGCTCGTTGGGGCGGTCTACGGTAGCCTCTGGTACCACCATGTCTATATGCCGGCTCAGAACCCCGGCGACCCGAGTGGCATGAGCGCCTTCGGTCGCTGGATGTATGGACCGTGGTTCTGGCCTCCGGCCGGAGACGCCAAGTACGGCCCGATCGCCAACCCGTACTACGATCCCGCGTGCAACCTCGACGACCCGGCGACATGGAAATACGACACCGACCCGTACTGCGAGCCGCAGCTCATCCCGGGTACCCCGAACATCTCTGCCGGGATGGAGCAGTTCAACGACACGCCGCTCGTCAACGGTACTGTCTACCCCACCGTCACTCTCGAGCCCAAGACCTACCGCCTGCGGATCCTCAACGCGGCCAACGACCGCTTCTGGAACCTGCAGTGGTATGTGGGTGACCCGAGCACGGTAAGTGCCCGACTCAACAGCGCGGGCCAGGCCATCGGCGCCACCGAGGTAGCCCTCAAGGAAGCGGAAGTCGCCGCGGCTCAGACCGACCCGGTCGTGTTCCCGACCCCGGACATGGTCGGCGGCCCAGGCAGTGCGGACCCGACCGACCTGAGCTTCAGCGTGGCCGGACCGGACTGGATCCAGATCGGGACTGAGGGCGGCTTCCTGCCGGCGCCGACGACGATCGACGGCCAGCAGCCCATCACCTGGATCACCGACCCGACCCGGTTCGACGTAGGCAACGTGGACCAGCACTCGCTGGCCCTCGCGCCCGCTGAGCGGGCCGACGTCGTGGTCGACTTCTCCAAGTTCGCCGGACAGACGCTCATCCTGTACAACGATGGTCCGGCAGCGTGGCCGGCCAGGATCCCGAGCTACGACTACTACACCGGCGCTCCGGACCTCAGCCCGGTCGGCGCCCCCGGCGTTCTGCCCGGGTACGGGCCCAACACCCGCACCATCATGCAGGTGAAGATCGCGGCGGCGGCTCCGGCGCCGACCTTCAACCTGACCAAGCTGCGCACCGCCTTCTCGCACAAAGCAGACGGCTCCGGTGTGTTCGAGTCAGGCCAGCACCCGATCATCGTCGGTCAGGCCCCGTACAACTCCGCGTACGGCGCGACCTTCGCGGCGTCGGGATACTGCAACGCCGATGGCAGCACCAGCACGCGGTGCGACGGCTATGCCCGCATCAACGACCAGGGTGGCGACATGTTCAAGTTCAACACCCTGAGGACCGGGACCGGCGCAACGATCTCGGTGAAGATCGAGCCCAAGGCCATCCACGACGAGACGAACGCCTCAGCCTTCGATGAGTTCGGTAGAATGCAGGCCAACCTGGGCGTCGAGGTCGTCCCGGCCACTCCCGGCCTGCAGAACGTGGTCCTGCACCCGTACACCTTCCCGATAACAGAGATAATCGACACTTCCGGATTGCCGACAGCGGACGTCAAGGTGACGCCCATCTCATCGGGTGCCGATGGAACGCAAATCTGGAAGATCACCCACAACGGCGTCGACACACACCCGATCCACTTCCACGCCTACGACGTGCAGGTGCTGAACCGGGTAACGTGGGACAACATCATCATTCCGCCGGATGCCAACGAGCTCGGCTGGAAAGACACGCTGCGGATCAGCCCGCTGCAGGACACCATCGTGGCCCTGCGGCCGGTGATCCCCAAACTGCCCTTCGACGTGCCGAACAGCATCAGGCTGCTCAGCCCGATGGCGGACAACGAATGCGCCCATAGCCCTGTCGACAGTTGATCTCGCCGCCGGCATCGCCCCAAGGGCGGTCGCGCCGGACGGAAACCCGGTCGACATCTACAACCACTACGTCAACTTCGGCGCCGAGTACGTCTACCACTGCCATATCCTCAGCCATGAGGAAATGGACATGATGCGTCCCGTCTCGCTGGCCAACCTGCCGAAAGCTCCGACAGGGCTCACGGCGGCCAAGGTCGGCAACGGCGTCCTGCTCACCTGGACCGACAACTCGTTGGCCGACACAGCGTTCGCGGTCCAGCGCCAGCCCCTCGGCAGCGCGAGCATGGGAGGACGCCGGCGTCATCCTGATGTCGCTGAACCGCCGCTCTGCCGGTGACCGATCTGTCGAATCCGAGGTTCATGGGTACCCGGACCTTCACCGACACGACCGCGACCGGGTCGGTGACCTACAAGTACCGGATCGAAGCTCGTAACACCGTGGGTGACACGGTCGATTACGGCGCGGCCGGTCCGGTAGCCAACTTCCCGACTGTCACCACCCGGGCGTACAGCAACATCGTCGACGGTCCGGTTGCTCTCACCCGATATGACAACACCGACAGTCGCATCTTCTACACCACCGGCACGCCCAACACCACCTGGGAGAGATTCCCCGCTACCGGGACCACGACAGGTCCGTATCAGGGAAGCTACCAGCGCACCCGGTCCAACAATGCCTGGTCGATGATCGCCTTCAACGGCACCCAGTTGTCTGTGATCGCTACCAAAGGCACGACCCGGGCACCATGCTGGTGTCCGTCGATGGAGGACCGAACCACCCAGGTCAACCTGAGCAACGGTCGGTCGTCCAGTACCAGCAGAACGTCTTCACTACCCCCGTGCTGCCTGCAGGAATCCATACGGTGAAGCTCAGCCGGTCGACCACCCAAGCCAACGACCCGTACATCAGCCTCGACGCGGTTGACGTGATCGGCGACTCTGGTATCGTTCACCCGAGTCGACGCCGCGTACACCGCGAGCGCGTCGAGCCAGATCCGCTTCTCCGGTCCTCGACCCAATCCGTGGGCGAACTTCGAGCCCGGGGGTAGCACCGCCTGGAACATCAACTACGCTCGCGCGAACGTGAACGGCTCCACGGTCACCATCCCCTTCACCGGTGTCCGGCTCGACTGGATCGCCACGAAGGGCACGACTCTGGGCATCGCCAACGTGTCCGTCGACGGAGGAGCGACCACTCAGGTCAACCTGAACAACGCGGTCGTCCAGTACCAGCAGAGGGTGTTCAGCACCGGTACCCTTCCGAGCGGTCCCCACACTCTGACCATCAGCTGGGCCAATGTGGCGTCTAACACCACGCCCACCACGGACTTGTACGTCAGCATCGACGCCGTCGAGATCTTCGGCGGCGGACTGGTGGCGAATACCAGGACGCAGCAGACCGCGATACCGCCGCTCGACTACACCGGTCCGTGGGCGATGTTCACGACGGCCAATGCGTCCGGAGGCAGCTACACTCGACTCAACGCCAACGGTCAGATCAGCATCGATTTCACCGGCGTGCGGCTCGGGTGGATCTCCACCGTCGGCTCGACCCTGGGTCTGGCTCAGGTGTCCGTCGATAACGGAGCCTGGCAGGACGTCAACCTGAACGACCCCAACAACACGTGGTACCAGCAGGACGTGTGGAGCGTCGTGGTTCCCTACGGCGTCCACAACGTGAAGATCAGATGGGCCAACGTGGCATCTAACACCACTCCCAACCCGGATAGGTACATCAGCGTCGACGCGATCGATGTGGCAGGGACCCTGCAGTAAGGGAACCACCAGCCACCTCGGTGCCCAAGGGAGGGCCGGCCGCAAGGCCGGCCCTCCCTTTTCTTCTTTGGGGAGCATGTTCCATTGAGAAGCATCCGGCCATACTGGCGCCAGACTGGTTTATGCTGGTCAGCAGGCGAGGGGACAAGAGCGGCCCGCCGGCGACCCCGCTACTCTGCAGTGGCGGGGCAGAGCCTGGATCGGCGGAGTCTCGAATGGCGGTAACTTCCGAAGAAGGGAATCGAGGGCGACCATGGGCAACAGGAATGCGTTCTACGCGCAGTCGGGCGGGGTGACGGCCGTCATTAACGCCTCCGCTTGCGGTGTCATCGAGACGGCCCGCCTGCACGGGGATGTGATAGGCACCGTCTTTGCCGGCCGCAACGGCATCATCGGAGCCCTGATCGAGGATCTGATCGACACCGGTCAGGAGTCCGACGCCGCCATCGCTGCGCTGCGATACACCCCGTCCGGCGCCTTCGGGTCGGCTCGGTACAAGCTCAAGAGCGTCGAGAAGGACCCGCGCGAGTACGACCGGCTCCTGGAGGTGTTCAAAGCCCACGACATCGGCTACTTCTTCTACAACGGCGGCGGCGACTCCGCCGACACCTGCCTCAAGGTGTCGCTTCTGTCGGAGAGCGGCGGCTATCCCATCCAGGCCATCCACGTCCCCAAGACGGTGGACAACGACCTCCCCATCACCGACAGCTGCCCCGGGTTCGGTTCCGTGGCCAAGTACATCGCGGTATCCACGCGGGAGGCCAGCTTCGACGTGCGCTCCATGGCGAAGACGTCTACCAAGGTCTTCGTGCTCGAGGTGATGGGTCGGCACGCAGGCTGGATCGCCGCGGCGGGTGGCCTGGCATCGGACGCCGGGACCGAGATCCCCATCATCATCCTTTTTCCGGAGATCGACTTCGACCGGGCGCGGTTTCTCGCCAAAGTGCAGGCGTTCGTGGATAGGTTCGGCTACTGCACGGTGGTGGTTTCCGAAGGGGTCAAGAGCCCGGATGGCACCTTCTTGGCCGACCAAGGGCTGAAGGACGCCTTCGGTCATGCCCAACTGGGCGGCGTGGCCCCAGTGGTGGCAGACATCGTCCGCCAAGGGCTGGGTTTCAAGTACCACTGGGGGGTCGCCGACTACCTGCAGCGCGCAGCCCGCCACATCGCGTCCCGCACCGATGTCGAGCAGGCCTATGCCATGGGCAAGGCGGCTGTGGAACTGGCCCTGGCCGGGGAGAACTCGGTGATGCCCACCATCGTGCGGACCTCCACCCACCCCTACGTGTGGGACGTGGGTGCCGCCCCACTCTCGGAGGTGGCCAACGTGGAGAAGATGATGCCGCGCGACTACATCACCGAGGATGGCTTCGGCATCACCCAGGCCTGCCGAGACTACCTGACCCCGCTCATCCAGGGCGAAGACTACCCACCTTACGAGGACGGCCTCCCAGCCTACGTGACCCTGAAGAACGTGGCGGTCGCGAAGAAGTTGCCGGAGTTCACTTTGTAGAACGACGCACGGCGACGGGCGCCGCGTTGGCGCCAGGCCGACCGCCGCACCTGGTGGGGCGCGGGGCGGTGCCCGCCAATGAGAGGCGAGGTCACGCCTCCCCGACCAGCTCCTTCCAGGCCTGGTGCTTCTCCCGTGGCCAGCGGGCGCAGATCGCCGGCCTACCCGCGGCGACCGACTTGTTGCACGCATCGGCGCAGTCGCAGCGGATGATCTCGTCTTCCCGTCCTTCGCGGACCTTGACCACCCATTCGGGATCGGCCCAGAGCATCCGCCCCAGCCCCACCAGATCCGCCTGTCCCTCTGCGATGATGCGCTCCGCCAGTTCTCCCGAGTCGATGCGGCCTGCAGTCACAACCGGAATCCCTACCGAGGCTTTCACGGTGGCTGCCAGGTCCGTCATATACCCGGACTTCTGGCCTCTCTCGATAACGGGCGGGGTGCCGAAGGACTCATACGTGCCGCCCATCACCGACAGGTACACGAGTCCGGCTGCCTCCAGCAACTGTGCCGCAAGGCGCGACTCCGCGAGGGTCAAGCCGTCGGGCAGCCACTCGTCGGCCAGGAAGCGGTAACCCACCGGCATATCCCCCACCGTGTCCTTGACGGCGCCGATGACCTCCAGCGGGAAGCGGCAGCGGTTCTCGAGCGACCCGCCGTACGCGTCGGTGCGGCGGTTGGTCCGCGGCGAGATGAACTCCGACAGTAGGTAGCCGGTACCTCCGTGCAGTTCGACCATGTCGAATCCGGCCTGCTGCGCCCGGCGAGCGGTCTCGGCGAACTTCTGAGCGACGCCCGGCAATTCGTCGGCGTCGAGCGCCCGAGGAGTGCGGCCAAAGGCCGGCACTGCGGACGGCGCGACCGGCTCCGGGGCAGCCTTGGCGAAGCGGCCGGCGTGGTTCAGCTGAATACAGGCCAGCGCCCCCTCGTCCTTGACGGTCCGCGCCAGGCGGGTCAGGCCTTCGAGACAGCCATCGGTGTCGGCTCGCAGTTCCAGCAGGGATCCGCTGGCCACCGGGTGGTCGATACTCACGTTCTCGACGACCACCAAGGCCACCCCACTGCGGGCCATGAGGCGGTAGTGCTCCAGCAGCGCCGGGGTCACCGCACCGGCCGGCCCGGCGTAGCCCAGAAAGAGCGGGACCATCATCAACCTGTTCTTGAGCTTGAGCCCTCCGACCTCGAAGGGAGAGAACAATCGTCCAAACTTCTCGCGCGTCACCGCGTCACCCCCGTCACTCGCTGGCGTCACCGCTCGTCGCCCTCATCGTGGTAGCCCCGGCCCACGCTCCAGGCGTCGGCGATGTGCTCTCCGATGGCCCAGTAGCGGTTGTCGGGCATGGTGAGGACGAACGGCCGCAACTTCTCGACGTCGGGCTTGCTGTCGTCGAGCAGGAAGCGCTTCTCCGTCCAGGTCCCGACGATGTCGGCCACGAACAACTCGTGGGTGATCAGGTCCACCATCTGATACACCCGGCACTCCAGGCAGAGCGGACATTCGGCGATCATGGGCGCATGCTCCAAGGATCCCCGAAAGATGGTGAAGGGCGAGGCCTTGTCGGTGCCCCGCTTGGCCGACACGATGCCGCACCAGTCCGTCACCGCCACCTGATCGACGCTGGGGATGCACACGCTGAACTCCCCGTGCTCGCGGATGCCGGCGTTGGTGGCGTGAGCCGCATTCAACGCGGCTACCAGGCGCGGAGGATTGGGCTGACAGCGGGTGACCCACGCAGCGGCGAGGAAGTTGGGTCCGATGGGAAGGTCGGCCCCGACCAGGGTCATGGGCATCGGATAGAGGAAACCCTGAGGACCGAGATCGATCTTGTCCATGTTCGCCCTCCGCGGGGATAGGGATCGCCTCCCTCCGGATGATAGCAAGCAAGGCCTCGCGGGGCTTCGCCGCCCGCGGCCTTGCAGCGCGCGCCCTGGCGCTCTCGCGGCCCGGGCCGCCCGGTGATAGTGTGACCGGCATGCGATATCTGGTCACAGGGGCGACCGGTTTCGTCGGTCGGGAAGTGGTCCGCCAGCTTCTGGGCGCGTCGTTCGAGGTGGTGGCGCTCGCCCGCGACCCGGCGGCAGCCGCGGCCGGGTACGCCGATCCGCTGGCCCGGCCCGGTGTGACTCTGGCTCGCGGCGACGTGACCGACAAAGAGTCCATGCGGGCCGCCATGACCGGGGTCGACGGCGTGTTCCACGTGGCCGGCTGGTACCGGATCGGCGCTCGGCACAAGACTCCGGCCTTCACCACCAACGTGGACGGCAGCCGCAACGTGCTCGAGTTGGCCGGCGAGCTTGGGGTGGCCAAGACGGTCTACACCAGCAGCCTGGCCGTCAATTCCGACACTCACGGCCGGATGGCGGACGAGAGCTACCACTTTACCGGCCGGCACCTCAGCGCGTACGATCTGACAAAGTGGCGGGCTCACTACGAGGTGGCGGTGCCGCTCATGGCCGCAGGGCTGCCGCTGGTCATCGTCGCGCCCGGCGCCGTGTACGGCCCGGGCGACCATGGTCCGCTCGCCGACGTCTTTCGTCTCTACCTCAGGGGGGAGCTTCCCCTCCTCCCCAAGCGCTGCGCGTACTGCTGGGGATATGTCACAGACATCGCGCGGGCTCATCTCGTCGCCATGGAGAAGGGGGTCGCCGGCCAGTCGTACATCATCTCCGGACCCTGCCACGAGCTCAGCGAGGCCCTGAGACTGCTCCAGAAGATGACCGGCCTCCCCCTCCCCCGTCGGAGCCCGCCTCCGGCCCTGCTGAAAGGCGTGGCCGCAGCGCTGAGCCTGATCGAGCGCTTCCACCCCGGGCAGGACATGACGTCGGCCGAAGCCATCCGGGTGATGGCCGGGGTGACCTATCTGGGCTCAAACGCCAAGGCCAAGCGGGAACTGGGGATCGAGATGAGGCCCCTCGAAGAGGGACTGAGACAATCGCTTTCGTGGTATCGGGAGTACGCGCATACTCATGGGAATCACTAGCAGGCTGCGTGAATGGAGGGATCGTGGACTTCAAGCCCGAAGCACAGCGCATGAAAGACAAGGTGGTGCTGGTCACAGGAGGCGGAGGCACCAACAGCATCGGACGCTCGATATCGCTTCGCTTCGGCCTCGAAGGGGCAAAGATCGGCGTGCTCGATATCGACGAGCCGAGCGCGGTATCGGTGGCCGGCGAGATCAAGGCGGCCGGCGGGGAGGCGATCCCCATCCACTGTGACATCACCCACCTCGACCAGTGCCACGCGGCGGCCAAGCTCCTTGCCGACACCTACGGCGGCCGTATCGACGTCCTCGTGAACAACGCCGCTGCCTTCCGTGGCGTCCTCTCGAAGCAGGGGTTCCGGAAGTTCACCGAGTGGTCGGTGGAGGATTGGGACTACATGCTGGACGTCAACCTGCGGGGCATGTGGTTCTGCGCCCAGGCCGTCTATCCCTACATGCAGCCCTTCGGATACGGAAAGATCGTCAACATGACCTCCACGACCTTCTGGGAGGGCGTGCCCGGCTTCATCCACTACGTGTCGAGCAAGGGCGGCATCATCGGGTTAACGCGGGCGCTGGCCCGCGAGCTGGGGCCCGAAGGCATCCGGGTGAACGCCATCGCCCCCGGCTTCACGCTGACCGAGGCCAACATGGAACAGGCGGCGGACGCCCGCGAGCACTGGGACGAGGTGCTGCGCCAGCAGTGCCTGCCTCAGCGCCACGAGGTGGCCGACGATCTCGCCGGACCGGCATTCTTCCTGGCGTCGCCGGACAGCGACTTCATGACCGGGCAGACCTTCCTCGTCGACGGAGGCCTGCGCCACAACTAGACGCCCACGCCGCGCCGCCCCGCACCGACAACCGACAAGGAGTCACTGCAGCATGGCCAGCAAGCCCCTCGAGTACCAGGTCTTACATGCATAGCCACCCCGGCTTCAACAGCACGTCCACGCTGTTCTACGGGGAGCGGGACGCCGTTCTCATCGACGCCACCCAACTCCTGAGCGACGCCCACCGGCTGGCCGCCGACCTCATCGACATCGGCAAGAACATCACCCACATCTACGTGTCCCACTTTCACCCCGACCATCACTTCGGCGCGGGGGTGCTCAAGAGCGCCTTCCCCCGAGCCCACGTGGTCGCCCTGCCCAGCGTGGTGAAGGACATCGTGTTCACCACCAACGACAAGGTCGACATGTGGGGCGACTTCTTCGGCAAGAACGAGCCCGAGACGGTCACTCTTCCCCATGCCTCTCAGCGAGCCCCGGCTCGAGGTGGAAGGACACGTCATCGAGTTCTCCGACGACTGGGAGGGCGACAGCGCCAACAACAGCGCTGGTCTGGGTCCCGTCGCTGGGCGTGGTCTGCGCCACCGACGTCGCTTATCTCGACTGCCACGTGTGGATGACCGAGAGCAACGCGGCCCGCCGGAAGAAATGGCGCGCGGACCTCAAGAGACTGCGCGAGTTCGACGCCCAGGTGATCGTCCCCGGACACGTGAGCCCGGAGAAGCTGGCCGTCAGAGACACCTCGTGTGTGGACTGTCCCCTCCGCTACATGGACGTCTACGAAGAGGTGCTGGCGCGTGCCAAGACCGGGCTCGAGCTCTGGGAGGGCGTGGAACAAGGCCTATCCCGGCATGAAGGCCGTGGATTTCGGCCTGCAGTGGAACGCCCGCCTGCTCTTCCCGCACAGTTGCCCCGACTGGTTCGCGCCGCTGCCGGGCGAGCCGGGCACCATCTTCCTCGATCCCAGCGGGGTGTTCGGCGGCGACCCGCCGCGAGACTAGCGGGGTCTGCAGGCCGGCGCCAGGGGCGGCGATCTGTCGCGCGATCAGCGCAGGCGGGCAGCCCGGTAGGCGCGCCGCAGCCCGGCAAGAGTCCCGCCCGCAGCCTGTCCCTTACGGCCCGGACTCGATCGTCCCCCAGATGTCCACCGCGTCCACGGTGAGGAACTTGCCCGCCGCACTGGCCGGGCTGCGCACGATCTGCACCGTATGCTTCCCCTCGGGGAGAATGCCGGTGGACCAGACCTTCACCTGATAGGTGGCTGTGGCGGCTGCTAGGTCGATGGGCGTTGGGGTCATCTTTACCCCGTCCAGGTATACGTCGGCCTTACCCGTGGTGGTGCCCTTTGTGGCAATCCAGTCGAGGCGGGTACCGGTGAAATAGATGGTGGCCGAGGCGCCGCTCGTCGTGGAGCGGCCGTAGCTTCCTCCCGATGCCGCCTCCTTATAGAAGGCATCCCAGGCGCCCGAGTAGACGATGAGGGGATCGGTCTGCTCATGACGGGGCAGGTAGGCATAGTTGTTGGCCGTCCCGGTCGGGCTGCTCGAGCCCCAGGCCGTGGTCACTACCACGTCCACCGTGCCGACGGCATGGGCGGGGGCCACGGCCGTGATCTGGCCGGACGAGTTCGCCACATAGCTCGCGGCCGGAGTGCCCCCGAAGGTGACGGCCGTCACATCCGTGAAGCCGGCGCCGGAGATGGCGACCGAGGTACCACCGGCCGCCGCGCCCGAGGCCGGAGCGACGCCGCTCACCGCCGGCGGAGCGTGACCGAGGCTGCCCACGACCTCGATCGCGTCCAATGTCAGGTACTTGCCCACCGCGCTCGCGGAGTTGCGCACGATCCTGACGGTGTGCGAGCCCTTGGAAAGCGTTCCGCTGGACCAGACCTTCACCTGATAGGTGGCGGTGGCAGCGGCCAAGTTGATGGGGGTCGGGGTGACCTTCGCTCCATCCACGTACACGTCGGCCTTTCCGGTGCTGGTGCCCTTCATGGCGATCCAATCGAGACGGGTGCCGGTGAAGTAGATGGTGGCCGAGGCGCCGCCGGTCGCGGAACGGCCGTAGCTTCCCCCGGAGGCGGATGTCTTCGCGAAGCTGTCCCAGGTGCCCGAATAGACAAGGTGCGGATCGGTCTGCTCGTACCGAACGGTGTGGGCCGTGTCGCTGTAGGTGAAGTCATCGGAGGCGGTGTCCTCGGAACTGCCCCCCGCGGTGGAGACCTGCACTCTCGCGGCGCCTTCGGCATGGGCGGGAGCGAGCGCGGTGATCTGGGTGGGCGAGTGGACGGTGTAGCTCGTGGCCGGGACGCCGTCGAAGGTGACCGCCGTCACATCGACGAAGCCGGTGCCGGAGATGGTGACCGAGGTGCCGCCGGCGACAGCACCGAAAGCCGGGGTGAGCGCGGTGATGCCGGGTGGACCGTAGCTCAGACTGCCTACCACATCGACCGCGTCCACGGTCAGGTACTTGCCCGACGCGCTTGCCGGGCTCCGGACGATCTCCACCTTGTGTTGCGCCTCAGGGAGGACCCCCGTGGACCAGACTTTCACCCGATAGGTGGCCGTGGCGGCAGCCAAGTCGATGGGCGTCGGGGTCACCTTCACCCCGTCCAGGTATACGTCGGCCTTGCCGGTAGTGGTGCCCTTCGAGGCGATCCAGTCCAGGCGGGTGCCGGTGAAGTAGATGGTAGCCGAGGCGCCGCTCGTCGAAGAACGGGTGTAGCTTCCCGCGGAAGCCGCCTCTTTCAAGAAGGCATCCCAGTGGCCCGAGAAGCGGATACGTGGATCAGGCTCCTCGCGACGACGGCATTGGCCGAAATCGGGGGCGGTCACCGTGAGCCTGTCGACGTAGATGCCACCGATCTTGTACGTCGCCGTGTTCTGACGCATTTGCGCGTAGGGATGCCAACCTCGGGAGTCGAGCCACGCCGTGGTCTGACAGAGGTAGGTCGCCAGCCCATGCTGATACACCCAGTCGACGGCGTCGTATTCGCCGTAGACGCCTATCTGAGACAGGGGCACCACCGAGCCGACTCCCCGAAAATACGCGTCTATCAGACTACCGTCGGTGAGGTTGAAGTCAACCGTGTAGTAGACGGGCGTGGTGGTGGGGACCCCCAGGCTTGCCAGGGCGGCCAGTGCGTCGTGCGCATCCGCCACGCCGGCGGCGAAGCCCTCAGTCGCCCGCCCGTGGTTGCCCGAATCCTCCAGCCAGAAGAAGTAGTCGACGCCGGCCGCCGTGGCCGCTTCGAGCTCGGCGGTGGTGACACGCCGCCACGCTGCCCCCTCCACCGGCAGATACCGCCCGATGAAGTCGCGCCCCGTGGCCTTGAGCTCGCGGAAGAACGCAGGCCAGTCGACTTTGGTGCTGGAGTAGTCCACGCCGCGGCGGCTGAAGTCTTGCGCGACCGCCTCCGAGCCGGACGTGGCCAGCCCGGCGATGAAGACAGCCACCGCGACCGTCAGAAGGAGGATCCACCGTCCGGCAACGGCCCTCGTAGAGACGCGAGTGTGCTTCTTCACGTCGGCCCTCCTCCCTCCGCGGTGGGCGGCGCGCCCCAACCGGGCGGCCCTAAGTCCATTCTAAGGAGTCGGGGAGACCTGCGCAAAGGGGCGCCGAAACATGTCCCGCTTCGATCTTGGTGGGCTTTCCCGGATAGGTCTACTGGCCGCGGCCCGGACGCGTTACTATGCCGTGGAGGTTGCGTCGACGCCGGGAGGCGACCGGAGAATGGCCATTGCGATAGTCGGCATGCTTGACGAGCGCGAAGAAGCGCTCAGGATGATCCGCGACCGCATCGGCAGAGAGGACACGCCACCTGCCTGATTGACATTAGCATCGGGACCGGAGCCATGATCCCCACGCTCGAGGCGGATGTGAGCTCCGCGGAGCTCGAGGAGCTGGCCGGCTCCGGCGCCGGTGCCGGGCCGCTGGTCGGCGCCGGCGCCAAGACCGGCGGACAGGGCCCCGCGGCAGCAAGGGGCACGACGTCGACTTCAGTCGTTGCCGACGGCCTGAAGGCCAAGATCGTCGACCTGTACCGGCGGGGCGAGCTCGAAGGGATCATCGCCATCACCGGCATGACGGGCGCGCTCATCGTGCTGCCGGCCATGAGGGAACTACCTTTCGGCGTCCCCAAGGTGCTCGTCTCGGGCGCCACGGCCAGCCGGTCCACGCCGCCAAGTTCGGCAGCTTCTTCTCCGCCCGCGACATCACGGTGATGCACACCGTGGTCGACACCGTGGGCATGAACCCCCTGGTGAGGGCTCTGGCGCTGAATGGGGCCGACGCCATCTCGGGCATGGTGGAGGGCGGGCCGGTCTCCTGCAGGGCGAAAAGCCCTCCATCGGCGTCACGGAGTTCGGCTACTGCGACAGGGCGCGTACCACCTCCGCCAGAACCTGGAGGCGGAATACGAGATCGTCTCCATCCACGCGATGGGGATAGGAGACAGGGCCGGCCTCGAGCTCGCCCGCCAGGGGATCTTCAAAGCCTTCGTCGACCTGGTGCCCGGGGCTTTCAGCGAGAACCTCCTCGGGGGAACCGGGATGCGGGGCCGGCCGCCTGGACGTGGCCGCCGCGCTGGACATCCCCTACATCTTCTGCCCGGGCGGCTTCGACATCATCAGCTGCGGTCCCCTCGAAAGAAGAGACAGAGATGATCCGCTCTGGCAGTCGAGAAGGATCGCCGAGAGAAAGCTGTACCTGGAGGAACCGCCCAGGGTCCAGGCCAGAACGAGCGCTCAGGAGATGGAGCAGGTCGCCGCCGCGGTGGCGGATAGGCTCGGTCGCTACCGGAACAAGGCGAGGGTCAAGGCGCTCATCCCCCTGAGGGGTTTCTCCTCTCTTAGCGTGGAGGGCGCCCCGCTCTACGATCCCGACTCGGACAGGGCCTTCGCCCTCGCGCTCGAGTCCCGGCTCGACCCGGCGATAGAGCTGATCGAGGTGGATGCCGACATCAACAGCCCGGTGTTCGCGACGGCGGTCGCGGATGCCCTGGCCCGCGCGTTCATGGAGGTCGAAGCGTAGTGGACAAGGTGCAATTCGTCGACCAGACCATCCGGGACGCCCAGCAGAGCCTCTGGGGCAACATGATGCGGACCGACCACATCGTTCCCATCGCCGAGATCATGGACAAGGTCGGGTACTTCGGGATCGCCACGGTGGGCTCGCAGGCGTTCACCATCCAGGTGCGCAACCACGGCGAAGACCCCTGGGAAAGGATCAGGCTTCTGTCGAGCCTGATGCCGCACACCCCTCTCCGGGGCTCGTACCAGACGGCGAGTCTCTCCTCCTTCGACCTGAGCACCCCTCGAGACCTGATTTCGCTGTGGATCAAGAGGTCGGTGGCCAACGGGGTGCGCAGCTTCTGGATCTGCGACTACCAGGAGAACATGGAGCGGTTCAAGTACTTCGCCCGGATCGCCAAGGCCGAGGGGGCCCAGGTGGTTACCTCGCTGATGTGGACGAGCAGCCCGCTCCACACGGCCGCCCACTGGGTGGAGAAGACCCGGCTGATAGCCGACGCCAAGGACTGCGTGGACCGGATCATGATCTCGGACGAGTCGGGGGTCATCACCCCCGAGCAAACGCGGGAACTCATCTCCCTCGTGCAGCGACACTGCGACGAGATACCGCTCGAGTTCCACTGCCACTGCAGTTCGGGGCTCGCCCCGCTCTGCTATCTGGAGGCCGTGAAAGCCGGGGTCACCACCCTGCATACGGCAGTGGCGCCGCTGGCGAACGGAACGTCCCTGCCGTCCACCGAGGCGGTCCTCAAGAACCTGCGGCATCTGGGTTTCGAGTCCGACCTGGACGAAGACGCTCTGGCAGCCGTGTCCGCGCACTTCCGTGGCATCGCCGAGAGGGAGGGACTGCCAACCGGAAGGCCGGCGGAGTACGACCTTTTCTATCTGGAGCATCAGGTGCCGGGCGGTATGATGACCAACCTCACCCGCCAACTCCGCGAGATCGGCATGGAAGACCGCCTGCCGCAGATCCTCGAAGAGACCGTCCGCGTGCGCCGCGACTACGGGTATCCCGTCATGGCCACCCCCTACTCCCAGATCGTGGGCGCGCAGGCGTTCGAGAACGTCGTCTCTGGAGAGCGATACGGGAAGGTGACCGACGAGTCCATCAAGTATCTGCTGGGCTACTACGGCGAGCCGTCGTTCCCGCTGGATCCGGAGCTGATGGCCAAGGTCATGAGCCTGCCCAGGACGCGCGAGTTCCTCGACTGGAAACCGGAGGGGTATTTGAAGACCGTCGACGAACTGCGTCAGGAGCTCGGCCCTGATCTCTCCGACGACGACCTCCTGTTGAAGGCGCTGATCCCGGGGAGGCCCGTCAAGCGAGGCGGTCCGGAAAGACAAGCGCCGGCCGGCGCGGCGGCGCCTGAGGCGACGGCCGCGACCGCGGCGGCGACGGCCCTTGGGGGGGCGGTTCCCGCAGCGCCCGCCCTCCCGCGGGAGTTCAGCGTCGAGGTGGACGGCGAGGTCTTCCGCGTCAAGGTCTCCCCCGTGGGCGCCACTCTGGGCGACACCCGCGGCAGCGCCATCGAGGCCGAAGCCGAGCAGGCGCCGTCCCCCCCGGAGGAGCTACCCGAGGGCGCCATCGTGTGCGGCCTGGCGGGACTGGTGCTCTCCATCCCCGTGAAGGTGGGCGATTGCGTAGCCGAGGGCGACGAGATAGCCATGCTCGAGACCATGAAGATGAAGAGGTCGATCGCCGCGCCCAGGCCGGGGGTGGTGGTGGAGATCCGAGTGCACGAGGGCGAGATGCTGGTCGCCGAAGACGTCCTCATGGTAGTGGCGTGACGTGATCGAGAAGATCCTCATCGCCAACCGGGGCGAGATAGCCGTCCGCGTCATGCGCGCCTGCCGCGAGATGGGCATTCGCTCGGTGGCCGTGTATTCCGAGGCGGACAAGGACGCCCTCTTCGCCAAGTACGCCGACGAGGCGTTCCTCATCGGGCCGGCGCCGGCTTCGCAGAGCTACCTGGCCACTCAGAAGATCATCGATACCGCCAAGGGATGCGGCGCCGACGCGATCCATCCCGGTTACGGCTTCCTGGCCGAGAACCCGAGCTTCGCCGCCGCCTGCGAACGGGAAGGGATCAGGTTCATAGGGCCTTCGAGCAGGGTGCTGGAACTCATGGGCGACAAGACGGCCGCCAGGCGGGAGATGGTGAAGGCCGGCGTTCCCGTCGTCCCGGGCGGCACCGAGTGCGTCACCGCGCCGGCGCAGGCAACAGCCGTCGCTCGCGACCTCGGTTATCCCGTGATCGTCAAGCCCTCGGGAGGCGGGGGAGGCATCGGGATGACCGTCGTGGCCGGTGAAGAGGAGTTGCTGGACGCCCTCGCATCCACCCAAGCCATCGCCGCCAACACCTTCGGCATCGGGGACGTGTACCTGGAGAAGTACCTGCCCGATCCCCGCCACATCGAGTTCCAGATTCTCGCCGACTCCCACGGGCAACGTGGTGCATCTGGGCGAGCGGGAGTGCTCCATACAGCGCCGGCATCAGAAGCTCATCGAGGAATCCCCCTCCCCCGCGCTCGACGCCGAGACCCGCGGCGCCATGGGCGCGGTGGCGGTGAACGCCGCCCGGGCGGTAGGCTACGAGGGCGCGGGAACGGTCGAGTTCCTCTGGTCCGACGGTGAGTTCTACTTCCTGGAGGTGAACGCCCGCGTGCAGGTGGAGCACCCGGTCACCGAGATGGTCACCGGCATCGACATCGTCAAGGAGCAGATCCGCATCGCCTCGGGGCTCCCCCTGGGCTTCACCCAGGAGGACGTCAGGATGACCGGCGCGGCGATCGAATGCCGCATCAACGCCGAAGATCCGTTGAACGGCTTCGTCCCCACACCGGGCAAGATCAGGGGCTACAGTCCTCCCGGGGGGACCGGCATCAGGGTGGACGGCGGAGTGTACACCTCCTACACCATCCCCCCTATCTACGACTCCCTGATGGCCAAGCTGATCGTCTGGGGCCGCGACCGGGACGAGGCCATCAGCCGGATGCAGCGGGCCCTCTACGAGTACGCGATCACCGGCATCAAGACCAACATCCCCTTCCACCAGGCGGTCATGGGAAACGAGAGATTCAGGCGAGGGGAGCTGGGGACGCATTTCCTGGAGCAGGAGACGAGCCTTATCGACGACATGAAGAAGTTCGCCGAGCAGGAGCAGAGCCTGGGAGAAAAGCTCTCCGGTCTGGGGGAAGACAAGAGGAAGATCGCGGCGATAGCCGCTGTGGCAGCCGTGATCCAAGGCTGACAGGCATCACCACGGGAACGATTGGGGGGCTACGCATGGGTGAGAAGCCGAGAGTACTGTTGATCGCTACCCTCGATTCCAAAGAGGTCGAGACGCGGTTCATCCGCGACCGCCTCGAGGAGGCCGGACTGGAGGTCTACCTCCTCGACGCCAGCATCCGCCGCACGGTCGAGAGCGACGCCGCCATCACGCCCGACCAGATAGCCGCGGCGGTGGGGATGAGCATGTCCGAGATCCGCGCCTTGAATCACGAGGGCAAGTGCATGGCCCTCATGATCCAGGGCGCGATCGTACGGGCTCACGAGCTTGACGAGGTCGTCGGCTTCAGCGGCATCATCGCTGCTGGGGGCTCCGGGGGGACCACCCTGGGCACGGCTATCATGCGCACCTTCCCGTTCGGACTGCCCAAGGTCATGATCTCGACCATGGCTTCGGGCATGACCAAGCCCTTCGTGGGCACCAAAGACATCGTCATGCTCAACTCGGTCTGCGACGTGGCCGGCCTCAACACGGTCACCCGAAGAGTGTTCCGCAACGGGGCCCTGGCGCTGGCGGGGATGGCGCACGGCTACGAGGCCTCCGTGGGCTCGGGCAAGCCGGTGGTGGCCATGTCGACCCTCAGCACCACCGACCGCTGCTGCAGCAGGGTCCGGGCGGCACTCGAGGGGCGGGGGGCTGAGGTCATGGTCTTCCATTCCCAGGGGACCGGCGGGCAGGCCATGGACGAGACCGTGCGGGAGCAGGACGTCTCGCTCGTGATAGATCTGTCGCTGATCGAGGTGGGCGACTATCTCGCCCAGGGCCTGTACGACGGCGGCCCCGACCGATGCAAGGCGGCCCTCGAGAAGGGGGTGCCGGTCATCTTCGCCCCGGGCAACATCGACTTTCTCGTCGACGGTCCCATCGAGGGGGCGAGGGCCCGCTTCCCCGGAAGGATGTACCACATCCACAATGCCTCGGTCACCGCGGTCCGGGCGGATGCCGACGACTTCAGGCGTCTGGCCGAGCATATGGCGGGCCTCATCGCGAAGGCGAAGGGCCCGGTCGCCTTCTTCGTCCCTCTGCGCGGCTTCTCCTCACACGACAGCCCCCAGGGCCACCTGTACGACCCGTCGCTGCCACCGGTCTTCGCCGAGCATCTGCAGAAGGTGATGCCCGCCGGAGTCCCGGTGATCGTGCTGGACTACCACATCAACGACGAGGGCTTCGCCGACGCCATCATCGAGCAGGCGCTGCTGTTGCAGGGTCGGCAGCCGGAGGCCGAGAAGCTATCCTCATAACAGGGAGCTGCCCCGTGGTCGAAGAGGTGTTCCGCAACGAGCCCGCCGCCGACTTCTCGCAGGCGGCCGATCGAGAGAGCATGACAGCCGCTCTCACGACAGTGCGCGCCTCATTCGGGCAGACATATCCCCTCTTCATCGATGGCAGAGACGAGCCCGGGCGGCCTACGGCCGCCTCCATCAACCCGGCCCGTCCCGCGGAGGTGGTCGGCCACGCATGCCAGGCGACCGCCGACGACCTCGACGCGGCCGTGGCCGCGGCAGGAGTCGCCTTTTCGACGTGGCGTGAGATCGACGCCAAGTCTCGGGCGGCCTATCTGCTTCGAGCGGCCTCCGCACTCCGCAGCCGCGTGTGGGAGGCGACCGCCCTGCTCGTGTTCGAGGTGGGGAAGCCGTGGGAGCAGGCGAGCCACGACGTCGCGGAGGCCATCGATTTCCTCGAGTACTACGCGCGGGAGATGGTGCGGCTTGCGACGCCGGTGGCACTTCCCTCGGGACCCGGGGAGCCGGAGACGAACCGGCTCTTCTACGAGCCGAGAGGGGTGGCGGCCGTCATCGCCCCCTGGAACTTTCCGCTTGCCATAAGCTGCGGGATGGTCTCGGCGGCGGTCGTCACCGGCAACTGCGTCGTCTACAAACCCTCCAGCCTGTCCCCCGTGACCGGCCATCTGCTCGTGGACATCTTCCGCGAGGCGGGACTTCCGCCCGGAGTCTTCAACTACGTGCCCTGCAGCGGAGCAGGTCTGGGCGATCGCCTGGTGGACCACGCCGAGGTCGCTCTGATCGCGTTCACCGGTTCGATGGAGGTGGGGCTCAGGATCTGCGAGCGGGCCGCCAGGCCGCAACCGGGACAGCGCCACATCAAGAAGGTCATCACGGAACTCGGAGGCAAGAACGCCATCATCGTCGACGAGGATGCCGACATCGAGGCGGCGGTGCCGCGCATCGTGCGCTCGGCGTTCTCGTTCCAGGGGCAGAAGTGCTCGGCGTGTTCGCGGGTGATCGTGCTGGACAGCGTCTACGATGAACTGCTCGAGAGACTGGTCCCGGCAGTGCGCTCGCTCCGGATGGGCCCGCCCGAGTCGTACGGCAATGATGTCGGCCCCGTGGTGGACGCGGCCGCTCAGGCCAGGATCATGGGCTACATCGATTCGCCGGAGCTGGCAGGCCGAATCGTCTACCGCAGCGAGGTGCCCGACCCCGCGGTCGCCGCCGGCGGATTCTATGTGCCTGTGACCATCGTCGGAGATGTCACCCCTGCCGATCGCGTGGCCCAGGACGAGCTCTTCGGGCCGGTGCTGTCCGTGATGCGGGCGAAAGATTTCGACCATGCGCTCGACCTGGCCGTCTCGACGCCGTTCGCCCTCACCGGAGGCGTGCTCTCGTCAAACCCGGAACACTTGGCCAGGGCAGTCCTGCGATTCCGGGTGGGCAATCTCTACCTGAACCGAGCGATAACGGGGGCGGTGGTCGGCCGCCAGCCGTTCGGCGGTTTCGGCCTCTCCGGAGGGGGAACAAAGGCCGGCGGTCCGGACTACCTTCCCCATTTCATGAATCCGCGAGTCGTCACGGAACGGCATCTGGGGGCGGGGACTTTTCGAGTCCTCGACTGAGCCCGCCAAGGTCCGGGCTGAGGTCGATGGAGGCCCAGCATTCCTTGGTGAGGTCCATCGCGACCGGAGGGAAGCAGCCATGGATAAGCTTCCGGCCATGTGCCTGGAGATACCGGACCACCGGGATGATCCCCAGGTCACTGGAGACGACGACTGCCCAGTCGAATCCGTCTTCGCGGGCGAGTTTGAGGAGATCGTTGGCAATCGGATTGTCGCGGCCCCGCCCGCCCCGGCCCTTGGTGCCCTCCACGCAGTGCGTGCACGCCTTATAGCAGCTCCAGCAGGCGCGCTTGACCTCGGTCTCCTGTTGCCTGAAGACCACCCGCTGAGCCCCGCGCGGCTTGTCGGCCTCGAGATGCGAGTACACGTAGACGACGCCGAACGGAAGCCGCGCTTCCGGCGCCGGAAGCATCTTCGCCACGCCGGCCTCCAATAGCTCGACGACCGCGGTCACGTCGCGCCCGAACGCGCCCCCGCCCCGCTCCACCTGCCACCGGAGATCGGGCAGATCGATCAACGCTATGACCCGTGGACTGAAGGTCACCCCCGCCCCACGAGTGGCATGTTCGTCGCCATCAAGGTCATGAACTGGACGTTCGCATCCAGCGGAAGCTCGGCCATGTAGAGGACAGCGTCGCCGACATGACGCAGGTCGATCCGTGGTTCCGGCCGTATCGAGCCGTCGGCTTGGAGAGCCCCTCTGCCGAAGGCGTCGGACAGCTCGGTGGCTGCATTGCCTATGTCTATCTGGCCGCACGCGATCCCATAGAGCTCGTCCCTCGAGCGAAATCGACTTGGTGAGGCCGGTAATAGCGTGTTTGGACGCCGTGTAGGCGACCGCATGAGGCCTGGGGACCTGAGCCGAGACGGAGCCGTTGTTGATAATGCGGCCTCCTTGCGGGCGCTGCTCCTTCATCAGACGAAAGGCCTCGCGGGCGCAGAGGAAGGAACCGGTCAGGTTGGTGTCCAGAACGGCCCGCCACTGTTCAAGGCTCATGTGCTCAACCGGGGCCGGGGTGCCGAAGATGCCGGCATTGTTGAAGAGGACATCCACTCGGCCGTATTCCTCGCGAGCTCGCTCGAAAAGGGACCGGACCGAGGACTCCTGGGTGACGTCCGTCGGCACCACCAGTCCATGGGATTCGTGACCGGCCAGGGTGGTGCGGAGGGCTTCTTCTCGTCGCCCTGCCAGCACCACCCGATATGCCGCCTCAAGAAGCGCCGCGGCAACAGCGCGCCCAATGCCGGATCCCGCGCCGGTGACAACGGCCACTCGGCTATCCTGTCTCATCGTTCACCTACTCCCAGTCTCTGGCCTCGGGTTTTGGCTGCGATTCTGGGCCCGGATTCAAGTGTCTCACGACTAGGCGGGCTCGATCTCGGGGACGAGCCTACGCTTTGGCCGCTCGCTCATGCGGAGCATGGTGATCCCAAGCCACACGAACCACGCGATCTGAAGCAGCCCAAACACGTACGCCACGTCCTTCGCCGGTGGGATCACCGAGAGGATCCCTACAGTGCCGACCGCCAGTCCGAACCAGGCGAGAGGCCTGGGGAGCCCGGTCGCGCGGAGGCCCGCGAGGCTGACGAGCAGCACCCACATGCCGCCCAGGATCTCGCCGCCGGAGCCACCGAGGCCCTGGGCGACCGGCTCGATCGCCTGCCACATGGACACCGCTTGGCCTGGGTCCGTGGGGTAAAGGGCAACGACCGCCCCCATGCCCGCGTTGAAGACCAGGCCGCTCGCAACGAGGACGAATGCCCACATCAGGCCCACAACGGTCGCCACCTGCATCACAACCGGCGCCGCCGGCTTCAGTCGCCTGTACAGCGCGAGGGACAGGACGGCCAGGACGATGCCGAAGAACACGTAGGTGATGAGGTACATGAAGTGCATGCTCCAGTGCTTGGACAGGAGCAGCGCGACCTTCTCGGCCGGGTCTGTCACGCTGGGGTACTTGACCACGACGAGGAAGAAGGGCATCGCGAGCAGATACGCGGCGGCCAGGTACAGCGCGGCCAAGCCGCCCGTCTTCCGCCCCCCAGTGGTGGTTTGGCCGACTGTGTTCATCGTTCTCTCCGTTCTGGCCTGCAACTCGCCCTCCTTGCGGGCGGGCCGCAAAACCGCTAGACTGGAATTACACTGTAAGTATTATACATACAACGTAAGTTTGTCAAGCCCTGTCATCTTGGTGGCCGACACCGAGTGTGACCGGAAGTAACGAAGGTGGCTGATGAGCAGACGACCGAAATCGAATCCAAAACCGCGGATTCCGCTCAGTCGAGAACGCGTGCTGCGAGCAGCGCTGGACCTCGTTGACGAGAGTGGCATCGACTCCCTCACGATGCGGGAACTCGGCCAGCGGCTTGGGGTCGAGGCCATGTCGCTGTACAACCACGTCGAAAACAAGGACGACATCCTGGACGGCATGATCGACCTCGTTGTGAGCGAGATCGACCTACCGTCTGACGACGTCGGCTGGCGGGAGGCGATGCGGAGGCGAGCCGTTTCGGCCCGGGAGGCGTTCGCCCGCCATCCCTGGGCGAGCGCCCTAATCGACTCGCGAGAGACCAGCGGACCCGAAAGGCTGCATTACTTCGATTGGGTGATCGGCACCCTTAGACGGGCCGGGTTCTCCGTAGAGTTGGCCGTTCACGCGTTCTCGGTGATGGACAGCTACGTCTATGGTTTCGGCCGCCAGCAACTCAACGCGTCCGCCGGCGAGGCCGACACTCACGAGACAGCCGAAACATTCCTGTCCGCGATTCCCGCCGACGAGTTTCCGTATCTCACCGAGGTCTTCACCGAGTACATCCTGCGAACCGGGTATGACGAGCGTGCCGACTTCGATTTCGGCCTGGGCCTGATACTCGACGGCCTGGAGCGAGTTCTCGATTCAGCGACCAGGTAGGCGATGGCCACTCATCGAGGGCTGCCATCAGGTCTCTGCCCCTCGTGCCGCTCAAATGGGCAAGGTGACACCAATGAGGCTGGTGGCGTACCCGCACAACCCGAGCCCGGGCTCAGTGTCGTAAGGATGTTTCTGACTAGTAATCCCGATGGGATCCGTCACACTGCGGTGCGTTCTTTGACAGACCGCACATGCAGATTGCCATCGGCGTCTTGCCGTCTGCCTCGAACTCCAGAGGGGTGAACCTCGATCCCTCGTGAGAACCGTCGCAGAACGGCGGTGTCTGCGTCTGTCCACAGCTGCACCAGTAATGCGTGCCCTTTTCCAGGGTGACCATTGCCGGCTTGTCCAAGTCGGCCGCATTCACAAATCTCATCTCTACCTCCTATGGCGATGCCACCAAGCCGAGGATACCCGACATAGCGCCGCGCCACGCACATGTGTCCTTCCTGTCCGCCCACCCCTACTCGTAGTGGGTCCCCATGCGAAGCACCTTCACTATCCGCTCCTCGTCCAGGATCTGGTAGACCAGACGATGCTGGATGTTGATCCGGCGGGAATATGCTCCCGACAGATCGCCGACCAACTTCTCGAACGGGGGCGGGGTCAGATAGGGGTCTTGCTCTAGGATCTCGAGCAAAGCCTGGGCCTTGGCCTTGAGACCGGCCGCCGCTGGCTTCTTGGCGTCCTTCTGGGCGGCCTTCGTGTAGACGAGCCGCCAGCTCACCAGTCAAGCTGGTCTTCGAGATCCTCGACTGGCGTTGCCATACCCTCGAGGATGGATTCCCGCATGCCCGGAATGGAGACGAGATGCAGGGTCTCCTGTACTGCCCGCCAGTCGTCCTCGCCGACGAGAACGGCGTTGCCCCTCTTGCCCGTGATCTGCACAGGCTCGTGCGAATCCGCCACGTCGTCGATCAGCTTGTAGAGCCGCTTTCGTGCTTCGGTCGCGGTAACCGTGGTCATCCCATACCTCCAGACTATACGTACGGCAAAGCGTACGCTCATCGCAGGTGAATGTCAAGTTCGGGGCCTGAGAAGACAAAGTGCCCATTTGCAGGCCAAATAGGCCGACAGGTGGCGGGGCTCAGCGGTCGACGTGTCCCACAGTGATCGCCACGCCGCCCCTCTTATGCCCGGCCTCCACGTACCCGTGGGCCTCGACAATCTCCTCGAACGGGTAGCATCTGTCAAGGACTGGTTTGATGTGGCCCGCTTCGACCAACTCCCTCATCAGGTCCAGTCGCCGGGATTCCAGCAACAAACTGCCGTCATCGATCGAAGCGTACGCGCCCCGAGGGACCAGCGCCTTCCTGCATTCCACCTTCAGCTTTGAGGTCTTGACCTTGCCGACCGCGTCGAGCATGAAGTCGAACTGGGCGCCCGGCCCCGGGGAGTCCTCTTTGGTGTAGTCGATCACTCGGTCGGCCCCCAGGGACTTCACCAATTCCAGATTCGCCGTGCTGCAAACCCCGGTGACCTCCGCCCCTAGGTATTTGGCATACTGCACGGCCGTCGTCCCCGATGTGCCCGAAGCTCCGTAGATGAGTACCCTTTGCCCGGGCTGGATGTTCCCCTTTGCCGTGAACTGCAGCGCCAAGAGCCCACCATACGCGGCCGCGGTGGCCTCTTCGTAGGTGAGATTTGCGGGTTTCAGTGCCAAGCATCCATGCTTGGAGTCCGTTTCCTTCATGCATTTGTACTCGGCGTAGGCGCCAAGCCCGAAGCCCGTAAGACCATAGACTTGGTCACCGGTCTTGAATCTCTTGATGTCGGCGCCCACCGATTCGATCTCTCCCGCCAGTACCAAGCCGATGATGGACTTTCGCGGCTTCGTCAGGCCGATCATCAATCGCATGGGGATCAAGAACCGGATGGGTATCTGGCTGCCGCGAATGAATATGTCGCTCGCCGTCACCGCCGTGGCATGCACCTTGATGCAGACTTCATCGTTCGTCGGGACAGGCTTGGCGACATCCTCGAGTCGCAGGACTTCCGGTGGGCCGTATTTCGGGCAGACGATGGCTTTCACGACGATCCCCCTCTGGCCGCCAGCAATCAGGCGATCGCAGCCTCCGCGGAAGCCTTGACATGCACGCTGCTATCGGACGTCATCGCCGACGTATTGAACCCCTTGGCTATCAGCCACACCGCCAGAACCATTTCCTGCAGGCCTATCGGGGCATTCAGAGCCATCTGGACCGGCGACATCGAACCGGTGACGCCGAACAGAACCAGCAGGGCCGCCGCTGCACCCAAGATCACTCCGCCAACGCCCCAAGCCGCCAACCAGCGAGGAACGAGCCGGGTTTGATAGAAGACACGGTAGTAGAGCAGACCGCCCACGTAGAAGGCGAATATTCCCGCGAGCCCGGCCCAATCGTCGAGCGCCTTCAGAAGCGTCCCCGACTGATTGAAATACGCCGGATCGCCGGCGCCGGTCTTCACGAATTCCTGGCTCAGCGTCAGCAGCAGTAGGACGCTGACTGCGCCAAGCGTATAGAACGTCCCCTCGATGACCCTGAAACCGACTGCGCCAAGAGCCAGACCTTGACGGTATCTTCTCAGAACTGGATAGAGCGAGATCGCAATGGCGGCAGACGCGAACGCTGCAATGAAACGAACAAGCACGCCTACTGTCACCTGGCCTTCGTTCGCAGCGATCTTGGTGAGATAGTCCGGACTACCCACTGATCCCAAAAAAGCGACGCTCAGCAGGCTGGCCGCTGTCGCGATGATGAAGAGTACTCCCGAGATCCTCGCGATAGACCTGTGTGTATTCGTCATGGTTGTCTCCCTACTTTGCCTGAGTGATCTCACCTGACCCTGCGACTCCATGTCTAGCTTCCTCTGGCTCTCACCGAGATCCAATAGTCACGTGGTGGGTCTTGAAGCTGGCCGGATGGCCAGTTCGCTATGTCGATGACACGTTCTACGAGCGGAACTGGTATATCGGGGTGCCCGATGACCAGTGGTATCACTGCACTCCATGGGACAACGGAGGCGCCCTCGATGGCTTCAACCCGTCTGAGTGGCTTCCTCAGGCACGCGCGGAAATGCTGGGTGAAGGCCTTCTCGACCTTGTGACGAGCGCGTCGGGCTTCACCCAAGCGGTGAGCGACAACGGCGACCACATCTACAAAGGCACCCTCACCGTAGCCACGCTCGCCGATCACAATCTCGGCCTCTCCGGCGCGCCCTTCGCTGGGGCCCCCATGAAAGGCCTCGCGGCCACGGCCCGCGACCCGCAGGCGAACGAAGAGTTCCGCACCGCCATAGGCGACATCCCGGTCACAATGGAGGTGACCGTTGGCGCGGACGGACTAGTCAAGGCGGCGACTCTCGCGTACACGACGGGTGGCGAGGAGATGCGCATCAAGCCCAACGGGAGGTTGGGCGCGGCGCCATATGAGAGCCACTTCATTTTCGGCCTTACGTACAGTCAGTTCGGCTCGGCGCCGGCCATCGAACTACCGGATGCCGCCCAGACCGTGACTACCGACAAGCCGGCCGGATACCACGTGAAGTGGAGGGACCCGGGGTCCCCACGTGACGATTCGGAAGATCGGTGCGCTCGCCGCTCTCCTGGCCCTCTTTGCGGCAGTAGGTCTCATGCCGGCCGGCTGCGCGGGGGAGGAGACCCCGCGGCGCCGCTACGTCGGGCGCGCCGCTTTCGGCAGGTCTACTGCCGGGCCATGGCGATCCGCAAGTCGGCTTCGGTATCCGGGATCAGCTCACCGGACACATCCACCGTCACCCGTTTGATAGTCCCGGTGAAGTGGAATGCGCCCTGATACTCCTCGGGCGCCGCCGGCTCGCGGCCGTCGTAGCCGCAGGTCAGACCCTGTGTCCCGAACATCGCAAGGACCGAGTGGGGCATGTCGATGCTGGCAGCCAGCTTGCGATCGACATAAAGCTGGCCCCGGGCCGGCACCCCGTGCCCCTGTGCGGGATCGGGCTTGCCGATGGGTTCGAACTCGTAACGCAATTCGACTTCACCCTCCGGGATCACCGCATCGGACTTGAGCCAGAACTTGTCGCGGCCCAGCCAGTTGTAGAGGAAGTACAGTCTCCGCTCCTTGACGAAAAAGGTGTACCCGCCAGTGCGGCCACCCAGAGCCAGTAGGACGCCCTCCGCGCCACCCTCGGGGATCACCACATCTGCGGTGATGCTCCAGGGCCTGTTGTACAACTTGGGCGCGGCGGTGAAGGGGACCGACGCTCCGCCCGGGTACAAGACGAACTTGTTCCTGGGCTTGGCGATGGTCGGGCGTTCCACGTTCATTCGCTCGAATGCGCTGCCGTCGATCGGCAACACCTGATACTTGCCGGCCTCGGCCCACCAGCGGCCGATCATCTCGATCAACTTCTCGCGATGCTCGGCGGCCAGGTTATGGGATTCGGAATAGTCCTCGGCGATGTGGTAGAGCTCCCAGTCGTGGGCCTCGAGATCCGAGAGCACGTCGTTGGGGATAGACGAGCCGAACTTGCGGCCCTTCTCGGCGGCCTCGGTGAAGCTCGGGCCCGGCCACGGACAGACCGCCCGCCAGCCATCATGATCAATGGCCCGGTGACCGATCATTTCGAAGTACTGAGTGTGGTGATTAGTTGGCGCAGCCGCGTCGTCGAACGTGTGCGCGAAGCTGACACCGTCAATCGGCGCCTGGCCGACTCCGCGGATGTCTTGCGGAGCCTCGGTGCCCAGCGCCTCCAGTACTGTCGGGACGAAGTCGATGATGTGCCCGTACTGCGTCCGCAGTTCCCCACGGGCCTTGATGCCCTTGGGCCATGACACGATGCACGGGTCGGTGGTGCCGCCCCGATAGGTCTCGCGCTTCCAACGGCGGAACGGCGTGTTGCCGGCGTTGGTCCAGGCCCAGGGATAGTGGTTGCAGCTCTCAACGCCACCCAACTTGTCGATCATCGCAAGATTGTCTTCGAGCGATTCCTTGGCGTTGTTGAAGAAGAACATCTCGTTGAGCGAGCCGACCGGCCCCCCCTCGGAGCTGGCGCCGTTGTCCGAGACGACCATGATCAGCGTGTTGTCCAACTCGCCGATCTCTTTCAGGAACTCGAGGACGCGCCCGAAGTGATGATCGGTGAAGCTGACAAACCCCGCGTAGACCTCCATGAACCGCGCGTCGAGCCGCTTCGCTTCGTCCGGCAGCGTGCCCCATGCGGGCACGTCGGGGTCGTGTGCGGATAGCGCGGTGCCCGGGGGGATGATGCCCATATCGAGCTGGCGCTGGTGGACTATCTCGCGGTACTTGTCCCACCCCATGTCGAACTTGCCCTTGTACTTGTCCGCCCACTCCTTGGGCACATGGTGCGGCGCGTGGCCGGCGCCCGTCGCGTAGTAGAGGAAGAAGGGCTTGTCGGGCGCGGTGACCTGCGAGTCCTGGATGAACTCGATGGCCTTGTCGGCCAGGTCGATGCTCAGGTGATAGCCCTCCTCAGGCAACTTGGGCTGATCCACCTCGTGATTGTCGTAGGTCAGTTCCGGATACCACTGGTTGGTCTCGCCCCCTATGAAACCGTAGAAGCGCTCGAAGCCCCGACCGAGGGGCCAGCGGTCGTAAGGACCAGCTGCCGTGGTGTGTTCGGGAGGTGTCAGGTGCCACTTGCCCACGCAGAACGTGTTGTAGCCCTGGGGCAACAGGATCTCGCTCAGCATGCCCCTGTCAAAGGGCAGGATGCCGTTGTAGCCAGGATAGCCGGTAGAGAACTCGGTGATCATCGCGAGCCCGAGGGAGTGGTGGTTGCGCCCGGTGAGGATGCAGCCCCGCGATGGCGAGCACAACGCCGTGGTGTGCATGTTGGTGTAGCGCAGGCCATTGGCGGCCAGGCTGTCTATGACGGGGGTCTCGACGAGCCCGCCGAAGCACGACAGCTGCCCGTAGCCCACATCGTCCAGCACGAAGAAGAGGACATTCGGCGCGCCCTCAGGAGGACGCGGCGGCTCCGGCCACGCCGGCGACGACTCCTCGGTGGTCCGCCCAATAACCCCGGTGAACGGCGCCCCGTCCTTGTAGGTCTTGATGGCCATCCGGCTCACCCTCTCTTCCGACTCGGCTGTCGCTGCTCACTAGATACGGCTCCTTCAGGATAGGGCAAGAATCGGGGAGTGGAAAGCCCGCGTGACGGCTGGTGGTTGGAAAGCGGACGGAGCCGACCGCCTGATGCTCCCTGCCAAGCGGGCTGGGGGAAAACCCAGTCCTCAACGTCAAGAACAAGTCGCACGCGATCACCGCGCAGGTCGTGGTACCCAAAGACGGGGCCAAGGGCGTCATCCTCGCGCAGGGAGGCCTCTTTGGAGGGTGGAGCCTCTACACTAAGGACGGCCGGCCCGTCTATTGCTACAACCTGCTCGGGCTACAGAAGTTCAAGATCGAAGGCAAGACACAGATCCCGGCCGGCGAGCACCAGGTGCGGATGGAGTTCGCCTACGACGGAGGTGGCTTGGGTAAGGGCGGCACCGTCTCCCTCTACATCGACGGCGAGAAGAGCGGCGAGGGACGAGTCGAGCGGACCCAGCCGATCATCTTCTCCCTGGACGACAAGACAGACGTCGGCAGCGACCGTCTCACGCCGGTCAGCGATGACTACGAAGCTCCCGACTCGGCCTTCAACGGGCGGATCAAATGGATCCAGCTCGATCTCGGCGCCGACGCAGAAGACGCCGACCACCTGATCACTCCGGAAGAGCGGTATACGGTCGCACTGGCCCTGCATTAGCTGCGGGGCCGCAGCCAATCCCGGGGTCCCCATATGCCAGGAGGAAGTTGACTTGCTGGAAGAACGGCATACGCTTGAGTCATGCACCACACGGTGACGCTCTAGCAGAAAGGGGACTCCCGTGAAACGCCGCAGGTATGTCATGCTCGGGCTGGCAGTGTTGACATTGACCATGGTCTCGGTAGGGCTGGGGGCGTGTGGCGGTGGGAGCGATGACCCGGCGGCCATCTACGAGAAAGCGAGAATGGCCTTTGTCAACAATGATGTCGCCGCCGCCAAGGAAGTCTTTGCAGATGATGCCGTTATTAAGTGGCCACAAGGCACCGATCCGGCCGTGTCCACTGGCATCGATGAGATCACCGCCATGGTAAAGGACTATCCGGTCGACCCCATGGAGGTGGGAGACCCGTGGACCTACGTCCCCTCCGCCAAGGACCTAGAGCCTTTGCCCAACTCGTACAAGGGAGCATCGTACGTAGCCAGCCTGGTAAGAGTTGAGGGTAATCTCTACATGAATCTGGTGCAGATTGTTGACGGGAAGATCGTCAACAATTGGATCACGCCCATGTATCGCTAGTGAACCGCTTTGGCCATCTTCCCCACATGGTCTGAGGTTGTCTCCCAATGCAGCGGGCCCCCCGGCCGGCGTGACTTGGAAGCAGCCAATCCGGGGGGCCCTAGCGATCGTGATGACCAGGGGTCAGTGCTTGGCCATGCCAGCCATCATGGTCTGGAAGGCGTTCGTGGCGGTATCTATCGACTTGTCGAAGTCCGCCAAGGCGTAGACAGTCACATGCGAAAACGGTTGGAAGGGGAACTCCGCCGCGATCTGGTCGAGCTCCTCGTGGGAGTCAGCGTTCACGACGCCGGCGCCCCCCGCCAGGCCGGCGAAGCCCCATATGTGTTCTATCTTGCCCGAAGCGGTGTAGCGGGCTTTCCACGCCTTCGTGGCGGCAAGGCTTGGTAGCAGCCAATCCAGGGCGGTGCACACGATCAGGCTAGTGGGTGCGGAAGATCTTCACCATGCCACCCTAGCTGTAGGGGGCGTCGTAGCAGCGACGCCCCCTAGTTTCACCGGCGCTGGTCTGTCTCGCTCGGCCGCGGCTGACGGCATGTAGACTCCCGGACCTAAGTGGTTGACCTCGCACTGCCCCGGGTATTCATTGATCCGAAGCGCGGACGGCTGGGGGGCAAGTGCCCGGCGGACTCGCCGTCCGGGAACCAGAGCGGGGGCTGCACGGAATGGGCGAGACACTGCAATTGGGACGGAGCGGCCTCTTGGTGCCGAGGATGGGGCTTGGTGCCATGATCTGGGGTCGGGCGCAGGGTATGGCGCGGTGGACACCCGCCCAACTTTCTTATGGCCCGACGGACAGCGCGGAGGACGAGGAGCGTGCGCTGGAGGTGAGCTTGGCGGCTGGAGTCAATCTCATCGACACCGCTGCCATGTACAGTCGCGGCACCTCCGAGCGCCGCGTCGGTGAGCTGATCCAGGGGAAGGACGTCATCGTGGCGACGAAGTTCCCTCCGGCCATCCGGTCAGGAACCGAAGACTTCCCGGAGGCCCTTCGGGCAAGCCTTGCCCGCTTGCGGCGCCAGCAGATCGATCTTTATCAGCACCACTATCCGTCAAAGCGCGTCTCGATTCCACGGCTGATGGATTTCATGGCAGATGCTGTGGAAGCAGGGAAGATCAGGGCCGTTGGAGTCAGCAACTACTCGGCTGAGCAGATGCTGATCGCCCACAAGGCACTCGCCGAGCGCGGCATCTCTCTTGCTTCGAATCAGGTGCAATACTCGCTGCTGCATCGCGGTCCGGAGGCAGACGGAGTGCTCGATGCATGCCGGGAGCTAGGGATCACCCTCATCGCATACATGCCTTTGGCCAGCGGGGCTCTCTCTGGCAAATACGTGACCGGAACGCGCCCACGCGGGTTCTTCCGCCGGTTCATGCCCTATTTCAGGCGAGGGGGAAGAGAGGCGCTAGCACCCGTAATCGCGCTGCTCCAAGAGATCGGGCAGGGGTACGATAAGACCCCCGCCCAGGTTGCCTTGCGCTGGCTGCTCGAGGACAAGACCGTCCTTCCAATACCGGGGGCCAAGAATGGAAGGCAGGCAGCCGAGAACGCCGGTGCGTTGTCATTCAATCTGGTCGACGCAGAAAGAGAGGAACTGAGTCGAGCTACCCTCGCCTGGCGGCACTAGCCCGGCTAGCCGCTTGGGGTGACTTTTGAGCCAGCTCCCGGACCGGTAAGAGCGAGCCGTTGGCGAGGTGGTCGATCCCTTGGCGCCCACAATTCGTGTCGACGGATCCATCCCCGACTCTATGTCCACCCTCCCTGGCGTTTACTCCGGCTGCGCGTCAAGCTTCATTCCCGCAGTTCTGAGAATGCGGCCCCGGGGGACCGGCGTGGCCGCGCAGCACCGGCGCGGCCTGGGAGCGCCGGCGGCGGACCGAAAGCCCAAGCGGCGGCCGCGCGGCACCGGCGAACCGGCCAGGGGCGGCCAGGGGCGCCGGCGGCGGACCGAAACGAGTAGAATAACGGCGATTTGTGGAGCCTGCTCCCGGGACTGTTAAGGAGGCCGATATGGGACCACGGCATCTACGGAGCCGATCCGATCGGGCGACGAAACTCGCCGTTGCGCTGGCCCTGGCGGCAGTTCTCGTGATCGCCGCATTCGCGACAAGTTGCGGCGGCTACGGAAGCACCACGACCACTGCCGGCGGACCGGCGACCACTACTGGCGGACCGGCGACCACTGCCGGTTCATCCGGCGACGCAATTGGGGCACAAGTGGTGATGAAGGGCTTGGCCTTCGATCCGGCCTCGGTTACGATCAAGGTCGACGAGACCGTGAAGTGGCTCAACCAAGACAGCACCGCGCACACGGTCGTCGCCGACAATGGGGAGTTCCAGAGCGAGAATCTCCGCCCAGGCGGTGACTACACGTACACGTTCCCCGAGGCCGGCACCTACCCGTTCCACTGTAGCATCCACCCGACCATGACGGGTACCGTGATCGTGCAGTAGAGGTCGCGTTTCGCGCGAAGGTGGCTAGCCCGAAGGCGACATCTTCTTCAGCGCGTGTTCCGCGAACCGTGAGCGGATCTGCTCGCTCGCCAGCAGGCGCTCGGCGGGAGGCAGGGAGGCTATCGTCCGGATGACCGCGTTGGCGAATGCCGGACCCCGGAGCGAATCGATGGGGGACAGAATTCGGGGTTTTGCGTTCATCGGGCGGGTGGGCCAAGGCGGGATAAAGTAGCGACTTTGCAGGAATTGTGTTGCTGGCCGGACCCGGAACTTAACCAGCCACCCACATTTCACGTTGGGGGGTGCGCTGCTTGTCCCGGCCGCGGAGAAATGACTCCGTCGCCTCGTGGCGCGGATATCATCAACCCAGGAGCTTCTCCTGGGTCAAGGGTTTCTTCTTCGGTGCGGCGGCCTCGGCTTTGGCTTTTGAGCTGTAGCGTGAGGATCGCCAGGTCGTCTTGAAGCATCCCTTCCGAGAAGGCGAGCACCCGATCGAGAATGACATCGGGAAGACGCTCGGCTGGGATACGCTTGCGCTTGACGAGCGACTCGAGGCGCTTCTCCCCGAACAGTTCGCCTTTGCGACGGGCCTCGATGACCCCGTCGGTGAAGAGAACGAGAAGGTCATCAGCCTGCAATTCGACCGCGGATGGCTTCCACGCGGCATCGGCATAGATGCCCAGCGGGGCGGAGCCGGCCCCGAGGTGCTCGATCTCCGCTGACGCCCTTCTCAGTAACATGTCCGGATGCCCCGCCGACGAATACCGCAGTTCGCCCGTTTGAGGGTCGAGGATGCCGAGGAAAAGGGTGACGTAGCCGGGCAGCTGCTTCTCGATGAGCAGCGTATTGGTGCGCTTGAGTACCTCGTGTGTCCGAAGCGTCTGATGGATGAAAGCATGGACGACGTCCTTGACGAGCGTCGCGGCACGGGCGGCCTCGATGCCGTGGCCGGCCACATCACCGATCAGAAGGGCGATCTTGCCCTCTTTGACCTGAAAGACATCGTAGAAGTCCCCGCCCACCCGGGCCGCCTCGGTCGCTGAGCGATAGAGATGTCCGAGACGGACCGGGCCCACCTCGGAGGGAATGTGGAGAAGGGCGCCCTGCAGGTTCTCGGCGATGTCGAGTTGCTGGCGGTAGAGACGTTCGTTCTCCTCCGCCAAGGTCCGGAGGCGCTCCTCCGCCTGCTTGCGCTCGGTGACATTCAGAGTGATACCGAAAGCGCTTCTAATCTTGCCTTGGGCGTCTCGAACAACTCGGTCCGTGATTGCCTGGAGATGACGAACAGACCCATCGGGCCGGACGATCCTATAGTCGACAGCACCCAGCCGTCCCTCGAGGCGCACCGACTCCACGTAATCCCGGTAGCTGTCCAGGTCGTCCGGATGGATCATGCCCCAAACATCGTCCATGAAGGTCGGGGTGCCAGGCTCCAAACCGTAGATCCGGTAATCCTCGTCCGATGCTTGGAACAGTCCCGTGTCCCAATCGACTGTCCAACTTCCGAGATGAGCGATCTCCTGGGACTTCTCGAGCACCGCAAGGTTTTCCTTGAGGACCTCATCGGCCTTCTTGCGCTCGGTGATGTCGCGGCCATAGGCGAAGAGGTACTCCTGCCCCTCGTAGACCACGTGGTTGACAAGGACCTCAGCCTGGTACTCGGTGCCGTCCTTGCGGCGGTGCGTGACCTCCAGGGTGAAGGACCTGCGCTTTCGGACCTCTTCCCAATGCTCGGCGTACTGTGCCCAGATCATGCCGGGGGTGAAATCCAGAGCCGTCATGTTCATCAGTTCGTCGCGGCTGTATCCAAGCGTCCGGCAGGTGGCGTCGTTTGCGTAGCGGACGCGGCCGTCGGGCGTGAACCAGGCGACCATTTCCGGCGCCACATCGATCGAGGCGTGCGTCAGCCTCAGCGCCTCCTCGGCCCGTTTGCGCTCGGTGATGTCGGCGCACACCCCGACGATCCGCACCGGGCGGCCCTGATCGTCATGGTGAAATCGCCCGGTCGACATGAACCACCCGGTGCTGCCGTCAACCCGGCGCATTCGTCCTTCCACATACATTTCGGTCTTTCCCTCAGCGGGCGTGTGAGCCTCAATAACCTTCTCGTGGTCCTCGGGCGACACATGCCGCAACGCGACCTCCATAGTCCATTCCGGCTGAAGCTCCTCGTAGCCGAAGATCTGGTCATGCCGCAAAGACCGGACGGCCTGGCCTGTGACCAAGTCGAGGTCCCATGTGCCGTACTCAGCGGCCTCCAGGGCAAGACGCAGCCGTTCCTCGCTCTCACTTAGCGCCTCCTCGGCCTGCTTGCGCTCGGTGATGTCGCGGTAGACCACCTGGCTCGCGAGTCTGCCTCCGAACTCGACCCTGGAGCCGCTCGCCTCCACGGCGACGGGGATGCCGTCCAGCCTGAGCAAGCGCATCTCTCGAGGCGGTGAGACCGCACCGGCAATCACCTCTTCCATTTGCTGACGGAATAACTCGCGGTCCTCGAGGTGAACGCGGTCGAGCGCGTTCTCGCCGATAAGCTCGCTTGGAGACCGGGCGCCGTAAAGCCTGGCGGCCGCCGCGTTCGCGAACACATGCGTGCCGTCTACGTCGACCAAGAGGGCGTCGGGGCTCACGTCCACAAGGTTCTTGTAGCGGTCCTCGCTCTCCTCCAAGGCGCGTTCTAACGGAAGGATTGAGGACGCCTCGCCGTGTTGGAGACTGAAGATGCCGCCAAGGAGGTAGAGGCCCGCCAGCCATTGGCCGGAGCGTACCAGCCACGATACGGGGCTGGCCGTGGGCGCTTGCGAAATAACGGCGATGGCGAAAGCCGCCCCCATCAACCCTAACCCGGAGAGCCACCACAAAAGGAACGGTGACTTCAACCGGCGGTACGTCAGGGCGAAAATGAACGATGCAGCAATAAGGCCAGCCGCCGCGAGACCGAATGAGGCGTTTCTCCACGCAGTGAAACCTTGCCCGGGGATGAAGAAGGCCGGGATCAGCCCGGCGAGGGTCAGCGCTATGACGACTCCCATGAAGACCACCACTGCGGCATACGTCGCACCGATGGCCGGCACCCGTGAAATCGTTCTTCTCCCGCGCCTTTCGAAGACAGTTTGGATCGCACTCCACAGAAACAAGAGGCTTCCGGCGCAGATAGCGATGTCAGCGACGGTTATGGCGTGGTTGGGGTCCGTAATCAACGGTCCCCCTATAAGGTACGCGAGGCCTACGAGGAGCGAACCGGCCCCCAGAAAGACGAGCGCCTGCATGCGAGAACGGCCGTAGCTGCGCGCCGCAAGGTAGCTGACGATGAGCATCGGGGCCACGATGAATAGGACGTTGAAGGTGGTGAATACTGACGATTCCTCGTGAACCGCGCGGAGACCCAAGACAATGAACACGAAGACAGCGGCGATCAGCAGCGGGATAGGCAGCCAGATGAGGCTTGCAGGCCGCCAGAAAGACCAGGCCTGCTCGCTCTGCTTCGCTCCGTCTGACAAGGCGCTCCCGAGCAGGCCAACGTCAGGGTCGCGCTGTACGCCAAAGAACGTGAGCGAAACACGCGTCTTGCCTCCGACCATGCGGGACACACTCACGTGGTCGGCCAGGGACACCATGAGGGGAAGCCCGAGGCCCCGGCGTCGGCCCCCGTGGTCCTTGTAGAGGCCGGGCTGGAAGACCCCGTCGTTGGTTATCTCCACGATCAGACGATCGGGGAGGATCCAGGCGACGAGCTCCACCTCGCTGGCGGCGTGCTCTATGCCGTTGGCGGTAGCCTCGGAGGCGGCCACTTGTAGGTCGAAGATGCGGGACTCGGACAGCGAGCCACTCGCCCCCACGTCTCCGAGCCAAGCTCTCACCTCAGCCACGCGGGAGAGGTCGGCGGGGATGCTCAGCCGAAGAGAGGTTACCCCGTTCGGCGGGGTCGGGCTCACAGGGCAGTATCCCGAAGAGCCTCGGAAGCGTCCTCCGTGCTGGCAAAGATCCGGAAGGAGGGTCGACTGGTGAGACCCACGATCTCGAAAATTCGGAGGAGGTTCCCGTTGGCTCCGATGACGCCTAGCCAGCCCCGCGCCTGCATGTCTTTATCCAGCGTGAGAAAGACGCCCGCGCCCCCGCTATCGAGATAGCGCACAGCAGTCAGGTCAAAGAGGAGACGCCCGCTGTCTAGGGCAAGGGCCTCGCGAGCCGCCGCTTCAAGCGCGGGCGCAGTGAAGTGATCGACGTCCCCGACGATTCGGAACAAAGGAATGCCGGAAAGAGACGCTTGGAAGACTTCCATCTGCTCCTAGCAATAACCGGCCATCGCGCAGTAGTGGCAGCGCATTCTCCGTTGCCGGACACATGGCGTCAAGTGAGCAGCGTGAAAGGTATCCAGGGCCCCGGCCCTGCAGGGAGTTCCCGATATGCTGTTTCCGAAACCCCC
This sequence comes from uncultured Actinomycetota bacterium, assembly GCA_963843515.1. Classification (GTDB taxonomy): domain Bacteria; phylum Actinomycetota; class Thermoleophilia; order RBG-16-64-13; family RBG-16-64-13; genus CAIQPS01. Next base: position 380,771 of record CAWJKH010000007.1, read on the forward strand.
CGAGGAAATGTCCCCGGTTCAAGCCGGGGTATGCCATTTATGGACTTTGTAAATATGGCCTATGCTGGGCTTTCCTGGGTGGCGGGACCCGGACTTGTATGGTCTGCCGACATTCCGTTCCGACTGGTGACGGCCTAGGAAGCACAAAACCCTGCACGCGGGTGACTTTTCGCCGGCTGCCGCCTCCGTTGTCCTTGCCCTCGGAACGCCGAGAAGCCCCGCCCCGGCAGTTGGGAGCTATTGGCGACGTGGTCAAATGCACTGGCGCCCGCCCCGCTGTCTCCGCCGTCCGTTCTTCCGCTCAGCTGAGTCGGCGGCGCACCCACCAGAAGCAGAGCCCAGCCAGGAGAAGAGCGAGGGCAAGGAAGACGGCTGTCTCGATTCCTTGGAAGACCCAGAAACGGTCGGCGGGTTGAAGGGTGACGACGGCGTGATACGTAGCGGCGAGTTTTGCGGCGACCGCTTCAGGGTTCCCCGCGGGCGCTCCGTCCCTCACGGCGCTCCACAAAGCTTCCGCGGAAGCTCGATTTCCAGCCTGGTCGACAATGTCGACCGAGTAGACCCAGGCATTCGGTATGTGGGCGAAGGGTTTCAGATGCGCGTCCCCGGTGCTAGCCCTCATGAGGCCCAGCCCAACGAGGTCGGACGTGAGTGACAAGCTCGTCTTCGTGGGGATCATGAAGTAGGGACGCACCCAATACGTCACCGCGATACGGACGGCGGCGAAGACCGCGAGGGTAACACCCATGGCTGGCAGCGTGCGCCGGAAGAGCAGACCGGCCGTGACGCCCACCATGAAGCCGAAGGGTGCGTAGCCCAGCGGCACGAGCCACCCGGTGCCGAAGAGTAGGAGATCGAATCGGTTGGGAGTGGCTGGGCCCGTGAGGCTGAGGCCATAGATGGGGTTCGACCACCAGGTGACGATGAGACTGAGCAGACCCGTGACGGCAACGCTGGCGAAGCCGACAACCAGGAGCTTCACAGCCAACCACCGCGCGCGGGTGACGCTCTGGGTCCACACCAGGCGAAACGTGCCCGTTTCCAGCTCGCGCGCGATGAGAGGCGCTCCCCAGAACACGCCGGCAAGGATGGGAGCCCCGAGGACAATCACCGTGAAGGCTCCTCGCAGAAAGCGAAGCGGGCCTTCGAATAGTGCTCCCCTGGCGGACGCCTCAGAGAGAAGATCGACCAAGTACGGCCGAGTGACCGCGGCAATCACGGCAACCACCACCAAGGCCCCAAGCGCCACGAACGCCTGAGAGCGGAACTGCCGCCAGGAGAGTCTGATCATTTGACGACCGCCAATCTGGACGTTGAGTCGGACTCCACTTCGTTCGCCGCTTTCATGTAGGCGAGCACCAGATCCTCGAGACTGACTTCTTCCGCGGTCCAAGCCGGGTCGTAGATCGGGTCTTCCGTGCGTACGATGAGCGTGCTCTGCCGCGCGGCGTGGCTGGCCTCGATGACCTCGAGACCGCCCGGCATGGTGCCGGGATCACGGCGTGGCCCAGTCAGCCGACGATGCGAGGCCAGTAGGGCATCGACCTCCCCCGTCAGCCGCACTTGCGAGGAGGCCAGCACAACCAGGTAGTCGCAGGTCCGCTCTAGGTCGGATAGCAGGTGGGAGGAGAACACGATACTCAGTCGTTGGTCCGCGACGACCTCCATCAGGGACTGCAGGAACTCGCGACGGGCGAGCGGGTCCAGACTGGCCACCGGCTCGTCTAGGATCAGCAGTTCCGGGCGCTTGGCCAATGCCAGGGTGAGAGCCAGCTGAGCCCGTTGGCCACCTGACAGCCGCCCCGCCCGCTGGGTGAGATCGAGACCGAGCTTGCCGACCCGGTGCCGGGCCGCCTCGTCATCCCAATGGGGGTTGAGCCATGCACCTAACCGGAGATGATCGCCGACGGACAGTCCCGGGTAGAGCGGCGTCTCCTGACCGACGAAGCCTATCCGCTCCAGTTGTCTGGATCCAGCCGCCGGCTCAGCGCCGAGCACTCTTATCGCGCCCGTTGTGGGAGCAAGCAGGCCGACGGCAAGCTGGAGCAACGTCGTCTTGCCGGCCCCGTTCGGACCGACCAGGCCGACGACCCGCCCGGCAGGCACGTCGAGCGTGCAGTCGGTCAGGGCCCAGAGCCGCCCAAAGCGTTTGCCCAACCCACGGGCCTCGATAACCGCGCTCACGCTACGTTCTCCTGAGAGACGGACCGAAAGGCGTCCCGAAAGAGCGCCTCGATGCTCTCATCGTCGAGTCCGGCGCCACGCGCTTTGGTCAGCCAGCGGTTGAGGTCTTCTCGAAGGGGCCCTTGTGCCGCGAGGGAAGAGCCGCTGAGACTCGCTATCACGAACGTTCCGACGCCCGGCCGGACTCCCACAAGTCCCTGGTGCTCAAGCTCTCGGTAAGCCTTCAGCACAGTGTTTGGGTTCAACGCAAGGCGGCCGACGACATCCTTGACCGTCGGGAGTTGGTCACCCTTTCGCAGCAGGCCCAGCCGGAGAGCGTGGCGCACCTGATGGACGAGCTGCAGATAGGGCGAGACGCCTGAACGGCTGTCCAAATGGAACTCGATCATGTTCGCCTCGATTCACCTAGCGACTACAGCTATACTAACTAGCATACTATATAGCTAGGTTTACGCTACGTCAAGCTGCCAAGGAGCATTCGGAAAGATGGCCGAAGGCTGGACGGCAGGCCCCGCCTGCTGGCGCTGCAGCCCAAGCTGGCAGGCTCCTGGGCGCGGCGTGGGCTTTCCCGATTGGGAAAAGTCCCCGGTTAAAATCGAGGTCTGAGGGGCCAAAATGTGCCTATTGGCAGGGCAAAAGCGGCCGTTAGGTGGCGGGACCCCGGTTCGTACTAATAACAGACGGAATTGCGGAATATGCGGGCGTTTGAGAGGTATCCGGGCGCCGCTTTGGAATGACTTTCCTCGAACCAGTCACGCACATCTTCACGCTGCCTGGTCTCTTGCACACAAATCAGCACACTACCCAGCCCCGCCATGTGGCCAGGCAAGAACTCGCCAAGAAGCTCTCCTCCAACCCCCCAGGCGTCTGATATCGCAGTTTAGACCGAGCGATAGACTTGAGTCCATGAAACGCGCACTTGGCGCGGTGTGGCGAGGGAAGGAGAGGATCATGAAGCTCGCCATCTCTGGAGCAACGGGGGGCACGCGATCCGGACAGTCGAGGGCCTGTAACTCACTGATCACGAAAGGATGAGTCCCGTGAACATCACCGTCCTCAACGGCAGTCCCAAAGGCGAACTCAGTGTCACGATGCAGTCGGTGGCCTATCTGGCCAAACACTACCCCGAGCACACGTTCGACGTCCTGCACATCGCGCAACGCGCGAAGCGCCTGGAGAACAACCGGGAAGAGTTCGACCAGGTCATCGACAAGGTGCGGGCCGCGGACGCGGTCATCTGGGGCTTCCCCCTCTACATCCTGCTCGTCCACGGGAACTACAAGCGTTTCATCGAGCTGGTCTTCGAACGCGACGTGCAGGACGCCTTCGCCGGCAAATACACCGCCGCGCTGTCCACCTCCATCCACTACTTCGACCACACCGCCCACAACTACATCCACGGCATCTGTGACGACCTGGGGATGCGCTTCGTGGACTCCTTCGCCGCCGACATGTACGATCTGCTCGGGGAGGAAGGCCGCGCCCAACTGCTCGGGTTCGGCCAACAGTTCCTGGACGCCGTGCAGACCCAGGCGCCCACCCAGCGCCGCTTCCCGCCCCTTTCCCGCCGGGAGTTCGCGTACCAGCCGGGACTCCCCTCCCACCCCGTCTCCTCTGGCGGCAAGAAGGTCGTGATCCTGCACGACGAGCAATCGTCCGACAGCAACCTGGCAAAGATGGTGGCCCGCTGCCGCGCCGCGGTCGACGGCGACGTGACCGTGGTCAACATCCGCGACCTCGACATCAAAGCCGGCTGCCAGGGGTGCCTGGAGTGCGCCGCGAAGTACCGCTGCTTCTATACAGGCAAAGACGCGTTCATAGACTTCTACGGGTCCACAGTCATGACCGCCGACGTGCTCGTCTACGCCGGGACCATGGTCGACCGGTACCTCTCGGCGCGCTGGAAGACGTTCTTCGACCGCACGTTCTTCAACACCCACACGCCGGTCCTGGTCGGCAAACAGGTGGCGCTGGTCGTTTCAGGCCCGCTCGGACAGACACCGAACCTGATGGAGATCTTCGACGGATACTTCCAATACCAGGGCGCCAGTGTCGTCGGCGTCGTAAGCGACGAGACCGGGGACTCAGCCGAACTCGACCGCCTGCTCGACGGGTTGATGACGCGCGCCCTGGCGAACGCCCAAGCCGGCTACGTCCACCCGATGACTTTCCTCGGCGCCGCGGGGATGAAGGTCTTCCGCGACGACATGTACGGGCGTCTGCGCGTCGTCTTCGCGGCCGACCACAACGCGTACCGCCGTTCGGGCCTCTACAAGACGTTCCCGCAGCGGCAACTGGGGACGCGGATGCTCAACACGTTCGGGGCGCCGATCATCAACCTGCCCCCGATCCGCAAGAAGTTCGACCCGATGATCAAGCCTCAGATGGTGTCTTCACACAAGAAGGCGGTGGCCAAGTATTAGGCGCCGCGCGACTCATCGCGGCGGCGGAGCATGACTGCAACAGGCGTCTTCATGATCCCTCCCTTCTCGTTCCCTCTCGCAGGTCTGTGCCGCCTCAACGCCCGCGCTTCAGACCACACCTCGAGACAGCCGGCGCGCGTTTCAAGAGTCTTTCTCTCTCGGGAATTGCTGCCAGTCGGAAGACTCCGCCGTCCTGCGTCAAGCAGAGAGACACTCGTTCGAAGAGGGGGTGAGAGGGCCAACCTCCACGGAGCACCCGTTAGAACGCTGATCTAGACAGGCTCTACTGCGCGCGCCTACCGATTGGCGGGCGTTCTCGTTCAAGTCGAGCGTGCCGTCTATTCACTTTATAAACATATGGTATATGCAGGGCTTTCCTGTGGCGGGACCCCGGAGCGAACGGATGGGGGACAGAATTCGGGGCTTTGCGTTCCTTGGGCGGGTGAGCTGATCTGGGGGCCAGACCCAGAGTTGAACCAGCCACCCGCATTTCACACTATCTGGTCTGTCGCTCAGCGCGAGTCTCGCCGGCCGCGACCCTCATAGCCAACCGGGCGACCCCACCACTTGGGCTGGGATTCACTCCTCATCCGACTGCCGCGAGATGCTCCACCGCCTGTGTTGGACGGCACCGGGCCAGATCATATGCCGACTGGAGATTGATCCAGAACTCGGGAGTGGTGTTGAGCGCTTGAGCAAGGAGCCAGGCGGTCTCCGGCGTAATTCCGCGCTTACCGCGAACCAGCTCGTTGATGCGCTGCACCGGCACGCCCAGGTGGGCCGCGAGGGCCACCTGAGAAACGCCCAAAGGCGCTAGGAACTCCTGGCTCAACACGACCCCCGGATGGGTCGGAATCCGGTTCTCCGGAATCATGGCTTCGCCTCCTTCAAACGTGATAATCCATTAGCCGAACGTCGTGGGCATTGTTGCCTTCCCAACGGAACACCACTCGCCACTGGTCGTTCACTCGGATAGAGTGACGGCCCTCGAGGTCACCCTTCAATGCTTCGAGTCTATTGCGGGGGGAGACCTGAGGTCCAGTACCGTCGAGGCCGCGTTGAGCATGTCCAGCTTGACCAAAGCCGGGGCGACGATGTCGTGCGGGAACCGGCGTGCCCGGCCGGTGGGCCGGTTGTGGTACAGATCCTCTGCGGCGCGGTCGCCGAACGAGACAATCATTGTCCCTCCTGCCAATCACCCAGCAAGAATATCGCTATCACGGTTACCGTGCAAGTATTTATAGATGGGAGACGCGGGAAAAGACGAGCAACTCGGAAGCGAGTAGCCCCGGATCGAGTCGGTATCTGGGACGCACACCCCTGTATGGGAAGAAAGTGGCGGGACCCGGACTTGTATGGTCTGCCGACATTCCCTTCCGACTGGTGATGGCCTAGAAAGCACAAAAACCCCTGCAACCGGCCTGAATCTGGTTCAAATACAGTGGCGCCCACGTTCACAAGCAAGACAACTCTTTCCCGGGCAGTGGATACGCAGCACTCGGTCGCTCTCCAACGCTCGAGCTACCCTCGCCCGCGCCAGTAGAAGGGGCGTTTGCGCTGGGGTGCTATGGCGAGGATTGTAATGAAGTCGTCGCGCACCTCGTAGAAGAGCGTGTAGGGAAAGCGCGCCAAGACAAGCTTGCGAACATTGGGCGCGACTTCGGGGGCGGCTTCGGGATGCTGTCGAATCCGCGCGAAACCGGCCTCCACCTCACCGATGAACACCGAGCCGAGGCCGGGGCTCTCGCGGTCGTAGTAGTCGACGGTGTCGTTGAACTCCCGCAGCGCGTCGTCGTGAAGACGCAGTTGCCGAGTCACTTCAGGCGGGCCCGAGCCTGTGCGATCGCCTCGTCCGCCGGAGTTGTGTTGGCGTTGCCGGCGTCGATCTCGGCGCTGCGCCGCATCGCTTCCTCAATCCAGAGCTGCTCGACTTCTGCTTCCGAAAGAGATTCCAGGCTATTGAGCAGCTCGTGGGCCATGGAGGCACGATCAGCGGCGTTGAGCCGCAACGCTTCGCGCAGGAGTTCGTCGACGGTCATCTCAATACCTCACAAGTCCGAGCGGAACCAAGATAATTCTACGCTCCCGCGGGTCCAATGCCCACGCACCAAAGGTGGAGATAGGCGAAGTCCGCCTCACCTTACTTCCGGCGCGAGCTTTCTGGCTTGGCAGATATCCCCGGTGCAAATCGGGGTGAGAGGGCAAGACAATGCCTATTTGCAGGGACAAGTGGCGGGACCCGGACTTGTATGGTCTGCCGACATTCCCTTCCGACTGGTGACGGCCCAGAATGCACAAAAACGCTGCATCCGGGTGACTATTCGCCGGCCGCTGCCACGTTGCGCTGGGCCGTGCCCAACCCGACTACGGCGCGCGTGGACGCCCGGCGACCGCCGAGGACATACCCGATGATGAGCGAGCCGATGACGAAGATGATCAGCGCCAAGAATCCTCTCGAGCCGATCAGGCTGATGATGTTGGAGATGTTCAGCCCCAACCCGGTCACCAGAAGAACCAGCAGGGAGACGCCAGACAGCTTGTTCATCAGGGGGGCCCATCGCTGAGCGCTCTCCTCGGAGTGCGACCGCCATAGCAGCCCGATCACGATGGGAGCCAGCATCGTCACGATCAGGGATTTCGCGATAGCCCAGGCGTCCACCGTAACTCCGGACAGGAGCCGCGGCAGTACCAGGGGCACGTAGACAATGGTCAGTATCATCATCAGGAACATGAGGCCGACGCCCAGGGCTATGTCGCCTTTGGCGGCCTGCACCTCCTTGATCAGGAACGGGGCGCCCGCCACGGTCGAAAGGATGACCAGCCCGATCCTGAGCGGTTCGTCCACAGTGAATAGGTGGGTGATGCCGTAAAGCGAGCAGGGGCACCAGCACGAAGTTGGCCACGATGGCGAGGATCACCAGGGGAACGTTCTTCAGCGGCCGGACGATCTGGCCCACGGACAGGCTGAGCCCCGTGCCCAGCATGCTGGCGACCACGAACAATAGCCCCGAGAGGGCAGCGACTGCGGAAAAGAACTCTGCGGCCGTCATCTCGACTACTCCGAGATCCAGAGCAGTTCCGGGTCGACGTCGTAGGTCCAGGGCGATCCGGAGTTCTTCCAGCCGTTCCGCATCCGCTTGCCGTCATAGGCGCTGCCCGGGTCGTCCACCTTGTCGCCTTCGAAGCCATCGATGATGTTGTAGACCTTGGTGAACCCCGCTTTGGCCAGTCCGTTTACCGCGAGCGCGCTCCGGCCCCCCGGAACGGGCACATCACCAGGAGCGTGTCATCGGGCTTGAACGCCTTCATCACCGCGGGAGCGAAAGCGGCGTTCGGGGCCACGGCCGGCTGGTTCTTCTCGACGTCCCATTGGTACTTGATGAACAGTAGAGGGACATTCTTGGCCATCGCCGGATGGCCGACAAAGATGTACTCCTCGGGGGTGCGGACATCGAGGACGTGGACGCTAGCGGGGTCTGCCTCCCACATCTCGTAGGCCTCCTTGGCCGTCGCATACAGGCCCAGGACGGTCTGCTTTTTCTCAGGGACTTGGTGATCAGTCATTGGGTCATCTCCTCCTGGAGACATCGGTACGAGGCGGCTAGCACCACTTGGAACGCAGGTGGGCGCTAAACGGCGAGGCCTTGCCTTCTGGCGCCCACTACGAACCGACTACCCGAGCCGCGCCGACATGGCCTCCTCAAGTGTGGTCGCCTGGGGAAGGCGGGCCATGCTGCGCTTCTTCCACTCTTCCTCCAGCAGCTCCGTTGCCGCCATTTCCATGAATTCGGGCGCAGCCCACTCAAACACGTCGAAGTCATGCTCGATGTAGCCGTGGCTCAGCATGAAGTCCTTGTTGATCTGAAGGGCTTCCAGGTTGTAGGGCGACAGGCTCGGCACCATGTCGACATTCAGGATGTTCCGGTAGGTGTCCTCGACATCCAGGTAGAAAGTCTGCTTGTCGAGGATCGCCGCCGCAGCGTGCTTGTGCTCGTTGGCCCAGCGCCCCACCTTGATGAGGCCCTTGAGAATGGTGACGCCCACCTCGGGGTGCTCTTCGCACGCCACATCGCTGACCGTGCAGGTGGCCGGGACATTGGCTCCCTGCAGGGTCCAATCCGGATAGTTGGCCAGGTTCTCGATGGCTTTGATCTTGCCCGTCTGCTCCTGGCTGTGCTGGAAGGGTCCGGTCTGGGTATAGATCGCGTCCACGGCACCTTTTAGAAGCGCCGTCTCCAATGGGCGGAAGGCCAGGTCGTGCTTGTGATCACGTTTTAGCCACAGCTCCGACGGGTTCTCCATGGGGGCGAGCATCTCGGGCTTGTCATACCAGTCATCCGGGTAGGGGAACTCCACGATCTCCACGTCATCGCGGGTCATGTCGTTCAGCATGAGCATCAACTCGATGCCCTGCTCCTCCTGGACCCGCCACCAGTCGTTCTTGATGATGTTCAGGCTCTTGGAGAGGCCGATCTTCTTGCGCCTTGAGATCCTTCATCCGGTGGATCGGGATCCCGGGCGCGTACCAGCACGCAGCCGCCTTCGTACACGTGCGTCGTCCCGATGAGCCGGGTGCGCTGGATGTCGGCCTGCACGTCGATGGCTGGGAAGCAGCCTCCATAGCGCATCAGATTGTCGAGGTTGTGGACGTAGTGCGGGTACCAGTCGTTCTCGCGGGTGGAGCGAAGGAATTTGTATGCGATGCCGATCTTCTTGAACTCCTCCTTCACCCAGCCGATCTCCTGGTCGACGTTGCTGGGGGAGACTAGCGGGCAGTTGGTGTAGTAGAACTCTGTTCCAGTCCACGTCCACGGAACGCATCGTCTTGCCCTTGATCGTCATGGTACCCATCGCTCAGTGCTCCCTTCTTGTGCAGCCCACCGGAACATTTAGTTACTGCCGCGCCATCCGATACCATATTAGTAACCGATGACGTATCATAATACTAATTAGGAAGATGTACAATCGGGGGCGGTCTCCTACAAGCGACTCGCGCAGAGGCTTCCCCCGGTGTAGTGGAGGACGATTGCCGCGCACAAGACTAAAGAACGGCCGCAAGGAAGAATTGCTCGACGGGGTGATGCACATCGCTGCGACGAAGGGCTTCTCCGAGCTGAAGATGGCCGACCTCGCACGCGAGCTTCACTGTTCGGTCGCTACCCTCTACAAGCTGGCGCCAAGCAAGATCGATCTCGTGATCGTCGCTCTCGAACGGTGGGAGAGACACCTGCTCACCCAGATCGACGCTCGGTCGTGTGACTGCTCCACCCCCTCGGCACGGGCTCGTACGTACTACCGTGAGGGAGCCGACGGTCTTCGCGAGCTGTCGTCCACGTTCCGCCGCGACGTCGAGTATTTCGAGGCGACGCGGCGGGCCTATCGAGAGATCGTATCGGACCGTTTCATCGCACGCTCTCTCAGCACTGCTCGAAGAGGCAGCGCAAGCTGGTGAGATCAGGCCAGTGAACGTTCCCTTTGCCGTCGGCATGTTCAAGTACATCGCCTTTGCCGTCCGCGACGAAGACTTGCTCGCCGCGGCCGGTCTCACCGCCCAGAGAGGGGCGCTGCTCGAGGTCGACACGATGATCTGGGATGGGCTGGGCCGCGACTCCGTCGGGAAAGCAGACATCTGCTGATCTAGGACGATGTCCCCGGTTCAAGCCGGGGTCTTAGAAGAAAAAGTGCCTATTTGCAGGCATTTAGTGGCGGGACCCCGCCGCCTGCTAATCTGCGGACATCGCCTTCATGTTGGTGCCCGTCTAGAAACACCATTTCCCCAGCAAATCGCGCCATTCCATGCGAGAGCAGGGAGACCCCGGAGCGAATCGATGGGGGACAGAATTCGCGGGTTTTCGTTCCTCGGACGGGTGCGCTACGGCGAGAAGTAGTAGCTCATTTGCAGGCCCTCAATAGCGCACCCTGATCCGTACTAACAACCGAATGACAGGAAGAGTCCGGCATTACCGCGGTTCGTGTACACTGACTGCCACCCAAGGGGCGAAGCCAGTGGTAGCCTCTCTCGAGATGCGCTGACGCACGTCAAGCACACCGGGGACCCGGGTATTTCCGGGCTACGGACGCCGGCCCGTCCATTGGAAGAGATGCTCGGGTCCGGGGCTGAAGGGAGCTTCCTTGCTAGCTGACGACGTTCTTCAATTAATCCGTTCACGCAAATCGACCAGGGCCCCATTCGACCGCAGCCTTCCCGTTACAGACGAGGAGTTGCAGCGGATTCTTGAAGCGGGCCGCTGGACGCCGACGGCGCATAACATCCAGAACTACGAGATCGTCGCGGTACGCGACCCGGACCTACTTGGTCGTATCGGTCGGATCAAGTACGTCGTCCCTCTGGAGTTCTTGCGGGAGAATCTCAAGAGCGTTTCCTCCTCAGAGGCGGAATGGGAGCAGAGGAAGACGGGCGTGCTTGCAACTCAAGTGCCGCCCGAGTTTCTTGTCGCAGGCCGCGAACTGAGTGAAGACGAGCAGGCAGCGCTCAACGCCAGGTTTGAGAAGCTCATAACCGCTACTTCCTGCCTGCTCATCGTCCTGTACGACCGCAGCCGGCCGGCGCCCGGCTGGACGGGGGACGACATCG
>CAWJKH010000008.1:0-287396 GCA_963843515.1 uncultured Actinomycetota bacterium
ATGTCCGCAAGGGGTCGGTCTCAGTCAATCCGATCTTCAGCTTCGCAGCGATAGGCGTTCGTGTGAGTGTCGGCTTTCATTAACAGCACGCGAGCCAAAGCTGCCTCCAGCGCGTTCCGGAAGCAGACACCGAGCTCATGCAGTTAGCAAACATCTGCACAATTGGCAGGTCGCGACGCCGAAGCGGAAGTCCTTGCCCGGCCGAAGCGGTCGTGATTCTCACGCCGTCGCGCTCCACGCATCTCTGAAAGGGTCGCGCGTTGAGTCTGCAAGGCTCGATTTTTCGTGCTAGAGGGTACCTTCCCTGACTTGTGCTCATGGCTGTACATTGGCGTCTGTCGCTGGTCGACCCTTGTTTCGTAATCCGCGGGTCCTTGGTTCGAGTCCAGGTCGGGGAGCCAATAATTCGGTCTATTCCGGTCACATAGGTGACGGTTTATGCCGGAGACATGGGTAACACTTTTGCCTGGAACGGATTGTCGGCCGGTTCCAGGCGGCATGTCTCGTCGTCGAAGAATCCCAGATCGTAGTGCATAAAGCTGACGAGCCAGATGCGCTCGTCGACCTGCTTGACGCCGACGTTTTGGCCGGCGAAGACGGTGCTGAGGCTGATCTTGCGCCGGTCCAGGCAGATGCGTCCGCAGTTGGTCACGGTGATGGTTTGGTCGTGCTACGGGTAGGCCAGCTCGCATAGTCCTCGTTACCGACGGCGGACGCGGCGTAGAGTTCGGCGGGGTAGCGCATCTCGAGCGCTTGATGCGGCCGTTCGTGGTTGAAGCAGTCGATGAAGGCATCGAAGCGTTCCTGCTGCTGCAGCAGGTTCTGTGCGGCCGGCTTGGTGGCTTCTTTCTTCAGGGTCAGGTGCATCCGCTCATGGCGGCCGTTTTGCTCGTCGCGATCGAACATCCGTTTCGAAAATTGAAGTATCACTTCGTGATCTTTCCAAGGAAAGACATCAAAGACATTGCAGACGTGGCGATAGACGATCAACAGTACGTCCTTGATTGTCTAGCCATCATTCGGGCGCTTGTTGTAGAGAATGGCCTAAGGTACTACCGGGTCGAAACAAACGGCCCGGCCCGGCAGTACGTAACCTATCTACACTTTCACTTGCTGTCATCGGATGGGTACGACCGCGCGGCCGCTGCAGCGAAGTCACCACCGGACGCTGCTGAACGGGCGCGTTGGACATGCACGACCGACGTGCCCGTCTTCTCCGTCGAAAGATCAGACTTGGGCTGCGCGCATTGGCAGCGTGAGGGGTACCGCTGATCACGAAAGTTAGAAAAGTCCAAGCCCGCCACGCGGGCCAATTCACGGGTCGGGAATCGGCGATCGGGAGATAATGACTTCGTCGTACCACGTGTCCCCGACAGGGTGATCTTGACGCGGGTCTTTGTGGCTATGGTAGGGCAGCAGCCACAGCTTTCCGTACTTGGCACCCGGCTTCGTGTTTGCGATGTCGTACTCCTCCGCGAACACCACGCGTCTCGACGCTTCCCCTTCGCGCGCTGCCCACAGTTCAACGGTACTGTCGCGGCGGTATTGGCGATCGTTCTTGTACCAGGTGCCGAGCTTGACGCGTACCTGAAACGTCATCCACTGGTCGGGCTCGTATTCGACTCTGAAATAGTCCCGGAGTGGCTGGTACTGGCCATCCTTCCCGCCACAGCTGTGATACATCTGCGGGTAGCCCTTCTGGTAATTGTTCGTGACGACAAGCTCAAGTTGCGTGCACGACCAGACGACCTTCCCGTCAGGTGCATAGCCCGGGCGGTCGCCCTCGCCAATGATTGCCTGCTTCCATCCGCCACCCACGAAGCGGGTTTCGAGGAAGGCGCGGGAGAAACGTTGGCGCCACTGCACGTAGAACGTCTCGCCCTCGCCGAAGCGCACCGAAAAGTCGTCCGAGAAATTGACGAACCAACTGCCCGAAGCTCCCGAGTCGCTACGCGAGGGGATGGTGAAACGCAGCGAGCAGCCGTTGACAGCCGTGGTGCAATCGAGCATGGGAATAAGGTTCGATGCGTTATTCCTGATTAGTCCCATGGGACCACGCCCCTGCCGGTCGCCGAGTTCCCGCTTGCTCAGATCGGGGATCTGGTCCTGGGTGTCGAAAGAAACACAGCGCACGACCTCGGGGGATGCGCAACGCAGCGCGAAACTCTGCGCGCGCAGCACTTGGCGTTCCGATTCCGGAAGAGACGCCCGCGCATCCCAATCGACCAATGGCCGAGGTGCGGGCGGTTCCATGGCACGGATCTCCACGCACGCCGATGCTGTCAGCACGAAAAGCACTGCGGCCAGCCGATTCACATGTCCTTGCAGTCTCAAGCTCGGCGAATCAAGCTTTGAGGCCTGAGGAGCTCGGGGACGGGAGAAATTTCGCATAGCCAAGAAATAGGACAACCATGATTGGTGCAACCGGCTCAGTCGCTTGCCGCTTGAGACAACAGCTGTCTCGACATCGCCGGAAATCCTACGCCGCCGATTCATCGTTTCGGCGTATGCCGCACAGTGGACGAGAGTCACGCTGTGGATCGCAGCGAACAGAACCCGCCATGCGGGCGCGTTCGTTTTGGTGATCGACTGATTAGTGCGTGCGGCGGCAAGAGTAGGCTAGTGCGGCGAGGCAGAGACCGAGAAGCGCGAGGGTGGCGGGTTCGGGAACTTGCGCAACTAAGCTGACGTTGTCGAGGCCAAATCCACCCGGTCCGGTGCCGTATTCGGGAATGGTGGTGACAAAGCTTAGCTGAACCGTGTCACCAACCCGTTCCTGCAGAAAGCTCGTCACGTCGAAGGACATAAGGGCAAAGGTATCGGCATAGGCGTCACGGCTCTCGAAGTGATAGACGTTATCTGTCACTACTCCGTCGCTCAGGTATACATCGACAAGGCGCGGCAGTGTTCCACCGTGAAACGTCGTAACGTAGTAACTGTCCCAAAATGACAAAACGGCTTGCGAAAGATTGTCTGGCACGACGAGACTTTGCATTAGCGTGCGAGTCTTCGGCCCGGTTCCGTCAAAAGACTCATACGCGGCGTAGGAGCCAATGGGGTCAGAAATATCGTAAGCACCTCCCAGCTGGGCCGACGTCGATACATTCCATCCGGTATCCCACCCACCGAGGTCCACATTGCTGCTTGACGCCGACCAGCCAGCCAATGTACCCGTTTCGAAGCCACCGTTCGTGATCAACTCAATCGGCATCGCAGTGGCCACCGTGGAAGCAATCGCCGTGATCGCGTAAGCGGCCACATGTTCAAGTAACTTCGTCATCATTCGCCTCCGCATGAATTGAAACTGAAGGCCGCGTTGGTCGATATCGGCGCGAGGATTGCTCGCGCAACGCTTAACAAGCGTGCAACAACATTTCCGCTCACCTGCGAAACCCTTCATGGATAGACGACGCTTCGGCGCCTTCGAAATGATCGTGCGTCAGTGTCCATCGAATCGATTAACGCAAGACAATCACCGTCATTCGTAGGGCTAGCCTTCTCGGGAGTACGCCTCACCAATTCACTTGTATCTCAAGCGCGCAGACACTTAAGTTCGCGGATCGCAATGCCAGCTGCAGACACCACTCCTCCGGCTTGCTTCAGCAGGTGGTGCCCACTGGCGATGCTTCCTTGTATTTGCCGGTCGAGCTTTGATGGTAGAGCCCGGGCCAATCGGAGACCGTCGTTTTTTCTGCGCCTTTGGTGACGCAGATTCGGCGCACGCCAGGGCATTTGTTCTTCGATACTCGGATCACAGCAGCTGCGACAAACGAGAGGTTCGTGCTCCGCTCACTCGGGCGAAGGGCTTGTCGGTCGTGTCTTGATGTCAGGCGACATGAAAAGCTGCCCCCCTGGCGACATTGAGAACTGACCCCCTTCTGACGAGGAAGGAGGTCTGGATGGACGAGGTGAGCGGGCAAGCTCCGCCGGTCGGATTTGGCCGGGGGAGCGAGACGATGCTGGCGCCGCAGGAGGTGCAGAGGATGTTGGCGCTCAGCGCGCTGGGTTGGGGGGCGAAGCGGATCGCGGGAGCTCGGCTGCAGCCGGAACACGGTGCGCGAGTATCTGCGCCAGGGTGGCTGGGGCGAGGACGTGAGGCGCCCGGGACCGCGCTGGACGACGAGGCGACTGGTTGGCCGAGCGGTTTCGCCGGCACCGTGGCAACGCCGACGTCGTCCGCCAGGAGCTGGCGCGGGAGCATGGCATCCGCGTCAGCCTGCGCACGGTGGAGCGGGCGGTCGAACCTCTTCGGCGGGAGCTGGTGGCCGAGGCGCGGGCGTACGTGCGTTTCGAGACGCCGCCGGGCCAGCAGCTGCAGATCGACTTCGGCTCAACCTCGATGCCGATCGACGGCGCGGTGCGGCGGGTCCGTTTGTTCGTGGCGACGCTCGGATACAGTCGCGGCGCTGGTACGTGACGGTGTTCCGGCATGAGCGCCAGACCGCCTGGCTGCACGGGTTGGAGGGGGCATTCCGTCACTTCGGCGGCGTGCCGAACGAGGTGCTGCTCGACAACGCCAAGGCGCTGGTGGCGTGCACAACGTGCGGACGCGCGAGGTGCGGTTCAACGACCGGTTCCACGGGTTCTGCCGCTACTGGGACTTCGGCCGCGAGCCTGCGCGCCGTATCGGGCGCGGACCAAGGGCAAGGACGAACGGGGCGTCGGCTACGTCAAGCGGAACGCGATTGCCGGGCGGTCGTTTCGGCGTCGTGGGGCGAACTGCAGGCGCACCTCGACGCGCTGGATGCGTGAGATCGCCGACGTGCGCGTGCATGGCACCACCGGCGAGCCGCCGATCGAACGCTTCGCCCGCGACGAGGCGGCGGCTCTGCGGCCGCTGACGGCCGGCCGCCGTTCCGGCAGGTGCGCGAGGTGACGCGGCGGGTTCAGGCGGACGGCTGCGTCGATCTCGACACCAATCACTACAGCGTGCCGTGGCGGCTGATCGGCGCCGAGGTCGCACGGTCGTCGCAGACGGACGGGCAGGTTCGCGTGCTGCCACGCCGGGCAGCGAGGTGGCCCGTCATCCGCTGCGCCGGGGCCGGCGTGAACGCTCGATCGATGCGGCGCATCTCGCGGGCATCGTCGGCGCGCCGGCACCGGCGATCAGCTGGCTGCCCGCACGCCGGCACCGCGGCCCGAAGTCCCGGCGAGCTGCTGCGGCCGCTCGCCGAGTACGAAGGCGTGGCGGGAGGCGGCTGGTGATGGCGACGGCGAAGAAGTCGAAGCCGGTCGTGATCGGTAACGATGCTCGACCCGATGCTCAGCGGCTGAAGCTACGCGATGCGCGATCGGCTCGATAGCCTGCTCGACGAGGCGGCGCGCCGCGAGCTCAATCTGCGCGAAGCGCTGGCGATGCTATGCGAGGCGGAGGTCGCGCACGGAGAGCGGCGCATCCAGATGGGCATGTCGATCGCGAGGTTCCCGAACGTGCGGACGCTCGACGGCTTCGACTTCGATGCGCAGCCCTCGCTCGATCCTCGGCAGGTCCGCGAGCTCGCGACCTGCCGCTGGGTGGCCAACGGCGATGCGTGCTGCTGCTCGGGCCGCCCGGCGTCGGCA
The DNA here is from genome assembly GCA_963843515.1 of uncultured Actinomycetota bacterium. Taxonomy (GTDB): domain Bacteria; phylum Actinomycetota; class Thermoleophilia; order RBG-16-64-13; family RBG-16-64-13; genus CAIQPS01. The sequence continues at coordinate 5,563 of CAWJKH010000008.1, forward strand.
AGACGCACCTGGCGGTGGCGCTGGGCCGGGAAGCGATCGTGCGCGGCTACTCGTGCTGTTCGTCCCGGCGACGGGGTTGGTGACGCAGCTGGCCAGAGCGCACGGCGAAGGGCCGACTCGACGACAGGCTCGTCCACTTCTACGCAAGCCGAAGCTGTCGATCGTCGACGAGCTTGGGCTACCTGCCGTTCGAGGCCAACGCGGCGCACCTGTTCTTCCAGCTGGTCGCGCCGCCGCTACGAGCGCGGCAGCGATGCTGGTCACCAGCAACCGCTCGGTGGCCGAGTGGGGAGGCGTGTTCGGCGATCGCCGTGGTCGCGACCGCGATCCTCGACCGCCTGCTGCACCACAGCCACGTACTCACGATCCGCGGCGACAGCTACCGGCTCAGGACCAAACGGCGCGCTGGCCTGGTGAACCAGGCCAGCGCAAGTACAGAAACGACAACGAACTGATCATCAACCGGGGGTCAAAACTCGATGTCGTCAGGGGGTCAGTTCTGGATGTCGCTTGACACTTGACACCGTCCTGATCCGCGGGCACTCCGAATCGGTGCGCTTCACGGTTTTGGGGACCGGCCGGCGGATGGCCGACCGAGGGCCGCGAAGAGTCGGCGTCTAGGCGCGGCTTGACCGTCACTCCCGCGTGCACACCTTCTTGGCTTCAAGCGACCGCCGGCCGAGCTGACAGTCCGCGATGGTGGCTTAGTTCTGGTACGGTCGTGCAAGAGCGTCGAATTCCCGGAGCAAGCCGATTCAAAGGCCCACGCGTCGATCCAGGGCGCGATGGTTTTGAAAGAAGCCATCGGCTGTTCGGCGTAGAGCGGCATCACGCGATTGTCGGAGGGGTTTACAGTCGTGTGTCGTGGCGCCAAGTCATTGCAGGTTTGTGTTAATAATTCAATGAGTTAAATGCCCTGGCACAGGACCTGCATCCCCAATACGCGGGACCGCCAACACAGGGCGAGCATTGATGAAGTTCACGTTCAAGCAGTCACTCGTTGCCACCGCGTTGTTTGCTGCCGCAACGACCGCCGGAGCCGCCGAGTTCTGGACTTACGTTCCGGGCAACGGCAACCTGACGGTCAACAATCCCGGCGGCGGTGCCGGCTTTGCGTCCGTCAACGTCACCGGCTACAACGGCGTCGGCGGCCAGTTCAACGGGAATTTCTGGGACGCCGGGCGCGAAGCCCGCGGACTCGTTCTTGCGCTTCTTCTGCATCGAACTGACCCAGCATTCGAACGCCGGCCCGAATCCGTACGCCTCCAGCCTCTTCAACGAAGATGATCTCCGCAAGCTCTACGACATCGCCTATCCGAACAAGACGGCAGGCGACTTCTGGAACGGCGGCCAGACGAATTTCGGCGTGTTTGCCGATGCGACAGCGGCAGCGGCCTTCCAGGTGGCCGTCTGGAACATCGTCTTTGACAGCGACCTGAGCCTGGGGGGTGGCAGTTTCACGTGGACCGGTGGTCCCACGGCGGTCAGCACGGCGGCTCAGTCGCTGCTGAGTCAGGTGGGGTCCTACAACGGGAACGGATACACGAACTGGACGCTGTACAAGTTCGAGAGTCCTATTCCGAACAGTGTGACGAGTACCGGCTATCAGAACTACGTTTCAGCAACGTACAAGGTGCCCGAGCCTGGCACCGTCGCATTGCTGGGACTGGCGCTCGCGGGACTGGGGGCGGCGGCGCGGCGTCGACGCGACTGAGCGTTTTGATGCCCGAGTAAAAGGCCCGCACAAGCGGGCCTTTTGCTAATGATGAAGAACGCGAGCGATCTGCCACCGATGACTCCCAACCCCCTTTTCCTAGCACGCACTAGTCTGCGAGCAACTGAAACGCGCCGGGGCTGAGTGGAGTCAGCGGAACGGACACCGGGCAGCTCCCGACTATTCGCTGGGTGCAAGTACTCTCGAGTGGGATGCCAAGCGCTCGGCGCCCGTTGTCCGCTCGGTCCGGCCGCGCCGACGTGAGGGGAGGACTTGATAAGGCGGTAATTCAGTCGAGTCGGGTCTGCAAATTCACTGCGGCGCCCGACGCTGTTTCTGATGACGGCCGAGTCTGCCTTAACGTCGAGCCGCCCGGGCCCAACGAGCAGATTGTCGAGTACCTCCGCGCGTACCGGACCGGACGCCACGCGGACAAACACCCCGCCCAGGAGCCGATCATTGACGATCGTGTTGAAAGCCACGTGAATCTCATTGTGCGGCCAGCGGTAGCCTTCCGCTCCATAGGAGATGATCGTCGCATTTTCCGTCCGAGACCCTTGCTGGATCAGACAGCCCAGCACGCGGGCCATGCCTCCATTGGGGAATTCGAGCTCGTAGCTCGACGTCCCGTCCTCGCCGCTGAGCCGACTATAGGCAATCAGACTTTCTCGCGCTCGGCTCTTCAGCAGGTGCCCCATACGCGATCGGGCGAAGTAGCTCGCACTGACCGTCAGTCGTCCAATTACACCTGCGTAAAGGTTGTGGCTTTGCCCGTCGCCGGCCCCGTTCTCGACGAAGGAGCAACGGTCGACGGAAAGCTCAATGGCGTCGTCATTGTTGGCGAGAACCCCGTTTTCGTTGTCCTCGAAGTGACACTCCGCGATTTCGAGGCGACCCCTTCTCCAAGCGGATGCCGGCGCCATTGCGATGTGCGCACCCTGGCGCCAAAGAACCCCAGGTTTTCGATGCGAACCCGATCTCCCCGGACAATGAAAGTTGCCTTCGCCTCGGCGCTTGCACCGTCGGCGATCAGGCGTGGCCGTCCGCCGACCCCGCGGATGACCAGGTCCCGCTGTGTCCAGATGGCGACGTCCCGTCGGTAGTCGCCGGGCGCGACTTCCACGATGTCGCCATCACCCGCAATCCGCGAGGCTTCGCGACAGGCTTCGGATTTCGCTCGTGGGGCCGACACGAATGATGCGTCCGAGTGCGCCGGAGCCAGGCACCGCGGCCCCAAGCGGGGCAAACCCCGGCAGGACCGAAATCCAAGGCAGCGCCATAAGCGCACTGGCGGCGCGGAAGCTCGCTCTCCGGTCACCGCGCTTGTCGAAAATTGTCTTCACGCGTCAAGCGAAGCAACACAATTGAAATCGGGCGCCAGAGGAACTGCCGAGGGCCCAGCGGAATGAGTGCCGATCGGTCGCCTGGCACAAGATCCCATCAAAAACATAGAATTGCTTGCGTTGGGTGCCACGCTCGGCGACCCCGCGCGCGATTGTTGCGTGCATGTTGTTCAGTGTTAAAAGAAGGACACGATGAAAGTTGTCCTGTTCTGCGGCGGTCTGGGCACGCGATTGCGCGAGCATTCGGACACGATCCCCAAGCCGCTCGTCGACGTCGGCGTCCGACCGATCATCTGGCATCTGATGCGCTACTACGCGCACTTCGGGCACAAGGACTTCGTCCTGTGTCTCGGATACCGCGGCGACCTGATTCGAGAGTACTTCCTCAACTACAAGGAATACCTGTCCAACGACTTCACGCTCTCCGAAGGCGGTCGCCGCATCGATCTGCACTCCACCGACTTTCAGGACTGGCGCATCACTTTCGTCGACACCGGGCTGCACTCGAACATCGCGCAACGACTGCGTGAAGGTGCGCGCGCATCTTGAGGGTGAATCGACGTTCCTCGCCAACTATGCGGACGGTCTTTCGGATATCCCGCTCGACCGGATGATCGCGGACTTCGAGACGAAGCAGGCCGTTGCGAGTTTCGCCGGCGTCAACGGTTGGCACAGCTTCCACACGGTGGAGGCCACGGCCGACGGCTGGGCGACGCACATCGGTGCCCCCTCGAGAGTCCGAATTCCTGATCAACGGCGGCTTCTTCGTCCTGCGAAACGACATCTTCGACTACATCGAAGAGGGCGACGAGCTCGTCGAGCAACCCTTCACACGCCTGATGCAGCAGCGGCGCTTGGCCGTGTATCCGGCACTCTGGCTTCTGGCGCGCGATGGACACGTTCAAGGACAAGATCACGCTCGACCGAATGGAGGCGCAAGGGCGACTGCCCCTGGATGGTCTGGAAGCGATGAGGGTGTCGAATTGCGTGCATTGACGCCCTCGCTCCCCGATCGGCTCGGGCTTGAGATGCTTTGCATCGGCGCCCATTGCGACGACATCGAGATCGGCTGCGGCGGCACGCTCCTGGCGCTTCAGCAGCAGTATCCGGATCCAGGGTGCATTGGCTGGTGCTGACCTCCACCTCAGCGCGCAAGGAAGAAGCTACGGCGGCAACAAGGTCACTGGTCAGGCCCTCGTCTCGCGGAGAAGTGCGAATGTACGACTTCCCGGACGGACTGCTGCCAGCCCACTTGCCCGACGTCAAGGCCGAGTTCGAACGCATGAAGGAGATCGTCAGTCCCGATCTGATCTTGACGCATCACGGGATGGATCGCCATCAGGATCACAGCCTGGCGAGCCAGGTGACGTGGCAGACATTTCGCGATCACATGATCTGGGAATACGAGATTCCGAAGTACGACGGCGATCTCGTCACGCCGAACATGTACGTGCCGCTAACGTCCGCCTTGGCGGCCCGCAAGATCGCCTTGATCATGCGCGCGTTTCGGTCACAGCTCGAAAAGTCGTGGTTCACGGCCGAAAACCTTGCGGCCGTCATGCGCCTGCGCGGACTCGAATGCCGGTCGGCGAGCGGATTCGCCGAGGCTTTCATTGCCGGAAACTGACCTGCGAGTTCTCGGCGCTAAAGTCTTTCGAGAACGCGCTCCGTAAGCGCAGTCGCCATGCGACCGGTGCCGTTGCGGACTCGGAAACGATGAATCCGACCTTCTGGCACGGCAAGCGCGTGTTCGTCACGGGCCACACCGGCTTCAAGGGCAGCTGGCTGTGCCTGTTGCTCAACACGCTTGGTGCACGGGTGGCCGGCTATGCGCTCGAACCGCCCACCAAGCCAAGCCTGTTCGCACTGGCGCACGTCGATGAACTCGTCGACTCGACCATGGGCGACATCCGCGATCTGGATGCGCTCGCCGATCGCGTGCGCGGCTTTGAACCGGACGTCGTCGTCCACATGGCCGCGCAGTCGGTCGTCCTGCGTTCGTACGACGATCCGGTCGAGACCTATTCGACCAACGTGATGGGCACGGTGCACGTCCTGGAGGCCGTGCGGCGCATGCGGCCGGCCGTGCAGTCGTGATCAACGTCACGACGGACAAGTGCTACGAGAACAAGGGCTGGGTCTCGGGGCTACCGCGAATCCGACGAACTCGGCGGTCATGATCCCTACTCGAACAGCAAGGCCTGCGCCGAATTGGTCGGCCAGTCCTACCGCGAATCGTTCTTCCCGCTCGCGCGCTGGGAGGAACATGGCGTCGGACTCGCGAGCGCGCGCGCGGGCAACGTGATCGGCGGCGGCGACTGGACGCCGCGCCAGTTGATCCCCGACACCATTGCCGCCTTTCGCAGGCTCATCCCGTGGTCCTGCGCCATCCGGAGGCCGTCCGCCCCTGGCAGCACGTGCTCGACTGCCTGGCCGGCTACCTCACCCTCGCCGAGGCACTGGACCGCCGACCCTCACGCGTACTCCGGCGCGTGGAACTTCGGACCCGCGGCTTCGGATTCGCGCCCGGTTTCCTACGTCGTCGAGGCCTTGGCGTCGCATTGGGGTGCGCAGCGGCGTGGGTACAGGACAACGCCGATCACGCGCCCGAGGAAAAGATGCTCAGGCTCGACGTCACGCAAGGCCGGCACCGCTCTGGGAGGACACTGCCGGCTGTCGATCGACGATGCGGTCCAGTGGGTGGCAGACTGGTATCGCGATTTCCACCACGGCCGGGACGCGCGAGGCTGTGCCTGGCGCAGATCGCGCCTACCGCGGCATTGGCGCCGCAGTTCCGGCTGAAGCGTCGGCGCGAGCGACTTGGCGGACGAGTCAGGCATGGGGCGAGCTTCGGATGGCAGGCTTTGCTCGGGATGCGAACCGAGATGCGACGGGACCGTGCGAGCCTGGCAGGCGGAGGCGAGTTGGCAGGTGCCACGCACTCGGATTTCGATAGGCCATATGGAATTTCGTGAATGCGGAATCCACGGCGCCTGGCTCATCGAACCCGAGCCACGCGACGACGAGCGCGGCCGCTTCATGCGGGCGTGGTGCCAGCGGGAGTTCAGCGATCACGGCATCGCCTTCACGCCGGTGCAGGCCAACATGGCGTTCAGCAGGCGCAAGGGCACGATCCGCGGCCTGCACTATCAAGTGGCACCGGCGCTGGAGGCCAAGCTCGTGCGCTGCACGCGAGGCGCGATGTTCGACGTCGTGCGTCGACCTTCGGCCCGCGTCACCGACCTACCGGTCCTGGTACGGGACTGCACCTGAGCGCCGACAACGGTCAGATGCTCTTCGTGCCCGAGGGCTGCGCCCACGGCTGCCAGTCGCTCGAGGACACGACCGAGATTCTACTACCTGACCTCGGCGTTCTATGCGCCCAATGCACGCGCGAGGCGTGCGATACGACGATCCGGCGTTCGGAGTCGGTGGCCGCTGCCGGTGTCGTCGATCTCCGACCAGGATCGCAACTGGCCGCTTCTGAGTCCGACCAATGAATTCGGAAGGATCTAGCATGAACCCGACAGCGCATAGCAAGCCCGCTGCACAACATGCCGTCTACAACGTGCTGCAGAGCCGCGAGACCGAGCAGCGACCGATCCGCGTCGGCGTGGTCGGCGCGGGCGCCACCGGCCGCGCGATCGCGCTGCAGCTGGGCACGCCGGTGCCGGGCATGCGGCTCGCCGGCATCGCCAATCGCACACCCGCAGCACGCCGAGCGCGCGTTCCGCGAGGCCGGCATCCGCGAATGGCGAGACGGCGGACACGCCGGCCGAGGCCGAGGCGCGCATCGCGCGCGGCGTGCCCGTGCTCACCGACGATCCCGCAGGTGCTGACGCGCTGCGACGCGATCGACCTGATCGTCGAAGTGACCGGGACCGTCGATTTCGCCGCGAGCGTCGCGCTCGACGCGTTCGCGCAGCGCAAGCCGGTGGTGCTGGTCAATGCGGAGCTCGACTCGCTGATCGGCCCGATCCTGAAGGCCAAGGCCGACGAGGCCGGCGTCGTGCTGACGCACACCGACGGCGACGAGCCCGGCGTCGCGATGACCCTGTTCCGCTACGTGCAGTCGGTCGGCCTGCGCCCGGTCGCGGCCGGGCAACATCAAGGGCATGGTCGACTACTACCGCACGCCCGATACGCAGCGCGACTTCGCGGCCAAGCACGACCAGGACGTGCGCAAGGTGACGTCGTTCGCCGACGCGACCAAGCTGTCGATGGAGACGACGGTGCTGGCCAATGCGACCGGCTTCGGCGTCGCCCGTCGCGGCATGACCGGACCCGCGTGCGGCTACGTGCGCGATCTCGCCAAGCTGCTGCCGGCCGAAGCGATGCTCGACGGCGGCATCGTCGACTACTCGGTGGGCGCGGCGCCGCACACCGGCGGCTTCGTCGTCGTGCACGAGGAGAACCCCTACAAGCAGACGCAGCTCGCGTACTACAAGCTCGGCGACGGCCCCTTCTACGTCTTCTACACGCCGTTCCACCTGCCGCACATCCAGTTGCCGTCGACGATCGCGCGCGCGGTCATTCACTCCGACCCGACGGTCGCGCCGCTTGGCGGGCCCGTCGTGCGAGGTCGTCACGGTCGCCAAGCGGCCCTTGAAGGCCGGCGAGCGCCTCGACGGCGTCGGCGGCTTCTGCAGCTACGGGCTGATCGAGAACCACGCTACCGCGCGCGCCGATCAACGCGCTGCCGATCGCGCTGTCGGAAGACTGCGTGCTGCTGCGGGACATCGCCAAGGACGAGGTCGTCGTCGTTCGACGACGTGCGCATGCCGCCGCCGCGCCTCAGCGACGAGCTGTGGCAGGAGCAGCAGCGGCGCTGGCCGGCGGCCCGCGACGCGCGGACGACGCCGTTCTCGGCACGACAGCCGGCCTGGCCGCGATCAGTCTCGTAACGCCGTCGCCGCCGTGCAACGATCAGCGCTCGAAACACGCAGTCGTCATCATCCGGAGGCATCGGTACGTGGCAAACATCGTTGTTCTTGGATCCGGCATGGCCGGCTTCGGCGCGTCGCAGTCGACTGCAGCGCCGAAGGAATCCGCCCGGTCGTCTACGACAAGAACGCGTACTACGGCGGGCACACGGCGTCGTTCCGGGACGAGCAAGGGCTTCCTGTTCGACCTCGGTCCGCACATCTCGTTCACGAAGGACCCGCGCATCCAGGACCTGTTCGCCGAGCTACGTCGACCAGAAGTACGAGTCGGTCCAGATCAACCTCAACAACTACTGGCGCGGCATCCGGATCACGCATCCGGTCCAGTTGCACCTGAACGCGCTGCCGAAGGATCTGATCGTCGAGATCATCGCGGACTTCGTGAAGGAACAGCGCGTCGAACGCAAGATCGCCAACTACGAGGACTGGCTGGTCGCGAGCTACGGCCGCAAGTTCGCCGAGCTGTTCCCGATGACGTACACGCGCAAGTACCACCTGACGACGCCGTCGAACATGAGCACCGACTGGCTCGGCCCGCGCATGTACCGGCCGAGCCTGGAGGAACTGCTGCGCGGCGCGCTGGCCCCGTGGACGCCGGAGTCGCACTACATCACGCAACTTCCGCTATCCGACGCGACGGCGGCTTCCTTTCGTACCTGCGGCGATCTGCCCGCAGATCGCCGACATCAGGCTCGACCACGAACGTCGTGGCCATCGATCCCACGCCAGAAGACCCTGCGCTTCGCGAACGGCGTGTACGACCGGCTACGACGCGACTCGTCTCGTCGATCGCGCTGCCCGATCTGCTCCCGATGATCGCGGGCGCGCCACGCGACGTCGTCGCCGCCTCGCAGCGCCTGGCGTGTTCGACCTGCGTGCTGGTCAACGTCGGCGTCGACCGCGCCGATCTGTCGGAGTCGCAGATGACCTACTTCTACGACGAGGACATCTGCTTCACGCGGCTGAGCTTTCCGCACATGCTGTCGGCGACGAACGTGCCTCCGGGCTGCGGCAGCATCCAGGCGGAGGTCTACTTCTCGCAGCAAGTACCGTCCGCTGACGCAGGCGCCGGAGGACTTGATCGAACCGGTGATCCGCGACCTGCGACGCAGCGGAACGCTTCGCGAGGACGACAAGATTCTGACGCGCCACGCGCGCGTGGTACGATATGCGAACGTGATCTTCGACCTCGATCGCACCGAGGCGCTGAAGACGGTCCACGGGTATCTCGACGACATCGGCATCGCCTATTGCGGTCGATACGGCGACTGGGGCTACATGTGGACGGACGAGAGCTTCATCAGCGGCGAGCGGGCGGCGGAGTCCGCGCTTTCCACGGCACCGGCCTGACGACGATGCGCTCATGCAGGTATTGGGGCGCCGCCTGCCGGCTCTAGTGCAAGTCAATCCGTCCGCTCAAGCGGGACCTTTTCGAGTTCGACGCTTCGGTATCAGTCGCCAACCCGCTGTAGCCATACTCCTCGCCAGAACAACGGCTCGTATTGGGCGTTGAAGAGCTGTCGCTCTCCCGAGAAGTGGACGTCGCGCAGAACGTAGGCGGGCGTCTTCATCGTCAGCATTTCGCCGGTGACGATATCGATGAGACTCCTCGACCTCAGCCTGGACGCAATATCGACGACCACAGTGTTTCAACATGTCCGGCTCGAACCAGAGTCCGCGGTTCATGAAGTGTTCGTTCAACGTCGCCCGAATCTCGGCGGACGACCGGACGACGACTTGATCGCCCTGCTCCAGCCGAGCCTCTTCACGCTTTCCACCACTTCCCACGGCCGCCTCAAACGCCGGGAAACTGACTCCCTGACGGTGGTGCTGAAGTTCATTGAAAAGGTACGTAAGCCAGCCGACGGCGAACGCCGCCGGCGCCACATTGCCGGTGATGAGCGGCAGCAGAAAATTGGTCGCACGCCACTTGCTGATCGGTCGAGACGCAGCATGAAGGTGCGTCAGCTGACAGGCATAGCGCGGCCCCTGGGTGCCGAACTCAAGAACTGCGGCGTCCTTTACCGGCTGTGGCGCGTCGAGCGCCGCCGCGTCTGCCGAATCCTCAGGCCGATCGACTCTCCTCAGCCAGGCCGCCTTCCAGATCGTATGACAGGCCGCCTCGCAACCTCCGTGATTCGACCCGTTGCACACGGTTCCGACCAGCAATACGGAGCCGTCCATATGCCGCATACGGCGAGTCTTCCTGTAGTCGAAGAGTCGATGCATGCATCGGAAAACGTGGGCGCGCCGGCCGCACATGGCGAGCATCTCAGGCATGAAGGGCAAGTGCTCGAGACATCCCTGTTCATCGAGCGTTGCGCGTATCTCGGTCCATGACTTGACCTCGACCAGATCCCCGACGAGGAGGTCATGCCCCAACAGGCGCTGCGCTAACCAGCGACGTACGCGGCTAATGCGTGCGACTGCTCCCGATTTGATGGCCGCAGCATCACGGGACCGATTCAGCTCAAGAAATAGATCCCTTTTGCCGAGGGAACTGCGCTTGTACCGGGCGAGAACGACCGCACTCGCACTCGCAAGAATTCCAGCGCCGAACGCGACGAGCGCACTCAGTGCAGCGACGACGGGACCAACTACCTTCGGAAACCAAAGCAGGCTGAGGAGAGCAAACAACAGCGCCGCTAGGACGAGCACCAGACACGCGGCCGCTGTCTTTACGTAGCTCTTCAGGATGGGCCGGAGCTTAAGTTCATGGGTGTCAGCGCGTCAGCAACTGCGCGACGAGTCACTGTCGCGAGAAAGGGACGCGAGGCTCAAAGCGACGCATCGCCGCCCCGCCCGACCGCAACACTTCAACTCGCGGGCCCGCCGCTCGGTCGCTTTTGTGCGTCAAGCCGGCGGTCAAAATCGTTCGCGCCAGCAGCAATTCGCTTGCCTGAATCTTCGCCGGCGATCAGACCCCGCAACGAGGCAACTAGAAGCCTAGCCGATAACGGCACGAATACGACCCCGCCAGGCGACATCAATGACCCGAAGTGAAGGCGCCACGCGTCATGGATTCTGCCTCGACGCGCCAGTTCCCAGGATGCGACGTGGCAAGCATGCCCAAAGCGGCGCCGCACCGTGGCTTCGTAAGGAGTACCAGCGTAGAGCCTCGACAACTTGCGCCACAAGTCCAACGCGGCGAAACAGTGCTCAGCACTCTTCCACAGTGAATCCGGCGTGTCTTCGTAGTAGCGATAAGTCGGTTCATCGAGGTAGCCGAACCGGTAGCGACGGGCCAGCTGGAGTGTGGTCAAGGTCCACTCCAGGTGACGAAATTCCGCGTCGAACGCCGATAGATCGATGTTTTGCGCGCGTAAAGTGATCGCGCCGGCGCCCCAACCCGCACGCATCATCGTCTCGACAAGATCTGAGCATCGCGCCTCGGGCGGAGGAAATATCTTCGTTACCGTCGAACCGTTGACGCGCAGTCCGTCGGTGACAAGCACATCGACTTCCGGATGCTGGCGGAAATAGGCGATCTTTCCCGCGAGCGTGTTCGGCAGCAGCTCGTCGTCGTCATCGAGAAACGCGAGAAATTCGCTGTCGGCCATTTCCGCGCCGACGCGCCGCGCCAATGGATACGAACCGGATCTCAATCGGATCACACGAAGGTCTGGCTCGGTCGCGAGCCACTCCAGCACGCTCTCACTGACGCGCGCCCCGTTCGCCACGACGATGATCGAATAGTCGTAGCCCCCCGCCATCGCGCGCACAGAGTCGCAGGCACGCTTCAACAATTCGCCTCGAGCGTCATCGCAGCGCGACGCAATGACGACCGTGAACAAGGTGTTTGACGGTGCTCAATTCGGAGCCACTGACTTGAACCTCAGAACGTGTACTCGTCGGACAGGCGGAGCGTGCGCCGCGCGGCCTGCGTGACGTCACGACCAAGTTTGCCTCTTTGCCACAACGTGGCGTCGCGCGAGGAACGTCTGCCGATTCGCAACCGATCACGCGTGGACAGTGGGCTGGCGATCAAGCGCCCGCACGCGCTCGTACGCCCAAGTCCAGTGCGGGAAGCTCATGCCGGTCTTGGTGTTTGGCTCGACCCACTTCCTCAGCTCCTTCGACCGTCTTCACGCGCGATATCGAGCCGGGGTGAAATCGTCTGAGCAGCGCCGGCCCAGCGGCCTGGACCATCTGGCCTCGCAGCGCCAGCTCCCAGATGAAAACCGGATCCCAACCGGGATAGTCGGGCCGCGTTCGCATAAGCCGCAGCGTCGACGCGCGAAGCAGGCCGTATGCGATCACGTGCTGATAGTTGGCGACCAGGACGTCGTGCGCGCGCTGAAACACGTCGGGCGACTGCAGATCGAGCGTTCTGGCCATCGAGCCGATAATGTCGCCGCGGTCGTCGATGTTCTTGGTGTCGGGCACGACGGCGTCGACTTCGGGCCGAGTGTCCAGCACGTCGACCATCGCTTGCAGCAGTCCGGGCTCCAATGATGTCGTCGCCGCCAGCCCATCGAAAGTACTGGGTCGGGCTCTCGATCTCGTCGAACACCCGTCGATGGTTCCAAAGGATTCCGCGATTCTCGGGCGATCGCAGGTACTTGATCCGCTTGTCCTTGCTCGCGTAGTCGGCGCAGATCTCGGGTGTCGCGTCCGTCGAACCATTGTCGGAAATCACGAGACCGAAATCGCCGAAGGACTGCGACAGAGCGATCTGGTCGCGCACCGGAGCGCCCACGGCGCACGTGCCCATATAGATGCCTTCGATGTCGAACGCCACGTCGTCGCGGACTATCTGCTCCAACTCGGTGCGCAGAAGATTCGGATCCACCACAGAATAGGGGGTGTGTTGGGGATGGGGATGGCCCAGCAGTGCCTCCCGCTCGTCAGGCGTCTTGAACGCCGCGAAGAGCTTGCCGTGGACTGAGACCAGGTCGCCCAGGATACGGCCAGGTGCGGTCCTGCGCTTGAAGGGCCGGGTGGTATTCATGATGGCCACGCAAACCGGGTAGCCGTCGATCTCGACCGCCATGGTGACCGATTCGCCCGTCTCCTTGGTCAGACGGTCGAGGTAGGGCCGGGCCGCGTCCACCAGGTCGGAATTGTCCTCCGAGACGTAAGTCATGGCCAGTGTGGCCGGGCCCAGACGGTAGCGGTTGGTGCTCGGGTCGCGGACCAGGAACGCCATGGACTCGAGCGTTCGCACCATCCGGTAGGCGGTCATGCGCAGCAATCCGGTCTGCTCGGCCATCTCGTCGATGGTCCATTCCCGATGATCGACGTCGAAGAGGCCGAGGATCGAAAGTCCGCGGACCAACGCCCTCACGGAAAATGGGTCGGTTTCCCGCGTTTCTTTGCTCGCCGCCATCAACCCCCCACGGAGTCTCGCCTGCTGCCCGGGGCTCGCGCCTTGCAAATGGGCACCGCCTACCGCTACGATATCTACGATACTAGCAATATTATTCAACAATATCGAGATATCGTTTTGAGGAAGGCTGCCAAAAACGACGCCTCGCGGTGAGGGCGCGATGGGCAAGCGCGAGAGAAGGACGCAGGGAGTGTTCGTAGCGGCGCTACGGACGCGACCGAGGACGTGCTATCGCGCCGCCCAGTGCGCCCTGGCGGCCGGGGCTTCGTTGTTGAGCAGCCTCGCACAGCCGGGGGGCGCAGTGGCTCGAATGCACGGCAGTCGAGCCAAACCAAACCTCTATTCCTGAGGGGGCGAAGTTCTATGGCGGAAAAAGTGTACGCGAACCTCACCAACAGCGGACCGGTCTCGGTCTACGTGAAGGACGGGAAGATCGTGAGGGTTCGGCCTCTGGTGGTGGCCGAGGGCGACATGAAGCCCTGGACTATCGAAGCCGACGGAAGAAAGTACTCTCCCTGGAAGAAAGCCACTCTGTCGCCCTACATCCACGCCGAGAGGCGCCGCATCTACTCGGACGAACGCATCAAGTACCCAATGAAGCGCGTGGATTTCGACCCCAACGGCGAGCGCAACCCGCAGAACCGGGGCAAGTCGCGCTACGAGCGCATCTCCTGGGACGAGGCCTCGGAGCTTGTGGCGTCGGAGCTCACGCGGGTCAAGGACACCTATGGCGGATCGGCTATCAGCGGCATCACCTCGTCGCACCACAACTGGGGCATCGTGGGCTACAAGATGGGGCCCTTCGCCCGGTTCATGAACATGATGGAGTTCACCCCGGTGCTGGACAACCCGGACAGCTGGGAAGGCTGGCACTGGGGGGCTTCGCACACCTACGGGTTCTTTTGGCGTCTGGGCATGCCCGAGCCCTACGACATGCTGAGCGACGCCCTCCAGAACGCGGAGATGATCGTCTACTGGTCCAACGACCCCGACAGCACCCGTGGCACTTACTCGGGGCAGGACTCCTCGCTCTGGCGGCAGTGGCTCAAGGAGAAGGGCGTCAAGATGGTCTTCATCGACCCCTTCCACAACTACACCAACGCCGTCATGGGCGGCAAATGGATCGCCCCGCGCATGGGCACCGACACGGCCGTGGCCATGGCCATCGCCTTCGTGTGGATTACGGAAGACACATATAACAAGCAGTACGTGGCCGACCGAACCATCGGCTTCGACAAGTTCAAGCCCTACGTCCTGGGCGAGACCGACGGCGTGCCCAAGACGCCGGAGTGGGCCGAGGCCGAGTCGGGCGTGAACGCGCGGACCATCCGCACCCTGGCCCGTGAGTGGGCGGCCAAGCGGACCGTGCTCTCCGGAGGCTCCCGCGGAGGCGAAGGCGGGGCGTGCCGGACTGCGTACGGCACGGAATGGGCGCGCATGATGGTGCTGCTGCAGGCCATGCAGGGCCTGGGTTCCCCCGGCCGGAGCATCTGGGGGACCACCATGGGCGCCCCCTCCGACACCACCCGCTGGTTCCCCGGCTACGGCGAGCCCGAAGGCCGCATGTCCATGTCCACCAAGGTGGCTAAGTACATCCCCTCCAATTCCACCAAGCAGCGCCTGTGGCGGCTCACCGTCCCCGAGGCCATCCTCACTGGCCACGACGAGTGGTACGGCGACGGCTTCTGTGGCAAGTCGCTGGAGCAGCAGTTCATGCACTACGTCTACCCGGCGGACGGCTGTTCCGAGATCAAGCTCTGGTACCGCTACGGCGGCTCCTTCATGGGCACCATGAGCGACACCAACAACTGGGTGCGCATGTACCAGAGTCCCAAGCTCGAGTTCGTGGTGAACCAGGACATCTGGTGGCAGAGCGAGACGCGCATGGCCGACGTCATTTTGCCCGCCTGCACGAACTTCGAGCGCGAGGACATCGGTGAGTGGGCGGCCATCAACGGCTACACCGTGCACGCGTCGAGCGGCTGCAACTACCGCTACATCGTCCGCGAGCAGAAGTGCATCGAGCCTCTGTGGGAGTCCAAGTCCGACTACGAGATCTTCGCCCTCGTCGCTGAGAAGATGGGTCTGCGCGAACAGTACACCGACGGCGGCAAGACCGACCTCGACTGGGCCAAGGGCTTCTTCGACATCTCCGATTTGCCCAAGGAGGTCAGCTGGGAGGAGTTCAACCGCAAGGGCTACCACATCATCAACATCAACGATGACTACAAGCCCACCCCCGGACTTCGCTGGTTCTACGAGGGCCGGCCGTGCGACACGCCCGACCTGGGCAACCCCAAGCGCCTCACCGAGCGCCGGGCCGAGCTGGGCACCTTCAGCGGCAAGATCGAGTTCGAGTCGGTGAGCCTGAAGCAGTACTTCCCCGATGACGACGAGCGCCCGGTGGTGCCGCGCTACATCCCCAGCTGGGAGGGCCACCACACCACGGAGCTGTTCGAGAAGTACCCGCTCGCCCTCGTGACCCCGCACCCGCGCATGTCGTTTCACTGCCATTACGACAAACACACCGACTGGCTGAACGACATCCCGGTGCACCGCATCAAGAAGGACGGCTATGCTTGGTGGCCGGCCCGCATCAACCCGGAGGACGCGGCCAAGCGGGGCATCAACGGCCACGACATCGTCCGCCTCTACAATGACCGGGGGTCGGTGCTCTGCATCGCCGTCGTCACCGGGCGAGTGCGTCCCGGGATCATTCACAGTTACGCCTCCGCGGCCCTCTACGACCCGCTGAAACCGGGGGATCCCACCTCGATAGACAAAGGCGGCTGCGTGAGCATCCTCTCTCCAGCCCGCCTCATGTCCAAGAACGTGCCCGGCATGACTCCGAATTCCTGCCTCATCGAGATCCAGAAGTGGGAGGGCTGAGACATGACCCGCCTTGCTCTCTTGGTGGATGTGACCAAGTGCAGCGGTTGCCATAACTGCTTCCTGGCCTGCCGCGACGAGTATTACGACAACGACTACAGCCCCTACTCGGCCCCACAGCCCCTGGACGGCCAGTTCTGGATGCAGGTGAAGGAGATCGAGCGCGGCGGTTATCCCAAGCCTAAGCTCGACTACATCCCCACGCCGTGTATGCACTGCGAGGATGCTCCCTGCATCGACGTGGCCGCCGACAACGCCGTGTATCGGCGCGAGGACGGCTTCGTCATCATCGACCCGGTGAAGGCCAAGGGCCAGAAAGCCATCGTCAACTCCTGCCCGTACCGTGTGGTCTTCTGGAACAAGGAACTCGACATCCCCCAGAAGTGCACCATGTGCGCCCACCGGCTGGACGAGGGCGAGAAGCAGCCGCGCTGCGCGGAAGCCTGCCCCACCGGAGCGCTGACGTTCGGCGATCTGGACGAACCGAACAGCGACATCTCCAAGTTCGTGGCCACCAAGAAGACCGAGACCTTCCACTCCGAGTATGAAACTCGGCCGACGGTGCTGTATGTGGGCATCCCCAGGCGCTTCGTGGTGGGTGAGGTGGTGCGCGACGACCTGCGAGGCGAGTGCGCGGAGGGCGTGGCGGTCACGCTGGAGGGCGCCGGGGTCACGCTGGAGACCACGTCCGACAGCTACGGCGACTTCGAGTTCGAAGGCCTGGACAAGAATGCCGCGTACAAGATCACGGTGAAGCTGGCCGGCTACGCACCGCAGGTGTTCGACGTCACCACCCACATCGACGTCGACCTGGGTGAGATCGTTCTGGAAAAGGCATGAGCCAGCGCCTGCAGTGAACGAAGTCGTCATCGTCAGCGCCGTCCGGACTGCGGGCGGCAGGATCGGCGGCAGTCTGAAGGACGTGCAGCCGGAAGAGCTTGCCCGGGTGGTCATCGAGGCGGCTCTCGAACGGGCCGGGGTGGAGCCCGCGGCCGTCGACGAGGTCATCATCGGGCAGACGAAGCAGAGCGCAGACGCGGCCAACCTGGCCCGCGTCGCGGCGCTCAAGGCGGGCCTGCCCGTCGAGGTCCCTGCCTACACGGTCATGCGGCAGTGCGGCTCCGGTCTGCAGGCCGTGAACAACGGCGCCCAGGCCATCATGTGCGGCCTGGCAGACATCGTGGTGGCCGGCGGCACCGAAAGCATGAGCAACGCCCCCTATTATTTGAGGGGCGCCCGTTTCGGCTACGGCTCCGGCAACGCGGTGCTGGCCGACTCCAACACCGAGAGTCAACCCCGCTCCCAGCCTTACGAGATCTACGGTGATCTCACCATGGGTCTCACCGCCGAAAATGTAGCCGCCAAATACGGCATCAGCCGGGAGGAACAGGACCGTTTCGCCCTGGCCAGCCAGGAGAAGGCGTCGGCGGCCATCGCCGCCGGGCGGTTCGCCGGCGAGATCGAGCCGGTGGCCGTTGCCCAGCGCAAAGGCCCGCCTCGGCATTTCGTGGAAGACGAGCACCCACGGCGCACGAGCCCGGAAGCGCTCGCCGCCCTGTCCCCTATCTTCAAGGAGGGCGGGACCGTGACTGCCGGCAACTCCTCGGGACGCAACGACGGGGCTGCCTGCCTGGTCCTCATGTCGGCCGCGGAGGCGCGGCGCCGGGGCGCCACACCCCTCGCCACCATCCGGAGCCAAGCGGTGGCCGGGGTGCCGCCGGAGCTCATGGGCATCGGACCGGTGCCGGCCAGCCGCGCAGCGCTGGCCGCGGCGGGCTTGACCCTCGACGACGTCGGCCTCGTGGAGTTGAACGAGGCCTTCGCCGCCCAGAGCCTGGCGGTCATCGGGGAGTTGGGTCTGGACGAGGCTCGAGTGAACGTGAACGGAGGAGCCATCGCCCTTGGCCATCCTCTGGGTTGCTCTGGAGCGCGTATCCTTACCACCCTGCTCCACGAGATGAGGCGGCGCGGCACCCGCTATGGGCTGGCCACGTTATGCATCGCCGGGGGGCAGGGTATCGCCACGGTGGTCGAAGCGACCGGCTGGCAGGCTGCTAAAAAGTGACACCTCGCCGCCGCGGTGTGCCGGGCGCGACCGAGGACGTGCTATCGCGCCGCCCGGTGCGGTGCGGAGGCCGGGGCTTCGCTTTTCAGCAGCCTCCTAGAGCGGACGCCGGGCCTCGACGCGGAACGTGCGGGCCCCCGAGGCCGGGAAGGGCCGAGGATGAAGATCCACGAACATCAGGTGCGCGAGATCCTGAAGGGCTACGGCGTCCCGTTCCCTCCGGCCGGGTTGGCGGCTTCCCCGGAAGAGGCCGAGACCATCGCCCGCGACCTGGGCGGCAATGTGGTCATCAAGGCCCAGGCACTCGTGGGCGGCCGGGGGAAGGCCGGCGGCGTCAAGCGTGCGGGCAGCGCCGAGGCGGCCCGCGCAGCGGCCGCGGCGATCCTGGGGTCCCCGCTCAAAGGCCGATTGGTGCGCAAAGTCCTGGTGGCCCAGGTGGTGCGTGTCGTCCGCGAATACTACCTCGGGGCCGTCCTGGACCGCTCGACCAAAGCGGTGACGCTCATGGTCGGTGCCGTCGGCGGTATGGACATCGAGGAGGTGGCCCGCACTTCACCCGAGGCCATCGTCCGCATGTCGGCCGATCCCCTGTTAGGCCTGGCCGACTACCAGACCCGCGACCTAGCGCGGGCCGCCGGCCTGGCCGGCGAGCAGGGCAAGGCGTTTCGCGGCATCGCCCGGGCGCTCTACCGGGCCTTCCTCGACTGCGACTGCTCGTTGCTCGAGGTCAACCCGCTCGCTCTCACCGAAAGCGGCGAGTTCACGGCCCTCGACTCCAAGATGGTGGTCGACGACAACGCCCTCCCCCGCCAGCCGGCTATCGCTGCTCTCCACGATCCGGACGCGGAAGAGCCGGCGGAGGCCGACGCCCGCAAGGTGGGGGTGAGCTACATCGAGCTCGAGGGCAACGTCGGCTGCCTGGTGAACGGGGCCGGACTGGCTATGGCGACCATGGACGTCATCAAACTGTATGGGGGAGAACCGGCGAACTTCCTCGACATCGGCGGGGGAGCGCACATAGACCAGGTCCGGGCCGCGCTCCGCATCCTCCTCCGGGATCCCTACGTCCGCGCGGTGCTGGTGAACATCTTTGGTGGGATCACCCGGTGTGACGTGGTGGCGCAGGCCGTGGTCGATGCTATCGCCGCCGGCGAGGTGAAGGTGCCGGTGGTGGCCCGCCTGGTGGGGACGAACGCGACCGAGGGCCGCCGGATACTCGAGGGCACGGAGGTGGTGCTTGCGGCCACCATGACCGAGGGCGCGCAGAAGGCGGTCGAGCTGGCGGACGTGGTCACCCACGAGGGCGAGGGCGCGCTCGGCGCGGGCCCAGCGGGCATGGGCGCCGCGAGTGGCGCAGGCGGGGAGGCCGGCGCATGAGCATCCTGGTGAGCGAGGAAACCCTGGTGCTCGTTCAGAACATCACCGGGGACGAGGGCCGCTTCCATACCGAGCAGATGCTGGCCTACGGCACCAAGGTCGTCGCGGGCACGGCTCCTGGTCACGGCGGTCAGCGAGTCGAAGGCGTCCCGGTCTTCGAGTCGGTCAGGGAGGCCTTGGACGCCACCGGGGCCAACGCCGCGGTCGGCTTCGTCCCCGCCCGGTTCGCCGGCGACGCCATCGTGGAAGCCGCCGACAACCTCCTACCGCTCATCGTCTGCATCAGCGAGTGGATCCCGGCGTTGGACATGGTGAAGATCTGTGCGCACGTTCGGGCCAAAGGCTGCCGGCTGGTGGGACCCAACTGCCCGGGCATCATGACGCCGGGTTGCTGCAAGCTCGGGATCCTGCCGGGTAACATCTTCGCGCCCGGTCCGGTGGGGATCGTGTCCCGGAGCGGCACCCTCACCTACGAGATAGCCGGCGCGCTGACCGACCTGGGCGTCGGCCAGTCCACATGCGTGGGCATCGGCGGCGATCCGGTGATCGGGACGACGTTCATCGACATCCTGACCCTGTTCGAGGATGATCGCCAGACCGAGGTGATCGCCCTCATCGGCGAGATCGGCGGGTCCGACGAAGAGGAAGCCGCAGCCTTCATCGCCGAGAAGGTCACCAAGCCGGTGGTGGCGTTCGTAGCCGGCAGGACCGCGCCGCCGGACCGGCGCATGGGTCACGCCGGCGCCATCGTGATGGGTGGACAGGGCACGGCGGCGGACAAGATCGCGGCCTTCGAGCGCGCGGGAGTAACGGTCTGCGCCAGCACCGACGAGACGGCCGAGCGGGTGGCGGCCGTGGTCAAGGGGCAGCGCGCGAAATAGTGACGCCTAGCGCCGCACGTCCGGCCTCAGTGGCGCCCTTGACGCCACTGATCCTCGGGCCTGGCGCTGGTCGCCGGCTACGGCGCGAGCGAGATGCGCGGAGTCTCCGCCGTCAGGTAGTCGATCCTGCTGACCCCACCACAGAAGCAGCTCACCAGATCGGACACTTCCTCGCAGGCTTCGCGGATCTCGTCCCTGGTCACCGGCGGCAGTCCGTCCACGTTGAACTCGATGGACTGGGTCTCGGGGAGCGTCAGGGTATGGTTCGCCTGCCGCCACGTCCAGCGCCTGGTGAGGACCACGCTGCCTTCCACGAAGATGACTTCGCCGGGCAGGGGATGCTCCAAATCGTTGGTCCCAAAAGGGACGAAGTCCTCGTCGCCGGTGGCGAACCGCAGTTCGATGTCACCCTTCAGCACGTCGATGGCGTGACCGCCGGCGGGGATCAGGTGGCGCAGGGAGATGATGTTGCCGATATCGACGAGGGCGTTGATGGCGGGCAGTTCGTCGCCGCGGAGCGCCCGCCGGGCCATCGCCTCCACCGAAGAGCGGAACTCCGCGGGCTTGGCCCCGAACATCCGATACGCATCGCGCCAGGCCTTGATGCGCGGCTCCTCGGCGATCTGCTCCAGGTTCACCCGCGCCCGGACCGACGCTTCGGCCTCGCGCAGCATCTCGACCAGTTCGGGCGGAGAAGTCCCGTTGGTCACCTCGTGAGCGATGACGACTCCGCGCACATATCCGGGGAAGTGGGCGAACACGTCGGGGGAGATGCTGTAGCTGTAGTGATGATCCATGGCCGACCCCAGTCTCGTTGGCTGTGATGTCCTAAGGTATGCTCAACCCGGCGAAATGACAAACAGAGGAGTGGCGCGCATGCGGGTGGATGTGCCGTGGAGCACGGGGTCGGTCTCCGTCGAGGTGGACGAAACCCGGGTGGCCGGCGTGCTGGGGGCTAATGTGGATCGGGCGAAGGATCCCGAGGCGGTGCTCCGCGCCGCGCTGGACACTCCGGGCGCCGATCTGAAGACCTTCCTCGCGGGCGCGGCCTCTCCCCTGCTCGTGGTCGTGAACGACGCCACCCGTCCGACGCCTTCGGCCGAAGTGCTGCGGGTCATCCGCGGGGAACTGGAAATGTGGCTCTCGGCGGAGGAGCGCTCGGCGGCCGGCGCCCCCGCCGAGCTTGGTGACCGGCGCCTCTCCTTCGTGGTCGCTACCGGCACCCACCGGGTGGCGCTCCCCCGGGAACTGGAGAACATCTTCGGCGAGGAGTTCCTGGAGGCCCACTCCGCCCGGGTGTCTTCTCATGACGCCAAGGACGCGGAGCAGCTGGTCTCGCTGGGCCGGACCTCCCGGGGCATCGAGGTGCAGGCGAACCGGCTGCTGGCCGAGGCGCACAGCCTCGTGCTCATCAACTCTGTGGAGCCGCACTATTTCGCCGGCTACACGGGGGGACGCAAGTCGCTGTTTCCAGGGCTGGCCGGCTACGAGACAGTGTGGGATAACCACGCTCTTTCCATGCGGCCCGGGTCTGAAAGCCTCATTCTAGAGGGCAATCCGGTGCACGAGGATCTCATGGAGGCGCTCGCCATCGGCATCGCCGACAGGCAGGTGTTCTCCATCCAGTTGGTCCTCGACAAGGATCATCGCGTGGGCTTCGCCGCCGCCGGGTCGCTCGAGGAGACCTTCGCCAGGGCGCTCGAGGTGGCCGACCGGCAGTACGTACTGGACATCGAGCGTCGGTACGAGGTAGTGGTGGCGGCCGCCCCCCATCCCATGGACTGCAACTTCTATCAGACCAACAAAGCCATCCAGAGCGGGGCTCTGGCCGTCAAGGATGGGGGCATCCTCATCGTCGTGTCGGAGTGCCCCTTCGGCCTGGGCGAGAACCAGACCCTCTACGACATGCTGGCGGCGGCGCGTTCGCCGGCCGAGGCACTCCAGCGCGCCGACCAGGAGGAGTATCGCCTGGGTGTGCAACAAGCCACCCGCATTTCCGGCCTGCTTCAGCGGGCCGACATTTGGGCGGTTACGTCGCTGCCCGCGGAGCAGGTTCAGGCGATGTTCATGAAGCCCTTCAGCGACGTCCAGCAGGCCGTCGACGCGGCTCTGGCCTGCCAGGGACCCGGGGCGCAGGCGCTCTTCCTTACCGAGGCCAGCATCACCGTGCCCCGGCCGCGGTAACGGAGGGGCGACTCGCGACAGCCGCGGCCGCAACCCGGCGATCAGGTCTCCGCCATGCGGAAGGTCGCGGTAATAGGCGTGCCGCCCTTGAGCCAGGGTGCTTCCGGCGCATAATGCCACGCGGTGAAGCACATCCCACTCTCGCGGACGGACAGATCCTGCGGCATTGTCGCCTCCTAATCGTGACTTGGGTTCGGCAATCACAGGCCGCGCCGTCGCGGGAGAAGGAAAAGGGCATTCTTCGCCTAACTCAGTGCCAAGACTCGGAGCGGCTCGACCTGCTCCGATGCGACTTAGGGAGGTGCTCATGGCAAGGCGGCTGGTAGCCGAATTCTTCGGCACGTTCTGGATAGTCTTGGGAGGTTGCGGCGCAGCCGTACTGGCAAGTGGGTTCCCCGAGACCGGCATCGGCTTCCTGGGGGTATCGCTGGCCTTCGGCCTCTCGGTGGTCACAATGGTCTATGCCGTGGGCCGCATCTCGGGAGGGCACTTCAATCCGGCAGTGACTTTGGGGCTATGGCTGGGAAGGCGCTTCCCGGGTAAGGACGTCGGTCCCTATATGGTGGTCCAGGTGATCGGGGCGATCGTGGCCGCCGCCGTGCTCTTCGTCATCGCCAGCGGGATCGACACGTTCTCGGCCTCCGCCGGCTTCGCTTCGAATGGCTACGGCGAGCACTCTCCCGGTGGCTACAACCTGGCGTCGGGCTTCGTTGCGGAGTTCGTGCTGACCCTGATCTTCGTCTTCATCATCATGGGCGCCACCGACCTGCGCGCGCCCAAGGGTCTTGCCCCACTCGCCATCGGGCTTACGCTTGCTCTGATCCATCTCATCTGCATCCCGGTGACAAACACGTCGGTCAACCCGGCACGGAGCATCGGACCCGCCCTTTTCCAGGGGAGCTGGGCGCTTTCGCAGCTCTGGCTGTTCATCGTGGCCCCCATCATCGGAGGGGCGATCGGTGGTCTTCTCTACCACTTTCTGCTGGACACGCCGGCGGCCAAACAGGAGCCGGCAGGCGAGGCATCCTGAGGCCCGCGAAGGCGGTCGCGAGGGGGCTCGAGTTCCTTGAAATGGCATCTGGCTTTGAGTATCATGCGAGTTCGCCTCCGCGTGGGGTCTCGCGCGTGGGGGGGTGCCCGAGTGGCCAAAGGGAGCAGACTGTAAATCTGTCGGGGAACCTACGGAGGTTCAAATCCTCCCCCCCCACCTCCACGACCCAGCGGAGAACATAGCCGGAGCGGCAGCCGAAGCGGCCGTCTCAGGCGGGCCTCCATAGCTCAGTTGGCAGAGCACTTCCATGGTAAGGAAGGGGTCTTCGGTTCAAATCCGAATGGGGGCTCCATAGAACCCGTTTCGGAATGGGGTTTCGTCGACAGGGACGTGATGGACGCGTGCGAGGCAAGGACGCAGGGAGCAGTCGTAGCGGCGCTACGGATGCGACCGAGGACGCCGCATCGTGCTGTCCAGTGCGCACTAGGCGGCCGCAACGTCATTTCGAAACGGGTTGCTAACCAGGCGGCGGCGTAGCTCAGTTGGTCAGAGCAGCGGAATCATAATCCGCGTGTCAGAGGTTCGAGTCCTCTCGCCGCTACCTTTGTTTGTGGTAGCATGCAGCGGCATTAATACAGCTAGGAGCAGGTGAAGTAATGCGGGTCCGGATCACGATGGCTTGTCAGGAATGCAAGCGCCGTAACTACACCACCATGAAGAACAAGCGGAACGATCCCGAGCGGATCGAGCTGAGCAAGTACTGCAAGTGGTGCGATACGGTAACCGTCCACAAAGAGACCAAGTAGTCCGGTCCAAGTTCCAAGGAAGGCTGGGGACGTAGGGCAGTAGCTCCAACGGTAGAGCGCCGGTCTCCAAAACCGGATGTTGGGGGTTCGAATCCCTCCTGCCCTGCCACTTCTTCCCGAAACGAGTAGAGGCGATGGCGAAGAGCGTCAACGACAAGACAGCGAATAACAAGGCTCCGGCGCCGGCGGGCAAGGCTCCGGCCAAGCAGCCGTCCGGCGGCATCAGGAACCCGTTCGCGCGCTCCTCTTCGTCGGCCGCTTCCAAGCCGCAGAGCACCGGCCCCCGGGGCACGGTGGCCACCAAGCCGCAGGGTCGCATGCGCACCTTCTTCCGCGAAGTGCGCATCGAGATGAGCAAGGTCACCTGGCCGCCCCGCAAGGAGCTTGTGACCTCTACTGGCGTCGTGCTGGTGGCGGTCATCATCGCCGCCGTGTACATCGGGGTCTGGGACTTCGTCTGGAGCTTCATCGTCCGGGCCGTGGGATTGGGGTAGTAGTGGCCGAAGTAGATACCAGCACCACCACCATCGACGCCAAGTGGTACGTCATCAACACGTACTCGGGGCACGAGAACAAGGCGCGAACCAACCTGGAGCACCGTATCCAGTCGATGCACCAGGAGCCCTTCTTCAAGGAGATCGTGGTGCCCACCGAACAGGTGGTCGAGACCAAGGGCGGCGAGAAGGTCCAGGTGGAGCGGCGCATGTTTTCCCGGGTACCTGCTGGTCAAGATGATTCTCACCGACGACTCCTGGTCGCTGGTGAAGAACACCCCGGGCGTCACCGGCTTCGTGGGTAGCGAGAACAAGCCCACTCCGCTCATGCCGTCGGAGGTGGATCGCATCCTCCACACCACCACGGTCATCAAGCCCAAAGCCAAGGCCGAGTTCGTGGTGGGCGATCAGGTGCGGGTGGTGAGCGGGCCGCTGGCCGACTTCACCGGCGAAGTGGCCGAGGTCAATATCGAGCAGAGCAAGCTCAAGGTTATGGTTTCGATCTTCGGGAGGGATACCCCGACCGAGTTGGGCTTCGAGCAGGTCAAGAAGATCTAGGGGCTGCCGCGTGCGGCGGCCTCGCCCGGCCGGAGGGCCGGCGATCACGAGATAGATACGGAGAATCAAGGTGGCGAAGAAGGTACGGGCGATAGTCAAACTGCAGATCGTGGGCGGCAAAGCCAACCCGGCGCCGCCGGTCGGCCCCGCGCTGGGCCAGCACGGCGTGAACATCATGGAGTTCTGCAAGGCGTACAACGCCGCCACCCAGGACAAGATCGACCAGGTGGTCCCGGTCGAGATCATCATCTTCGAGGACCGGTCGTTCACGTTCGCTCTCAAGACCGCCCCCGCCGCTGTGCTAATCCGTAGCGCGGCCGGCATCAGCAAGGGTGCCGCCAACCCGCGCAAGGACAAAGTGGGCAAGATCACCAAGGAGCAGCTCCGGCAGATCGCCGAAACCAAGATGCCCGACCTCAACGCTCTGGACATCGAAGCGGCCATGAACATTGTGGCCGGCACTGCGAGGAGTATGGGGGTCACGGTAGTAGACTGATCGAGTTACTTGCCGGTGAGCGGGCGGGCGTCAACGGCCCGCCGCGCAGACGGGTCACGAGCCCGGCGCCGGTCGAAAAAGAGCCCGCGGCGGGTCGCTCAACCCGCAGGTTCGGGCCGGAAGGTGGGAGGGCCGGGTGGCCCGTCTGACCACCAGGAGGTAAGAAGGTGAGCAAAGATTCGAAGCGCTTCAAAGAAGCGAAGAAGGCCGTCGAGCAGGGCAAGTTCTACACCCCCCTCGAGGCTGCGAGGTTGCTGAAAGATCTCGAGACCGCCAACTTCGACGAGACCGTCGAGGTCCACATCAAGCTCGGGGTCAACCCCCGCCACGCCGACCAGCAGGTGCGCGGCACCGTCATGCTCCCCCACGGCACCGGCAAGACCGTGCGTGTAGCCGTGTTCGCCAAGGGGGAGAAGGCCAGCGAGGCCGAGGCCGCCGGCGCCGACATCGTGGGCGCCGAAGATCTGGCTTCTCAGGTGGAGGGCGGCATGCTCGACTTCGACGCCGCCATCGCCACACCCGACATGATGGGTGTCGTGGGCAAGCTCGGCCGGGTGCTCGGTCCCCGCGGCCTCATGCCCAACCCCAAAGCCGGCACCGTCACGTTCGACGTGGCCAAGGCCGTGCAGGACATGAAAGCCGGTAAGGTCGAGTACCGCACCGACAAGTTCGGCGTGATCCACCTCATCGTGGGCAAGAAGTCCTTCGACGCCGAGAACCTGGTGGCCAACTACAGCGAGGTGTTGGGCGAGATCGTCCGGGCCAAGCCGGCGGCCGCCAAGGGCAAGTACCTGCGTACTATCACCATGACCACGACCATGGGCCCCGGCGTCCCGCTGGACACCTCCAAGACCCGGTCGCTGCTGGAGGAGGAAGCCTAGGGGCTTCCGCTTCGCGGCACGACCGTGGCGGCTGGATCTGGCGGCCGCCGCTCCTCCGTGGAGGGGCGGCGGCCGTTGTTTCCGGAGCCAGGGTCCACCGATGGTCGGGTCCGGATCGATGTCGTCGACCGACTCTGTGGGCACCAGCCCCCTACCTGCTATAATCCTGCGGCGCAAACCCCGCCAGAGACAGCTGGTGTCGCCAAGCAGGCGCAGAAGCGGCAAGTCGGGGGCTCGCTGGAGAAGCGACCCATCGACCGGCCCGCCAGCCGAGGCAGAGTGTGACCGACATGACGGCCGCAAGGCATGCAGTGTCATCGTCCGCCTCTGCTATCCGAGGTGGACGTTTTTCTTTTGAAGGAGGTGACACTGTATGCCTAAGCAGAACAAGATCGATGCCGTAGCCGAGATCACCGCCGATCTGAAGGCGGCCGACGTCTACTACTTCGTGGATTACCGCGGGCTGACGTTCGCCGAAGCCACCGAGCTCCGCAAGCGTCTGCGCAAGGTCGACGCCGACCTCAAGGTCGTCAAGAACACCCTTGGCAAGATCGCGGCCACTAACGCCGGCGTGGACGGTTTGGACGAGCTGCTGGCTGGTCCCACCGCGATCGCCTACGTGCACGGCGACCCGGCCAAGGTGGCCAAGACTATCCAGGACTTCATCAAAGAGAAGAAGAAGGCGGCCATCAGAGGGGGCAAGCTCCAACGCTCCGTGCTGACCGCTTCTCAGGTGGAGGCCCTGGCCGCGCTGCCCAGCCGTGAGCAGCTCATCGCCCAGTTGGTGGGTGCTATCGCCTCGCCGCTCTACGGTCTGGCCAACGTTCTCGCCGGTCCCATCCGCGGACTGGTGGTCGTCCTTGGACAAGTTGAACAGCGGAAAGCAAGCGCCGCGTAGCCGGTGGGTCGTTCCCACACCGGTCGCATTGCCACGTGATAGTCAGGATTGTTATCAAAGGAGTGGAATCAAGATGACCCCGCAGGAAATGATCGAAGAGATCAAGAAGATGACCGTTCTCGAGCTGTCGCAGCTCGTCAAGGCCCTCGAGGAAGAGTTCGGCGTGTCCGCCGCCGTGCCGATGGCCGTCGCCGCCGGCCCGGCCGCGGGTGCTGCCCCGGCGGCCGAGGAAGAAGAGAAGACCGAATTCGACGTCATCCTCAAGGCCGCCGGCGAGAAGAAGATCAACGTCATCAAGGAAGTGCGTGCCATCACCGGCCTGGGCCTGAAGGAAGCCAAGGACCTGGTCGACGGCGCTCCCAACCCGGTGAAGCAGGCCATCCCCAAGGCCGAGGCCGAGGACATCAAGAAGAAGCTCGAAGAAGCCGGCGCCGAAGTAGAGGTCAAGTAGTTCTTACAGGCAGGTGGGTGGGGGGCCTTCTGGCCCCCGGGCTCTCCGCCTCAGCAGCAGGCCCGGTCCCGGGTGTGCAGAAAATACATCCGGGGTCGGGCTTGGCGCGTGCTATGCGCCGTGATAGTATACGAGTTTGCGCGTTTACCCAAGTTAAAACCCCCGGCATGTGAGGAGTGATCCCCTTTGGGCGAAAGGACGACTCCCAAACCGCGTAAATCTTTCTCCAAACTACAGCACATTTTAGACCTTCCCAACCTGATCGCAGTCCAGACCGAATCGTTCGATTGGTTCAAGAACCAGGGCCTCAAGGAGACCATCGAAGACATCAACCCGATCGAGGACTACACCGGGAACTACGCGGTCGAGTTCGGCGAGTACCAGTTCAACGAGCCCAGCGTCTCTCTCAAGGAATGCAGGGATAAAGACCAGACCTACGCCGCGCCTCTCTTCATAACGGTCCGGTTCGTCAACCGCGAGTCGGGCGAGATCCGCGAGCAGAACGTCTTCATGGGCGACTTCCCCATGATGACCGACCAGGGCACCTTCATCATCAACGGCACCGAGCGTGTGATCGTCACTCAGCTCGTGCGGTCGCCGGGCGCCTACGTCATGGCCGCCAAGGATCCGACGAAGCAGGTGCTCATCGCCAACCTCATGCCGGCCCGCGGCTCCTGGCTGGAGTTCGAGATCGACAAGCGCGGTGCCGTGTCGGTGCGTATCGACCGCAAACGCAAGCTGCCGGCCACCGTCTTCCTCCGGGCCCTCGCCGGCATCGACTCCGGCCGCACCGGCGACGACCCCGACTTCCTGTCCAAGGGCACCGACGAGGAGATCATCGACCTGTTCGACGGCAATCCCTTCATCAAAGCCACGCTGGACAAGGACTCGGTCCGCTCGGTGGAAGAGGCGCTGGTCGAACTGTTCAAGAAGCAGCGCCCGGGCGAACCGCCCACGCTCGAGGCGAGCCGCAACCTGTTGTGGAACATCTGCTTCGATCCCAAACGCTACGACCTTACCCGAGTGGGACGGCATAAGCTCAACGCCCGCCTGAATCTGAACACCGACCTTGACGTCCGCACCCTGACCAAGGCCGACATCGTCGCCCTGGTGCGGGAACTGGTGGCGGTGCCGCTGGCCATCGACCACGAGCACCTGCTCGAGGACGCCCGCGACCTAGCCGAGGTGGCCCCCAGCCTACCGTGGGAAGAGGTGGCCAACCGGCTGGACGAATACGAGCACTTCGGCAACCGCCGCCTGCGCATGGTGGGCGAGTTGGTGCAGGAGGCGTTCCGCGTGGGTCTCTATAGGATGGAGCGGGTGGTCCGCGAGCGTATGACCACCGAGGACGTGGACACCATCACGCCGCAGTCCATCATCAACATCCGCCCGGTGGTGGCGGCTCTCAAAGAGTTCTTCGGGAGCTCCCAGCTCTCGCAGTTCATGGACCAGACCAACTCCTTGGCCGGTCTTACCCACCGGCGGCGGCTCTCCGCCCTGGGCGCCGGGGGCCTCACCCGGGAGCGCGCCCCTATCGAGGTGCGCGACGTGCACCCCACCCATTACGGGCGTATGTGCCCCATCGAGACTCCGGAAGGTCCGAACATCGGCCTCATCGGCTCGCTGTCGAGCTACGCCACCGTCAATGAGTTCGGCTTCATTCAGACTCCGTACCTCAAGGTGGTCAAGGGCAAGGTCACCGATGACCTCGAGTGGCTGACGGCCTATCAGGAAGAGAAGCGCACTATCGCCCAGGCCAACGCCCCGGTCGATCCCAAGACCAAGAAGTTCGCCGAAGACGCGGTCCTCGCCCGGGCGCCGGGTGGCGAGTACGTGAGCGTGCGCCGCGAGGACGTCGACTTCATGGACGTCTCCCCGGTGCAGATCGTTTCGGTAGCGACGGCCCTCATCCCGTTCCTGGAGCACAACGACGCCAACCGGGCCCTCATGGGCTCCAACATGCAGCGCCAGGCGGTGCCGCTGCTCGAGGCTGAGGCTCCGCTCATCGGCACTGGCATGGAGTACCGTTCGGCGGTCGACACCGGCGACGTGCTGCTGGCCAAGCGGCCGGGTAAGGTGCGGGGCGTTTCCGCCAACCGCGTGCTGCTCGAGACCGACGAGGGCGACATCGACTCCTACGACCTGCTCAAGTTCGAGCGGTCTAACCAGGGCACCTTCATCCACCAGAAACCCGTGGTCGACGTGGGCGACGAAGTCAAGACCGGCTCGATCCTGGCCGACGGCGCCTCCACCAAGTACGGTGAGCTGGCCCTGGGCCGCAATTTGCTGGTGGCCTTCATGAGTTGGGAGGGCTACAACTTCGAGGACTCCATCGTCATCAGCGAGCGGCTGGTGAAGGACGACGTCCTCACCTCCGTGCACATCGAGGAGTACGAGGTCGAAGCCCGCTCCACCAAGCTTGGTGACGAAGAGATCACCCGCGACATCCCCAACCGCTCCGAGGAGTCGCTGGCCGATCTCGACGAGTACGGCATCGTGCGCATCGGCGCCGAGGTGTCGTCGGGCGACCTGCTGGTGGGCAAGATCACCCCGAAAGGGGAGACCGAGCTGACGGCCGAGGAGAAGCTCATCCGGGCTATCTTCAAAGAGAAGGCCCGCGAGGTGCGCGACACGTCCCTCAAAGTGCCGCACGGTGAGAAGGGCGTGGTAATTGACGTCAAGGAGTTCTCCCGCGAGGCCGGCGACGACCTGTCCCCCGGGGTCAACCGCTTGGTCCGGGTCTACGTGGCCAAGAAGCGCAAGATCGCCGAGGGCGACAAGCTGGCCGGCCGGCACGGCAACAAGGGGGTCATCTCCAAGATCGTGCCCGAAGAGGACATGCCGTTCATGGAGGATGGCACCCCGGTGGACATCATCCTCAACCCGCTGGGCGTGCCCTCGCGGATGAACATCGGTCAGGTCATGGAGACCCACCTGGGCTGGGCCGCTCACCACGGCTTCTACCAGCTCAAGCGCGGCAAAGCGACGATGGACGGCGACACTGCGAACAGCGACGAGCTGCCGGCCGCCGAACAGGCCGCGCTGGTGAAGCGCTATTACGACGTCGCCGACCGCGCGGTGGCCGAGGGCCCGATCCCCATCTCCACCCCGGTGTTCGACGGCGCCACCCAGATCGAGGTCGACGAGGCCTTGATGGGGTGGGCGGTGGCCCAAGAAGACCGGCTGCAGGCCTGGCGCGACACCAACCCGGGACTGGAGCCCCCCCTGGCCGTCCGTATGCCCGTCGGCCTGGACAACAACCCGGGCACCCGGGTGGCCGGCAAGGTCACGCTCTACAACGGCCGCATCGGCGAGCCCTACGACCAGGCAATCACGGTCGGCTATATGTACATGCTCAAACTGCACCACCTGGTGGACGACAAGATCCACGCCCGCTCAACGGGCCCCTACTCCCTGGTGACCCAGCAGCCGCTGGGTGGCAAGGCGCAGTTCGGCGGCCAGCGCTTCGGGGAGATGGAAGTGTGGGCCCTGGAAGCCTACGGGGCCGCCTACACCCTCCAGGAGATGCTGACGATCAAGTCCGACGATACTCAGGGCCGGGTGAAGGCCTATGAGGCCATCGTCAAAGGCGAGAACATCGCCCGGCCGGGCGTGCCCGAGTCGTTCAAGGTGCTGCTCAAGGAGATGCAGTCCCTGGCCCTCGACATCCAGGTGATGAGCGAGGAAGGCGGGGCACTCGAAGTGGGCGAGGAGGAGGACGATCTGCTCCGGGCCGCAGAGGAACTGGGCATCGACCTGTCTGCGCGCTACCGGGCCGAAGAACGGGCGGCCGCGCAGCTTCACGGCGACATCACGCCCACCGACGCCACCCAGTTCGATGAGGAGGCCGACGACGAGCCCGAGGTGACGGACGAGTTCGAGGGGGCGCCTGAGATCGCCTCGACGTTCGACCTCGCTGAGGGCGACGAAGTTCTGGGTATCGAGCTTCCGAACTTCGCCGACGACGGGGAATAGGAGCCATCCGTGATTGACATAAATGAATTCGACGCCATCAGGATCGGCCTAGCCTCGCCGGAACAGATCCGCGCCTGGTCGTCGGGCGAGGTCACCAAGCCCGAGACCATCAACTACCGTACCCTCAAGCCCGAGAAGGACGGCCTGTTCTGCGAGCGCATCTTCGGTCCCACCAAGGACTGGGAGTGCTACTGCGGCAAGTACAAGCGGGTCCGGTACAAGGGCATCATCTGCGAGCGCTGCGGCGTAGAGGTCACCAGGGCCAAGGTGCGTCGCGAGCGTATGGGCCACATCGATTTGGCCGCACCGGTCAGCCACATCTGGTACTTCAAGGGTGTCCCCAGCCGCATGGGCTACCTGCTGGACATCTCGCCGAAGCAGCTCGAGCGGGTGCTCTACTTCTCCGCCTCCATCGTCACCTTCGTAGATGATGACAAGCGGCAGCGCGACGCCGGCAAGCTGGAAGACCTGGTGCAGGCCGACATCGACAACACCTTCGCCTCCCGCGACGAGCAGAAGGTCAAGGTCATGGCCGAGCGCGACAAGCGGGTCTCGGTGCTGTACGGCAACTCGACCCCCGACGAGGACGACGAGATAGCCCTCGGCTTCGACGAGACTCCGTTGTCGGAGTGGACTCAGGATGAGGTCGAGAAGCGGGCCGGAGAGTTGCGGCTCGAAGCCGACACCCGCCTGCGCGACCTGGAGCGTTACGCCGATCAGCAGGCCGCCCGTCTGCGCGAGCTGTGGGCCGCCTTCAAGCAGATCAAGAAGGGCGACATCATCACCGACGAGACGCTCTTTCGGGAGATGAAGGAGAAGTACGGCAGCCCCTTCGGCTACGGCGTGTACTTCCGGGGCGGCATGGGCGCCGAGGCCATCCGCGAGCTGCTCGCAGCCGTCGACCTCGAGACCGAAGCCAAGTCGCTTCGCGAGATCATCAAGACCTCCAAGGGCCAGAAGCTGTCGCGCGCCGTCAAGCGCCTCAAAGTGGTGGAGGGCTTCCTCCGGTCCGACAACCGGCCGGAATGGATGATCCTCCAGTCGGTGCCGGTCATCCCACCGGAGCTGCGGCCCATGGTCCAGCTCGACGGTGGCCGTTTCGCCACCTCCGACCTCAATGACCTCTACCGCCGGGTGATCAACCGGAACAACCGGCTCAAGAGGCTGCTCGACCTCGGCGCTCCCGAGATCATCGTCAACAACGAGAAGCGCATGCTGCAGGAAGCAGTGGACGCCCTCTTTGATAACGGCCGGCGCGGCCGGGCCGTCACCGGCCCGGGCAACCGCCCGCTCAAGTCGCTGTCCGATATGCTGAAAGGCAAGCAGGGCCGCTTCCGCCAGAACCTGCTGGGCAAGCGCGTGGACTACTCCGGCCGTTCGGTCATCGTGGCCGGCCCGGAGCTCAGGCTGCACCAGTGCGGCATCCCCAAGACCATGGCGTTGGAGCTGTTCAAGCCTTTCGTCATGAGCCGGCTGGTGGAGCGCAAGCAGGTGCAGAACATCAAGGCCGCCAAGAAGCTGGTGGAGAGCGAGTTCCCGGAAGTGTGGGACATCCTCGATGAGGTCATCTCGGAGCACCCGGTCATGCTGAACCGGGCGCCCACCCTGCACCGGCTGGGCATCCAGGCCTTCGAGCCGGTCCTCATCGAGGGCAAGGCCATCCAGCTCCACCCGCTGGTGTGCACTGCCTTCAACGCCGACTTCGACGGCGACCAGATGGCCGTCCACCTGCCGCTCTCGGTAGAGGCGCAGGCCGAGGCCCGCATACTTATGCTGTCGACCAACAACATCCTGTCGCCTGCCCACGGCCGGCCGATAGCGGTGCCCACCCAGGACATGATCCTGGGCTGCTACTACCTCACCTACTTCGACAATGAGAAGCTGGCAGAGCCGATCCTGCATCATGCGGATACACTCGACCCCGTTCTCAACCGGCTGAACGCGGAGCGGCTCCAGGGGATGCTGACCTTCTTCGATAGCTCCGCCGTGCAGCTCACCGAAGGCCTCGCCCCGAACCAGGAGGAAGAGAAGCGCAACCGGCTTCGCCCGGCCTTGCGCGATGCGCTCCTCAGTGACCGCTTCTACGCCTGCAAGTCGCTCGACCGGTTGGCCGACCTTGCCAGGCTCGAGCTTCCCCTGGTCGACATCACCAACGACGCCGAACTCCTGCGGCTCAACCCCAGACCGCGTCCCTTCGGCGACGCCGCCGAGCTCGAATATGCCTACGCCGAGAAGCAAATTGGCCTCCAGGATGCCATCCTCTTCCGTTGGAACGGGGGCCGCATCCTCACCACCGTGGGCCGGGGCATGTTCAACTCGGCCGTGGTCGACGCTCTGCAGGAGTACTTCGGTGAGGAGTGGGACCAGGAGAGGCCCGAGGGCACGGTCCGCAAGGACGACTACGAGTTCCAGAACAAGGTCTTCACCAAGAACGAGATGTCTGCGTTCGTCAGCGACCTGGTGGAGTATTACGGCGCCATCGCCGTGGCCCATCTGCTGGACGTGCTCAAGAACCTGGGCTTCAAGTATGCGAGCGTGGCCGGGGTCACCATCTCCAAGAACGACATCGTGGTGCCGCCGGACAAGGAGGAGATCCTCCAGCGCTACGAGGAGAAGGCCAGCGAGTTCCAGCAGGCATACCTGCACGGAGGCCTGAGCGAAGGCGAGCGCAAGGAGAGGCTGGAGACGCTGTGGACCGCCGCCAACGAAGAAGTGGGCGTCGCCATGGAGCGCAACTTCCGTCGGCTCAATCCGGTCTACATGATGGCCAACTCCGGAGCTCGCGGCTCGTTCAAGCAGATCCGCCAGCTGGCCGGAATGCGCGGTCTCATGGCCTCTCCCACCGGGGAGTTCATCGAGAACCCCATCAAGGCCAACTTCATGGAAGGTCTGAACGTGCTGGAGTATTTCATCTCCACGCACGGGGCCCGCAAGGGTCTAGCCGATACCGCCCTCCGCACCGCCGACTCGGGCTACCTCACCCGTCGTCTGGTGGACGTGGCCCAGGAAGTTGTCATCCGGGAAAATGATTGCGGCACGTACAAGTCCATCACAATGCCGCTCCGCAAGGGCGACCGGCTCAACGAGCTGCTGCTCGGCCGGGTTCTGGCCACCGATACGGCCGACCCCGAGACCGGCGAGATCCTCTACGAACGCAACGAGATGCTCAACAAGCGCATGCTCGAGAAGCTGCTCACCGTTCATCCGGCCGACGAGGACCTCAAGCTGGACGTCCGCTCGGTACTCGGGTGCCAGAGCCGCGTCGGCGTATGCCAGCTCTGTTACGGTCGTTCGCTGGCCGCCAACGACCTTGTGGCCATCGGCGAGGCTGTCGGCCACATCGCGGCGCAGTCCATTGGCGAGCCCGGCACCCAGCTGACCATGCGGACCTTCCACACCGGCGGTGTGGCCGGCGCCGACATCACCCACGGTCTCCCCAGGGTGGTGGAGTTGTTCGAGGCGCGCAAGCCCAAGGGGCAGGCCAAGATCACCCAGTTCGCCGGCGAGATCCACATCGAAGAGGCAGGGCAGGTCAAGAAGGTGGTCATCCTCGACGACACCGGCGAGGAAGTGCACAGCTACGTCATCAGCCGGCGGGCCGACCTCATGGTCGACGAGGGCCAGAAGGTGGAGGCGGGCGACCAGCTCTACCGCGGCTCACTCAACCCGCACGAGCTGCTTGGCTATCGGGGAGCCCTGGAGACCGCCCGCTACATCGTGGGCGAGGTCCAGGACGTCTACCACAAGCAGGGCGTGCAGATCGACGATAAGCACGTGGAGCTCATCGTCCGGCAGATGACCAAGAAAGTTCTGGTCGAAGCGCCGGGCGACACCAGCTTCCTGCCCGGGCGCATGGTCGACAGACTCATCTTCGACGAGGAGAACGAGACAGTCGTGGCCGACGGTGGCGAGCCCGCCACCTGCGAGGAGATCATCCTCGGCATCACCAAGGCCTCACTGGCCACAGAGAGCTTCCTGTCGGCGGCTTCCTTCCAGGAGACCACCAAAGTGCTCACCGACGCCGCCCTCGAAGGCAAGGTGGACGAGCTGCGCGGCCTCAAGGAGAACGTCATCATCGGCAAGCTCATCCCGGCGGCCACCGGTCTACGGTCGTACCGCAACATCGAGTTGGTCACGGCGGGCATCCCGGCCGAGATGGACGTCTTCGGCGACATGATGGGCCGGCGCGGCGACGGCGGGATGGGTCTCACGCCCGAGGAGCAGTGGGCGGCCCTCACCGGCTCGGCCCAAGACGTCGAGGCCTACAACATGCTGGTGGACGATCTCGACCTGCCCACGTACGTCCACTCCGTCCTCAGCCGGGCAGGAATCGAGCGCGTCAGCGACCTGTTGGGCTACACCACCAAGGAGCTGATGGATATCCCCGGCCTGGGGCAGAAGAGCCTGGAAGAGGTGCGTACCCGCCTGGCGGAGAGGGGTTGGACCCTGGCCGGCGACGACGCCGGCGAGACGGCCGATGGCGGGGAGATCCTTCTCGGCGATGGTCTGCCGAGCGACGAGCCGGAGACTGCCCTTCTTGGAGGCGACCTCTTCGACAACCCGTCGTTCTCGGATGACGAGTAAGGCGGACTGAGCAGGCGCCGCCAGCGGGAGTTAGGCCCGACGGAAAGAGCTGTCGGGGGCTTGTTGCAGGCCCCCACAGCCTTTGCTATACTTCGCGGCCGCTGCGCGGCTGGACGCGTGCTGGCCGCATGCGCCCAAACGGCGCCGAAAGCGCCGAGCAGCTATTTGTGAGCACAAGCGAGACGTAGACGAGGAGCATTCGTTGCCGACGATCAACCAGCTGATCCGCAAGGGCCGGCAGGAGCAGTCCAAGAGGACCAAGACTCCCGCCCTTAAAGGCGCCCCGCAGAAACGCGGCGTCTGCACCCGCGTGTACACCACTACTCCCAAGAAGCCCAACTCGGCCCTGAGGAAGGTGGCGCGCGTGCGGCTGGTAAACGGGATGGAAGTCACTGCCTACATCCCGGGCATCGGACACAACCTCCAGGAGCACTCGGTCGTCCTCATCCGCGGCGGCAGGGTGAAAGACCTGCCGGGCGTGCGCTACAAGATCATCCGTGCGGCTTTGGACGCCGCCGGGGTGGCCAACCGCAAGCAGGGCCGCTCCAAGTACGGCGTCAAGCTGGGCAAATAGGGTAAGGAAGGCAACTGAGCAATGGCTAGAAGGACGAAAACAGCCAAGCGGGACATCCAGCCCGATCCCGTCTACCGCAGCCGCCTGGTCACCCAGATGGTCAACCGCATGATGATCGACGGCAAGAAGTCCACCGCCGAGCACATCATCTACAGCGCTATGAACATCTTGCGCGAGCGCACCGGCAACGATCCCGCCGGCGTGCTCAAGGACGCTGTGGAGAACGTACGTCCCGCTCTGGAAGTGCGGTCCCGCCGGGTGGGCGGTGCCAACTACCAGGTGCCTGTGGAAGTGCCTACCCGCCGCTCGTACACGCTGGCTGTGCGGTGGATCATCACCCACAGCCGGGCCCGGCGCGAGCACACCATGGCCGAACGTCTGGCCGGCGAGTTGCTCGACGGCTACAACCGCACGGGCGTCACCATTAAGAAGAAGGAAGACCTGCTCCGTATGGCCGAGGCCAACAGGGCCTTCGCGCACTACCGCTGGTAGCGAGCGGGCGACCCACGCAGGTAGCACGAAGCAGCGAGAAGAAAGAGTTCAGGTACGTAGGAATTGGCACAGGCGACAGCACATAAATCCGACGCGAAGACGGCCCAGAGGCATCCGCTTTCGATGGTCCGCAACATCGGCATCATGGCTCACATCGATGCCGGCAAGACCACCACGACCGAGCGCATCCTCTATTACACCGGCCGGACTTACAAGATCGGCGAGGTGCACGACGGTGCCGCCGTGATGGACTGGATGGCCCAGGAGCAGGAGCGGGGCATCACCATCACGTCGGCGGCCACCACCTGCGAATGGCTCGATTATCGAATCAACATTATAGACACGCCCGGGCACGTGGACTTCACTATGGAGGTCGAGCGTTCCCTCCGGGTGCTCGACGGGGCTATCGCCCTGTTCTGCTCGGTAGCCGGTGTAGAGCCCCAGTCCGAGACGGTCTGGCGGCAGGCCGACAAGTACGGCGTCCCCCGCATCGCCTTCGTCAACAAGATGGACCGGGTGGGCGCCGATTTCATGCGTGGGGTGCAGATGATGGTCGACAGGCTGCATGCCCGGCCTCTCATCATTCAGCTTCCCCTGGGCCGTGAAGACCAGTTCCTTGGCATCATCGACCTCGTGCGCATGGTCGCGTACGTATATGAGGACGACATGGGTGTGGAGTGGCAGGAGATCGCCATCCCCGACGAGATGCGCGATCGGGCCGAAGCCGAGCGCACACACATGATCGAGACCCTGGCCGAGCGTGACGACCATCTCATGATGGACTACCTCGAGGGCGAGGAGATCACTGTGGAGCGGCTGAAGGCCGCCATCCGCCAGGCGACTCTCGACATCGACCTCACTCCGGTGCTTTGTGGCTCGTCCTTCAAGAACAAGGGCGTGCAGATGCTGCTCGACGCGGTGGTCGACTACCTGCCGTCGCCGCTGGACATTCCGGCGGTGGAGGGGGTCAACCCCAAGAACGGGGCCACCGTCTCCCGCGCGGCTGACGACGACGAACCTTTCTCGGCCATCGCCTTCAAGATCATGTCCGACCCCTTCGTGGGCAAGCTCACCTACTTCCGGGTGTACTCGGGCACGCTGAAGGCGGGCTCGTACGTGTACAACTCCAGCAAGGACAAGAAGGAGCGGGTCGGCCGCATCCTGCAGATGCACGCCAACCACCGGGAGGACATCACCCAGGTGTTCGCCGGCGACATCGCCGCGGCGGTGGGACTCAAAGCAACCACCACGGGCAACACCCTCTGCGATGAGGGCAGCCCGATCGTCCTCGAGTCTATCGAGTTCCCCGAGCCCGTGATCTTCGTGGCTATCGAGCCCAAGACCAAGGCCGACCAGGACCGGCTCTCAGAGAGCCTCATGAAGCTGGCCGACGAGGACCCGACGTTTCGGGTTCGCACCGACGAGGAGACCGGGCAGACCATCATCGCCGGCATGGGCGAGCTGCATCTGGAGATCATCGTCGACCGGCTGCTGCGCGAGTTCCGGGTGGACGCCAACGTGGGCCGGCCGCAGGTTGCCTACCGCGAAGGCATCACGAAGCCGGTGCCCAAGGCCGAGGGCCGGTTCGTCCGCCAGACCGGCGGGCGCGGCCAGTACGGCCACGTGGTCATCAAGATGACGCCCAACGACTTCGGCGCCGGCTTCGCCTTCGAGAACAAGATCGTGGGAGGGGCGGTCCCCAAGGAATACGTCCCCGCGGTGCAGGCTGGGTTGGTGGAGGCCATGGAGACCGGTGTGCTGGCCGGCTTCCCCATGGAGGACGTCAAGGTGGAGCTCATCGACGGCTCCTTTCACGAGGTCGACTCCTCCGAGATGGCCTTCAAGATCGCGGGTTCCATGGCTTTCCGCGAGGCGGCCAAGAAAGCACACCCCGTGCTTCTGGAGCCTGTCGAGGATGTGGAGGTCGTCGTGCCCGAGGAGTATATGGGTGACGTCATGGGCGACCTCATCTCTC
The DNA here is from genome assembly GCA_963843515.1 of uncultured Actinomycetota bacterium. Classification (GTDB taxonomy): domain Bacteria; phylum Actinomycetota; class Thermoleophilia; order RBG-16-64-13; family RBG-16-64-13; genus CAIQPS01. The sequence goes on from CAWJKH010000008.1 coordinate 45,463, forward strand.
GCCGCGGCCATATCGAGGGCATGGAGCCGCGGGCGGGGGCTCAGGTCATCCGTTCCCGGGTGCCTCTGGCCACCATGTTCGGGTACGCGACCGACGTCCGCTCCATGACCCAGGGACGGGCCACGTACACCATGCAGTTCAGTCACTACGCTGAGGTGCCCGGCACCATCGCGCAGGAAATAATCGCCCAGCAGGGCGGCAGAGCGTCTACCGACTAAGACAGTATCGACCACGTAACCAAGGGAGGACAAAGTGGCGAAGAAGAAGTTTGCAAGGACCAAGACTCACGTCAACGTGGGCACCATCGGCCACGTTGACCACGGTAAGACCACCTTGACCGCAGCTATCACCAAGTGTCTCGCGACTCTGAACCCGGACATCGAGTTTCGCAGCTTCGATTCCATCGACAACGCTCCGGAAGAGCGCGAGCGCGGCATCACCATCGCCACGGCCCACGTGGAGTACGAGACGGAGAAGCGACACTACGCTCACGTTGACTGCCCCGGCCACGCCGACTACATCAAGAACATGATCACCGGTGCAGCCCAGATGGACGGCGCCATCCTCGTCGTGTCGGCTGCCGACGGTCCCATGCCGCAGACCCGGGAGCACATCCTGCTCGCCCGCCAGGTGGGCGTGCCGTTCATCGTCGTCTACATGAACAAGGCCGACATGGTCGACGACCCGGAGTTGCTCGAGTTGGTCGAGATGGAAGTGCGCGAGCTGCTCACCGAGTACGAATTCCCCGGCGACGATATCCCGGTCATCACCGGCTCGGCACTCCAGGCCCTCGAGCACGGCTGCGGCGACCGCGAGTGCTCCAGCTGCCAGTCCATCTTCCAGCTGACCGACGCTCTGGATAGTTACATTCCCGATCCTGAGCGGGCCATCGACAAGCCCTTCCTGATGCCGATCGAAGACGTGTTCAGCATCCAGGGGCGCGGCACGGTGGTCACCGGTCGTGTGGAGCGCGGTATCGTCAAGGTGGGCGACAACGTCGAGATGGTGGGTCTGCACCCGCAGCCGACCAAGACTGTCGCCACCGGCGTGGAGATGTTCCGTAAGCTGCTGGATGAAGGCCGCGCCGGCGACAACATCGGCGTCCTTCTCCGTGGCACCAAGCGCGACGAAGTCGAGCGCGGTATGGTCCTCGCTCAGCCGGGCAGCATCACTCCTCACACCGAGTTCGAGGCTCAGATCTACGTCCTGTCTCGCGAGGAGGGCGGCCGCCATACCCCGTTCTTCAACGGCTACCGTCCGCAGTTCTACTTCCGCACCACCGACGTGACCGGCGACGTGACCCTTGAAGAGGGCGTCGAGATGGTCATGCCGGGCGACCATACGACCGTCAAAGCCAAGCTCATCACCCCAATCGCCATGGACGAAGGCCTCCGCTTCGCCATCCGCGAAGGCGGCCGTACCGTGGGCGCCGGCGCTGTGACCAAGATCATCAAGTAGGAGTCGCTCGGTGGCGCAACAGAAAATACGCATACGGCTCAAGGCCTACGATCACGAGTTGGTCGATAAGAGCGCCCGGAGCATCGTCGAAACGGCTGAGCGCACCGGCGCCACCATTTCGGGACCGGTCCCTCTCCCGACCGAGAAGAACGTGTACTGCGTCATCCGCAGCCCGTTCAAGGACAAGGACTCTCGTGAGCATTTCGAGATCAGGACGCACAAGCGCCTGATCGACATTCACCAGCCCACGCCCAAGACGGTCGATTCGCTCATGCGCATGGACCTGCCGGCCGGCGTGGACATAGAGATCAAATTGTGATGAAGACGCTGTTAGGCACAAAGCTGGGTATGACCCAGTACTTCGAAACCGACGGCACCGTCGTGCGCTGCACGGTCATCCAGGCGGGCCCCTGCGTGGTCACCCAGAAGAAGACCGTGGACACCGACGGCTATTCCGCAACCCAGATCGCCTACGGCGACGTCAAGGCCAAGCGGCTGAACAAGCCCCTGCTCGGGCACCTCAAGAAGGCGGGCGTCTCTCCCAAGCGCCGCCTCGTCGAGGTCCGGGGTGAGGACGACCTCGCCGTCGGCCAGGCGGTCACCGTGGACATCTTCGCCCCCGGCGACAAGGTCAAGGTGACCGGTGTCAGCAAGGGTAAGGGCTTCCAGGGCGTCATGAAGCGGCACGGGTTCGCCGGCGGCCCGGCGTACCACGGTGCTCACTTCCACCGCGCCCCCGGTTCCATCGGCGCGTCGGCCGACCCGGCCCGGGTGTTCCCGGGCACCCGGCTTCCCGGCCAGATGGGCAATGTGCAGGTCACCCAGACCGGGCTCACCGTGGTCCAGACCGACCCGGACAAGAACCTGGTGCTGGTAAAGGGCGCGATCCCGGGGAGCAAGGGCTCCCTGGTCGTGATCAGAGGTTAGAGCTATGCCATCCATCGATAGGATCGACGAGAGCGGCAAGGTAGTCGGCCAGCACGATCTGGCCGCCGATCTGGTGCAGGACCGCATCAGCATCGGGCTGCTGCATCAGGTGGTGACGGCCGAGTTGGCCGGCCACCGGCAGGGGACAGCCGCTGCCAAGACCAGAAGCCAGGTAGCGGGCACCACCGCCAAGCAGTGGCGGCAGAAGGGCACCGGCCGCGCGCGCGTGGGCTCGGGCAAAGTGGCCCAGTTCACAGGCGGCGGCGTGGCCTTCCCGCCCATCCCGCGCAGCTACGCCAAGAAGGTCAACAAGAAGGTCAAAGCACAGGCCTTCCGCATGGCTCTGAGCGACCTGGTGGCCGGCGGCACGGTCCGGGTGCTCTCCGGAGCATCCTGGGACGCGCCTTCCACCCAGAAGGCCGCGGGCATCATCGGCAAGGCCGAGCTCGACCGCCCGCTTCTGGTGCTGGTGAGCGGCGACGAGGTCAACGCCCTCAAGAGCTTCCGCAACCTGGCCGGTACCCGGGCCCTCTCCATTGGTGATGCCGAGGTGCAGGACTACGTGTGGGCCAAGAGCCTCCTGTTCACCGAAGCCGCTGTCTCCTTTCTGGAGAGCGGCGTGAGCGAAGGGGGTGAGGCGTAGTGGACGCCCGCGAGATCATCATCCGCCCGATCATCTCGGAGAAGAGCTACCGGGCCATCGACACCAACCGGTACTCCTTCGAGGTCAACTACCGGGCCACCAAGCCCCACATCCGGGCTGCCGTGGAGGAGATCTTCAAGGTCAAGGTTATCGGCGTGCAGACCATCAACATGAAGCCGAAGCCCAAGCGGCGGGGAGCCCACACGGGTCTCACCAAGCGCTGGAAGAAGGCGGTCGTCGAGCTTGCTCCGGGCAACCGGATCGAGTTCTTCGGCGCGACGTAAGGGTCGGTGAAGGATGACTATTCGCAAACAGGATGCGATGGGCGCGGGCGGGGCTAGGACGCAGGGAGTGGCCGTAGCGGCGCTACGGGCGCGACTGAGGACAACGCATCGCACCGCCCAGTGCATCCTAGGTGGCCGAATCGTCGGCCTGAGCCGACCCACCACAGAAGGGGAGCGGTAAGAGAACATGGCTATCAAGAGTTACAAGCCGACATCCCCGGGACGCAGGTTCGCGACTACCCCTGCCTTCGACGAGATCACCCGCAGCGAGCCGGAGAAGTCTCTCGTCCGTCCGGTGAAGCGCAAAGGCGGTCGCAACAACTACGGCCGCATCACCACCCGCCACCAGGGCGGCGGGCATAAGCGGGCCTACCGGCTGATCGATTTCAAGCGCGACAAGGACGGCGTGCCGGGCCGGGTGGACTCCATCGAGTACGACCCTAACCGCAACTGCCGCATCGCCCTCATCGTGTACAGGGACGGTGAAAAGCGGTACATCCTGGCGCCCAACAAGCTGGCGGTGGGCCAGATGGTGGAAGCCGGCCCCGGGGCCGACATTAGGATCGGCTGCGCGCTGCCGCTGCGCAACATCCCGGTAGGTACCGTGGTGCACAACATTGAGCTTTACAAGGGTCGCGGCGGTCAGATCGCCCGCTCGGCCGGCACGTCCGCCCAGGTCATGGCCAAGGAAGGCGACTACGCCATCCTGCGCCTGCCCTCGCAAGAGATGCGCATGATCCGTCTCGAGTGCCGCGCCACCGTCGGCGAGATCGGCAACGCCGAGCACGAGAACCTCACCACCGGCAAGGCCGGCCGCAAGCGCTGGATGGGCGTACGCCCGGGCGTCCGCGGCACGACCATGAACCCGGTGGACCACCCGCATGGTGGCGGCGAGGGTTCCACGCCTCCGGGCCGCAATCCGGTGACGCCATGGGGTGTCCCGACCTTGGGCCACAAGACCCGGAGCAAGAAGAAACCGTCGAACAAGTACATCATCCGGCGAGCGGGGAAAGGGAGGTAGCGAATCGTGACACGTTCAAGCAAGAAAGCCCCCTTTGTCGCGGAACGCCTGATGCAGCGGGTAGAGGCCATGAACCAGACCGGCGAGAAGCGTATGCTCAAGACCTGGTCTCGCGCATCCACGATTTACCCGGAGATGATCGGGCACACCATCGCCGTCCACGACGGCCGCAAGCATGTGCCCATCTATATCACCGAGAGCATGGTGGGCCACCGGCTGGGCGAGTTCGCTCTCACCCGCACCTTCCGCGGACACGGCGGCAACAAAGAGCGCCGCATGAAGAGGAAGTGACGGCATGATAAACGCGACAGCCAAATACGTGCGGGTCTCCCCGCGCAAAGCCGGCGACGTGGCGTCGATGATCCGGGGCAAGAAAGTGGCCGAGGCGAAAGCCATCTTGGCCCTCAGCCCACGGGGAGCCGCCAAGTTGGTGGGCAAAGTCCTCGACTCGGCCGTGGCCAACGCCGAGAACAACAACAATCTCGACGCGGAAGACCTCTGGGTCGTGCGGGCGTTCGCGGATCCCGGCCCCACCATCAAGCGGTTCCGGCCGCGGGCCATGGGGCGGGCCAGCCGCATCCGTAAGAGGACGAGTCACATCACCGTGAGCGTCGACGAGAAGAAGGAGTCGTAGCAGGTGGGTCAGAAAGTTCATCCCGGAGGCATGCGGCTCGGCATCATCCATGACTGGAAGGCTCACTGGTACACCGAGCGGCAGTTCGCCAGCTTCCTCCAGGAGGACCTGGCGATCCGCAAGCACATCCAGAAGAAGATGGGCCATGCCGGGCTCTCCACCATCGTCATCCGCAAGGACACCAACAAGGTGGTCATCGACATCCACACGGCCCGGCCTGGCATCGTCATCGGCAAGTCCGGATCCGAGGTGGACGCTCTACGCCGCGACATCCATGACATGACGGGCAAGACTGTGCACGTCAACATCGTGGAGATCAAGCGCCCGGAGCTCGACGCCAACCTGGTGGCCCAATCCATCGCCGAGCAGCTCGCCAACCGTGTGAGTTTCCGGCGGGCCATGAAGCGGGCCATCACCTCGGCCATGCGTTCGGGCGCCGAGGGCATCAAGGTCAGGTCGGGCGGCCGCTTGGGCGGCGCCGAGATGGCACGCGTCGAGGGCTATAGCGAGGGTCGGGTGCCCCTGCATACGCTGCGGGCCGACATAGACTACGGGTTCCAGGAAGCCGACACGACCTTCGGGAAGATCGGCGTGAAGGTGTGGATCAACAAGGGCGAGATCATGCCCAAGGGTTTCAACGAGGGCGCTAGGCCGCAGTCGAGCGAGGCCCCTCTAGGGTGACGGCTTACGATCCGAGTCCCTGTCGGGGGCTAGGGCTACGCCCGGGCCCGTGGACAGAAAGACCAGGGTCTGAAGAAGAACGAGGATAAGAGATGCTACTACCAAAAAGGGTCAAGCACCGTAAACAGCACCGGGGGCGCATGACCGGCAAAGCCAAAGGCCAGACGACTGTGCATTTCGGCGAATACGGCCTGCAGGCGCTCGAGCCGGGCTGGGTCACCAGCCGGCAGATCGAGGCCGCTCGTATCGCCATGACCCGGAAGATCAAGCGGGGAGGGAAGGTGTGGATCAACATCTTCCCCGACAAGCCGATCACCAAGAAGCCCGCCGAGACGCGTATGGGCTCCGGCAAAGGCTCGCCCGACCAGTGGGTGGCCGTGATCAAGCCCGGCCGCGTCATGTTCGAGCTGGCAGGGGTCTCCGAGGAACTGGCCAAAGAGGCCATCCGGCTTGCCTCGCACAAACTTCCTCTCAAGTGCAGATTCGCGACCAGGGAGGACGGGGGCCTTGAAGCCTAAGGATCTGATAGAGCTCGCCGACGAGGAACTGGCTCAGCGCCTCAAGCAGTCGCGCGAGGAGCTGTTCAACCTCCGCTTCCAGCACGCCGCCGGCCAGCTGGAGAACACCAGCCGGCTGCGCCAGGTGCGCCAGGATATCGCGCGGATCATGACGATGCAGTCGGTGAGAGAACGGGCGAGGGAGCTGTGATGGCAGAGCAAACCACTACCTCAAAACAGAGGGAACGGCAGGGCGTGGTCGTCTCCGACAAGATGGACAAGACCATCGTCGTGCAGGTGACCATGGTCCTGCCCCACGCCGAGTACAAGAAGGTCGTCCGCCGCACCAGCCGGTTGAAGGCGCACGACGAGAACAACGAAGCCCGCATCGGCGACACCGTCCTTGTGCGGGAATGCCGGCCGCTGTCGCGGGACAAGACGTGGCGCCTGATGAAGGTGCTCCAGCGGGCCGAGTGACCGGCGGGAGACGGGTGACAAACGATGATCCAGGTAGAGACAAGACTCAAGGTCGCCGATAACACCGGCGCGCGCGAGCTGCTGTGCATCCGCATCAAAGGCGGGTCGCAGCGCCGCTACGCCGGGGTGGGCGACATCATTGTGGGGGCGGTCAAAGAGGCCACCCCGGGCGGCGCCGTCAAGAAAGGCGACGTGGTGCAGGCCGTGGTCGTACGGGTCAAGAAGGCCTACGGCCGCAAGGACGGCACCTATATCGGCTTCGACGAGAACGCCGCGGTACTGATTGACCGGCAGATGAACCCGCGGGGCACCCGCATCTTCGGCCCCGTGGGCCGCGAGTTGCGCGAGAAGAACTTCGCCAAGATCGTCTCGCTGGCGCCGGAGGTGCTGTGATGGCCAAGCCGCGTAGCATGAACCAGAGCCGGCAGGCCACGGCTAAGCACTTCCGCATCAAGAAGGGCGACACCGTCGAGGTCATCCAGGGCAAGGAGAACGGCAAGCGTGGCAAGGTCATGCGCGTGCTGTCCGCCGAGGACCGGGTGGTCGTCGAGCGGGTGAACTTCATCAAGCGGCACGTCCGTCCTTCCCAGAAGACGCCGCAGGGCGGGGTCATAGAGCGTGAGGCCAGCCTCCACATCAGCAACGTGAAGCTGGTGTGCCCGAGCTGCAACCAGGCCGTGCGTGTGGGCGTGCGCATGGAAGGCGACGGCAAGGTCCGCTACTGCAAGAAGTGCAACGTCCAGGTGGATAAGGGTTAGCGATGGAAGTCCCGAGACTCAAAGACAAATACCGCAGCGACATAGTGCCGGCCATGCGGGAGCGGTTCGGTTACACCAACGTCATGCAGGTGCCCAGGGTCGCCAAGTTGACCCTCAACATGGGCATCGGTGAGGGTACGCACGATGCCAAGGCGATGGAGGAAGCGGCCACTCAGCTCGGCCAGATCAGCGGACAGAAGGCGCAAGTGCGCCGGGCCCGCAAGTCGGTGGCCAACTTCAAGCTGCGCGCCGGCATGCCAGTGGGCCTGCGGGTGACCTTGCGTGGCGACCGCATGTACGAGATGCTCGACCGGCTGATCAGCATCGCGCTTCCACGCATCCGCGACTTCCAGGGCATCTCGCCTAGGGGCTTCGACGGGCAGGGCAACTACAACCTGGGTGTCAAGGAGCAGATCATCTTTCCGGAGATCGACTACGACAAGATCGACAAGCTCCGGGGTTTGGATATCGCTATCACCACCACGGCGAAGACCGACGACGAGGGACGGGCGCTCCTCAAGATGATGGGCATGCCCTTCCGCGAGAGCTGAAGGATAGGAGCACCAGCGCATGGCAAAGAAATCAATGATCGCTAAGGCACGGCGCCCGCAGAAGTACGCTGTTCGGGTTCACCACCGCTGCCTCCGCTGCGGCCGGCCGCGTGGCTACCTGCGTCGCTTCGGCGTGTGCCGCATCTGTCTCCGTGATCTGGCGCACCAGGGGCTCATCCCCGGCGTCACCAAGTCGAGCTGGTAGGAGAGGGTCATGTCTCACACCGATCCCATAGCCGACATGCTTACCCGCATCCGGAACGCCAACAAGGCGCTCCAGGCCAAGGTGGAGATGCCGTCTTCCTCCCAGAAGGTGGACCTCGCCCGCGTGCTCAAGGACGAGGGCTATATCACCGCCTACGCGGTGGCCAAGAACGGGAGCTTCGACACGCTGGTCATCGAGGCTCAAGTACACCGACGGCCGTCGGCGCGTGATCTCGCAGGTCAAGCGCATCAGCAAGCCAGGCCGCCGTATGTACGCCAAGAAAGACAATCTGCCCAAGGTCCTCGGCGGCCTGGGCACGGCGATCATCTCCACCTCGCGTGGCCTGATGACCGCTCGGGAAGCGCAACGACTGGGAGTGGGCGGCGAAGTCGTCTGCTTCGTGTGGTGATGCCATGTCGAGGATAGGAAGAGCACCAATAACCATCCCGGCTGGAGTGGACGTGACCATCACCGGGGCCAACGTGGCGGTCAAGGGGCCCAAGGGCAACCTGGCGCTGGACGTGCACCCCAACATGCAGGTCACCATCAAAGACGGCGTCATGACCGTCGCCCGGCCCAACGACTCGGGCACGAACCGCTCTCTCCACGGGCTCACCCGCACCCTGCTGTCCAACATGGTCACCGGCGTCACCACCGGCTTTCAGAAGAAGCTGGAGATCCAGGGCGTGGGCTACCGGGCTTCGAAGAAGGGTTCCGATCTGGAGATCCTGGTAGGCTACTCCCACCCGGTTGTGGTCGCCCCGCCGGAGAACATCGAGTTCGAGGTCCCCGTTCCCACGCAGATCGTGGTGAGGGGTATCGACAAGCAACGGGTCGGCCAGGTGGCCGCCGACATCCGCTCCATCCGCCGGCCCGAGCCGTACAAAGGCAAAGGCATCCGGTACGAGGGCGAAGTGGTGCGGCGCAAGGTCGGCAAGCGGGCTTAGGCAGGCGCAATGAGACATGAAGTCACGTCGACAGGCTGCGCGCGGACTCGGCGGCCGCGGCTTCGGGTCGAATTGCGCAAACAGTAGGAAGAGGACGAAGACGATATGAGTATCGAAGAAAGCAAGAGGCGGACTCGCGCGCGGCGCACGCTCCGCGTGCGGAGTCAGGTACGCGGCACCGCCGAGCGCCCGCGCCTCTCGGTGTTCCGATCCAACCGAGCCATGTGGGCGCAGGTCATCGACGACCGGAGCGGCCGGACCCTGGCCAGCGCCTCCACCATGCAGGTGACCGAGAAAGGTCTGTCCAAGACCGATCAGGCCACCAAAGTGGGGCAGATTCTAGCCGAGCGGGCCAAGGCGGCCGGCATCGAGCGCGTGGTCTTCGACCGCGGCCCCTACCTGTATCACGGTCGAGTAAAGGCCCTCGCGGATGGAGCCCGCGAGGGCGGCCTGGACTTCTGAGGGAGAGAGAGGTAGCACTTTGGCGCAGATCAAGGCAGATTCGCTCAACCTTCAGGAGAGCGTGATCCACATCAACCGCGTGGCGAAGGTCGTCAAGGGCGGCCGGCGCTTCTACTTCACGGCACTGGTCGCCGTCGGCGATGGTGAGAGCACCGTGGGCATCGGCTATGGCAAGGCAAAAGAGGTGCCGTTGGCCATCCAGAAGGCCATCGAGGACGCGCGCAAGAACCTGTTCGTCGTGCCCAAGCACGGCAGCACCATCACCCACGAGGTGCTCGGTCATTACGGCGCCGGCAGGGTGCTGTTGCGTCCCTGCTCGCCCGGTACCGGCGTCATCGCCGGCGGCGGCGTGCGGGCCCTGCTCGAACTGGGCGGCGTGCACGACGTCCTCACCAAATGCCTGGGGACCACCAACCCCATCAACATGGTGCGGGCGGCCGAGGCAGGCCTGCGCAGCCTTCGGCGCCCGGAAGACATCGCTCTTCAGCGGGGCAAGACGATCCGCGAGGTCCTAGGCAAGGGACCGGTTGAGGCCGCGACGGCGGCTTCGCCGGCCGTCGCCCCTGACGCGTCCGCCAACGCGGCTGCCCCGGCGGGCCCTGGAGCGTGACGTCATGTTGAAGATCACGCAGGTGAAGAGCCGCATCAATCGTAAGAAAGACCACAAGGCCACGCTCGACGCGCTGGGCATCACCCGCATGGGCCAGACCGTGTACCACGAAGACACCCCCGCCATACGGGGCATGGTGCACAAGGTCGAGTACATGGTCGAGGTGGAAGTGGTCGAACCGGAGAAAAAAGGATAGAGATGGGAGACGTCTTCCTTCACAACCTGCGCCCCGATCCGGGGTCCAAGCACTCGCGCAAGCGTGTAGGCCGTGGCGAAGGCTCCGGCCTGGGCAAGACCGCTGGCCGGGGCAACAAGGGCTCCAAGCAGCGCTCGGGCGGTCAGATCTCGCCTCGCTATGAGGGCGGCCAGATGCCTCTGCACATGAGGCTGCCCAAGCTGCGCGGCCCGCTGGCCAAGACCGCCATGCCCATCGGTCCGTTCCGGACCTATACCACTCCGGTCAACCTGTCCCGGCTGGAGGGCTTCGCCGCGGGCGAGGTCGTCTCCCCGGAGACTCTGCTGGAGCGAGGCATCATCAAGAAGCTGGATGAGCGGGTCAAGATTCTCGCCACCGGTGAGCTGAGCCACCCGCTCACTATCAAGGCCCACGGCTTCAGCGCGGCCGCGGTGGTCAAGATCGAGGCCGCCGGCGGCACGGCGGAAGTCATCTGAGAAGAGCAGAGAACGTGCGCACTGACGAATTGAGGACCGAGAACCCGTTTCAAATGAAGTTGAGGCCGCCCAGTGCGCATTGGGCGGCACGATGCCTCGTCCTCGGTTCTGAAACGGGTTCCATAGGGGTGACTGCCTGATGCTGCAATCCTTCCTCAATGCCTGGAGGCTCCCGGATCTTCGGAAGAAGCTGCTCTTCACGGCCATGATCATCGCGATCTACCGGCTGGGCTGCTACATCCCGGTCCCGGGCGTCGACGTCGACGCCATCAAGGAGATGTTCAACACCGGTGGGGTGTTCGACTTTTACAACCTCTTCACAGGGGGCGGACTGCAGCGGGTAGCCATCTTCGCCATGGGCATCATGCCGTACATCACGGCGTCGATCATCATGCAGCTCCTGACGATGGTCATCCCCAGGCTCGAGCAGCTCATGAAAGAGGGAGAGGCCGGCCAGAAGAAGGTCAACCAGTACACCCGTTACTTCACTGTGGTCCTGGCCTTCGTCGAGGCGGTCGGCTTCGTCTTCCTGTTCAAGAGCTACGGAGCCTTTCCCGAGGGCCTCAAGCCGCTCAACTTCTACCTGATCGTGCTCACGCTCACGGTCGGTACCGCTCTGGTCATGTGGATGGGCGAGTTGATCACACAGCGCGGCATCGGCAACGGCATCTCATTGATGATCTTCGCCAGCATCGTTTCCCGCCTTCCCAACGGGTTGCAGAGGCTCTTTACGCTCAATCCGGGGTACTGGGTGCTCATGGGCGTCATCTCAGTGGCCGTGGTGGCCTTCATCATCTACGTCACCGAGGGCCAGCGCCGAATCCCGGTTCAATATGCCAAGCGGGTGGTGGGTCGCAAGGTCTATGGAGGGCAGAGTACCTACCTGCCGCTTCGCATCAACATGGCGGGCGTCATCCCGGTCATCTTCGCTTCCTCGGTGCTGCTGTTCCCGGTGACCCTGGCGCAGATGACCCCCTGGACGTGGGCCAAGAAGCTGGGTGACGCTATCGGCCCCAGCTCGTGGTGGTACATCCTGGCCGAGGTGATCCTGATCATCCTGTTCACCTACTTCTACACCGCGGTGCAGTTCAACCCCATCGACCAGGCCGACAACCTCAAGAAATATGGCGGCTTCATCCCGGGCATCCGCCCCGGTCGTCCGACCGCCGCCTACCTCGATCGGGTGCTCACTCGCATAACGTTGCCGGGCGCCCTGTTCCTGGCGGCCATCGTGCTGCTGCCCACAGTGCTCATCAAGGCCGCCGGCATCCCCTTCTATTTCGGGGGCACGTCCTTGCTGATCGTGGTCGGCGTGGCGCTCGACACTATGAAGCAGATGGAATCGCAGCTACTCATGCGCCACTACGAGGGCTTTCTCAAGTGACAAACCCTCTGATCGGCTGAAGGGAAGGGATCGATAGCATGAGCCAGTTCAATCTCGTCCTCCTTGGACCTCCGGGAGCAGGCAAGGGCACGCAGGCCGGCCGTATAGTGGCCGACTACGCCATCCCCCACATCTCCACCGGCGACATCTTGCGCGGGGCTGTGAAGAACGAGACCCCCATGGGGCTGGAGGCCAAGAAGTACATGGACGCGGGCGACCTGGTCCCCGACAGCGTGGTCATCGGGATCGTCAAGGACCGGCTGCAGGAGTCCGACACGGGCAAGGGCTTCCTTATGGACGGGTTCCCCCGCACCATCCCGCAGGCCGAGGCTCTCGACGCCGCTCTGGATTCGCTCGACCGGGCCATCACCAAAGTGGTCGTGATCCTCGTGGATGAGGAAGACCTGGTGGCGCGGCTCACCGGGCGGCGCATCTGCCGCTCGTGCCAGGCCCCATACCACGTGATGTACAACCAGCCCCAAGTGGAAGATGTCTGCGACAGGTGCGGCGGTGAGTTGTACCAGCGCGATGACGACAGCGAAGCCACGGTCCGCAACCGTCTCGAGGTCTACCGCAAGCAGACCGAGCCCCTCATCGACTACTACGAGAAGGCCGGGGTCGTGGTACGCATCGATGGAGCCAAGGCGCCCGACGAGGTCTACGAGGACATCCGCGCGGCCCTTGGGCCGGCGGACGTCTGACGGACCGGCAGTCCCCTCACGGGAATGTTTGGCGAACGTGATCATCAGGAAGTCACCGGCAGAGATAGAGAAGATGGCTCGGGCCGGAGCCGTCGTCCGGGGCTGTTTGGAACTTATGGCCCGGGAGGCACGGCCGAGCGTCACGACGAGAGAGCTGGATAGATTGGCGGAGAAGTTCATACGAGCTAATGGTGGAGTGCCCACCTTCAAGGGCTATCGGGGTTTCCCCGGGTCCATTTGTGCGTCCCCGAACGACATGGTGGTGCACGGTATCCCCGGCAAGGTGCGCCTCACTGACGGCGATATCCTCGGCGTGGACGTGGGTGTCACCGTGGAGGGGTACATCGCCGACGCCGCTATGACGTTTCCAATCGGGGAGATCTCCGAGGAGGCCCGTCGGCTGCTGCGGGTCACCGAGGAATCGCTCCTCAAAGGCATAGAGCAATGCAAAGTGGGCAACCGCGTCGGCGACATCTCACATGCCGTCCAGACCCACGCCGAAGCCCACGGGTACTCTGTTGTGCAGAGCATGGTCGGCCACGGTGTGGGGCGCGACATGCACGAGGATCCCCAGGTGCCCAACTTCGGGCCGCCCGGACAGGGGCCGGAGTTGCGGGAGGGTATGGTGCTGGCCATCGAGCCGATGGTCAACGCCGGCGGCTATCAGGTGGAGATGGGTGACGACGGTTGGGCCATCTACACCCGGGACCACACTCTGTCCGCCCATTTCGAGCATACGGTGGCCATCACCAACAACGGCCCTCGCATCCTTACCAACGCGAAAGCAACGGGGGCCTAGAGGGATGATGGGGTGTGCTAAGATAGGCGGCTGGCGTTCGGGCAGGGGTCTGAAAGTGGGCGAGCGTGTCTCCTAAAGAAGAAGCCATCGAGCTGGAAGGCGAGGTCATCGAGGCCTTGCCCAACACCATGTTCAGGGTCAAGCTCGACAACGAGCTGGAGATCCTCGCGCACATCTCGGGCAAGATGCGCATGAACTACATCCGCATCCTGCCCGGCGACCGCGTGAAGGTGGAGTTGTCCCCGTACGATCTGACCCGGGGTCGGATCACGTACCGGTTCAAGTAGAGGAAGGACGTACATGAAAGTCAGAGCGTCGGTCAAGCCGATGTGTGAAAAATGCATGATAGTGCGGCGCAAAGGCGTGGTGCTGGTCATCTGCCAGAACCCGCGCCACAAGCAGCGCCAGGGTTAGGCTGCTTCATGATGAAGTCACGGCCATCACAGCGCACTAGACGGCGCGATAGCACGTCCTCGGTCGTGCCCGTAGCGCTGCTACGAACACTCCCTGCGTCCTTCTCTCACGCGCGTCGATCGCGCTCGGATGGCGCAACTTCATCAATCAGCAGCCTCTAAGGCAGGAGAAGAGTATGGCTCGTATCGCTGGTGTCACGCTCCCCAGGGAGAAGCGGATCGAGATCGGTCTCACCTATGTGTATGGGATCGGCCGCTCGACGTCCAACAAGATCCTCTCGGCAGTGAAGATCGACCCCAACACGCACGTCAAGGACCTCACCGAAGACGAAGAGATCCGGCTGCGTGGTTACATCGAAGAGAACGTGACGGTCGAGGGCGATCTGCGCCGCGAGCGCAGCCAGAACATCAAGCGCCTCATGGAGATCGGCTGCTACCGGGGCATTCGTCACAGGCGCGGCATGCCGGTAAGGGGCCAGCGCACCAAGACCAACGCGCGCGTGCGCAAAGGTCACAAGCCTACCGTGGGCGTCAAGAAGAAGGTGCGGGTCTAGCCGGCCGGCGGGACCTGCGAGTAAGAATCAGGGAGAGAAGAGGAACATGCCGAAACCCAAGCGCACAGCCACCGGCCCGCGCGCACGCCGCCGCAAGGTGCGGAAGAGCATCGCCGTAGGCAATGCCTACATCAAGACGTCGTTCAATAACACCCTCGTCACCCTCACCGACAAAGAGGGCAACGTGATCTCATGGGCCAGCGCCGGCTCGGCGGGCTTCAAGGGCTCGCGCAAGTCCACGCCCTTCGCGGCCCAGGTGACTGCGGAGCGGGCCGCGCGCGCGGCCATGGAGCACGGCCTCCAGAAGGTCGACTGCTACGTCAAAGGTCCGGGCAGCGGCCGCGAGACGGCCATCCGCTCGCTTCAGGCCGCCGGTATCGACGTGACGTCGGTCAAAGACGTCACCCCCATCCCCCACAACGGTTGCCGCCCCAAAAAGCGGCGCCGAGTATAAGGGAGAGGGACCATGGCACGAGACACATCTCCGCAATGCAGGCAGTGCCGGCGGGAAGGCGAGAAGCTCTTCCTCAAAGGCGAACGCTGCCTCACCGACAAGTGTGGCGTCGACAGGCGCGCCTACGCGCCGGGCGACCACGGCCGTGGCCGGCGGCGCAAGCAGTCCGAGTACCTCACTCAGCTTCGCGAGAAGCAGAAGGCCCGCCGGTACTACGGCGTGCTTGAGGGCCAGTTCCACGGCTACTACGAGACGGCCGCCCGGCAGTCCGGCATCACTGGCGAGAACCTGCTGCGGCTGCTCGAACTGCGGCTGGACAACGTCGTGTACCGTCTGGGCTTCGGCGCCTCGCGCCGGCAGGCTCGGCAGCTGGTGCGGCATGGCCACTTCACGGTGAACGGCCGCAAGGTGAACATCCCGTCGTATCGGGTGCGGCCCGATGACATCATCACCGCCGTGCTGGCCAGCGAAGGCTTGAAGGCGGTCGTCGAGGACGCCACCGATCTGACGGCTTCTGTGCCGGCCTGGCTGCAGGCCGATCACGACAACATGGTGGGGAAGGTCCTTCGCATGCCCGAGCGCACCGACATCGACATCCCCGTCCAGGAGTCTCTCATCGTCGAGTTGTACTCCAAGTAGTCCTGAGGAGGGCCATTGTTAGACTTCGCCACCCCGCATAGTGCGTATGAGCCGGTCGGTGAGAACCGGGGCCGCTTCATGGTGGAGCCGCTGGCCCGCGGCTTCGGGTATACCTTCGGCAACGCCCTGCGGCGCGTACTGCTGTCCTCACTGGAGGGCGCTGCCATCTCCTCGGTGAAGGTCACCGGGGTCGAGCACGAGTTCTCCACGGTGCCGCACGTCAAGGAAGACGTCACCGACATCATCCTCAACCTCAAGAAGATCGTCTTCGTGCTTCACGGCGAAGCCGACGATCACGAGGTCATGCTGGTCAAGGACGGCCCGGGGATGGTCACCGCCGCCGACATCCAGCTTCCGGCGGCCGTGGAAGTCATGGATCCCGACGCCTACATCGCCGCCATCGAGGACGGTGGGCGCCTGGAGATGCAGCTGACCGTGCGCCGGGGCCGGGGCTACGCCTCCGCCGACGACAACAAGCCGGTCACGGCTATCGTGGGTGTCATCCCCATCGACTCGATCTTCTCGCCGGTGCGGCGCGTGGCCTACAGTGTGGAGCCCGCGCGCGTGGGCCAACGCACCGACTTCGACAAGCTGACGCTTGAAGTGGAGACCAACGGGGCCATCGATCCCCGCTCGGCCGTGACCAAGGCTGCCGGCATACTGCGCGAGGAGCTGCTCATCTTCACCGGCGATGGCGCCGAGGAGGAAGAGGGCTTCGGGGCCGATCTGGCTCGGTTCGGCGAAGCGCCAGTCGCCACGGGGTCGGGCTATGACGACACCCCCATCGAGGAGCTGGAGTTGGGCGTGCGCTCCTACAACTGTCTCAAGCGGGAAGGCATCGAGACCGTCGGCGACTTGATCAACAAGTCCGAGCAGGAGCTCATGTGCATCCCCAACTTCGGGCGCAAGAGCATAGAAGAGGTGCGCGAGCGCCTCGAGAAGAACAATCTGACGCTAAAGGGAGAATAAGGGTGAGGCATCAGAGAAAAGGAAGACGGCTCGGAGTGACGCCGAGCCACCGCCGGCAGATGCTGGCGAACCTTGCCTGCTCTGTGCTCGAGCATGGACGTATCAAGACCACCGAGGCCAAGGCGAAGGAAGTCAAGCCCATGGTCGAGAAGTGGATCACGATGGGCAAATCCGGCGACCTCAACTCGCGCCGCGTGGCCATCAGCCAGCTCCGCAACAAGCAGATCTCGTACAAGCTCTTCAACGAAATAGCGCCGCGCTACGCGGACCGTCCGGGCGGCTACACCCGCATCATCCACGTGGGGCCGCGCGCGGGCGACGCCGCCGAAATGGTTTACCTGGAGCTCGTCTAGGCCGACAGGCGCCGCGGGCGGCCGAGCCGGCCGCGCGGGGCGCATCCGGAGCGAGATGGTTATAGTGATGCCGGGGCTGCAAAGCCCCGGCATTTGCTTTCTGTGACCCGCCGCCGGGCGGGTGAGCTGGTGAGCACGATCGAGGCCGCAGCGATTCTCCGCGGCGGCGCCGCGCGACAGGGAGGCCTGGTGGAGCGCAACCACCGCATGGAAGTGCAATACGAAGGGACCGGGCTCCACGGCTGGGCCAAGCAGGACGGGCTCCTGACCGTTGAGGGTTGTCTGGAGGAGGCGTTCCGGACGGTGCTGGGCGTCGCGCCCGTGCTACGCGTGGCCGGGCGCACGGACGCCGGCGTGCATGCCCGCCGGCAGGTAGTCAGCCTGTTGCTGCCGGCCGGACAGGACTTGGTGAAGCTGACCCGGTCGCTGAATGCCCTCACGCCTCTCGGGATCGCCGTCCTGGACCTGCGCCGGACGCGGGCCAGCTTTGAGGCGCGCAAGGACGTCACCAGCCGCAGCTACCGCTACTTCGTGTGCACCGACCAAGTGGTGCCGCCGTTCTGGCCCCGCTACTGCTGGCACGTCTTGCCTGGAGGGCTGGATGCGGCGGCCATGGCCGAGGCTGCGGCGCTGGTCACCGGTCGGCACGACTTCACCGCGTTTACGCCCACCGAGACGGAGCACGCGTTCTTTGGCCGGACCGTGCTGGGGTGTCGCTGGACCCGACCCGGTGGCGCGGCACTGCCGGCGGCGGCGCTGGGAGGGGCAACTGGTTCAGGTGGCGCCCGCCGCGGCCGTGGACGGGCCGCCGCCGGCATGCTCTGCCTGCAGATCGAAGCCGACGCCTTCCTCCGTCACATGGTGCGGACGCTGGTAGGGACGATGGTGGAGGTGGGTCGCGGCGAGCGCAGCCTGGAAGACTTCCGGCGGCTGCTGGAGGGGGCGCCGCGCGAAGCCGCCGGGCCGACGGCGCCGGCGCACGGGCTCTTCTTGTGGGCCGTCAAGTACGGGCGGCGTGCCGGGTCCGGTGCCGATGCCGGGATGAACCGGCTGCCCTGTGGGACAATCCCCGGCGAAGCCGGCGGCCGACCTATCGAAGAATCCACAGACAGCGAGGCTTGAATGATCTGGACATCCTATCCCCGCTACCACGGCCACGTTATCCGCCCTCCCAGCGAGGCCAACAGCCTCATCCTGCAGGTGATGTACGGCTGCTCGCATGGCGACTGCACCTTCTGCGGGTCGTACCTGGGCAAGCCCTTCCGTGTACGGCCGTTCAACGAGGTGATCGAGGACATCCAGAACCTAACCGAGGGCTACAAGCGAAACATCGACCGCGTGTTCCTCGCCGACGGGGACGCCCTCGCCATCCCCAAGCGCCGGATGCTCGAACTGCTCGACCTTCTCAAGACGGAACTCCCGAGTCTCGAACGGATCAGCGCCTACGCCAACGCCCACTCGCTGCTGCGCCTCTCCCAGGAGGACCTCGCCGAGATCAGGCAGCACGGGCTGGAACTGCTCTATCTGGGACTCGAATCCGGGGACGAAGAGACCCTGGCGTGGATCAAGAAAGGGGTGACGGTGGCCCAGCAGATCGAGGGCTGCCGTAAGGCTAAGGCCGCGGGGTTCGCCATGTCGGTCACAGCCATTCTGGGGATTGGCGGAACAGAGCGCTCGCACGAGCACGCGGTGGGCACCGGCAAGGCGCTGTCGGCCATCGACCCGGAGTACATCGGGATACTGTCGCTCATGCTCGAGTCGGGGACAGAGATGACCGAGGCGGTCCGGAGCGGCCGGTTCGTGGTCCCCGAGCCTCTCGACCTGTTGCGCGAGTTGCGGGAGATGATCGCGACCCTGGACGTCACCCACGCCGTCTTTCGCAGCAACCATGCCTCGAACTACCTGGCGCTGCGTGGGACCCTGCCCGAGGACAAGGCCGCTCTCCTCGACGCTCTCGACAGGGTCATCGACATGGGGAGCAAGGCCCGGCTCAAGCCGGAGAGCTGGCGGGCGCTGTAACGCGGCCGCCCCCTGGGAGCCTGCTACACTTTCGCCACCTCGATGAGGCACGAGTTCGGCGCTTGCCCGGTCGACGTGGGCGTGATGAACCGGTGCGACGTTAGCATGTTGATGCACCCCGCCCTGTCCGCCGAGTAGCCCGGCTCGCCCACCGGCAGGTAGTCGCAGCACGACTCGAAGGAGTGCACCGTGCCCGGCGGTACGCGCTCAGTCACCTGAGCGGCCAGAATCACCTCGGCTCGGTCGTTGAACGCTCGGATGAGGTCGCCGTCGGCGATGCCCCGGGCGGCCGCGTCTTGGGAGTTGAGCCGCATGATCCAGTAATGGTGGCCGTCTTCTTTGAGCACCCGATGGTCCTTGATGTCGTTACTCCACGACCCCTTCAGGTCACCCATGGTGTGGAAACTGAAGCGGGCGTGGGGCGACACCATCTGCAGGGGGAATTTCTCGTAGAGTTCGGTGGTGTGGTGCCCCTCCCAACTGGGGATGTACTGCGGGCCCATCACCGGACGCTCGGGGTCCACCTCGTCGGTCTCGTAGAACCGCCGGAGGCTGTTGGAAACGAACTCGATCTTGCCGCTGGAGGTCTGCAGGCCCTTGCGCCGTACCATGTCCCAGACGGGGGTGGCGCCGGGGGTGTCCTTGACCCGGTCCTCGGCGAACCAGCGGTACGCCGGGGTGGCGAGAGTGCCATCGGGGACGGGGACCACGTAGTAGCCCTTGTCCTCGAACTCTTCCCAGGAGATGCGCTGCGGTAGGTCGCTGGCGTCGAAGACGCGCTTGACCCAGTCCAGGTCGGTGTGGCCGCCTTCGGTGTAGATGTCGGCCAGGTCCATGCGTTCGGCCAGAGCGGTGAAGATGTCGTAGTCGGACTTCGACTCTCCCAGAGGCTCGATGCACTTCTTCTGGAACACGATGGTCCGGTGGTTGCATTGGTCGAACTTGTGCGGTCCGTAGCCGGCGGCGTAGGCCCAGTCGGCGATGTCCCAGCGCTCGAAGTTGGTGCAGGCGGGCAGGATGATGTCGGCGAAGCGGGCTTCGCCCTCGAACCAGATGGACTGGTTGACGACCATGCCCACCTTGCCCTCCCGATACGCCCGGACGTAGCGGTTGGTGTCGGTCATGGTGCCGATGAACGAGCCACCGTAGCGGTAGTACATCTGCACATGGGGATACCCGGACGCCGGATACCGGTACTTGGTGAACTGCGACTCTATGGAGGCGCCGCAGAAGCCCTTGCCCCGCCACTCCATGCTCTCGTGCTTCATGGCCTCGGGGATGCGGAGACGCGAGACGAGCTGACCCTCAGGTGAATGATGAGGGTTGGAGAAGGTGCCGCCGTTCGGCCACATGCGCGGGGCCAGGCGAGCGCCCGCTGCTGTGGTCGCGGTGTCACCGGAGATGCCGCCCTCGGCGTAACCTGGGAAGAAGAAGTCCCGATCGAAGGGTGCCCCCGACGTGGTGGACCACATGTTGCTGCCCGGCTTGCCCATGCCCTGCATGGCGGCCAGGGCGATCATGGCCCGGGCCCACTCGTTGCCGGTGGCGGCGCGGCACGCGCCGCCCCAGCCGCCGGTGCCGCCCGCGGCCAGCATGGTCTTCTTCGTGCCCCACTCCCGGGCCAGAGCCCGGATCTCCCGGGCTGGGATCCCCGACTCGATCTCCGCCCACTCCGGTGTCTTGGCGGTGCCGTCGCTCTCGCCCAGTATGTAGGCCTTCCACTCGTCGAAGCCGTGGGTGCGGCCGGTCACGTAGTCCTTGTCGTACAGCCCCTCCGCAAGCCACACGAAGGCGATGGCGAGGGCCATGGCCACGTCCGTTCCCAGACGCGGCGCGAACCACTTGTCGCCCATGAGGCTGGCGGTATGGTTATAGTACGGGTCGATGAAGACCATCTTCATGCCGGCCTCGCGCAGCCAGCGGCGGCGGATGGTGCTCTCGAAGGAACCGTAGACCCCGCCGGTGGTCTCCGGGTCGCTGGACCAGAAGACGATCATCTCGCTGTGCTGGAGGGCGTCCTCCAGCAGGTCATACTGTTCGGGCACACCCAGGCGGTTGCTGTTGCCCCACATGTGAGCGCCACCCCACTGCCAGCCCTCCCAGCTATCAGGATTGTGCTCGGCGTAGGTGTAGCCCACCAGGTTCATGAACCGGTTGTATGCGCTGAAGCGGTAGCCGATGTTGCCCCACAGGTGGTGGGACCCCGGGGTGGTCATCATGGCCGCCGGTCCCACCTCGCGCTTGAGGCGGATCATCTCCTCGGCGACGATGTCAAGGGCTTCGTCCCAGGGGATGGGCTGGTAGCCGGATGTCCCCCGGTTCTGAGCGTTGCGCCCGCCCGGGCCGGTGGAACCGGCGGCGCCGCTGGGGTCGAAGTCCACGCGCTTGAGGGGGGTGAGGATTCGGTTGGGCGAGTAGATCGTCGACTTGTGAGCGACGGTCCACGGCGAGAGAGTGTTCTTGCGCGGGGGGGTGAAGTCGCGGCCGCGGGCGTGGATGGTCCAGGAGCGGGCATCACTGTCGTCGAGCTGAAGCGGGATGATGCGGACGATGCGCCCATCCTCCACATCCACATGCACCGGTCCGCCGGTGGTGAGGTTGGTCAGCCGCCGTATCTCTGCCATGGATCCCGTCCTTTGTTGGTTTACAGCTTCGCTACCTCGATAAGACACGAATTCGGTGCCTGTCCCGTCGAGGTCGGGGTGATGAAGCGGTGCGACGTCAGCATGTTGACGCAGCCCGCCTTGTCCGCCGAGTAGCCGGGCTCGCCCACCGGGATGTAGTCCGCGCACGACTCGTAGGAGTGTACCGTGCCGGGCGGTACGCGTTCGGTCACCTGCGCCACCAGAATCACTTCGGCCCTGTCGTTGAACGCCCGGATGAGGTCGCCGTCGCCGATGCCCCGGGCCGCGGCGTCCTTGGCGTTCAGCCGCATGATCCAGTAGTAGTGGCCGTCTTCCTTCAGCACCCTGTGGTCCTTGATGTCGTTGCTCCAGGAGCCCTTGCCATCGCCCATGGTGTGGAAGCTGAAGCGGGCGTGCGGCGACAGCATCTGCAGCGGATACTTCTCGTACAACTCGGTGGTGCGGTGGCCCTCCCAACTGGGGATGTACTGGGGGCCCATGGCCGGACGCTCCGGGATCTTCCTGGTCGGTCTGGTAGAAGCGGGTGAGGCTGCTGGACACGAACTCGATCTTGCCGGTGGTCGTCTGCAGGCCCTTGCGCTGCACCTGGTCCCAGATGGGCGAGCCGTCGGGGGTGTCTTTGGTGCGGTCTTCCGCGAACCAGCGCAGGGCGGGTGTGTATGCCCTCTGTTCGGGCACGGGGACCACGTAGTAGCCCTTCTCCTCGAACTCTTCCCAGGATATGCGCCGCGACAGGTCGCTGGCGTGGAACATCCGCCTGACCCAGTCGAGGTCGGTGTGACCGCCCTCGGTATAGGCGTCACCAACGCCTAGGCGCGTGGCCAGGTCGGTGAAGATGTCGTAGTCGGAACGGGACTCGCCCAGCGGTTCGATGCACTTCTTCTGGAACACGATGGTCCGGTGGTTGCACTGGTCGAATTTGTTGGCGCCGTAGCCGGACGCGTACGCCCAGTCGCCGATATCCCAGCGCTCGAAGTTGGTGCACGCCGGCAAGATGATGTCGGCGAAACGGGCCTCGCCCTCGAACCAGATGGATTGGTTGACCACGAAGCCCACCTTGCCGTCGCGGTAGGCCTGCACGTAGCGGTTGGTGTTGGTCATGGTGCCGATGAAGGAGCCGCCATAGCGGTAGTACATCTGCACGTGCGGGTAGCCGGACGCCGGGTAGCGGTACTTGGTGAACTGCGACTCGATGGACCCGCCGCAGAAGCCTTTGGCCCGCCACTCCATGTTCTCGTGGCGCATGGCCTCGGGGATGCGGAGGCGAGAGACGATCTGGCCTTCGGGCGAGTGGTGCGGGTTGGAGAAGGTGCCGCCGTCCGGCCACATGCGGTGAGCCAGGCGGATACCGGCGGCCGTGCCGGCGATGTCGCCGGAGATGCCGCCCTCAGCGTAACCCGGGAACCAGAACGAGCGGTCGAAGGGGGCGCCGGAGGTGGTGGACCACAGGTTGCTGCCCGGCTTACCCAGCCCCTGCATGGCGGCCAGGGCGATCATCGTGCGGGTCCACTCGTTGCCGGTGGCAGCGCGGCACGCGCCGCCCCATCCGCCCATGCCTCCCGCCGCCAGCATGGTCTTCTTCGTGCCCCATTCCCGCGCCAGAGCCCGGATCTCCCGAGCCGGAACGGTGGTCTCCACCTCCGCCCACTCCGGGGTCTTGGGCACGCCATCGCTCTCGCCCAGAACGTAGGCCTTCCACTGGTCGAAGCCGTGGGTCCGGGATGCCACATACTCCTTGTCGTACAGGCCCTCCGTCAGCCATACGAAGGCGATGGACAGGCCCATGGCCACGTCGGTCCCCAGGCGCGGGGCGAACCACTTGTCGCCTATGAGCCCGGCAGTGTGGTTGTAGTACGGGTCGATGAAGACCATCTTCATGCCCGTCTGCTTGAGCCAGTCGCGGCGGATTGTGCTCTCGAACGAGCCGTACACGCCGCCGGTGGTCTCCGGGTCGGCCGACCAGAACACCACCATCTCGCTGTGCTTGAGAGCGTCCTCCAGCAGGTCGTACTGCTCCGGGATGCCCAGCCGGTTGCTGAACCCCCACATGTGGGCGCCACCCCACTGCCAGCCTTCCCAGCTGTCCGGGTTGTGCTCCGCATACGTGTAGCCGATGAGGTTCATGAAGCGGTTGTAGGCGCTGAAGCGATAGCCTATGTTGCCCCACATATGGTGTGACCCCGGGGTGGTCATCACCGCGCCGGGGCCCACCTCGCGCTTGAGGCGGATGATCTCGTCGGCCACCAGGTCGAGGGCGTCGTCCCAGCTGATGGGCTGGTAGCCGGAAGTCCCCCGGTTCTGAGCGTTGCGCCCGCCCGGGCCGGTGGAACCGGGCGCGCCATGCGGGTCGAAGTCGACGCGCTTGAGTGGGGTAAGGATACGATTGGAGCCATAGATGGTGGACTTATGGGCCACCGTCCACGGCGAGAGGGTGGTCCGCTTGGGGGGAGAGAAGTCGCGGCCTCGGGCGCGGATGGTGAACGCCGGACCGTCGCTGTCGTCGAGTTGGAGGGGGATTATGCGGACGATGCGCCCGTCCTCCACGTCCACGTGCACCGGTCCGCCGGTGGTCAGGTTGGTCAACCGACGTGTCTCGCCCATTGTCACCGCCCTTGCTCTCATCATGTGTACCGGCGGTTCGGGCCCGCACCGGGGAGGCGCGGTCTCTTTAAACTACCGCTCGACAGTTTAATGATGCTGTAAACTACCGACCGCACGATAGTTTGTCAAGCCGGAAGGCTGCAAATAGCGGGAAGATCAGCACGATCGGTTTGGTTCGGGGGCGATTCGGTACCGGCGGTGTTACCCGCGTGTTACCTTGAGACGACCGGTCCCGCCCCGGGCGCCCGGCAAGAGACTCGGTAAGAAACTCGGCAAGGAACGACATGAGTGACGAACCGGCCCGTTTCACGCCGCGCATGACGGCGGCCGCCAGGAAGCGGCAGATAGTCGAGGTGGCACTCGACCTCATAGCCAAGCACGGTCTGCAGGGAGTCACCATGTCGCGCATCGCGGCAGGGGTCGGCATCCGGCAGGCTTCTCTCTACAGCCACTTCCAGAGCCGCCAGGAGATCCTCCTCGCCGCGCTAGACGTCATCTACGAGCGCATCTACGCCTCGCGGATGACCCGCTCCAGCGAGAACACGCTTGCCCGCCTGCGGGAGATCTGCGATCACCACATCGAACTCTGGGCCGGGCAGGGGGAGAGGCATCACGCTCAACTCCTCCTCGAGTTCGTGGCCGGCGCCCCGGGGGAAGGCCTGCGGGAGACCCTGGCCTCCAAACATCTGGAGACGCTCAAGGAGTTCGTGCAGATCGTGGAGCGGGGCAAGAGGGAAGGCAGGATCGCCGAGCATGTCGATTCGGAGCAGGTGGCCTGGTTCATCACCGGCTTCGCCTTCGCAGGCGACGTCTCCCAGACCATGGGTTTCAAGCATTTTCTCGATCCCGAGATCGCCGGCCGCTGGCTGGACGTGATGTTCGCCAGCTTCGTAGCCAGGCCGGGGGAGGTGCTGCCCGGAGTGCCTGCCGCCCCCTCAGCGACCGCCCGTTCGGCCCCGGCGGTGAGCGCTCAGAAGACCGGCCGGCCGGCCGGATAGAAAAGCACGTTTTCGGCGCTGGAAAGCCCGGCTGGCGCCTTGACACCAGCCGTCTCCCTCCACTATTATCTGCGGTCGCGTTTCAGACAGTGCGTGGAGGCAGTGTGAAGACCTATTCGGCGAAACCCGGCGAAGTACAGCGCAACTGGTGGGTCGTCGACGCCGACGGCAAGAACCTGGGCCGGTTGGCGTCCGAGATCGCCATAGTCCTGCGGGGCAAGAACAAGCCCCAGTACACTCCCCATACCGACACCGGGGACTTCGTCGTCGTGGTCAATGCGGAGAAGATCGCGGTCACCGGCAACAAGATGACCGACAAGATGTACTATCGCCACTCCGGTTATCCCGGCGGGCTGAAGGCCGAGAGCCTCGGCCACCTCATCCAGCGCCGGCCCACCGAAGTACTGCGCAAGGCCGTCAAGGGGATGCTCCCCAAGAACCGGCTGGCGGCGCAGCAGCTAGGAAAGCTCAAGATCTACGCTGGGCCCAAGCATCCGCACGTGGCCCAGAAGCCCGAGGAGTTGCCATGGCAGCAGTGATCTACGCGGCGACCGGTAAACGGAAGACCGCAGTGGCCCGGGTCCGGCTCATGCCGGGTACCGGCACCATCACCGTCAACGGGAAGGACCTCAAGGAGTACTTCAACCGGCAGACGCTCACGCTGATGGTGCGCTCCCCGCTGGTCGAGACCGGTACCGAGGCCCGCTACGACGTCATCGCCCAGATCGAGGGCGGGGGCAAGTCTGGCCAGGCCGGTGCTCTCAAGCACGGCGTGGCCCGCGCGCTGGTCGAAGCCGACCCCTCGCTCAAGACCGAGGTGAAAAGGGCCGGCCACCTGTCGCGTGACGCCCGTATGGTCGAGCGCAAGAAGGCCGGACTCAAGAAGGCCCGCAAGCGCCCGCAGTTCTCCAAGCGCTAGGAGGCTGCTGAAAACCGAAGCCCCGGCCGCCGGAACGCACTGGGCGACGCGACAGTACGTCCTCAGTCGTGCGAATAGCGCTGCTATTCGCACTCCCTGCGTCCTTCTCTCGCGCATACCCATCGCATTCCGGCTGCGAGGCGTCACTTTTCAGCAGCCTGCAGTCCGCGCCCACGAAGGGGAATCGAGAGGCGAGGGAGAATTCTCCCTCGCCTCTTCTATTTGTGAGGATCGAAAAGCCGCCGCCGGTCCGAGGGTTCGCCGGAGGAGCTGGGAGGCTTCATGCCTGAGTTGCGGGTAGACGTCGACGCCATCGGCCGGAACACTGAGGCCGTCGCCTTGTTGCTCCGGGCACATGGGCTGTCCCTGGTCGGCGTGACGAAGGGCTGCCTGGGCGAGCCCCGGGTGGGCGCGGCGATGCTGGCCGGCGGGGCCCTGGCCCTGGCCGACACCCGCGATCAGAACCTCGCCCGCCTGCGGTCGGAGTTGCCCGAGGCGGAACTGCATCGCATCCATGTTCCCTCCCTGAGCGAGCCGTTCGACCCCGGCGATGTGAGCTACGTGACCTCGTGTGAAGGAGCGGCGGCCGTGGCCGCGCTCGGGCCGGCGCCCGCGCCCCGCGCAAAGGCGGGGGCTGGAGCCGCGTCCCATCGGTCCGCCGCCGCGGACCGCCGGCGCCGGGTGATGATCCAGGTGGAGACCGGAGACGAGCGCGAGGGGGTGCCGGAGGACGCACTGCTCGATCTTGCCGGCTTCATCGCCGCGGAGTCCCGTCTGCGACTGGAGGGGGTGGCGACCAACTATGCCTGCTTTCTGGGGCCGCCGGCAGGGATCGGGGCATCGCTGCAACGAGTTGCGGGCGCTGCGCGGGCTCTTCGCTCGGCTGGCTACCCGGTGGCCAGCGTGTCTGGAGGAAACTCCAGCGTGCTATGGCTTCTCAAACGAGGGGAAGACATTCCGGCCGAGGTGACCGAGTTACGGTGCGGGGAAGCTCTGCTCTTGGGGCACGAGGCCCTCTGGTACGAGCCTATCCCGGGCTGTGTGCTGGGGGCCTGTGTCGTCAGGGCGGAAGTGCTAGAGGCGTATACTAAGGCGGCTTCGCGAGGGCCCGGACCGATCTCGTCAGCGCGAGCCCGCAGGGTCGTGCTGGGGATCGGACGGCAGGATCTGAGCGGCGGCAGGGTCACGTTCTCGGCGCCTGGACTGGTCGAAGTGGGGCGCTCTGCCGACTACCTGGTGGCCGAAGTGGAACCCGGCGCCCCGGCGCCGGCGGTCGGGTCGTCGGTCGAGATGCTTCCTGATTATGAAGCGTTGGTGGCCGCCTGGACCTCGCCGTACGTAGACGTGAGGCTGCAGGGGCTGTGAGAACGGAGGTCTCTTTCTGATGTGTGGGATCATCGGGTATGTCGGTGACAGGGAGTGCCGCGATATCCTCTTCCGAGGGCTTCGTAAGCTCGAGTATCGAGGATACGACTCCGCCGGTATCTCCATAGTCCACGAAGGCAACTTCAGGCTGCTCCACTCCGTCGGCAACCTCGACAACCTGGAAGCTGTCCTTCCCGAACTGGGCAACGAAGGCACGGTGGGCATCGCTCACACCCGCTGGGCCACCCACGGCCGGCCTTCCAACGAGAACGCCCACCCTCACACCGACTGCCAGGGGCGGTTCGCTATCGTCCTCAACGGCATCGTTGAGAATTATCTGAGCCTACGGGCCGAACTCCAGGAAGAAGGCCACGAATTCACCTCCGAGACCGACGCTGAGGTGGTCGCCCACCTCATCGAGCGGGCATACCAGGGGTCGCTGCGCGAGGCCGTGGTGGAGGCCTACCGGCAGATGGAGGGACACTTCACCTACTGCGCATTGGCGGTGGAAGAGCCCGATGTCATTGTGGGGATCCGCAAGGAGACCCCCCTGGTGGTGGGGCTGAGCGAAGGCGAGAACTTCCTGGCTTCGGCCATCCCGGCGTTCCTGGCGGAGACCCGAACCGTCATCTTTCCCGAGGACGGCGATGTGGTGGTCATCTCCCGGTCTGGGGCCGAGATTTTCGACGTCGACGGCGCCGTCGTCGTCCGGGAGGTCCAGAGCGTCGACTGGGACGAGGAGGCGGCGGAGAAGGCCGGCTACGAGACCTTCATGCTCAAAGAGATCCACGAGCAGCCCACCTCCCTGGCCGACACCCTGGCCGAACGGGTGGGACCGGACGGTCGGGTGGTGCTCGACGGCCTCGGCCTCGATCCCGCGACGATTCGGAGCATCAAGCAGGTGATCATCGTGGCCTGTGGCACCTCCTATCACGCTGGGCTGGTGGGCAAATACGCCCTGGAGCGCTGGGCCCGGGTACCCGTGGAGGTGGAGGTGGCCTCGGAGTTCCGCTACCGTGACCCGGTGATCGGTCCCGATTGCCTCTGCATAGCCATCAGCCAGTCGGGCGAGACCGCGGACACGCTCGCGGCCATGCGGCTGGCCCGGCAGGCGGGAGCGCGGGTGCTGGCCGTCACCAACATCGTGGGCTCGCAGGCCACCCGGGAGGCGGACGGCGTCCTCTTCACCCGCGCCGGCCTGGAGATCGGCGTGGCGGCGACCAAGACCTTCCTCACTCAGGTCTTGGCGATGATGCTGCTATCGCTGTATTTCGCCGATCACCGCGGGCACCTGTCAAGCACCCAGGTGCGGGACTACACCGAACAACTGCGGCACATCCCGGCGCTGCTGCATGAATACCTCGAGGATGGCGCTGCCGCTCGGGTGGACGAAGTAGCCAAGAAGTACGCGGCCAGCCGCTTCTTCCTCTGCCTGGGGCGGAACATGGGCCTGCCCGTCGCCCTGGAAGGCGCTCTGAAGCTAAAAGAGATCTCTTACATCCCCACCGACGCCTATGCGGCCGGGGAGATGAAGCACGGACCCATCGCTCTTCTGGAGGAGGGGTCGCCGGTGTTGGTAGTTGCCACGGACAGCCGGGTGTACGACAAGCTCATCTCCAACGTGCAGGAGGTGCGGGCTCGGGGCGCTCGGGTGATAGCTGTGGGTTCCGAAGGCAACCAGAACCTGTCCGGGATGGCCGACGAGATCCTCTGGGTGCCGCGCACCGACGAGATGCTTGCCCCGCTTCTGTCCACAGTCCCCTTGCAGCTGTTCGCGTACTACGTGGCCAAGCACAAAGGGGAGAAGGTCGACCAGCCGCGGAACCTGGCTAAGACCGTCACGGTGGAGTAGCGGTGGCGGAGCCTCGGGAAGCGCATCCGGCCGGCGGCCCGGGGGCGGATGGCGTGACCCCGCCGCCGCAGACGGCCGGCGGCCCCGCATGCCGAGCCCTGGTCGGTCTGGATCTGGTAGAGATCGAGCGCTTCCGCCGCGCCCTCGAGCGGCAGCCGGCCCTCCAGGAGCGCCTATTCACTCCGGCGGAACTCACTTACTGTCGGTCTCGAGGCAAGCCACTCCTGCATCTGGCCGCGCGATTCGCGGCCAAGGAAGCGGTTGGTAAACTCTTGGGTACAGGTGTCGTCTCCTGGCGGGAGATCGAGGTGCTCGCGGACCTCCCGCAGGGCGGCTCGGCGAGGGTGAGCCTGAGTGGCCGGACCGCTGTGCGGGCCGTGGAATTGGGAGTGACCGAGCTACGGGTGTCGCTCTCCCACGTCGATACCGTCGCCGGAGCGTGCCTGGCGGTCGTGGCACGTCCCTGGGGAGGTACCGAGTTGGACGGATTCCCGCCGATATTCGGCTTCGACGGACCGGGCGAGGAGGCCGGCGCCTTCCGCGACGCTGGCGCCTTCGGCGCCCATGGCGCGGCTGATGGTGCCGACGATGTCGACCCCTCCTGTGAGGACGGCTTCGACGCTGGTCCCTCCCTCTCGATCCATGCCTCCTCGCTCTTCGACCGGCCTGCAGCCTTCACTGCCGCCCAGATGCGGGAGATGGACCGGGTGACCATCGAGGACATCGGGGTTCCTGGTCCGGTGCTCATGGAGCGTGCGGCCCTCGGGGTAAGCGAGCTCGTGCGCACCCGGTTCCCTGGGCGGCACGTCCTGATGGTCTGCGGGCGGGGTAACAACGGCGGGGATGGACTGGCAGCGGTCCGGCAACTTCATCTCGCCGGCCATCCGGCGGCGTGCATCGTGGCGGTCGCTTCGCCGGCCGAGCTGTCGCCGGATGCCGCTCTCAACTACGCCGCGGCCGAGAAGGCAGGGGTGAACCTGCGCATCTGCGCAGTGCCCGACTATCTTTGGGAAGAGACCGAAGTGGTGGTCGACTGCCTTCTGGGCACGGGGGCTACGGGTGAGCTCAAGGGGCAGGTGGCAGAGTGGGCGGCTCTCATCAACGCCGTCGGGGAGCGGGGCGTGCCCGTTGTAGCCGTGGATGTGCCCACCGGCGTCGACGCCTCCACCGGGAGCATCGCGGCCGGCTGCGTCGCGGCCGACGTCACCGTCACCTTCCACGCGGCCAAGACCGGTTTGGTGTGTCCGCCCGGCTCCGAAGCAGCCGGGGAGGTCATCGTGTGGGATATCGGCATCCCCGAGTCCGTCGAACCCGAGCCCGACCTGTGGGTAGTGACCGAGGAGGACGTGAACATCCCTGGGCGGCGGGTGGACGACCACAAGTACCGGGCGGGATACGTGGCGGTGCTGGCCGGCTCCAAGGCCTACCCGGGGGCCGCCTGGCTTGCCGCGCAGGCGGCTTATCGGACAGGCGCCGGCTACGTTCGCCTACTGATGCCCGCCGGGGCGGCCGAGACCGTGCGCAGCCGTCTGATGGAGACCGTGCTGCAGGAGGTCGGGGCTGGGGACATCATCGACGACGCTGCTCCCACTCTGGCGGTCGTGGGTGACGAGCGGCTTGGCGCGCTGGTGGCCGGGCCGGGACTGGGCCGCGACCCGGCGACCATGGCCGCAGTCCGGAAGATCATTCTCGAGAGTGCCGTGCCCGCCGTGCTCGATGCCGACGGGCTTTACGCGTTCGCCGAAGAGGCCGAGCTGCTGCGGAATCGCTCGGGATTGGTGCTCACGCCCCACGCCGGCGAGCTGGCCGCGTTGCTGGGAGAGCGAACCGAAGAGGTGACCAAGGCCCCTCTTGCCGCCGCCCGGCGGGCGGCGGCGGCCACCGGCCAGGTGGTCCTGCTCAAGGGCTCTTCGACCATCATCGCCGACCCGTCTGGACAGGCGCGCACGGTCGTGCAAGGCCCGCCACAACTGGCGTCGGCCGGCACTGGTGACGTCCTTGCCGGTATCATCGGAGCCCTGCTCGCCAAAAGCCTCGAGCCCTTCGAGGCTGCGTACGCCGGAGCCTGGCTGCACGCCGAGGCAGGCCTCCTCGGCGCCGAAACCGACCCCCAGGGAGTCCTGGCCGGCGACCTGGTGGAACTGCTACCCGCGGTCATCGCCGACCGCATCTATGAGAGGAGACCTTCGTGGACGAGCTGACGGTGCGGGAGATCATGACGGCCGACGTCATCACGGTGCGCCCCGAGACGACGGTGGGGGAGCTTGCGGATATACTTGCTCAGAACAAGATCAGCGGCGTGCCCGTGGTAGACGATGAGGGCCGGGTGCTGGGGATGGTCACCGAGGCCGACATCATCCTTCGGGATGCCGACCTCCACTTTCCCTACTACATCCAGTTCCTCGAGAGCGTCATCTACCTGCAGAGCGTCCACAAGTTCGAGGAGCGCTTCCGCAAGGCCATCGGGTCGAAGGTGTCCGAGGTCATGAGTGACGAGGTGAACGCCGTCTCGCCGGATACGACCGTGCGGCAGGCGGCCACGATGATGAGTGAGTGCGAAGTCAACCGTCTTCCGGTGACGGAAGACGGGCGATTGGTCGGCATCGTAACCCGGGGGGATATCGTCCGGGCCATCGCCGAGCACAGGGCGTAGGGAGACTGGCAGAGGACATGTCGAAGAAAGCAACACGTAGAGCAGCTCGCCAGGCGTTCCCGAAGGCTCCGCCCGTAGGGACCAAGTCCTCAAGCGGCAAGAGCGCGTACGGCAGCAGCAAGAGTAAGGGGAAGGGTCCCCAGGGACTGCGACCGCCAAGCTGGAAGCGGGCGGTCATCCAGGGCGCGATCCTGGCCATCCTATACTTTGTGGTCATCCAGTACATCTGGGCTCCCAAGGACGCGGCCGGGAACCGCACGGCCAACGTGTGGGGGTCTCTCCTCATCTCGGTCATCGGCTTCGTCGCCTATACCTGCGTCGCCTATCTCGTTGACCGGTTCAACTACAACCGCAAGCTGCGCAAGCTCAAGGGCTCAGCGAAGTAGCGACCCCGAGACCGGCGGGAATCCGTTTCAGAATGGAGTTGCGCCGACAGGGAGGGGGCGGGGCCCCACGCGAGAGGGCCGCGAGCAGCGACGAGATGCTGGCGGCCCTGGCCGCGATCCTACGCGGTCAGGGTGTCGAAGGCTGGCTGGTGGGCGGCACCGTTCGTGACCGCGAGTTCGGCTGCTACTCTCCAGACATCGATCTGGCCGTGGCCGGCGATGCCGCCGGCATCGCCCGAGAGGTGGCCGCTGCCCTTGGCGTGCCCTGGTTCGCCCTCTCCCACGAGCACCAGGCATTTCGGGTCGTGGGCCGCGATGGGCATGTGGATGTGGCCGCGGTTCGCGGAGGCGGTATCCTGGCCGATCTGGCCCAACGGGACTTCACCGTCAATGCCATGGCCATTCCGCTTGGGGGCGCCGCACTGCTTGACCCGTTCGGTGGACTTGGACACCTGCGGGAGCGGCGGCTGGTGGCGGTCTCCGACCGTATCTTCTCGGAGGATCCTCTACGCCTTATGCGCGCCGCGCGGTTCAGCCATGTGCTGGGATTGAGACTTGACCCCAAGCTGGAGCTCGCTGTGCGGTCCCAATGCGAGGCGGTACGGCGGGCGGCACCGGAACGGGTGGCAAGCGAGATGTTCCTGACCCTGGCCGCAGGCGGGGCCGGTGCCGCAGTGCGGATGTGGGACGGACTGGGGCTGCTCCGGGCGGTGCTGCCCGAACTCGGCGAGGCCGAAGGGAACGCGGCCGCTGCACTGCTCGATGAGCTGGAGGGCACTCTCGCCGATCTTCCGGACCGGTTCCCCGATGCTGCGCCTCTGTTGGGGCAGCGGTTGGGCGTTCCTGTGGACGGGGCGGCCGGACGGGCGGCGGCCCTTAGGCTGGCGGGTCTGTGTCGAGGGCTTGTCACCCGGGATGCCCAAGCCGTCGCTCGCCGGCTACGCGTTTCGAGCCACTTGGCTTCGCT
This sequence comes from uncultured Actinomycetota bacterium, assembly GCA_963843515.1. Taxonomy (GTDB): domain Bacteria; phylum Actinomycetota; class Thermoleophilia; order RBG-16-64-13; family RBG-16-64-13; genus CAIQPS01. Next base: position 78,961 of record CAWJKH010000008.1, read on the forward strand.
TCTGGAGACCTCGGCGAGGATAAGCCGTTACGAAGACGATGCCGGCGTCAGGGGCTTGCCGCCGGTCAGGCCGGAGGACGGGGCGAGCGGCTCGGCTGGGCCCGGCCGGGCGGCGGTCCTGTATCTCTGGGCTGCCGCTCCGTGGGAGGCCGAGGTGATACTTCTTGCTGCTGCTGCTGCTGCTGCTGGCGGCGGCGGCGGCGACGGCGGCGGCGGTGGCCGGTCGGGACCGAGCGGAACTGGAGGCCGCGAGGGCGCTGATGAAGGTCTGGGCGAGGCGGGCGACGCGCGGCGTGCCCCGGATTCCTTTCGACGGGGTGACGCTGATGAAGGAGTTGGGTCTCTCGCCGGGGCCACCACTGGGTCGCGCTCTGCGCGCCGCCAGTCTGGCATGGGAGGCCGGCGATGCGATCACCTCTGAGGAGGCTTTGACCGCCGCGCGGGAAGGCTTGCTCAGCGCATGACGAACGGCGAGCCGGGCTGCTTTCGCAGCCCGGCTCGCTCGGGTCCGTCTATGTGTTCGTGTGCCGCTCTCCGGCGCAGAGCTCCTCGCTTGCTCGCGGCCCTAGCCCTGCGGGGGCGTGTCGGTCGCGGTGACCGGCTGAGTCGTGGTGGTCAACTTCTTGTAGTATCCAGGCACCTTCTTGCCCTTGAGTACCGCGGCAGGGGTGTGGTCTCCGGCGGCCCGAAGGCCCGAGATACGCTGGCCCCAGTTGGTGGTCGACGTGGACGTGACCTCATCCGATTCCGTCGCCTCGTCGGCCTCGGTCACCTCGCTGGTGTCGGTCGGGTCGATAGCCTCGGTCACCTCGCTGGTGTCGATCGGTTCGATAGCGTCGGTTGGGTCTGTCGCAGTGGACTCGGTGTCCGAGCTGACGGTGTTCGGATCGGTCGCCGGCTCATCGCCCTCGCCGAATGTCCCGGCTGCGGCAGCGACGCCCGCGATGAGCAGGGCGATCGCCCCCACCATCAGCATCAAGATCAGCAAACGTTTTCCCACAGCACACCTCCGGTACGTTAGCCGCGAGCATCGCGGGAGAGGCGCGGAGAAGCGGAATCTCGCCGTGGATTCTAACGAACCGATCCGCGGAAAGGCACTCGATGGTCAGGAACCTGACGGAAAGGGCAAGGCGCGGTCGCCCCCGCCTGCAGCGCACTAAGCGCCGGCGGTGTCCGTGGTATCATATCGCTCCGCTTTTTCGGGCTTATTACCGTGGTCTAAGTGTCATTGGAGGCACCTTGAAGGAAGGCATTCATCCGAAGTATGGGGAGAGCAAGGTCGTCTGCTCTTGTGGCTCGACGTTCACCACCCGCTCGACCCTCCCCGAGATCAAGGTGGAAGTCTGTGCTGCTTGCCACCCGTTCTACACCGGCAAGCAGAAGCTTGTCGACACCGCCGGTCGGGTCGAGAGGTTCAACAAGAAGTACCGGCGTCCCGACAAGACGAATTAGCTCTCGTCTGTTGTGCCCGCCGAACTGAGGGTATCGCTTCTTCAGTACACCCCGGCCCCGGAGCGCGCGGTAGCGTCCGCGGGTAGGCTCTGCTATGCGCCTGTGAGCGCCGCCGAGCTCAAGGCCGACATGAGCGAGGACGACGTGCGCAAGCTGGTGCGGGGGTTGGTGCGCTCCGGTCACATGAGCGCCCTGGAGCACGCCAGCTTCACATTCGCGGTGGACGGCATATCCCGGGCCTGCTCGCACCAGCTGGTGCGGCACCGGGTCGCCTCTTACAGCCAGCAGTCCCAGCGGTACGTGCGCTTCGGTTCTGAGGGCGGTTTCATAATGCCGCCGAGCATCGCGGCCTCTGCAGACGCGCGGGCGGTGTTCCTCGAAGCCATGGAGAACGCCCACAAGGCGTACGAACGCCTGGTACAGCTGGGCCAGGCAGAAGGGCGCGGGAACGAATCGGTCTTCGAGGACGCCCGCTTCGTGCTGCCCAATGCTGCGGAGACCAAGATCGTGGTGACCATGAACGCCCGGGAGTTGCGCCATTTCTTCGCCCTGCGCTGCTGCCGCCGGGCTCAATGGGAGATCAACCGCTTGGCTTGGACTATGCGCCGGCTGGTGGTCGCCGCCGCTCCCGTGTTGTTCGAAACCACCGGCCCGGGGTGCATGACCGGCGGATGCCCTGAAGGAAAGATGTCCTGCGGCCGACCTTATACTGAAGAAGAGGTCCTTGTCATGGACCTGGTCGGAGCGACGGGAGATCTGGACTGACGGTGACAGCACACAACTCAGCCGAGAACGAACACCCACAAGCCTGCACACCGCACGATCACGCCTTCGGCGGACAGGCGGTCATCGAGGGTGTCATGATGCGCGGGCGTCGCTGTTGGGGAGTCGCTGTGCGCCGGCCCTCCGGCGATATCGCTCGAGTTTCCTACCCGCTGCCTCCAGCCGCCGCGCGCAGCCGGTTCTGGCGGATTCCAGTGGTGCGGGGCGTGGTGGCGCTCTACGAGTCGATGAGCCTGGGCATCAAGGCGCTGGGCGTATCGGCCAACATCAGTCTCGAGGGCCTGAGCGAGGCCCAGGCCGCCGATGTGGAGGTCATCCACCCGGTCGCACCCGTTCTTCTCCAGCCACTTACGCCGGCCCCTGCCAAGGCCGTACCAGCCGACGCGGGGGGAGTCGATGGGGGGCGCCCGAAAAGCGGCGCGCCCGAGCCACCGCCCGCCTTCGGCTGGAGACAACTGGCGGTCACGGTGGTGGTCGCCCTGGCCATGGCCGTAGGGCTGTTCATCGTCGTGCCCCTGGTCGTGGTCAAGCAGTTCGAGGAGACGTTCGCCAATCCGTTCCTCTTCAACCTTGTGGAAGGTCTCATCCGTATCGCCATCTTCATCCTGTATCTGGTGGTGATCAGCCTGATCCCCGACCTGCGCCGGACGTTCGAGTACCACGGGGCCGAGCACAAGGTCATTCATGCCTACGAGGCCTGCGGGCGGCCCGACGCCGAGTTCGCCGAGACGTTTTCTCCCCGGCACCCGCGGTGTGGCACCGGGTTTCTCCTGCTGGTCATGGTCCTCGCCGTGTTCCTCTTCGCGTTCGTGGGCAAGCCCAGCGTCCCCTGGCTGGTGGTTTCGCGGCTCATAGGGATCCCCTTGATCATCGGGATCGCCTACGAGATCGGCATAAAATGGGCGGGCCGTTCCGACGGCCTGGCTGCCCGCATGCTGCGGTGGCCGGGCATGCAGCTCCAGCGCCTCACAACAAGAGAGCCCTCCATGGACCAGCTGTTGGTGGCCGCGGCTGCTCTCGACGAGGTTCTCGCCATGGATGAGACCGAGGTCCCTGCTGGGCGCGAAGCCTTGGCCCTGTCATGATCGATCGCCTTGCTCGGGAGATAGAGGAGAAACACGCCGCGCTCACTCAAGAACTGGCGGATCCCGAGGTGCTCCGCGACCAATCGCGCTACACGGAGATCTCTAAGGCTCACGCCGACCTGGAGGAATCGCACCGGCTGGCCACTGAGTATCTGCGTACCCGGGCCTCGCTCGAGGAGGCAGAGTCCATGCTGGAGGAGGGCGGCCTTGACCCGGAGATGAAGGAGTTCCTGGTCGAGGAGAAGACCGCCGCCCGCGACAGGCTCGAGACGCTAGAGCACGAGTTGAGGCTGACCGTTCTGGAGAAGGACCCCCGGGACGAGAAGAACGCCATCGTCGAAGTGCGGGCCGGCGCCGGCGGCGACGAAGCCGCCCTGTTCGCGGCCGAACTGCAGCGGATGGTGATGCGCTACGCCGAGCGGCAGCGCTTGAAGACTACCGTTCTCTCCACCACCGAAGCGGGATCGGGCGGCGTCAAAGAGGTGATCTTCGAGGTCAAGGGCAGGGGTGCCTATGGCGCGCTCAAGTACGAATCGGGCGTGCATCGGGTGCAGCGGGTCCCGGTGACCGAGTCGACGGGTCGCATCCACACTTCCACGGCCACCGTGGCCGTGCTGCCCGAAGTGGAAGACGTGGAGATCCACATCGACCCCAACGACGTTCGCGTGGACGTGTACCGCTCTACCGGTCCGGGTGGGCAATCGGTTAACACCACGGACTCGGCGGTGCGACTCACCCACATCCCTTCGGGCTTGGTGGTCTCCTGCCAGGACGAGAAGTCGCAGCTCCAGAACAAGGAGCGGGCTTTCCAGATCCTTCGCGCCCGTCTCTACGACCAGGCCCAAGCAGAGCAGGACGCCCAGGTGGCCGCCCAGCGCCGCAGCCAGGTGGGCACCGGGGACCGCGCCCAGAAGATCCGCACCTACAACTTCCCCCAGGGCCGGGTGACCGACCACCGGGTGGGCCTCACCTCGCACCGTCTCGAGGCCATTCTGCAGGGTGACTTGGACGAGTTCACCGAGGCGCTACGGGCGCAGGAACGGGCGGAACAACTGGCCGCAGCCTCCATCTAGGCTGGGGCGGTAGCCCGTGGGATCCTGGACCATAGGCACGCTGCTCGACACGGCGGCGGGCTACCTCAAGGAGAAAGGCTCGTCCTCGCCGCGCCTGGACGCGGAACTGCTTCTTGCCGACACGCTGCAGGTCGAGCGCATCCACCTTTACACCCAGCATGACCGTCCCCTCGCCCCGGAGGAAGTCGCCACGTACCGGGGTCTGATCGCCCGGCGCGCGGGTCACGAGCCTGTGGCCTATATTCGGGGTCGAGCTCACTTCCGCCATCTTTGCTTGGGGGTCGGCCCGAGCGTCCTCATCCCTCGGCCGGAGACCGAAGAGCTCGTGGATCTGGCCCTAGCCACGCTGCGTTTGCGCCCCCCCTGGGGGGACCTACCGGAGAGGGAGGCCAGGCGGAGGGCGAGCGAGCCGGCGCCGACCAGCGCGCAGGTGCCTGCCGCCGGTGAAGCCGCTCCGCACGCGGCCCCAGGGGCGCGAGGCCCGGTCGCGCCGGCGTCGTCTGCCGGTCCACCCTTGATCGTCGACGTCGGCACGGGGAGTGGCGCGATCGCCCTCGCCTTGGCGCAGGAGGCCGGGGTGCGGGTGCTTGCTGTAGACCAGAGCGCTGAGGCGCTGGCTGTGGCGAGGGGGAACGCCACGGCGCTCGGGTTTGTCGACCGGGTGACGTTCCGCGAGGGGGATCTGCTCGCCGGCATCGGCGATAGGAGCCTCGCCCTGGTCGTGAGCAACCCTCCGTACGTGCGCTCGGGGGACATATCGTCTCTTGCCGCAGATATCCGGCTGTTCGAACCCGTCGCGGCGCTGGACGGCGGCCCTGACGGCCTCGAAGTGTACGGGCGCCTGCTTCCGGAGGCGGCTCGGGCTCTGCGGGCAGGGGGCACTCTGCTGCTGGAGGTGGGAGAGGACCAGGCTGAGGCCGTCGCCGGGTTGGCCCGGAACGCCGGGTTCGTCCGGGTGGTGATGCACAAGGACCTTTCGCGTAAGGACCGTATGATCGAGGCGACGCTTCCGGGAGCGCCGTTCGTGACAGCCGAGGAACTGGGCGAACAAGAAGCCGCGGCTATGAGGGAGGCGCTCGACGCGGGAGCCGTGATCGGCGTGCCCACCGACACGGTGTACGGCATCGCCGCCCGCTGGGACTCGCCGGCCGGTGTTCGCCGACTCTTCGCGGCCAAGCAGCGGGCCCCGGAGCAACCGGTAGCCGTCCTATTCGCGTCGGTCGACGCCGTCGCAGCTGCTCTGCCCGACCTCGACCCGGCGGCCGCGCGAGTGTTGGCGGCCCTGCTGCCCGGCCCCTACACGTTCGTGGTGGCCACGGCGGTTCCCCGGCCCGAGCGGGTAGGGACTCCGGACTCACTCGGCATCCGCGTCCCCGATCATGCTGCGTTGCTCCGGCTGCTCGCCATGACAGGCCTGCCGCTGGCCGCCACCAGCGCCAATCTGAGCGGGCTCCCCGACGCCGCCACGGCGGCGCAGGTGGACCCGCTGGTGCTCGCGCACTGCTCCGTGGCCGTGGTGTCGGCGCCCGGTCGCGCCCCCCGGGCGGGCTCGGCGGGAGACGGGCGAGCGGCGGACAAAGGGCAGCATGAAGGCGCCAGCGGTCGCGCCTCGACGGTCGTGGACCTGCGCCCCCTCGCGCACGGCCGGGAGCCCGCGATCCTGCGGGAGGGAGCGGTCTCCGCCCAGGACGTGCTCGAGCGCGTCGCAGCCCTGGGATGACTCTGGAGGGCGAGGCGGCCGTGAGGCCCCGAGCCACAGCCATTCGTCCCGTCGCCCCATGAGCCTCTGGTATTCTTGCCCGAGTTCTTGTGCAACTCGGCTCGAAGTGAACTTGCGGCCGTCCAACGCGCGCTGCGGGCGGAGCTTCATTTCGGCTCGAGTTCTGGAGGAGGAGGCCAACCCCATTGACTGAGACCCGCAGTCCCTTGAGCTATGCCGACCTGCCGTTGCAGCAGGTCGATCCCCTGCTGGACCGGCTCATCGGCCGCGAACTGGCGCGGCAGCAGCACAACATCGAGCTGATCGCCTCGGAGAACTTCACCCCCGTCCCCGTGCTGGAGGCCATGGGCAGCGTGCTCACGAACAAGTACGCTGAGGGCTATCCGAGCAACCGCTATTACGGCGGGTGCGAGATCGTGGACGAGATCGAGGCCCTGGCCATCGCGCGCGCCAAGGAGCTGTTCGGGGCCGAGCACGCCAATGTTCAGCCTCACTCCGGGTCTACCGCCAATCAGGCCATCTACTGGGCGGCGCTCGAGCCAGGGGACCGTGTGCTGGCCATGAGTCTGGCTCACGGCGGCCACCTCACCCATGGGCACTCCATCAACTTCTCTGGCCGCGGCTATGCCTTCTCCCACTACGGCGTGCGCCAGGACAGCGGGCGCCTGGACATGGACGAGGTCCGCTCCCAGGCCCTGAAGCACCGGCCCAAGATGATCGTGGTGGGGGCGAGCGCCTACCCCCGGACCCTCGATTTCGCTGCCTTTCGGTCCATCGCCGACGAGGTGGGCGCCCAGGTCATGGCCGATATCGCCCATGTCGCCGGACTGGTGGCCGCAGGGGCGCATCCCTCGCCTTTCCCACACTGTGAGTGGGTTACTACCACAACACACAAGACCCTGGCAGGCCCGCGCGGCGGGGCCTGCTTCTGCCGCGAGGTCGACGCCGCCCGGCTGGACAAGGCCGTGTTCCCCGGTCTGCAAGGCGGACCGCTCGAGCACATCATCGCCGGCAAGGCCGTGTGTTTCCTCCTGGCGGCCACCGACGAGTTCAAGGCCAAGCAGCATATGACCGTGGAGAACGCCAAGGCGCTGGCGGAATCCCTCCTCGCACGGGGCATGAACCTCGTGTCTGGAGGCACGGACAACCATCTCATGCTCGTGGATTTCTCCGGCACGGAGATGACCGGGCGCCGGGCTCAGGAGCTGCTCGACCGGGTAGGCATCACGGCGAACAAGAACAGCGTGCCCTACGACGAGCGGCCCCCGGCGGTGACCTCGGGTCTCCGGCTCGGAACCCCCGCCATGACCACCCGCGGGTTCGGCCCGGACGAGATGCGCGAGGTTGGAGCGATCATCGTGGAGACGCTCACCGGCGATCAGACCGAGGCCGGTCTCGACCGCCTGCTCGCCCGCGGCCGGGCGCTCACCGCCGCGTTCCCCCTCTACCGGACACTGGGGTCCTGATGCCGCCCGGGGGCGAGAGCAGAGGCCCGTGCGTCCGCCCTCCCTGGGAGGAGTACTTCATGGACATCGCCCGGGTGGTCGCCACGCGGTCGAGTTGTCTGCGCCGCCAGGTGGGAGCCGTGGTGGTGAAGAACCGGCAGATACTCGCTACCGGATACAACGGGGTGCCGCGCGGTCTGGCCCACTGCGACGTTCGTGGCTGCCTCCGCGACCAGTTAGGCGTACCCTCCGGCGAGCGGCACGAACTCTGCCGCGGGCTTCACGCCGAGCAGAACGCCATCATCCAGGCGGCATATCACGGCGCGTCCATCAACGGCTCGGAGATCTATTCCACGCTTCAGCCGTGTGTCACCTGCGCCAAGATGCTCATCAACGCCGGCGTGGTGGCAGTCTACTTCTGTGGGGTGTATCCTGACGACCTCTCTATGGAGATCTTCGCGGAGGCCGGCACGCAGCTGTTCCGGATGGGGTGAGCCGGCGGATGGCTCAGGTCGAAATAGTAATCTCAGTATGTGTTATTGAAATATCACCTAGCATGCTATAGTGGCGCAGTCTGGAAACCGTAGGCGCACGAGCCGGGATCCGCGTACCGAGTTGGGGGAAGCGTGGAACCTGGCATTCTCGCTCGTGGCGTATGTGGTCATCTTCCTCGGGCTGGGCTATCTTGTGGATCGCTGGCTCGGTACGAGACCATGGTTCATGCTAGGCGGCGTTTTCGTGGGTGCGGCGCTGGGCTTCGTCTACCTGGTCTCGATCCTCTTCGCGCGTCCGCGCGGGAAGGGCGATGGGGACAAGGGGGCCGGCAACGGCGACGGACCAGAAGCAGGTTAGGGACACCGGCTTTAGAGACACGGGGAGCGGAGGCGGATCTGGCGCTGACGGTGATATCGGTGATCGTGGGGCTTGGCCTGGCGGTCGCATACCATCTCGCCACGGCTCGGGTGCATCGCTGGGCCGTTCGTCGCAACACCGGGGTCGGCCCCGCCGCCATGATCGTGGGCTTCGTGCTCAGGCTCATGGCGATCACCGTCGTTCTTCTCATTCTCGGCCTGTGGACTCCGCTCAACATGCTGGCGCTGGGCCTGGCCTTCGTCGCGCTATTCTCCATCCTCATGTTCTGGTCTCTGTACGGTCTGTTGTCCAAGGACCGCCACCACGCCCCGCCGCCGGCGGGCGCGAACGGGCTTTAGTCGACACAAGGAACGGGCATGCTGGGCGAAGCAGGCGAGAACAAGATCGTAGAAGCTCTCAGCGAGATGAACAACCAGGTCATCGTGGAGTTGCCCACGATCGGCCCGTTCGACATGTCCATCACCAACGTCGTCATCTACATGTGGGTGTCGGCAGTGGTCATTTTCGGGTTCTTCTTCATCGTCGCGAGGCGGATGAAGAAGGAACCCGACGGGCTACAGACCTGGGCGGAGATCCTGATGAACTTCGCCACCGGTCACCTCACCGGGCAGATAGGGGAGAAGGGCAGGAAGTATTACTACCTGATTCTCACCTTCTTCACCTTCATCATGGTGACAAACCTGATCGGCCTTATCCCCAAGCCCATCGCCCTCAAGCCCACCACGCCCACGGCGAACATCAACGTGACCTTCGGGCTTGCCATCATCGTCTTTGCCGTGACCCAGTATCAGGGCTTCCACCGTCACGGGTTCAAGGGCTATGTGGGCTCCTGGCTCTCGCCGCCCGGCGTTCCCAAGGTGATGCGGCCGGTGCTCAACGTCATCTTCTTCATAGTCCACTTCATGGGCGAGTTCTTTAAGCCGCTCTCTCTCGCCGTCCGACTTTTTGGCAATACTGTGGCCGGCCACTTGATCATCCTGGTGATGATCGGCCTCATACTGCAATACGCCAGCGCCGTGGTGGTCATCCCGGCTACGGCCTTCGTGGTCATCATGCTCATATTCGAGGTGTTCGTCGCTTTCATCCAGGCCTATATCTTCTCTATTCTGTCGGTCGTGTACATCGAATCGGCCATATACGCTGGCCACTAGCCGCCAATCATGGAGCAAGGAGGACAAGTCAATGGACGCTGACACCGCCGCACGGCTCGCCGCAGGCATCGGGATGGGGCTGGCCACGCTCGGCCCCGGCATCGGCATCGGTCTGCTGACCGGGCGCACCGCCGAGGCCATCGCCCGGCAGCCAGAAGCCGCGGGAGAGATCCGGACCGCTTTCATCATCGGTCTGGCCCTGGCCGAGGCGCTGGCGCTGTATGCCTTCGTCATCGCCATCATCCTGCTGTTCGTCGTCTAGGACGGCGGGTTTCCGCCAGGTAGTCGCATGAAGATATTCGAGATAGATCCAGGGCTCTTCGTCTGGACGCTGATCACCTTTCTGATCCTCTTGGCTCTGCTGTACAAGTTCGCCTTCAACCCGCTCATGAAGCTGCAGAGGGCGAGGCAGGCCGAGATCCATCAGTCGATCGCGGAGGCCGAGAACCTCCGCGATGAAGCTCAGCAACTCCTGGCCGACTACAAGCGCCAGTTGGCCCAGGCCCGCACTGAGGCGGATAGCATCGTGGAGCGGGCGCGAAAGGCCGGTGAAGCCAGCAAGGCCGAGGTGGTGGAAGAGGCGCGTCAGCAGGCGGAGGCCACCCTGGCCAAGGCCCGCGAGCAGATCGAGAGAGACACCAAGCAGGCGCTTCAGCGTATCCGCGAAGAAGCGGCCGACCTGGCCATCACGGCCACCGCCAAAGTGGCTCGCTCCAGCCTTTCAGAGCAGGACCAGTTGCGGCTCATCCAAGAGGCCATCAACGAGATCGACCTGAGCAAGATCAGCGAGAACTAGGAAGCCGTGAGCGAGAGCAAGATCGCACGAGTGTACGCAACGGCGCTGTACGAGGCCGCTGCCGAGGAAGGTAGCACCGACTCGGTGCGGCGCGACCTGGGCGAGTTCGTCCAGGCTGCGGAAGCCTCGGATGGCCTGCGCCGGTTGCTTGTCACCGAGGAGATCTCCAACCCCAGGAAGAAGGCCGTCCTACTCGAGCTAACCCAGGGCGGTGACGAACTGGTGCGCAACCTCCTGCGCTTGCTCGTGGACAAGAGCCGCGAGAGCGAGGTGGCCGCTATCCACCGGGCGTTTGTGGGGCTCGTCGAGCAGGCCCAGGGCTTGGTGCACGTGGAGGTGGCTACCGCCATCCCGCTGCCGCCTGCGGTGCAAGAAGCGCTTCGGGCAAAGATCGCTTCATCGCTCGGCAAGACGGTCGAGCTGAGGTTGAGTGTCGAAAAGGAACTGCTCGGTGGGCTCCGGTTGCGGATCGGCGACAAGGTCGCCGACGCCAGCGTCCGTCATCAGTTGGAGCGCCTCCGAGAATCGTTGATCAGCCCTGTGGCTAGTTTGGAGGGGACAGTTGAAGCTGCGTCCTGAGGAGATCACAAGCGTCCTTAAGTCCCGCATCCTGCGTTATGAGCCGGGTGTCGAGATCCAGGAGGTCGGCACCGTCGTGCAGGTGGGCGACGGCGTGGCCCGGATCCAGGGCCTGGAGAATGCGGTCGCCTCCGAGATGCTCGAGTTGCCCCATAACGTCATGGGCTTGGTGCTCAACCTCGAGGAAGACAGCATCGGCGCGGTGCTGATGGGCGAGGACACGCTCATCAAAGAGGGCGATCAGGCCAAGCGGACCGGCCAGGTCATCCGGGTACCCGTGGGCGAAGCCCTCGTCGGCCGGGTAGTGAACCCGCTGGGAGTGCCGCTCGACGATAAGGGTCCCATTGAGACCAGCGAGTACCGCACGGTGGAGTTCAAGGCCCCGGGCGTCATCCGCCGGCAGCCGGTGAAAGAGCCGCTCCAGACGGGCATCAAGGCCATCGACTCCATGATCCCCATCGGCCGGGGCCAGCGCGAGCTGATCATCGGCGACCGGGGAACCGGGAAGACCGCGATCGCCGTGGATACCATCATCAACCAAAAAGGCCAGGACGTCATCTGCATCTACGTGGCCATCGGCCAGAAGGCCTCCACGGTGGCGGGCCTGGTCCAGCGCCTCGAGCAGTACGGCGCCATGGATTACACCATCGTCATCATGGCCTCGGCGTCCACCTCCGCCCCCATGCGCTACATCGCCCCTTACGCCGGGGCGGCCATGGGCGAGTACTTCACCTACTCCGGACGCCATGCCCTGTGCATCTATGACGACCTGACCAAGCACGCCGACTCTTACCGGCAGATGTCGCTGCTACTGCGCCGCCCGCCGGGCCGCGAAGCCTTCCCGGGCGACATCTTCTACCTGCATAGCCGGCTGCTGGAGCGGGCCTGCAAGCTCAGCGACAAGGAAGGTGGAGGCTCCCTGACGGCTCTGCCGGTCATCGAGACGCAGGCGGGCGATGTGTCCGCGTACATCCCCACGAACGTCATCTCCATCACCGACGGCCAGATCTTCCTGGAGAGCGACCTGTTCTACTCCGGCATCCGGCCGGCTATCAACGTGGGTATCTCAGTGTCGAGGGTGGGAGGCAACGCCCAGATCAAGGCCATGAAGAAGGTAGCCGGCTCGCTACGTCTGGACCTGTCTCAGTTCCGCGAGCTGGAGGCGTTCGCCAAGTTCGGCTCGGAGCTCGACCAGGAGACTCAGAGGACCCTGGCCCGCGGCGAGCGGCTGGTGGAATCGCTCAACCAGGCGCAGTTCGTGCCCTGGCCCGTGCAGGACCAGGTGATGATCATCTTCGCCGCCATCCAGGGGTACACCGACGAGATCCCGGTGGCCGACATCACCCGGTTCGAGGGCGAGTTGCGCAGCTTCCTCAACCAGCAGCATCCCGAGATCGGCGCCGCCATCGCATCCACCAAGGATCTGACTCCGGACATCGAGGCCCAGTTGCGGGCGGCCATCGGTGTCTTCAAGGATTCCTGGGCCGCAGACCGCGCCGAGTCGTAGGAGAACATGGCCTCCCAACGCGACATACGCCGCCGGATCGCTTCGGTCCAGAATACGCGGAAGATCACCAAGGCCATGCAGATGGTGGCCGCCGCGCGCCTGCGGCGCGCGCAGCAGCGCATCGAAGCCACCAGGCCCTATGCCCTGAACATGATGGAGTTCATCGGGCAACTGGTCCGTTACATCCCGGTGAGCGGCAGCGAATATCCGCTGCTGAAGGCCCACAAGGAGGTCAAAAAGGTCGCGGTCATCGCGCTGACCTCCGACCGGGGTCTGGCCGGGGCCTTCAACTCCAACATCATGCGGAGGGCATTCGACCTGGTGAATGCCTACAAGGAGCAGGGAATCGACAGCGACTTGGTGATCCTAGGCCGCAAGGGCTACACCACCGCGCGCTTCCAGAGGTACCGGGTCGACAAGGCCTACCTCGACGTGACCGAGCGCAGCGCCTTCCTCGAGGCGCAGGCCATCACCGCCGGCACCATGCGCCGCTACGTCGACGAGGAGATCGACCGGGTCCACCTGGTCTACAATCGCTTCAAGAGCCCCATGGAACAGTACGTAACCGAGCAGGTGGTCCTCCCCATCCAGGAGGAACTCACAAGTCTGTACACGCCTGCCGGGGCGAGCGAGCACATGGACTTCATCTTCGAGCCTTCACCCGAGGCGGTTCTGGCCGACCTTCTGCCCTCCTACATCGAGATCTCCGTCTACAGGGCGATCCTGGAGGGCATGGCCAGCGAGCACGGCGCTCGGATGACCGCGATGAGGGCCGCCTCCGACGCGGCCACGGAAATGATCGACGACCTGACGCTGGCGATGAACCGGGCCCGGCAGTATTCCATCACTCAGGAGATCCTGGAAGTGGTGGCCGGCGCCGACGCACTCACCGGATAGCTTGACTCCAAGAGGAGGACACGAGGAACGATGAACAAGGGCAAGATCGTTGAGATCATCGGACCGGTGATCGACGTCGAGTTCCCGGAGTTTCTGCCGGGTATCTACAACGCGCTCGAGATCGACGCCGACACCGGCTCGGGCCATGTGCACCTGGTCGCGGAGGTGCAGCAGCACCTGGGCGACAACAAGGTTCGCGCGGTGGGCATGGACTCGACCGACGGTCTGGCTCGGGGCATGGAGGTTGTCGATACCGGCCTGCCTATCGCTGTGCCCGTTGGGCAGGCCACCCTTGGCCGGCTGTTCAACCTGCTGGGCGAGCCCATCGACGAGGGCGATCCCATCCCGGCCGACACGGAGCGCTGGCCCATCCATCGTCCCGCCCCGGCCTTCGAAGACCTGGAGCCCACCACCGAGGTCCTCGAGACCGGCATCAAGGTCATCGACCTGCTCGCCCCGTACGTCAAGGGGGGCAAGGTGGGGCTGTTCGGCGGCGCCGGCGTGGGCAAGACGGTGGTCATCCTCGAACTCATCCACAGCATCGCCACCCATCACGGCGGCATCTCGGTTTTCGCCGGCGTAGGCGAGCGGACCCGCGAGGGCAACGACCTCTATCTGGAGATGAGCGAGTCCGGGGTCATCGACAAGACGGCCATGGTGTTCGGCCAGATGAACGAGCCGCCCGGCGCCCGTCTTCGTGTGGGCCTGTCTGCGCTCACCATGGCCGAGTACTTCCGGGACGTCATGGGCCAGGACGTGCTCCTGTTCATCGACAACATCTTCCGGTTCGTGCAGGCGGGGTCTGAAGTGTCGGCTCTCCTCGGCCGCATGCCGTCGGCCGTGGGCTACCAGCCCACCCTGACTTCCGAGATGGGCGAACTCCAGGAGCGCATCACCTCCACGCGGCGCGGCTCGGTCACCTCGGTCCAGGCCATCTACGTACCCGCCGACGACCTCACCGACCCGGCACCGGCCGCGAGCTTCGCCCACCTCGACGCCACCACCGTGCTCAGCCGGTCCATCTCCGAGATGGGCATCTACCCGGCGGTCGACCCGCTCGACTCCACGAGCCGGGCGCTCTCCCGCGAGGTGGTGGGCGATGAGCACTACGAGGTAGCCACCAGAGTTCAGGAGATCCTCCAGCGCTACAAGGACCTGCGCGACATCATCGCCATCCTGGGTATGGACGAGCTCTCCGACGAAGACAAGGTGACCGTCCGCCGGGCCCGCAAGATCCAGCAGTTCTTGTCGCAGCCCTTCTTCGTGGCCGAGCAGTTCACCGGTATCGCGGGAAGGTTCGTGCCGCTCAAGGAGACGGTGCGAAGCTTCAAGGAGATCATCGAGGGCAAGCATGACGACCTGCCCGAGCAGGCTTTCCGCATGCAGGGCAGCATCGACGACGTGATGAAAGCCGTCAAGGCCACTCACGACGCCGCCGAGAAGGCGGCCGCCGAGGCTGCGCAGGCGCCGGCCGCCTCGGCTTCGGCTGCGTAGGAGCCAGGTCTCGTGGCCGAAGGTGACAAGGTGAGCCTGCGTCTGGAGCTCGTCGCCCCCGCGGGGCTGGTCTTCGAGGGCGATGTGGCCGCGGTGATAGTCCCTGCGGTCACCGGCGAGCTGGGCATCCTGCCCCACCATGCTGCCCTGGTGGCCCAATTGGCCATCGGGCAGTTGCGGGTTCTCGATCTCGAGGGGCAATGGCTCACCTACGCCTTGGCCGAAGGGTTCGTCAAGGTGCAGTTCAACAAAGTGATAGTGTTAGCCGATGCGGCAGAGCAGGCGAGCAAGATCGATGTCGACCGAGCGCAGAAGTCGGTCGAGCGGGCACTCCACCGGCTGGAGATGCACCACGCGGGGACAGTGCCCGAAGACGATGTCGTCGATCCGTATCGGGAGCAGCTGGCATTAAAGCGAGCCCGCAACAGGCTGAAGATCTCCCAGATGGCGTAACGGCTGCAGGGTATGGCTCCGAAAGTTGACGAGCCGCGGCTCTTGGTGCGCGGCGGCCGCCGACTCTGCGGACAGGTAGCGGTCGCAGGCGCCAAGAACTCCGCTCTCAAGCTCATGGCCGCCTCCTTGCTGGCCCCAGGAACAAGCGTGCTGCACAACGTCCCGGACATCCAGGACGTCAGCACCATGCGCGAGGTGCTCGAGTATCTGGGCGCGGTCGTCGACTTCCGCAACGGCACCATGGCCATCGACACCACGGCCGTGCAGTCGCATGTAGCGCCATACGACCTCGTCCAGAGGATGCGGGCCTCCATCCAGATCATGGGCCCGCTGGTGGCTCGCTTCGGCACCGCCCGGGTGGCCATGCCGGGCGGCTGCAACCTGGGGCCGCGCAAGATCGACATCCACCTGCGTGGCCTGGCCGAAATGGGCGGCGTCGTCCGCAGTGACCACGGCTTCGTGGAGGTCACCGCCCCTCGCCTCCAGGCCGTCAACATGATCCTCGACTACCCAAGCGTCGGCGCCACCGAGAACCTGCTGATGGCCGCAGTGATGGCCGAGGGCGCCACCACTCTGGAGAACGTGGCCCGCGAGCCGGAGATCGTCGACCTGTGCAAGTTTCTGGTGAGCATGGGTGCCGACATCACCGGGGCCGGCAGCTCCACGGTGCGCATTAATGGGGTCCGCGCCATGAACCCAGCCGAGCACACCGTGCTCGGCGACCGCATCGAGGCCGGAACCTTCCTCATCATGGGCGCCGTCACCGGTGGTGATGTGGAAGTGGCAGGGATCAGCCCCCATGTGCTCGATCTGTTCCTCTCGAAGCTTCGGCACGTGGGGGTGCAGATCCAGGAGAACACCCGGAGCATCCGGGTGACCGGAGACCCCGAGCGTTACACGGCGGTGGACGTGTCCACGTTGCCGTATCCGGGCTTTCCGACCGACCTGCAGGCCCAGATGATGGTGCTGCTGTCGCTCGCGAGAGGCGTTTCGGTGTTGACCGAGAACGTCTTTGAGAACCGCTTCGGGTTCGTGGACGAGCTGATCCGCCTGGGCGCGGACATCCGGGTGGACGGCAACCATGCGGTCATCAACGGAGGGCGGGCTCTCACCGGCGCCATCGTGCGGTGCACGGATCTGCGGGCGGGCGCGGCCCTCGCGGCAGCCGGCTTGATCGCGGAAGGCTGCACGGAGTTGCGGGAGGTCCACCACATCGACCGTGGATATGAGCGTCTCGAGATGAAGCTGAGGGCCCTGGGGGCCGATGTGGAGAGGCTGGCCGCTTCCGGGTCCGGAATCTGTTGACCTCGAACGGCCAGGTGGGTTCGCGGTAGAATCTCCGCTTTGACCGGTTTGTGGCAAGAGGTCTGGAGTAGTTGAAGAAGAAGCGTTACACGCTCTATCCGGTGGAGGGTTCACCGAAGAGCCGGTGGAAATGGATCGCCATCTGGTCCGCCGTCGCTCTCGTGGTGCTGATCCTGGCGACCGCCGGGGGTTCGTACCTATGGTTCCGGTCGGAGGTGTCGGCGGCCAATGAGCGGGTGACCCCCGACATCATGGCGGCACTCCAGGAGAAGCCCTCGACCAGCCTGACCACTGAAGCGTCGCCGCCGCAGGCGGCCGGAGTGCAGGGCCCGACCTCCACCGTCGCCGGCCAGGCCCAACCGGCTACGGCGCCCTCGCCCTCCGCGATGAATCTTCTGGTCATCGGCTCCGACCGGCGCCCGAACGACCCCTCCCTGGGCGGCCGCTCCGACACCCTCATGGTGGTCCACATCGATCCCGAGCAGAACTACCTGTCGGTGCTGTCGCTGCCTCGCGACCTGCGGGTGGACATCCCCGGGCACGGCAAGGGCAAGCTGAACACCGCCTTCGCCTACGGGGGGCCGGCCCTCGCCATAAGGACCATAAAGCAGGTCACCGGGATCGACATAAACCACTATCTGGAGATCGGCTTCGCCGCGTTCTCCGATATCGTGGACTCGCTGGGCGGGGTCTATGTGGACGTGGACAAGCGCTATTACAACCCCGACTACTACTTCGAGCCCATCAACCTGTGGCCCGGCTATCAGCTGCTGAAGGGCTCGGACGCCCTCGACTATGTGCGCTTCCGCCACGACCGCAACATGGACTTTGGGAGGATGGAGCGGCAGCAGCGCTTCATGACCGCGCTGCGCGAACAGGCGATGGGCTGGAACCTCCCCTTCAAGCTCCCGGGCCTGATCTCAGCCCTCTTCCAGAACGTGACTACCGATCTCGACGCCAATGAGATCCTTCGTCTGACGACGTGGGGTATCCGACTGAACGGCGACGGCATCCGGGCGATCACCTTGAGAGGCAGCACACCGACCATCGGCGGGGCCTCGTACGTAGTCGTGACCGACAAGCAACTGGCCAAGGCTGTGAGCCAGCTACTCGACGCATCGGTGCCCATAGCCGACAACGACGCCAACGCGAACCCCACCACGACGTCGTCATCCGCCCCTGACTCTACGACCAGCACGACGGAAGCTGTCGACGTGAGCGGTATCCCCGTGAATATCGTGGGAGAGAGCGGGCGCGCAGGCGAGGCGGCGGCGGCAGCCCAGTGGCTGCGCAGCATGGGCGTCATCGTGGGAACTGCGGCCGACGACAGCGCCAACGATTCGAAGTACAGCGCCGTCCAGTACCCCACGGGCAAGCTGGAAGAGGCTCGCCGGGTGGCTCGGGCCACGGGCGTGGACCGCGTCACCCGAGTGCGTGTGGATCAGGTCACCCTGCTACTCGGCAGGGACTTCCGGCTGCCGGACCGTTTCGGATTGCCTCCGTCGCCAGACACCATCCCCGACTCGGAGATGTGGAAGAAGACGGCGGAGGGGTCGCCGTTCGCCGTGCAGGCGCCGGTCTACGTCCCCCATGGCTATGCCTGGACCAGGAAGATCCCTGATATTGCCCCCACGTATGACATCAGGGTGGGCCGCGGGACCAAGCCGGCCTTCCGGATGCTGTACCCCTCCGCCGACAACGACGACCAGGTCATGGGCATAACCGAGACCTCCTGGCTGGATGCCCCCGCGGCAAGCAAGGGGCTCGTGGTGACCCATGACGGTACCGATTTCACCGTGGTGCGGAACGGCCAGAAGGTCGAACGGGTGTGGTGGAAGGCAGACGGGACCCTCTACTGGGTCTCGAACACCCTGTCGCACCTCCTCTCCCAGGAGGAGATGCTCAATATCGCCGAGTCGATGATCTCCATCCCTGCTCGATGAAGGTCCTCGTCGGGCCGCGCCTGGATGTGGCTGTAGAGGCGCGGGCGGCCGCGATGTGCCGCCGGCTCGCCGGGGACGAGGGTATCGTAGTCTCCCTACACGCCTTGGGGCTCAAGAACCCCTACCGGCCGCTGAGCCCGGCCGAGGTCGCTCTGCTGCGGACGGAGTTGCGGGAAGCCGTCAGCGACGGGGGCGGGGTCGTCGGCTACGTCTGCCGGGGCGTCCCGGCACCGGGCCGGGCGGCCGGGTGGGTGGCGGTCACCGACCATGTCAATCTCACCTGGCGCTCTCCGCTGACCGGCCCGAACGACGAGGAGGTGGGTCCCCGCTTCCCGGCCATGGATGGCGTGTACGCCACCGAGGCCGCTATGGCGCTGGGGGGCGGAGAGGACGGTATGATAGTAGTCCCCGGCGTGGTGGCCGGGGTGCCTCGGGACCTGGCCATGGGCGACTACGAGGTCGACACGGTAGTCCGCAACGGCTGGGCGGCGGCGAGCTCTGAGTTGGTGGCCCCGGTCATCGTCGCGGCCCACATGAGACTGCAGGTGGCCGCGGTGGTCATGGCGGTATGACACCTGACCTTACGGATCAGTCGGATCGAATGGACGAGAAGGAGACGAGTGGTGGTCGCACATGATGTGAAGGACGAGGGCCTCGCTGCGAGCGGTGTGCTGCGGATCGAGTGGGCGGAGAAGGAGATGCCGGTGTTGGCTCTCATCCGTGAGCGGTTCGCCAAAGAGAAGCCCCTGGCGGGGGTCCGCGTGGGGGCCTGCCTGCACGTGACCAGCGAGACAGCAAGCCTGATGCGTACCCTGGCCGCCGGTGGGGCCGACATCGCCTTGTGCGCGTCCAACCCGCTATCCACTCAAGACGACGTGGCCGCCGCCCTCGTGGTCGAGTACGGGATCAAGACGTTCGCCATCAAGGGCGAGGACCGGGACACCTATTACCGGCATATGCAGAGCGTCATCGACCATCATCCCCAGATCACTATGGACGACGGGGCCGACGTCGTAGGTCTGCTGCACACCGAGCGCACCGACGCGGCCGCGGGCGTCATCGGCGGCACCGAAGAGACCACCACCGGCGTCATCCGGCTCAAGTCCATGGAAGTGGACGGCGTGCTCCGCTACCCCATCGTGGCTGTCAACGAGGCCATGACCAAGCACATGTTCGACAACCGCTACGGCACCGGCCAGTCCACCTTCGACGGGGTCATCCGGGCCACCAACCGCATGATCGCCGGCAAGGTCGTGGTCATCGCCGGCTACGGCTGGTGCGGACGGGGGGTGGCTATGCGGGCCAAGGGGCACGGCGCCGACGTGGTCGTGCTCGAGGTGGATCCGTTGCGCGCGTTGGAAGCCCTCATGGACGGCTACCGGGTCATGCCCATGGCTCAGGCGGCTCCCATCGGGGATATCTTCATCACCGCCACCGGCGATATCCACGTCATCCGCAAGGAGCACTTCGAGGTCATGAAGGACGGGGCCATCGTGGCCAACACCGGGCACTTCAACGTGGAGATCGA
Source organism: uncultured Actinomycetota bacterium (assembly GCA_963843515.1). Lineage (GTDB taxonomy): Bacteria > Actinomycetota > Thermoleophilia > RBG-16-64-13 > RBG-16-64-13 > CAIQPS01. Next base: position 99,045 of record CAWJKH010000008.1, read on the forward strand.
CATCCCCGCGCTCGAGGCGCTGTCCGTCAGCCGCCGGCAGGTGCGGGAGTTCGTGGAGGAGTTCGCGCTCGCCAACGGAAGGAACATCTACTTGCTGGGTGACGGGCGCCTCATCAACCTGGCCGCCGCCGAAGGGCACCCGTCGAGCGTCATGGACATGAGCTTCGCCAACCAGGCCCTGGCTGCGGAGTACATGGTCAAGAACGCCGCCAGCTTGGAGAAGAAGGTGTACGACGTGCCGGAGGACATCGACCAGGAGATCGCCCGCCTGAAGCTGGCTGCGATAGGGACGGCCATCGACGAGTTCACGCCTGAGCAGGTGGAGTATCTGGCCAGTTGGCACATGGGGACCTGAGAGTGGCGGAGACCGATGATCCGAGAGTGACCGTTTGCTCGGCGGACGCCGCGCGCGCAGCCAACGCGGCGCGCGCCGCCCAGGTCGATCACATCCGGCCCGTCGTCTGGCGGGACGGGGCGGTGGTCCTCATCGATCAACGACGGCTGCCCTTGGAAGAGGTGTATGTCACCTGCACCTCGTGGCAGGAGGTTGCGGCCCGCATCTGCGACATGACCGTCCGCGGCGCCCCCGCCTTGGGCGTGACCGCCGGAATGGGTATGGCGCTGGCGGCCCGGTCGGCGCTCGCCGAGGCAGACGGCGACCACGCTCGCTTCCGCGCTGCCGTCCAGGCTGCATCCAAAGGCTTATTCGAAACCCGGCCTACTGCGTATAACTTGCCCTGGGCGCTCAAGGAGATGGAGCGCATCTGGAGCCGCGACGACCTCTCGCCGGCGCAGATCGCTCAAGCCATGGAGCGCCGGGCGGTGCAGATCTTCGAGGACGATCTCGCCTCGTGCTACGCCATCGGCGAGTACGGGGCGGATCTCATCACGGGGGAGCAGCCTGTGGTATTGACACACTGCAATGCGGGGGCGCTGGCCACTGCCGGATACGGGACGGCGCTGGGTGTCATCCGCTCGGCCTATGCCCGCAACCCCCGGCTGCGCGTGCTCGCCGACGAGACCCGGCCGCTCTTGCAGGGCGCCCGGCTCACCGCCTGGGAGTTGGACCGTGAAGGCATCCCGGTGGAGCTCATCACCGACAGCATGGCCGGCTACTTCATGAGGCAAGGTCTCATCACCCAGGTGGTGGTGGGGGCCGACCGCATCACTGCCAACGGCGACGTGGCCAACAAGATCGGCACCTACACCGTGTCGGTGTTCGCCCGGGAGCACGGCGTGCCGTTCTACGTGGCCGCGCCCTTCTCAACAGTCGATAGGAGCCTGCCCGATGGGAGTGCCATCCCCATCGAAGAGCGGAGCGAGGGAGAGGTCACCTGCTTTGCCGGCGTGCGCTGTGCTCCCCCTACCGTCAAGGTGCGCAATCCGGCTTTCGACGTAACCCCTGCCGCCAACGTCACCGCGATCATCACCGACCGGGGGGTCGCGCTGCCGCCCTACACCGCCAGTCTGGAGGCGCTCGGATGCGGGTGATGGTCATGGCGGCGGGCAAAGGGACCCGGTTGCGGCCGGTCACCGACCTCCTGCCCAAACCAATGGCCCCCGTCGCGAACCGGCCGGTGCTCCATCACATCCTGCGTCTGCTCAAGCGCCACGGCCTGGAGGAGGTCGTTCTCAACCTGCACCACATGCCTGAGGCGATCACCGAACACTTCGGCGACGGGTCGAGCGTGGGCGTCGACATACACTATTCGTTCGAACCGGAACTCCTGGGCACTGCAGGCGGGGTCAAAAAGAACGAAGAATTCCTCGGCACGGGCACCTTCCTGGTCATGAGCGGGGACGCCCTCACCGACATCGACCTCACCGCTCTGGTGGCGGCGCATCGGCGCACCGGGTCCATAGCCACCATCGCCGTCAAAGAGGTCTCCGACCCCAGCCTGTACGGCGTCGTGATCCACGACGACGACGGCCGGGTCGTGGCCTTCCAGGAGAAGCCCACCCGGGAGGAGGCACGCTCGCGCCTCTGCAACTGCGGCATATATGTGTTCGAGCCTGAGATCCTCTCGCTCATCCCCGCCGGCCGGTTCGACGACTTTGGCAGCCGACTCTTCCCCGACCTGCTCAAGCAGCACATCCCGTTCCATTGCCACGAGTTCGCGGGCTACTGGAGCGACGTTGGCAACCTGGGCGAACTGGTCCGCGGTAACGCCGACGCGCTTACCGGCAGGGTGGCGGTCGACTTGCCCGGCGAGGAGGTGCGGCCGGGCGTGTGGGTGGACGAAGGCGCCAAGGTGGCCGCGACCGCCCGCGTCGAGCCGCCGGTCGTGATCGGCCGGCAGTGCCTCGTCGGCGATTGGGCACTGGTCGAGGGCCCCACCGTGCTCGGCGACCGCACGGTGCTCGGCGAGGGGGCGCACGTAACTCGGGCAGTGGTGCTCCCCGACTCACACGTGCCGGCCGGTTCGGTGATAGTCGAAGGCATCGTCGGCCGAAAGCCCGGCTATGGGTGCGAGCCTTGACGTGGGGCCTGCTGTTGACAGGCCACTGAACGCAGGCCCGTCCCGTGGTGTGGCGGGGCTGGCCCGCTGGTGGCGGGAGTCGGTGGCCGAACCGATCCTCTCGGTGCTGTTCCCTCCCCGCTGTGTCGGTTGCGGAGATTTCGAGTCTCATCTCTGCGCTCGCTGCGAGGCGTCACTCGTCTCCATCGGGCCGGACTCCTGTCCGCGGTGCGGCGAGCCTGGGCCCCGGCCGCTCGTCGGGCGGCGCTGCGCGCACTGCATGGGGATGGACTTGGCCTATTCCGGGGCTCGCAGCGCCTACGTGCACTCGGGGGTGGCCAAGAAGTTGGTCGTGGATTTCAAGGCCGGCGGGCAGCCGGTTCTCGCGCCTCTAATGGCCTCGCTCGCGGCGCCCGCTTTTCGCGATCTGGTCGTGCGTGCCTCCGGGGGCGCCGGCCCGGTGCTGGTCACCTGGGTGCCGTCGCACCCCGCAGCGCAACGGGAGCGAGGCTACAACCAGGCGGAACTGCTCGCCCGGGCTCTGGCCGCGGGCGGGGTTACCAGGACGTGGACCGGCTCATCGTCCGGCGCGGGGGTGGCGCAGACCGCCCGACCGCCCCTCGCCGGTGGCCCGGCGCCGCTCCCCACGGCGGGGTTGACCCGCAAGCCGCGGCGGACAAAGCATCAGAAGGCGCTGGGCAGGGCGGGCCGGCAGGGCAACCTGCGGGGTGCCTTCGTGATCGATGAAAAAGCCCTGCATTCGCTCGGCTTTGCGCCGAAGGCTCTGGTCTTGGTGGACGACGTCTTCACGACGGGGGCCACCACCCAGGAGGTGTCAGCAGCGCTCCATGCCGGCACGGGCGCGCCCGTGTACGTGTTCACGTTCTCTCGGGCGGTGGCGAGCCGGGTCGAGGGACACGACTGAGCGAAGAAGGGCCCGGAGAGGCGCGGTTAACGGAGACTCCACAACGGGGAAGCTATAATGATCCGTGTGACCTCATCGAAGACTAGGCAAGGAGCAGGACCGGCGTGAACCTCACGGTCAAAGGCAGGAATCTCGTTCTTACCGAGGCGATCAGCGCCTACGCCGCCGAGAAGATCGGCAGGCTTGGCAAGTACCTGGCCGATGGAACCCGGTGTGAGGTGGAGATCTGGACGGAAAAGAACCCGAGCATCTCCGACAACCAGGTGGTCGAGGCGACCATCTTCACCAGAGGGCCGGTCATCCGGGCGCGCGAGGCGTCGCCGGATATCCGGGCGTCCATCGACCTGGTGTTCGACAAGCTGGAGCGGCAGGTCAAGAAGTACCGCCGGAAGCTGGTCAACGCACCAGGGGCGGCCAGCCAAGGAGACTTTTGCCGCCGAGGGATTCGCCCTGCCGGCTGAGGACGAGGCGGCGGAGGAAGAGCCGCAGCCCCCTCGTATCGTCAAGATCAAGCAGTTCATGGTCAAGCCCATGACGCCGGAAGAAGCCGCTCTGCAACTCGAATTGGTCGGGCACGACTTCTTCGTGTTCACCAACTCCGAGACCAACGAGACCGCCGTGGTCTACCGGCGTCGGGACGGCAACTACGGGCTGATCGAAGCACAGACCTGAGAGGGAACCCTTGGGTGACGGGCCGGCCGGGGGCGATGCCTCGGGGACCCAGTTCTTCCGCGGCCACTAGCAGCGGGCGTGATGATTCATGATCAAGGTCGTTGACAAGGTCCTTCGCTTCGGCGAGGGGAAGAAGCTCAGGCTGCTCGGAGCAAGCGGTCGCGCAGGTCAACGCACTCGAGCAGGAGACGCACGCACACTCCGACGACGTCGCTCCGGCGCAAAGACCGACGAGTTCAGGGAACGTTTCGACCGGGGCGAGACGCTCGATGATCTCATGCCCGAAGCCTTCGCCGTCGCCCGCGAAGCGGCGCGGCGCACCACTCGGCATGCGCCCCTTCGACGTGCAGGTCATGGGCGCCGTCGTGCTCCATCAGGGCTCCATCTCCGAGATGAAGACCGGCGAAGGCAAGACCCTGGTGGCCACCATGCCTGTGTATCTCAACGCCCTGGCCGGCCGCGGCGTGCACGTGGTCACGGTCAACGACTACCTGGCCGGCCGTGACGCGGCCTGGATGGGCCCGGTCTACGAGTTCTTGGGCCTCAAGGTCGCGGCGCTGCAGAACAGCATGGAAGCGGCCGAGCGGCGCGAGGCCTATTCGGCCGACATCACCTACGGCACCAACACCGAGTTCGGCTTCGACTACCTACGTGACAACATGGCTGCTCCGCGCCGAGCAGCAGGTGCAACGGGGCCACTACTACTGCATCGTGGACGAGGTGGACTCCATCCTCGTCGACGAGGCGCGGACCCCGCTCATCATCTCCGGCCCCGGCGAACACGCGGCCAAGACCTACTACGACTTCGCGCGCATCGGCGCGCCGAGTCTGGGAGGCGCCTGGCGAGGATCGGGCCGACTACGAGATCGACGAGAAGAAGAAGCACCGTGGCCATCACCGAGGAGGGGCTGGCCCGGGTCGAGAAGGATACTGGGAATAGACAACCTCTACGAGGACCTCTCCGGCCAGCTGGTCAACCATCTGATGCAGGCGCTGCGGGCCCGGCTCTGTTCAAGCGCGACGTCGACTACCTGGTGCAGGATGGCGAGGTCAAGATCATCGACGAGTTCACCGGCCGCATCCTCGAGGGGCGGCGCTACTCGGAAGGCCTCCATCAGGCCATCGAGGCCAAAGAGGGCGTCAAGATCAAGGAAGAGAACCAGACTCTGGCCACCATCACCCTCCAGAACTACTTCCGCTTGTACGAGAAGATCGCCGGCATGACGGGCACCGCCGCAACCGAGGCCGACGAGTTCCGTGCAGATCTACAGGCATGGAAGTGGTGGTCGTCCCCACCAACGAGCCCATGGTCCGCGACGATCGCAACGACCTCATCTACAAGACCGAGACGGCCAAGTTCCAGGCAGTGGTCGAAGATCGTCGCCGACTGTCACAAGCGGCGGCCAGCCGGTGCTGGTGGGCACTATCTCGGTGGAGAAGTCGGAGCGGCTTTCGGCGATGCTGAAGCGCCGGGGCGTCCCCCACGAGGTCCTGAACGCCAAGCATCACGCCAGGGAGGCGAGCATCGTCGCCGACGCCGGGCAGCCGGGTCAGGTCACCATCGCCACCAACATGGCGGGGCGCGGTACCGACATCAAGCTGGGCGACGGCGTGGTGGCAGCGGGTGGCCTGTACGTGCTCGGCACCGAGCGCCACGAAGCCCGCCGCATCGACAACCAGCTCCGCGGTCGTTCCGGCCGCCAGGGAGACCCGGGCGTGAGCCGCTTCGTCATCTCCCTCGAGGACGATCTGCTGCGCATCTTCGGAGGAGAGCGCATCCACAGGCTCATGGACCGCCTGGGCCTGGACGAGACGATGCCCATCGAGCACAGCCTCATCTCCCGGTCGGTGGAGAGCGCGCAGAAGAAGGTGGAGGAGCAGAACTTCCAGATCCGCAAGCGAGTGCTCGAATACGACGATGTCATGAACAAGCAGCGCGAGGTCATCTACGGCCAGCGCCAGCGCATCCTCAGCGGCGATGATCTCCGGGACGACGTGGTGGGCATCATCGAGCGTATCTTGCGCGACCAGGTGGCCCTGTTCACCGGGACGTCGCGGTTCTCCGAGGAGTGGGACCTGCAGGAGTTGCTGGCCACTCTTCGCAACTTCTTCCCCATCGCGCTGACCCTGAAGACGCTCGGTGACCCGGCCGAGCTCGACGCCGAGGAGCTCGCCGACATGGTGGTGGAAGACGCCATGAAGGTGTACGAGGCCAAAGAGGAGCGCTTCGGGGCCGAAGCCATGGGTGAGCTGGCCAACTGGATCCTCTTGCGCACCATCGACGCCAAGTGGCGCGACCACCTCTACGAGATGGACTACCTGCGCGAAGGCATCGGGCTGCGGGCCTTGGCCCAGCGCGACCCCCTGGTGGAGTACAAGAACGAGGGCTTCAAGCTCTTCCAGGAGATGATGGAGTCCATCCAGACCGACTTCGTCCGCTACCTCTACCACCTGGAGATCGTCAAGGAAGAGGAGCCGCAGCCGGCTCCCGCCCGCCCGCTGGCCTATTCGGGCGGTGGCGACAGCAGCCTGGCCCAGAACTTCGCCGGCACGGCCGCAGCCGCCCGGCAGTCGGGCATCGCGGACAGCTCCGCCGAGGCCTACGAGGCCGCGCAATCGGCCACCCGCACGGTGGTGGCGCCGCGCAGTGTCAGCAAAGTCGGGCGCAACGATCCCTGCCCCTGCGGCAGCGGCAAGAAATACAAGAAGTGTTGCGGAGCCTGAGCGGGGGCGAGCCCCGTGGCTCTGGGCCGGAGCGTTCGCAGGCCGTCCAAGCGCGGCTCGCTGCTCCCTCCTGGCGCTCCGGCGGGCCGGCGCTGTCCCCGTAGGTTATAATCCCCCCGCATATGGCTGAGAAGACAGAGAGCAAGACCCCCTCCCTGGCCGAGTACCGCGAGCTTCTAGGCGTCTTCCGCGAGAAGCTCCTGTGGGCAAGGGAGTACCTTTGACCCCGCAGCGTTGCGCCGCGACATAGCCTCCCTCGAGGAGGTCATGCGCGCTCCCGATTTCTGGGACGACCAGAACCACGCTCAGGAGTTGAGCACCCGCTACAGTCGTCTGCGCAGCCGTCTGGAGCACTATGAGCAGCTCGCCTCCCAGGTGGACGACCTGGAGGTGCTCCTCGACATGGCGACGGAGGACACCGGTGGCGAGGCCGTCCCCGACGAGCTGGCCGAGGAGGTCGAGCGGGTGTGCCGCCGACGTCGGCCGCGTCCTGGAAGCTCTGGAGGAGCAGCGGCTGTTCACCGGGGAGTTCGACGCGGGTGATGCCATCGTCAGCATCCATCCCGGGGCGGGCGGTACGGAGAGTCAGGACTGGGCCGAGATGCTTCTGCGCATGTACCTGCGCTGGGCCGAGAAGCGGGGCTTCAAGGTGGAGCTGAACGAAGCCAGCGAAGGCGACGAGGCCGGCATCAAGAGTGTCACCTTCACCATGCACGGCGAGAATGCCTACGGGCTGATGTCCACCGAGCGGGGGGTGCACAGGCTGGTGCGCATCTCGCCCTTCGACTCGGCCAGTCGGCGGCACACCTCCTTCGCGTCGGTGGACGTGACCCCGCTCATCGAGGGCGATATCGACTTGGAGATAGACGAGAAGGACCTGCGGGTGGAGACCTACCGCTCCTCCGGGGCCGGCGGGCAGCACGTCAACAAGACCGACTCGGCCGTGCGTATCACCCACATTCCCACTAAGACCGTGGTGCAGTGCCAGAACGAGCGGTCGCAGATCCAGAACCGCGAGACGGCGATGCGCATGCTCCGTGGCAAGCTGCTCCTTCTGGAGCACGAGAAGCGCGAGCAAGAACTCGCCAGGGAGAAGGGCGAGCAGAAGGAGATAGCCTGGGGAAGCCAGATCCGCTCCTATGTGCTGGCTCCCTACACGCTGGTGAAGGACCACCGGACCAATTTCGAAAAAGGTAACGTCGAAGCGGTACTCGACGGGGCCATCGACGATTTCATCCGAGAGTACGTGTGGCAGCGGTCCACCGGCAGACTGGGAGGTCGGTGAGCGGGAGGTATCCGCCCGGTCTCGAAGAATAGTTGGGGGGTGTCCCCGGAAGGAAGTAGCAGGTAGCACGTGATCAAGTTCGAAGACGTAACGAAGATATATCCTCCGAGTACCGTCGGGTTGGAGCGTGTCAGCCTCCACATCGAGAAGGGCGAGTTCGCCTTTCTGGTGGGGCCGTCGGGCTCGGGCAAGTCCACCTTCATCCGTCTGCTCATCAGAGAACTGGAGCCCGACCGCGGCCGGGTGAGCGTCGGCGGGCGGGACCTCGCCACCCTTCGAAGTTGGAAGATCCCCTATCTGCGGCGCAATATCGGCTGCGTCTTTCAGGACTTCAAGCTGCTTCCCAACAAGACCGCGTTCGAGAACGTCATGTACGCCCTGGTGGTCACCGGCAGCGCCAATCATGACTCTAAGAAGAAGGCAGCCGAGATCCTGGCCCTGGTGGGACTTGGCGAAAAGGTCGAGAGCTTTCCCAACCAGCTCTCGGGTGGGGAGCAGCAACGGGTCTCCATCGCTCGGGCGTTCGTGAATCATCCGCCGTTGCTCATCGCCGACGAGCCCACGGGGAACCTCGACCCCGAGACCTCCATGGGCATCATGCAGTTGCTCTACCGCATCAACAAGACAGGGACCACGGTCCTCATGGCCACTCACGACCGCGAGATGGTCGACCGCATGCGCCGCCGCGTGATCGCGCTGGAAGCGGGTAAAGTGGTTCGCGACCAGAAGCGAGGCGGCTATGGGGAGGATTAGCTTCTTCTTGAAAGAGGCCTTCGGGTCTCTGCGCAGGAACTACTTCATGACCATCGCCGCTTTGGTGACGGTCTTTCTTTCGATGGTGGTCCTTGGCGGTGTCCTGGTGTTCGTCTACACCACCGACGCCCTGCTCAAAGAGGTCGAGCAGAAGGTCGAGATCACCGTGTATCTCAAGACCGACCCCGACCCGACCCAGGACCAGATCGACGCTATGCAGACAGAGATCCTGGGCTGGCCTGAGGTGAAGGCCTCGGTGTTCGTCAGCAAGCAAGACGCTCTCGCCCGGCTCAGGGAGGACTTCAAAGATAACCCGGAGATCCTGGAAGGACTCACGGGTAACCCGCTGCCCGCCTCGTTCGAGGTCTCTCTGGTCGACCCGCAGTCGGTGAACGAGGTGGCGGCCCGCTTCGACGGGGAGACCATCGTCGACGAGGTCCGCTACGGCAAGGAGATAGCCGACAAGCTCTTCACCTTCACCTCTCAGGCCCGCAACTTCCTGCTTGGCTTCATCGTGCTGCTGGGCGTGGTGGCCGTGCTCCTCATCTCCAACACCATCAGGCTTTCGATATTCGCCCGCAAGCGCGAGGTGGAGATCATGAAGCTGGTGGGGGCCACGAACTGGTTCATCCGCTGGCCGTTCGTCATCGAGGGGGTCACCGTCGGGTTCTTCGGAGCTCTTGCGGCGGTCATCGTGGTGCTGCTGCTCAACAGCCTCCTGGTAGGAAGGATCAGAGACAGCCTCACGTTCATGACCGTGCCGCTCGATGCGGTGCCGTACGTCCTGCTATCCGTTATCCTGCTGGCCGCCGGTGTGGTCATCGGCGCGGCCGGTTCGGGCATCGGGCTGCGCCGGTTCCTCAAGATCTGAGCCCGCGTAAGGCAAGATCCGAGCGCATAAGGCGGGCATAAACCGGGTGTGAGCGGTTCCCGGCTGTCCGCGGATTGTTGGACACGGGGTAGGGTATCCTTGCACGCATGCGTAGAAGCCTGAAGATACCTCTTCTGGTGCTGGGCGGCCTCATCGCCGCCAGCATGCTGGTCCTCGGCGGGTTCATGCTCGGAGCCCGCGACGACCTGGGGACGGCGCTGCGCGGACTGTTCCCGGTCGTGGGCACTTCGCCGGCCACCGATGACTCCTATCAGCTGCAGCAAGAGGTTCTGGACAAGCTGGACTCCACGTACTACAAGGCAGTGGACGACCAGAAACTCCAGTCCGATGCGATCGACGGCATGGTGGCTGGTCTGAGCGACCCCTACACCGTCTATTGGGACCCGGAAGAGTACGCTTCGTTCAAGCAAACCACCTCCGGTTCGTACACCGGTCTGGGGATGACGGTGGAGATGGTGGACGATCTGGTCACCGTCGTCTCCACGTTCAAGAACAGCCCGGCCGACCAGGCCGGCATCCAGGCGGGTGACATCATCACGGCCATCGACGGCGACTCCGTGAACGGGCTGACCCTGGACGCAGTCGTCTCCAAGATGAAGGGCGGGCCCGAAGGCACTTCGGTCAGGGTCGAGATGTATCGCCCGCCGGTACCGGTGACCACGACCATCACCACCGTTCTCGAACCCAGCGGCCCCTCCACGACCACCGCCCGAGTCGCCCGCAAGACTGATCTGTCCCAACTCCCTCCGGGCGGGCAGAAACAGGAGTACAGCCTCACCCGCAAGAACATCGAGATCCCGGTCACCGAGACCGAGATCCTCCAGGTGGGAGACAAAAAGGTTGCCCATATCAACTTCTTCACCTTCTCGCAGGGATCGGCCGCGGCCCTCCGCCAGGCTGTCAAGAAGGCCGTCGAGGTGGACGGGGCGGAGGCCATCGTCCTCGACCTACGGGGGAACGGGGGTGGATTGCTCGACCAGGCGGTGGATGCTTCCAGCATCTTCATCCCTGAGGGGGACATCGTCAGCACGGAAGGACTCCACTCGCCCAAGCAGGTCTACAAAGCAGGGGGCGAAGCCTATCCGGATGTGCCTCTCTACGTGCTCATCGACCCCTACACGGCAAGCGCTTCCGAGATCGTTGCCGGGGCCCTGCAGGACTACAGGCGTGCCACCCTCGTGGGGGAGACCACCTTCGGCAAAGGGCTGGTGCAGAGCATAGAGCCGCTTTCGAACGGGGGTGCGCTCAAGGCGACGACGGCCGAGTATCGGACACCCCTCGGCCGCAACATCAACAAGGTGGGCATATCCCCGGACGTCGTGGCCCCCGACGATCCCGCCACTACCGGTCTGGATGAGGCCGTCCAAGCCGTGCTCAAGCTGATCGCCGCCGGCAGGACGGCCCCCTCCCCCGCGACGCCGACGACCGCGCCGGCTTCCACTACAACGACGACCGCTCGCTGACGCGGTCCGGCGTGTCCGGCTTCCGTCCCCGCTTCTTCGTCCCGGTCTTGGATCCTGCCGCTGCCGCGCCGAAGACCGGAAGTCTGGTGACTCTTGACGCCGAAGACTCCCATCACGGCCTCAAGGTGCTCCGCCTGCGCCCCGGGGACGAGTGCGAGGTCGTGGTCGGGGCCGCCGTTTACGCGGCCACGGTGATCGACGCGACCGGCGGGGGTGGGGTCGCCCCGGGTTTGTCGGTGCGGCTGGAGGAACAGCTCGAGGGAGCCGCCGCCGGCGCCGTGTACCGTTTCCCGGTAGTCCTCGTTCAGGCGCTCACCCGGCCTTCGGCGCTCGATTGGTCCGTCGAGAAGAGCATCGAAGCGGGCGCCAGCCTGATCGTGCTGGTCCGCACTGCCGGCTCGCCCCGAGAAGCGGGCGGAGACTGGTCGGGGCGGCTGGAACGCTGGGCGCGCATCGCCCGGGAGGCGGCCAAGCAGAGCAAGCAGCCGGCGGTGCCCGCGGTCGAGTTGGCGGGGTCGTTCGCCGCCGCCCTGGAGCGGACCGGCCTATTGGGGGTGACGCCCATCCTGCTCCAGCCGGGAGCGCAGCAGACCCTGTACGAAGTGACCGCCGCGGGCACGAGGGTGGCCACAGGGGCGTCGGGCGCAGAGGCCGGTGCGTCGGAGGGCTCGGCGAGTCGCACGGGCGCGGGCCCCGGGGTGGCGCTATGGATAGGCCCTGAAGGCGGCTGGAGCGATGAGGAACGGGAGACTCTTCTCCGGGCCGGTCTGGTGGTCGCCAGGCTGGGCCGAGGGGTACTCCGGACCGAGACCGCCGGCCCCGTGGCGGCGGCTGTGGCGAGGCTTGCGCTGGGGGATTGGTAGTATAACTCTTGCTCATTCGACCACATCCGGGGAGCGGTGAACAGGAAATAGGGCAGTGTCTGCTTGAACACGGGCTGGGGTGTGACCTGTCCATGTTGACGCCAGCGAAGCTCGATGGGAAGGTCCTTGTCTGGCTCATTCCGACCCCTTCACCTCAAGTTGACGAACCAGACGAGGCCGTCGAGAAGAGGTCAGCTCTGACTCTCCGGGCGCGCCGGCGTGTTCGGCCGGAAGGAATCAAGAATGCGCTTCAGGGTACGGTTGAAAGTGCCGCCCTCGATGAACTCTTCAGCTCCCAACATCAGGGCGATGTCCTGTGTCCAGGCAATCATCAGCATGGTCCAGGCGACGTCTCCCGAGTCGATGTCGGGCCGGATCGTGCCTTGCTGCTTGCCTTCCTCCGCAAGCTCGACAAAAGCCTGGTACATCATGATCCTTGGCAGGGTCATCTGGTCGGCCAGGTTTGCGTGCTGAGAGAAGGAGAGTGCCTGGAAGAACGCCCGTGGCAGAGTACTCAGATGATCCCTAATCCAGGCGGGATGCGTGTCGCCCAGCTCTTCCAACCGTCGCAGCACGTCGGATTCAGCAGAAGTATCGAGCCAGCTCAAAGCTATTTGGCTTGCAGCAGCGTTTGCCGCGTTCAGAATCGCCTCTCGATTCTCAAAATGGCGGTAGAGCGCTCCGGGAGTAAGCCCCGCCGCTTCCGCGATGCGGGAGACAGTCGCCCCCTCCAGGCCGTATTCGCCCAGCACTGTGAGAGCCGCGTTCACAATCTCTTCCCGGCGCTCGGCCCGGCTCTTCCTTACGTGTCTCTTCACATAACTAGCCATAGCGACCGGCTTGTCCGAGTTCCTCCCCTGCAGTGTATTTGCCACCGGCACGGAGGACCGGCGACGTTCCTCTTGACAGCATACCGCACCGGAGGCTAACTTAGTGAACGAAGTTTTACGAAAATATTGGTTTACTTTCACTGCCTCAACTGCCTGGGCGTGAGACCCGGGCGGCCTGCGTGAGGTTCTTGTAGGGGGTGATCGTGGTCAAGTGGGTCCAGTTGCTGGTGACCGGCGTAACCGTCGGTAGCATCTACTCGCTGATCGCTCTGGGCTACGTCACCATCTACCGGACGTCCCGTATCGTCAACATGGCTCAGGGCGCCTTCGTCATGTTCGGCGCCCTCCTCACCTTCTCGTTTCTGAGCGAGGTCGGTCTTCCCTACTGGCTTTCCGCGATCCTTGCGATCGTTGCTGTCGCGTGCCTCGGCATGGCCATGTACCTACTGGTCCTGAGGCCGCTCATCAAGGTCTCCCTCGTGTCCATCATCCTGGCCACCATGGCCCTCAGCATCCTGTTCGAGAACGTAGCCCTGCTGCACTACGGCGGATATGGGAAGAGCGTCCCGGCTTTCACCGGCGACAAGGCCATATTCATAGGGGGGGTCGCCGTTTTTCGCCAGAGCCTCTGGGTCATCGGGCTCATGGTCGTGGTGCTTATCGGGCTCTACGCGCTGACCAACTTGACTCGCGTCGGCAAGAAGATGACGGCGACGGCCAACGATCCAGGGGCGGCCAGTCTCTCCGGGGTCAACACCGGACGCATGATCCTCCTCGCCTTTGCGATATCGGCCGCTATCGGAGCCTTGGGCGGCATCGCCATCACGCCGATCCAATCGACCTCCTATCTCTCCGGAGGGATCTACGCTCTTAGCGGGTTCGTGGCTGCGATCCTCGGGGGCTGGGGATCGAGTGCCGGCGCGGTCGTGGGCGGGCTTGCCCTCGGTCTTATCCAGTCCCTGGTGACCGGCGTCCTGCCCGCCGGCTATCAGGATGCGGTCGCTTACGCGGTCCTTATCCTGGTCTTGTACTTCAGGCCGGCCGGACTACTCGGCGCTTCGACGTCCGAAGGCGAGGCGTGATGCAGCGACCGGAAGTGCCCGCCGTCGCGTCTCGCCGCTTCTCCTGGGGTCAGCGAGGAGGGATCTTCTTCAAGGCGCTTCTCGTCCTCGCCCTGATCCTGTGGCCGGTCCTCTACCACAGCAACTACGCCACGAGGATCATGACCACCGGCGGCCTGTTCGCCATTCTCACGGTGGCGGTGGTCATCATATTGGGGCAGGCCGGCCAACTCTCTTTCGGGCACTCAGCCTTCTACGGGATGGGGGCCTACACCGCCGCCCTTCTTGTCATGAAGGCGTCGTTTCCGACCTTCCCGGCCCTCATCATCGGCGCGGTGGTACCGGGCGTGATCGCCCTCATCGTGGGGAGACCGGTGCTCAAGCTGCGCTACTTCTACCTGGCTCTGGCGACGATAGGGCTGGGACAGATCTTCCTGGTCCTGGTGACCCAGCTCCGGACCGTCACCGGCTCGAGAGGGGGGGCTGGCTCCCATCCCGACCCTTTCCGTCTTCGGTTTCGACTTCAACAGCAACCTGCGCCAGTACTACCTCATCTGGGTGGTCGCCGTCGTCGTCGTCTTGTTCGTCAACCGTGCGCTCAAGTACCGGATGGGCAGGGCGCTGCGCGGTCTGGCGACCAGTGAGATCGCCTCCTCCACGCTGGGGATGCGGACCGCCAACTGGAAGCTTCTCGCTTTCGTCACGAGTGCCGTGATTTGCGGTCTGGCCGGCGGTCTGTATGCGTTTGTCACCATGGCGATCACCCCGGCCTCCTTCACCTTCACGACCGCCATCCTTCCTATCGTCATGATGATCGTTGGAGGGGGGTCGGTATGGGGCGCGGTGGTAGGCGCGATCTTGATGACATGGGTCATCAACGGGTTCACGAACGTGCAGCAGTACAGCGGGGTGATCTACGCCGTCATCATGATCCTGCTCCTGATATTCCTGCCGGCCGGGTTGGCCCTGGGCCCGATCAGCGGGCCCGGCTCAAGGCGTTCTTCCGGAGGGAGAGACTGCGGGAGCCGGTCGAGTGTCTAGCGGCGGCCGAAGCGGACCAGATGGTCGGGCAGTGCGAAACCACCATCGGCCTGCCACTCGCCGTCTCGCCGGACACCGGCCCGGCCGTGCAGCCGGTCGCCGCGGCCGAGGACAAGAGCGTCCCCGTCGCCGGCGGCATTGGGGACAAAGTGACTCCCAGGGCCAGCGGCGCGCCGCTTCTCGAAGTCGAGGGTCTCTCCGTCCACTTCGGCGGGCTGAAGGCTGTCGAGCAGGTCTCGCTCAGCGTGCCGGAGGGCGAGATCGTCGCTCTGATCGGGCCGAACGGAGCCGGCAAGACGACACTCTTCAACGCCATCAGCCGGCTGCAGAGACTCGCCGCGGGTTCCGTTCGCTTCGAACGGCCGAGACATCACCGGCGTGTCCACGGCCGACTCTGCCCGCCTCGGGATGGCACGAACCTTCCAGAACCTCCGTATCTACGTGAACATGACCGTTCTCGAGAACGTTCTGGTGGGCTGCCACCGGCACGAAAGATCCGGCTTGTGGGCCGGAGGCCTTGGTCTTCCTCACCAGCGGAGAGAAGAGAAGAGATCACGCGAGCGCGCCATGCGGGTCCTCTCCTCGTTAGGGCTCGAGGGCAGTGCCTATCTACCTGCCGCCAGCCTTCCGTACGGCTCACAGCGTCTGGTGGAGATCGCCCGTGCACTGGCATCCGAGCCGAAACTGCTGCTCCTTGACGAGCCGGCGGCCGGCATGAACGCCTCCGAGCGGGCCTACTTGGTCGAGCGGATCCGCGGCATCCGCGACTCGGGGATCACGGTCCTTCTCGTCGAGCACGACATCGAACTGGTCATGGGTATTTCGGAGCGAGTCTACGTGCTCGACTACGGGCGGCTCATCGCGGAGGGCCGACCCGAGCAAGTACAGAACGACCCCGCAGTCATCGAGGCCTATCTCGGGGTCAAGCAAGAGCGCGGCCACGATCTATGCGAGACTCGCGATCTCACTTCGGCCGCGTGTCCCGAGCCCGAGGATCTCCTCGTAGTCGATAATCTCCGGACCGCCTATGGGTCCATCGAAGCATTGCGGGGCGTCTCGTTCACGGTTCCCAAAGGCGAGGTGGTGGCGATCCTGGGCGCCAACGGCGCCGGCAAGAGCACGCTGCTTCACACGATCTCGGGGCTCCTCCGGCCCAAGGGCGGGTCCGTGGTCTATCAGGGCGCCGATATCACTCGGCTTTCGCCCGAGAAGATCACCGCCCGGGGGCTGTGTCAGGTGCCCGAAGGCCGCCGGCTGTTTCGCGATCTGTCGGTGCAGGACAACCTGGTGGTGGGAAGTTCGGGGAGGAGAGACTGGAAAGGCTCGCTCGAGGACGACATCGCCTACGTCTACGAGCTTTTCCCCGTCCTCGGCGAGCGCCGCAAACAGCCGGCGGGGACCCTTTCCGGAGGTGAGCAGCAGATGCTGGCCATCGGCCGGGCCCTCATCGGCAAGCCGCAACTGCTGCTCCTGGACGAGCCTTCCATGGGTCTCGCCCCCCAGGTGGTCGAACGGATCTTCGAGGCTCTGGCTCAGCTGAACAAAGAGGGCCTCAGCATGCTGATGGTGGAGCAGAGCGCCGACATGGCGCTGTCGCTGGCGCATCGCGGGGTCGTACTCCAAACAGGGACGGTCGTCGCGAGCGGGCTGGCGGAGTCGCTCAAATCGGATGATCGCGTGCGGGCAAGCTATCTGGGTGCCGCCCGGGGCTGACGCGCGCTTTCAGGCAGGCAAAGGACAGGACAAAACTCGTGGTTCACAGAGAAAGAGAGGAAGAAGAGAGATGAAGAAGCGGTACATGATTGCAGGTCTCCTGGCGTTACTGCTGGTCGTCGCCCTGACGGCGGTGGCTTGCGGTGGCGGAGGGACCACCACCACCGCAGCTCCGGGCACCACGGCGGCTCCAAATACCACGGCGGCTCCCAGCACGGAGACAACGGCCGCCCCCAGCACGGAGACCACGGCCGCTCCGAGCACGGAGACGACCACGGCCGGACCGGCCACGGGCGAACCGATCAAGATCGGGCTCTCCAACAGCCTGACCGGGACGGGCGCCGCGCCGGCCGCCTCGTTTGACAATGGCGTCAAGCTGCAGATCGAGATGGTCAACGCCAACGGTGGTGTCAACGGCCGCCCGCTGCAACTGGTCGAGTATGACGACAAGACCGACGTGCCCACGGCGATCGCCAATCTCAACAAGTTGATCCAGGATGACAAGGTCTTCGCGACCATCGGCCCCTTCGCGCAGTTCATGCAGGAACCGGCCCGCAAGATCGCCGAGCAGACCCAGACCCCGATGGTGGGTGACGGGCCCGCCACGCTGGACCAGCTTTCGGCCACCCCCCAGTATCAATGGAGTGTCATGACCGCGGCCGGTCCGCCGCCTCAGGCCGATGCCGTCGACAAGGTGATCAAGAACAACGGTTGGAAGAACATCCTGGGGCTCGCCGACGTCCTTACCATCGACCAGGAGACCCTCGACGTGGTCGCGAAGAACGCCTCCACCAATGGCTATACGTTCACCAAGATGGCAGACACGTTCGACCTGGCCACGACCGACTTCCAGCCCATCCTCAACAAGATGACGGCGCAGATCAAGACCCTCAAGCCTGATTCCATCGTCCTCTACGTGAACCCGATCGCGTTCCCAGCCCTCTACAAGGGTCTGCGCTCGCTGAACGTGACACAACCCATCCTCGCCGGCACGGCCTGCGCTCATCCGGCCATCTTTTCCATGGGTCCCCAGGCGGTCGAGGGTGCGTTCGTCATGGACTCCGGAGGCAACGCCAACCCGCAGGCGCTGCCGGACAGCTGGCCGACCAAGCCCATGCAGGTCGCCTTTGCCCAGGCCTATCAGGCGAAGTACAACGCGCCTCCAGACTTTTTCGCTGCCGACGGAGCCGACCTGATCAACGTGCTGGTCGCAGCAATGAAGCAGGCTGGTGCTGTGGACAAAGCCAAAGTGCAGCAAGCGCTCATCAATCTCACGAACCTGCCGACCCTAGAGGGCGCGATGACATTCACTCCCGATGCCACTTCCATGGGTATCCATGGCTCCATGGTGGAGTGGGTCGTCAAGAATGCTCAGTTCCAGTTGGTGAATACCCTCAACTAGGCGGATTTTTCGGGATCGGCGGCCCTCCCCCCGGAGCCGATCCCACAACCTACGCCGGGGCTGGCGGCTGCCTGCCAGCCCCGGCAACATCCCCCGAGCAACGTCAGCAAAGGAAAGACGTGGAGGACCAAGCGCGCAGGCTTTATGCGGAGCGCGAGAAGCGCTTCAATGACATCGTGGCGCTCAAGAAGCCGGACCGGGTCCCGGTCGTGCCCCAGGTGGTGCACTACTTCCCCACACGGGTCAAGGGCGTCTCCAATAGAGACGCGGGGTATGACAATGCCCTGCGCTACCGCTGCATGAAGGAGGCCGATGTCGAGTTCGGCTGGGACTTCGCGGCACCCAGCGGAATCTTCGCGTCCGCGGGTTTCGACGCGCTTGGGATCAAGCAGGTGCGCTGGCCCGGTGGTGATCTTCCTGATGGTTCCCCCTTTCAATTCGTGGAGGGCGAGTGGCTGGCCGGCGAGGAGTACGACCAGTTCCTGGCTGATCCCAACGGCTTCTCCATGACGAAGTTGATCCCCCGGGTCGCCGGGAACCTGGCCGGCCTGGGCCTGATGCAGTTGCCGCCGCTTTATTGGTTCTCCAACTCCTACAACCTCATGGCCATCGCCGGGAACATCGTAGCCGCTCCACCGGTGCGCAAGGTGCTCGAGTCACTGCTCGAGCTCGCCGATGCCACCGATGCCAATAATGCAGCCCTTGGTGCCCACGTCGGCGAAATGGCAGCTATGGGCTATCCCTATGGTTATGCCGCCGTGACCGTGCCGGCCTTCGACATGGTCTCCGACTTCTACCGGGGCCTCAAGGGTGGCAGCCTGGACATCTATCGCAACCCCGATAGGCTGCTGGCGGCGGTGGACCTCATGCAGCCGGTATCCATCGGTTCCGCGGTCGCGGTGGCCAAGATGAGCGGCAATCCGCGAGTGTTCATCCCCATGCACCGCGGCGCCGACAACTTCATGACCGAAGAGGCTTTCGAGAAGTTCTATTGGCCGACATTCAGGGGACTGATCGAGGCTCTTATTGCAGAGGGACTCACGCCCGCACCGCTCTTCGAGGGGGGATACAACTCCCGGCTGAAGTACCTGGCCCAGCTTCCTCCAGGCAAGATAGCTGCGCACTTCGACCACATCGACCGCCGCAAGTTCAAGGAGATGTGTGGAGATGTCATGTGCTTCTGGGGCAACGTCCCCGCGTCGCTGCTCTGCACCGCCACGCCCCAGCAGGTGAAGGATGACGTGAAGGAGCTGATCGATATCTTCGGTGATACAGGCGCCCTCATGATAGATGGCAATCAGGGCATCCCGGACGAGGCCCGGCCGGAGAACGTCATGGCCATGCGGGAGGCCGTTGACGAGTACGGGGTGCTCTAGAGATGTGTGTGCAGGCACACCGCGGGGCCGACGCCTACGGGGACGATGCCATGGCGTCCGTGGCCATCGCGAAAGAAGCGGTGGGGTGAGCTAGCACCAACGATCATCCACAACAGGAGCGACGATGACCAAGAAGATCATAGGCCTATCGTGCGGCCGGAAGAACGGTAACAGCGAGCACTTCCTGAAGGCCGCTCTCATGGCCGCGGAAGAGGAGGGTGTCGAATCGGAGATCATCCGGGCGATGGACTTCAAGGTGCTGCCCTGCACCTCCTGCTGGGCCTGCCTGAAGACCGGCCGCTGCGCCAAGGACGACGTCGACTGGATCCTCGAGCAGACGCTGCTGGGCGACACCGCCGTGATCGTCTCCGCTCCCGTCTATCACCTGCGGGCATGCAGCTATCTGATGATCATCGCCGAGAAGACGAACCACCTCTTCTCCCGAAAGGCGGATATCTTCGAACGCCGCCGAGTGGGGGCGGCCATCTCAGTGGGAGGCTCCGGCTACGACGGCTGGACCAGCCTGGGACTCACCTCCGTCAATCTCTTCCTGCAACACTTCACCACGCTCGTGGACCAAGTCCAGATAGATCACTGCGCCGCGATCGGGGCGGCTCTTACTCCCGACAACGAAGCGGCCCTAGAGCGGTCCCGGCGCCTCGGCAAGAATGTGGCGCGGGCTCTCGAGGTGCCCTTCGAAGAGTGGAAGTACGTAGGAGAAGAACCGGCCGTGTCCTGTCCGGTGTGCCACTGCAACATCATCTACATCGAAAAGGACTTCCCGGAGATCATGTGTCCCACTTGTGAGGTGCACGGCATCGTATCGGCACGAGAGGGCAAGTTCTCGGTCGCCTGGAACCCCGACGACGTACGGGAGCCGCGGTTCTCTTCGCCCAAAGAGGCTCACCACCTCGAGTGGATCATGCGGCATGAGCACCAGGAGGAACCCAAACAGATCGCGTTGCCGGAGGTCCAGGAGAAGATCCGACTGTACAACAGCTATGGGAACGTGATCGGGCCGGAACGAGCCCGGACGAAGTAGAGGCGAAAGGCGCGTCGCCGACGCCCTGGCCCTGCGCAAGCGCGACCGGGCGCCGGTATCGCACAGTGTACCCGGCCTCTCAGGGGGAGAGGCGGGGTTCGGGAGCGCCTACGGTCTTTTGCACCGTAGGGATTCTGGCGCCGTTCACTGCCAGCCAGCTGCCGTCCGACTATGCACGGAAGCCGCAGAAGACGGCGGATTTCGAGTGAGCACGAGAGGGCAGGCGTAGCGCTATTTGTCCCACTTTTGCAGGCTTTTCTTGAGCACAAGCGGCCGCTCTTGACCACGAGATAACACCAGCAAGAGCGCCAAACTTTGACTTAAACACCGTAGGGCTACGCCCATGCGGGTTTGGCCCGCTTCCGGCATACGGTTGGTTGGAGTTGAGCGCTCCGTGGCCGGCTGCTACCAAGCCTTGCCGACCGGGACGTCGATTCTGCTAACGGTCTGCTAACGGCCGGTCCGTAACGGGGCATCAGCGAGCGCAAGCCGCGTTCTTGTGAGGCCAGATAACGCCCCCGAATTGACCGGATTTGCGGCATGGTCCGTTAGGTCGCGGAGGAGCACGGCCTTATTGGTAGTATAATCAGCCGCCATGGAGGGCTGCATATTCTGTCGGATCGCCGCCGGGGAAGTCCCCGCCGACGTGGTGCTGAAAGACGAGCGATTCGTCGCTTTTCGTGACATACACCCTAAGGCCCCCCAGCACCTCCTGATCATCCCTCGAGCGCACGTGACGTCGCTCAACGACTTGGACCTATGGCACGACTGCGAGGGCCACGACCTGCTGGAGTTCATCGTCCGGGTGGCCTACGAGGCGGGTATCGCGGAGAGCGGCTACAGGGTACTCACCAATGTAGGTCCCGATGCCGGGCAGGAAGTCCTTCACATGCACTTTCATATCCTGGGCGGCCAAGACCTGGGTGATTTCCGGTGAGCGTGCTGGCCGACGCGCAAGAGTCCATCAAGCTGGCCATGAAGGCCGGCGACAAGGACAAGGTTGCCGCGCTCCGCATGGTGGTCTGCGAGCTGCAGAACGAGGCCAAGCGCACCCGTTCCGAGCTCGACGAGAGCGCTGAACAGGCGGTGCTTCGCCGCGAGCTGAAGAAGCGCCAGGAGTCGATGGAGGCCTTCCGGGCGGGGGGACGGGAAGACCTTGCCGCGTTCGAGGAGTACGCTGCCGGCCTCATAGAGGCGATGCTGCCCCGGCAGATGGACGAGGCGGAACTCTCCGCCCTTGTCGACCGGGTCATCGCCGAGACCGGTGCTACCTCCGCCCGCGACATGGGCAAGGTCATGTCCGCCATCATAGCCCAGGGTGGGGCCCGAGTCGACGGCAAGGTGGCTTCCAGGCTGGTCAAGGAGCGTCTAGGCTGTTGAAAGGTGAAGCCTCGCCGCGAGAAAGTGATGGGTATGCGGGAGAGAAGGACGCAAGGAGCGCGAATAGCAGCGCTATTTAAGCGAGTGAGGACGCGCTATCCCGCCGCCCAGTGCGTTCTCGTGGCCGGGGCTTCGCTTCTCAACAGCCTCGAATCCACGTGAGACGAGCCCGGCCCGACGATGGAGGGGTCGCGCAAGGTCAGAGATGGAGAGCCGGCGTGAGCGCCGAATACGTGACCAAGCACATCGACCTGGACAATCGCGTGGCGGCGCTGCTGGTCGGCGAGAACGACAGCCATCTACGCACGCTGGAGCAACTCCTGGACTGCGACATCAGCCTGCGCGGCAACCAGCTCAGCTTGGAGGGCACGGCCTCTGAGGTAGTGCGCGGCGAGGCCCTCATCAACGAGATGCTCGCGCTGCTGCGGTCCGGGCAGAGCCTCGACCGGGCCACGCTCGAGCTGGCCGCCTCTCTGAGCGCGGCCCAGGGCGATTGGGCCGGCGATCTCAGCAAGATCGTGAGCGACGTCATCCTCGAGCATCGCGGCCGTCGCATCCGCCCCAAGACCAAGAACCAGAAGGCCTACGTCGATGCTATCCGTACCAACACCATCACCTTCGGCATCGGTCCGGCCGGCACCGGCAAGACCTACCTGGCGATGGCCATGGCCACAGCGGCCTTCCTCTCGGGCGACGTGGCCCGCATCATTCTCACCCGGCCGGCGGTGGAGGCCGGGGAGAAGTTGGGTTTCTTGCCGGGGGGGTTGATGGAGAAGGTGGATCCCTACCTCCGCCCCCTCTTCGACGCTCTCTACGACATGATGGACAGCGAACGGCTTACCGAGCATCTTCAGCGGGGCACCATCGAGGTCGCCCCCCTTGCCTACATGCGGGGGCGCACCCTCAACGACTCGCTCGTCATCCTGGACGAGGCCCAGAACACCACGCCCGAGCAGATGAAGATGTTCCTCACCCGGCTGGGCTTCGGGGCCAAGATGATCGTCACCGGCGACATCACCCAGATCGACCTGCCACGAGGCCAGCACTCCGGGCTGGTGAACGTCGGAGCCGTGCTCTCGCGCATCCCAGATATCACCTTCGTCTACTTCGACAGTCAGGATGTGGTTCGACACAAGCTGGTGCAGGACATCGTGTCGGCCTACAAGGTCTACGGAGAGACATCCGCGCCCGGCCCGCGGCCCGGTAGGCGCGGTACGGGAGAACGTCGGCGCGCGAGCCGGGGAGAGGCCACGGCTACCGGGTGACCACCGCCGGAGATAGCCGATGAACCGGTTCCGTTTCCGGCTGCGGGAGCGTCTCGCCGATTTCCGGGAGTGGCTCGACGGGCGTAACCCCCAGCGCTTCGAGCTCGTGCTCCTCGCCTGCCTGCTGGTCGGTATCACGGTGATCATCTGGACCGCCTACCTACCGGCCCTCCACGGGTTCTCGGTGGGCAAGCCGGCGCCGCATGCGGTGGTCGCCGACCGGACGGTCACGGTGCTCGATGTGGAAGCCACCGCCGGGCTCAAGCAGCAGGTGGCCCAACTCGTGGAGCCGGTGTACCAACCGGATGAGCAGGCGTTGCCCCGAGCGACCAAGGCCCTGGAGGATTTCTTCGCCCAGGTCGATGCTCAGCGGGCTGCGGTTGCGGCCTCGAACGACATCGCGGCCGCGAAAGCCCAGCTCAGGAAGGTGGCCCCGGCGACCGTCTCCGACCAGACGATCGAGTATCTCCTCGCTGTCGACGCCGCCGGCTACGACCTGCTCCAGCGTCAGGCCTTGGGCGCTCTCACGACCGTCTTCGCCCACCACATCA
Organism: uncultured Actinomycetota bacterium; assembly: GCA_963843515.1. GTDB lineage: Bacteria > Actinomycetota > Thermoleophilia > RBG-16-64-13 > RBG-16-64-13 > CAIQPS01. The sequence goes on from CAWJKH010000008.1 coordinate 122,742, forward strand.
CTGTCGACACCCTCGAAGTCGCGCGTCAGGACCTCAAGTCAATCACCGACTCTCTTTCCGGATCGCCACAGACCGGCCAGGCGGTCTACGAGGTGGCGGCGGGGTACATCGGGCCCAACCAGCTACTCGACCAAGCCCAGACCCTCGTCCGGCAGAAGGCGGCCATGGACCAGGTGGCACCGGTGCTGGTCACGGTGCAACAAGGCGACACAGTCGTGCAGAAGGGCGACACCCTTACGGCCCAGGATCTCGTCGTCTTCAAGGCGCTGGGGCTGACGGGCTCGCGCACGGGCTGGAAGGTGTGGCTGGGCGTCTTCCTCATCGTACTTCTGGAGACGGCCATCTTCTCCCGGCTGCTCTACCGTTTCAACCGGGCCGCCGGCTTCCCCAACAACATGAAGCTCGCCCTGATGTCACTCCTGCTGGGCTTCACCCTGCTGGCCCGGCTGCTGATCATCGAGCCACTCTCCCCGTACATCATCCCGGTGGCCGCGCTGGGCATGACGGTGGCCGTCATCCTGAACGCGCGCAGTGCGCTGCTTCTGGTCGCCCTAACCTCGCTGAACATCGGTCTGCTGACCGACCTCGACATGCGCTACGCCATCGTAGCCCTCGTCGTCGGCGCGCTGTCGCTGTACCTGGTGTCCCGCGTGACGCAAAGGGCTGGTCTGATAGGAGCCGGGCTTGCCACCATGGGTATCGCGGCCTTGACCATCTTCAGCGTGGAGATATTCACGGAGGCCGCTTCAGGGACGGCTCTCAAGGAGGCCTTCTGGGGCCTGGCGAACGGGGCGCTCTCTGGGGCGGTGACCGTGCTCGGTCTGGTTATCCTCGACACGGTGTTCAACCTCACCACTCCGCTGCGTCTGCTCGAGCTCGCCAATCCGGCGCAGCCGCTACTCAAGCGGTTACTGCAGGTGGCTCCGGGCACGTACAACCATAGCATCCAGATGGGGAACCTCGCGGAGGCCGCCGCGGAGGCCATTGGCGCCAACCCCTTGCTCGCCCGGGTGGGGGCGTACTACCACGACATCGGGAAGACCATCCGGCCGGAGTACTTCGTGGAGAACCAGATCTACGTGGAGAACCCGCACAATCGCCTGAACCCCAACCTCTCCAAGCTGGCTATAACGGCCCACGTCAGAGATGGGGAACATCTTGCCCGGCTGTACGGTCTTCCCCAGCCCGTGGTGGACATCATCAAGCAGCACCACGGCACCTCGGTGCTCGCCTACTTCTACCACAAGGCCGTGCAGACCTCGAAGGAAGCCGCGAAGGACGCCGTCTACGAGGAGAGCTACCGCTACGAGGAGCAGAAGCCCCGCTCCAAGGAAGCGTCTATAGTGATGCTGGCCGACAGCGTCGAGGCGGCCGCCCGTGCCATGCAGAACCCCACCCGGCGGAAGCTGCAGGGGATGATCCAGGAGATCATCAAACAGAAGGTGGAAGACGGCCAATTGGACGAGTCCGATCTGACCCTGGGCGACCTGCACATGATCCAGGAGTCGTTCGACATGAGCCTGCGCGGCTTGGTGGGGCACCGTATCGAGTATCCGGAGCGCAACGGGCAGGTGGAGCGGCGACGGCCTGCAACCGCGCCGCCCCGGCCGGAGCCCGGGATCGACGACACCACCCCTGACCACGACGGGCCATGACGCTCGCGGTCGACCTGGTCGACAGCACCGGCCTAGTGGGTGACCGCGAAGGGGTGAGGGAGTTGGTGGAGGCGGTGCTGAAGACGGAAGGGGTCGCCGGCGGGGTCGTCGTGGCCTTCGTGGACGAGGCGTCCATGATAGAGCTAAACAGCCGCTACCGCAGGCAGGAAGGCTCCACCGACGTCCTAGCCTTTGACTACGCCACGGACCCGGGGTTTCCCGGCGAAACGGCGAGCGAAGGAGTAACCGGGGAGATCGTGGTATGTCCGCAGGTGGTCGTCCGTTACGCAGAGGAGGAAGGCCGGAACCCGGACCTCCAGTTGAGCTGGACCCTTATCCATGGCGCCCTGCACCTGGCCGGCTTCGATCACGAGACCGACCATGGTGAGATGCGGGAGCGAGAGCAGGGTCTGCTGAAGCAGTTCGGTCGGTTCGCGGGGTTATTGGGGCCGGCTGGCGCCCGTGGATGAGGAGAGGAAACCTTCACCGGTAAGCACCGAAGAGCGACGTCGCCAGGTCTCGCTCCTTCAGAGCTTCAACCACGCGTTTCAGGGCCTGGTGGCAGCGGTCCGGCACCAGCGGAATATGCGAGTGCATATCCTCCTCGCGTTCGCCGTCCTCATCGCGAGCGTATTCCTGAACCTGACGCGCCTGGAGTTGGTGCTGATCTTCGTCGCGGTTGCGCTGGTCTTCATCACGGAGCTGCTCAACTCAGCGGTGGAGGCGGTGGTGGACATGATCACCGACCAGTTCGACCCGCGGGCGAAGGCGGCCAAGGACATGGCCGCCGGCGCCGTGCTGGTCGCAGCGATCAATGCGCTCGTAGTGGCTTATCTTGTGCTTGCCGACCGTCTGACACATGTGTCGCTCGACCTGCTGAGCGTCATCAGGCGTTCTCCTGCCCATCTGACGGTGGTCGCTCTGGCCGTTGTCGTCCTGGCGGTCATAGCGCTCAAGGCCACACGGAGGAAGGGAACTCCGCTGTCCGGCGGCCTGCCGTCCGGCCACGCCGCCCTGGCCTTTGCCGGCTGGACGGCGGTCACCTTCGTGGTGGCCGGCCAGCCGCAGGGCATCCTGGTGAGCTTCATCGCCTTCATAATGGCGGTGTTGGTCGCCCAGACCCGGGTGGAGACCGGGATCCATTCGGTCTTCGAGGTCGTCCTCGGGGCTCTTCTGGGGATCGGCGTGACCACCCTCATCTTCCAGTTCTGGTTCTAGAAGAGCCGTGGCCGGAGACCGCCTTTCGCCGGAGTTGGGCCGCTTGATCGACGCCGCTGAGGCGGTGGCCGCAGGTGCGGCCGACCGCTCGCCGGGCGCCGCCGTGCCGCCGGCGGCCGGTGCGGGTGGCGCCCGCATGACTCTCTCCCGGGTCTGCGACCCCGACCAGGAACTGCTGCGCGAGCTGCAGAGGTACGACTTCGAGGCCTTCGGGCCCACCGGCCTGCGGACCTACGATCTGGCCGTCATGGCTCAGGCGGGAGCGGTCTTCGTGGCCCGCGTGGGTGAGGACGTCGCCGGGGGATGCCAGCTGATGCGGGTGCTGGACGACCCTGATTTCTTCTACGTGGTCGGTTTCTACATCCGGCCGCGCTGGCGGGGTCGTCGCCTGGGGAGAGAGCTGTTGCGGCAGGTCGCAGAGCAGAGCCGGGCCCTGGGGGCGAAGGGCCTGGTCCTCACCGTGGCTCCCACCAACTTGGCGGCGCTGGCGCTGTACCGGAGTGCGGGCTTTGAGGACGATAGATTCGCTCCTCACTTCTATGGGGAAAGAGAAGACCGGCATATCTTGCGTTGGCGGTTCCCTGAGGACACTGCCGCCAGCGGCGCAGGCGGCTCCGGCCCCTGCGCCCTGGGCTGAGCCGTAGCCCGCTGCCACGCCGCCCCCGGCGGGGCGGCGCCGGGCCGCCGGGCGGCACCCGTTCCGGGCGAATCGAGGGCGAGCGGCCGCGCGGGGCGCCGCTGCCCGTCGGCCCCGGGGAGGGCTTGCGGGGCGGTGTATGATTAGAAAACCGACGAAGGAGAGGCGGGCGGACAGTGAGAGTCGAAGAGCTTGCCAAGACCATAGACAGCACTCTGCTGGAGGCCACGAGCACGACCACGGCGGTCGAGGCGCTATGCAGGGACGCCATCTCCTATCACTTCGCGTCGGTCTGCGTACTCCCTTATTGCGTTCCTGTGGCCCGGCAGTTGCTCCAGGGATACGACGTCAAGGTAGGAACAGTCGTGTCCTACCCGCTGGGGGCCGACTCTCAGCGCACCAAGATCACCGGCGCCGAGCAGGCGGTAGCCCTCGGCGCGGACGAGCTCGATGTCATCCTGAACATCCCGGCCATGCTGTCGGGTGATTTCCGCTACGTGCGCGACGAACTGCGCAGCGTCGTCCGCACAGTGAGGATGACCAGTGTGAACACGGGGCGCGGCCTGGTACTGGTGAAGGCCAACGTGGAAGCGTACTACCTGGACGAGAAGCTCAAGCGCCTGGTCTGCAAGATCGTGGAGGATTCCGGCGCCGACTTTATCAAGACCTCCACAGGTTGGGCTCCGGGGGGGGCCACAGCCAAGGATGTGGAGCTGTTCCGCGATCTTCTCCCCGAAAGCGTGGGGGTGGACGCCAGCGGTGGCATCCGCACGGCGGAGGATGCCGAGCTCATGATCAACGCGGGTGCCGCTCGTATCGGGACCTCCAGCGCGGTCGACATCATCAAGGAATTCTCGGCGGACAAGGACTGAGCCGGGCCGGGGAGGCACCGGCCGGGCCGGCGGCGCCACGCCGACAGAGACCGAGCCGGAGGCCTGGGTGAGCTCGCGCTTCTTCACCACCGACGCCTTGGTCATCGGCTCCATGCGTTACCGCGAAGCCGACCGTATCGTCACGCTCTACACCCGCGACCGCGGACGCCTGAGCGCGGTGGCGAAGGGTGTGCGGCGCACCAAGTCGAAGGTGGGCGGCCGGCTGGAGCCGTTCAGCCTTATCCGGGCCAGTCTGCACGCCGGCCGGGGAACCCTCTACACCATGGTGGGCGTGGACACGATCCGCACGTTCCAGGGAGTCCGCGACGAGTTGTTCCGCATGGAGGAGGGCGCTCGGCTGCTGACAGCCGTGCGCCATCTCTTCCCCGGGGAAGAAGCCAGCGCCCCGGCGTTCAACCTGCTTGCACGCGGGGTCGCGGGTCTCGCAGAGGCTGAGGACGCGGCGACCGCGATGAACATGGTCCTCGCCACCCGGCTGAAGCTGCTGGTGCTGCTCGGATATGCCCCAGAAGTGTCTCGCTGCGCGCGCTGCGGCAGGGAGGGGCCGCTCTATGGGTTCTCACCCGGGCTGGGGGGCATGCTTTGCGAGCCCTGCGTGGAGACTGCAGGGACCGCCTGCTTCGCACTCAGCACCGGCGCCGTCTCCACCCTGCGTTGTCTGGTGGAGAACCCGCTCTCCGACGTCAAGGGCCTGGAGCTCGACGATCGAGCGACCGCCGAGGTAGAGCAGGTGCTGGCGCAGACCCTCGCATATCACGGTCACTGAGAGGCCATGGGCCGCGTGCATCCCCGTCCGCTTAAAATGCGAGTACGCAAAAACGCTCCCAGGGACGCACGCGACCCCTGGCGACAACTCAACTCAAGGGAAACTCGGCGCTTTCGCGCCTTCTGTCCCGAGGGCTACGAGAAGGGCAGCCGCCGCTCGTAGTTGGGCGCTTCCTTCGTGATCTGCACGTCGTGCGGGTGGCTCTCCGCCAGCCCGGCGGCCGAGATGCGGGTGAACCTCGCCCGCTTGTGCAGCTCCTCGACGGAGGCCGAGCCGGTGTAGCCCATGCCCGCCCGCAGGCCGCCCACCAGCTGGAACACCACGTCGCCCAAGGGGCCCTTGTGTGGCACCATGCCCTCGATGCCCTCGGGCACCAGCTTCTTCTGGTCTTCCTGGAAGTAGCGGTCGGCGCTGTGGCCCTCGCTCATGGCCCCCACGGAGCCCATGGCTCGGTACACCTTGTAGCTGCGGCCTTCCCAGAGGATGCGCTCGCCCGGGCTCTCGGTCGTCCCCGCGAACAGGGAGCCGATCATCACGCTGTGCGCTCCCGAGGCCAGGGCTTTGACCACGTCGCCGGAGTAGCGGATGCCGCCGTCGGCCACCACCGGCACGCCGTATTTGTAGGCCTCGGCGGCGCAGCTCGAGATGGCGGTGATCTGGGGGACGCCGCATCCAGTCACCACCCGGGTGGTGCAGATGGAGCCCGGCCCGATTCCCACCTTCACCGAGTTGACGCCCCGCTCGATGAGGGCCTTGGTGCCATCCGCGGTCGCCACGTTCCCGGCCATGAGCTCGATGCCGGGGTAGTCCTCCCGGATCTTCTCGATGGCATCGAGCACGCCTCGAGAATGGCCGTGGGCGGTGTCGATGCAGATGACATCGGCTTGCGCCTCCACCAGCGCTGCCACCCGGTCGGCGGTGTCATTGGCCACGCCCACCGCAGCGCCCACTCGCAGACGCCCTAGCTCGTCCTTGCACGCATCGGGGAACTCGATCATCTTCATGATGTCTTTGATGGTGATCATGCCCCGGAGCTTGAAATCGTCATCCACCACGAGGAGCTTCTCGATCTTGTGGACTTTGAACTGCTCGATGGCCTGATCGAGCGTCGTCCCCACCGGCACGGTCACCAGGTTCTGTGAAGTCATGAGCGCGGTGACCGGCTTGGAGAAGTCGGTCTCGAACCGGGTGTCGCGGTTCGTGATGATGCCGGCCAAGCGTCCGTCGGGATGAATGATGGGCACGCCCGAGATCCGGTATTCCTTCATGAGGGCCTCGGCGTCGCCGTAGCTGGCGGTGAGAGGGGAGAGTGATGGGGTCGACGATCATCCCCGCCTCACTCCTCTTGACCTTGCGCACCATCTCCGCCTGTCGGTCGACCGGCTGGTTCTTGTGGATGATGGTGATGCCTCCCTCCCGCGCCAGAGCGATGGCCAGGGCGGTCTCGGAGACCGTGTCCATGGCGGCGGACAGGAGGGGGATGTTGAGGGTGATCTTGCTGGTAAGACGGGAGCGGACGTCGGTCTCTTTCGGCAGCACCCCCGATTCCGCGGGGATGAGGAGGATATCGTCGAAACTCAGGCCCTCACCAACGATCTTCCGGTCCCAGTCGATCACGCCTACCTCCTTTTTCCGGTGATTCTAGCGCGAAGCCGCGGGGAATGCATGCCGGTGTCCATCAGCCTGTCCGGGGGCGTCGGTATAGTGGTCGAAGCCCGCGTGGAAGCAACTGACGGCCGAAGGAGGCTGCGAATGACGGAAGCTCTGGCCATCGTTTCCTTAGTTCTGCTACTGGTGGCCGTCGCCTTGCTCCTGCGGGTGGCTCGGCTCCAGCGCGTCGCCTCCGGCCCGGAGGCGCTTCAGGAACTTGCTGCCGGACAGGAGCGGGCCGACCGCCTGGTGCGGGAGGAGATGGCCCGCAGCCGGGAGGAGGCCGCGACGAACCGCAGCAGGTGCGCGACGAGGTCTCGCGGGCCGTCAAGGGCCTCGACGACTCCGCTCGTCAACAGCGTCGGCCAGCTCGGCACGCACCAGAAGATCCACCTGGATACCTTCGCCGCTCCAACTGGTGACGCTGACCGACTCCAACGAGCGGCGTCTGGGCGAGCTGCGGGCCACGGTCGACGAGCGGCTGCGCCAGCTGCAGGAGGAGAACGCCCGCCAAGCTCGAGGAGATGCGCAAGACCGTCGACGAGCGGCTCGAGAGCACGCTCGAGAAGCGCCTGGGGGAGTCGTTCAAGCAGGTGAGCGAGCGGCTGGAAGCGGTCCACAAGGGCCTGGGCGAGATGCAGGCGCTGGCCGCCGGCGTGGGCGACCTGAAGAAGGTGCTGACCAACGTGAAGACGCGGGGCACCTGGGGCGAGGTGCAGCTGAGCTTCGCTGCTCGAGCAGATCCTCACCCCCGAGCAGTACGAGGCCAACGTGGCCTGCAAGCAGGGCAGCGGCGAGCGGGTGGAGTTCGCCGTCCGCCTGCCCGGCCGCGACGGGGCGCGAGGGCGACGTCGTCTGGCTGCCCATCGACGCCAAGTTCCCGGTCGAGGACTACCAGCGGCTGGTCGATGCGCAGGAGATGCGCGATCTGGCGGGCATGGACGCGGCGCTGAAGGCGCTCGAGGCCCGGGTCAAGGCGTCCGCCAAGGACATCCAGGCGCAAGTACCTCAACCCGCCCCGTACGACCGACTTCGGCATCATGTTCCTGCCCACCGAGGGTCTGTACGCCGAGGTGCTGCGCCGTCCGGGGCTGGTGGATACTCTGCAGAACGACTTCCGGGTGGTGGTCGCCGGCCCGACCACGCTGGCGGCGCTGCTCAACAGCCTGCAGATGGGCTTCCGCACGCTCGCGATCGAGAAGCGCTCGAGCGAGGTCTGGCAGCTCCTGGGGGCGGTCAAGACCCAGTTCGGCCAGTTCGGCGACGTGCTCGACAAGGTGCACAAGAAGCTCGACCAGGCTTCCAACACCATCGAGGACGCGGCCCGCAAGAGCCGGACGATCGAGCGCAGGCTGAGGTCTGTCCAGGAGTTGCCGGGCGAGACCGCGGCCGGTCTCCTACCGCTGGGCGGGGTCGACGAAGGGGTGGCAAGCGGCAACGGTTTCGAAGACGAGTAGGGCCGGGCGCGGGGCGGCCCGACGGCGGAGCCGTCCTGCCGCGGCCGCCGGCCGACGGGCCGCTACCGCCCCGCGACCGTGGGCGCAAACCGCGGGACACGCCTTCGGGGCGCCCGCGCTCGCCGCCGCTCGCGAGCCCCACGGTCTGCTAACCTCTGCGCCATGGCCATCGATACCGTCATCTTCGACCTCGACGGGGTCATCCTGGAGACCGAGCGGGAATGGAACGAAGTCCGCCACGACTTCGCCGCCAAGCATGGTGGTCGCTGGGACGAGAACGACCAGCCCGCGGTCATGGGGGCCAACTCCATGCAGTGGGCCGAATACATGCGCGACAGCGTCGGTGTCGCCCTCCCTCCCCAGGCTATCTACGAGGGGGTGGTGGCGCTGTTGCAGGCCCGCTACGCCGAGCACCTGCCTCTCATCCCCGGCGCCCGGGAAGCGATCGTTGGGTTGGCTCCGATGTTCCGGCTGGGGGTGGCGTCCTCCTCCCCTATCGAACTGATCGAGTACGCGCTCGAACTGGCGGGCCTACGCCACTACTTCGGAGCGGTGGTCTCCTCCGACCAGGTGGCCACGGGCAAGCCTGCCCCGGATGTCTATCTGGAGGCCTGCAAACGCCTCGAGACCGTTCCGGCCCGGGCGGCGGCGATCGAGGACTCGTCGAACGGCCTGCGGGCTGCCGCTGCCGCCGGGCTTGCCGTCATCGCCATCCCGAACCTGGACTTCCCGCCCTCACCTGACGCCCTTTCCCTGGCCGACTTGGTGCTTGGTTCCATCAGCGGTCTTACCGGGCATATCATCCTGTCGATCAGAGGGGAGGCGGTTGATGGCCGATAGAGAGCGGGTCAGCGAGTTCCTTCAGGGCGAAACCTGGGCAGTGGTGGGTGCTTCCGACGACCGGAGCAAGTTCGGCAACATCACCTTCCGGGCGCTCAGGCGGTCGGGCAAGCGGGTCTACCCGATCAACAAGAAGACAACGCAGGTGGAGGGCGAGACCGCCTACCCCAGCCTGTCAGACGTCCCGGAGCACGTCGACTGCGCCCTCATCGTGGTGCCACCCAAGCAGGGGGAAACGGTGGTGCGCGAAGCCGACGAGGCGGGCATCGATCATGTCTGGTTCCAGCCCGGGGCGGAGTCAGTGGCCGCCCTCGCCTACTGTGAAGCACATGGGATGGCGGCCATCTCGGGCCGGTGCATCCTCATGACCCTCGAGCAGTAGAGCCCTCAGGCAGAAACGAAGATCGCGCGAAAGTCGTTGACGTTCGTGAGCGTCGGGCCGGTCACCACGAGGTCGCCCAGGGCGGCGAAGAAGCCGTAGCTGTCGTTGGCGGCAAGGAAGGCCTTGGCATCGATCCCGGCCATCCTGGCCCGGGCCAGAGTGTCGGGATAGAGGAGCGCTCCCGCGTTGTTCTGGGTACCGTCGATCCCGTCGGTGTCGGCGGCCAGGGCGTAGATCAAGGGCGTGCCGGTTGGGCCGGGCAGATATCCCTGAGAGGCCGGCTCTTTCTCGAGAGCCAGTGCCAGCGCAAGAAGGTACTCAGTGTTCCGACCTCCGCGCCCCGCGCCCCTCACCGTCACCGTGGTCTCGCCACCGGACAGCACCAAGAGCGGCGCCCGTTCCCCCGGTTCTCCCGCGCCCGCGAGCAGGCCGGCCACGCGGGCGGCGTGCTCCGTGGCGACCAAGCGCGCTTCCCCCTGCACCTCCGCCCCCAGCACCACCGGCTCGATGCCGGCCGCCCGGGCGGCCGCAGCGGCGGCCTGGAGTGCGGTGCCGGGGGTGGCCAGTAGCACGAACCGGCCGCGCGTCAGCCGCGTGTCGCCGGGCTTCGGAGTCTCGTCGCGGCCGGCGCCCAGATGGTCGGCCACGGAGGCGGGCAGGCTCAGCCCATAGCGTTTCAGCGATCTCTCGGGCTTCCGCGAACGTGGACGGGTCGCCCACCGTGGGCCCGGACGCGATGACCGCCCGGTCGTCCCCGGGGACGTCCGATATGGCGAAGGTGACCAACTGGGCGGGCCAGGCCGCTACGGCCAGCCTACCCCCGCTGATCGCGGACAAGTGCTTGCGCACGCAGTTCATCTCTGCGATGGGCGCTCCGGAGCGGAGCAACTGGTCGCTCACCTCCCGGACGTCGGCGAGGGTCAGGTTGGAAGCGGGAAGATTCAGGAGGGCGGAGCCGCCGCCGCTCAGGAGCACGATTACCAGGTCGTCCGCGGCGAGACGGTGGACGAGGCGGAGGATTCGGGCGGCCGCGTCGGTCCCGGCGAGGTCCGGTAGGGGGTGACCGGCCTCCACGACCTCGATCCTGGGGCAGGGAACGCCGTGCCCGCGGCGGGTCACGACCAGACCGGAGAGCTCGCCGGGCCAATGCTGGTCGACGGCCCGGGCCATGGCGGCGGCCGCCTTGCCGGCGCCTACAACGACGGTCCTTCCTCTCGGTGGCTGGGGAAGTCGCCCGGGAAGCAGGCGCTTGGGGTCGGCCGCCGCCACCATTGTCTGAAACAGAGAGAGGAGAAAGCCGGGAGGACCGTCTCCGGATGCGCCTCGCGTGGTCGGTGCTGGTGAGATCGGTGCCGTGTCGTCCTCCGGCGGGAATATCATGTTGACCATGGTACACGTGCTTGACGACCTCGAGATACCCGACGAGGAGCTCGACTTCTCCACCTCTCGCAGCAGCGGACCAGGAGGGCAGAACGTCAACAAGCTCAACACCAGGGTCACCGTGCTGTTTCGTATCGACGAGTCGGCGGTCCTCTCCCCGCCACAGCGCGAGCTTCTGCACAACCGCCTTGCCAGCCGCATCAACCGTCAAGGGGTCCTGCGCGTAGTCTCTCAGCGCCATCGCACCCAACTGGCGAACCGGGACGCGGCCGTCGAGAGGCTTGTTGAACTGCTTCGCGAAGCGCTGACCGAGAAGCCCGAGCGCCATCCGGTGAAGATCCCCGGGCAGGCAAAGAAGAGACGATTAGAGGACAAGCGCCGTCGGGGCACTCTCAAACGGGAGCGCAGCGTGGACATGGAGGCCGACGAGTAAGGCCACAACGGCCACGCGCGGTGTAGACATCACCCTGAGGCGTCGCCCACCGGCGGACCTAAGGTGCCGCGGGTCACTCCGGCAGGTCGACCCGGGCGGCCACAACGGCGAACATGACGGCGCCCAGGTCTTCCGTACTCATGGCGCGGAAGTAGGGGCCCAGCGAGCCGGCCACCTCCTCCTTGCTGAAGCGAATATCGAGGGGAGGACCGCCCTCCGGGAAGTCGGGATCCTTTCGCCAGTCGACGATCACCAGCCTGCCGCCGGGACGCAACGCCCGGGAAAGACCGGCCAGATCGATAACCCCGCCGGTCTCGTGCCAGGTGGCCATAGAGAAAGCCACATCGAGGCTGCACGCAGGCAGTTCCAGATGTCGGACGTCGCCTGAGATCGGGGTGACGTTGGCGGGGAGGCCCCGTGCGCGGTAGAACTCGTGCATCTCCGGCTGGACGTCCAACGCGTAGACCGTGCCGGTCGTCAGTGCTGCCATTCGGTCGGTGTAGAATCCCACGCCGCTGCCAAGGTCGACCACGTCCTCGTCGCCCCGCAGGGCCAGGAGCCGCACAAGGTCCCGCTCGCTCAGTTGCGTTTCCAGACGGCGTGGGCTCATGAGACGCTCGGCACGGTGGAAGGGCAGGGGGCCTGGTTGGTGCATGATCGAGGTCCTCGGTCCTCGCGGGAAAGGCTTCAGAACATGGTGGAGCAGTAGGGGGCGACGCTGATGAGGAACATCGCGTCGGCAGCGGCCAAAGCCTGCGGATGCACGGCCTTGGCCCGACCCGCGCGCACGAGGTTGGCGAAGCTCATGCCTCCCAGGTACACGGCCCCCAAAGAGTCCAGCCGGAGGGAGATGTCGGCCGGAAGATCGGTGGGGCGACATTCGACTCCGGCGCCGCCTTCTTCTGCAGTGAGCAGGTAGCGGCCGGTCCGGGGAGAGGGGAATGGGTCGAAGACTTCCAGCACCACCCGTCCCGGCGCGTTGTAGGTCCGGGCGGCCAGCGCCCTGGGGATGTCGAGCAGCTTCACGAACAGATCGTCGGCGACGGCGTTCACCGCCAGCCGGCGGGAATCGGCCAGCAGCCAGCGGAGAGGCTCGTCCACCCGTGCCTTCCAGCAGGAGATAGAGTGGCAGAGGTCCGTGGCGAGGACGTAGTGCCAGAGAGCCCTGTAGGTCTCCGGGCTCCCGGCCAGGAGTTCCACTACTATGGCCTCGTACATGGGAGTGGCGGCGGACCACTGCTCCTTGATGCGGTAGCTCAAATAGCCGTCGCCCCTTCCGTCGACTCCTGCGTGGATGACGTGATACATCTTCGTGGCGCCCATGCGCTCGATGGGCGGGTCCCAGAGGTAGTGCGCCCACCACTTCGCGGAGCGGGTCACTGCTCCGGGCTGGTCCAGCCGCAAGGCCTCGTAGATAGCGGGGAGCCGGCCGGCCGCCTCCAGATCCGTCACCAGGGTGATCCGTTCCGATCCGGCGGGAGGCAGCGGGTCGGTGAAACCGGCGTAAGCCCGCTCGATGGAAAAGCTCATGATGTTGGTCGCCGGACCGTAGCCGAACCGGGGATAGATGCTGGCTTCGGAGGCCAACAGTACGGAGACGGGCTCGCTGCGCTCCCGCATGTCCGCGATCTGAGCGGTGAACAGCGCCCGCAAAATCCCGCGGCGGCGGTGGGTGGGCAGGGTGCCGCCCCAGGTGGCGCCTCCTGCGGGCAGCGCCCGCCGGCCGGGCAGAGTCAGCTCCATGGAGTAGACGGCGAGGGTGCCGACCATGCACCCCGCGTCGTATGCGCAGAGAGCGCGGTCGAACGGAAAAGCCTGGAGCAGGGCCTGCTCGTCCTCGGGGGTCGTCTCCTCGCCGAACACCAGGTTGGCGATCTCGAGGATTTCGTGGAACTCCTCTTGCCGAGGTGCTCTGATCTCCAGCCCGGTTATCCGATGAGCGTCCATGGACGCCTATGCTAGCAGCCGGTCGCTCGGGGCGGCTACCGCAGCAGACAGCCGTTGGCCTGCAGGTGGGCCTGCCAGTCCCTCTCGCTCGGTTCGCCGCACCGCCGCAGAAGCTTCCCCCACTCGTCGTCCACGTAGTGCTCCAGCAACTCTAGAGTCGCCTCGTTGCCGGGTTGGAACAAGTGGGCGAAACGGCCCTGCCGCTTGAGCCACGGCACCAGTGGCAGCTTGTGATGCGGCCGGTAGGTCAGGTGGTACTGGCCGTCTTCGAACTCGAACAGAGGCCAGTAGCACGTGTTGACCGCTTCCCGGGCCAGGTCGATGCTCTCGGCTCCATCGGAGCGCCAGCCCCGCGGGCAGGGGGCGATGACGTTGAGGAACGTGGGTCCGTCGATAGAGAGCGCCTTGGCTGCCTTGCGCACCAGATCGCGGGGGTCGTGGGGCGAAGCCTGGGCGACGTACGGGAGCCCGTGGGCGATCATGAGTTCGGTGAGATTCTTGCGCTGCTGGATTTTGCCGGGCGACTCGGCGCCCACCGGGCTGGTCGTGGTCCAGGCGCCGGTGGGGGTGGCTCCGGAGCGCTGGAAGCCGGTGTTCATGTAGGCGCCGTTGTCGTAGCAGACGTAGAGCATCCGGTGGCCGCGCTCCATGGCGCCGGAGAGCGACTGGAGGCCGATGTCGTAGGTGCCGCCGTCGCCGCCGAAGGCGATGAACTTGACGTTGTCGTCGATGGCGCCCTTCTTCTTGAGCGCCCGGAACGCAGTCTCCACGCCGCTGAGGGTGGCCGCGGAGTTCTCGAAGGCCGTATGGATGAAGCTGCTCTTCCACGAGGTGTACGGGTAGATGGTGGTGCTGACCTCCAGGCAACCGGTGGCGGCGCTGATCACCACCGGGTCGCTGGTACCCATGAGCACCTGGCGGACGACCACCGGGGCGCCGCAGCCGGCACACATGCGGTGACCTCCGGCCAACCGGCTGCCTTCGGCGACCAACTCCAGCCAACTCCGGCGGGCGGTCTCGAAAACTTCGGTCTCCTCCAGGGCGTCCACCGGGCAGACGTTGATGCACTCGCGGCAGAGGATGCAGCGGCTCTCGTCGACCTTGAACGAGCTCAGTCGGCGCTCGTTGAAGGTGAGCGCCCCCGTGGGGCAGGTCGTGACGCAGCGGCCGCAACTGATGCAGTCCGCAAGTTGCAGGGCTTCACCGTACGGCGTGTCGACATTGATGGTGAAGCCCCGGCCGGTGAAGTCGTAGCAGGCCGGGCCGGCCACGTCGCGGCAGACGCGCACGCAGCGCCCGCAGGCGATGCAGCGTTCCATATCGCGCCGGATGAAGGGGTGCTCAAGTTGCGGCTGCACCGCGCGGACCCGGCTGTCCTTGGCGACCAGGTCGTTGGTGGTGATCCCGTACTCCACCCCTAGGCGTTGGAGGTCGCAGTCACCCAGGCTCGGGCATTCGCACTGTAAACAGCGTCCGGCTTCCGCCTGGGCCGTGGCCAGGCTGTAGCCCTTCTCCACCTCCACATCGAAGCCCGTCAGACGCTTGGCCTTGGAGACCTTGGGCATGAGGGCACGGGGTTCCGGCTTGGCGGCCGCGCCCATCTTGAGCCACACCGGGTGGCGCTCGGCCAGGCGGCGGGCCGTGCTCTCGAGCGCGCCCAGCTCCTCGGCCCGTTTCAGCTGCTGCAGGTAGGGCAGGCAGGCATAAGTCTCCAGTTGCTGCTCGAGCTCGGCGAGGTCCTCACCGCGCAGCCAGGCGTCGACTGCCAATGCGGCGCGTTTGCCGCCGGCGATGGCATGGATGGCGGAGGGGATTCCGCCCAGGGCGTCGCCGGCGACGAACAACCCGTCGCGCGACGTGCGCCCGGTGTACTGGTTCGCCTTGAGGACGGCGTCGCCCGTCTGGGTGGCTGCCGCGCCGGTTTCGCTCCCGTCCGCTGCGATGATAAAGGTGGTGCCCCTCGCTTGCTCAAGTCGCTCGGCAGTGGCCCCGAACTCGAAGGACACGCCCTCCGTCTGGGCGGCCGCCACCTCATGCGCTCCCGCCGGCATGGCATCCAGGGTGTGGCGGGTCACGAGGGTGACGGTCTGGGCCCCCGACCGCAGGGCGGTGCGGGCGGCGTCCACCGCGGTCATGCCGTCGCCGACGACCGTCACCGGTCCGGAGAACAGCGTGCGGCGTCCGTCCCGTTGCTGCCTGAGGAACTCGAGCGCATCCAGCCGGGTCGCGGCCGCCATCTCGGCTCCGGTCTCCTCCGCAGCATCCCGCCGGCCTTGGTCCGGCCGGCCCGCCTTGTCCGACGCGGAATTCGCGCCAACGCTCAAGAGCACGGCGTCGAAACCGGCGTCGAAGAGGCCCTGCGGGTCGGTTTCGTACTGCATCTTCGAATCGCCCACGAAGCGAACGCCGGCTTCCCAAAGCGGCTGCAACTCCGCGTCGAGGACCGCGGCGGGAAGGCGGAACTCGGGGATGAGGTAGCGCAGCGATCCACCCGGGAGGGCCTCGGCGTCGTAGACGGTGACCTGGTGACCCCGTCCGGTCAGGAACCAGGCCGCGGACAGCCCGGCCGGCCCCGCGCCTACCACCGCCACCCGCCTGCCGCTGGCGGCGCCTCGGGTCAGGTGGGCGTTCGAGTGGTCGGCCGCAGCCCGGTGCAGGGCGCAGATGGCGATAGGCTCGTCCACCTCGCCCCGCCGGCACACCGGCTCGCAGTAGCGCGGGCAGATACGGCCGAGGATGCCCGGGAACGGGAGTTCCTGGCGCACCAGGGCCGCGGCGCCCGCGGTGTTTCCTTCAGCCAGCGCGGCCAGGTAGCCCGGGATGTCGATGTGAGTGGGGCAGGCGTGGGTGCAGGGAGCCTCGCAGTAGGCGTTGTGGTCCGACAGGTACATGTGCAGGTAGCTCTCCCGGCGCGATCTCACCCGGGAGGTCTCGGTTTCCACGGACATCCCATCGGCCACCCACGTGGTGCAGGCAGCCTGCAGCTTGTCGACCCCCGCGACCTCCACCAAACAGAGGCGGCACCCACCCCAGGGAGTGCTTCCCTCCAGGCTGCACAGAGCGGGGATGTTGATGCCTTCGCGCTGAGCCACGTCGAGCACGGTCTCACCGGGAGCGGCGACATACGGCTTGCCGTTGATGGTGACGAACAGCGAGTTCATCCCCGCCTCCTTCCGGCCGGCGTGAGCGCTCCCGTCTCCACTCGCACGGCGTCGAACCTGCACGCCTGGCGGCAGGCGTCACACTTGATGCAGAGCTTCTGGTCGATCACGTGGACCTGCTTGCGCTCTCCGGACACCGCCTTGCTCGGGCAACTCAGGAAGCAGGCGCGGCAGCCGGTGCAGGCCTCCTCGTCGATACGGTAGCGGATCAGGGCCCGGCAGACCCCGGCGGGGCAACGGTGCTCCACGACATGGGCCATGACCTCGTCCCGGAAATAGCGCAGGGTGGACAGCACGGGGTTGGGCGCGCTGCCGCCCAGAGCGCAGAGCGACCCCTCCGCCACGTCGTCGGCCAGCGACTCCAACAGGTCGATGTCGTCGAGTGTGGCCCGGCCTTCCGAGACGCGCTGGAGTATCTCGAACATCCGGGTGGTCCCCACCCGGCAGGGAACGCACTTCCCGCAACTCTCCTCGGCCGTGAACTTGAGGAAGAACTTGGCGAAGTCGACCATGCAGGTGCTGTCGTCCACCACCACCATGCCGCCCGAGCCCATCATGGAGCCGGCGGCCACCAGACTCTCGAAGTCGATCGGCTCGTCGAGCAGCGAGGCCGGCAGACAGCCTCCTGAGGGTCCGCCGAGTTGCACGGCCTTGAAGTGGCGCCCGGGGAGCATCCCCCCGCCGATATCGAAGATGACCTGGCGGAGAGTGGTCCCCATGGGCACCTCGATCAGCCCGCCGTTCACCACTTTGCCGGTGAGTGAGAAGATCTTGGTCCCCTTGCTGGTCTTGGTCCCGATAGCGGCGAACGCGGTGGCCCCGTTGTTGATGATCCACGGCACGTTGGCGTAGGTCTCGACGTTGTTGAGGTTGGTCGGTTGCCCCCGGAGGCCATGGGCCGCGGTGCGGATGTGCTTGCCACGCGGCATGCCCCGCAGCCCCTCGATGGAGGCGGTCAGGGCAGTCGATTCGCCGCACACGAACGCGCCGGCTCCCTGGTTGATGCGGATATCGAAGTCGAAGCCCGAGTCCAGGATGTTCGCGCCCAGCAGGCCGCGCTCCCGCGCCTGCCCTAGGGCGAAACGCAACCGCTCCACCGCGAACGGATACTCGTGCCGGACGTACACGTAGCCGGCCACCGGGCCGTTGCCGGCGCCGATGGCGTAGGCTGCGATGATCATCCCTTCGATGACGCTGTGCGGGTTGCCTTCGAGGACCGAACGGTCCATGAAGGCTCCCGGGTCGCCCTCATCGGCGTTGCAGATGACGTAGTGGACCTCGCCCGGGTTTGAGCGAGCGGCGCGCCACTTCTTGCCGGTGGGGAAGCCCGCTCCGCCCCGGCCGCGCAGCCCGCTGCTCTCGATCTCGGTAATGACGGCCAAGGGGTCGGCCTCGGAGAGCACCTTGGTCAGGGCAGTGTAGCCTCCGTGCGCCAGGTAGTCGTCCAGTGAGAAGGGGTCCACTTTGCCGTTGAGGCCCAAGACCACTCGCGTCTGCAGCGCGTAGAACGGGATATCCCCCTCGAGAGCCAGGGCTTCGCCGGTCTCCGGGTGCTTGTAGAGCAGGCGTTCCACGACGCCCTCGCCGACGACGCTGGCCTCGATGATCTCGGGGATGTCCTTGGCCTGCAGTCTAGGGTAGAAGAGGCCCTGCGGACGCAAGACCATGATGGGCCCCTGCTCGCAGAACCCGTGGCACCCGGTCTCGACCACCGCCACCGCATCGGTGAGCCCACGTTCTTCGAGGGCTTGGTCCACGGCCTTCCTCAGGGCGACGCGGCCCGAGGCGTGGCAAGCCGTCCCGGCGCAGACGCGAATCTCCGGGCGCAAGTCGCCGGCCACATAGGCTCCGAATCCGGCGGTGACGGCCGTCTTCAGGGCGGCCCGGATGGCGGCGGCCCGATCCTCGTCGCCCCGTTGGGTGGAGTCGCTCTTAGGCGCGGTCATCCGGCCGCCCCCTCTTTGCGCAACCTGTTCACAAGCCGCCGGGCCTCGTTGGGCCCCACGCGCCCGAAGGTCTGATCGTCGCCCAGGCGGACCACCGGTGCCAGGGCGCAGGCGCCGACGCAGTTGACCGTCTGCAAGGTGAAGAGGCCGTCGGCCGTAGTCTCACCCACGGGGATCTCCAGTTCCTGACTGAAGGCCTCCAGCACCAAGGGCGCCCCTGCCACGTGGCAGGCCGTCCCCATGCAGACGTCGATAACATATTTGCCCACCGGCCTCAGGCGGAACTGGCTATAGAAGCTGGCCACCCCGTAGACTCGGGAGAAGTCCAAGTGCATCTCGTCGGCGATGGCTTCCAGCGCCATCCGCGGCAGGTAACCGTAGGCTTCCTGGGTGGCGTGCATGGCCTGGATAAGCCCGGACCCCGAGCGGATGCCAGCGATCACCGGGTCGAGCAGCTTCATGTCCACGGGGGCTTGGAAGGCAGCCGGTCTTTCCCCCACCACGCAGGCCGAAGCCGCGCTGCAGCTCTCACCCGGCCCCGTTGCCAGGGCGGCCGCGCGGGCCGCCTCGATGTCGAAGGGCTCCTCCGGGAACTCCGGGCAGTACTCCAATTCGATGCAGTCGGCAGGGCAGACCCGCTCACACAAGGTGCAGGCGTAGCACTTGTACCGTCCCGCCGGCGCTTCGGTCAAGCTCAGCAGGCCCAACCCCTTGGGCTTGTCTACCAGTTGCCGGCGCTCGAAGTCGATGCCTTTGATGACCTCATAGAGGGCCGAACTCTGGGGCTGGGCACCGCCGGCGTTCCGGGATCCGCCGTCCTGCGGCTGCCCGCCGCTGCCGTTCCCACTTCGGTCGTTCTTCGCCATGCCTGGTCCTCAGTCCTCACGCAGATTCAGGTAGCGGCGGGCTGTCGAAGCGCGCTTGCCGCTACGCGCCGTGTCTTCCAACACGGCGAACGCCTGTTCGATGTTGTCGGGGAAGATGTCGCGTCCGCCCAGCCCGTAGATGAAGGGCAGCACCTGCGGACGCGGGTGGCTGTCGTAGAGGGCGGCCCGTATCTCCAGGAAGATCGGCCCCCCTTGCGCACCGAACGAGTCGGCCCGGTCCATGACGCCCACGACTTTCACATGCTCCAGGGCTTTGGCGAAGGCGACGTGGGGGAAGGGCCGGAACACCCGCACCCGCACCATGCCCGCCTTGACGCCCCGGGAACGGAGCTTGTCCACCACCGTGCGGGTGGTGCCGGCGGTGGAGCCGACCACGACGATGGCGATCTCGGCGTCGTCGAGGCGGTAGGGGTCGAGTAGGCCGTACTTGCGGCCCGTGAGCTCGGCGTACTCGTCGGCTACGTCGGTAATCACCTGGAAGGCCCTGTCCATGGCCCGGTTCTGGGCCACCTTGTGCTCGAAGTACCAGCCGTGCAGCCCGTCGAAGGGGCCGACGGTGACCGGATGGTCCACGTCCAGCATAGGGTTGATGGCTCTGTAGGGTCCGATGAACTCCCGGACCTTCTCGTCTTCGAGGATCACGAGCGGACCGATGGCCCCGCTGATGACGTACCCGTCATACATGTGCATGGTGGGCGTGCGCACGTCCATATGCTCCGCGATGCGGACCGCCTGCAGGCAGTTGTCGTATGCCTGCTGGTGGTTCTCGCCGTAGATCTGGATCCAGCCGCTGTCCCGCCCGCCCATGGAGTCGCTGTGGTCGCAGTGGATGTTGATGGGACCGGAGAGGGCCCGGTTGACCGTGGTCATGACTATGGGCAGGCGGTAGCTCGCCGCCACATACAGCAGTTCCCACATGAGGGCGAAGCCCTGGGACGAGGTGGCCGTCATCGTGCGGGCCCCGGCGGCGGCGGAGCCGATGGCCGCGCTCATGGCCGAATGCTCCGATTCTACGGTGACGAACTCGGTATCGACGATGCCGTCGGCCACCATCTGGGCGAACAGCTGCACCACCTCGGTCTGCGGGGTGATGGGGTAGGCACAGACGACATCCGGGTTGATCTGGCGCATGGCCTCGGCGACGGCCTCATTGCCGGTCACCGCGAGGGTAGTCACGAGCTTCTCGGCCATGCGGCTACTCCTTGGCCTCGTTCTTCATGGCGATAGCGCGCTCGGGGCATTCCTTGGCGCAGATGCCGCAGCCCTTGCAGTGCTTGAGGTCGATAGCGGTCGCCTTCCCGTTCTCGATGATGATCGAGGCGTCCGGGCAGTAGAAGTAGCAGAGCATGCATCCGGTGCAGGCGGCGACGTCGATCTCGGGGACCTGCGACCGCCAGCCGCCAGTCTCGAACTCCTCGGAGTTGCCGGCGCACGGGATGGTGGCGCCCAGCTGATGCTTGTCGGGGCCCCAGGTCTGGATGTCGTCCACATCCCAGCGGGTCCGGGCGGGCGCGGGCTTGTCCCCGGCGCTCTTTCCCGGGGTGCTCATTCGCCCTGCACCTCCTCGTAGCTGCGCGTGATGGCCGCGATATTCCCTTCCACCACTTTGGGCGGGAACTTCTTGCCGAACTCGTACCGGAGGAACTCCACCACTTTCTCGATGGGAAAGAGGTCGGTGATCCGCGTGAGGGCTCCGACCATGGGAGTGTTGGGGATGGGCCGCTTGATGGTCTCGAGCGCGATGCGGGTGGCTGCGATGGTGAAGAGCCGGCCCCCCTTGAGGCCGTAGTGCTCGCGCAGTTGGGCGGGAGTCATCTCCGAGTTCACCAGCACGACAGCGTCGTCGGGAGCGCCCTTGGTCACGTTGGTGGCTCCCAGGAGGGACGCGTCGAGCACGACCACGATCTGAGGGTGCTCGATGCCGGAATATATCTGGATGGGCTCGTCGCTGACCCGCGTGAAGGCGACGATTGGCGCGCCCGACCTTTCCGGGCCATACTCCGGGAAGGCCTGGAAGTACTTGCCCTGGCCCAGAGCCAGCTCTGCCACCAGCTTAGCGGCGGTGACAGCTCCCTGCCCGCCGCGGGCGTGCCACCGGATCTCGGTGAGCTTCTGTCCGGCTCCCGGTTCGGGTGGCGTCCTGTCAAGATTGAGCGCGACCGTCATGAGAGCATCCTCCAACGAGGCCGTGCGCCAGCCATGGCAAACACAGTACTCCTTTTGGCTCGCCCGGCAATGAACCCCCCCACTGCCGGCAGCATATTTCGGGTCTTCCAACCCGCAGAAATCGATAACGAATTATACACCTAGTGATGTTTCAATGTCGATTTCGTGGGTAATCCAAATCATTTTTCGCTGCGCCCCGGGGGAAGGCCGGTGGTATAATCGGACGGTCAAGACATACCTTGCTAGGGGAGCGCGAAGCTGAGAGTGTGGCCCGGCCACAGACCCTACGAACCTGATCTGGGTAATGCCAGCGAAGGGAAGTAACGGTGATCCGCCCGCCCTTGCGCCGTTGTTCGGCGCTCTAGCCACTCGCCAAGCCCGCGCTCTCCTGCGGAAAAGGAGAGCGACTTCTTGCATGCTGTCGTTGTAGCCGGCTCGCTGCCCGCAGGCGGGCTGGATCGAGACGTGATCGGCGCGGCCGACATGGTCGTTGCAGCCGATGGCGGGGCCGATGCGCTGATTCGCGTCGGGCTACTGCCCTCCGTGCTGATCGGCGATCTCGATTCCATCTCCGCCGGAGTCCTGGGCGAGGTGCGCTCCCAGGGCGTCGAAGTGGTGGCTTTGCCAACCGCCAAGGACGAGACCGACACCGAGGCTGCTCTCCACCTGGCGGTCGACCGGGGAGCCACGGAGGTCACCGTGTACAACGCCCTCGGGGGGCCCCGTATGGATCACCTGCTGGGGAATCTGCTGGTGCTGACCGCACCCTGGCTTGCTCCCGTTCGCGTGACGCTCGTGGACGATCTGCACGAAGCTCTGCTCGTGCGGGGGGACGCCACCGTGCGCGGCCGGCAGGGCGACATCGTGTCCCTGTTCCCTCTGACCACGACTGTGGAGGACGTGCGCACGGAGGGGTTGCTCTACCCCTTGGATGGCGAGCCTTTGTTACAGGGGGGGACGCGTGGAGTGAGCAACGAGATGACGGACGAGCAGGCCCGAGTGACCCACGGACCGGGAGAGCTCCTCCTGATCCACTATCACGGGAGGTGACCCGGCGATGATCGATAGAGAGAGTGGAGAGCCAGCCGCGGCCGGCGGCGCGGCCATTGGTGCGGCGGGCGAGGCCGGAGAGGCCACGGGCGTCGCCGTCCGCGCCAGCGGCGCCGGCTATCAGGATAGAAACGTCGTAGGCTGCCAGTTTTCTGTCTACCCCCTACGCCAGGACGACATCGACCTGCCGGTGCAGGCCTCCATCCACGCCGCCCGGGCCGAGGGTTGCTCGGTGCGGGTGGGCAACCTCAGTACCCTGATGTGGGGGAGTGAGGACGAGGTGTTCGCGTCGCTGCGGGCGGCGTTCCGCGCCGCGCAGCGTCACGGCCCCACGGTCCTTACGGCCACGCTGGCCGCCGGAATGCCCACCGACGAGCTGGTGGGCGTCATCCAGTCAGACGTAGACAAGGAGACTCCGCATGTCGTCCAGTGACCAGACCACCTTGCCGGCCGGTCAGCGAAGCGGGTTTCGCCGGGCTGCCGCGCCGTTCGAAGAATGGACCACCCGCGAGATCGTGGTCGCCGCGGTGCTCTCAGTCGCGGTCGGGGTCATCTTCTGGGCCTGGGGGCTGCTTTGGTCGAGTGCTTTCCAGGCCATCCCCTTCCCCGTCTCGTATGCCCTGGTGGGGGTCTGGATGGTAGGGGGGCTTCTCGTCCCGTACGTAGTGCGGCGCCCGGGAGCGGCGCTGCTCGGAGAGCTGGTGGCGGCTTTCGTCAGCATGGCGATGGGCAATCAGTGGGGGATCCTCACCATGGCCAGCGGGCTCGTACAGGGGGTCGGCTCTGAGGCGGTGTTCGCGGCCTTCCGTTGGAAGCGCTTCACCGGCATCGCTCTCTACGCGGCGGCGGCCCTTGCCGGAGCCTTCAGCATCCTGCTCGACACCTTCGTGCAAAGCTACTACGCCACCTACACCTGGACCAGCATCGGAGTGGCGGCCATCCTGTGCGTGGCCAGCTCGGTGGTGCTGGGAGGGGGCCTCTCCCACCTCTTGGGCTCGCTTCTGGCCAAGACGGGCGTGCTATCGGGGTTGCGCGGCGGAGGCGCGGCCAAACGGGTCTGATCGGCATGAGCGGCGAGAGCGGCACCGGGCTTGGGCTGGAGGGGGAGGGCCTTTCCCTTCCCGACCCGCCCGCGGTGAAGGCCGCGGAACTCTCGTTCACATACTCCAGCCGGCTGCGGCCGGCTCTTGTTGATCTCACCTTCAATCTGACGCCGGGGCAGACGGTGCTGGTGCTCGGCCCGAGCGGTTCGGGCAAGAGTACGCTGACCCTGTGTCTCGATGGTCTCATCCCGCACCTGGTGGAGGGCGACTACTCCGGTCAGGTGGCCGTGGCCGGGCTGGTGGTGAAGGACACTCCGGTGCGCGTCCTGGCCGCGCAGACTGGGCTGGTGTTCCAGGATCCGGAAGCGCAGTTCTGCACGCTCACTGTGGACGATGAGATCGCGTTCGGCCTCGAGAACCTGCAAACCCCGCCCGAGGATATCGAGACGGCGATCGACCGCGCCCTCGAGCTCGTTCGCCTGGCGCACCTGCGCGGGCGACACCTTGTCGGTCTATCAGGGGGTGAGAAGCAGCGAGTCGCGTTGGCCGCCGTCCTCGCCATGGGCCCCCGGCTGCTGGTGCTCGACGAGCCCTCGGCGAACCTCGACCCCGCGGCCACCACGGAGCTGTTCGCGATCCTCCGCGGTCTGGCGGCCGAGCACCGGCACACCATCGTGATCATCGAGCACAAGCTCGACGAGGTCATCGACTGGGTGGATCAGGTCCTCGCTCTTGATAGCGAAGGCGGTCTCCTGCTTCATAGCGATCCGCGCGCCGCGTTCTACGACGATTCCAGGCGTCTGCACGAGGCCGGCGTCTGGCGTCCGCAAACGGTGGAGCTGGTGGCCGGACTGACGGAGGCCGGGTGGCCCGTCGCGGGCAGGCCCTTGACGGCGTCCGAGACCGCCATCGCCCTCCAAGACACGGCCGGTTTAGTCGAACGGCTCCGAGCAGCCGCCCTGGCACCCGCGGCTCCGCGCGACGCCGACTCGGAGGATTCGCCTCTACGAAAGACGGGGTCGAAGGCCGGAGCGGCGACGGCAGGCTCGGAGCCCCTGATGGCGGTGAGACACCTTGGCTTCTCCTATCCGGGAGGCCCTGCTGTCCTTGACGACGTCTCCTTGGAGGTGCGGCGCGGTGATTTCCTGGCGGTCGTGGGGGGCAACGGGGCCGGAAAGACCACCCTGGGTTCGCTCTTGTCCGGCATCCTTGCTCCCCCCCGGGCGCGGTGTTCCTGGAAGGCGCCGACGTCACCGGCCTGCCTGCCTGGGCCATTGCCGAGAAGGTAGGCCACGTCTTTCAGAACCCTGAGCACCAGTTCGTCGCTTCCACCGCGCGTGGTGAACTGGTCTACAGCCTGCGACCACGTGGGCGGGGCAGTTCGCGGCATCCAGGCCCCGACGCCCTGCGGGTGGTGGATGAGTGGCTCGAGCGTCTGGGCATCCTACGTCTGGCCGAGGCGAACCCCTTTACCCTCAGCCAGGGCCAGAAGCGTCGTCTGAGCGTCGCGGCGATGCTCGTCCGGGAGTGTTCCCTGCTCGTCCTGGACGAACCCACGTTGGGCCAGGACGCCGTTCAGTCCGAGAGACTGCTCGAGATGTTGCATGAGTTCCACGGGCGCGGGGGCACTGTGGTGATGATCACTCACGACATGCGCATCGTCGCAGAGCGGGCGGGGAGCGTCCTGGCTCTTGCATCCGGCAAGCCGGTCTACAGCGGCGAGCCCGCAGGGCTCTTCGCGGACGCCGAAGCCTTGGAGGCCGCGCGTCTGACCATGCCTGCCGTCGCCCGGGTTGCGCTCGCGCTCCAGCGGAGCGAGAGGCCCTCCGGAGGACTTCTGACGATCCGGGGCTTTCTCGAGGCGGCCGGCTCGGGACGTGTCCGCGGAACGGACGGGGGGGGCGTATGACGCCGCGGGAGCCCGCTCCGGCCTATCTGCAGCGCCGCAACCCCACCATCAAGCTGGCCGCGGTCATCGCGGCAGCCCTTCCCCTCACCTTCGTCTTCGATCCGGTGACGCCCCTAGTCCTCTTCCTGACGACCTTGGCTGCCGGCCGCCTCCTGGGAAGACTGTCCTTGAGGGCGCAGCTACGTCCGCTCGCGGTGTTCGTCCTTGCCGGCATCGCCATCCTTCTGGCCAATGTCTTCTTCAACAAGGATAACGCCACCTCCGAGGTGGTCTTCTCGATGGGCCCGGTGGACGTCACCCGCGCGGCTCTGTGGGCCGCGAGCAGCCTCTGGTTCCGGCTGCTGTGCTTCGCCCTACTCTCGCTGGTGTTCGTGCGCACCACCGAGCCTCAAGATCTGCTGCTCAGCCTGGTGCACCAGCTTCATCTGAGCGCTCGGGTGGCGTACGGCGTGATGGTAGGCTACCGCATGCTGCCGGCGTTCCAGGCCGACTACTCCACCATCCGCGCCGCCCAGCGGCTGCGGGGGGTCCGCGAGGGGAGGGCGCTGTTTCACCCGATTTCCCGGCTCCGGCGCTATGCCATCCCCCTGCTCGCCGGAGCGGTCCGCCGCGCCGGGCGCATCGCCATCGCCATGGACGCTCGTGCCTTCGGGGCCTCCCCCCAACGCACGTACCGCAAGAGGATGGTGGTCACCGCCGCGGACTGGGTCTTCCTGGCCTTGGTCGTCGTGGTGGTAGCGCTGGTGGTGACCGGCATGAGCCTACTGGGCATCTTGCGGTTCACCGTGAGTTGACCGCGGCCTGGGTGAGCGCGGCCCCCCGCTCGGTGCTCTACTTGTAGAAGCGGATCTCCGAGAGTTCCACGCCGTAACGCCCGTCGGTGAGCTCGGTCAGGTGGGTGAACCAGAACTTGCCCAACGTGAGGGGTTCCCGCAGGGTGATTATCTGGCTGGTCTTGCCTTCGAGTGTGGCGATGGTGGCCTCCGACCCCGACGCAGTATCCTGGCGCAACTCGCCCTTCCACCCTTCGACCGGCGAGATGATCTCCACCATGGTCGCCGGTCCCGACAGGGTGAACGTCAGCCCGACTCCGTCCTTCAGGTTGCCGAAAGCGGCTGACTTATACAGTTCCGTGCGCCATGTGGTGCTCTCCGGGCCGTCGGTCAGGTTGGGGACCTGGTCGGGGTTCTCGGCCCCATCGCCCGGCGCGGGGTCGTACTCCTTCATCTCGGCGACCGTGACAGGGTCGGGCGCCCGGCTGACCGTGAGCCGTAGGATGCCGTCGTCGCTTGCGATCCCGGGATCGGGAGCTTGCTCGAGCACGATCCCGGCGTCCTGGTCGAACGAAGGGACCTGAGCGGTGACCTCTATCTCCATCCCCGCCTCCTTGGCCATCTGCCGGGCCTCGTCGAGCGAGAGCCCCACCACGTTGGGGGCGGTATTGCTCGAGAGTGTGAGAGCGAGGACCGTGGCGATCACGGCGATCAGCACCACCGCGGCAATGGCGCCGCCGATGATCCAGCGCCGCCTTGCCCGCCTGTTGCGCGCCTGCTGCCGTTGCCGGTCGCGTTGCCAACCGGGGATCTCGCCGGTATCGTCCGCGCGGCGTGATGCGGAGTCGTACGAGGCGCCTCCGGGGGAGTTGCGCGACCGCCGCTCGTCGTCGGTTCCCTTGCGCGTCTTACCTCCAACGTCGGCATGAGGGAGTGCGTACAGACCGATGGCGAGGAGAGCGCCCAGAAGTTCGTCCATGGACACAAAGCGATCCTCGGGCAGCTTCTCCAGGCAGCGCATGACGATCCTCTCGAGACCGGGAGGAAGATCGGAACGGATCTCGCTCAAGGGAGGAGGAGGGTTGTTGAGGTGTTGACGCGCGATCTCGGGCATGTTGGCCCCGTCGAACGGAGGGTGCCCGGCCAGCATCTCGTAACTGACCACGCCCAGCGAGTAGATGTCCGACCGGGCGTCCACCGGCTTGCTCCGCACCTGCTCCGGGGACATGTACCGGGCACTTCCGATGATGGAGCCGGCCTTGGTGACTCGGGTCCAGTCGGGTCCGGTGGCTATGCCGAAGTCGGTGATCTTGGCGCGGCCATGACGGTCGATGAGGATGTTCTGGGGCTTGACGTCTCGATGGACTATGCCGGCCTGGTGGGCGGCTGCAAGTCCTTCGGCCACCTGGCCCAAGATGCGGCCGGCCTCTTCGACCTCCAGCGGCTTCTCCTTGACCATCTCCTTGAGCGACCGGCCCTCGACGTACTCGAACACGAGGTAGTCATCGGTCTCGGTGGAGCCCCGATCGATGAGGGTCACCACGTTGGGGTGGGAGAGGCGGGCGAGAGCGCGTCCCTCGCGGTCGAACCGTGCCCGGGTGCGGGGGTCCTGGTTGAGCGGCGGCTCAAGCCGCTTGATGGCCACGTCGCGGTTGAGCTTGATGTCCCACGCCTGATAGACGATACACATACCGCCGCGACCCAGGACGCGGCCCAGTCGGTACCGGTTCTTCAGGAGCGGTCCAGTCCCGCTTTCGTCGGTGGGTTCAGCCATCGGCCTGCCTTGAAAGCCTTCACTATTGGACATGGAGAAACCAGACACTATCATAGACTAACAGGCTGCTGAGAAGCGAAGCCTCGGCTACCGGGCCGCACCGGGCGGCGCCATCGGCGCACCCGGCGCAACCCGGCGGCGAAGCCTGACTTCTCGGCGGCCTCCTGGACCAGAAATTGGAGGTGGGGCGCGAATGATCTACTACGTCATCCCCCGGGAGTTGGCGGACAAGTATTACGAAGAGTTCAAGAAGCGCTTCGAAGGGGTCGAGGGCGTTGAAGTGATCATCGACCGCCGGGAGAAGGAACGTCGGCTCTCCAATGACGGCGGCGAGATGCGGGTGCTGCGCGACCGGCGCCGCCGCCGGCCCGGCTCCATGCCGGACGTCTGATCCTCGGGCCTGCCGGACATGGCTTCCTCCGGTCTCAGGCTGGATCTTCACAACCACACATCGTACTCATCCGACGGGGTGATGTCTCCAGCCGACCTCCTGCGCACGGCGCGGGCGAACGGTGTGGCCTGTGTGGCCATTACCGACCACAACAGCGTCGAGGGCGCGCTGGTGGCTGCTGCCCTAGCCGAGGCGGACCCGAGCCTGCCTCGGGTGATCCCCGGCATCGAGGTGTCGACCGCCGATGGCGATGTGATCGGGCTTTACGTCGGGGAAGGGGTGTCTCGCGGTCTGCCTGCGAGCGAGACCATCGCCCTCATCAAGCGTCAGGGCGGTCTGGTCTATCTGCCGCACCCCTGCGACGTCCGCCGGGGCACCATCGCCTCCGCGGTCCGCGAGCGCGTGACCAGGGAGGCCGACATAGTGGAGGTCCTCAATGGACGTTCGCTCAGCCCGCTGGCGATGAGGAACGCGGAACGCCTCGCCCACCGCCACTCCAAACCGCGCGGGGCCGGGAGTGACGCTCACGGGCCGGCCGAGGTGGGGCGGGCTTACGTGTCCATTGAGAGGCAACCCACGCGCGATGATCTCGTGGCCCTCATTGCCGCAGGGACGGTGCGGGCCGGCCTTCACTGGCATGAATACTTGCTGAATTGGGCACTGCAGCCATTGTCGGCAATGACACGGTTCCGGCGCAAGCGCGACCGGGCTCTGCCGGCATAGGGGGATGCGGCCCAGCAGGCTGCTGAAAAGTGACACCTCGCCGCTCGGTGCGGTGCGGAGGCCGGGGCTTCGCTTTTTAGCGGCCTCCTAGCAAGGAGGTGGACCCATGGAAAGCGGCCGGCCCGCGCAAGGTGTGCGGGCGGCGCTCTGGGAGGCGTGGCAGGGCGGACCTCAGGTCCACTGCTTTCTTTGTGCCCACCACTGCCGCATCGGTCCGGGCGGCTTCGGCAAGTGCGGAGTCAGGGAGAACCGCGACGGTGTCCTTTACACGCTGGTCTACGGCTGCCCTGTCTCGACCGCGATCGATCCCATAGAGAAGAAGCCGCTGTTCCATTTCCTGCCCGGCACCTCCACCTACTCCCTCGCCACCGTCGGCTGCAATTTCGCCTGCAGCTTCTGCCAGAACGCGGACATCAGCCAGATGCCGGCCGACCAGGGCAGGATCGTGGGCAGGCCCATGTCGCCGGAGCAGATCGTGGCCGGCGCTCTCGCGGCCGGCTGCCGTAGCATCTCGTACACGTACACCGAGCCCACCATCTTCTACGAGTACGCGCGGGACTGCGCCCGCCTCGCCACAGAAGGCGGTCTCAAGAACGTGTTCGTGACGAACGGGTTCATGACCCGGGAGATGCTCGTCGACATCGACGGCGACCTGCACGCGGCCAACGTGGACCTCAAGTCGTTCTCGGACGAATTCTACCGGTCGCTGGCTGGAGCGCGTCTCAAGCCGGTGCTCGATTCCATCCGGCGCCTCTATGAGATGGGGGTGTGGATCGAGGTCACCACGCTGCTCATCCCGGGGCAGAACGACGATGACGAGGAGTTGCGCGGTCTCGCCTCGTTCCTCGTGTCTGTCGCGCCCGACATCCCCTGGCACGTCTCGCGCTTCCACCCCACCTATCGCCTGCTCGACGTACCCCCGACCCCGGTGCAGACGATTGAGAAGGCCGTGCGCATCGGCCGCGAGGCGGGACTGCGCTACGTATACGGTGGCAACGTGCCCGGGCACTCGTCGGAGTCGACACCATGCCCGTCGTGCGGGGAGTCGGTCATCGAGCGCGTGGGGCACGGACTGCGTAGAAACGACGCGGTGGACGGTAGCTGCCCGGCCTGCGGACAGGCGATCGCCGGCTGTCTAGAGGAGGTATGACCATGGGTCTTGTCGGATGCTTCGCCGTTCCACACCCCCCGATAATCATCCCGGAGGTGGGAGGCCCCAGTCTGGCCGAGGCCGAGGCCACCGTGCGGGCGATGCAGGAGGTACGCCGGAGGGCAGCGGAACTCGCTCCCGACACAATCGTCCTTCTCTCCCCGCACAGCCCTCTGGCCCGCAGCCAGATGGGGGTCTCGCTCGCCGCGTCCTACAGGGGATCCCTGGCCTACTTCCGTGCCCCCCAGGTGCGGGTAGAGGTCGAGGCCGACCTGGAGTTGGCCGAGGCTCTCATGCAGGGGGCCGCGGCCCACGGCATCCCGGTGATCCAGACGGCGGCCCGCGGAGACGTCTTCGACCTCGACCACGGGGCCATGGTGCCACTTGTCTACATCACGGAGGCCTTGCGGGCGCCCTCCCGGCTGGTTGTTCTCTCCTTCTCTTACCTGAGCCTGGAGGAGCACGTACGCTTCGGCCGGGTTATCGGGGAGGTGCTCTCGGAAGCCGAGCGGAGGATCGTCTACGTGGCCAGCAGCGACCTGAGCCACCGGCTCATCCCGGGCGCCCCGGCGGGTTACGACCCGCGGGCCGCCAAGTTCGACCAAGCCATCGCCGAGACCTTCGGTGCCGGCGACTGGGACGGGCTGCTCACCATCGACCCAGGATTGGTGGCCGCTGCCGGGGAGTGTGGCTACCGCTCGTTGGCCGTGCTTTCGGGAGTGGTAGGCGCCTTCGAGGCCGGTGGAGGGCGGACCCGCAACCACTTGCTCTCGTATGAGGGCCCTTGGGGAGTGGGATATCTTGTGGGCGAGGTGGAACTGACGGCTCCGGACGCGGCGGAAGGCACCCAAGGCGCCGGCGAGGCCCAGGCCGCTGCCCCAGAGCGGGCCGCGGCGGAAGGAGAACGGCTATGAGCCAGGAGGCCCGAGAGAGCGGCCGTCCGCCGGCTGCCGCCGATCCGCTGGTCGCTCTCGCTCGCAAGGCATTGATGAGCTACGTGGGGGAGCGTAAGGTGATCGACCCCGACCCGCTTCCGGGGCTCAAACAGCGACGGGCCGGCGTCTTCGTCTCGCTGCACCTTCCCGACGGGTCGCTGCGCGGCTGCATTGGCACCACCCAGCCGACACAGCCCAGCATCGAAGACGAGATCGTTCGCAACGCCATCAGCGCCGCCACCCGGGATCCGCGCTTCCACCCGTTGCGGCCCGATGAGCTCGAGGGGCTGGACATCTCGGTGGACGTCCTCGGTGAGGCGGAGGAGGTTGCCAGCACCGAGGAACTCGACCCTAAGTGCTTCGGCATCATCGTACAGACGGCCGACGGCCGGCAGGCGCTGCTACTCCCTGACCTCGAAGGGGTCGACACGGTGGACCAGCAGGTGTGCATCACCTGCAGCAAAGGCGGCATCGACCCGCAGCGGGACCGCTACCGCATCCTCCGCTTCGAGGTGGAGAGGCACCACTGAGGGGCGCCGGTCTGGCGCCCCGACGGCTCCTGGGGCGCCGGTTTGGCGCGCGGCGGCGCTTGGGTTAGAATAGATAGCGTTCCACAGCTGTTTCGTCAAAGGGGAACGTCAGTGCAGACCAATGGTTCCAGTGCGGTAGCAGTCGGTCCCAGGCCGCGGTCCCGCAGGCCCCGCCGGGTCACCACAGGGTCGCTCGTCTGGCCGGGGCTGCTGCGGGTCATCGAGCGTCTCACCCGCTACAAGCGTAGCGACCTGCTGGAGTTCAGGATCAGCTTCTCCGTCCGCGACCTGCTCGCGCCCAAGGGCCGCGCGGTCAAAGACCAGCTCGAGGCTATGGTCCAAGCGGTACAGAAGGCCGGCTCATACCAGGCTAGGGACGAGGCCGCCCGCGCCATGCATGCCGTTATGGACGTGCTCAAGGATCGGGTACCGCCCGATGTGCTCATCAAGCTGAGCGAGTCCCTCCCGGTGAGGGAAGCGGCTCGGCTGCGCCGCGCCGCCGCCCAGCGTCTGCAAAAGGAGGGAGGCAGTCCGGTGGACGGCACCGCCTGTCAACCGACTCCCGCTTCCGGCGACTCCTAGCCCTTCACCACGCCCAGAGGCCGGAGGCGCACCACCTTCGGCGATATCCCGGCGCCGTCCATCACGCCGACGACGCGCTCGACGTCCTTGTAGGCCTCGGGCATCTCTTCCCCCAGGGTCTTCTGACCCTGCGCGCGGACGACGACCCCCGCTTCGGCCAACTCCTGGGCTATCGACCGTCCCTTCGCCCGCTTGAGGGCCTGCGAACGGCTCAGCACCCTCCCCGCTCCGTGGCAGGTGGATCCAAAGGTCTCGATCAGGGCCTGCGCCGTACCCTTGCACACGAACGAGGCCGTCCCCATGTCGCCCGGGATCAGCACCGGTTGTCCGGCTTCTCGATAGTCGGCCGGCACCTCCGGCCGTCCGGGCCCGAAAGCCCGGGTGGCTCCCTTGCGGTGCACGCAGGTCTCCATGTCCCTCCCGTCCACCTGGTGGGTCTCCAGCTTGGCGATGTTGTGGGCCACGTCGTACACGAGCCTCAGGCCCAGCTCCTTGGGCGAGATGCGCAGGGCGTGCAGCAGCGCCTTCTCCACGAGATGCATGATCATCTGCCGGTTGGCCCAGGCATAGTTGGCGGCGCAGGCCATGGCCGCCAGGTAGGAGCGGCCTTCCGGTGATGTGACCGGGGCGCAGACAAACTGCCGGTCGGGGAGGTTGATGCCGTAGCGCCTGCCGGCGTCGGCCATGGTCACCAGGTAGTCATCGCACACCTGGTAGCCCAGACCCCTCGAGCCGCAATGGATCATGACTGTGATCTGGCCTTCGCGTAAGCCGTAGGCGGCCGCGGTCTTGTGGTCGAACACTGCGTCGACCGTCTGCAGTTCGAGGAAATGGTTGCCCGACCCCAGGGTACCCACCTGGTCCTGCCCCCGGGCATAGGCGCGCTCACTCACTTGCCCAGGGTCGGCGCCCGGCAGCCTCCCGCCGTCCTCGGTGTGGTCGAGGTCGGCCCGAGAGCCGTAGCCCTGCTTCACTGCCCACGCTGCGCCCTCCGCGAGCAGCCGCTCCATCTCGGTCCGCGACAGCCGCGCGATCGCGCCCTTGGAGCCCACTCCCGCGGGGACATCGCGGTAGAGCTGGTCCACGACCGGCCTGATCCTGTCCCGCAGATCGGCGACGTCCAGCTCGGTGGCCAGGAGCCGCACGCCGCAGTTGATGTCGTAGCCCACTCCTCCAGGAGAGACCACGCCCTCATCCACCGCGAAGGCGGCGACCCCGCCGATGGGGAACCCGTAGCCGAAGTGGATGTCGGGCATGGCCAGAGAGCAACAGAGGATGCCGGGCAGGTGGGCGACGTTGGCCACTTGAGTGAGGCTGCCGTCGCCCTGCAGCGCCCGTATGAGCGACTCGTCGGCGAAGATGCGCCCAGGCACCCGCATGTCACCGGTGGCCGCGATCTCCCATGTCCAAGGCCCCGTTCGTCGGAGTTCCGGCCCCTGCATCGCCTGTGCCTCCTGACCCTCAGATGTCGAGCAGAACGGTGGCCTTCCATCCGCCGTCGCTCTGGAGCACTTCCAGCCGGTGATAGGTGACGGCCTTCACCTCGTGCACCAGCATGTGCCGCCCGGAGCCGGCATTGTCTCCCCACAGCTGGGCCTTCAGCCGCCAGCCTGAACGGCCGCCCGCGTCCGGGACCGCGCTGGGGGCAACCCCGGCCGCGATCGCCGCGTCACTGGGGGCGGGGGCCCCCGGCCCGGGCCGGCGCCGCCATCGACCGTCACCCGCCCGCCCACCGCCACGAACCCGCCGGTGTCGAACCGGTAGAGGGCCTCCGCCAGCAAGGCGCGCAGGGCCTCATCGAGCGTGGTCTCGCTGACGCTCAGGGTCAGCTCGCGCCGGGGTTCGAACCCATCAAGCTGAGCAATCTGGTCGTAGAAGGCGAGCAGAGCGTTCTCCATGAGGCCGGGCAGATCGCGGCCACGGATCTCGAGGAACAGGTCCGACGGATGCTCGAGCTCGATGTAGGCGTCCGCGCGCTGCCCCGGGTCCCATCGCTTCCGGGTGTCGGCCATGCAGGTCTTCCTTTGTCGGCGCCGCGTCGGCCTTGCCTCTACGCGTCCCTCTAGCGACGCGCGCCGCTCTTTCCGGTCGGGTCCGCCGCCGCGGCCTTGCGCGCGCGGCCGGCGCGAGGGCGAGCCAGCACCTTGTCGAGCACCGCGTCTACGTGGTCCGCGTAGGTGAACTGCAGGCCGGCGAGCACGTCTTCGCCCCGGATCTCGTCGATATCCGCCTCGTTGCGGTCGGGCAGGAAGATCGTGGTGATGCCCGCCGGCCCGGCGGCCAGCACCTTCTCCTTGATCCCGCCCACCGGCAGCACCTGGCCGGTCAGGGTCACCTCGCCGGTCATGGCCACGTCGGCGTTGACCGGCCGTCCGGTGATCATGCTGGCCAGGGCTAGGTGATGGCTACGCCCGCCGACGGACCGTCCTTGGGCACCGCTCCGGCGGGTACGTGCACGTGGATGTCGTGCTTCTGGAAGAAATCCTCCGGTTCCCCCCATCCGGCGGCGATGCTGCGGACGTAGGTGAGGGCGGCCTGCGCCGACTCTTTCATCACGTCGCCCAGTTGCCCGGTGAGTGTCAGACTGACCGTTGCCCGACATCGACCGGGCTTCGATGAAGAGGATGTCGCCTCCGCTGGGCGTCCATGCCAGCCCGGTGGAGACGCCGGGGTCGCCGGTGCGCCGCTTGCTCTCCTTGAAGACCTTCTGCCTGCCCAGGAAGTCGGGGACTTTCTTCTGGTCCACGGTGATCCGCTGCGCCCTTTCTCGGCCACCAGCCGGGCGAACTTGCGCGCGATGGTGCCGATCTCGCGCTCCAGGTTGCGCACGCCCGCTTCCCGGGTGTAGCCCTCGATGATCACGCGCAGGGCCTCGTCGGCGAGCTTGAGCTGTCCCGGTTTGAGACCGTTCCGCTCGAGTTGCCGGGGGATCAGGTACCGCTTGGCGATGTGGAGCTTCTCTTCCTCGGTGTAGCCGGCGATGCTGATGACTTCCATGCGATCGCGCAGCGGTCCGGGGATGGTGTCGAGCATGTTGGCGGTGGTGATGAACATCACCCTGGAGAGGTCGAACGGCAGGTCGAGGTAGTGGTCGCGGAAGGTGTTGTGCTGCTCGGGGTCGAGCACCTCCAGCATGGCGCTGGAGGGGTCACCCCGCCAGTCGGCGCCCATCTTGTCGATCTCGTCGATCATGAACACCGGATTGTTGCTCTCGGCGTCGCGGATGGCCCGCATGATGGTGCCGGGCATGGCCCCGATGTACGTGCGCCGGTGTCCGCGGATCTCGGCCTCGTCGCGCACCCCGCCCACGCTGATGCGGATGAACTTGCGCCCCAGCGCCCGGGCGATGCTCTGCCCCAGGCTGGTCTTGCCCACGCCGGGCGGGCCCACGAAGCAGAGGATGGGGCCGGACAGCTCGCTCTTCAACTTCTGCACTGCCAGGAACTCGAGCATGCGGTCCTTGACGTCTTCCAGGTCGTAGTGGTCGGTGTCGAGGACCTCTCGGGCATGGGCGATGTCCAGGTTGTCTTCGGTCGAGGTGTTCCAAGGAAGCGACACGATCCAATCGAGGTAGGTGCGGATGACCCCGTACTCGGCCGCCGCGGAAGGCAGCTTCGCCAGCCGGTCGAGCTCTCGCCGGGCCTGCTTGTCGACTTCTTCGGGCAGATGGGCCTCGTCGATGCGCGATCGCAGTTCGTTGGCCTCGGCTTGGGTCTCGTCGGTCTCGCCCAGCTCGTCCTGGATGGCCTTCATCTGCTGCCGCAGGAAGTAGTCCCGCTGGGTCTTCTCCATCTCCGACTGCACCTGATACTGGATCTTCGAGCCCAGCTCCAGCACCTCGAGCTCACGGTTCATGAACTCGGTGAGCCGCCGCAGCCGCTTGGCCACGTCGACCTCTTCAAGCAGCACCTGCTTGTCCTCGGCCTTGATACGCATGGTGGAGCCGATGAAGTAGCCCAGGGTGGCCGGGTCCTCGATGTTGACCGCGGCCATCTCGAGTTCGTCCGGCAGATAGGGCACCATCTCAACGATCTTGGTATAGACGGCTACCAGGTTGCGCTGCAACGCCTCCAGCTCGGTGGTCTCTTCCGCCACGTCGGGAGTGTCGTGCACCTTGGCGGTCAGGAACGGCTCCTCCGACGTGTACTCGTCGATGGATATGCGACGGAGTCCCTGGACGATGATGCGCAGGGTTCCGTCGGGAGCCTTGATCATCTTCTGAACCACCGCCAACGTGCCCACGGTGTAGACGTCCTCCGGACCGGGCACTTCGGCGTCTTCGTTCTCGCACCGCGACGAGTGCGACCAGCTTATCCTTGGCCAGCACGTCGTCTATCAGGCGGACCGATCGGGGTTGGCCGACCGCCAACGGCATCATCGTCTCGGGGAACACCACGGTGTCCTTGAGGGGCAGAATGGGGAGCACCGGCGGGGAGGCGGCGAGGTCGTCGGCCGGGTCCCGCGACAAGATGACGAAGTCAGTGCCGGCGGCGGCGAGGCTTTCGGGGTCGTCGGATCCCAGCCCGAACGCGAACCGGCCGAATGGGCGTTCTTGAGCGGTCATCGTTCCTGCCCCCCTTCACCCTGGTCTTTGAGCGAGATGGGGATCTTCTTACTGATCGGTCGCGCCCGGATGGGGAGGACGATCTCGAGGAAACCGCTGCTGTAGTCGGCATGGGCTCTGGTGGCGTCCACTTCGGGCGGCAGCATGACCATGCGCTCGAAGGTGCCATACTCGATCTCCATCTGCTGGTAGACGGCATCGGGATGCCGCTGGTCGGAGCGGACCCCACTGATACGCAGAACACCCTCCTCGACCTCGAGGCTCACTTCCGCCGGATCCACCCCGGAGAGGTCGAGCTTGACCACCACGGCCTTCTGACGTTTGTCGAAGTACACGTCGGCGTTGGGCCTGAAGGCGGCCCTGCCGTACCGGGGCACCCGCTCGCCGCGCAGCAGGTCGAGGAACATGCTGTCGACCTCGCCCTGGAGTCGCTGAAAACGGGTGGGATCGTCCTTGCGTCTTGGTTCCACAGCGACCTCACCTTATCGATTTTGCAGTCTACTGTAGTGCCCGGATTCGTCCGCCGACAAACCGCGTCCAGCGTGCGGCCGGACTCTGCGACGGTCTCCTGTCGCGGCCGGACCGACCGGACCCGTGCCGCCCCGCGCCGCGCCTGCCCCCGCGCCGGCCGCAGCCGCGCTAAGGCCCTACTTGCCCTGAACCGCCTGCAGTTGCGTCAGCACACGGCCCAGTTGGTCGATGAGCTGTCCATACTCCGCCCAGTCGCCGCGGCGCTGCGCCTCGAGGGCCTGGTTGTACAAGGAGTTGGCCAGCGCTATGAGGACGGCCGGGTCGGTCGGGAGGGTGGTCCCGGTGCCCAGGGTCGTCGTCGTGGTGCCGCCGGGGGTGGTGGTCGTCGTCGTGCCGCCAGGCGTCGTAGTCGTTGTGGTGCCGCCCGGCGTGGTCGTTGTCGTGCCGCCAGGCGTCGTGGTCGTCGTCGAACCCGTGCCGACACTCTCGCCGAAGATCTTGATGAGGGCCTCGCTCAATGTGGGCTCCATGACGACGCTGTTGCCGTAAGCCACGATCACCCTCGTCAGCTCCGGGATGGGGCTCTGCTGGGCCTGCAGGTAGAGGGGCTCGAAGTACATGATCGACTTCCCGATGGGTACCACGAGTAGATTGCCCCGGATGACCTCGCTCCCGGATTGATCCCATAGAGTCAGTTGCGCAGATATGTCCGGCTCGTTGCTTATGCGTGCCTCTATCTGGGCGGGACCGAAGACGAGCGCGTCCTTGGGGAAGTCGAGCGTCGCCAGCTTGCCGTAGTTATCGCCGTCCATGCGCGCGACCAGGAGAGAGGACATGTTCTGCTTGCTGAGCGGAGTGAAGGGCAGAAGCAAGGCGAACTCGGTCTCGCTCTGTCCAGGGAGAGCCAATGACTCATAGTAGGGCACGGTCTTGACCGGCTGGTCGCCGTAGAGCTCGGTGGGGATCTCCCACACGTCTTCCTTGTTGTAGAAGATCTGCGGGTCGGTCATGTGATAAGTGGCGAGCATGTCGGCCTGAACGCTGAAGATGTCCTCCGGATAGCGCATGTGCTTCCGAATATCGGCCGGCATCTGGTCGCCAGGCGTGAACAGACCGGGGAACACTCTCCCCCAAGCGCTGGCCAGCGGGTCCTGGCTATCGATCTGATAGAAAGTGACCTTGCCGTCGTAGGCGTTGATCACGACCTTGATAGGGTTGCGTATGTAGTTGAGGCCGTCGCCGTGTGGTTGAGAGTAGGGGAAACGGTCGGAAGTGGTATAGGCATCCCATATCCACACCAGGGACCCGTCGTCACGCAGAACCAGATACGGGTCTTGGTCGTACCGTAGGAATGGCGCCAACGCATGCACCCTCTCACGAAGCGTGCGGAGATACATGATCCGCGACTCGTCGGTGAGGGAGTTGGAGAAGAGGATCTTTGCCGTCTGGAAGCGGAAGCTGAAGGCCAGTTGTCTGATCCAACTCTTTATCGGAACCCCTCCGTTGCCGGAATACGTGGCGTACTGGTTCTCTTCGCCTTTCGGGTAGTCGAACTCGGAAGCGGTGGTCTTCACCACGACGTAGTCGTTGCCCAGTTCGCCATAGTAGATCTCGGGCCGGGTGATCTTGAGGTCGGTGTCGGTGCGCGGCGGGACGTCCCGCACCCACAGCAACGGAAGGCCATCACCACCCGCCTCGTTGACCGGGCTCATCACGAACCCGTATCCGTGGGTGTACGTGAGGTGCTTGTTCACCCAGGTCTGCGACTGCACCTGAAGCTGGCTCTGGTCGAGCTCACGAGCGCTGATGAGGACCTGCCGGTACTTGCCGTCCACCGTGTAGCGGTCGACGTCCACATCGGTGAACGAATAGTAGAGGCGGATCTCCTGTATCTGAGAGTAGGTGTCGAGGGCGGGGCGCGGCTCCCAGAGCCGGACGCTCTCCAGGGTGGGCTGATTGGCTTTGATGTCGGCCGCCGTGAGGTCGGCGATCGCGGGGTCGGGGACGCTCACGACATTATTGAGGCCGAAAGCGTACCGTGTGGCCTCGATGTTGTTGGCGATGTACGGGGTCTCGGCCGTGATCTCGTTGGGCGACACCTTGTACTGCTGGATGATGGCTGGGTAGACCTTGCCGGCGAACACCCAGGTGAGAAACATCACTGCGATGGCTATCGCCGGGAGTCTCCAGCCCTTGTAGCGCATGTTGGCCAGGAAGATGCCCGCGGCTATGAGCGACACGATGGCGAGGAAGTGGAGCACGGGGAGGGTGGCGTGGACGTCCGTGTAACTGGCCCCGAACACCACCCCCCTGGTGGAGTAGTCCAGGGACCAGGTCTGGATCATGTAGTCGCCGGCCTTGGCCACCATCGCCAGCGCCAGGAGAACCGACAGGTGAGCCTTGACGTGCGGCGCCAAGCGGACCCGGTTCCGCTCGTCCATCACCAGCGCCCGGTCGGCGACATAGGTCAGCGCCGTGGCCGCGAACGTGAGCAGCAAGGCCACGCCCACGAAGTCCACCAGCATCTTCCACACCGGCAGGGTGAAGACGAAGAACGAGGCGTCCTTGCCGAAGAGCGGATCTGCGTATCCGAAGGCGCCGCGGTTGAGGAAGAGCATGATCTCTTCCCAGCGGCCGCTGTACGCGGCTCCGACGATTATGGAGATGACGATCGCAACAAGCAGTAGAAGGCGTCCCGGCCAGCGTCGGCTGGGTTTCAGTTCGAGGATCTGCTCGTCGCCGTCGTCCTTGACGGTGCGCAGCCGGGGCGAGATCTTTCGGGCGAGATACAGGTTGCCGTAGAAGATGACAAAGAAGATGACGGCGAAGAACAGGCCCACGCATATGCGCGCGACGAACGGGGTCCAGAAGACCCCGGTCTGCCCCACCTCCGCGTACCAGAGGTAATCGGTCCAGATGCGCGACACGAGCGAGCCCAGCCCGAAGAGGACCAGCAGGGCGATCACCACGATGACCAACCGGCGGAGCGGCCCTGGCTTCATGCGCAGGATACGGCCCGTCTTGACCGGCTTGGCGGGAGTCTTGGGCTTGGGTGTGCTTCCTTCCATGGGGCGCTACCGTCCTATCTTAGAGAGCGGCCTGGAGAACATAGGTCACGCGCCTCGTGGGCAGTGTCGCCTGGGTGACCTCGAAGGTGGACCCTGTCGTGCGCTCAACAGACGCCTGGGTGGCGAGGAACGGTTCCACCTGAGAGATGGGGAAGTCCACTTTGGCCGTCTTGTAGTGCATGGGGATGACGACGCGCGGGTCGAGCGACTCGACGACCGCGGCCGCCTGCTTGTGGTCGATGGTAAAGAACCCGCCGACGGGCACCAACAGCACGTCGACCCGGCCGACCGCGGTCATGGTCGCGGAGTCGAGCAGGTGCCCCAGGTCGCCCAGATGCGCCACCCGGACATCGCCGTCATCGAGCACGACGATGGTGTTCTTGCCGCGGCTGCGGCCACCCTCCGCATCGTGCGCTACGTCGACCCCGGTGATCTTCCAGGGGCCGACCGTGGCCGAGTGGGGGTGGACGAAGGTCAGGGGATGGCCGGGGACCGCGTCGACCGCGCCATGATCGTCATGAGTGTGGGTGGCGACGACGGCCTCCGCAGTATCGGTGATGGGGCCATACCGGAACTCGCCGCCGTATGCTCCGGCGCGGTAGGGGTCCAGGATCACCCTGGTCCCGTCCGCCGCTTCGACCAGGAAAGAAGAATGCCCGTAGTACGTCAGCCTCACGGCTACCCCCTCCTTACAACTCGTTTCAGAAATGGAGCCTCGGCCGCTTAGTGCGTGCTGGACGGCGGGATAGTATGTCCTCGGTCGCGCCGATAGCGCCGCCATTCGCGCTCCCTGCGTCCTTCTCTCGCACTAGCCCAACGCGTCCCTGACGGCGGGGCTTCATTCTGCAGCAAGTCCTTCGGCGCCTCCCGCCGGCCCCTGCGCTGGGTCTCGATGCGGCTTCATAGGTTAGCCGATGCGACGAAATGGTAACAACCCGTTACGGCGGTCGGCGGCCGGCCTCGTCCGCCGGGCTTGGCAGTCGCCGGCGAGAGTGCTAACATACCCCTATGGGTATAGCGCAATGGGCCGGTGGCGCCGATCAGCGTGCCGGCTGAAGGTGCGTCGGCTAACATGTCCCGATTGGCAGGCAGCTCTGAATCAAAGGAGACATCATGGGTGATGGGAGTGTGAAAGAGGTCGATGCGCAGGAGTTCGATCA
This sequence comes from uncultured Actinomycetota bacterium, assembly GCA_963843515.1. GTDB lineage: Bacteria > Actinomycetota > Thermoleophilia > RBG-16-64-13 > RBG-16-64-13 > CAIQPS01. Next base: position 164,283 of record CAWJKH010000008.1, read on the forward strand.
GATCGTGACTTCCTCGACGGTCCCCGTCGTGGCCGATTTCTGGGCGCCCTGGTGCGGTCCCTGCCGGATGGTCGGCCCCGTCCTCGAAAAGATGGCCGTCGACCAAGCGGGGAAGGTGAACGTCATCAAGATCAACGTGGACGTTAACCAGGAACTGGCCGCGCGCTACGGGATCATGAGCATCCCCACCGTCATCATGTTCAAGGGCGGCAAGCTCGAGAAGCAGCTTGTCGGCGCCCGTCAGCAGAAAGACTACGAGAAGGAGTTCGGGCTGGCCTAGGCTGCCCGCGACCGAGCAACCAGAAGAGGCAGGGTTGAGGCATCTCCCATGGATGACACAAAACGCATCATAGTCGCCGGCTCGCGCCGGAAGGACGCCTGTAACCGGGGCGGTGGCTGACGCCCCTCGCTATCTCTGGAGGAGATAGTAGGCTATCTGAACTTCGACTTCGCCCGACGCCTGGGGGGACAGGAACCCCTCAAGTATGTTGACATCGAAGACCCGGAGCTCGCGGGCTACTCGGCCCTCGCCGAGGCGGTTGAGGAGCAGGGCTTCCCCCAGATCCTCGTGGGTGACGAGGTGAAGCAGCCCTCCGTCTTCAGCGTTTGGTGGGTGGAGGAGCAACTCGCCCTGCTCGGAGTGGAACCCTTCTCTACCGAGATGGCGAAGGCCAGCGACGCGGCGAAAGTGAGGGCTTGAGGGTCATGGCCTCATACGATCTGAGATGCCGCTCGTGCGGCAAGGACTTCGAAGTCTTCCTGCTCGGCTTTCTCAAGGACGACGCCAAGGTGTGCCCCGACTGCGGCGGCTGCGACGTGGAGCAGCGGTTCACCGGCTTCGGAGGGGTGACCGGCCTGGCCTCCGGCGCCTGCCTTGACACCGGGCGCTGCGAACCGAGCAGTAGTTGCTCGCCGCGCTCCGGCTTCGCTTGAGCGCACTGACCGAGGGGCCCGTGCGGCCCCTACTCGTGCGATACTACGCTGCAATGCTGCCCTTTTAGTGTAGGGCGGCCGTCGGCGCCTCGGAGGATCGATGTACCCGGAGCTGTTCCACATCGGCGGTTTCACCATGAACTCGTTCGGAGTCATGATGGCTCTTGCCTTTATCTCTGCCGGATTCGTCGCCCACTGGCAGTTCAAGAAGCGCGGGGTCAAGCCCGACTTCATCTACGGACTGCTCATCGCCGCCGTCATAGGCGGTCTGCTGGGGTCGAAGATCAACTATCTGATCCTGCACCCCGACGAGTGGCCCGGGAACCTTCTGAGCGGAGGGGGTCTGGTCTGGTTCGGGGGGCTCTTCGGGGCCATCATCGCGGTGGTGATCGTCACGCTGGCGTCGAAACAGCGGCTGGCGGCCGTCATGGACGCCGGCGCTCTCGCCGTCTCGGTAGGCTATGCCGTCGGCCGTCTGGGCTGCTTCCTGCGCGGGGACGACTACGGGGTGCCCACCGACCTTCCCTGGGGCATCGCCTTCCCCAACGGACTGCCGCCGACTACCGTCAAGGTCCATCCCACGCAGCTCTACGAGACTGCAGCTTCCCTGGTCATATTCGCGCTGCTGCTCTGGGTGTTCTCGCCTCGCTTCAAGCGGGAAGGCCCGTTGATCTTCGTGTACGCGGTGCTCGCCGGCATCGAAAGACTCCTGGTGGAGTTCATCCGCACCAACGATCCAGTAGCGCTCGGTCTCAGGGTGCAGCAGTTCGTGGCCATCGGGATGATCGTGGTGGGCGTGGTCGGTGCCTGGTACTTCGGCACGCGGGGCCGCCTGCGCCCGGTGATCGAGCCCGTTCCGGCCAAGGCTGCTCCCAAGAAGGGGGCTCCAGCGGGCGCCGGAGCCGGACGAAAGAAGTAGTGACGTGATCCGGAAGTACCCCAGTGGGCTGGCGATCGCCGCACTGGCTGCCGCGCTGCTGGTGCTGGCGGGTTCCATGCTCGCTGCCTGCGGGTCCAGCGGGGCCGGAGCGTCCTACCCGGCCACGGTCGTCGACGGCAAGAACGTCAAGCTCAGTGACTACCAGGGGAAGCCTCTTTTCCTGATCTTCGCCGCAAGTACCTGACCGACCTGCCGGGAGGAGTTGCCTACCCTCGACAAGTTCTACCAGGAAGAGTCCGACCGGGCCCAGGTCTTCGTAGTCATCCAGTCCAAGGACACGGACATGCTGGACGTGATGGCGGAGGGAGGCCACTTGGTCCCCGTGTTGATCGATCGAGCAGGGATCACGCGAGAGCTTGGGGTCCATTACACCCCGACGACGGTGGTGCTCGACCGAGACGGTGCACCGGTCAAGACTCTTTCAGGCCCGGCCGATCCTCTCAGGCTTTCTCGCATCCTGGATGACCTTACCGGCTGAGCTCGGTCTCGTCGCGCTTCTCGTCGCCTTCGCGGCGGGCGCCGCAAGCTTTCTGAGCCCCTGTGTCCTGCCTCTGGTACCTGCCTATCTGTCCTTTGTCTCGGGGCTGAGCGTCGACGAAGTGGAGAAGGGCGACCGGCGGGTGCTCTTCAGCACGCTGGGCTTCGTTCTCGGGTTCTCCATCGTCTTCACTCTGCTCGGTGCCGGTATCTCGCTGCTGGGCGGGCTGATGCCAAGCCAAAGGGTGCTCGAGATTGTCGCTGGGGTGCTGCTCGTGGTCATGGGCGCCATCATCGCCGGAGTCACGGCCCCGTCGTTCATGCAGCGAGACGTGAGACCGCTCCTGGCCCGGGCGCCGCGAGGCCCCGGCGGCGCCGTGATCGTGGGGGTGGCGTTCGCCCTCGGCTGGACCCCGTGCGTGGGCCCGGTGCTGGGGGGGATCCTGGCCATGGCTGCCTCAGGCGGCAATCCCGCGGGCGGGGCTCTGCTGCTGTTCGTCTACTCTCTGGGTCTGGGGATCCCGTTCCTGATCGCCGGACTGTTCGTGGGCCGGGCGCTGCGCGCCTTCGCCCGGGTGCGCCGCCATCTGCGCGCCATCCAGATCATCTGCGGCGTGCTGCTCATCCTCTACGGCGCCCTCCTGATATCGGGGCGGTTCTCCTCGCTGTCGGGCTGGCTGCCCAGTTGGACCATCTGGTAGCAGGTGGGCGGCGGCCCCCACCGGGTGTATACTCCGTCGCTCGCGCCGTTCGCATAGGCGGCAGGACCGCACGGTTCCTGTCCGGCGGCGTGTGTAGTATCCATACCACCCCTGCTCCGGCAGTCAGGCCGGGGCCGCATAGACCGTAGGAGGTGACCCAAACTGAACAGCTATGAGCTGGCTCTTATCCTGCGCACCGATGTGGAGGAGCAAGAGCGCACCGCGGTCCTCGACCGCATCAAAGAGATCATCACGGGTGACGGTGGCGCCATCGTGAAGATCGACGAGTGGGGAAAGAGACGGCTGGCCTACGAGATCAAGGACTCGTTCGACGGCGTCTACTACATTCTCTACTTCCAGGCGACGTCCAAGACGCTCGACGAAGTCACCCGAGTGCTCGGGATCACCGACAGCGTCCTCCGCTTCATGCCCATCAAGCATGAGAAGCCGTTCGCCTTCCAGCAGCAGCCGGCCGCTGCCCCGGCCGCGCCGGCGCCCCAAGCCTAAGCGAAGGAGCGAAGATGGCTCGTGGTTTCGCACGTGTCACGCTGGTAGGCAACCTTACCCGTGACCCAGAGCTCCGGCAGACCCCCGGCGGCACCTCGGTGTGCCAGTTCGGCGTGGCTGTCGGACGGAGGTACAAGGACCCCTCCGGTCAGTGGGTCGACAAAGCGAGCTTCTTCGACGTGGTCGTTTGGGGCCAGCAAGGCGAGAATTGCGCTCAGTACCTGAGCAAAGGCCGCGAGGTGGCTGTCGACGGTCGCCTGGATCAGCGTAGCTGGGAAGCTCAGGACGGCGGCAAGCGCAGCAAGGTGGAGATCGTCGCCGAGGCCGTCGTGTTTCTGGGCGGACAGGGCGGCGAAACGAGGGAGCCGGCGTATCGGGGCGGCAATCAGACACAGACCGCCCGCGATGCCGCTCCGCAGGACGATTTCCGTGACATCGATTTCGGGGGCGACGACATCCCCTTCTAGGAGGTAGTAGAAAGTGGCGAATCCCAAGAAGCAGCCGCGGCGGGCCCGGCCTACCACAGGCGGCCGCCGGCGTAAGTACTGCTTTTTCTGCAAAGAGAACGTTGAACATGTGGATTACAAGGACTACGGCACCCTGCGCCGGTTCATGTCCGAGCGGGGCAAGATCCGGTCCAGGCGCACCACCGGCGCGTGCCGGCGGCATCAGCGCCAGGTGGCCGTAGCCATCAAGCGGGCCCGCGAGGTCGCTCTGCTGCCCTACAGCAGCAGGTAGCGGCAGACCGCGGAAGGCAGTACAGGGATTCGACCGGTATGAGGCCGTCCTCCCCGTTGCCGCTCGTCTCCGTCGGTAAGGCGGTGGCAGGCACCGTGATCATCGCGGCGCTCATGCTCATCGTGCCGCTGGCTCCGGCGGTGCTGACGCCGTTCCTGGCTCTGCCGCTGGCCTATGTGGTCGCGCGGCACGGCTGGGCGAGCGGCTTAGTGGTGGCGGTGGTGTCGGCCGCTCTGCTCTATGCTGGGACCGGCATTGACGTTGCGCTACTGGTGTTCCTGGTCGTGGGAAGCATGGGGACGGCAGTGGGAGCGGCTCTGCGCTACGGATGGAAGTTCCCCCGGAGCCTGGCCGTGACGGCGGGCTCGTTGCTGGCGGCGATGGTGGTGTACGGGCTGATCGTGTGGCTGGTCTTCGGCCTCGACCTTGGCGAGCTGAAGGAGGCGGCATACAACTCCATCACCGATGCCGGCAACATGTACGCCGGCATAGGGGTGAGCTCCGCCACCATAGAAGCCGTGTCCGAGCAGCTTCGCAGGCTGGTCGACATCGTTCCCTACCTCGTTCCCGGTCTGCTGGGTGCGGCGGCCATCCTGGTCGCGGCTTCCGCTTTGGGGCTGGCATACCTGATCTTCCCCAGGCTGAAGCACAAGGTTGCGGTCGACATGTCGCTGTCCACCTTTCGCATGCACTGGGCGGTCGCCTACGCCTCCATTGTGGGGCTGGCCATGCTGCTCTTCTCGCGGGGTGAGGCGCAGTGGCGGTCGGTCTTGCTCTACGCCGGCATCGACGTGCTGCTGGTCTCGCAGACTCTGTTCTTCTTGCAGGCGCTGGGCGTGCTCCGCTGGTTCGGCGCCACCAGGCAGTGGCGGCCGGGTTCGCGGACGGCCCTTTTCGTCTCGGCAGTGGTTGCCCAGGCCTTCTTCCAGGTCACGGGGCTGCTCGGACTTCTGGACACGTGGATCGACTATCGCAAGCGTTTCGCCCTCAAGAGCCCGGGATCGGGTCCCTTGAGGTGACATCGAGAAGGAGTGACGTATGGAGATAATCCTTTTGCAGGACGTAGAGAAAGTGGGCAAGAAGGGCGAGGTGGCGAACGTGTCCGAGGGATACGCCCGCAATTACCTCCTTCCCCGCAAGCTGGCCCAGACGGCCACGCCCGGACGCGTCGCCGAGGTGCGCAAGATCATGGACCAGAAGGCGGCTCACGCCCGCCGCGAGGCGGAGAAAGCCGAAGAGACGCGCGATCTGCTGGCCAAGACAGTCTTGACCATCCCCGCTCCGGTGGGTTCCGCCGACCGGCTGTTCGGCTCCATCACCAACCAGGACATCGCGACGGCCATCTACACCGCTCGCAAGATCCGCGTGGACAAGCGTAATGTGGACCTCGAAGAACCCATCAAGATGGTGGGCACCTACATGGTCAAGGTCGACGTGCACAACAGCGTCGAGCCGGCAGAGGTCAAGGTAATGGTCGTCCCCGAGGAGCACAAGGGCTAGGACTCGGGCCTGAGTCCAGGCGTTCGTCCCGGGGAGAGAGGGGCGGGTGTAGATATGGCGGGCGGAAACGGCGGCTCCGGAGGGGAGCCTGGGGGCGACTACACGCTCCCACAGAACCTCGATGCGGAACTGTCGGTGCTCGGGGCGAGCATGCTCACTCCCAATGTCATCCCGGGGGTCAGCGAGATACTGCGGCCGCATTTCTTCTACCGGCCGGCCCACCAGCGCATCTTCGAGGTCATCGAAGACCTCTTCTCACGGGGCGAGCCCGTAGATCCTATCACCGTCTCCGAGCAACTAGCCAACCGGGCCGGCCTGGAGGCGGTCGGCGGGCGGGCGTTCATCCACAGCCTGGTGACCGCTGTCCCCACGGCCACCAACGCCCGGTTCTACGCCGACATCGTCCGGGAGAACTACTATCTGCGCTCGCTCATCAAGGTGGGCGGAGAGATCACCGAGATGGGCTACCGCCGGGAGCAGCCGCCGGCCGAGCTCATCGACCGGGCCGAGCAGATGGTCTTCGCCATCTCCGAGACGCGGGCGGCCGGGGAGTTCGCGGCCATCGGCGAGCTCATCGTGGAGAATTTCTCCGAGCTGGAGCGGCTGATGTCCGAGGGTCATCGGAGCGTCGGCTGCCAGACGGGGTTCCGCGACGTCGACGCCCTCATTGGCGGCTTCCAGCCGGCCAATTTGGTCATCCTCGCGGCGCGGCCTTCCATGGGTAAGACCGCTTTCGCGCTCAACGTCGCACGCAACGTCGGTGTCGACCAGCAGAAGGGCGTGGCCATCTTCAGCCTGGAGATGTCCAAGGCCGAGGTCGTGAACCGGATGATGTGTTCCGAGGCGCGAGTCGACAGCTGGCGGGTCCGCCGAGGCGCTCTGCAGACACGGGACTGGAGTCAGCTGACAGCGGCCTGCACCCCACTGCACACGGCGCCTATCTTCATCGACGACAGCGCGTCGCTCAACCTCATGGAGATCCGGGCCAAGGCTCGCCGCCTGAAAGCACAGGAAAAGAACCTGGGACTCATCGTGGTGGACTACCTGCAGCTCATGATGGGCGACCTCGGGGCCGAGAACCGCCAGCAGGAGATATCCCGGATATCACGGGGCCTCAAGATACTTGCGCGTGAGCTGGAAGTACCGGTACTGGCGCTGTCGCAGCTCTCCCGGCAAGTGGAGCAGCGGGCCGGCAACAAGCCCGTGCTCTCCGATTTGAGGGAATCGGGAGCGATCGAACAAGATGCAGACGTGGTCATGTTCATCTACCGGGATGAGGTCTACAACCGGGAAAGCACTGACAAAGGGACGGCGGAGATCATCGTCGGCAAGCAGCGGAACGGCCCCATCGGCGAGTGCAAGATGGCATTCATGTCCAACTATACGAAGTTCGCCGACCTGGCCGATAACCGCCTGGCGCCATAGGGATGCGGTGGGCATGAGCGCCCGCGGTGACTCCGGCAATGGCGGCGCCGGCAGCGGCGACAAGTACGACGTCATCATCGTGGGTGGGGGGCCGGCCGGCATCTTCGCGGCGCTCGAAGCGGCGGCCAAGCCCGGGCTGCGCGTTCTGCTGCTCGAGAAAGGGGCCGACATCTCCGAGCGGCGCTGCCCGGCGCGCGACACCGGCTACTGCGTCCATTGTCCAACCTGCGATATCACCACCGGCTGGGGAGGGGCGGGGGCCTTCTCCGACGGCAAGCTGACGCTGGGGCCGGAAGTCGGTGGCTGGTTGGGCGAGTATGTGGACGGCGATGGCCTGCTCGGGCTCATCGCCGACGTGGACGGCGTCTACCGGCGTTTCGGGGCGCCGGACCGGCTCTACGGCAACGAGGGCGACCGCTACGACTACTGGGCCGACCTAGCGGCGCGCCAGGGCCTGCGGCTGGTGCGCTCGCCGATCCGGCACCTGGGCACCGAGCGCTCGGCTGAGATCCTCGCTGCCATGCGGGCCGAGTTGGAAGACAAGGTGGACCTCCGCACCCACACCCCGGTGGCAACCGTGCTCACGGAAGGCGGGCCGGCGCCGCGGCGCAAGCGCGCGGCGGCCTCGGCGGTGGACTCGGCAGCGGGCTCGAGTCAGCCCATGGCGAAACCCCACGCGGCCACCCGGCCGGCTGCGCTGGCGAAGTGGCCGGCTGACGACCTGGGGCGGGTGACCGGTGTCACCACGGTCGACGGCCACACCTACGAAAGCCCGGTGGTGATCCTGGCGCCCGGCAGGGAGGGCTCGGCTTGGCTCACCGCCGAGGCCGACCGGCTGGGTATCGGCCTGGTCAGCAACGCCGTGGATATCGGGGTGAGAGTCGAGGTCCCGGCGGTGGTCACCGACATCATCACCGACGAGTTGTACGAGCCCAAGCTGCTCTACACGTCGCGGCACTTCGAAGACCAGGTGCGGACGTTCTGCATGAACCCCCGGGGAGTGGTGTGCACGGAGTGCTGGGGCGACGCGGTCACGGTCAACGGCCATAGCTACGCCGACTCCGCGCACAAGACGGCCAACACCAACTTCGCCCTGCTGGTCTCCACCCGGTTCACCGTGCCGTTCAAGGAGCCCATCGCCTACGGCAAGTCCGTCGCCCGCTTGGCCAACATGCTGGGCAGCGACATCCTGGTTCAGCGGCTGGGCGACCTGCGCGCCGGGCACCGCACCACTCCGGAGAGGCTGCGGCGCAGTGTGGTGGAACCGACGCTGCGCGCCGCTACCCCTGGTGACCTTAGCTTCGCCTTGCCCTACCGGCACCTGCGCGACCTGGTGGACATGCTGGACGCCATGGACGCGTTGCTGCCCGGGGTGGGCGGGCGCGATACGCTGCTGTACGGGGTGGAGGTGAAGTTCTACTCCTCTCGACTGACGTTGGGTCCTGACCTGCAGACTCCGGTGAAAGGTCTTTATGCCATCGGCGATGGGGCGGGGGTTACCCGCGGTCTCGTGCAGGCGTCGGCGTCGGGGTTGGTGGCCGCCCGGGCGGTCGCGGCGGCGCGCGCCTGCTGAGGTTGGGTAGAGGGTCGCGCGCCCGCTGAGGCTGCGGCCCCACACACGCCCCGGGGACGGGGACGGCCTGGTGTAAACTTCAGCGCGGCAGTGGGTCGATGACAATCAGGAGGCGACGTGCCGGTTCTCGTGGTAGTTGGCGCCCAGTGGGGCGACGAAGGCAAGGGGAAGGTCACCGACCTGCTCTGTGAGCAGGCCGACGTGGTGGTCCGGTATCAAGGCGGCAACAACGCCGGGCATACCGTGGAGAACCTCCGCGGCAAGTTCGCCCTCCACCTGGTGCCGTCCGGCGTCTTCAACCCCAACATCGTCTCCGTCATCGGGAACGGCGTGGTGATCGATCCCACCGTTCTGCGGGCGGAGATCGACGATCTGGAGAGCCGCAACGTCTCCACCCGCAACCTCAAGGTGTCGGACAAGGCGCACCTCATCATGCCCTACCACATCATGCTCGACCATGTGCAGGAAGCTCGTCTGGGCAAGGGCAAGATCGGCACCACCGGCCGCGGTATCGGCCCCTGCTACGCCGACAAGGCGGCCCGCCAGGGCGTGCGCATGCAGGACATCCTAGACCCTCAGGGCTTCCGGGAGCGGGTGATGACCACGATGAAGGCCAAGGCCGAAGTGATGGCCAAGGCCTACGACCAGGATGTCAGCCACCTGGAGGAGGAGTGCGAGCGCTATATCGAGGCCGCTGAATCGCTCCGCTCCCATGTGGAGGACACCAGCCTTCTGCTGTGGAACGCGCTGCGCAACGACCAGCGGGTCCTGCTGGAAGGGGCTCAGGGCACCATGCTCGATCTGGACCACGGGACGTATCCGTACGTGACCTCGTCCAACCCCGTGGCCGGCTATGCCAGCGTGGGTAGCGGCATCGGGCCTATCGAGTTCAGCGAAGTGTGGGGTGTCGCCAAGGCCTACACCACCCGGGTGGGCGAAGGCCCGTTCCCCACTGAGCTCACCGACGGAATCGGCGACGCGCTGCGCGGCGTGGGCAACGAGTTCGGCACCACCACGGGCCGTCCCCGCCGCTGCGGCTGGTTGGACCTGGTGGCGCTCCGTTACGCGGCCCGCGTCAACGGCCTCACCGGTCTGTGCATCACCAAGCTGGATGTGCTCGACGATCTGGAGACCATCAAGGTCTGCACTCAGTACAGATACAAGAATGAGATCCTCGACGAACTGCCTCCCGCGCAGGCCATCTTCGCGGAAGTGGAACCGGTGTACGAAGAGCTGCCGGGCTGGAAGAGCGACATCACCGGGGTCACCACCGTACAGGATCTCCCCCAGGAGACCATCGACTACCTCAACTTCATCGTGCGGAACGTGCGGGTGCCCATCTCTCTCATCTCGGTGGGGCCCAAGCGCGACCAGCACATCAAGGTGCCACACCCCGAGCACGCCCAGCGGACGTCGGCGGGCCCCGGCGGCCACCAGCACTAGACGCGACCAGCAGCGACCAGCACCAGACGACCGCGGGAGGGCGACACGATGGCTTCTGACCGGCGCTTGGATGTCCTGGTGGTCGGCGGAGGTGCCCGCGAGCACGCTCTCGTGCGCAGCCTGGCGCGGAGCCGGCGCATCGGAAGGCTTCTCTGCGCCCCGGGCAACGCGGGCATCCGCGACGATGCGCTGATCGTCGACATTGGGTCGGAGGACCTTCCCAGCCTGGTCGCCTTTGTCGAGCGGGAGAAGATCGGCCTCACCGTGGTCGGACCCGAGGCCCCCCTCGTCGCCGGCCTAGCCGACCAGCTCCGGGAGCGCGGCTTCGCCGTCTTCGGGCCGGGGGCCGATGGTGCCCGGTTGGAGGGCTCCAAGGCTTTCGCCAAGGAGGTCATGCAGGCGGCGGGGGTCCCCACCGGCCGAGCGGCCACCTTCACCGAGTACCATCCGGCTCTGGCCTACCTACGCGAGCACGGAGCCCCTGTGGTGGTCAAGGCCGACGGGCTGGCCGCCGGCAAGGGGGTCATCGTGGCGCCCACTCTGGCTGAAGCCGAGGCGGCGCTGGCCGAGTGCTTCGTGGAGCGGCGTTTTGGAGGAGCCGCCGACACCGTGCTCATCGAGGAGTTCCTGGAGGGCGAGGAGGTGTCGCTGCTGTCCATCGTCTGCGGGCAGCAGATCATGCCCCTCGCTCCCGCTCAGGACTACAAGAGAGCCCTCGACGGCGATGCCGGCCCGAACACAGGGGGAATGGGCTCGTATTCTCCGGTCCCGGCGTTCGGAGCCGAGATCCAGGCGGACGTGCTGGCGTCGGTCGTGCGGCCCACGGTGGCGGAACTGGTGCGGCGAGGTATCGACTTCCGCGGGGTCCTCTACACGGGGTTGATGCTCACAAAAGAGGGCCCGAAGGTTCTGGAGTTCAATTGCCGCTTCGGGGATCCCGAGACCCAGGCCCTACTCCCTCGGATGCAAAGCGACCTGCTGGAACTGTTGTGGGCCGCCGCCACAGGGGCCGAACTGCCGGGAGCCGAATGGCGGGAAGGGGCGGCGGTGGGTGTGGTGCTGGCTTCTCGGGGATACCCGGCCTCGGCCTCGAAGGGGGACGTCATCCGCGGGTTGGACCGCGTCCGGGGGCTGGGTGACGTCGAGGTGTTCCACGCGGCCACCAAGCAGGCCGACGGAGCGGTCGTCACCTCAGGAGGCCGGGTGCTGACCGTCACCGGCCTGGGCAGTTCCTTCGCCGAAGCCCGGGCCCGAGCCTACGCCGGAGTGGCGGAGATCACGTTCGACGGGGAGCAGCACCGCTCCGACATAGCTCTGCGGGCGGAGCAGTGGGAACAGCGGGCGCGTGCCCGCTAGTGGGCATCCGAGGCAGCGAGGCCAGGGGAGGAAGATGATGGACCAGCCGCTCGTGGGGATCCTCATGGGGTCCCAGTCCGACATGGAAGTGATGGAAGTCGCGGCCAAAGAACTGGAGACGCTCGGTATCGCCTACGAGATGAACGTCCTTTCCGCGCATCGCGACCCCGAGGCCGTCCGTGAGTACTCGCTTGGCGTTGCGGCCCGGGGCCTCAAGGTGGTCATCGCCGGCGCCGGCAAGGCGGCCGCGCTCCCCGGGGTAGTGGCCTCGATGACCGAACTTCCCGGTCATCGGCGTACCCATCCGCACCTCCGACCTGGGAGGTCTCGACTCGCTCCTCTCAATGGTGCAGATGCCGCCCGGGGTCCCGGTGGCGACGGTGGCCATCAACGGTGCTCGGAACGCCGCCATCCTCGCCGCCAAGATCCTGCGGGTGGCCGGGTTGGCCGCACCGGCGGGCACCGCGGGGGCGGCGGCCGCAGGCTTGGCCGGCGTCGCGCACCTCAAGTCGGGTGCCGCCCCGCCCCTCTCCGCCGGCGCCGAAGGCGGGGCGATATGATCCCCCGCTACTCCACCCCCGAGATGGCGACCCTCTGGACCGATGAGGCCCGCATGGCGGCCTGGCTGCAGGTGGAGCTGGCCGTGTGCGAAGCGTGGACCCGCCTGGGCCGCATCCCCGAGGACGCCATGGCCGAGATTCGCACGAAGGCGGATTTCGATGTTGACCGGGTCAACCAGATCGAGGAGACCACCCAGCACGATGTCGTCGCCTTCGTGAGCTGTGTGGCCGAGAACGTGGGCGGCGCTTCGAAGTACGTCCATTACGGCCTGACTTCTTCGGACGTGCTCGATACCGGTCTGGCCCTGCAACTGCGCGCCGCGGGAGCGTTGCTCGTGGAGGAGACGCGCAGGCTGGGTACCATCCTGCAGCGCCGCTCGTTGGACCACCGCGACACGGTCATGATCGGCCGCACACACGGCGTGCATGCGGAGCCCATCACCTTCGGCATGGTCCTGGGGCTCTGGGCCTTCGAGGTCAAGCGCGGCCTGGAACGATTGGAACGAGCCATCCAGCAGGTATCGGTGGGCAAGATCTCCGGCGCGGTGGGCAGCTATGCCAACGTCGACCCAGAGGTTGAGACGATCACCATGTCCATCCTCGATCTGGGGGCGGCTCCCATCTCCACCCAGATCGTGCAGCGCGACCGCCACGCCGAGTTCATGGCCGCGCTGGCGCTGCTCGCTGGGACCATCGAGAAGATCGCCCTGCAGGTAAGGCACTATCAGCGCACCGAGGTCCTCGAGGCCGAAGAGTACTTCGCCCCCGGTCAGAAGGGCTCCTCGGCCATGCCGCACAAGCGCAACCCCATCGTCTCCGAGCGCCTTTGCGGGCAGGCTCGGATCATCCGCGGCAATCTCCTGGCTGCCCTGGAGAACGTCGCGCTCTGGCACGAGCGCGATATCAGCCACTCGAGCGCCGAGCGGGTCATCTTCCCGGACAGCACCATCCTTCTTCACTACATGCTCAAGAAGGCATGCTGGCTGGTGGACAAGCTCAACGTATATCCCGAGAACATGGCGGCCAACATCGAGAAGAGCTACGGGCTGGTGTACAGCCAGCGGGTATTGCTCGCCCTGGTTGAAGCCGGCATCCTTCGCGATGACGCCTACAAGATCGTCCAGCGTAGCGCCATGAAGGCTTGGGAGGAGAAGGTCCAGTTCGCTGACCTGCTCAAGGCCGATCCGGAGGTCACCGGGAGGCTCTCGGTGGGGGAGATCGAGGCACTTCTTGACCCGGCCTGGGCATTGCGCAACATTGGGGTCATCTTCGAGCGGGTCGCCGCGCTGGAGTGGTAGGGCCCGTCGGCGCCGCGAATTGTCGCCGGGCCTGCCCCCTCCGCCAAGCGTGGTGATCGCCACTCGATAGAGGCGCCCCTCGAACTCAAGCCGCGACCTCTTTCTCCCCCCGCCGTAGGTGTTGGGTCAAGCCGCCCGCCCCTTAGCTGCTAGAATCGACCTTGGTCGTTCCCCCGCCGGTGGAGCCCCTGGGCGCGGACACCATGTCGCTGTAAGGAGGAGAACCGGAGTGTACAAAGTCTCGGTCTATGTCACCCCCAAAGCCGGAGTCGTCGATCCGCAGGGCGCGGTCGTCGAGCGGGCCCTGCCCGCCCTCGGCCACTCCGGGGTGGCGCACATAAGGGTGGGCCGCTACATCACTCTGGACGTTCCTGGCGCTGACCCGGAGAAGGTGAAGGCAGCCGTGGACGACATGTGCCGGCGGCTGCTGGCCAACCCGATCATCGAGGACTACCGGTTTGCCATCGAGCCGGCTGCGGGCGTGGGGGAGGAAGCCTGAGGTGACCCAGAGTAGCGGTTCGGGCACGAAGGTCCGTTTCGGCATCGTCGTCTTTCCCGGGTCCAACTGCGAATACGATGCCGTGCACGCTCTGTCCACATTCCCCGAGGCCGACCCCTACTACCTGTGGCACAAAGACCGGGAGCTCAAGGGCGCCGACTGCATCGTCCTTCCTGGTGGTTTCTCCTACGGGGACTATCTGAGGACCGGGGCCATCGCCCGCTTCAGCCCCATCATGCAGGAAGTGGCCGCGTTCGCCGGGACCGGCGGCCTGGTGCTGGGCATCTGCAATGGGTTCCAGACGCTGACCGAGGCCCATGTGTTGCACGGGGCGCTGCGGCGCAACCGGGGTCTGCGGTTCATCTGCCATCCTCAGTACCTGCGGGTGGAGCGCACCGACACGCCTTTTACCAGCCGGCTGAAGGTGGGGCAGGTCGTCCAGGTCCCTGTGAACCACAACGAGGGCAACTGGACGGCCGGCGCCGAGCGGCTCCAGGAGATCGAAGAAGGCGGACTGGTGGCCTTCCGGTACTGCGACGCCGAAGGCCGGGTGACCGACGCGGCCAACCCCAACGGGGCCACCGACAACGTGGCCGGCATTCTCAGCGAGGGCTCCAATGTCCTGGGCATGATGCCGCATCCAGAGCGGGTGTGCGAAGAGATCGTCGGCGGTACCGACGGACGGGCCATCTTCCAGTCGATGATCGACCACGTCAGGGGAGGCTGAGCTATGGCCGGGCAGACGGTGTGCCCGCGCTGCGGGGCGCGAGATTCGTTCATGAAGGGGTTCCTACCCGAGACCTGCGTCTGCCGGGTGTGCCAGAGCCAGTTGGACTGGCGGGAGATCCCCGGCTCTGGCCCGGACTGCCGAGCGGTCGACGTGCCGGCCGACGAAGCCGGCGGCGGGACCAGTTCACCGAGCGAGGACCCCACAGGCGGCCCGGGCTCGACCCGCGATGCCGCCGCGGACGCGTAGGAGAGCGAGAGGCATGGCCGAGCTGTTCGAGCGGTTGGGACTCACCCGGTGGGAATACGAGCGCATCTGCGAACTGCAGGGGCGGGAGCCCACTCACGTCGAGTTGGCGATCTTCTCGCTCATGTGGAGCGAGCACTGCGGCTACAAGCACTCCAAGCTCCTGCTGAAGCGCTTTCCCACGAGCGGGGAGCACGTCCTGCAAGGACCGGGCGAGAACGCGGGCATCGTGGATATCGGGGGCGGCGTGGCCGTCGCCATGAAGATCGAGAGCCACAACCACCCGTCGGCGGTGGAGCCCTATCAGGGAGCGGCCACGGGCGTGGGCGGCATCATCCGCGATATATTCGCCATGGGAGCGCGCCCCATCTGCGGACTTGACTCCCTACGGTTCGGCGAGATCCAGCCCTTACCGGCCCGGGACGGCTGGGCCGGCGCCGGCGCGGTGGCGGCCGCCGCCTCCGAGCCCGACATCGCTCCGAGCGATGCGGCGCTCAATCGCCAGCGCTACCTGTTCGAGCACGTGGTGGCCGGGGTGGGCGGGTACGGCAACTGTATGGGCATCCCCACCGTGGCCGGGGAGATCTACTTCGAGGACCCCTACGCCGGCAACTGTCTGGTGAACGCCATGACCGTGGGGCTGGTGCGGCAGGACGAGATCATCCGCAGCAAAGCGGCGGGAGTCGGCAACCACGTGGTGCTGATCGGCTCCAAGACGGGGCGAGACGGCATAGGCGGGGCCAGCGTGCTGGCCAGCCAGGTGTTCGACGAGACCTTGGAAGAGAAGCGGCCGAGCGTCCAGGTGGGCGATCCCTTCACCGAGAAGAAGCTGCTGGAAGCCTGTCTGGAACTGCGGCGCGAGGACCTCTTGGTCGCCCTGCAGGACCTGGGGGCCGCCGGAATCACCTCGTCGTCCAGCGAGATGGCGGCCAAAGGCGAGGTGGGCATCGACCTGCACGCCGACCGGGTGCCGCTGCGCGAAGCCGACATGGAGCCCTGGGAGATCATGATCAGCGAGAGCCAGGAGCGAATGCTGGCCATCGTGGCGCCCGAGAGATGGGAGGGGGTCAAAGCCGTCTGCGAACGCTGGGACCTCGACGCCACGATCGTGGGGAAGGTCACCAACACCAAGCACCTGCGGGTGTTCTTCGGAGGCGAGATGGTGGGCGACATGGAGGCCGCGGCCCTGGCCGAGCCTCCCTGCTACGCCATCCCCCAGGAGCGGCCGGCCCACGAGGTGGACGATCCCCTCGACCCGGCCGACTATCCCATGCCCGAGGCGGCCCTGGAGGACATTCTCCTCGACCTGGTAGGCTCGCCGAACATCGCCAGCCGGCGCTGGGTCTACCGGCAATACGACCATCAGGTGCAACTCAACACCGTGATCGTGCCCGGGGGCGACGCCGCGCTGCTGCGTATCAAGCGGACCGGCGCCGGCATCGCCGTATGTACCGACGGCAACGGGCGTCAGACCTACCTCGACCCCTACCGGGGCGGCAAGGCGGCGGTGGCCGAGGCGGCGCGCAACGTCTCCTGCGTGGGAGCGAAGCCCATCGCCATCACCAACTGTCTCAACTTCGGCAATCCCGACAACGGCCCAATCGCCTATCAGCTCGCTCAGGCCATCGAAGGGATGGCCGAAGCCTGTGAAGCCCTGGGTACACCGGTGATCTCCGGGAACGTGTCGCTCTACAATGAGAGCTTCGACCAGCCCATCTACCCGACCGCCGTGGTGGGGATGCTCGGCGTCATGGACGATGTCACCGCCAACTGCACCGTGGCCTTCAAGAATGAGGGCGACGAGGTCTACCTGTTGGGGGGTGCGGCGCCGGTGCTCGACGGGTCCGAGTATCAGAAGCGCTGGTTCGGAGGGCCGAGGGGCCGCCCGGCCGGCCGGATACCCGACGTCGACCTCCCAGCCGAGGTGGCGCTGCAGCGGGTTCTGCAGGAAACGATCGCCGCTCGGCTTCTGCGCTCGGCCCATGACTGCGCCGACGGTGGTCTGGCCGTGGCCCTGGCCGAGTGCTGTATCGCCGGCGGTGTGGGCGCGGACCTTGCCTTTCACCGACTGCACTGGATGGCGGAAGGGCATGGGACCGGCCTGAACCTGCGGCCCGATATCGCCTTTTTCGGCGAGACGCCCACGCTGGCCGTCGTGTCCGTCCCGGCGGGGGACGGCACCCGGCTCGAAGCCTCGTGCCGCGAGGCGGGCGTCTCCTGTCACCACCTGGGCCGCGTGGGCGGTCACGAACTCGCCATGAGCGTGGAGCAACCCGGCGGAGCCCGGGCCGGCCTGCGCCTGGCGGTGGCCCGCCTGGAAGAGGTCTACGAGACGGCTCTGCCCACGGCCATGGGGGAATGATGCGGGAACTCTGGCTTGGGACCAGTCGGGAAATCAAGCCGCGGCCCCCAGGCAGCGGGGCTTCATTCCCCGACTGGCTACCTGACGAATCCCCCCACGATGAGTGCGGGGTGTTCGCCATCTACGCCCCGGAGATGGACGTAGCCCGCCTCACCTTCTTCGCCCTGTTTGCGTTGCAGCACCGGGGGCAGGAGTCGGCCGGCATAGCGGTCACCGATGGCTCCCGTCTGATCGTCCACAAGGACATGGGCCTGGTCTCTCAGGTGTTCGAGGAGGCCATCCTGCAGACGCTGCCCGGGCAACTGGCCATCGGCCACGTGCGCTACTCCACCACCGGGGCCAGTGAGATGCGGAACGCTCAACCGTTCGCCCGCACCCGCAACGGCTCGTTCATCGCCCTGGCTCACAACGGCAACCTGGTGAACACCGACGAACTGCGGGCCAGCCTGGTGGAGAGCGGCCACATCTTCGAGAGCACCTCTGACACCGAGGTCATCGCCGCCCTGCTGGCCGAGCATCCCTCGCATGATATCCGGGAAGCGCTGCGGGACATCATCCCCCGCCTGCGCGGCGCGTTCAGCGCGGTGCTGCTCACTCGCGACGCCGTGATCGGCTTCCGCGACCCCTACGGGGTTCGGCCTTTGGTGCTGGGCCAGATCGAGGGCCGCTACTGCCTGTCGAGCGAGTCTTCGGGGCTGGACATCATCGGCGCCCGCCTCGTCCGGGAGATCGAGCCCGGGGAGATCTGCTGGATCGACAAGGAGGGTTACCACATCGAGCAGGTGGTTGACCGCAAGCGTGAAGCCCTCTGCGTGTTCGAGTTCATCTACTTTGCGCGCCCGGACTCGGTGATGAAGGGGCAGACCCTGTACGCGGCGCGCAGCCGGATGGGCGAGGAGTTGGCGAGCGAATCCCCGGTCGCCGCTGACCTGGTGATCCCCGTCCCCGATACCGGCAACTCGGCCGCCATCGGCTACGCGGCCCGGAGCGGCATCACCTACGGCGAGGCGCTCATCAAGAACCGGTACATCGGGCGGACGTTCATCAACCCCGAGGACCGGGTGCGCAAGCTGGGCATCCGAATGAAGTTCAACCCGCTCAGCTCGGCCATCCAGGGCAAACGCCTGGTGGTGGTCGACGACTCCATCGTGCGGGGCAACACCACCCGGGCGCTGGTGCGCGTGCTGTTCGAGGCGGGGGCCAAGGAGGTCCACCTGCGCATCAGCTCGCCGCCCATCGTCTTCCCCTGCTTCTACGGCATCGATATGGCCGACCAGGACGAGTTCATCGCCTTCGGCAAGACCGTGGAAGAGATCAGTGCCGAGTTGGGAGCCACCTCTGTCGCCTATCTGTCGCTCGAGGGCTTGATGCGCGCCACGCGGGTGGGCGACATGGAAGACTGCTTCTGCACCGCCTGCTTCACCGGCGACTATCCCTGCGAGGTGCCGGAGAGACTGCGCCAGTCGAAGTTCCGCTACGAAGAGAGCGCCTGCGGAGCCATCGGCGGTAGGCTCTAGTCGCCAGGCCTGCGCCACGACGCGCTCGCTCCTAGTCCGAAGGGGGATTGCCCCCGTGGCAGGTACAGGAAGCCGTGGCGAAGCCGTTCGGGTGGCAACGTCGAGCAGGCTATGCCGCCGCCCCGCCCGTGTTCGCCCACCCGGGGATGAGTGAAGTCCACCTGGTCCCATCCCTCGGGTGTATGGCAGCGAGAACAGTCGGTCAGGCCGTTGTGTTCGTCACCGTGACACGATATGCAGGCGGGGTCGGCCGCCGGGAACTTCGTGCCCGGCACGGTGGGTCCTCCCGGCTCGCTCACATGGCAATCGCCACAGGTGAGGTCGGCGTGGGCCCCGGTGAGCGGGAACGGATGCTCGAAATCGACGTTCCCCCACGTGCTGGGGGTATGACAGGCGGCGCAATCGGTCAGCCCTCCGTGGTGGTCCTCGTGGCACGACACGCAACCGGCGTCCGCCCGCGGGAGCTGGGTGCCCGGGATGTTCTCCACCCCCGGCTTGCTCACGTGGCAATCGGTGCAGGCCAGTTCGGCATGAGCACCGGTCAACTCGAAGGGGTGCTCCCCGGCCGCCGAGCCGAAGCTGTCGAGGCTGTGGCAACTGCTGCACTCACCCCTGGGCTCGTGTGGGGCGGTGTGGCAGTACGAGCACTGGTTCGGCGCCGTGGTGCCGTCATGACACTCAAAGCACGAGGACATCTTCGCCGGATCGACGTAATCCGGCGGGTTCACCGTCGTATGCACCATGCGAATGTGGCAGTCGATACAGTCGCTGTCGGAGTGCTTCTCGTGGGAGAAGGTGACCGTCGGCAGGGTGGGGTCGGGCGGAGGATCCTTGTGGCAACGCAGGCAGCTCTCGTCGGGGATCTCGCCGGTGACGCCCAATGGAGCCCCAGGGTGGTCGCTGAAGTGCACCCAGATTTCCCGGAACGAGCCCAGCTTCGTCTCGATATAGGGGATGGCGCCCGGGGGGATGTGGCATTCGCGGCACTCCACGGAGCTGTGGCTGGACGCCTGCCAGCTTTGGTAGTAGGGCTCCATCTCGTGGCACGTGTCGCAGAACGAGCTGGCGCTGGTGTAGTGCGCCGTGACGAAGGCGGCGATAATCAGGGCCACGATGACGGCCCCGATGATGGCCAGGACCAGCACCCAGCGGCGCCGTTTCTTCTTGGGGGGCTGCGCAGCAGGCTCGGCCGTCGTCCCGGAGCCCGCGGGAGAGGCTGCCGCCATGGCCTCGGGCGCGACCGGTGCCTCTTCGCTCGCGGGTGCCTCGGTGTCAGGCGCCGCTTGCTCCTCTCCGCCCACGCGCTCGTCTTCGCCCACGGTCACTCCTCGCCCGTTGGTTCGTGCTGAGTCCGGCCCGCTTGCCGATTCACACTAGTAGCCGATCCTCGCGAATGCAAGGCTCAGCCTCGGAATTGACGCTGCCCCCCGGCGGGGTTACCATCTCTGGCCACTGCGCGCCGAGCAGTGAGCCCTACCCGATCGAGACGGAGGACCTTTGCCAGATACATCACTGGAGCAGTTGGCTTCCAGAATCGCCCCCCTGGACGAGAGCGCTATGCGCGCGGCTGAGGCGCGTCAGGCGATCCTTACCAAGCCCACTAACGCTCTTGGCCGGCTGGAGACCCTCTCCATCCACCTGGCCGGCATCACCGGACGCCCCACTCCGGCCTTCCCCGACAAGGTCATCGCCGTCATGGCGGCCGACCATGGGGTGACGGCCGAGGGGGTGAGCGCCTATCCGGCCGAGGTGACACCCGGCATGGTGGCCAACTTCGCCGCGGGTGGAGCGGCCATCAACGTCCTCTCCCGGCACGTCGGGGCGCGGGTGATCGTCACGGACGTGGGCGTGAACGCCGACATCTCCGCGCTGGTGGGGGTGCGGCACCGCAAGATCCGCATGGGTACTGCCAACATGGCACAGGGCCCGGCGATGACCCGCGCCGAGGCGATCCGAGCGATCGAAGTGGGCCTCGAACTGGTTGAAGAGACGGTGGAAGAAGGCGCCTCGATGTTCGCCACTGGGGAGATGGGCATCGGCAACACCACCGCTGCCTCGGCCGTCATCGCGGCGCTCACCCGACGGCCGGCACGGGAAGTCACCGGCCGGGGGACGGGGATCGCCCTCGATGCCCTGCCGCACAAGGTCGCCGTTATCGAGAGGGCCCTGAGTGTCAACCGGCCCGATCCCAACGACGCCCTGGACGTGCTGGCCAAGGTCGGAGGCCTGGAGATCGCGGCTCTCACTGGTGTGGTGCTCGGGGCCGCGGCCCGGCGGCGGCCGGTGATCATGGACGGCTTCATCTCGTCGGCCGCTGTGCTGGCGGCCGTACGGCTGTGCCCGGGGGTGGCGCCCTACATCCTGCCCAGTCACGTGTCCGTCGAGCGAGGGCACCAGGTGGTGCTGGACGAGTTAGGCCTGGTGCCGCTGTTCGACCTGCAGATGAGGTTGGGCGAGGGCACGGGCGCGGCGCTGGCCATGGGGATCATCGACGGGGCCGCCAAGACGCTGGCAGAGATGGCCACGTTCGAGAGTGCCGGAGTGGCCAACCGGAGCGACGCCGACCCCGGCGAGGCCTGACGGGCGACGGGCGGGTCTAGTGACCGCAACACTTCTCCTGATAAGGCACGGCGAAGTCGAGGGCTCCCGGCGCGGGATGCTGCTGGGTAGCACCGATCTTCCTCTGTCCGAGGAGGGGCGCCGCCAGGCGGCCTTGCTGAAAGACGTGGCCGGCGGGGCGGCGCGCTTGGTCTGCAGCCCGCTGTGGCGCTGCAGGGAGACCGCGGAGATAGCCGCCGGGGGTCGGCCGGTCGAGATCGACCCGGACCTTCGCGAGATCGACTTCGGCGAGTGGGAGGGGCTGGGCTGGGACCAGGTGGCGAGGGACTATCCGGCGCTGAGCGCGGAGTGGTCGGAGTACTCCCCGGAGTTCGCCTTCCCCGGTGGGGAGAGCCTCGCCCACTTCGCCGCTCGGGTCGAACGAGCCGCCCGCAATCTGGGCCGGTCAGAGGTGGAGACGGTGGCCGCCTTCACCCATGGAGGAGTGATCCGGTCTCTCATCTGCCACTTCCTGGGCCTGCCGATGCGCGACTATCTACTGTTCGACGTCCTTCCCGGTTCCGTCACGAGGCTGCGACTGTGGGAGGGGCGCGGGGTCCTGACCGGCATGTGGCCGTCGGAGGTCGTCTGCGGGATGGAGCGTGGCTAGGATCGTGCTGATAACCGGCGGCGGCCGGAGTGGCAAGAGCACCTACGCTCAGCGGCTGGCGGAGAGCCTGCCCGGCCCCCGCCTGTACCTGGCCACCGCCGCCCCGCTGGACGGGGAGTTAGAACAGCGCATCGCCCAGCACAGGGAGTCACGGCGCGACGACCTTTGGGCGGCGACGCTCGAGGAGCCGCTGGCACTCGCGTCGGCGATAGGCGCGGCGGCTGGCTTTTCCACCGTGCTCGTCGACTGTCTGACCATGTGGGTGGGGAATATCATGTGGGCGGCTGAGCAGGGTGGGGCGGGGGGGGGCGGAGCCGGCAGCGGGGGAGCCGGGTGACGGCCCGGTCGCAGCTCCCACAGAGGTGGATGTCGCCTCAGCTTGTGAGGAGATCGTGGCCGCGTGCCGCGAACATGAGGGGACCGTGGTGCTCGTGACCAACGAGGTGGGGCTGGGAATCATCCCCGAGAACCCGGCGGCGCGCCTCTATCGCGACCTGCTCGGCCGCTGCAACCAGGTGGTCGCCGGCGCCGCCGACACCGTGATCCTGATGGTTTCGGGCCTGCCGCTCGTCCTGAAAGACGACGCGCCGCGCGCCGGCGCAGGGATCGACGGGCTCGACGCGCGATGAGAGGCTTCTTCGCCGCCCTGACCTTCCTCACCCCGGTCCGTGTGCCGGCGGGCTGGTCGGGCGGGGAGCGGGGTCTGCGGCAGGCGCCGGCCTTCTTCCCCCTCGTGGGGGTTCTGATCGGGGGGGTCGTGGCCGCGCTGACGTTTGGGTTCGATCACATCCTGCCGGCGCTGCCGGCCGGCGTGCTGGCCGTGCTCGCACTCGTGGCCTGCTCGGCGGGGCTTCACCTGGACGGCCTGGCCGATACCGCCGACGGGCTCTTGAGCTCCCGGCCCAGAGAGCGGGTGCTGGAGATCATGCGTGACAGCCACATCGGCACCATGGGGGTCCTGGCCGTGGTGGGGGTTCTGTTGCTCAAGGTGGCGCTCCTCACGTCGCTCGACGGCGCTTCGCGCTGGCGGATGATCCTTTTGGCTCCCATCGCCGGTCGCTGCGCGCTGCTCCTGGTGATGTCGCTGTTCCCCTACGCCCGCAAAGACGGGGGGCTGGGAACCGTGTTCCAGGTGGAAGGGCGCAGAGCGGCCCTGCTCGCGGGGTGGGGGGTGGTGGTGGTTTTCGTCGCCGGCTGGCTCTGCGCGTCATTTGAAGGCCTGGTCATCGCCGGTGCCGCGCTGGCGGGCGCACTTCTCCTGGGCTGGTACATCTACCGGAGGATCGGCGGCTACACGGGGGACACCCTCGGAGCCACCAGCGAACTCGTCGAGATCGTCCCCTTCCTGGTTGCCGTCATCTGGGCGGGTTGACGGCGGCGGCACGGCGCCCGCCGGAGTGACGACCGCGATCAGCCGGGCGGGGTGACGGCCACCCTCCCGACGGCCTCGACCGCCTCCTGGGCGCTCGCCACGTCCTGAGCGCCGGCCGCCAACGCCTCCCTCACCAGAGACACTGCCTCGCCTCCGCTGAGATCTCTCTGCTCGATGGAGTCGGCGTCGAGGAAGACCACCGGGTGTCCGCGCCGCGCAGCTTCCAGAGCGACGCGTAACAACTCCATGTTGCCGGGCGCGAAGAACACCGGGGCGACGAGCAGCACGTGGCTCTCCCGGACGAAGGTCTGCGTCTGGTCCACCGCTTCGGGCGGGAAGGCCTGAAAGGGAGGAGCCGACACGACCTCGAGCTCGTACCGCTCGGCAGTGAGGTAGTCGGTGTCGAATACGCTGACGATGCCGACGCTGGGGGCGAACCCGTGGAGGACCAGTTCTTCTATCAAGCTCGAGGCTGCGCCTCCGCCCGCCATCACGTGGACCCGCGCGGCCTGCGCGGGTAGGTGGCTCTGCCGGGCCTGCGACCAAAGCGGAGTGAGATAGGGGCGGGCTCCCTGGCGATGTACGGTCACCCGCACTCTGAACACCTCGAGGATCACCCTGGGGTCGAGGATCTCGTCCGCGGTCCCCTGCGCCGCCACCCGTCCGCCATCGAGCAGTACCATGTGCTCGCAGTACTGGGCGGCGATGTTCAGGTCGTGCAGCACCACTGCGATGGTGCGCCCCGCGCGGTGGAGACGGACGAGCAACTGCATGACCTCGAGCTGGTGGTTGAGGTCGAGATTGTTCAGCGGCTCGTCGAGTAGGACGACCGGCGACTCCTGGGCCAGGGTCTGGGCGATGAGGGCTCGCTGGCGTTCGCCCCCGGACAGTTGGGTCACGGGTCTGGTTGCGAGGCCGGAGAGGCCCGTCTCGGCCAGGGCCGCCAGCACCGCGGCCTCGTCGGGCGGGAGGGCCGGCGGAGCCTGAGGGCCCTGGGCATGGCGACCGCCGTGAGCATAGCGCCCCATGGCCACCATCTCGGAAACAGTGAAGTCGAACTCGAGACTGAACTGCTGGGGCACGACTCCCACCAGCCGAGCCAACTCGGTCGTGCGGAACTGCTGGATGGGCCTGCCCATGAGGAGGACCTGTCCGGCTGCGGGCTTTACCACCCCGCTGAGGGCACGCAGCAGCGTGGTCTTACCCGACCCATTGGGGCCGAGGATGCCGAGGAAGGCGCCCTGCGGGATCTGCAGGTCGAGAGGCCCGAGGACCGGCCGGCCACCGAGCGCCACTTCGAGTTGGCGGACCTCACAGGCCGGGGCGGCGGCGCCCGGAGGCACGCTACACCCCCTTCCTTCTTCTCAGCAGATAGAGGAAGAAGGGGCCTCCGGCCAGGGCGGTGATGATGCCCACCGGGATCTCAGCAGGCGCAAGGGCGGTGCGGGCCACAGTATCGGCGAGAAGGAGCAGCAGTGCTCCGAAGAGAGCGCTGGCGGGCAGTAGGCGGCGGTGATCAGGGCCAACGAGCAGCCGCATGATGTGGGGGACCATCAATCCTACGAAACCGATCAACCCCGTGAACGCCACCGCAGCCGCGGTTGTGAGCGAGGCGGCGATCATCACATTCCGACGGGTGCGCTGGCTATCCACTCCCAGCTCGCGGGCCCGTTCCTCTCCCATGAGCAGAAGGTTCATCCGCCGCGCCATGAGCATCATGTAGATAAAGCCCGCGGCCACCACCGGCAGCGTGATGAACACCTTTGTCCAGGTGGCGGTGCTCAGTCCCCCCATGAGCCAGACGACCACTGTGTGAAGGTCGCGCTCCGTGGTCACCATGAGGAAGGAGAGAGCAGCGGTGAGCGTCGAGCCCACCGCCACGCCCGAAAGCAGGAGAGACGCACTCTGCGTGTGGCTGCCGAAGGTGGCGAGACGGTAGACGAGGAAGGCGGCGAGGGTGGCCCCCACGAAGGCCAGCATAGGAAGTGTGTAGATCCCCAGCTCGCCGAGAGGCTTCCACACGATGGCTATGGTCGCTCCCAGAGCGGCACCGGCGGATACGCCGAGCAGATAGGGCTCGGCTAGAGGGTTGCGGAAGGTGCCCTGGAACGAGGCTCCCGCAGTCGAAAGAGCCGCGCCTGTGATGAGGGCCAGAGCGATGCGGGGTAGGCGCAGGTCGAGGAGCAGGCGGGGCGCCCACTCGGGGAAAGAACCGGTGGCCGCCGCCCCCCGGCGCAGAAGGGCCAAGAGCGCGGCAAAGCTGTCAGCGACCGAGAGCCCGGCCGCGCCGGTGACCGCCGCGGCCACGACCGCTCCGACGAGCGCGACCGCCAGTATCGCCATGACCAGGCGATACGTCTTTCGCCGATCACTGCCCAGACTCACTGTCCCGACCCCTCTGTCTTCCCGGGTAGTTCCGGGCGCCGCGGACGCTTGGCGTCCGCGGCGCCCCTCACCGTCTGAAGGGCCGGACCTACAGGGCCCCGGCCTGGACGGCGTCGAACAACGTCTTGAGCCCTTCGCCGATGCGCGGACCCGGCCGGGTGATGATCACGTCGTTGATCAAGAAGACGTGTCCATCCTTGACGGCCGACAGCTTCGCGAAGCGGGTGTCGTTCACGAACTCGTCCACGCTCTTGTAGGCGGTGTTGGGCAGCAGGATCACGTCCGGGTCGGCGGCGATCAACTGTTCCGGGGCGAACTGATAGTAGGCCTGGGCGGCGGCGCTGTCACCGCCCTGCATGGAGCCCACGTTGGTGGCGCCCACGAGCTTCAGCAGTTCGTCCACGAACGAGCCCGGGCCCGCGGTCCACAGGGTGTTGTCGAGCGCGTAGAACACCTTGGGGGAGTAGTCGAGCTTGGAGGCGGAGTCCGTGACCGCCTCGACCTGAGCCTTCACCGAGTCGACCAGCTCGGCCGCCTTGCCGGTGGCCCCGGTCACCGCCCCGACGGTGGTGATGTTCTGGTAGATCTGCTCGAGATTCATGGGGTTGAAGATGATGATCGGCGCTCCCGCGGACTGCACAGGCGCCAAGGCCTCCTCGTTGCCCGAGTATCCGAGCACAAGATCCGGGCTCAGGGCCATGACGGCCTCGGTGTTGGCCTGGAAGTCGCCCACCTTGGCGATGTTGGCCGCCTCGGGCGGATAGTCGTCGAGCGAGGTGACCCCCACGACTCGGTCTCCGGCACCGACAGCGAACAGGATCTCGGTGCTGGCCGGCGCTGTGGAGACGATGCGCATGGGCTTCGTCTCCACGGTCACGCTGTTGCCGTTGTCGTCGGTGACCGTCACCGGGAAGGTGCCCTCGGCCGGCTGCGCCACCGTGGAGGCCGTCGTCTCGGTGGGGGCCGCCGTGCTGGAGGTCTCGGAGGGCGCGGTCGTCGCGGTGGTGGCAGGTCCGGAGGTGGGCGTGGCCGCCGTGGTGGTGGTGTCGCCGCCCGACCCGCAGCCGGCGAGCAGGAGCCCGGCGGCGAGCAGTATCACAGTCAGGAGCAGGGCGGCCGAGGCGAAGCGGGAAGGTGAGGATCGCCGGCCCTGCGGGGACTGCGGGCGCTGCCGGGAAGGCAGCAGGTTCGGCCGCGCCGCGGAACGGCGTGGCGTCGGATGTCCGGTCATGCGGACTCCTTTCGGTTCGACATATGGTCACGACCGCAAGATGGTGGAGAGCAGGTTGGCTACTCCCCGGCCGGACCACAACGGTCGAACCGAGTTGGCGCCCCGCGACGCCGCCGGTGTTCCGCGACGTCAGGGCGGAGTGCGCTCTCTCCACGGAAAGCGTCTGCTCCTCCTCTGCAGCAGGTATCTGGCTCCCGGACCCCTCACCCACTCAGGCGCCGCCCGAAGGCGGGCCGTCGCGAGCTGGGCTCCGGCTACAGTGGCGGGACCGCGCCGGGTTCGGACCGGCTTCCCTCTCAGCCCCGGAATACCGGGGCCTGACTGCGGAGGCACCATACTTGCAGACGGGACTCTAGCATATTCGGGCGGACGCCGATTCGTTCGGGGTCGATGCTCCGCGGACTTGGGCCTATCATCGAGATTGTGTGGGAGAACGGAGAAGGAGGGCATGATGGAAGAACGGGTCTTCACCATGGCGGAACTGGCCCAGTTCAACGGCAAGGACGGTCGGCCCGCGTTCATCGCTTACGCTGGCAGGGTGTACGACGTCTCGGAGAGTCTCATGTGGGAGAACGGCGAGCATGAGGACGAGCACAGTGCCGGCATCGACTGTACAGACGACTTGGATTTCGCTCCCCACAACGACTACGTGCTCCAGGACTTCCCGGTGGTGGGCGTGCTGTCGGACTAGAGCCCGGGGGTCTGGTACGCTGGACCCGTGCGAAGTTCGGTCAGCATCGTCCTGTTCTTTCTTCTGAGCGGGTTCTTCCTTGCCGCGCTGTTGGGCGCGGTGGAGCGCAGCCGCAAGCTGCTGGGTATCGCGGGTGCCTGCCTGGTCGTCCTGGTATGCATCATCGTGTTCATCAAGCCGGTGCAGTTGCCGTCGCTATCGGCGCTGACCCACGGTACCTCGACCACGATCACCACCGCCGGCATAGGGGCCGAGAAGCCGGCGGGAGCCGCGATCACGACGTCGACAGGCACTCCTACGAGCGTGACTCTGCCCCCGACGACAACGACGACCGTCGTACCCGGCCCCAGTTCTGCTGGCGGGCCGCTGGGCGACTCCCAGGAGGTGCCGGTTGTTCGATAGATCCGACCCGGTCTTGCCTCTCCACGGCCAGCAGCAGGCCGCCGAGATGTCGTACCGACAGGCCGGGGTGGATATCGAAGCGGGTGAGGAGGCCGTCCGGCTGATAAAGGCCGACGTGGAGAGCACCTACATCCCCGGCGTGCTGGGATCCATCGGCGGCTTCGCCGGAATGTTCCAGCTGCCCGAGGGGCTGAAGGAGCCGGTTCTGGTGACCTCCACCGACGGCGTGGGCACCAAGCTCCTGCTCGCCCAGGAGATCGGCCGGATGGAAACCGTCGGCATCGACTTGGTGGCCATGTCGGTGAATGACGTCCTCACCGTGGGGGCGCGGCCCATCCTGTTCCTGGACTACGTGGCCGTCGGCCGCCTTCTCCCGGCAGAGATGGCCCGCATCGTCGCGGGCGTGGCCGAAGGCTGCCGCCAGGCTGAGTGTGCGTTGATGGGCGGCGAGATGGCCGAGATGCCCGGGCTCTACTCGCCGGGCGAGTTCGATGTGGCCGGCTTCTGCGTGGCCCTGGCGGAGCGGAGCAAGCTCATCGACGGGACGGGCGTCGGCGCTGGGGACGTGGTGCTAGGCCTCGCCTCCAGCGGCTTCCACTCCAACGGCTACTCTCTGGTGCGCAAGGTGGTGGAGGTCGCCGGCCTCCAGCTGGACGGACACTTCCCCGACGAAAATCCGGGCGGCGCTCCGCCCGGCGGCGGCGTGGCAGGCGCGGACGACGCCGAGGGCGCTTCGGGCAGCCACGCCGCCGGCGCGACCAGCCGCGAGACCATAGCCGACGTCTTGCTTCGGCCTACCCGCATCTACGTGAAGAGCATCCTCCGCCTGCTTAGCGAGGGCGTGCCGGTGAAGGCCATGGCCCACATCACCGGCGGCGGCATGACCGGCAACCTTTCCCGGGTCATCCCTGCCGGCCTGTCCGCCCGGCTGGGTTTCACCCACTGGACCGTCCCACCCCTGTTCAGGACTATCCAGCGCCTGGGGCATATCGCTGACCAGGAGATGTTCGTTACTTTCAACATGGGTGTGGGGTATGTGCTCGTTGTTCCTGCCGGCTCGCGGGATCGCGCGTGCGAACTGCTGAGAGAGGCGGGTGAAGAGGTGATCGAGTTGGGAGAGATGGTGTCCGGTCCCGACAGGGTGACGCTGGAAGGCGTGCTGTGACAGGGCGCGCTCACAGCCAGGACCAGGACGACGAGGTGTTCCGCGTTGCGGTGCTCGCGTCGGGGAGCGGGTCCAACCTCCAGGCGCTGATCGACCGGTTGCACACCCCGCGCTTCCAGCTGGTAGATACCGGTGAGTACGAGGCCGACGCCGCGGGCGCACCCGGCACCGCCCGGGCGGTCGCTGACGGCAGCCTGGCCGGCCCCGCAGGGGCGGGCCCTGCGGAGAACACGGACGCCGTCCCCCGTATCGAAATCGTCCTGGTGATCAGCGACGTGCCCGGAGCGCGCGCCATCGCACGGGCGGAACACGCGGGCATCCGCACCGTGGTCGTAGCCGCGCGCGACTTCAGGGACCGGGTGGAGCACGACCTGGCCCTCGTCACCAGGTTGTGCGAGGCCGAGCCCGACCTGGTGGTGCTGGCCGGTTACATGCGCATCGTGTCTCCCTCGCTGCTCAAGGCATTTCCCTGGCGGGTGATCAACCTGCATCCCGCGTTGCTGCCGGCCTTCCCCGGGACTCATTCCATCAGCGACGCCGTCCGCTACGGGGCCAAGGTCACCGGGGTGACGGTGCATTTCGTCGATCCGGGGGTGGATACCGGCCCTGTGATTGCCCAGGAGGCCGTGCGGGTGGAGGAGGGTGACACCGCGGAGACCCTCGCGGCACGCATCCACGAGGTGGAGCACCGGCTGCTCCCGGCCACCGTCCGCCTCTTCGCCGCAGGACGGGTCAGGCCACCGCTTCCGGGAAGCCGGGTGGTCCAGGTAGACTGAGGGGCAGACAGGGGCTGGCCGGATGGGCGGCCGCAGGCGCAGGTAACGACGACGAGGAAGACAGGCCGGGATCGAGACCGGCGGCGAGGAGGAGAAAGGTGAAGGTCGCACGCGCGCTGGTTTCGGTATCGGACAAGAAGGATCTGGAGTCCTTCGTCCGTGGCTTGGTGGAACTGGGCATCGAGGTCATCTCCACGGGAGGGACGGCCCGCCACCTGAAAGAAGCCGGACTGCCCATCACCGGAATCTCCCAGGTCACCGGGTTCCCTGAGATCATGGACGGCAGGGTCAAGACCCTGCACCCCGCCATCCACGGCGGCATCCTGGCCGATCGGGATCGGCCGAGTCACATGAGGGCCATCGCGGAGCTGGGCATCAAGCCCATCGACCTGGTGGTGGTGAACCTCTATCCCTTTGAGGCCACGGTCGCCCAGCGCGGGGTGAGCGAAGAGGACGCCATCGAGAACATCGACATCGGCGGCCCCACCATGGTGCGGGCGGCGGCCAAGAACTTCGGCGGTGTGGGCATCGTCACCGACCCGGCCGACTACGAGCCGGTGCTGGCCGAGCTCAAGGACAACACGGGCGAGCTGTCCTACGAGACCCGGCGCAAGCTGGCCGCCAAGGCGTTCCACCATACCGCCCACTACGACTCGGCCATCGCCACCTGGTTCGGGGAACAGCAGGCGGATTTCCCCGATTGGCTGATGCTCGACCTGATCAAGGTCAACGACCTGCGTTACGGCGAGAACCCCCACCAGAGGGCCGCCTGGTACGCATCGGCGGGGGCGGACGGGATCGCGGGGGCGCTCGAGCAGCTCCACGGGGCCCAGCTTTCCTTCAACAACCTGCTCGACCTCGACTCCGCCCGGCGCTGCCTGGAAGAATTCACCCTGCCCTGCTCGGTGATCGTCAAGCACAACAACCCCTGCGGAGTGGCCGTCGCCGAGAACGCGACTGCCGCTTACGAGAAGGCCCTCGACTGCGACCCGGTGTCGGCCTTCGGCGGGGTGATCGTCGTCAACCGGGTGGTGGACGAGAGCCTGGCTCGACTGCTTTCCACCAACTTCGTGGAGGTGCTGTGGGCCCCGGGATACACCGAGGAGGCTCTGGAGATCCTCACGCTCAAGAAGGATATCCGCATTCTCACCGGGCAGGTGAACCGCGACACCTGCGGCACCTTCGACATGAAGCGTGTGTTCGGCGGCATGCTGGTGCAGGATTGGGACTGCGAGGTCGACCAGCGCGACAACATGCACGTGATCAGCACCCGGCATCCGACCGAGGAGGAGTGGGGCGACCTGCTCTTCGCCTGGCGGGTGGCCAAGCACACCAAGTCCAACGCCATCATCCTGGCCAAGGACCTGATGACCATCGGCGTCGGCGCCGGCCAGATGAGCCGGGTGGATTCCGCCAACCTGGCCGTCAGCCGGGCCCGCTTCCCGTTGGCCGGGTCGGTGGTGGCATCGGACGCCTTCTTCCCCTTCCCGGATGCGCTGGAAGTGGCCGTGAACGCGGGGGCCACGGCGGCGATCCATCCAGGAGGCTCTATCCGGGACGACCAGGCGCTGGCGCTTGCGGAGGCGCGAGGTATGGCCATGGTGGTTACGGGGAGACGGCACTTCCGTCACTAGTAGCGGGGGCGCGCGCAATAGCCTCCTCCGACTTGAACGCGGAGTACCGCTAAACGCTCCGGAGGCTATTGCGCGCGCCCCAGCCGTCCAATCACGGACGCCCCATCGCCTATTCGGCGTCCGGGTGGCGCTTCGCGCCTTCAGTCGGTGAGGGGGCGAGCGACCGCTCCCTTCGCTTCAAAGCGGAGTACCGCAAGCCGCTTCAGTCGCGGTCGCTCGCCCCACCCCTCATCGTAGGGTTGCAGTGCTCTGTCCTCATTTGAGGCCGACCGGACTTGGGCTTCGCTTCGCTGGCCCTCATCGGGGGCTGCTCGCTCGCCCCCTCCCGGCGGGGCTCGCTCGCCCCCTCTTTGGGGCCTGCTTCTTGACCGGCCGCCGTCTGGCGTGCTAAGAATGCTTCGCTTCTTATCGGAGTCGATTTGGAGCCGGGTGTCGCCGGGCGCCGTTGGACGGCCGGCGGAGAATAGGGAATCGGGTGTGAATCCCGAGCGGTCCCGCCACTGTTAACGGGGAGCTAGCCTGCAACATGGCCACTGTCCCACCACCCTCGCCGGTTGGCCGGCTCGGGCAAGGAGGATGGGAAGGCGCGGGCGAGCGGTGATCCGTAGCCAGTAGACCTGCCCGGCTTCCTGGTATTGGCCCTCACGGAAGGGTCGCGCCGGGAGATGATGGCAAAGTCTCCTGCCCTTTGGGCTGGGGGCTTTTTTGTTTGCCCCCGCCCCGTTGGTGCGTGTTGATGGGGAGGAGGCAGAGTGCGAACCACCGTTACTGAAGCGGCTCGACCCGCGGGCAGGCCCCGCGGCCGGCCGGCGCCACGCTCAGATCTGCAGCCGGTGCCCGCAGGGCGCCGCCGGTTCCGGGTGCCGGTGGCAGTGATCGGCATCGTCGCGGTGCTGGGGGTGTGGGAACTCGCCGTGCGGGTCGGGCAGGTACCCGTCTTCGTGGTGCCGCCCCCTTCACACGTGTTCGGTGAGCTGGGCGCGAGGCCGGGGATGTTCGCCTCGGCGACGCTGGCCACGCTCGGGGAGGCCTTGGGCGGACTGCTCCTGGCTGCTGCCGCCGCGCTGGGGTTTGCGGTGGCCGCCCTGCATTCCCGCTTCCTGGATCGTCTGCTCACGCCCCTGGTGATCGTCAGCCAGACCATCCCCGTGATCACCCTGGCGCCACTGCTCGTCCTCTGGTTCGGATACGGGGACTTGCCCCGAGTGGTGCTCTGCGCTCTGGTGGCGTTCTTCCCCATGGCCGTGACCTCTCTGGAGGGCTTCCGCTCCACCGATCCCGATCTGCTGCTCCTTCTGCGGTCGGTGGGCGCCTCCCGCTGGGACGTGTTCTGGCGGGTGCGGCTGCCGAACGCCGGGCCCTTCCTGGCGGCAGGCGTTCGGACCGGGGTGACCCTTTGTCTGGTGGGAGCGGTTGTCGCGGAATGGACGGGCTCGGGGCGGGGTCTGGGCTACATCGTGCTGAGCGCCAACTCTCGGTTGGCGACCGCCCAGGCGTTCGGCGCTGTGGCGGTCATCTGCTTGCTCGGGCTGCTCGCCTACGGAGGCGTGGGTCTGCTTGGAGAGGCGCATCGCCTGGTGGAAGCGTACGAAACTCGGATTGGAAAGGAACGAATGGTGAACCTCGATCGGATGAGAATGAAGAGAACAAGGCTGATCCTGAGCTTGATGGTTGGGCTCCTGGCTGGGGCGAGTGTATTCGTGATGGGCTGCGGTGAATCGCCGCCGACCGCGTCGTCCTCGGCTTCGGGCCGCGACTTCGACCGCGGCTCCCACCACGGTCGCCCCGGTCTCGGGCGCCCCGGAGATCACCCAGATCGACCTGATGATGGACTGGGCTCCCTGGGTGCTCGACATCCCCATCGATGTGGCTCAGGCCAGGGGTTTCTACCAGCGCGAGGGGCTGACCGTCCGCCAGACTCTGCCGGCGGGTCCTACCGACGTGGTGAAGTTCGTCTCGACCGGGGCGAGCCAGTTCGGGCTGTACTACGCGCCGGACATGCTCATGGCTCTTGAAGAAGGCGCCCCCCTCGTCTCGGTGGCGAGTCTGATGGCGCATGCTCCCGTGGGGATGGCGTTCAAGCCCGGCCTGGCCGCCGATTCGCCGGCGGTCCTCGACGGCCAGGCGGTCGTCGGTGCCGCTGATCCCGTCCACTCGGGCTTCCTTCGCGGCGATGTTGGCCAAGGCCGGCGTGGATGGGGACAAGGTGAACGTCATCGATCCCGGGTTCGAACTGGTGGCTCCGCTGCTCGAGGGCAAGGTCACCGCGGCCGCGTTCACCGAGTTCGGCGAACTGGTGGCGGCCGAGGCGCAGGGACAGAAGCTCAGTTATCTCGACTTCCGCGATTGGGGGACGCCCGACTTCGCCTTCCTCAACGTGATCACCACCCAGGAGTTCGCCCAGGCAAATCCCAACACCACCCGGGCCTTCCTGCGGGCCACGCTCGATGGCCTGACCTACGCCGCCGCCAATCCAGAGGAGGCGGTCTCGATCTACGTCAAAGCCCACCCGGAACTCGAGCCGGCCCTGCTTCTCGCCCAGTGGAAAGCGGCGATACCAGATATGGCCGTGGCAGACGGCCAGACCGCCGCCGGCCGGCAGGACGTGCAGCAGTGGGCGAGCCTGAGCACGTGGATGAAAGGCGTGGGCCTTCTGAGCGAGCCCGTGGATGTCGGACCGGCGGTCAGCAACGACTATCTCCCGGCGGCCGAGTAGCGTGGCGCCGCGCGTCGACCTCGCGACACCGGGGGCGTCGACCTCGTCACCGACGATCTCACCCTGGGCTACCCTGGCGGCGCAGCCCGTGATCGAGCGCCTCACCATGGCGCTCGGTCCGGGCGAGCGCGTCGCGGTCGTGGGAATCAGCGGGAGCGGCAAGACCACGCTCTTGCACGGGTTGGCCGGGTTGCTGCAGCCCCAGGCCGGCCGGGTGATCGTGGACGGCGCCGTGGTTGCGTCGCCTTCGGGACTCTGCACTTCCCATCACGCGGCGTACATGTTCCAGCGCGACCTGCTGCTTCCCTGGAAGACGGCGCGGGACAATGCGGCGTTCGCGGTTACCGTCGCCCGCGGCCGGGACCGTCCGGCGCCGCGCCGCCCGAGGCTGGGTCCCGCTCGCTACGCTCGTGGGCGCGCGAGCAGGCCGAGGCCTATCTGGTCGAGTTCGGACTGGGAGATGCTCTGGACGCCTACCCGCACCAACTGTCGGGGGGCATGCGCCAGCGGGTGGCGCTGGCCCGGACTCTGATCCTGGGTCGGGGACTGGTGCTGCTGGACGAGCCCTTCGCCGGGCTCGACCTGCTCACCCGGGCCGACCTTCAGTCCTGGTTACGAGACGTGATGGACCGTCACCCGGCGACCTGGGTGCTGGTCACCCACGACCTGCGCGAGGCGGTCATGTTGGCGGATAGAGTGGCGGTGCTGGGTCGGTCGCCCGCCGGCATCGTCGGCTGGGTCGAGACCGGCGGCGACGAGAAAACAGCGGTGGAGGGGGTGCGGGAGATGCTGGCCTACGCCTCCATGCCGAGGGAGGCGGCGGTACCCCGGTAGAGCTGTTCCCGCTCGGCGTCGCTCATCGGCTGGGCGTCGAGGAAGTCCGTGCACACCTTCATATCCTCGAACGGGTAGTCACTTCCGATGACCATACGGCCGGCGCCGAGCGCCGCCTTCGTGCAGGCGAAGGCCTGCGGCGAGTAGTTGCCACTGGTGGAGGCGAGGAAGTTGTCGCGCAGGTATTCGCTGGGCATGCACTGGAGCACCGGCGCCACTGCCGGGTCGGGGCGCACGTGACCCTGGAGGTACGGCCGGTCGACTCGGTCGAACATGAAGGGGAGGCCCTCGGCGTAGTGGCCCAGAATGACCTGCAGCTTGGGGAAGGCGTCGAACACCCCGGCGATGATCATGCGCATGGCCACCATCGCCGTCTCGGCGGTGAAACCGAAGGTGGGACCGGAGAGGGCGTTGCCGTAGGTCTGGAACTCCTTGACGATGGGCCAGGTGGGGTGGAGGTAGACCGGGACGCCCAGCTCCTCGGCCTTGGCCAGCACCGGCCAGTACCGTTTCTCGTCGAGGAAAGAGTCACCGAAGTTCGAGTGCGTGTTCCAGCCGCGAAAGCCGAGCTCCTTGACGCACCTCTCGAGCTCCGCCGCCGCGCCTTCGGCGTCTTTGGGGGCGAGAGTCGCATAGCCCAGATAGCGGTCCGGGTGCCGGTCGATGGCGATCGCCAAATCGTCGTTGGTCGCCCGGGCGATCTTGGTCCCCAGCGATCGGTTCGAACGGCTCGGTGCCCGGCGCGGCCAGGGAGAGGACGGCGATATCGAGCCCCGCCTCGTCCAACAGCGCGATCCGGCCCTCGTCGAGATCGAGAAGCCTGTCGAGCACCCGGTAGGTCAGGTGCGTGCCCGGTGCCGGATGCAAAGTGCTCTGTCCCGAGGACTCCGCGACCAGCCGCGGGTACCCGCTGTTCTTGCGCAGAGCGTCTACCCAGGCCTCGGAGGCGAAGTGGTTCTCGGTGTCGATCCTCTTGATCACGGTGTGCGCGCCCCCTTGACTTGCCGCGTGGCCATCCTGTCCAGCAGTCCGAAGAGTAGCTCCCGGCAGGCTTCGTACGGGGCATCGCGGCGCCAGCAGGCTTTCAGGCGGTGCGACCCAGGGTCTGCCCGCCGGCAGGTAGTCTCCGGCGGCCCCGACCAGCTCGCTGAGGCTCTGCCGAGTCTCCTCGAGGTGGAACTGCAGGCCTACCACGCGTCCATCGTCCAGCGTGAAGACCTGGTTCGGGACCGCCTCCGAGGACGCGGCGTGGACCGCCCCGTCGGGAATGGTGAAGGTATCACCATGCCACTGCAGAGTGGTGAAGCGCGCGGGCAGGTGGGCAAAGACCGCCAGCCGCCGTCCTTCCTCGGTGAGATCCACCGGGTACCAGCCGATCTCCTCGTAGGGGGCCCGGGTCACCTCACCTCCCATGGCCGCCGCTATGAGCTGCGCTCCCAGGCAGATGCCGAGCACCGCCTTGCCGCGCGCGATGCAGGCGCGGATAAGTTCCTTCTCCGCCGGCAGCCACGGGTATTCCGCATCTTCGTAGACGTTCATCGGCCCGCCCATGACGACGAGCAGGTCGAGGCTGTCGGGGCTGGGAAAGTCGGCAAAGCTGGGGGCGGAGTGGTCGGTGCCGGTCGCTTCTTCCGGCCGCGTCCACAGCAGGCTCCCGGAGAGCTCGTGCCCGCGGGTCCGCGCCCACTCCGCGATACTGCCGATGCCCTCGTAGGGGACGTGCTGCAGGTAGTGCACCTTCATGCGGAGAGTTTATCTCACGGGCCTGACCGTTTGATACGGGGCTGGTCGGCCCCGAGTCACTCGGCCCGTGGGCGCTGCACGTCGTTGACGCTGGGAGGGGACGGGGCTACAATCCTAGCCCTTACGTGGGCCGTTAGCTCAGTTGGTAGAGCACCGGACTTTTAATCCGATGGTCGATGGTTCGAGTCCATCACGGCTCATTGATTGAAGAAGCTCCGTTTGGGCGGGGCTTTTTGTTTGGTCTGAAGTGGCAGACCTGCTCGGGATGCGACGGCGGCGCAGAACCGCCTGCTTCGGCCTCGGCTGGACGCGGATGCGCTGCTCTGACTCCCGGGGGCCGGTGATGTCGATTCCCCGGTCTCTCGGTACAATGCGACAAAGGAGGTGCGCGGTGACCGCTCAGATCAGTATTGACACGGAGCAAGTGGCGGACTTCTGCCGCCGGCACGAGGTGCAAGAACTTGCTCTCTTCGGCTCAGCTCTCAGGGAGGACTTCGGCCCGCAGAGCGACGTTGACCTACTCGTCACCTTCACCCCGGGCGCCCGCGTCTCACTCTTCGATCTCGTTGATATGGCCGAAGATCTTTCGCGTCTCTTTGGTCGGCGCGTAGACCTCGTCCTCAAGAAGGGGCTAAAACCCCGCATCCGTGGCTCGGTACTCGAGAGCTCCAAGGTCATCTATGCCGCGGCGTGACGATCTCTATCTGGCCGATATCCTCGAGGCGGCTGAGTCGATCCGCCTCTTTCTTTCGCGACTTGGCTAGCCAGGGCGTGAGCACTTCGTCGCTGACGATCTGGTGCGCAGCGCCGTTCTGCAGAAGCTGAGCGTCATCGGCGAGGCGGCCGCGCGCGTTAGCGAGGAAACGCGGACGGCCCACCCGGAGGTTCCCTGGAACCAAGCCCGGGGCATGCGGAACCTTCTGATCCACGCCTATTTCTCGGTCGATTGGGACGTGGTCTGGACCACGGCGACCGACTCGGTTCCTCGGTTGGCCGGGCAGATCGCGGAGATACTTGTCCTCGAGGACGCCGGGGGAGAATAACGAAGTTCGAGCGCCTGGGGCACGCCAACATCGGCATCACCCTCGGCTGCTACAGCCACTGCCTGCCGAGTCTGTCCGAGGAGGCGGGCATCCCGGGTGGCAGCTCTCGTCGTCCCTGACTAGGCCGAAATCCCTCTCACCAAGCCTCATCGGGGGCGGACCGGTGGACCAGGCTACTGCCGACTACGTAGGCGCCGACTACTACTGCAAGACGGCGCAGGATGGGGTCCTTGCGGCCAAGAAAGTGCTGGGGGTGAACTAAAGATGGCGACCGGCGAGGAGCTCTACGGCCTCCACGAGCAGCGCATCCGCGATGCGGTCGCCCTCAAGAAGCCCGACCGCGTTCCGGTGGTCCCGAACGGTCCGGCGTGGCCGGGAAGGGCCTTGCGCGTCCCCATCTCCGAGATAGCTACCAACCCGCCGGTCTCCCGCCAGACCATCGTCGACGCCTATAACGGTCTCGGCGAGATCGAGGGCATCCAGAGCCCGGCCTACCACGTGTGCACGCTCAGCATTCAGTGGCTCTCGCGCGTCAAGCGCCCCGGCCGCGAGCTGCCCGCCGACGAGCTGTGGCAGGTGGACGAAGCCGAACTGATGAAGCTCGAGGACTACGACAAGATCGTCGAACAGGGCTTCGGCCCCTGGCTCGAGAGCTACTACCGGACGCAGCTGCCCGGCGTTCTCGAGGAGATGGGAACCTTCGTCCAGACCATACCCGACGCTCTTAAGCTCTGCCGGGATAGGGGTCTCGTCCCGATGACCCCCGCTGTCGCCACCATCCCGTACGAGTACTTTTGCGGCCGCCGTTCCATGAAGGAGTTCCTCCTCGACCTCTTCCGCCACGGCGACAAGGTACAAGCGTCGTGCGTAGGTTCGAGTCTTCCTATAGCCCCGCAGCGTCATGAGCCTGGAACAGTCAGTCTTAATTGGATATGCAGCAGGGGCGGACTTCGCCACTTCTGCAACAGAACGCGGCCTGAACAGGGAATTCCTCAATTCGCCAAACAGCGGCCCGCCGGGCGTATTTCCTGCGCGTCGGTTTGGGAAAGTCGAAGGGCGGGCATTAGCTGACCGTGGGTCCCAAGAGGTAGCGCATCCCGATCAGTCGAGACGAGCGCGGCGAGCATCCGAGAGAAAGCGGGAACTGCGGGAACCGCTGGACAAGCGGCGCAAGCCGGCTGTCGATGCAACTGAGAGGGGAAGGCGGGTCACTTGGGGCTCGCTTTTTTTGTTCTTCTTTTAGCAACGCGCATTGGAGGTGCCTGATGAGGTATTTGGTGGTCACGAAGCAAAAGACCCCTATGCCACCGGAGATGGTGCCGGGTCTGTTCGCAGCCATGAAGGCGTTTAGCGCCCGTTACACCGTATCGGGCAAGATAGAGCAGTCGTGGAGCTTCGCAGGCCTGAGTGGGGGCGGCGCCATCCTTAGCGTCGACTCTCCAGAGGAACTCGATGAGATCATGGCCGAATTCCCCTTAGGACCGTTTTCGCACATAGAGATCTACGGTTTGGTGCACTTGGATAAGTCGCTCGACGCCGCCGCGAAGGCCTTCGAGGCGATGATGGGTGCCATGGCCAAGCGCTGACCGACGGCCATCACGAGCGCCAGAGCCCCCCGGATTGGCTGCTGCCAAACAGCGCCAGCCGGGGGGCTGCGTTCACACCGCACGGCGTTTTCTGAGCGGCGGCACATGGTGGGGAGGCGAGGCTTGGACAATAGGGGGAAGGATGAGCGAGAACCTACTCACGTTGAAGTCCTATCTGGACGGTGAAGGGGGCGGGAAGGGAACCCACTTCGTCACGAGGGTCAACGAGGCCCAGCTCGGTCGTACGCTAGGTGAAGCGGTGCTTCATCCCCGCGATCTTCCCTTTGGCCCCAAGCACGGGCTTTGGAGGCTCATATCCGCCCGGAGAATAGCTCGGACATTAGTCTCCACCTACAAGAGTTGTTGGACCACCTGGTAAGCGCGGGGTTCGCCCTGGCTACGGCGGTTGGCGCCCTGGAATCCAAGGTGTATGGGCCGGAGAAATAGGTTCAAGGTTGCATAGCCGGTGACGGTTCCAGGGCCCAGCATGGACACGACACCCGTGTTGGCTGCCACCAAGCCTTGCCAGCCGGGGCTACTGGACGGTCTTCCATGAGAGGGCCAGCCGTTGTCAAGTGTGATCTCTTCGGCTCCTGTCTTTCCGTCCTGTCTTTGCCCTGAAGGAGAACCGGCCCACGGCCACGCTTCCATCCGCGCTCTCCTGGTGAGCCCTCTTCGGAACTCGGTGCATGTTGGGGTCCGACCGGTCAAGGCGCTGCAATCTTCGAAACGGACTTGCCCGCAAATACGAGGCCGGACACCGTCCGAGACCATCCGCGCAGTCGCCTCACCCGGGGGTTGGGCTCGTGGCTTTCCTTCAGCTCAAAGACAGGCTCTTTACGCTCCTTCTCCATCCGTTCAAGTTAACGGTCCTGGTCATGTTCAGGTGCAGGCAAGCGCGGTTTCCCGCCGTCTTGCGTTTCTCAGAGGCTCGTAGGCTTCCCCGGTCTGCCAGAGTCGCAAGAGAAGCACGGCGAGCTTGCGGGCCACAGCCACCATGTCAGAACTCCAGCACACCGAGAGAGCTAAGCCTTGCGGGCCGCCACGCAGCCGCGGGACGCTGCCTCGGCTCTCATTGACAGCTTCCCTCGGCGCCGTGCAGGCGTAACATCTCCACCGCAAACTTTGGGGGGCAAGCCCGCTCTCGTCTACGACACGTATGGGCCCCTCGATTCGGACCCTGCTGAGAACGAAGGCAACAAGTGGCTTCACCCAGGCGGCGGCCGATCTTAGAAAGCTTCTCCTTGAACGGGGACTCGCGCTCTTCTCGGAGGACCTGCGCTGCCTCGTTTTGGCACAAAAGGGGCCGCTGGCCGAGGGGGCACTCGATGACGCCCGAGCGGTCGCCCGGCGTTTCCCCATGCAACTTTGAGCCTCGCCGCAGCTCAAGCGTCAGGCTCCCTCTCATAGTCGTCCCAACACCAGTCGTCGATCCGACCGGTGCGACCGGTCTGCAGGCCTGCTGTCCATCCACGGCGGGCCGTGTTTCGCGGGTCACGAGGTCAACAGCTGGAAGGACTGAGGCCGGATGAAGTTCCAGATGAAGACCCCAGATGTCATAGACTCGAGCATGATCGCGCCCTGCGGGATGAATTGTGGAATCTGCTCCGCTCTTCTCAGAGAGAGGAACATCTGCTCTGGCTGCAACGGCGACGAGGCCCAGAAGCCGGACTCCTGTGTCGCATGCCAGATCAGGAACTGTCCGGAGCTGGAGGGTAATGAGCTGGCGTTCTGTTTCGTGTGCGCCAAGTACCCGTGCCCGAGGCTGAGAAGGCTCGACAAGCGCTACCGGACGCGATACGGCATGAGCATGATCGAGAACCTTGGGAACATACGCGAGCTGGGGCTCGACGAGTTTGCTGCGCGGGAGAGGGTGCGCTGGAGCTGCCCGGGATGCGGCGGTGTGATCTGTGCCCACAAGCCTGAGTGCGTGCACTGCGGGCGGGCGCGAGCGTTGACGAACTGAGGCCTCCTGTTTACGGTTCAGCTCGACCTGCGCCTACCCCTACCGCTCCTGCGCTTACCCCCACCGCTACCCCTACCCAGATAGCACTCAGTGATACTCAGTGGACGAAATATGGAGGTTGGCAGGCCGTTTTGTGTACGCAAATGGACAACAATATTCGTTCGGCGCGCACAGTTCTCGGCCGTTTCCGCCACCGTCCATCTGCGCGCGCAGATGAATCATAGCAATTGCACCGTGCTTGTGCGCTAGTGCTCTATAGCACTATAATCGATCAGCTCGCCGACAGCCCGGGGAGCGCTTTAACAGGGGGGAGCAAGAGGCCGTGACCGAGCGCTGTTATCCGCAAACATGGAGTCCGCCGCGTGCTGTATCCGTCCATGGCACTCCTCGGGGCAGATCTCATCTGACGGGAAGTCGGCCTGCCGCGACGTGGTTTCGGGCCTTTGCCGCATCGTCAGTTCCCGCCCGCATGTCCTCTTTCCCCTCGGACCGCGACGCATCCCTGCCCGGCGTGCAGCGTCGATTGTGCGCGGAGCTTCTTCCTTTCCTCGCCCCTTCCTCTTCGCGGAGAGTTCTCGGCGTTGAGAAGTGACGACCTGAGTAGCGACCCCACTCAGTCTCGCAGAAGTGGGGCGGAGCGTCTCGGGCCGGTGTGGCGGTGTCAGTGCAAGCGAGTGGGGGGTGGGATGGAATACACTGACTGATCTTGCGGGGCCACTGTCATGGACAAGTAGTAGGGAACCGTTGGCCGGTGCGGCAACGGTCGGGAGGGATACATGAAAAGTCGCAGTCTCTGGACTAAGTTGGGAATCATCACACTCGTCTTGGTAGGCATGATCGTCGTGGTAGCCGCCTGTGGCGGCACGACTGAGACCACCGGGACTTCAGCAACCACGGTACCGCCCAGCACCGAAACCACGGCGTCGGGAAGCACGGAGACGACGGCGACGCCGACCACGGTAGGCCTTGGTGACTACAACGGCATCGACAAAGAGTTCATCAGCGAGTTGGCCGAACCCGTCGCGAAACCAGATCTCAAATTCAAAGTGGGCTTCCTTCTGAATAACGGCGCGGTCAACACTCTTGTTGCGATCCAGAAGGCCGCCGAGGCCCGGATCACGCAGTTAGGTGGGGAGTTCATCGCATACGATGCCGCCACCGATGCCCAGAAACAAGTGAGCCAGATGGACACTCTCATCAGCCAGAAGGTGGACGCCATCCTGGCCTACTCGATCACCGACGCAACGCTGACCCAGGGCATACAGAATGCAAAGGCGGCTGGGATACCGGTGATCCAGGTCGAGGTGCCGACCAATCCTGAGACCGCCGTCAACCCTGGATCCGTCTCATTGGTGACCATCGCGCACGATTTAGGCTGTTACGAAACGATGAAGTACATCTCGGAGCAGACCCCGGGAGCCAAGGTCGCCTTCATGGGGTATGCCCCGCCTAACGAGGCCATAGTCCATATCATGGATCGTGGTCATTTCTGGGCCAAGGAGTTCGGACTGAACATACTGCCCGACGAGACGTCCGCCATCAATCCCAGCCCGCCTGCAGCGAGCGATGCGGCGCAGTCGATCTTGGCCAAGCATCCCGATGCTGACTACATCATCACCTTCAACGACGTCTCGGCCATGGCGACCGTCGCCGTGCTCAAGACTGCCGGCAATACCACCATCAAAGTGGCTACCCCGAACGGAGGCGACGCTATCACCGCTCCGGCCATCAAAGACGGATCGGTTATCGCCGCATGGCAGGGCCCGTTCGAGAAACTGGGTGATCAGGCGGCCATCGCGGCCTACGACGTCATCACCAACCAGAACATGCCTCTCCAGCAGCGGATCATGGTCCCGGGAATCCTGGCGACCAAGGACAATGTAGATACGATCAAGTTCATCGAGTAGCCAGCATATTCTGAGTCTCGTCAGAAGCTCCTCGGGCGCTCCCGGACACCACGTCCGGGAGCGCCCGAGAAAGGACGCGGGAGATTGGATGCAGTAGATTTGGCCGCGGGGGCGCCGCTCCTGAGGATGACGAACCTCCACAAGTGGTTCGGTGGGGTCCACGCGCTCTGCGACGCTCACCTCCTCTTGAAGAAGCCCGGGGTTGTTCACGCCCTGATGGGGCAGAACGGTTCGGGCAAGTCGACGATGCTCAACGTCCTATCCGGCCAGTTGCGTCCCGACGAGGGCACTGTCGAGTTGGACGGACATGAGGTCGTCTTTCGCAGTCCCCCCGATGCTCTGGCTCAAGGCATTTCGATGGTGTGCCAGGAGACCGCGCTTGCCGATCATCTTTCGGTGGCCGAAAACATCCTTCTCGGGCGCCGGTTGGTGCGCGGGCGCACCGGCATCGATTGGGCAGCGACCCGCGCCAGGGCCCGCGAGATTCTCTCTCGTCTCGGAGTCGAGTACGATTCATCCCGCCTGGTCTCGTCCCTGCGTCCCGATCAGAAGCAGATGGTCGAAATAGCAAGGGCCTTGTCCACGGACGTGAGGATTCTTGTGCTCGACGAGCCCACGAGCTCGTTGACCGACGAAGAGGTCCAAGGGTTGTTTGCCGCTATCCGGCGGCTGACCGAGCGAGGAGTGTGCGTGCTGTACGTCTCGCATCGTCTTCCCGAAATCTTCGAGATCTGTGATGAGATGACGGTGCTGCGGGACGGGTCGACCGTGGCTGAGGGCCCTGTCTCCGAATTCACCCCGGCCTCCGTCGTAGACGCCATGGTGGGCTCCGCCCGGGAGCGTGGCCTTCGCCGGGGCAGTGCCACTGCTGCGACCGGCGCTCCTCTCCTGCAGGTCGAGGACCTCTGCGTGGAGGGAAGTCTGGCAAACGTCAACATCACGGTGCACGAAGGCGAGATCTTAGGGCTCGCTGGACTCGAGGGTTCAGGACGCCGGGAATTGATCGAGGTCGTCTTCGGCCTGCGTCCGCGAACTTCGGGGTCGATTCTTCTGGCCGGAGCTCCCTACGTTCCGGCCAAGCCGCGTGACGCCATCAAGCGAGGGATAGGCTTTGTTCCTCCCGACCGAAAGGTCGAAGGAGTCATCCTCCCGATGACCGTGATCGACAACCTGGGCATGCCCGCCACCAGTGAGGCCTTCCGCTTGAGCAACCCGTCGGGCGGGGCCGTGCCCTCCGAAAGCGCCGGCGTCGCCAAGTTGCTCAGCATCAAGGCGTCTCTGACTGCGCCTGCCCGCACGTTGAGTGGCGGCAATCAGCAGAAGGTGGTGCTAGGCAAGTGGATGGTGCGGC
Source organism: uncultured Actinomycetota bacterium (assembly GCA_963843515.1). Taxonomy (GTDB): domain Bacteria; phylum Actinomycetota; class Thermoleophilia; order RBG-16-64-13; family RBG-16-64-13; genus CAIQPS01. The sequence goes on from CAWJKH010000008.1 coordinate 209,095, forward strand.
CACCGAAGCTGCTACTGCTCGACGAGCCCACTCGAGGCGTCGACGTGGCGGCAAAAGCGGAGATCCACCGGCATCTTCGGGATGCTGCGAGTCGAGGCATCACGATGCTCGTGAGCTCGTCCGAGTACGACGAGCTGTTGGTGCTGTGCGATCGCATCGTCGTTCTGTTTCGCGGGCGGATCGTCGCCGACCTACGGCCGGAGGAAGCCTCGGAGACGAGAGTGGCGGCGCTCGCCGGAGGTGCTAAGGAACAATGAGATCCACCTACCATGAGGTGCGTCCATGAAGAGACTGTCGAATGCTTGGGCGTCTACCCGCGCGTTCCGGCCCGTGCTGGCGGTGGTCATTATTCTCGTAGCGCTGTTCGCCATCTGGCAGCCGGCCTTCCGCACTTCCCTCAACATCCAGAACGTCCTCACCTCCGTCGCGGTCCTTTGGATCGTGTCGATGGGCATGACATTCGTGCTCATCAGCGGCGGGTTCGACCTCTCGCTCGGAGCCATCGCCACGTTCTGCGGCATCTTCCTGGGCACACTGCTCGAGGCGGAGTTGGTTCCCGGTGTGGTGGCCGTTATTCTCACCATCCTTGTAGGGGCAGCCGTAGGTGCGGTCTTCAACGGCATCTTCGTCGGGATCTTTCGCCTCAACGTGTTTGTGGTGACGCTTGCCTCTATGACCGTCCTGACCGGCCTCATTCTCGTGTGGACTAAGACGCAGTCGATCTACGTCACCAATCCGATCGTAAGCCAGCTTTCCGTATCCAGGCTCCTTGGGATCCAGACACCTATCTACCTCATGGCGGTGGTGTTCGTCATCTTCCTTTTTGTGCAGAAGCGGACGTACTTCGGCCGAGACATCTACGCTACGGGGGGCAGCTACACCGCCGCCCGGCTATCCGGGATCAGGACCGAGCGCACCCTCATCATGGTCTATGCGGTCGCAGGAGCTTGCGCCGGCCTGGGCGGGGTCATAGCCGTCGGCCGGGTAGGGGCGGCGACACCTCAGGTCGATAACGGACTTGCCCTACAAGCAGTCGCCGCCGTTCTCATTGGGGGCACTCTCCTGACCGGGGGAGCAGGGAGCGTGGTGGGGACGGCCTTTGGATGCCTGTTCATAGGGATCCTCCAGAACGGACTGAACCTTGCCGGGGTGGGCAGCGATTGGCAGTATGTGGTGACCGGTGTCGTATTGCTCGCGTCTGTTTTGGCCGGGGGTCTGAGCGCATCGCGTGGCGGCCGGCGTGGCCAACTCAAGCAGATGTTTGGGATGCGAGCCAAGGAGGGCCCAGCCTGCAGCATCGAGCCGACCATCGATGCCACTTCGAGCGATAGTGAGCCTCAATGAGTCCGTGGAAGCGGGTCGCGACGCATCGCTGCTCAGCCATGTTGCCGTCACCGCCCAGCTGTTGAGCGCGCGAGTCGGCGTTCGGTTTGGAGGACGAGGAGGAGATGCCTGCAAGATCCGAGCCCGCGTACCTGCGCATCGCGAGGACCGTGAGCGCGCAGATCATGAATGGCGACTATCGCCCCGGCGAGCGGTTACCCCCCGAAAGGCGGTTCGCGAGCGAGTTCGGCGTGAGCCTGATGACTCTGAGGCGGGCGATGCAGGTGCTCGCCGAGCGCGGGTTGGTCTCGGCGGAGCGGGGCCGGGGCACGTTTGTTCGGTCGCTCGACCTCGGTCACGCGGTCTTCGGATTGCGCCAGTGGAGAGATCAATGGGCTGAAGAGCTGGCCCATGCAAAGCTCTTGGAGGCGTCCAGCGGACCTGCGAGCGAGCTCGTGGCCCATATGCTGGGCTGCCGGCCCGGCGATAGGACCCTGTTCGTTCGCAGCCTCATCCTTCGCGATTCGGAGCCGATCACCTACCATAGGGAACACCTGGTGTTTGATCCGCGGCGCCCGCTGGTGGAAACACACCTGCGGATCACGTCGCTGGAAGGGATCCTGGAGGCGGCCGCCGAATCGGCGGCGTTGGCGGGCCGGCTCAAGATACGGGCAGTCACTCTGAGCCAGGACGAGGCGGAACTGCTTCACGAGCCGGGCGGCGGTGCCGCTCTGTGTCTGGAGCACCTCTTCACCGACTCCGCCGGCTCTCCTATTAGTTGGGGATGGTCCCTCTGCAAGGCCGGTCTCTTCTGGCTGGAGACAGCGGTGGGGAACTGCGACCAGCGACAGGAGGTGCGGTTTGGACCGGGGTGAGGCTCTGATAGAAGCGATCGTCGAGTTGGACGAGCAGGGCTGCTCTTCGGCTCGTCGATGAACTTGTCGCCGCAGGTGCCAGCCAATTCCGTCATCCTTCAGGCCGCCTGCGCGGCTCTGGAGATAGTGGGAGAGCGCTACGAACGCCAGGAGTACTTCCTTTCGGCGCTCATCGTCGCAGGGGAGATATTCAAGAGTGTGGTCGACCTGGTCAAGCCCGAGTTGCGGAACGACAGATCGGGACTCGTGTCGGGCAAGGTTCTCTTGGGCACGGTCGAGGGCGACATCCACGACCTAGGCAAGAACATTGCAGGCATGGCACTCACCGGCCTTGGCTTCACGGTTCGCGATCTGGGCGTCGACGTCCCCGCGTCAAGGTTTGTTGAGGAGGCGCGAGGATTCTGCCCCGACATCTTGGGACTATCGGGCATATTGGTTCCCGTCGCGGCTAGATCGATGAGAGAGACCGTCGAGGCCATCAGGGCAGATCGGACCGCGGCCGAAGGGCCTCTCTTCGTGATCATCGGCGGGAATGTGGACAAGACCATCGCGGACTACGTGGGGGCAGACACGTGGACGACCGACGCAATGGAGGGGGCGAGGATCTGTCAGCGGCTCATGGAATCGGGGAAGTCCCGCAGCCTGGCTTGTTCCCAACCAACGGCGCAAGCAAGTCAAAGGAGTGAAGATGGCCATGACGGTTCTGCCTTGGGCGGATATGAGCGCCGACGAACGGCGAGAGGCACGACTCCACGCGTGGCGTGACGCGGAGATAGCCTTTGCCTCGCCGGAAGCCGAGGCGGAGTACCGGGCGCGCGTCCGGAGGCTGATCGATGCTGTGACCATGAACCGGCCGGATCGCGTGCCGGTTGTTCTCAGCGTTGGCTTCTGGCCGACGCAGCGCGCGGGGATGACGCCCTATGACGCGATGACCGAGTCTGGCCGCGCAGGTGAGGCGTGGCTCGCACTTCGCCAGGGACTTCCAGCCTGATGCGATGTCCGACCCTCGGGGCTATACCATGCCGGCCTCGATGTTCGAGAAGCTCGACTACAGACTGTTCTCTTGGCCCGGGCACGGGGTCCGCAAAGAGGCGGGCTTCCAGTACAACGAGAGAGAGTGGATGCCGGCCGAAGACTACGACGATTTGATCGCCGACCCGACGGGCTACCTCCTACGCACGTATCTGCCTCGCACCGTCGGCGCTTTCGCCGGGTTCTCGGGACTGTCAAGCTTCCTCAACCTCACTGCCGCTGCGAATGTCGCGGGCCACTTGGCCGGGTGGGCTTCGCCGGAGATGGCGGACAGCCTCAGGAGGATCGGAGACGCGGCCCGCGAGGTAGCGGAATGGGCGAGCGTAACCTTCCCCTTGGCCGACAAGATCCGAGCCTCCGGCTTCCCACCTTTCCGGGCCGGGTTGTCGCTGGCGCCCTTCGACATCCTGGGCGATACGTTGAGAGGCACCAAGGGAGCTGGCGACCGACATCTTTCGCCGCCCGGAGAAGGTGTTCGAGGCCTGCGAGCGCCTCGTGCCTCTGGCGATAGATTGGGCCACGAAGTCTCCCGTACCTCTCGCCACTCCGATCGTCTTCATCCCCCTTCACAAGGGCGCTGACGGCTTCATGAGCGACGAGCAGTTCAGGACCATGTACTGGCCGACGCTCCGGAAGGTCATTATCGGACTGATCGAGGAAGGCCTGATCCCCCTGCTCTTCGCCGAGGGCAGGTATGACTCGCGCCTCGAGGTGATCCAGGACCTGCCGAAGGGTGCCACCATATGGCGGTTCGACCAGACCGATCTGGCCCGGGCAAAGAGCACCATCGGGCGAGTGGCCTGCATCGAGGGAAACATGCCCGTTTCGCTGCTCCACGCCGGTTCACCAATGGAGGTCGCGGAATACACTCGTAAGATGATAGACGCCGCGGGCGAGGGCGGGGGCTATATGGTCGATCTGGGCGCTTCTGTCGATGACGGAAGCACCGAGAACCTTCTGGCCATGGTGAACACGGCTAAGGAGTACGGAGTCTACTGAGACAATCCCGGCGGGTTGACAACCGGGATGCGCGACCCGGTGCAAAGCCAGAGCGCCACAGCGTACGGGTGCCCAGTGATTGCTCCGCGGCGGGGAGAGTTGCAGGACCAATCGAGTGAAGCGGCGGACTGCTCAGGAGGGCTCTGCACGCTGCATCGCTTATCTTGATTGGTCCAGGGCCCGGACCCTACCGCTCCTACCGTTACCCCCACCCAGATAACACTCAGTAATACTCAGTGGACGAAATCGGGCGATTTCCGGGGCGTTTCTGAACGCGGTGATACTCGGTAACACGTCGTGGACAGCCGCACCGGGGGCTCACAGCTCGACGGTCGCAGTGTCAAATCGTGCCTCGCCACCTCCGTGCCGGCTGCTCGAAAACCGTTGTGCCGTGCAAACGGTAGCGGGGGTTCGAATCCTCCTCCGCTTGGGAAAGCCAAGAATGGTGAGTCAGGCCCCGGTCGTGAAGGCCGGGGTTTGGCGTCTTTGGGGGGGAGTTCGGTGGCAACTCGGTGGCAAACTCGTTAGCAGCTACCGCGACAAGACGGACGCGAACACACCAGACAGCGAGAGCCCGGTCCGGTGACCATACGATCGTTCCAGGGAGTGGCCCGCGGCCGCTACCGGGGCTCGGTCTTGGTCTTGGTCTTGACCCGATTCCGTTGACACTCTAGAAGCCAGAAGTGCGAGTGACCCACATTCCGGTCTCGAGCTGTCGCCCTCGTCCCTGGACGACGACCCGCCTGGGCCCCGAACAAGTGCGGGACGACGGACTCACTGGCTCGATTGGCTTAACGGCGGTCTGGACCCTGGAAGCGAGGGCGTCGGCGTGTAGACAGTACTGCAGTGGCCGTGATCGGCGACCCCGTAGCAGAGAGCGTCGGCCGTGTGCTCCGCCTCGTTACCAAGAAGGTCGTTCGCCCTGATCACCGTTACAGTGGAAAAAGACGACGATGGGATCTGGATAGCGGTCTCCCGACCGATATCTGGCCGCACGAGTGAGATGTATGCTGGGGTGGCGGCCGGGGAAGGTAGGTCACCTGTCTAGACGAGGGAGAGCGCCATGAGAGGTCCCGCTCTAAGAAGAGTCTTTGAACCGATGGAGATCCGGAGCAAGCGCTTCAGAAACCGGATCGTGAAGACGCCCCAGGACATGAACTTCGCCGATTTCGAAGACGGGACCATCACTCAGAACTCCATCGACTTCTACGGCTCGTTGGCTGCGGGCGGGGTGGGGGGCATCATCGTAGAGCAGTCGATCGTGGACAGGGAAGGTTGGCGTGAGGGCACCATCGGGGTGTTCGACGATGGGTGCATACCCGGTCTCACTCGGCTCGCCCAAGTCGTGCATGAACGTGGCTGCCCGATCATCCTGCAGATCAACCATCTGGGGCCGAATGCGTTCTTTCCTCCCAACGGGAAGCATTCGGACTATCAGGCACGCGTGCCCTCGGCCTTGAACGAGGACGAGATGCGCCGGTTGTTCCTCGGCTTTTCCTGGAAGGTGAAGCCGCTGACCGTCCCCGAGATTCAGGCCATCGTCGTGCGTTATGCGGATGCCGCCGAGCGGGCCAAGAAGGCCGGGTTCGACGGCATCGAGTTGCACGGGGACCACTACTATCTGATCAACTCCTTCCTCTCCAGGATGTACAACCACAGGGAGGACGAGTACGGCCGGAGCACGTTGGAGGACCGGGCCCGCTTCGTCGTGGAGGTCATGAAAAGCTGCCGGGAGCGGGTGGGGGGAGACTTCATCTGCGGGATGAAGCTCAAGGGCGCCGAGTATGGCGATCCCTTCGGGACGACGGTCGCGGAAGCCCAGGAGTTCGCCCGACTGATCGAGAGAGCGGGCGCGGACTACTTCAACGTGACCGCCGACGGCTACAACGAATACTGGCGCGTAGCGACGGCCGAGCAGCTCCTCTTCCCCGAGCCACCCTCTCCTCTCCTGCAGGAGTTCAGGAACACGGCGCAGCCTGGAAGTTGGGTGGCTCCCCTGGGCGCTGCCATCAAGCAGGTGGTGTCGGTGCCGGTGGGAGTCGTGGGCCGCTTGGACGCCGAGCTGGGTGAGAAGATCCTTGAAGCGGGTCAGGCGGACTTCCTGATAATGGGCCGGAGGCTACTGGCCGACCAGCAGTACCCGGTAAAGATGGCGCAGGGGCGGAAGGCCGAAGTGCGGCCGTGCACGGCGTGCATGACCTGCGAAACGAGGATGGTCGAGTACGAAGGCCTGGCCTGCCAGGTGAACGCCGCCATAGGACGGGGCGGCGAGAGTGAGTTCGCGCCTGCGCTGACGGCGAAGAAGGTCGCCGTTGTGGGCGGGGGGCCTGCCGGGATGGAGGCTGCCAGGGTCATGGCGCTGCGCGGCCACGACGTGACTCTGTACGAGAAGGAGGCCTACCTGGGTGGGCTGCTCAGCCTGGCGGCGCTGGTCAAAGGCACCGACATCTTCAATCTCAGAGACCTGGTCGACTATTTCGTGGGTCGACTCGAGGACCTGGGAGTCAAACTGCGGCTTGGAGAGGAGTTCACGCCGGCTACGGCGGCGTTGACCAGGCCCGACGCGATTCTTGTCGCCGCCGGCGGATTGCCGGGCCTTATCGAGATCCCGGGGATCGACGGGCCCAACGTGATGTCCCGCCGGAGAGCTTCGAGAGAAGGCCAGGCTGGCTCTGCGCGTGCTGGGCCCGAAGTCCCTCGCCCGAGTGACCAAGACGTGGCTACCTGTCGGCAAGCGGGTGGTCATTGTCGGCGGAGGCATCCAGGGCTGCGAGACCGCGGAATTCCTGGTGAAGAGGGGGCGCAGGGTGACGATCGTGGAGGCCACCGACCGGGTGGGTATGGAGATCCCCATGCTCCAGCGCATCCTCCTCCTGCCCTGGCTGGAAAGGAAAGGAACAGAGATACTTACCGAGGTGCACTACGACAGCATCAGCGATACCGGGATGACCGTGACAGGCAAAGGTGGGGAACAGCGGACTCTCGAAGCCGACACCGTCCTGGTCACTGTCCCCCTCAGACCGAACCGTGGGCCTTGGGAGGCGTTGAAAGACATGGCCGGTGAGGTCCGGATGGTCGGGGACTGCAGGCAACCCGGGCTCATCATCGACGCGATCGCCGACGGGTTTGTGACCGGGAGAGCTCTGTAGCAGCGAGGGCGAGGGGGCGCCAAGATCGGGTGGCCGGCCCAGAGTACTGTCCTTCGGTCACCACCTTTGACAGCGTGGAACCGAGGCTGATAGGCTGGGGGCCTACATAGTAGGACGGTTGTTTCACATAACGGAACGCACCACGGGGAAGGAGGACGGGAATCTGACGACCCGCTCTTTGGGAGCAAGATCACCTATGTCGACCAGAAGCGCTTCTGCGACCAGTTTGGGGAAAGTCTGACCGCAAAGTGACTACCGGCGGTCAATGCTCAGTATGCGCAAGGACAGTGCGAAGGGGGAGAGCAACATGTCCGACGACGATAGGAAAGATCCCGACCGGAACGACCGAACCGGGTTGGCTGACGGCAGCTCCGTCAGTCGCCGCGAGTTTCTCAAGATCGCCGGAACCGCCGGAGCGGTTGTCGGCGCAGGCGCAGGTCTGGGTGGGCTGATCGCCGCCTGCGGCGGGGAAGAGACGACAACCACGACCGCAGCCCCGGCCACTACAACGACTGCAGCCCCGGCCACAACCACGACCGCGGCTCCGGCCAGCACCACCACCTCGGCCAGTGCGGAGAAGGGACGCGAGGTCAAGGTGGGGGTGATATCGCCCATCACGGGTCCTCTCGCCATCTTCGCGATCGCCGACAAGTGGGGCATCGACCTGACCAGAGAGTTCTTGGGCGACGAGATGGTGCTCGGGGACGGCAAGCTCCACAAGGTGAGCTGGCTCCTCCGGGACACTCAGTCCGATGACAGCCGGGCCTCCCAGGTGACGGCGGACCTGATATTGAACGACAAGGCCGACCTCCTGAGCGTGGGCGGCAGCCCGACGACGGCGGTCCCTGCCGCCGTTCAGGCCGAGACCAATGGGACTCCCATACTCTGCAGCAACTGCCCATGGGGGGCCATCGTCTTCGGCCGGCATCCCGACCTGAAGAACCCGGCGGATAACCCGGACAAGTGGGTGTTTGGCAGCCTCTTCGGCGTGGAGCAGGGCACAGCCGCTCTGATAAGCGTGCTGAACAAGCTCACGACCAACAAGGTGGCCGGTATCTTCCTCGGGAACACCCTCGACACTCAGGCATGGCAGACTCCCGGCATTGGCTTCGAGGACAGCCTGAAGGCGGCTGGGTACACGGTTGTGAACCCCGGCTACTTCAACCTGGGGACCGAGGACTTCACCGCCATGATCAACGAGTACAAGAAGGCGGGCTGCGAGCTCAACATCGGTTCCAACCCGGGCAAGGACTTTCCCCAACTTCTGGACACAGTGCGCCCAGCAGGGCTACAACCCGACGGTCTGCAATGAGATGATCGGGCTGGGCTCCTACTCGGACCAGTTGGCCATGGGCGACGCTGCCTTCGGCATCATCCAGATCTTCACCTGGCACGCGTCGTGGCCGTACAAGGACTTCATCAGTGGCATGACGAACGCCGAGTTGGCCGCCAGGTACGAGAAGGACTTCAACGCGCCGTGGGACCAGTTCATCACCGGGTATATGCGCAACGGCTGGGCGGTGGACGTGCTCAAGAGGACCAAGAATCTCGACGACAAGGAGAGCGTCCTCGAGGCCATCAAGACCACGAAACTCGAGCTGATCACAGGCCCAATCGATCTCACGTCGCCTGTCGACCCGGCCGGCCTGCACGTCTCCCCAGGCATCTGGAAACAGCCGATCTCGCTCGGCCAGCTGCAGAAGGGCACGAAATGGCCGGTCGAGGGTCCGATGGTGGCCGCAGTCGATGCACCGGGAGTCACCGAAGCCGATCTGGTCAAACCATTCCTTATCGAGTGGAAGTGACGGGCTAGGGCGAGGCGAGCCACAGCAGGTCAGCTGGGGCCGACTGGCGCCGGTTTGTTAACGCACGTCGTTCGGACAGAGGCAGGCGACAGGGTGGCAGCGGGTGCGACTCGGTCGCACCCGCTGCCACTAAGTTGCTGCATACTGGTTTTGGTACTGCCGGTCGACAAAGGGCACCGAGTGGCTGCCGGAACGGGCCACTCGGCAGAACAACCAGCCTGACGGAGGACACACATGGCGGAAAAGCCGGAAATCACCTGGAAGAAGCACAAGTTCGGCAAGGAGGAGATCGAGGTCGCCTATAGGGAGCCGGCTAGAGCGAAACCGGTCGGGAATTCGCCCGCAGCTTGGTCGCACAGGGGAAGTTGCCCCTGTACGTGGTCAACGGCTTTGGGGACACTCCTCCGCTCAACCCCCGCACCTATGACGCCGGGTGGGGGATAGTCTGCGAGCAGGACGTAGCGGTGCCCATGCGCGACGGCACCATCACCTACGCCGACATCTATCGCCCCGCCGGACAGAAGAGCCTCCCCTGCCTGATCTCCTGGAGCCCGTACGGCAAGCGCGCCGGCACCGACACTCCGGAGATCGAGTGGCAGACGCCGGGGGTGCCGGAGGGCTCGCACTCCAACAATGCCAAGTTCGAGGGCCCCGACCCCAACTACTGGTGCCACAAGGGCTACGCCATCTGCAACTACGACCCCCGCGGCATCGGTAACTCCGAGGGCGACATCTATCTGTGGAGCTCGCAGGAGGGCCGCGACGGGTACGACCTCATCGAGTGGCTGGCCGAGCAGGAATGGTCAAGCGGCCGGATCTCCATGATGGGCAACTCGGCCTTGGCTATGTGCCAGTGGCGCATCGCCGCTGAGCAGCCGCCGCACCTCACCTGCATCGCCCCCTGGGAAGGCATCGCCGACATCTACCGCGAGGCGCTGCCTTGGGGCGGATTCCCGGAGAGCGGGTTCTGGCCGTTCTTGGCCAACCTGCTCGAGGGGAAGAACCTCATCGAGGACCTGGCGGCGAACTACGAACGGTACCCCTTGATCAACGCCTATTGGGAAGACAAGATCCCCGACTTCTCCAAGATCGAGATACCCGCCTACATCACGGCCGGTTGGAGCCACTTCCATCTGCGTGCCGCGATCATGGGCTTTCGGCACATCAGCTCCAAGTTCAAGTGGCTGCGGGCGCACCGCGACTTCGAGTGGCCGGATCAGTACTCCAAGCTCGGCCTGCAAGAAGCCACCATGTTCTTCGATCGCTATCTCAAGGGCATCCGCAACGGTTGGGAATCGACGCCAAGGGTCCGTATCGACGTCATGGACGCCTACGACTTTGACAACCAGCTTCTGCGCGGAGAGAAGGAGTTCCCGCTGGCGCGGACCGAATACCGGAAGCTCTACCTCGACGCGGCCCAGCGCTCGCTCATCACGACTCCGGTTTCCAGGGAATCGAATTGTCACTACGACGCGGTCAAAGAAAAGGCGACGTTCGACATCACCTTCGACGAGGAGACCGAGCTCATCGGCTACATGAAGCTGCGCCTGTGGGTGGAGGCCGACGGTAACGACGACATGGACCTGTTCGTCGCCATCCGCAAGCTGGACGCCAAAGGCAAATGGCTGCCCTATCTGGTATTGGGCGAGGCGCATCCCGGCTGCCCGGGCAAACTGCGGGTCTCTCTGCGCGAGGTCGACGAGAAGCATCCGTATCACGGCGAATTCCAGCCGTGGCATCCCTTCAAGAATCCGCAGAAGCTCAAACCGGGTGAGATAGTCCCGGTGGAGATCGAGATCTATCCCTCGAGCCGCATCTGGCACGCCGGGGAACAACTGCAGGTCGAGGTGAGTGGCCACTACGCGCGGATCGACTGGTTCGAGCCCTTCGACTGGAACACCTGCAACAAAGGCAGGCACGTGATCCACACGGGCGGCAAATACGACTCGTATCTGCTGGTGCCGTACGTTCCGCCCAAATACGTCGCCGGCGACACGGTGTATCGCTAGAAGCGTTCCCCGACCCGCGTTCGCAGCCATGGGGTCCCGGCCGTCGGCCGGGACCCTTCAGCGGCGACCCCTCAGTTCGGTGGCGCCTTTCAGCAACCCAGGGAGGCGAGCGTCTCCGGGTAAGCGCTCGCCCGACCTCGGATCCCACCCCATGGCCCGGAAGTAGTTCTCCCGCAGGAGTCCGAACGGCACTTCCTGCCCCGCGGCGGGCCCCGTGCTCAGGGCCTCACGAAACCGCCGTGGCAGCTGGTAGTCGTCTGGGGTGAGTCCTTCTCTCGCGTTGAAGGCCTGGCGCCAGGTCAAGATCCCTCTTACCGATAGTCAGCCCTTCGCTCCAATCGATATCCCAACCGGTGACCGGCCGGAGCAGCTCGACGACCGGGATCCTGTCGAAGGTGGAGACGAGGGAGCAGAGGCCCGCTGAGCTCATCAGCTGCCAGTAGGCCGCTCCTCGCGCGTAGATGTCGCCCTTTGCGTCGTAGCCGGCGAAGACCCCCGCTGAGTCCGACTGGAGCACGGCATCGCTGCCCAGCGCCTTGCCCTGGTCGAGTATCCCCATGCCCTGGGGTCCGCAGTGCTGGGCCGGGGTGGCGTCGGCGGTATAGAACGTCCCCCGGGCGGGACCGAACCGGGGGTCGTGGAGCGGTAGCTCCCGGCCGCCGACGTGCATCGCAAACTCCTCGGCACCCCCGCCGATGCGTTCCGCCGCCTGCCTGCATCCATCTGCGAGGACCGCGCCGAACCCCCGCCCTTTCGCTATCTGCTCGGTGAGCGAGACGATCGCGCCGGCGTTTCCCCAGGTCAGCTCCAGGCCGCCGGTGTCTTTGACGGTGATGAGCCCGTTCTGGTAGCACTCCATCGCGAAGGCGATGGAGCCCCCGACTGCCACGGTATCGATGCCCGACCGGTTGCAGATGTCGTTCGCCCGGATGACCGCCTCGACGCTGTCGTTCCGACAGTTCGTCCCGAGTGCCGCCATGGTCTCGTATTCCGGCCGGTGGCTCTCGTGCTGCATAGCGTAGGGACCGCGGGCGATCCGGACGAGAGCCCCACACCGCACGGGGCACGCGCTGCACCCATATCCCCGGAGCTTGTAGGCATCCATCCGCGGCCCGTCGAGATTGCCGGCGGAGGGAAAGGCGTCCGCCCCAGTGGTGCTCCAGTTCCCGCAGGGAGAATCGCCGACCGAGAGCAGGAAGCTCGTATCTGCTGCCGTCCCCGCCGCCGAGAGCTTGGTGAGAAACCGGCTCTCTTTGATGATCCCCAGGTACTCCGCCTGAACCGCGCGTAGGCCATCCATATCGGCTACGGGTATCCGGGTGCCTTTCGCCGCGCGCACGACGATCGCCTTCAGCTTCTTCGACCCCATGACCGCGCCGAGCCCGGAACGGGCGGCGAGCCTTCCCTTTTCGTTCACGATGCCGGCGATGCGGGAGCAGCGTTCGCCGGCCGGGCCGATGCATGAGACCGTCCAACTCCTCGGGTCGCCCAGTTCGGCCCGGAGCAGGTCGTCGGTCTCGTACGTGTCCTTGCCCCACAGGTGGGCGGCGGGCATAAGCCTCGGCCTGCCGGCGTCTATCACCAGGCAAACGGGTGACTCGGCAGCACCCGAGATCATGAGGGCGTCGTACCCGGCCCGCTTGAGCTGCGGTCCCCAAGTTCCTCCTGAGTTGGAGTCCGCCCAACCCCGGGTGAGCGGCGACTTCCCGGTCACCATGAACCGTCCGCCGCCGTATACCCCGGTGGCGGAGAAAGGACCTGTGGCGAAGGTGAGCGTGTTCTCGGGGCCGAGAGGGTCGATCCCCGCACGAGTGCGCCCCCACATCAGCTTCGCGCCCATCCCGGTCCCGCCGACACAACTCCTGTAGAACTGCTGGTCGGGGACTTCTTCCTGTACGACGCCCGCCGATAGGTCCACGAACAAGATCTTGCCTGCGTACCCATACGCCATGGCGCTGCGCGCTCCTTTATCCACCCGCGATGAACGGCATGAGTAGGATTACGTCGCCATCCCGGAGGCTTCTGCCCAGGTCTTGCGGCACCGCGCAGTGGATCTCGTTGATGACGATGAAGGCGTTCCCTCCGCTCGCGGTCGCAGCGACGAGGTCCACGCCGATCTCGGTGGAGAGATGCCGAAGAAGAGATTCCAGGCTCGTGCCCGAGGGGACGATGACACTCCGGCTCGGCGCTGTACCGTCCCCGGCCGACATCCAGGACGAGAAGTGCACTTGTATGTCTTGCGACGGCGAAGCCGGCTCCTCTGCCATCCTCCGATTATTGAAGCGCTGATGCAGGCTGTCAAGACAAGCGGTTCACTTGACCGCATCCGCGCGCTTCAATACGATGGGCCTACCCTGTAAATCCAGCTGCAGCGAGGGGAACGCTATGAAGAAAACGAGAGTCTCGCTTCTGGACGGCGGCACCATGGCCCTTCTCGATTTCAGGCTTTTCTGGGGCAGGGGCACCGGAGAACTCGTCCGTTTCGCCAGCTACGCGGTGCTGGTGGACCACCCCGACGGGCTATTCCTGTTCGATACCGGGTTCGATCACGAGTTCATGGCGAGGTGGACGCCCCAGGACAACGCGATCGCCTCGCCCGACCAGGCAGTGGTCCCGCAACTCGCAAAGCTGGGGATCAAACCCAAGGACATCGACTGCATCATCCAGTCGCACCTCCACATCGACCATGTGGGAGGGAACAGATACTTTCCGGATGCCACCATCGTCGTGCACAGGAAAGAGTACGAAGCCGCGAGAAACCCGGCTCCATTCGAGTACCAGAGCTACTCCGACCTCAGCTTCGACCCGGCGCTTCACAGGCTGAACTTCATCGGTAAGCGCGACATCCTGAACCGGGCGGGCTTCCCGGAAGCGGTGCAGGCCCCGGTGGACAAGTCCCCGACGTACCGGTTCCTGGAAGGCGATACTCAGCTCGCCAAAGGCCTCTGGCTCTTCGACGTTCCCGGCCACTCCGCCGGCCAGATGGCGATGTTGGTGGAGGTGGCGGGACGCAAACCCATGTTCTTCCCGGCCGATGCCTGTCACCTTCCCCGGCACCTCGAAGAAATGATCGTGCCGAACTTCCACGTCGACCCGGTCGCCGGGTATCACTCCCTCGAGCGGGTCAAGGAGCTACGTGACGCATATGGCGCGGAGATCTTCTGGGGCCACCCTCCCGGCGACTCGCTCGTCTACCGCTCCTCTCCTGAATGGTATGAGTAGCATCCCCGAACCGGGGAAAACTGCAGTCGACGACCTTCTGGACGAATGCGCCCGGGTCAAACCCGGACAGGAAGTCCTGATCGTCGCGTACGAGGATGGTCTGCGCGGAGGCGACAACTTCGTCGACGAGCAGGCGATCGGCTGGATCGAAGCCGGGGTCAAGGAGAGAGACGCGAACGCGACCGTGCTCTGGGCGGACGAGCGCTCGACCGTGCACAACTGGCGATTCCCGCCCATCGTCAAGGCTGCCATGGCGGCCAGCGACGTGATGATCAACAACACACTGGACCTGTCATTCGAGGAGCTGACGGAATTCAAGCGCTTCACCTGGGACGAGCAGAGGTCTGATGGTGCGGAACTTCGCCACCACGGCAGCACTTCTCTGCACCGACTGGGCGCTCACACCCCACCGGTTGGTCAACGAGATACGCTATCAAGCGGCCAGCTTGATCGAGCCGGGCGCTCATTTCCGTCTGTCTGACGCGAACGGCACGCATCTGGAGGGCGAGGTGCTGCCCGCCTACCATCCTGATCACCCCTGGTTCACGAGCTACGCGGTGAGACGCGAGGAAGCCGGATACTACCGGCCCTGGCCTGAATGGATGCACCCGCCCATAAACATCCACGGAACCTCGGGGACGTTCGTCTTCGACCGGATGCTGAGTTGGTGGTCGCGCTACCTGGGTATCGGTCCCTACTTCAGCGAGCCGATCAGGTTGACGGTAGACGACAACCGGCATCGTCGGCCAGTCGAGGGAGGGGACGAGGCGAAGGCGCTGCGGCTCTTCCTGACGTCCTTGGAGCAACGGACCGGAAAGAGGGCCGACAACTTCGATGCCCTGCATTTCGGCGTGCATCCCAATGCAGCGGTGACCGAGGAGGAGTGCCCGAACGTCCTGTACCGAAGGCTCATCGAGCACGCCCATACCTCCAACATCCACGTACACATAGGCGTCCCCGAGCTGACGACGCGCTACCCTTATTGGGTGCACATCACCGGAGATATCAGGACGGCGACCTTTGAAGTGGGAAAGGAGGTCATCCACGACAACGGGCGGCTCACAGCTGCTCGACCACCCTGCGGTGAGAGCGGTCGCGGACGAGTACCCCGGGCGGCCGGGCGTGTAGGATGGTGATGGTCGTTACCAAGCATGTGCCTGATGCTCCGTTCACCGTCAAGATCGATCTCTACGGGGTGGTCCGCGACTTGGTCAAGGACAGCAAGGTGGAGGTTCAGCTGCCGGAAAGAGATGGTGCGACGTTCAGGGCCCTTCTCGAAGCTCTGGCCGAGCGCTACGGCCCAGCGTTACATGATAGGTTGTTCGACAGGTACGGTGTCAGGAGTCATGTGACGGTGCTTGCTGCCGGACGCGTCATCAGAGATTTGGACGAAACACTACCGAGCGAAGATGGACCGGCGGTTCGCATCATCGTCTTCGCGGCCGCGGGTGGAGGATGAATCGCCCCAATGAGTCCATGATTCGACGAGACGGGACGGCTCCATGAATGCTGCAGCTATTCAGGAAGATGCGTGGATTCCGACGGTCTGCGCCACCTGCTTCTCCTTTTGCCCCATAAAGGCGCACCGAGTCAACGGCGTCATAGTCAAGATTGAGGGTAATCCGGATGACCCACTCACCCGAGGACGTATCTGCGCTCGGGGCCTGAGCGGCATCAATATGCTGTATGACCCCAACCGGCTGAACTACCCTGTCAAGCGCACCAATCCGGACAAGGGTCGGGGGGTGGACCCCAAATGGCAGCGTATCACTTGGGAAGAAGCCCTCGACACTATCGCTGCCAAGTTGCGGGAGGTGCGCGAAGACGATCCGCGGAAGCTGGTTGCCAGCTTCGGCGTGAACGGGGGGCCTCAGTCGTACACGCTCGAGGCTTTCGCGGTCGCCTACGGCACTCCCAACATCTTCGTCGGAGGCGCCGGAAACCATTGCGCAAGCGGCAAGCATTTCATCGGAGGGTTGACACACGCGTCCTGGGTCTCGCAGCCCGATTTCAACTATTGCAGGTACTTCCTCAACTTCGGCGTCCCGGTGGGGACCGGCGCCTACTACGGGGTCAACACCACAGTGCGCAAGATGGCCGAGGCCCGAGCGCGAGGCATGAGACACGTTGTCCTCGATCCCTGGATGGGCATGCCCGCCCAAAGCGCCGACGAGTGGGTACCGATCATCCCCGGCACCGATGCGGCGGTTGCTCTGGCTATGGTCAACCTGCTGCTCAATGACTATGGGATATTTGACCGGGAGTATCTGGAGCACGAAACCAACGGGCCGTACCTCGTCGGCGAGGACGGGCACTACATCCGCAGCGTGGACGGCAAGCCGCAGATGTGGGATGCCGTCGACGGCCTCCCCAAGCCCTATGATGCGCAATTCGAGAGCGTCGCACTCGAGGTCGACGAGACGCTCGACGGCCGCGGCTACCGAAGCTGCTTCTCGGTCATCAAGGAGCACGTGAAGCAGTACACGCCGGAGGCCGCTGCCAAGATCAGCGGCGTTTCCGAGGAGACCATCAGGCGGCTGGCCCGTGAATTCGGGTCCGAGGCCCGCATCGGCGAGACCATCGTTGTCGAAGGCCACGAGCTTCCTTACCGCCCTGTGGCCCTCGCGTACTTCAAAGGCCCCCAGGCGCACCGGCATTCCGCCCTCACCTGTACTGCACTGGAGTTGCTCAGCGCGACCGTAGGCGTGCGCTCGGTGCCCGGCAGCTACGTCGGGATCAACGCCCGCTCCCTCGGCCATCCCGACACGGGCTTTCCCAAATGGTCGCCTTCGGACGGCCCTGATGGGTTGCTCGTTACGGGGCGCTGGGTGGTGCCACCCTCGCAGCCGTGGCCGCCGGTGTATCCAAAGAAGCCGGACGACCTCGGCCTTGGCCAGCTCATCCCACCGTCCCACGGCAACACGCCGATGCTTCCCCTGGTCGCGCAGCACCCGGAGAAATACGGCATCGATTACAAGCCGCGGATCCAGATCATCGTGGCCACCAACTTCGCCATGAGTCTTTCCGACCCCGAAGAGGTGGAGGGGTATTTCAAGGAAGTCTTCACGGTCAACTTCAACCTTTTCCTGGACGAGACGGCCGAGCTGTCAGACATCGTCCTCCCCGATACCAGCTACCTCGAGCGGCTCGATATCAATGCGGATTGGATGGCGAACGGATGCGCCACCGACGCGTGGTCGTACCCACTACGGCAGCCGGTCGTCGAGCAGGTCGCTGAGCGGCGCTCAGCGAGCAGTGTCTTGCTCGATCTTGCCGACCGGGTCGGTATCACGCCCGACATCAACGCGGTGATGAACGTCTCCTTCGGCTTCCGGGAACCGTACCTGCTCTCCGATCGCAAGTACTCCCTCGAAGAGCTCGTCGACGCTCGGTACAAGTCCTGGTTCGGCGAGCAGTTCGGCCTGGACTACATGAAAGCGCACGGGATCCTCACGTGGCCCAAAACGGCAGAAGAGGTCTACTGGCACTCGTTCGTCAAGACCCGCATCCCCATATACTTCGAACACTTCCTGACCTTCAGGGAGACGCTCGAGGCCATACAGAAGGAGACCGGGCTGTTCTCGGAACTCGATCTGGCGGACTATCAGCCCTACCCGGACTGGCGTCCCTGCGCCTCCCACACCGAGGAGCGCCCCGATTTCGACCTCACGGCGATCTACTTCCGGCTGCCCTTCGAATCGTTCACCATGACCGGCGACAACGCTTGGCTGGACGAGGTCGCGGCGATAGACACCTACGCGAACAACATCAATATCAGCACCGCCACGGCCGCAGGGAAGGGGATTGCCGACGGCGACTGGATCGAGCTGGAATCGGCGGCGAACGGCAAGACGGTACGAGGCAGAGCCCGACTCACTCAGTGCCTCCACCCGTCCGTCATTGCCATGTCCGGACACGGGGGGCACTGGGCGAAGGAGCTTCCTCTGGCTGCCAGGCCCGGCAGGGGCGTCAACTTCAACCGCCTGCTGAAGCAGGACTTCGAGCACATGGACACCCTCTCCTTGAACCTCGACCTCTGCGTGAAGGTCAGGGTCAAGAAGGTGGCGGGTCCCTGACCCGCCCGGTCATCCCGGCCTGAAGAAAGGAGAAGAGGGCTGGCATGCGATACGGAATGGTTCTCGATCTCAAGCGATGCATCAGCTGCTACGCCTGCCAGGTGGCCTGCAAATCCGAGAACGCCACTCCTCCGGGGGTGCTCTACGCGTGGGCGTATCGGGTGGAGCAGGGCGAATACCCGAACGCTCGCCAGGTCTACCTGCCGATGTTGTGCAATCACTGCAACGAGCCGAGTTGCGTGGATGTGTGCCCCACCGGAGCGACCTATAAGCGGGAGGTCGACGGCATCGTGCTCGTCGACGCGGACAAGTGTGTGGGGTGCCGGGCCTGCATGACCGCTTGTCCCTATCATGCCCGATACTACGTGGATCGCATCCGCGAGTATTACCCCGGGCAGGGACAGACACCGTACGAAAAGGTGGGCTACATACGCCACAGCGTCGGGACGGTCGAGAAATGCAACTTCTGCACGGAGCGGCTCGAGCGGGGACAAGAACCGGCGTGCGTGGCGAACTGTCCGGCCGTGGCCCGCATCTTTGGTGATCTCGACGACCCGGACAGCGAGGTGAGCACGCTGGTCCGAAGGGACGGCGGGTATCAATTGCTGCCCGAGCAGGGAAACGACCCCTCCGTTTACTACCTTCCGACCGAAAGACCGGCCAAGGAGTCGTGATGGACCGCCCGCCGCTCGCTGTTTACACAGATCTCGGAGCCGTATACCGCCCGGAAAGGGTATGGGCCGAAGGGAGCGCCGTCGCCCTCATCGTGGCCCACTTCCTCTCGGGGGCCGGTGCCGGCGGCTGGCTGCTGGGTCTGGTGCTCGATCAGCACCTGGCCTCGCTACTCGGCTTGATCGCGGTCGCACTGGGTGGAGCGGTCCACCTTGCCTTCCTGGGACACCCGGGGCGGGCCTGGAAGATGATGCGGCGTCCGCAGAGCTCGTGGATCAGTCGCGGCCTATGGTCGATGGTGGTCTTCGTGCCGTCAGCCGGGCTCTACATCGCGGGAGTCTACGGGGCTTGGAGCAGTACCTCCGCCTTCTCGATCGTCATGCTGGTACTGTCGCTCATCGGCACGGTCGGCATATTCCTCTACAAGGGGTTCGTCTACTCGGTATCCCGGGCCGTACCGCTCTGGCATTCTCCCCTACTGCCCGTCTCGTACATCGCGCTGGGGCTACGGGGTGGCGCTGCACTCACGTTCATCGCCCTGGCCTTCGTCAGTTCCGCTTCCGCGTTCGCTGCCACCCAGACCTGGTGGCTGGCCACGACTGCCGCAGTTGTCCTTCTCTTCTTGCTCGAGCTCGAGGCGGGTCGCCGAGACCCGACGGTGCGCCACTCCTTCGGCGTTATGTGGCGGGGCCCGGTCGGTTGGGTCTTCTTTGCGGGGGTGGTACTCGTGGGGGTGATCGTGCCGTTGGCGTTGGTTCTCGTAGCATATGGAACGAGTCTAGGCACCGCGGGCCTGCTCGCGGCTGGAGCGACGTCGCTCGCCGGCGATCTAGCCTACAAGTACTGCGTGAACACCGCCGGAACGTATGTGCCCCTGGTTCGAACGCTTTGAGGTAGTCCAGATAGCAGTTGAGCGTTCGCGACACTGCGGCTGAGCGCCGCCCTTACCGTCTCCGTTGGTGGGTGCGCGTCACCTAAGGTCCGTTTAACGTCTTTGCGGAGGTAGGGCTCTATGAGGGATTTCGACTATTTGGCGCCAAAGAGCGTCGCCGAGGCCTTGGAGTTGCTCGCCAGACTTGGCTCCAAAGCGATCGTGGTTGCCGGGGGCACCGACGTTCTCGTGTGGATGAATCGTCGCGAGATCAGCCCCGAATACGTGGTGTACCTCGGTGGCCTTGACGAGCTCCGTTACATCCGCGAGGAAGAGTGGATACCTGCGGGTGGGAGCCTTGACCACCCAGGCCGAACTGGCCAAATCGACGCTGGTGGAAGAGAACGCGACCGCTCTCGCCCTGGCCGCGCGCAGCTGCGCCGGACCGGCGGTGCGCAATCTGGCCACCATCGGAGGCAACCTGGGGACGGCCACGCCCGCGGGTGACCTCATCCTGGGTGTCGCGGCGCTCGACGGCAAAGTCAAGCTCCGCGGACCCCAGGGCGAACGTGAGCTGTCGATGGAAGAATTCCTCGTGGGGCCGCAGCAAACGGCGCTCATGCCAGGTGAGCTCATCATCGAAGTGGTGATCCCGATACCCAAGGGCCAGAGCGGCTCGGGCTTCCAGAAGCTGGGCAGGCGCAAAGCCATGACCATTTCCACGGCTTCGGCGGCCGCCTCGGTGGTATTGAGTGAAGACGGCAAGACCTTTGAGAAGGTGAGCGTGGTCCTGGGCTCGCTGGGGGCGACGGTCATCCACTCCACGAGCTTTGAGGAAGCCCTGCGGGGCAAGCCCGCCGCACTTGGTGAGATCGACAAGGTCTGCTACCTCGCCGGCGGCGATGCTTGTCCCAGCCCACGGGCCCGGCGCGCAAGCGCTTGGTACCGGTGCGAAGTAGCGGCGGTGCTGGCGGCGCGAGCCGTCGAAGACGCGCTCGCGCGCGCTACCGGCCAGGATTTCTCGGCACATCGAGCGGCCAAGAAGAAGAAGGGGAAGGGTGTCGCGGGCGCCATCTACTCTATGACGCCTCCAGGCTTTCCCAATCCCTGCGCAGTGAACCTGCAGATGCGCGAAGACGGTACTGTCGTCGTGCAGATCGGCGTGGTCGACATGGGCCAGGGCTCGACCACGGTCATCACCCAGATGACGGCCGAGGCGCTGGCCGTCCCCTACGAGCACGTGACTGTCTATACCGCCGACACCGGCACGACGCCATACGATTTCGGGACCGTGAGCTCGCGCGGCACGTTCGTCGGCGGTAACGCCCTCATCAAGGCCGCGGCACAGGTCAAGGAGGTCCTCTTCGAGGCGGCGGCGATGCGCGCTGGGCGCTCGATGCCGAGAACCTGACTCTCGAGCCCGGCTTCATCAAGGACGTCTACGACCCCGAGCGGCGCATGCCGATCGGGGCGGCCGCCCGGTTCGCTCATTTCCAGCTGAAGAAGCTCCCCATCGGAACCGCGTACTTCTACCCGAAGAGCACCGCCGCGGGAGAGAACATGCAGGGTGATAGCATCGCCGCCTTCTACTACCATGCCACCGTCGCGGAGGTCGAAGTCGACACCGAGACCGGCGTCGCCGAGGTGACCAAGCTCTACGCCGCGGTCGACTGTGGCAAGGCGATCAACCCGGCAGCGGTCGAGGGCCAGGTACACGGAGGTGCGCTACAGGCCGTCGGGCTGGGCGTTGCGCGAAGACGGCCACCCCGGCCTCATCGATGCGAGCGGGCCGCCGGAGAACTACAACCCCGACTTCATGCCCGTCGATCTGGAGAGCTATGCCATAGCCACCTCCATGGACCTTCCCGAGATGCACGGCACCTATGTGGAGGTGCACGATCCCGAGGGGCCGTTCGGCGCCAAGGCCGCCGGCGAGATCTGCGCCAACAGCGGGGCGCCCGCCGTGTTCAACGCCATCTACGACGCCGTGGGGGTGCGGCTCTTCGACATGCCGGCCTCGCCGGAGAAGATCCTGTGGGCTCTCCAGCAGAAAGCGCAAGCCGAGACCGCTTCAGCGACGGATTAGGGAGTAGGTAACGATGAAGCATGAGATACGGTTCGTCCTCAACGGTGAGGACAAGGCGCTGATGGTGCAGTCCAACATGACCCTGCTCCAGCTCCTCCGCGACCGCCTACGAGGTGACCAGCCCCAAGCGCTCGTGCGAGCAAGGGGAGTGCGGAGCCTGCACGGTGATACTCGACGGCAAGGCCGTCAATGCCTGCCTCGTGCTGGCCGCCAGCATCGACGGCAAGGTGGTCGAGACGGTCGATGGCCTGCGGCAAGACCGGCTTGCACCCATTGCAGAAGTACTTCATGGACCTCTCGGCGAGCCAATGCGGCTACTGCACCCCGGGCATGCTCATGGCTGCCAAGGCCCTGCTCGACGCGAATCCCGACCCCACGTATCGAGGAGGTCAAGGAAGGGCTCTCGGGCAATCTGTGCCGGTGCACCGGGTACGTCAAGCCGGTGGAAGCGGTGCTTGCCGCGGCGCAGGAATTGCGCGACACAGCCTCGAAGCGCTGAGGGGAGGACTGACCATGGATTACGCAGAAATCGGAAAGCGTCGCCCCAGGATCGATGCCTACCAGCAGGTGACCGGCCAGGTGGAGTATGCACGAACGATCTCCATCTGCCCGACATGCTCTATGCCAAGCCGCTGCTGAGCACCGAGCATCACGCCCGGATCGTCGATCTGGACACGAGCGCGGCCGAACGGCTGCCGGGCGTGAGAGCGGTGGCGACGGCCAAGGACGTTCCGGACAACGTCAACGGCCTCATCATCCCCGACCAGCCGGTGTTCGCCGACGACAAGGTGCGGTACCGGGGAGAGATAGTCGCCCTGGTGGCCGCCGACACCGAGGAGATCGCCCAGGAGGCGGTGGAGCTCATCAAGGTCAAGTACGAGCGGCTGCCGGCCGTCTTCGACCCTCGAGAGGCACTGAAGCCGGATGCCCCGATCCTCCACGAGGATGGCCAAGGCAGATGGTGCAGGGGCAATCAGGTGCTGCCTCACGGTCATGAGACGTTCTTCTTGTCGCACGGCGACGTGGAAGACCGGCTTCGGTGAGTCCGATCTCATCGTGGAGCACACGTTCGGTACGTCTGCGCAGCGCTGTGCTCCGATCGAAGCGCCACGCCTTCATCGCCAAACCGGAAGGTCCCGATCGCATCACTATCATCGGCAACACGCAGATGCCCTTCTGGCACCAGCCGGCGATCGCGAAAGCTCTGCGACTGCCGCTGAACCGGGTGCGGGTCTGTTCGACGCCGATAGGCGGCGCGTTCGGGCAGAAGAACGACATCACCATCGAACCGAACCTGGCGGTGATCGCCATGAAGACCGGCAGACCGGTGAAGTGGGCGCTTACGACCCATGAGGATTTCCTGTTCACCTCGACCAAGATTCCCGTGTACTTCACCTACAAAGTGGGTGTGAAATCAGACGGGACACTCATGGCCGTGAATCGCGAAGGCATAAGCAACACCGGCGCCTACGCTTCGACCACGATGATCACCATGAGCAAGTGCACTCTCATCGGCGCGGGCCCGTACAACGTCCCCAACCACCGGGCGGAGACCTGGGTCGTCTATACGAACAAGTGCCGAAGCGCGGCGTTCCGCGGTTTCGGGATGTCGCAGCCCACCTTCGCTATGGAGCTGATGATGGACATCATCGCCGAGAAGCTGGGCATGGACCCGCTGGAACTGCGCATGCAGAACCTCATGAAGGACGGCGACCGCGCCGCCACCGGTCAAGCCATGCGCGCGGTCGGCATGAAGGCCTGCCTGGAAAAGGTAGCCGAGCTGAGCCAATGGCACGCCGACCTGTAGCTCTCCTGGCACCAGAGCGCGCCGGCAGGAGAAACGTCCGCTGGCCCTGATCAAGGGAGCGGGGGATCTCGCCTCCGGCGTGGCCCTCTGTTTGACGCGGGCGGGATACTCGGTGGTGATGACCGAGACTGCTCGGCCTACTGTGGTCCGGCGGACTGTCGCTTTCGCTGAGGCGGTCTACGAGGGACGCGTGCGAGGTCGAAGGCGTCGAGGGCGCTGCTCGCAACGGACGAAGAGAGCGTTGCCGAGCTTCTTTCCCGAGGCCTCTTGCCGGTGATCGTCGATCCGGAGGCGCACATACGCCACCAGCTAAACCCCGATCTCCTGGTCGACGCCATCATGGCGAAGCGTAACCTCGGAACGCGTATCACTGATGCCCCAGCGGTTGTTGCGCTCGGCCCGGGCTTCTTCGCCGGGAGGGATGCGCACGCCGTGATCGAGACCATGAGAGGCCGGACCCTTGGCCAGGTGATAACGCGGGGTGAGGCGCTTCCCAGCACAGGAATACCAGCTGAGCGAAATGGGTTCGGCAAGGAGCGTCTCCTTCGCTCTCCCTGCGAGGGGGTCTTCGTCCCGCTCAGGCAGATCGGGGATCAGGTGCAGAAGGGCGCATGTGGTGGGCCTTGTGGATGAGTCACCCGTGGTCTCGCAACTGGATGGCATCATTCGCGGCATATCTGCGTGAGGGCCTCCGGGTCACGAGCCGGGTTCAAGCTTGGCGATGTCGACCCGGGGGCGACCCGGCGTGACTGCTATCTGGTTTCGGACAAGGCCCTCGCGATCGGAAGCGGAGTGTTGCGGGCAGCCGGCTCTTTGCTGAGCTGCGCCATTTCGCCGCCGGGTAGGAACAAAACGAAAGGGTGGGCGGCGCGCTGTGCAAGCAGCGACCGAGCATGGTTCACTTCTGGCCGCTCTCGAGGTCGGGCGTCGCGATGTTGTTGCCCTGGTGGGGGGCGGAGGGAAGACGGCTGCACTCCAGTTGCTCGCCGAGGAATGTCTCGCTGCGAATGGTGAGCGTCGCGTGCTGGCCACAACTACGACCGCCATGCTACTCACTGAGCTCCAAAGAGTTGCGCCTGTGGTCGTGCAACCCTTGCTGCCGCGCCTCAAGGCGGAGCTGGAGGAGCGGCTCACGGGAGAACGGTCGGCAGCCGCGGCTCGAGCGATCGGCAGGGACGGGAAAGTGGTGGGTCTCCCGACCGAGTGGGTCGATGAGCTCTGGGCCACGGGGATGATCGACCAACTGGTAGTCGAGGCTGATGGGAGCAGGGGAGCTCCTCTCAAGGCTTTTGCCGCCCATGAGCCCCAAGTGCCGTCGACGACAACCCTGATAGTCCAGGTTGCCGGGATGGACGTGCTCGGAATGCCCCTCGCTGAACCCCATGTCCATCGCGCACAGCTTCTCGCGGAGCTGCTCGGCGTGCCCGTTGGGTCGAAGGTCACACCCAGTCTGTTGGCCAAGGCGCTGCGCGCGCAACTGCGGGTCCTGCGAGAGCGCTGGCCGGGAGCGCGCCACGTCACGCTGCTCAACAAAGCCGAAGGGGCCGATGTGCGAGCTGCTGCGTTGAGCCTGGCGCTGGAGCTTCTCGCTTCCTCGGGGGATGACGGGGAGGGGGCTGCTCCTCACTCCGTGATCGTCGGAAGCGTCAGGCGTCGTAGTTTCGACCGGGTTGTTGACCACCAGGATCACTGAGCGGAGGATGGTCCAGGTGCAAAGCCTATCCCGCCGGGCGCCGATCGTCTCCGCGATCATTCTCGCCGCCGGCCGCGCGACCCGCATGGGCGGTCAGAAGTTGCTTCTCCCTGTGGGCGAGCAGTCCGTGCTGCGGCGCGTCGTCAAAGCCGCGATGGGATCGGCGGTGGCGGAGGTCATCGTCGTTGTCGGGTCCGAGGCGGAGAATGTCGCCGGCTCGTTGCGTGACCTTCCCGTGCACATCGTCGACAACTCAGACTACGCCCAGGGTATGAGCACTTCACTTCGAGCCGGTTTGAAAGTCAGCGAGGTCTGACTGCGAGGCGGTCATCTTTCTTCTGGGAGATCAACCATTTGTGACGCAGGCCGTTGTCGACATGCTGATTGCTCGCTTTGTCGATACGGATGCGCTTGTCATCCGGCCGGTCATGAACGGCCGGCAGATTCATCCGGTACTCGTGGCGGCCGAACTCTTCCCTGACGTTCTTGAGCAAGAGGGAGACCTCGGCGGCCGCGAGGTCGTTCGAAGGCACGCGGACAAGTTGGAGCTAATATCGCTGGACGACGCTCGGATAGGCATGGATATTGACACACCCGAGGACTACGAGGCAGCGACCCGGCCGGAATCCTTGTGATTGATCGGCGTCACTCCGTCTCTCTTCGATCGCCGCGCGGCGCGTCGTGGTCCCGGCCCACAGTCGCATGTGGGTACTCACGAAGCCCTCGCCTTCACCAGCAGCATATATTACTGGAGCCGTCCATAGCCTAGCTCTCGAGCGAGCCGGGCAGCGATGTCAGCGCCCGCTTGGCGCCCTGTCGCCCTTGTAGCCGAGCTCGGCTGAGAGCCGGGCGGCGATCTCCACGACGGCCTTCGCGTGCTCGTTCCTTTGAGATGGCGCGAAACGCTCGGTGGGGGCTACGACCGCCAGGCTCGCCCTCATTTCCCCGGTGGAGTCGAACACCGGGGCGGCGACAGCACACATGCCCAGGTTGTGCTCCTCGAGCCCGATGGCGACCTGTTCGCGGCGCACCTTACGCAACTCCTCTCGCAGCCGATCGGGATCGCCGATGCTACGCGGGGTGCGAGCAATGTTCTCGGCGATCGCCCCGTCCCAGGAGCTGTCAGCGCCGAATGCGACGAAAAGCTTCGAGTGGACGTTGGTCAAGCCCGTCATGACCATGCCGGGAGGGTTGTAAGGCCGGAAGGGCCGGGGAGTGTAGACGGTGTGCACGATCATCGCCCCCTGGTCGGTCCATACCGAGAGGTCAACCGTTTCGGTAGTGGCGTCGGCCAGCGCCTGCACGTAGGGCCCCGCGATCCGCACCAGCCCGGAGTGCGACAGCGTCAGGTAGGCGGCCTTCATCATCGCCGATCCCAGATGGTAGGTGCCGGATTTGGCATCGAACGCCAGGAACCTGAGGTTCTCGAGAGTCTTCACCAGGCGGAAGCTTGTCGCCTTCGGCAGCCCTGCCTTGAGGCGGATGTCCTTGAGCGTCCACTCGGGGTGCCCGACGTCGAATAGGCTCAGAACCTGCAAGCCCTTTTCCAGGGTACGCGACGGGGAGGCGGCTGTGTCGCCTGCTGTCGCCGCGCCTTGCCCCGACCTCGGGCCGCTGCCCCCTGCACTCTCCGTCCCCAAGTGTCACCCCCCGACGGGCACTTTCATTGACACGCCCTTCGCGTCGGTGATACGGTAGGTTCCAATAATAGCACCAGCGGTTTCAAATAGTGGAACGCTGTGAGGATCTCGTTACAGGGAGGTTCTGCTGTGGAGAATCGGATGGGCGCTTTCCTCGATCCCACTCCGGACGAGGAGATGCAACGCCGGTGGGACGCTGTTCGTGCGGTCATGCGCAAGAACAAGATCGACTATCTGGTCGTGCAGAACCAGGAAGAGTTCATGGGGGGGACGCTCCGCTGGTTCTCGGACTGGACCGCCCGGCACCAGTTCCCCATGACGGTCATCTTCGCCCTGGACGAGGACATGACGGTGATCAATTGCGGCAACGAACCGCCCCTTCCGCAGGGGTTCCCGCCCAATTGGGGCGCTCGGGGCATCAAGAACAACTGGGGCGACGTCTACTTCGCCACCCATAGCTTCTCCAAGCACTACGACGCCAAGCTGGCGCTCGACTCCATGAAGGACAAGCCCCAGGCGACAATCGGCTGGGTGGAGCCGAGTAGCATCCCGATGACCTTCGCAGACTATCTGAGGAAGAACTTGCCCGAGGCCACCTTTGTCGACGCTACCGAGCATATCGACCTGCTCAAGGCCCGGAAAAGCCCCTACGAGGTGGAGATCGCCAAGAAGACCGCCAAGATCCAGGACGACAGCTTCGACCACCTCAAAGGCCTCATCAAGCCGGGTATGCGCGACTGCGATATGTATGCCGCGACGCATCACTACATGTCTTCCCACGGCAGTGGCCGCGGCCTGGTGCTGGTCAAATCGGGGGCGATGGGAACGTTCGCGCCCTTCGAGCCATATCACCTCCAGGGCAAGGTCATCCAAAAGGGCGACCAGCTGACAGTGCTGAACGAGACCAACGGGCCGGGCGGGATGTATACCGAGCTCTGCCGCAGCTTCTGCGTGGGGTGCGAGCCCGACCAGGAACTGAGCGACGCCTGGAAGTACGCTGTGGAGTGCCAGCATTTGTTGGCCGAGCGGATGGTGCCCGGCGCGAGCTGCAAGGACCTCTACACCTTCGCCCGCGACTTCATGGTCGACCACGGCTACGCTCCCCCCAGCCGCTCCTTCGCCCACGGGCAGGGCTACTCCCTGGTCGAGCGGCCGAGCATCCGGCCGGACGATCCCTGGGAGATCATGGAGGGCATGAACATCGCGGTGCATCCGGTCTTCGTGAAGCCTGGCCGGGTGTGGTGCATAGCCTGCGACAACTACATCGTCGGGCCGAACGGCTCCTACAAGATCCACGAGTATCCGCAAGATCTCATCGTGGTCTGAGCCGCGGCCCGGCTCGCGACACCGCACGAGAGCGATAGGGAGACAGACATGGTTGGAACGGCAGGCGAATGGACGCTGGTCGGAAAGACTGCGCTGCTCTTCGTCCACATGCAGAACGCGATCGTCAAGGCGCCCAGCGTGCTGGAGCCTCTCGGACACATCAGGGCCACCGAGGAAGACGAGATCATCCCGAAGATGCAGGAGTTGCTGCAGGCGTTCCGGGCGAAAGGCCTGCCGGTTGTATACGTCAACGCCTATACCCCGGAGGACGCCAGGCTCCCGGTGTACGGGCGGTTCTGGCCCTCACTCTCGCGCCACCGCGTGAACTATCTGGGGACCCCGGACGTGGAGGTCATCCGCGAGCTGGCCCCGCTACCCGGGGAGCCCCTCTTCTATAATTGGCCGTTCGGCATTTTCCAGGGCAACGACATGGAGAAGTATCTCCAGGAAGAGGGCGTGGAGACTGTGGTTCTGGCCGGAGTGGCGACGGGGATGGCCGTCGGTGTGGCCGCCTTCGCCCTCGCCGACCGCTTCTACAACATCATCGTCCCCTCCGACACCTCGACCGACGGCAACAAGGAACTGCATGAGGTCATCTTCAAGGCCATGCTGCCGGCGATCTCGCTCGTGACCACCACCAAGGACGTCATCGCCCACCTGTAGGCGGGGACAAGACACGGGCCAGACAAGACGACAGAGGATCAGGAACAAACCCAAGAAGGAGCGCCAGCATCATGGGTTGCGACAGACTGAAAGATAAAGTGGCCTTCATCACCGGCGGCGGGTCAGGCATAGGCAAGGCCATCGCCAAGAGCTTCGTCGAAGAAGGCGCGATCGTGTGCCTGGCTGCCCGCAACCAGGAGAACCTGAACAACACCGTTAAAGAGTTCGAGGAGATGGGGGGCCGGGCCCTCGCCATCCCGATGGACATCACCAAGGAACAGGACGTCATCGACGCCGTCAAGAAGGCGATCGACGCTTACGGCCGCATCGACATCCTGGTGAACAACTCAGGCATCGGCGGACCGACCGCCTACGTATGGGACCTTAAGCTCGAGGATTGGAACGAGATCATCGCAGTCGACCTCACTGGCAGCATGCTGGCGGCTCGTGAGGTGCTCAAGTACATGGTCCCGGCCGGGAACGGTGGGATCATCATCAATCTTGGAGCTGAGGGCGGACGCTCTGGTGACGGCCGCTCGGGCTATCCGATGCGCGCCGGCTACTGCTGCGCCAAGATGGGCGTCTTCGGGCTCACCGAGACGCTTGCTCGCGAGTGCGGCCCGCATAACATCCGGGTCAACTGCATCTCGGCCGGCGCCGTGAAAGGGCCGCGCTTCATCCGCGTCATGCAGGGGCGTGCCGATGCCCGCGGGATCACCCTCGACGAGCAGATCAAGCTGGAGCTGAAGCAGTACTCCCTCGGCCGTCCGACCGAAGAGTACGAGTTGGGCCAGACGGCGGTCTTCCTCGCGAGCGACGAGTCGAGCGCCATCACCGGCCAGACCGTCGTGGCGGCCTGCGGCATGAACATGTGGGCCTAGGAGTGGGTCCAGGAGGAGTCGACGTGCGGGGTGCTATTTAGGGAGGTGGTGGGCTGTCAAGGTCGAACCTGCTGCACGGAAAGGGGATCCTCGGGTGACCGTAGTCAGGACCGTCTGCCAGTCGTGCCATGCCGAGTGCGGCGTGCTGGCTCACGTCGAGAACGGTCGCGTGGTCCGGCTGCAGGGTGATCCCGACCATCCCAGCAACAGGGGTTACATCTGCACCAAAGGTAAGGCTGAGTCCGGCCGTCTGTACCATCCCGACCGCCTGCTTTACCCGCTCAAGCGGGCGGGCGCGCGAGGCGAGGGAAAGTGGCA
Organism: uncultured Actinomycetota bacterium; assembly: GCA_963843515.1. Lineage (GTDB taxonomy): Bacteria > Actinomycetota > Thermoleophilia > RBG-16-64-13 > RBG-16-64-13 > CAIQPS01. Next base: position 239,542 of record CAWJKH010000008.1, read on the forward strand.
GCAGGTCTCCTGGGACGAGGCTCTCGACGGGATCGCCGAGGGGATGACCGCGGTCCGGGACCGCTATGGCCCCGAGGCCATCTGCGGGATGCGCGGCACCGGCCCCCGCGCCGGCGGCGTCTCCAACCTGGTCCCATACGCCCTCGGTAGCCCGAACGCCATCAGCGTCGACCTCCATATCTGCTACGCGCCGTCCCTCGTCGCCGAGAACGTGACCATCGGCACCTCGGTCCTCATGGAGCGGGGCCCGGACTACGAGAACGCCCGTTGCATCCTGGTGTTCGGCGCCAACCCAATAGTCTCCCATCCTCCGCGGGGCATGGACCTGCTGCGCGGCAGGATCAACAACCGTGCAAAGCTGATCGTGGTCGACCCGCGTCGCACCTATCTGGCCGAGAAGGCCGACCTGTGGCTGCAAGTCAGACCGGGTACCGACGCGGCCCTAGCACTGGGCCTTATCAACCTTGTGATCGAGCAGGGGCTGTACGACAAAGAGTTCGTCGAGCGCTGGTGCGTCGGCTTCGACGAACTGGCCGCCAGGGCCGCGAAGTACGCCGTCGAGCGGGTGGCGGAGATCACCTGGGTGTCGGCGGAGAAGATCGGCGAGGCGGCGGCTCTCTACGCCACCACAAAACCGGCGGTGCTCCATCATCGGGTAGCGATGGATCAGAACCTTTGCTCCACCCAATCGAGCCGGGCCCTCATCGATCTGGTGGCCATTACCGGGAACCTGGACGTGGAGGGCGGCAACCTGCTGCCCCCGAGGATCAGGGGGTACTACCGCTCGGGCATCCTGTCCGGCGGCGGCGTGTGTGCACCGCCGCCGGAAGTTGAAGAACGCCGCCTGGGCGCCGAGCAGTTCCCGCTCACCTCCAGTCCGCGGGGCCGTTTCTGCGGCGGCCCTACCCTCATGTTTGTGCACCCGCATCTCGCGATGGAGGCGATGGAGGGTAAAGCCGGCTATCCGCTCAAGGCCATGTACTGCTCGGGCGGCAATCCCCTCGTCAACACTATGGACGTCCGCCGCTTCCGCGATGCCATGCTGAACCTCGATCTGCTGGCCGTGGCCGACTACTTCATCACCCCTACGGCGGAGATAGCCGACTACGTCCTCCCGGCCGCCACGTGGCTCGAGCGCGACGAGCTCTGCGACGACGGCTACACCGACTACATCGCGGCCCGACAGAAGGTGATCGAGCCGCTGGGCGAAGCGCGGGACGATTTGGAGATAGTCATAGATCTGGTGAGCCGGATCTCCTGGGCCGACCGCGCCCGCATACCCTGGGCCACCCGGGCCGAATGCATGGACTGGATGGTCGCGGGCATGGGACTGACCTTTGCGGAGCTCAAGGAGAGGGGCTACTATCGCGAGCCCCGGCGCTACCAGAAGTACGAGGCGAACGGCTTCGACACGGCCTCGGGGAAAGTCGAGCTGGCTGCCAGCCGGTTCGCGGACCTGGGTTACGACCCGCTTCCGGCTTACACCGAACCATCCGAGAGCCCGCTGAGCACGCCAGGACTCCTGGACCGCTATCCCCTTGTCCTTATCACCGGGGCGCGGCAGATGGAGTACATGACCTCCGAGGGGCGGCAGGTGCCTTCCTTGCGGGAGCAACGCCCCGATCCAGAGATCGAGATCCATCCGGATGCCGCCGAAGACCTGGGCATCGGGGACGGAAGCTGGGTCAATCTGTCCACTCCCCGCAAGCCTGGGGAGAGCGTGAGGCTCAAGGCAAGGTTCACCGACGGGGTCGATCCCCGGGTGGTGAACGCCGCCTACGGCTGGTGGTTCCCCGAGCAGCCGGGTCCGGAGCACGGGTGCTTCGAGTCCAACGTCAACGCCGTCCTCGACATGGGGCCGCCCTGGGAACCGATCTGCGGGTCGGTCCCCCTCAGAGGCACGCTGTGCCGGGTGGTTCCCGCGGAATGAAGAATGACTTACGGTGGCGAGCGAAAGGGTGGGATCGCCCGAAAGACGGTACTGGCAGGGTGACCAGGGGAAGGTGCGAGCCGTTCAGGTCCAAAGTGTGCAGCTCCAGAAATGAGAGGGGGATCATATGTCCGAAGCAGTAAGCCGTCGTGACTTCTTGAAGATCGCAGGTGTAGCGGGGGCCACGATCGGCCTTGGCGCCGGGCTTGGCGGCCTTGTTGCCGCGTGCGGCGGAGAAGAGGCTACTAGCACCACAGCGGCGGCCGCGACCACCACAACCGCGGGAGCCGCCACCACTACGACAGGCGCGGCCCCGGCCAGCACCACTACCGTCAGCTCTGCCGCCGAGATTGGCCGGGAGATCAAACTCGGCTTCGTGACCCCGCAGACGGGGCCGTTGGCGTCCTTCGGCGCGGCCGACAAGTACTGCCTCGACCACTTCAACGAAGTGATCGGCGACGGGGTGGTGTGCGGGGACGGCAAGATGCACAAGATCACGACTCTTCTCGTGGATAGCCAGTCCAACTCGAACCGTTCGGCGCAGGTCGCGGGCGACCTTATCACGAACGAGAAGGTGGACATCCTGATGGCCGCCTCCAGTGGCGACAACGTGGTGCCGGTATCCGACCAGGCCGAAGCCTTCGAAGTACCTTGCATAAGTTGCGACACTCCCTGGCAGGCCTGGTTCATGGGCCGTGGAGGCGATCCGAAGGTCGGCTTCAAGTGGACATATCACGCCTTCTGGGGGCAGGAGGACAACTTCGGCATCTACTTCGACCTATGGCCCCAGGTGCCCAACAACAAGGTTGTCGGCGTGCTCTGGCCCAACGACGTGGACGGCAACAACTACCGGTCCCAGTGGCCCGCTCCCCTGGAGAAACAAGGGTACACGATCGTCGATGGCGGCTCCTTCCAGGACGGGACCGAGGACTACACTTCCGTGATCGACAAGTTCAAAGGTGCTGGGGCAGAGATCATCTCTGGGGTCATGAGCCCGCCCGACTTCACCAACTTCTGGAAGCAGTGCAAGCAGCAAGGCTTCACGCCGAAGATTGCGGGCGTGGGCAAAGCTCTGCTCTTCCCACAGACCGGGGACGCGCTCGGTGACATCGGCGAGAACCTGTGTACCACCGTGTGGTGGCATCCGACCTATCCGTTCACCTCGCCACTCACCAACGAGACCTGCCAGCAGTTCGCCGACAACTACGAGGCTGCGAGCGGCAAGCAGTGGACTCAGCCGCTGCTTCACTTCATGGTCTTCGAGTGGGCGGCCGACGTGCTCAAGCGGACCAAGAACGTCGACGACAAGAACGACATCATCGCCCAGGTAGCGTCGACGAACGTGCAGACCATCGACGGCCCCGTCGACTTCACCCAGCCGGTCGGCGCAGAAGGCGGCACGCGTCCGGTGCCGAACGTCGTGCGCACGCCGCTCTCCGGCGGCCAATGGCGTCCGTCCGAGAAGTGGACCTACGATCTCGTCCAATGCAGCAACGCCAACTGGCCGATGATCCCCGTCACCAGCAAGCTCCTGCCCCTGCCTGGCTCGGAAGCCTAGACAAGTGGTTGTGGCCCGCTCTATCCGCCTACGGACTCGCTCACGCGAGTGCGGAAAGGCTCGCGCCGGCGGATAGAGCGGGGCCATACTCACTGACGAGGGAAAAGGGGCGAGACTCATCCCTGGCCGTTATTGGCCAACGACCCCATGCGTCCGCGCGGAGCAAACCCGCATGGTGATACGGGGTTGCGGGAGCAGGGGGGGGTGGGGTCGTCGACTGCGCAGCGTAGAAGGGCGCGTGTGTTGCAGCCGCAAATAAATGCAATATACGTTGCAATACCACGCGCCCCTCAAGGCTCGACCCAAGAACGCTAAGCCCACGGGCGTCACCGTCGTTCGCAAGGTCGACCCTGCTGGCTCGATCGGCTTCGCCGGCTCGGGCTATCGGGTGGGTAACGCTTATAAGCGCAAGGACGTGGAGGTCAGGCTTCTTGGAGACACGGTGCAGATCCTCTTCGAAGGCAAACTCATCCGCGCCCACGAAGCCCGGCATGAGCGGCAGAAAGAGCACGGGGCCTTCGCCAATCCCGGGGGCCGTCCCCGGAAGGAGAAGGCCTCTTAAGGAAATCGAGTTTTCCACAGGGCGGCTGAAATGACTGTGACAAGGGTACCGGAGCCAGGGTGTAACACGGGTACTGGGACTTGACAATTCACGCTGTCGCTGCGTTGTCCCTTTGGGCAGCCGACACGACCAAAAGGTGGTGGCGCGCCCCCCGGACCACCGACGCCGTCGCGCTCGACCGATAAGCCGCCGGCGAGAAGGAAGTACCGTGCGGCTATGCCTAGCCCCTCCTGCGGCGCCGATACGCAACGGCCCCAAAGGCGATTCCCAAGACGAGGATCACAACACCCAAGGATTCGCCCCGGACGATCTCCACCACCCCCACGATGAGAAGAATGGCGGCGCCCAACACCGTGGTAAGAGCGCGGTTTCGTGAGGGTGCTTGCCTCGACTCCCCCTTCACTTCCCCGATGGGCGAACCGTGCGCAGCGGCCGTGGCGACCGGGCTGAACCCCGCCGCTCGGTCGGCCGACGCCGGATGGAGCTCCTCCAACAAGCGCCTCCAGCTCAGCGCGCGAGACGAGAGAAGGTTTTCGGTGCGGAACAGGCGCGCGGCCAGCAGTATGAACAGGTAGGCGAAGACCCCTAGGGCCAGCACTCCGGCAAGCAGTTGCCACCACGGGACGGGCGTCGCCCCCAGTCTGGCCACCATGGCTATCGGCGAGGTCAGAGGGAAGAGACTGAGGGTGATCGCAAGTGGGCCGTTGGGGGCGTCCGAGAAGGTCCCGCTGAACATCAGGGGAATGACCAGAGGGATGATGGCGACATACACAAAGTGGTTAGCGTCGCGGGCAGTGGGAGCGAGGACGCCGAGCACAGCGTAGACAGAGGCATACATCAGGTAGCCGAATAGGAAGTATGCGAGCGTCCAAGGGATGGCTCGGGCCGCGACCGCGCCGCCGATGTTTAGGTCGATACCGGCAACGCTTCCCTTCCCAGCAAGCACACCGAAGAAGACCGTCAACCAGACCGCCACCTGTATCAACCCCACCACCGCGAGACCGGCCATCTTGCCCAGCATCAGACTCCGGGGGCTCAAGGTCACGAGGAGGACCTCGGCCGTACGGTTTTCCTTCTCCTTGGAAACGCTCTGAAGCATGAAACCGCTGGTCATTGCCAGCGCCAAGTAGAGTATGAACATCAGCAGGTAGGGGAGGAGATAGCCCGCGTTTGGATCATCCGGAGCTCTGGCCCCAGCGGGGGCTAGGGCCGACGTCTGCAACCGTGAAGAAGGGTCCAGGAGCAGTCCCGCTAACCTCTCGTCGCCGGTGATGCCGCTGTTGATCACGTACGTGATCAGTTGGGTGCCGTCCACAGCTCGCAAGGGTTGGTACCGCGTCTCGACGACGGTCAACCGGCCTGATGATATGTAGTCGCTGGGGATGAGGTAGTAGCGGTCGATCTCGCCGCTGGCCAAGGCCGCTTGCGCCTGGGATTCGTCAGGGTAGCTCCGCGCGAGGCCCGGCGGAAGCTCGGTGGGCGAGGTTTGAAGCAGACCGGCCGGGTCCACGTACCCGATGGGCACCGTGCCGACGCTGACCCCAGGGACCCCGGTCCCTTGATCCTGGCCGCCCGGGGAGAAGATCTCAATGGCGAACACCACGAGAAGGAACGCTGCCGGCAGAAGGAAGGTGACGATCCAGAAAGACCTCCGGCCCAGCGTGGCCCGCAGCTCATATTTGGCGGTCAGCCACACATTCCGCATGGCGCGTTCACCCCCGACCCCGGACGGCCTCGAAGACGCTTCGCAGAGTCATCCGCTGTCCGTATCGCAGCATGCCCCTGCGGAACACTTTGGGTGCGGTCCAGAGAGCGAAGCTCGCACACCCCGCCAGGATCATCCAACTCAGAATGAGTTGCCACAGGGGCACCACCGTCGCACCCCACCGGATGGCGACGGCCAGCAGAGAGGTAGTGGGAAACAGGGTGAGCGCGACCATCAACGGTCCGTCGGGGTTGCTGCCCAGGAGTGGGGAGAAGAACAAAGGGAGCAGGAAGAGAATGCTGATCGCCCCTGCCAGTTGCTGCCCCTGACGGGAGTCGGTCACCGCGACGCCGAGGATAACGACCATGGCAGCTGCCAGAGTGAACAGAGGGACGAAGTAGACCGCGAGTACCAGGATAAGAGTCGCGGAGATCTCCATCCCCCGAAGAGAGTCCACGAAGTTGGAGGCCACCGCAAGGCCGCCCAGCACCACCACAGCCCACAGGAATACCTGGGTGAGGGCCACACCCACGAGGCCCACCGACTTGCCCGCTATGAGTTGCTCGGGCGAGACCGAAGTGGTCATGATCTCTATGGTGCGGCTCTCCTTTTCGTCGGCGACCGCTCGCACGAGGTAGCCGGCCGCGCTCATGAGGGCAAAGCAGATGAAGAGGCCCAGGGCGAAGGGGAGGATGATCGTGACGAGGCCCCCGCCCTGCATCTCCCGGCTCCCGTCGACAGAGCGGACCACGAAGTCGCCAGGGCCCTCGAGGACCCGGTCGGCGACGTCCGGCGCGAGCCCGCCGACCAGGTTGGTCCTGAGAAAGGAGTCGAAGCGGTCCTGCAGCCGGGTGGCGGGCGGGCGGTCCCAGTAGAGAAGCTGGGTCTTGCCAGAAGCTCGGTAGTCGGGGGAGATGACATAGAAGCCGCGTAGGTCGCCGGCTTCCAGGTCGGCGCTCGCGGCCTCGGTGCTCGAGTACGGTCGAAACCCCGGGTTCTCTCTTGCGGCGGCGAGTACTCCGCTCTGATCCACGTAGCCGATAGTTGTCGGGTCGCCTCCGCTGATGTCACCTGCGAGGATGCCCAGACCCATCATGGCGACGATCAGCAGGGGCACGCCAAAGGTGGCCAGCAAGAAGCTGCGCCGGCGGACGTTATTCAGGTACTCCCTGCGGACTATGAGTCGGAACTTACGCACTGTCACTCACCGGCACTCGACCTCGCGCGGCTCGTCGGAGACGTGCCGCCGGTCACCACCGTGATGAAGATATCGTCCAGCGATGGCTCTGCCAGCTCAAAGCGCTCCACCTTGACCTCGGTGCGGGCGGCCAGCGCCTTGAGAACGTCCTGCGGGTCGGCTCCCGTCTCCAATGACAGACGCCATCCCCCGTTCTCCTGCCGAGCCTCCAGCACGTGCGGAAGCCCGGAGAGATCGCCCTCGGCCTGCAGCACGACGGCATTTGCCGCAAAGTCCCGCCTGATCTCGTCCACACGCCCGTAGAGCACGGTACGCCCATGATCGATGAGGACGATGCGATCGCACATGGCCTCCACCTGGTACATCTGATGGGTGGACATGATCACCGTCCGTCCGGCCCTCACCTGCTCCTGGATCATCTCTTTGACCAAACGGGTGTTCACGGGGTCGAGTCCCGAAAAGGGTTCGTCGACGACGATAAGATCAGGTTCGTGCATGAGCGCGGCGATGAGCTGGGCTTTCTGCTGCATCCCCTTGCTGAGGTCCTGGACCTTCTTGCGCCGGTGCTCATAGAGGTCCATGCGCTCGAGCCAGGGCACGAGGCGGCTCCTGGCCTCGCCGTCTCCTAATCCCTTGAGTGTTGCGAGGAAAACAAGGACCTGTTCGAGAGCGACGTCCTTGTATAGGCCGCGTTCCTCGGGGAGATACCCGATCCGGTCTTTGTTGACCTTGTCCGGGGCGGCGCCCAGTATCTCGACCGAGCCCGAATCGGGCTTGAAGATGTCGAGCATGATGCGGATGGCAGTAGTCTTGCCGGCGCCGTTCGGGCCGAGAAGGCCGAACACCTGACCGGGCCCGACCTCAAACGACACGTCCTCCACAGCCCGGGTTTCACCGAACGACTTGCTAAGATGCTCGACCACTACAGAAGATATCGGCATGGCCTTCGCTCCTTTTGGGGCCCACATGAAGATGACCCATCTCCCCATGATAGGGCGCTGCAAGCCGCCCACGCTATCCAAGTATGGGTCACGCGGACGCTGGACGGACCGGACAAGCGGATAGACCTCTACCCAGGGAGGTGGGGAGTCTCCCACTGGTCAGCTGACCAGCTGGTGTGTGAAAGGGGGTGTGGTGGTGTCTAACCTGGCCAGGTTAGACACCACCAGACAGGCGCCAGAGCTCCGGAGGGGGGTGGAGCAATGTCGTGGCAGTATGCTCGCACCTTGCACCTGAATTGGTCCTGAACGCATGAGGCGAGAGATGCCAAGCGGAGAAAGGTAACAGCTGGGCTGAGGCCCGGGATGCCACTCTCTTGGCCCTCAGATGCCGCCAGACTCGTGTTCTTGTGCGCAGCCTAGCGCTGTCTAGCGGCTGCCAGCCTGGGGGCCTTACTTTCTCACAGGGGTAGTGTTGACGGGGGCCTTGGGCGCCACCGGCACCACGCCCGCCAACTCACCGATGACGTTGATCAGCTCCGTGTCGCCGGGCACGACCACCTTGGCATTCGTCGACAGGGCTTTCTCCATGGCCTCCAATCTTCTGAGGACCTGGGCGTTGCCGACGAAGTACTTGTCCGCGGCTTCGTTGACCAGCTGGATGGCCTGGGCCTCGCCCTCAGCGTTAAGGATCAGCGCCTGCTTGATACCCTCCGCCTTCTTGATCTCGGCCCGGCGCTGCCCGTCGGCTTGGGTTTCGGTCGCCGTGGCGAAGTCGATCGCCGCCACCTTCTCGTTCTCCGCCTTCACCACTTTGTTCATGGTCTCCTGGACGTCCTCGGGCGGATCGATCTCCTTGAGCTCTGTGCGCAAGATCTCGATGCCCCAACTGGCCGTCTCCTGTAGAAGAGTGCTGCGCAGTTCGGTGTTGATCTTGCCGCGTTCGCTGTTGGCCGACTTGAGGCTGAGGGTGCCGATGATGTTTCGTAGCGTGGTGCGGGCTAGGTTGACGATCTGGTTCTCGTAGTTGGTGACGTTGTACTGGGAGGCCTTGACGTTCTCCTCGTCGGCTTTCACTTTGAGATACACCTGGGCATCTACCCGGGCGTTGAGGTTATCGTTGGTAATAATCGTCTGGGGCTCGGCTTCGACCAGGATCTCGCGGATGTCGACTTTGAACATGCGTTCGACCAGCGGGATGATGAGGTGAAAACCGGGGCCGGCATAGCGGTTGTACTTGCCTAGTCGCTCCACCAATCCCCGGTGGGTCGGCCGGACAATCCTGATCCCCGAGATCAGGAGCACCAATACCACCACGACGGCCACAACGATCCCGACGATACCCCAGGTGGACATCAAGTCACCCCGCCCTTTCGACCGATCCGCTGATCTCGCGTTCTTCCTGTGTCCTCAGCCTACACCCGGCGGGTTTCCTCCACCACACCACGTCAGACATGCTTCCCGCCGACGTGATTGAACGCAACCGCGAGTTTCTCGGCATCTTCGAGGACGAAGGCTTCTGAGCTAGGTTGGCGGCCGCAGGTTGATCGCGCGGACGACCTCGATCATTCATGACTCGACGGTCGCACTAAGTACCCCACGGTGTCGGTTGGACCATCCGCCTGGCCCCTACCCGCGCCCGATGAGACGCGCTGGGCCAGAATGTACACTGGGAACGGACCGGATCACCTGAATCATGATCGAGGAGGACCCTCCATGAGAGCGGCTTTCATCGTGGCACCCAGAACATTCGAGATCCGCGAGATCCCGACTCCTGAGATCAGCGACAGCGAGATGCTGGTCAAGATAGAAGCCTGCGGTGTCTGCTCCAGCGATATGTCCGGGTACAAGGACTCGTGGGGGGCGGAAATGAAGCAGGCCAATCCCTTTCCGCGGCGCGCCGGACATGAGCCGGCCGGGACCGTGGTGGAGGTCGGTAGGCTGGTGCAAGGCTTCGCCGTGGGCGATCGGATCACCGGCTATTTCGCCGACGACGCCTACTGCGAATATGTGGCCGTCGATCCCAACAGATTCGCCGCCCACCGCGCGCACGGCATGATCATCGAGAGGATCCCGGACAGCGTGCCTTTCGAATACGCTCTCGGCGAGCCCCTGATGAGCTGTATGTCCATCGCGCGCACGACCACGCCGGAGTTCGGGGATTACGTCTTCCAGATAGGCGCCGGCTTCATGGGCCTGGGGATCATCGCTGGAGTCTCTTCTCCCAAGCTGCGCGAGTACATCGTGGCCGACCTCGACGACACGCGTCTCGAGTTGGCCAAAGAGTTGGGCGCCACCATCACCCTCAACCCATCCAAAGTGGACGTGGTCGCGGAAGTTATGAAGATCACCGGCGGCCGGGGCGTCGACGTGGCCATCGAAGTCGTCGGCCACCCGATAGGCATCAAGATGACCGGCGACGTGATCAAGACCAACCGGGCCAAGGTCATCCTGGTGGGCTGGCATCAGGCGCCCGACACCTACGAGCTGTTCAACTGGATCAAGTGCCCCATCATCTACAGCCCTCAGGGGATCGGCATGTCCACCAACTACCAGAGCGAGCTGGAACGGGCTCTGTGGGCGCTCAAGAGCGGCATCTATCCCATGGAGAAGCTGGTCACTCACAAGTACAAGCTGGAAGACATCGGCCAGGCCTTCGAAGCCAATCTCGGCGCGACGCCCGGCTATATCAAGGGCGTGGTCATGCCGTTCATGGATTGAGCCTATTGGGGCGCAGCCGACGTCTCTGCAGGGCGTTGTGAGCTGCTATCTTTTCGGCCGATTCACCCGGACAAAGGGGACAATGTGCACGACGCTGCAGAAGCAGTCGCCGACAAGGACTATAAGCGAACACTGACAGCGAGCAACCTCGCCGGCTTCATCCAGAGCGTCGCGATGAACTTCTCGCCGTTCCTGTTCGTTCCCCTCATGCTGCTGTATGGGCTTAGCTACACTGAGCTGGGCTTTCTTGTCCTCGTGAACTTCCTCGCTCAGTTCGTCGCCTGCCTGTATTTCGGGTGGCCGGTCAACAAGTACGGGTACAAGTCGTTCTGCATCGGTTCCCAGGTGGTCATTGTCGTGGGCCTCGCGCTCTTTGCCCTGGCACCCTGGATCGCGCCCGGGCGGGAGATGATCGTCCTGGCGCTCGGCACGGTCGTGTTCTCCATCGGCACCGGGCTGCTCGAGGTGCTGCTGTCGCCCATAACCAAGTCCATCCCGGCGAAGAACAGCGAAGCCAACTTCATGATCATGCACAGCGCTTTCGCCGGGGGGATATTCGCCGCCGCCCTGGTCACGACCCTGCTCATCCGGGTCCTTGGCGACGAGAAATGGCAGCTCATCGTCCTGCTCTGGGCCCTCCTTCCCCTCTACAACACCTTCAAATTCATCAAGGCTCCCATGCCCGGGATAATCCCGGAACATGAGCGCATGAAGGTGGGCAACCTGCTTCGGAGTCCCGTGTTCATCGTCGGCTTCTTCGCCATCTTCTTCGGAGCGGCCACCGAGCTTCTCATCGTTCAGTGGGGCTCCACTTACCTAGAGCAGGGCCTCGGTCTGCCGAAAACGGTCGGCGACGTTCTGGGCCTCTGCCTGTTCTCGGCCATGCTTGCGGCCGCCCGGCTTCTCTACGCCAAGCGAGGCGCTGGACTCAACATGAACAAGCTCATGATCTGGGGTTCGCTCGCGTGCGTGCTGCTCTATGTGATCGTGGCCCTCGCTCCGACCGCCTGGCTCGTACTCGTCGCTTTCGGCCTCATCGGGTTCTGCTCGTCGCTCCTTTGGACAGGCACGCTGATCGTTTCCGCAGACACCCTTCCCCATACCGGCGCACTGATCTTCGCCTTGCTGGCCGGCGGGGGACAGTTGGGGATAGCAGCCGTCGGTCAGCTGGTGGGCTGGCTTTCGGATGTCTTCGCCGCCCGCGCCCCGGCCGGATGGGACCCGACCCAGTACGGTCTCCGGATGGCCATGGCCATCGCTATCACCGTGCCCTTGCTGTCGCTCGTTTTCCAGTTGCCGCTCAAGAAGCTTGCGCCGCACCGCGTGGCAATGATGCCGGTCGACAGCGTAGGGGAGTGACGGTCACCTGTCAACTCTTCCGGTGCCGTCCCGGTCATTCCTCCGTTTCACCAGGAGCCAGGGAACCCCAAGCAAGAGAAGAGCGGCTGCCGATCCGGCCAAAGTCCCGGGGAGAGCCCCTGGAATCTCAAAGCTGGCGGCAGCCAAGGCCACGAGCGCGAGCAGCGCAGCGGCTAGACCGATCAGTCCCACACCGCGCATCCATCCGGTAACAGCCCGGGCATCTACCAGCGCTCGGGATGGCAGCTGTCCCAGCCACAGGAGAAGTTCTGCCAGGATCACCAGACCGACAGCGTATGCGATTATCGAGAGCATGCCCACGCGATCGGTCGCTTCTACGATCACGTATTCGAGCGCCAGGCAGATAAGGGCGGCACCGGTGAAGCGGTGCCCGAGACGAAGGGCCAGAAGGGTGAATAGCACGCCGAGAGCGCCGAGCGGTACTACGGCCGGAGCCGCACCGCCGGCGTGAACGATAGGGAAGGCCGCGAGAGCACCAGCAAGTACGGCCGCACATGCCGCCAGCCCTATCCGGACGCGTAGCGCGCGAAACGTCGGAATGCTGTCACCTCCTCGACGGCGGCTGCAAGAGGGCCATGGCCATCCCATTCCACGACGGCGACCCCGAGTTCTTCAAAGCGAAAGCGCATAGCGTCTCTCCAGAGACGCCAGAACCGGGCGGCGAGGAGATCCAGCGAGCCGGGAGGTCCGCCGGCCATGGCGAGCGGCGAGATCTCCACGATGACCAGATCGAAGCCCCGCCGGCGAAGGTTGAGAAGCGCGTGCAGGCCGCGCTCGTCCAGGAAAGGGGTGAGGGCGATCACCAGCGCCTGCGGCGTGAGAACGCGGGCGGGCAGCGCGTCGATGTGCCTCCAGGCGTACGAGAGCAGGATCTCTGTCTCGAGTAGAGCCTCGATGATCCGATAGTGTTGGATGGCGCCGGTGCTGGGAGAGAGCCACCGCACCACGCCGCCGAAGCTGACGTATCCCACCCGGTCGCGGGTCGACAAATAGTGGCCGGCAAGGGAGGCGGCAGCTTTGACGGCCAAGTCGAGAGTGCTTTCATCTTGGTTTCGTGCCTCCGCGAAACTGTCCAGAAAGATGACGACGTCGCTGTTCCGCTCGGGATGCTGCTCGTTCACGTGAAGGGATTGGCGCAGCGAGGTGGCCCGCCAGTTGACTCGACGCGGGCGGTCACCAGGCGCATAGGGCCGGACGCCGGCAAACTCGATACCTTCTGCTTTAGCTCGGGCCACCCGATTGCCGGAAAAGGGCTGGGTCTCGGAAGGCTTCACCAGGGACCGGAGTCGTTCGGTCCGGGGATAGACTTGGAGCGGCGAGTCGCCTCGCGCACGGCCGTCCAAGAAGCGAAGACCTACTGCATCACTCGCACGCCAGATAGCGTCGCCCAACCTGTAGGCCCCCCAGCGGTCGCCGACGAGGCGAAGCGGCAGACGCCGCTCCTCGTCCGCCGTCAGTGCGAGCATGAACGCCGCCTCTCCCTGTGCGAGTCTCAAGCCGTCGGGAAGAGAGAAGGCGAGAAGGAGGGCCGGAGTGCCCGACGACGCGCGCACTACCACCTCCACCTCCACCTCTTCACCCTCGAGCACCCGCTCCTGCTTCGCGTCGAGCGATGCTTGAGCACTGCCTGGCCGCGGCAGGGCGAGACCCACGACAAGAACGAGAGCGAATGGTGCGCCAAGCGCCGTCAACTCAGGGCGCCCAAGAGCGAGCGCAAGAAGAAAGCAGACTGCAGCGAAGGCGCCGTATAGGACCAGCTTGGGTGAACGCCTCATCTATGTTCGCGCCCCAGTTCCGCTTCCTCAGGCCGCGGGGTGGGCACCGTGTCCAGCACTTCCTGGATGATTTCCGCCGTCGACACGCGCTGCACCCATTGCTCCGGCCGCAGGGTCAGGCGGTGAGCCAATGCCGGTATTGCGACGTCCTTCACGTCTTCGGGAGTGACGAAGTCGCGACCTCGAACCGCAGCCCGGGCACGCGCCAGTGTGTACAGAGCCAAAGAGCCACGAGGGCTCGAGCCCACCTGCACGCGGCGGTTCTCGCGGGTTTGGCGCACGAGATCGACCATGTACAGCCGGATACTATCCGAAACGTGTACCTCCTCGATTGCGCGCTGCATCGCCAGCATGGTGGCCGCGTCGATGACCGGCTCAAGGTCGATGCGCTCCTGTTGTCGCGCGCCACGCCGCTCCAGCACCAACGCCTCGTCGGTGCGCTCGGGATACCCAACAGATATGCGCAGCAAGAAACGATCGAGTTGGGCTTCGGGCAAAGGATACGTGCCCTCGTATTCGATAGGGTTCTGTGTCGCAAGCACCAGGAACGGCGCCTCCAGCCCGTGTGTATCGCCGTCTATCGTCACCTGCCGCTCCTGCATCGCCTCCAGAAGCGCGGCCTGCGTCTTTGCCGGCGCGCGATTTATCTCGTCGGCAAGGAGGAGGTTGGCGAACACCGGCCCGGGATGAAACTCGAACTCGCCCCGCTTCTGACTGTAGATCGAGGCGCCGGTAACGTCTGACGGCATGAGGTCGGGAGTGAACTGGATACGCCGGAACACTAAGGAGGTCGTTTGGGCAAACGACCTTGCGATGAGCGTCTTTGCGAGGCCGGGGAGATCCTCGATCAACACATGGCCGTCCGCAAGCAGACCGAGCAGAACCAGTTCGAGCACCGTCCGCTTGCCCACCACCGCACGCTCGACTTCGCCAAGAACGGCCGCCCCCAAAGAGGCGACTTGCTCGAACGTCAGTCTTTCCATCAGAGGCTCTCCAGTTCCTCGACGAGTTGCTCAAGCTCATGCTCCGTCCATCCCGGGGCAGATCGTTCCGCGGAGGTTCGCCAGTCCGGCCGCACGAGTTGCCAGGCCCGTCCATCCCCAAGGATGGCTGCCGCTCGGTCCGGCTCTCGTTCCAGATTGATGCTGTAGTTCCTTGAAAGACGGGCGGCGACGATATCTCGCACAAGGGGTCGCAGCTGAAAGAAGAGGTCTGACTGGCCGTGGCTGGCGATCACGACCCAGCGCTTCACCGTCTCGAACTGCTCCACGTGGGTCTCCGCCGGGCTGGCTTTGGCAGGCATCTTTCGGAAATCCGCAGCCGGGGGCAAGACGGCCCGTAGTCGGCCCACCATCAGAGCGAGCAGCACCGCCGCCAGGAAGAGCACGTAGACAAGCAGGGCCAGGCCGTTCGCCACCCCGGTGAGCGCGAAGGCAATGGCGAGGACCACAGTCGCGACGATCACCAGCCGGGCTGCTCTCCAGAGGTTGATCACGCCTCCCCCGCCAGCTCGTCGCGAAGAGTGGTAAGCGCCGCGATCGCCTCCTGTTTCATCTCCTCGTCGATGAGGTGCAGGCTGAACCTGGCGCGCTCATACAGGTAAGTGAGAGCCTCGGCTGCCGTGCGGCCGACATGGAGCGCGTTCGTCCAGCGAGCCAGGTATTCGAAAGGAGCCTCGGAAGGTCTCCGCATCAGCCCGTGCCGCGCCAGTACCTCTTCCATGCTCGCATATGCGTGAATGACCGCTTCCCGCGGAGGACGATCCTCGTCGAGCCGTAGCAGCGAGGCATCAAAGACCGCGCGTAGCTCCCCGCGTTCGGGCGACACACCCTCTGCCCGGATCTCGCGACGATGCCGTCGACGCAAAAGGACCACCAGCAGCCCGCCGGCCGTTGCGAGGAATGCCATTCCCGCCGAGAATCCCCCAATGGACACCGAAGGTCGGGCCTCCGGACGGTGAGGGTCCCAGGGACGGCAGGGCAGTCGGCGGCAGGAGGCCGAGCGGGTCGGTGGGGAGGTCGTCCCTGCTTCGAAGGACGAGTGCGATGAATACCGCGACCGACGCCGTCGCCACAAGACTGGCAAGGAGTTTCGATTTCCACGAAGAGGCAGGATTATCTCGATCAGCGTCCATCCTGGATCGTCGTCCAAGAATTTGCGACGCAAGGATGTACGCCAACAGGCAGCACTCCGCGACGAGGACGGCGCCAAGGATCACGAAAAGATCGCCCATGATCAGACGGAAGTCGAACAGGGCAGGTGTGGGGGACAGACGCGCGAACGATCTGCGACTGCCCAGTGAGATCAGAAAGACCAGCGCGGCAGTGAGTAGCACCAGCCACGCCGGTCTTGGAGGAAAGGATCTGCGCGAACCCGACTGAGCAATCCGTGGCACTACCCCCATCCCTCCCCGGACAGCGTATGTCTGCAACGCCGCCCTGCTGATCGGCCAAAAGACACACCATCACAATGGTACAAACGGGTGCCTGTGTCTAGCGTGCTCGTGCGGCTTTCCCCATCTCTCGGTACAATTCGGCAAGAAGCGGAGGCGAGCATGGCACTTCGAACGGCGCCCAGCCCAGGGAGGTGGCCGACGCGGTGAAAGCCGTAGTGTTCACCCGATACGGAACGTGGGACGCTCTCGAGCTGAGAGAAGTGGCCAAGCCTACCCCCGGTGACGGTGAGGTCCTGGTTCGAGTCCACGCCGCTTCCATCAACGATTGGGATTGGGGGCTCCTTCAAGGCACACCGTTCCTGAACCGCGTGACGTTCGGACTTCGCCGGCCAAAGAAACAGATACTGGGCTCCGACATAGCAGGGCGGGTCGAGGCACTCGGCACGAATGCGAAGCGGTTTCGTCCGGGTGACGAGGTCTTCGGCGATCTCAGCGGCCGGTGGGGTGGTTTCGCGGAGTACGTCTGCGCCCGCGAAGAGGCCTTGGCTCCGAAGCCGGCAGGCCTGACTTTCGAGGAGGCGGCCGCGATACCTCAGGCGGCGGTGCTCGCCGTTCAGGGACTCCGCGACAAAGGGCGGCTTCAGCAAGGGCAAACCCTCCTCGTGAACGGGGCGGGAGGAGGGGTGGGAACGTTTGCGGTCCAGATCGCCAGGCTGCACGGGGCGGAGACCACGGGCGTCGACAGCAGCGAGAAGCTGGACCTACTCCGGTCGATCGGCTTCGACCACGTGCTCGACTACGCCCGAGAAGACTTCACCGATCTCGGGCAACGGTACGATCTCATCCTCGACGTCAAGACGAATCGGTCTGCGTTCGCCTACCTGCGGGCCCTGAATGCCCATGGCGTCTACGTGACGGTCGGCGGCTCCACGGCCCGGCTCGTTCAAGCTGCTCTGCTCGGGTTGGTGCTCCCGCTTCTGTCTGGGAAGCGAATGCGAATAGTCGCTCTGAAACCAAACAAGGATCTGGGCTACCTGACCGAACTGGTCGAAGCGGGTAGCGTCAGCCCCGTCATCGATAGCTGCTATCCACTGAGCGACACGGGTGCGGCCATGAGGCGTTTCGGCGAGGGCAAGCACAAGGGCAAGATCGTCATCACGATGGACTGATCCGCGCCGGCTCGCCGCCCGCCCGGAATGCGGGGCGACGGCGTAGCGGCCCCGACGAGGTTGAAACTACCGACGGCTCGGTAGTATCGTAACGGTCTCTTGCATCTTCATACGGTAGTAGACAGCGGACATCCAGTGATCTGGGGAAACGGAGGTCATGCTGCTAGCCACCAACGGGGTTCTCGTCCACCTCTAACAGGCCGCGGAAAAGTGACGCCTCGCAGCCTGTTCCAGTCGTGTATGAGTCCCGGCGACATCCAAGGGGGGGAGATGCCGAACTCACAACAGGCTCCCGGCGGGAAGGTACACCGCTCTCCCTTGGTCGGTGGGCAGTGGATCAAGGGCTCGGGCAAGTATCCGCACGAACTGATGATTGTGAACGACAAGATGGCGCCTCAGATCAAGGTGGAGGGCGCGCTCCAGTCACTGCCAACGTAGCGCGAAGGGTTTCACTAACCATACAAGGCCGTGGAGGCGGAGCCGGGCACCGGCTCCGCCTCCAGGCAAAAGCGGGCGCAAGCGGAGGTCAGACGCATGGGAAGAGTGGAGAGACTCACGAACAGCACGACCGGGGGCCCGGTCTTCGTGGACGTGCAGGACGGGAAGATCCTGCGGATCTACCCGATGGACCTCGACGACTCCGACGGCCAGTCGTGGACCATCGAGGCGCGGGGACGCACGTTCACGCCGCCGCGGCGGACGACGGTCATGCCCTACACGGCCGGTCACAGGTCCATGATCTACTCGCCCAAGCGGGTGCTCACCCCCCTGAAAAGGGTGGACTTCGACCCAGACGGAGACCGCAACCCTGAGAAACGGGGGGAGTCGGGGTACGAGAAGATAAGCTGGGACGAAGCACTCGACATCGTCTGCGGCGAGATCAACCGTATCAAGCGGACGTATGGTCCCGGGGCGATGCTCACCACCTGTGGCTCGCACCACCTGTGGGGCAACGTCGGTTATCGCCACAGCGCCTATCAAAGATTCTCTGACCTGGTGGGTCTGGTCCAGGCCGCCCATAACCCGGACAGCTGGGAGGGGTGGCACTGGGGCGGGATGCACATGTGGGGGTTCAGCCATCGCTTGGGCATACCCGAACAATACGACCTCCTCGAGGACGCGCTTAAGCACACCGAGATGATCGTGTTCTGGTCGGCGGACCCCGAGAGCACCGGCGGCGGCATCTACTCCGCTTTCGAGAGCACGGTGCGTCGCTTCTGGCTCAAGGAACTGGGCGTGAAGATGATCTTCATCGACCCTTACTACAACCACACGGCCGGCCTCATCGCCGATAAGTGGTTCTCGCCCCGCCTCGGCGCGGACGTGGCCCTCGGTCTTGGCATCGCATACACGTGGCTGACCGAAGGCACATACGATAAGGACTACATCAGCGCCAAGACGGTCGGATTCGACGAATGGAAAGCCTACGTGCTGGGCCAGTCAGACGGTGTGCCCAAGACGCCCGAATGGGCGGAAGGTGAGAGCCGCATCCCCGCGCGCGATATCCGCGCGCTGGCCCGGGAGTGGGCCTCCAAGAAGACGATGCTGGCGTCCGGCTCGCTGGGAGGATGGGGCGGAGCCTGCCGCTCGGCCACCGGGAACGAGTGGGCCCGCACCATGATCGCTCTGGCGGCCATGCAGGGCCTGGGCAAGCCCGGAAGCAACATCTGGGGGACCTCTCAGGGCTGCCCGGCGGACGAGTCCTTCCTCTTCCCCGGCTACGCCGAAGGCGGCATCGGCTGCGATCCCGAAAAGTCCGCAGCGGGCTTCCGCTGGGAGAACCACATGTTCGCAAACCGGCAGGGCGCCACCAGCCTTCCCCACGACTCCACCGAGGGCCAGATGATCTCGCGCCTGCGCATCCCCGAGGCGCTTCAGCACGAGCGTTTTGAGTTTCGAGGCAAGGGCTTCTGCGGCTCCTCCATCGAGAGCCAGCTGCAGAAATACGAGTACCCGGCGCCCGGCTACCCGTACATCCACATGTACTGGCGCTACGGCGGATCCTTCTTTGGGACCATGACCCAGACCAACCGCTATGTGAAGTCCTACCGCAACCCGAAGCTGCAGTTCGCCGTGAGCCAGCCCATCTGGTTCGAAGGCGAGGCGAAGTTCGCCGACATCATCCTGCCCGCCTGCACCAACTTCGAGCGCTGGGACATCAGCGAGTTCGCCAGCTGCTCCGGCTACATCCCCGACAGCTACACCCAGACCAACAACCGGGTGTTCACTCTCCAGAAGAAGTGCATCGAGCCGCTAGGGGAGAGCAAGTCCGACTACGAGATCTTCGCCGCCGTCTGCAACCGGCTGGGGATCGGCGATCTCTACACCATGGGCGGCAAGGACGAATACGCCTGGACCAAGGAGTACTTCAACGCTACCGATCTCCCCAAGTACATCAGCTGGGAGAAGTTCGAGAAGAAGGGCTACTTCGTGCTCCCCTTCCCCAAGGAGCACAAGTCCACTCCGGCTTTGCGCTGGTTCGCCGAGGACCGGGTGCGCGACACTCCGGACTGGGGGCCCCGCCCGGCCGACACGGTCGGTCTCAAAGGGCTCCAGACCGCGTCGGGCAAGATCGAGTTCGTGTCCAATAGCCTCAACCGCTTCGAAGACGGCGGAAACCATGACCCGGAAAGACCGCCACTGGGCCCGCAGTTCATCCCCAGTTGGGAGGGACACCACACCGCCGGATTGTACGAGAAGTACCCGCTGCAGATGGTCTCCCCGCATCCGCGGTTCAGCTTCCACACCATGGGCGACGGCAAGGACAGCTGGATGAACGAGGTCAAGGACCACCGGGTGCTCATAGACGGCCGCTTCTACTGGGTCATGCGTGTCAACACTGAGGACGCGGCAGCGCGGAGCATCAAGAGCGGCGACCTCGTCCGCGCCTTCAACGACCGCGGCGAGGTGATCGTGGCCGCCCAGGTCACCGAACGGGTGCCGTCGGGCACCGTTCACTCCTACGAATCGTGCGCTGAATACGATCCGGTGGGCGTGCCGGGTGAGTCGGCCGACCGTGGTGGATGCGTGAATGTGCTCACCAACATCCGGCTGATCACTCCTTACTCGGGCGGCATGTCGAACAACTCCTGTCTGATCCAGGTCGAGAAGTGGGAGGGCGACCGATGAAGAAGTGGAACATGATCGTCGACGTCGCTCTCTGCCACGACTGCAATAACTGCTTCCTGGCCTGCAAGGACGAGTATGTGGGCAACGATTTCAAGGGCTACTCGGCGGCTCAGCCCTGGTTCGGCCAGCGCTGGATGAACGTGGAGCGCAAAGAGCGGGGCCAGTTCCCTCTGGTGCAGGTGGCCTACCTGCCCACTCCCTGCCAGCACTGCGACGACGCTCCGTGTCTCACCAAGGACAACGCGGTCTACAAGCGCAAGGACGGCCTGGTCCTTATCGACCCCAAGAAGGCCAAAGGGCGCAAGGAGATCGTCGCCAGCTGTCCGTACGACGTCATCTACTGGAACGAGGAGCTGCAGCTGCCCCAGAAGTGCACCGGGTGCGCCCATCTGATCGACGACCACTGGACCGAGACCCGCTGCACCCAGGTATGCCCCACTGGTGCCCTCAAGCTGGTAATGGCCGAGGACGAGCTCATGGCCGCCCAGGCGAAGGCCGAAGGTCTGGAAGCCTACCAGGCGGCGTGGGGCACCAACCCGCGAGTCTGGTACAAGAATCTCCATCGCTGGACACAGTCGTTCGTCAGCGGCACGGTGGCCTATCGGGACACGGATGAGTGCGCCGAGGGAGCGGTCGTCCTTCTGTGGACCGGAGGAGCCAAGGTGGGCGAGGCCACAACGACCAACTACGGAGATTTCGTCATCGACAAGTTGGAGCCGGGCAAGTATGAGGTGACCGTGAATGCCGCCGGGTACAACGCTGCTTCCCGGGTCGTGGAACTCGAGGAGAGCATCAACCTCGGCGTCTTGTTCCTGGAGAAGTAGCGAGGAGGTGCGCGGCGTGGGCCCACCGCTTGCCGGGCGGGCGCGCCGGTGAGGCACGAGTCATGGGGCCGGCGCCGGACGTGTCCGGCGCCGGCCCTACTTGATTCCGACCAGCTTCTTGAGCGGCGACCGCTCGAGTTCGTCCTCGGACAGGTAGAGCGAGCCCTCCTCGGTCCACTTGATGATGTCCGCCTGCCCGAGCGCGCGCAGAGCCTCGGGTCGGTAGTCGCGGAACCGGAACATCCTATCGAGCGGATTCACCGGAGCCAGCCCAAGCTCCGCCGGTGATTTCGCGCGGGCAGGGCTTGTCGCCCCTTGCTGACGGAACAGGGCCACAACCTTGCGGACCGCTCTCCTGAAGAGGAAGTGCATCAGTTGGAGCGCTCCAACTATCAGGATCACGACCAAGAGGACCATGACCACTATCGCCGTCGTCTGCGCGCTCACCAGCTTTCCGCTCCTTTTGTCGTCGCGACTAGACTCCGGCCACATCCACGATCACGGCCCCCCTCCGGTGACGAGCGCTGTCTTACCTTCCAGCTTCATGTCGGTCCTCCCCGACGGCCTGCCTGAGCGCCGTCGTCGCGGTGACCAGGATCCTCTGCCAATCGACCAGGATGTCGGGGCCGAGTGAGTCCTGCACCCGCATGAAGCTCTGAAAAAGGTTCTGCTCGCTGATCTCGAAGAGGTCCGATGTCTCCGGCGTCAGCCGGATAAGGACCGCCCTCCGATCGCTCCTTGACTTGGTCCGCTTGAGCATCTTTTTCCTGACCAAGAGATCGACCATGACCGAAGTGGCCGCGGGCGTCACGCCCATGGTCTCGGAGAGCTTCTTGAGGGTGACCCCTTCGGGGGATTCCTCGCACAACTGCCTGATGGCGATGACCGTATTGCCTTGGGTCCCGGTGAGGTCGTCCAGCCAGAGGAGGTCCGCTCTCTTCTGCTTGTGCACCGCGTTTCTGGATTGCGACCGAAGAAGTTCAAGGACGTCTTCTGTCAACTGCCAGATCGATTTGGAGATCTTCTCTATCGCGGGCCGGCCAACGGCGTCAGGCGCCGCCGCGTCGCCGGGCACTGTCGCGTCGCCAAGCACCGTCGCGTCGCCGGTCTCAGTCATTACCGCCATACGATTCGGTTTCCCTCTGCTCTCTTCGCTCTAGAACTTGAAGGTCGAGGGCGCCGGCACCGGCGTGAACTCGCCCTCGTGGAACTTGGCATTGTCCGTTAAGGCAATAACGAGCATGTAGTACGGCCGGTCGACGCGCTTGAAGTAGTTGGGGTTGTGCAGCACTCCACCCGGCACGTAGATGGCCGTCGGCTCGGTGAAGGTGTAGTCCTCGTCGCCCAGGTAGGCCACCGACTCTCCACCGAGGTTGAGGATGTCGTGGGGATCGGTGGGGAGGTACAGGAAGACCTCGTCGTAGGACTGATGGTGCTGCATGCCCTTGGTCCAATCCCAGTACGACATGCCGTCGTTCTTGGGGACCTCCGCCAGGGTGGGGACTCCGACCCCGGTGCCTCCGGCGTAGGCGAAGAAGAATTCCGTCCAGAGCGGCGCCCGGCAGACCTTGTCGTCGAACATCAGGTTGGGCGTGCAGACCCGGCCGAGCAGGAAGGAGATGTAGATGTCCTGCGACAAGGTGAGCCTGTTGACGTACTGGGCGTACTTCCCCTTGCCGGGCTGCGCTACGCCGATCAGGTCCGGGTTGAACGCGGCGGGATAGGGGTAGTTGGTCACCGCGTCCGGCGCCAGGCTGTACTTGTTGGTCAGGGAGACGCAGGTGATGATGATGGGGTGGTTCGGGTCGTTGACCTTGGTGACGATCCACGGGTTGTGGGCCAGTCCCTTGGGCACGTAGACCGCGGTGGGGTCCTTCATGACGAACTTCTCAGCGTCGTCTCCGTGTCCCAGCCACATCTCCACCTGCCCGCCCAGGCGGGTGTTGTCGGTGCAGTCGGTCCCGAAGAAGTAGTAGACCTCGTCGAAATCGTTGTGGGAGTGCGATCCGACGTTCTTCAGTTCCTCCGCCAGCCTGGCCGTCGATGATGGGAGCCAGCTTGCTCGGAGCGAACGCGCCGGCTCCGGGCGCGTAGGCATAGAAGGTCTCGGTCCGGATGGGAGACTCCGGGGTGGTCTTCTGGTCATGGATCAGGGCGAAGTCGGAGATCTTGCCGCGGAAAGAAGGGTTGATCAGCTCTGTCCCCAGCCGTAGAGGCTGCACATACTTCGCGTATCGCCTGTCTGCCATCTGTCCGTCCTTTCTGTCCGTGGGTACTGGCCGTTGCCGGCCACAATACTTGTGGGAGACCGCGGGAGTCAAGAAGTTCAGGAGGTTTAACTAAGTGGGCGGGCCGCCGGTCTCCCAGCGAAAGTCCTCCTGCAAGAAACCCAGCAGTGATTCCCCCTCCCTGCCGATACAGAGGGAAGAAGGCCGCGGAAAGGACGGGTCCGGGCAGGATGGGTCTGCTACATCGTTTCATCGTCGCACTGGTGCTCGGGCTGGGCATCCTCGGGCTCGTGGCCGCTCCCGCGCAGGCTGCGCCTGCCACGGGGGCGACGGACTCAACGGGGTCGACCGCGACAACGGTCTTCAAGCTCAACCAAGACGTCCAGATCCAGGTCGATGCACTGACGGCGCAGGCCCAGGCCGCACAAACGGAGATCGACGCCTTGGACCTCGAGTTGGCCCGGCAGACCGGGGAGTACAGCAAGTGCCTTGCCGATCTCGATGCGGCGCACGCCCGCATGACAGAACTGCGGCGCATGGTGGCCGACGCCCGGGCCAAGAAGGCGCACGCTCAGGGGATGCTTGCAGAGAGGATCAGAGCGGTCTACAAGTCGGGGGGGCGCGACCAGTTGCTGCAGTTGCTGCTCCTCGCTGATGGTATGAAGGATCTTTACAACCGGGTGCGACTGGTCTCCGTGCTCGCCGACCAGGACAAACGCCTTGTGGCCAACCTCAAAGAAAGCACCACCCGACTCGACCTCCTGGTCAAGGCCATCGACGACCAGAAGGGCCAGGAGCTTGCCCTGCGCGGGCAACTCTCCGACCGGACCGCGGAGATCGAGGCGACCATGGCTCAGAAGGAGCAAAAGCTGGCCGGCCTCGACGAAAGAATCAGGGCTATCATCGAACAGGAGCGCCAACGCCAGGTTGCGGAGCGGGCCCGGCTTCAGCAGGAGCTGCAGGCCAGGCTCCTAGCCGCACAGGCGGCCGTCCTGAACTACGGCACCGACGGGGGCCAGCTCGCCCGGAGAGGCCCCAACATCCTGAAGCCCGAGCAGATAGCTCTGGTCGCTCAGAAAGCAGGATTCACAGGGAATAACCTGGTGATCGCAGTCGCCGTGGCCCTGGCGGAATCTTCGGGCAATGCCAATGCGATGGGCGATGTAACCATTGGGGGGAGTTTCGGCCTATGGCAGATCTACTGCATGGCTCATCCCTACCTGATACCACCCAGTAGTCCGGACAGCGTCGCCTGGTACGACCCCTATCAGAACGCGCAATGGGCCTACAGGATATCGGGGGGGAGCAACTGGAGGCCGTGGTCGACATACATCCACGGGACCTATCGAACCTTCATGCCTGTCGCTCGGGCGGCAGTGAGTCTGATCGGTGCCGATGAACCCAGTGCCGGTGATCTTCGCGCCGATGATCTTGGCGATGATCTTGGCGCGGATCCCCCCAGCGCCGATGACCTGCGGGAGGAGCCCCAGAGCTGATCGGCGTCAGCTGACGCCGATCACTTGAGCGTGCCTATCACGTCGAAGGCGTCCACGCTGATGTACTTGGTCGTGGCGGTGCCTCCGTCCCAGGAGATCTTCACCGTGTGCGTACCGGAGGCAAGCACCCCGGTCGCCCAGACGCCCTGCTGGTACGTGGCTGCCGAGCGGGCCAGGTCGATGCTCTGGGCTGTCCCGCCGTCCACTGACACCTTGGCCTTGCTCAGCGTGGTGCCCGCCGTCGCCACCCAGGACAGGTAGGTGCCCGTGAAAGTGACGGTCACCGAGGCCCCGCTCTTGGCCCGCGCATAGCTCCCCGAAGAGGCGCTCGCGGTGGTGAACTGCCCCCACGGGGTGGGCACCCAGTCCAAGGTGGTGATCGCTCTGTTCGTAACGAACCAACCCTTGCGGGGTCACAGGCGTTCCGGCTATGTCGAAGGCGTCGAAGCTGATGGTAGTGCCCGTGGCCGAGGCGTTCTTCGTCCCCGTCCACTCGATCGTCACCGTGTGCCTGCCGGACGGAAGCAGTCCCGGTGTTCCATACGCTCTGCAGGTAGCCGGCACTGGCGCGGTACAGATCGGCGGTGCCGGCTACCTCGCCGTCGACCGTCACTCTGGCGATGCCGTACGAAGGGTCCTTCTTGACCAGGAACGACAGGTAGGTGCCATCGAAGGTGATACTGGCCGAGCCGGCTTTGTTGATATAGCGCAGGCAGCCGCCGGAAGCGGAGGCGTTGGCTGAGTTCTCCCAGAGCCCGGTGTAGAGGACGCGCTTATCGGTGTCCTGGTAGCGCGTGGTGGGCGGCGGCGCTGAGGCGCTGGTGAGGGTGCCAATGACATCGAACGCGTCCACGCTGACGTACTTCCCGGAGACATTGTTGCCATCTCTGGTGATGGTCACCGTATGGCTCCCCGCGGGCAATGTGCCCGTGGCCCACACGCCCTGCTGGTACGCGACCGAGGACCTGGCCAGGTCCACGGTCTGCGCCGGGCCGCCGTCGACCGACACCAGGGCCTTGCTCACGGTGGTCCCGGCCGTGGCGACCCAAGAGAGGTAGGTGCCGTTGAACCTCGACCGTGACCGCCGCACTGCCGGTGTCGGCCCGCTTGTAGCCGCCGCCGGAGGCCGGCGGCGGTGGTGTAGTCGGACCACGCGCCCGCGTACATCAGGTTGGTGTCGGCGTGGTCGTATCGCGTGAGGCCGCCCGGGGGCGCCGGGGTGCCGACGATGTCGAAGGCGTCCAGGCTGATGCTGCTCGCTTTCGCCGAGACGTTCTTCGTCCCGGTCCACTCGATGGTGACCGTGTGGGTGCCGCCCGCGAGCGTGCCCGTGTTCCATACGCTCTGGGCATTGCCCGTGGTGGCGCTGTAGAGGTCGACGGTCCCCTTGTTCTCACCGTCCACCGTGACCTTCGCGATGCCGCCTTGGTCACTCTTCTGGGCGATCCACGAGAGGTAGGTGCCGGTGAAGGTGATGCTCGCCGAACCGGCCTTGTCGATGTAGCGCAGACAGCCGCCGGAAGCGGAGGCGTTCGCCGAGTTCTCCCAGAGCCCAGCGTACATGACGCGCCTGTCGGTGTCCTGGTAGCGGGTGGGCACACCTGCCGCCTGCGCCTGCAGTGGCGTACCGATGACATCGAACGCGTCGAGCCCGATGTTGGTGCCGCCGCCGGAGCTGGTCCCGGTCCAGCTTATGGTCACGGTGTGCGTGCCGCCGGGCAGCATCCCCGTATCCCAGACCTTCTGCTGATACAGGGTGTTCGCGCTGTAGAGACTCACCGTGCCGGCATCCTTGCCGTCGACCGTCACTCTGGCGATGCCGTATGCGCTGCTCTTCTTGGAGATCCACTGCAGGTAGACTCCGTTGAAGGTGACGGTGACCGAGGAGCCGGTCGAGTCGGCGTAGCCATAGCTGCCGCCTGAGGCGGAGGAGCTGCTCTCGCCGAGGGTCCACGCGCCCGTGTATGCGAGCAGAGAGCTCGTCTGCTGGATGCGCGTGTAGGGCGAGATCAAGCGACGTGCCGTCACGTAGTTGGTCCGGAACACGTCCTCGATGGTGACCAGATCCCCGCTTCGTGGCGAGTTGATCATCAAGCCGTTGCCTACGTACATGCCTACGTGGCTGATGGGACTGCCGAAGAAGACGAGATCGCCCGGGAGCAGGTCCTCCCTGTCCACATAGGTGCCGTAGTTGGCTTGGTAGGTGGACTTATGCGGAAGGGTGATACCCGTCTGCGCCTTGAACTTGTTGTACACGTACATGGTGAGACCCGAACAGTCGAAGCCGTTCGTGCTCGCTCCTCCCCAGACGTAGGGTACGCCTAGATACTTGACCGCTTCCTGGACCACCTGCATAGCGGCCGAGCTCCGGCCCGCTACTGGAGATGTAGAAGTACACGTCGCTCGGGCTGCTCGGATTCACGTTCCAGTAGTTAGAGACCAGGATCTCCGCGGCTCCTGCTTGCGTCGCGGCCGGCATCGATTCGATGGTGATGGACGTGGCGGAGTTCACCGTCCAACTCTCGCGCTGGCAGGTCGGTCTTGCCTATCCGGACCTTCGTCGCGCCGGTGAACCCAGAGCCGGTGATGGTGAGCGTGCCACCGCCCGCGAGTGGTCCGCTGGTCTTGCTCAGCCCGGTCACCCGGGGGCTGTTCAGGCTCTTCACCTGCCGGATGGCCGCGAAGCTCCACGCCCCGGTCGAGATCTGGTCGTAGTCCGGCCGCGCGAAAGCGAGGTAGTCGATGTCTTGTCCGTGTGCCTTGAGGAGACTCACTGCGGAGGAGTGGAGGGCGGTGGATTTCGAAAGCAGGTAAGCCCCGGACTCGCGAGCGATGTGCGAGACAAGCAGCACGTTATCTGGAAAGTTCTCGCTGTAGGGCACGGTGCCGCCCTGTTCCTCGCCGAGCCCCAGATGGGTATAGGCCACCCACCCCTGCTGAACCGCGTATTCGGCCACGGCCACGGCCTCCGAGTAGCGGGCGCCGGGATCGTCGGTGGTGGAGGTCGAGCCCATGATGGTCTTCTCCACGGTGAAGCCGGATATCCCGGGGTCCACGCTCGTGTCCACCCGGACGCCGGCGTCGACCCCCAGGTCCGCGATGGCCTGCGCCGAGGAGGAGGGGAAGGGCCCGGCTTGAGGAGTCAGCAGGATGGGCCAGCCGTTGGCGGCGGCGACCGCGGCCGCGGCCAGCGACGAGCCGTAGACATCGCCGGGCACGATGAACACCCGGGCGGGAGTGTCGCCCGTAAGCTGCCTTCACCCTGCCCGCCACGAGCGCCGCCGTCTGGTAGCGGTCGGTGCCTGTGAGGACGACGATCTGCTGCGGCGCCAGGGCGGGAAGGGCGGCCTTGACCGCGTCGACTATGGTCGTCGAGAGCCCGACGATAAAGACCTTCGCGACCTTGAGCCGGACGAGCTCGTTTCGCGCGCCGGTGCTGAGGGCTCGTCGACGAGGTGAGAAGCAGCGGGCCGCCGGCGGCTTTGGCGAGAACGGTCGCGGTCAGCGATTCGGCATAGCTTTCGGAGCCGGCGAGGACCGCGGCCGGGGCTCCGTCGGGGAAGTCATCCTGCGGAGAGATATACCGAGTTGGTGATGTGACCGTAGTCGGCATCGACCGGAGTGGAGAACTCCGTGGCCCATGCGACCCCGCTCGAGGCGAGCAGGACCACCAGGAGCACGAACGCGCTCAGCAGTGCGTAGGTGGTTCGTTTGCTCAGCGGTCTACCTCGAGCCACCTGGTGCTCGCGCTCTGCATCCTGCCTCCCCTCTGATGGGGTGTGGGATGCCCGCCTCGGACAGCCCTAACCTGTCCCATTCTAGTAGACGAGAGGAGAACCTGCACGGCGTCCACGCTGACGCCGCCGCGGACGGCCGCCGTTTTCCGCCGCGTTGACCACTCCCGCGGCCCGGTGGTAGGTTAAGCGTCCGGCCGCAGGCGGCCATCGAACGACCACGACCGCAGTGCGCTGCGGAAGAGCAAGGGGGGACATGTGAAGCGGTATGGCGAGAACAACCGGATGGGCATCGAAGGCAAGGTGGCGGTGGTCACCGGCGCTGCATCGGGTATCGGCAGGGGCGCGGCTATCGTGTTCGCCCGCGAAGGGGCAAAGGTGGTCGTAACCGACGGAGTGAACATCGAAGGCGGGCACGAGACCGTGCGTCTCATCCGGGAGGCCGGAGGCGAGGCCACGTTCGTCAAGTGCGACGTCTCGAACGAGAGCGACGTCGAGGCGATGGTGGCCGAGGCCGTGGAGCTCTACGGCTCGCTCGATTTCGCCTACAACAACGCCGGCATCGGTCCGGACGCGGTGCGCATCCCGATCGAGCCCATCACCGAATCATCCACCGAGCTGTGGCTGAAGCATCTGGACGTGAACCTCACCGGCGTGTACCTCTGCCTGAAGTACGAGATGAGGCAGATGATCAAGCAGGGGAAAGGGGCCATCGTCAACTGCTCCTCGGCCCAGGCGTTCCGGCAGATCCCGGGATTCGCCGCCTACGGCTCCACCAAGACCGGAGTGGTGGCTCTCACCAAGGTGGCGGCCCTCGAGGGAGGTCGGCATGGTGTCCGGGTCAACTGCGTGTGCCCGGGTCCCATAGCGAACACCATGCTTTCGGACAACATCTGCTCGCTCGAAGGCATGAAGGAGAGAATGACTGCCGGCGTTCCCCTGGGCCGGATGGGCGACCCCCAAGACGACATGGGGGAGGCCGTCCTGTGGCTCTGCTCGGATGCGGCCTCGTTCATCACCGGGGCCATCGTGCCGGTGGATGGGGGTCTGGCCATCTAGGGTTGGTCTCAGACCACAAAGGGTCATTGGGAAAGCCCCGCGAAAGCGGGGTTTTCTGTTTGGCTTGTCGTGGGTGAGCCCCTGTGCGATTAGTTGTCTCAGACTCTGTTGACAGCACCATCCCGCCGGTCTAGACTGGTGCATATGTGGAACCGCTAGGAGCCTATAGTGCACCAGTACGGTTCGGTCAAGCGAAGGCGAGCGGGGTTCGGCCGGCGACTGTGCGCCGAAGCGGGCGACCTCGAAAGTCAGGCGCGTCGCCCGCTCCTCGTGTGCTCTCCCCGCTCCACCACCGGCGATCCCGACCTGCGCGGTCGCAAGCGTTCACCCGGAAGACTCTGAGGAAATGGAGGTGCTCGGCAGATGGCAGAAACCAAATACGGCAACCTGGTAGTGCCCAAGGTTCTGGAGAAACTGGAACCCTGGCCGACGATGGAGTGGATCGGCGAGAAGGACTACAAGACCGATGTGACCTTCATGATCACAAGGGTCCAAGAGCCCTGCATCATGGAGGAGTTTCCCCACTCTCACGACTTCGACATGTATCTGACCTTCTTCTCTTACGACCCCGAGGATATGAACGGGCTCCCCGCCGAGATCGAGATCGGCCTGGGCGAGGAACGGGAGATGCACGTGATCAACTCGCCCACAACTGTGTACATTCCCAAAGGCCTGGTTCATTGCCCCCTCATTTACAAGAGGGTCGACAAGCCGATAATTCTCTTCCACACCAGCATCGCTTCCAAGTACGAGAAGAAAGAGACTGATCAATAACGGAGCTGGAACCTTGACCGTCTCCAGCACGATGAAAACACGGCAGCCCACTGCGCTGGTGACCAACATCCAGGGCTACTCGGTCCATGATGGGCCCGGGATCAGGACGACCGTCTTTTTGAAGGGCTGCATGCTTGCCTGCCGTTGGTGCGCCAATCCAGAGTGCATCTCGGGCATGCCCGAACCGGGGTTTCTGGAGAATCTCTGCATCCGCTGCGGCGAGTGCTCGAGCTCCTGCCCGGCCGGTGCTATCAGCCGGGACGCCGCCGGGCTTCCTCTAGTGGATCGGACTCGCTGCACGGCGTGCGGGGAATGTGTCCAGGTCTGCGGTAGCAAGGCCCGCGTCATCCACGGCAGGGAGATGACGGTCGGCGAGGTTATGGAAGCAGTCGTTGCCGACAAGCTCTTCTACGAGTCATCCGGTGGCGGTGTGACGGTATCCGGCGGAGAGCCGCTCATGAATCCGTGCTTCGTACGATGTCTTTTCGAAGAACTCCGCGCCCAAAACATTCAAACCTGTCTGGAGACCTCCGGTTGCGTGGAGAGGTCGGTCTTCCTCCAGGTACTGGCCGTCACAGATTACGTGCTCTTCGATCTCAAGCTGATGGACCCCCACGCTCATCGGAGGCTTACCGGCCGGTCGAATCACCTTGTTCTGGCCAACGCGAGACTCCTGGCGGCGAGCGAGAAGGCGTTCCTGTTCCGCATGCCGGTGATCCCTGGGATCAATGACACCTCGGAGAACATCCGGGCGACCGCTCGTTTCCTTGAGGGACTTGGAGAGCGAGCCCGGAGAATCGAGTTGATGCCGTATCACCGGCTGGGGGAGAGCAAGTACGCGTCGCTAGGCAGGCGATACCGCCTGCGGGGGCTGCCACCGATCGAGCCGGGCGAGGTGGAACGGGCGCGGATCGAGTTCGAGGGGAACGGAATCGAATGTTCGGTATCGGCCTGAATATGGGATCACCAGCCGTTGCGTTGACAGCCTTAGGGGTGCGGCGCTACAGTGAGGTGGTCCGACATGGGAATCTACAGGACCCAAAATGGAACCAAAAGCGCAAAGGGAGGGGCTGCTAATGGGTACTAGTCGGAAATTGGGGATCATGGGGATCGCCGCCTGTCTGATCGTCCTCACGCTACTCTTGTTCGCCGTGGCCGGCTGCGGAAGCAGTAGCACGACGACCACGGGGGCATCCACCACGGCGCCGAGCGGAGGGGAGACTTCCAGCACCGCAGGAGTCACCACCACTTCCGGCGCCGCGGGTTCGTCAACCACGGCCGCGTCGACCGCGCCCACGAAGACGGATACGCTGGTCGTCGGAGCCAGCATGCCGCTGTCCGGACCGGCCAGCGTGGCGGGACTGGCCGTGAACAACGGCTGGAAAGCAGCCGTCGACAAGATCAACGCCGACGGTGGCATCGTCGTGGGCGATACCGCCTACCAGATCGACTTCAAGGCGGAGGACAGCAAAGGCACCACGGATGGCGCGGCCACTGCCGCCACCAAGCTGGCCCTGCAGGACAACGCCAAGTTCATCCTTGGCGATATCTCCGACAACATGGCGCAGGCTATCTACGACGTAAGCGGAAAAGCGGGCGCCCTCTACTACAACACGCTGCCCGTCAATGGTAATGACATCCCGGGTGCGATCGGCCAGCCGGGGGCGGATAAGCCCCTGCAGCTCCTTTCCAGCCCGCCGGAGTCGGATGAGGACATAGTCGCGGCGCAGTACCTCGTAGACAACTACCCGAACGCCAAGAAGGTAGCCGTAACCGCCATCAGCTTCTCCGACTACGACTCGTACAAAGAGGTCTACCAGCAGAAATGGGGTCCGCTCGGGCTCGAGATTGTGAGCTACGAACGGTTCGACCCGCCGACCACGGACATGGTGCCGGTCACGACGAAGCTCCTGGGCAGCAAGCCCGACGCGATATGCGTCTCACGTGCCGCCATCCCGCACCTGATTGGCATCGTCAAGGCGGCTCGGGAGCAGGGTTTCACCGGACCCATCTTCTATTGCACCCCGACGGACATCAGCCTGGTCGCTCAGGCGGGGCAGAACGTCACCGATCTGTTCGGGACCGGCCTGGCTCCTGACGACCCGAATCTTCCCGAGGCCTGCAAGGCGGCCATCGCCGACCTGAAGGCCAAATACGGCAAAGACTTCACTACCGACTGCCTGGTCGGGTATGGCCAGGTTCTCCTGCTGGCCCAGATGATCGAAAAAGCTCAGAGTATCGATCCCATGGAGGTATCGAAGATCTTCCAGACGCTGAATAAACCTGGGGATCTCCAGGCTCTGTATGGGCCGGCTTACTCGAGCGGGATCAAGACGTACGGGATCAACGCCATCACCGTCAGGCCTGTTCCCATCTCACGCTTGGTTGACGGCAAAGCAGAGTTTGTCAAAATGAACGACATAACCGTCCCGTAGGGGTTCAGGGAGGCAGATCACAAGAACGCGGCTCGGTGCTTCCATGGTTCGCAGGCTTGCCTTGTGCACCAGCGGGAGCACCGAGCCGCTCCTTCTGCCGGGTGTGACGAGCGCGAACTCGCGAGAGTAGAACGGGGCCGCGATGATAACGAGTTCAGCACTATCTGCAGGGATTCTCAACGGTCTGTGCCTTGCCGGCATCTACGTTCTCGTGGCGTTGGGCATGACCATGATCTTGAGCATCATGAACATCCTGCAGTTCGCCCACGGTGAGGTGTTCATGCTCGGCGCGTTCGCGACCTACTTCGTGGTCGTCCGCCTAGGCGGCAACTTCATCCTCGCCATCCTTCTGAGCATGGTGGCTATGGGCATAGTGGGCTTCATCTTGGAGAGGATCGTCTTCCGACCCCTGATTGGGAAGTTCTTGCCGGTGGTGTGCGCGGCGACCGGTCTTATGCTCATCCTGCAGAGTACAGCGGTCCTGACCTTCGGGCTCAATCAGAAGCAGATACCGAACATAGTGCCCGGCGGCATACGGGTGCTGGGTTTTGTGGTTCCGTACGATCGGCTCCTCGCCCTCGCCACCGGCATCGTGTTCACCGCGCTGCTGTTCGTCTTCCTCCGCCGCTCGAGATTTGGGCTTGCCATCACCGCCACGGCCCAGAACCGGGAGGGCGCCCTCCTGCAGGGTATCAACCCCAAGGCGATGTACGCCTTCGTGATGACCGTGGGGAGCGCGCTGGCCGCGGTCGGCGGATCATTTGCCGGCTCCATCTTCACCCTCGATCCCTTCATGGGATCCATTGCCCTCATGAAGGGCTTCACCATCATCGTCATCGGCGGCATGGGTAGCATAGGGGGAGTCGTCGTCGGGGGGCTTTTGCTGGGCCTCAGTGACAGTCTCACCGCGACTCTCTTCAGCCCAGCGGTGGCCGCTATCTTTCCCCTGGTCCTCGTGATAATCGTTCTGGTGACCCGGCCCAAGGGACTCTGGGGTCATGAGACGTAAGCATCCGGCCATCGCAGTCGGGCTCATCGCCGCGGTCGTCTTCCTCTTCTCGCTGCCCACGCTCTTGGGGAGCCAGTACTGGACGCATGTGCTGATCCTGAGCACGATCTGGGTCCTGATGACCGTCAGCCTGCGCTGCTTGACTCGGGTCGGACAGATCTCTATGGGGAGTGCGGGGTTCATGCTGGTCGGGGCCTATACCTCGGCCCTCTTGTCGGTGAAGGCAGGGGTGAACGTTTGGCTTACGCTCCTGCTAGGTGGAATCCTCGCAGCGGTGATCGCCTTTATCGCGTCGTTCCCCTTCTTGCGGGCGAAGGGGGTGTACTTCGCCATTCTGACCGTCATGCTTGCCGAAGTGCTGCGCCTGATCGTCTTCTATTCGCCCAAGCTGACCGGGGGTTATACCGGTCTCGCGGGCATCAAGGTCCCGGAGCCCGTTTGGCTGCCGGGTGCCGGCACGATCACCTTCGACTCCAAGGCGAACTATTACTACCTGGTGTTGGTGATAGCGATCGTGTGTATCGTCATGCTTTACCGGTTCGAACGTTCCTGGCTCGGTCTCGTGTGGTCGTCCATCAACGAAAACGACCAACTGGCCCGATCGTCCGGCATAGACGTCAAACGCCACAAGCAGTTGCTCATCGTGGTGACGTCCTTCTTCATGGGCGTGGCAGGCGGCCTGTACGCCCACTACGTGGGGACGATCACTCCCGCCGGCGACCCGGGGGCCCCGTTCTCATTCACGGCTTCCCTGTACCTCATCATCTACATGATGGTGGGAGGGGAAGCCTACTTCGCCGGTCCGATCATTGGAGCGTATCTGCTTACCATCGTGCCAGAGCTGGGACGCTCACTCCAGCAGTACATCCCGCTGTTCATGGGGGCGATATTGCTGCTGGTCGTCTTTGTGTTTCCCGAAGGGATCGTGGGGTTGGTAACCAGGGTCACCAAGGCTGGTGCAGGGCTGCGCGCCCGCGGCGAGGCGCCTCCCGCTCCCGCAGAGATCAACGAACCGAGCAGCGAATATGAGTGAGTCCGGGATGAGCGAGCCTTCCGTCGTCCTCCGCATGGAGCACGTGACCAAGCGGTTCGGGGGCCTGATCGCGGCCGACGATGTCAGTCTGACAGTGAACCGGGGGGAGATCGTAGGGATCATCGGCCCGAACGGGGCTGGCAAGAGCACCATCCTCAACATGCTGTCCGGCATCCTTCCGCCGAGCGAGGGCAAGATCGTATACAAAGACATTGACATCACCGGCTGGCCGGCGCACAAGATGTCCATGCATGGCATTTCCCGGGTTTATCAGGGCAACGTCCTCTTCCACAACCTCACCTGCGAGAAGAACGTGCTCATCGGGATCCACGGTCGCACGGCTCGCGGGTTCTGGGGGTCGCTGATCGGGACCCGGCACAGTCGCCGGAGCGAGCAGGAGATGCTCGCGAAGGCGGCTCAGATCCTGCAGCTCGTGGGCTTATCCGATTGCGTCCAGGAGGTTGCCCACAACCTTCCGCACGGCAAGCAGCGGCTTCTCTGCTTGGCCGTTGCCCTGGCGGGCGACCCCGAACTCCTGCTGCTGGACGAGCCGGTCACCGGCATGAACGCCACGGAGGTGACGGAGATGCTCCGGGTGATCCGCATGCTGCACGCGCAGACGGGGATCACCAGCATCGTCGTGGAGCACAACATGCCGGCGGTCATGAGCCTTTGTGAGCGGCTGGCGGTCATCAGCTACGGGGCCAAGATCGCCGAGGGCGCGCCGGCGGACATCGCCCGCGATCCCTCTGTGATCGAAGCCTACCTCGGGGCGGAGCGAGGAACGGACGAGGAATATGTTGCTTGAGATCACCGATCTCTGGTGCCACTACGGTGGGGCTGAGGTCCTCAAGGGGATCAATTTCGGCATCCCCGAGGGCCGGATCATCACCATCATCGGGGCGAACGGCGCGGGCAAGACCACTACCCTCCGCGCCATCTCTGGGCTCAAGAGGGCAAGCTCGGGCACCATCTCCTTCCGCGACCAGAGGATCGACACGCTTTCACCACAAGAGGTCGTCAGACGAGGGATCATCCAGGTTCCGGAGGGACGGCAGCTCTTCCCCTATATGAGCGTGATGGACAACCTCCGGGTGGGGGCGTACCTGCTGAGAGACAAGGCGCAAGTGCAGGAGAAGCTGGAGAACGTCTTCAATCACTTCCCCAGGCTTAAGGAGAGAAGGAAGCAGAAGGCCAACACTTTGAGCGGCGGAGAGCAGCAGATGCTGGCCATCGGGCGGGCTCTCATGGCCAGCCCGCAACTGCTGCTGCTCGATGAGCCCTCCCTGGGGCTCTCGCCGATGATGGTGTCGGAGATCGGCAAGATAGTGCGCGATATCAACGAACGCGGGATCAGCGTGATCCTCGTCGAGCAGAACGCCCGGCTCGCGCTGGGTGTGGCTCACGACGCATATGTACTGGAGACCGGATCCGTGGTGCTGGCCGGGGAAGCCAAGGAGTTGGCCAGCAGCGACCATATCAGAAGGGCCTACCTGGGGAAATGACCGTGAGGCCAACAAGGACTCTCGCGACTCGAGTGTCTGAGGCGCGTGGAAGGAGCAGGAGACATGAGTGAGACGCGGACTCTCGACCACGACCGGCTGACAAAGGCCGACCGGCCAAGGGAGGTCGACCTGCTGGAGCTGACCGAGCGGGTCACCCGGCTGCGGGATTCGATGCTGAGCGCCCCGCGGAAGATCTCTGTCGAGCGGATGAAGCTCGCGACGGAGTCCTGGAAAGAGACCGCCGGCGAGGACATCGAGATTCGCCGGGCCAAGCTGTTCCAGCGGGTGCTCGGAGGCGTGCCGATAGCCATTCACGACAACGACCTGATTGTGGGTAGAGAGACCGAGCACCTTGTGGGAACGCCGGTCTTCATGGACGAAACGGGAGACTCGGTCCCCGGCCTCTGGGACGAGACGCCCGACGTGGGGGGGATGCTGTTCCGCGGCGCCCTGTCCCCCGGGGACAAGGACCTCCTTCGCGAGTGCGCCCGGTTCTTCGATGGGCAGACAGCGCCCGATCACGTCAAGGCCGCCTGGCGAGCGGTGGTCGGGAGCTGGGCCGAAGACCTCACCGAGGCCAAAGCCACCGACCCGACCCCGGATTCCGGCTACTACCCGGGGATCACCTGCCGGGGGATGTGGGAGAAGATTCTTTCCGCGGGTATGCGCGGGCTCATCGAGGAAGCGGAGG
This sequence comes from uncultured Actinomycetota bacterium, assembly GCA_963843515.1. GTDB lineage: Bacteria > Actinomycetota > Thermoleophilia > RBG-16-64-13 > RBG-16-64-13 > CAIQPS01. The sequence continues at coordinate 276,790 of CAWJKH010000008.1, forward strand.
CGGGCATCGAGCGCTTCCGGGCGATGAAGGAAACCGACATCAACAAGCTCTATTTCTGGCAGGCAGCCATCATTGTGTGCGAGGCGATGATCACGTACGCGCGCCGATACGCTGACCTAGCCCGCGAGCTGGCTGAGACAACGGATGATCCGGTCAGGCGGGGCGAGCTCCTGCATATAGCCGCAGTGTGCGAGCGCGTGCCCGCGGATCCGGCCCGGACCTTCCACGAGGCGGTCCAGTGTGTGAACTTCATCCAGGTGGCCAGGGGACTTGAGGCCATGTATCCGCTGCTCGTCGGCAGGCTCGACCAGTACCTGTGGCCGTATTTCGAGGCGGACATGCGGGAAGGGCGCCTGACGTGGGATAGCGCGACCGAGATCCTCAGCAGCGCGCTCACCCTCTGGGGCATGAAGGTAGTGCTGCCGGTCGGCAAGACTCAACTGGAGACGCACCAGTTCAGCTACGCGATCAACAGCGTGAACGTCGGCGGGGTGGACGTCGACGGCAACGACGCCACCAATCAACTCAGCTACCTCATTCTCCACGTTATCGGGCTTCTGCAGCTGTCGTCCCCGACAGTGCTCGTCAATTGGCACGCCAACATCCCGCATTCGCTCCTGCTGAAGGCGCTGGAGACGAACCTGAAGACGAAGGGGGGCATCCCCCTCTTCGAAAACAGCGATCACGTGGTTGCCAGCTTCGTGGCGGATGGCATCCCGATCGAGGAGGCGAGAGAGTGGTACGGCCAGGGCTGCGTGACCCCCATCCTCGCCTCGAAGGTGGACCACAACGGTTCCGAAGGCAAGGGAGCCGTCAACGTTGCGGCTATCCTGGACTTCGCCCTTCACCGCGGCGTGTCGCAGATCACCGGCAAGAAGGTCGGCGTGGACGTGGGTGACGCGCGCGATTTCGAGAGCTTCGACGAGTTGTACGATGCCTTCAAGACCGAGTACAAATCCATCGTCGAGCGCTTTCTCTGGCTGGGGACCGTTGCTCAGGGCGTCGAACCCCAGTACCTACGCTTTCCTTTCAACTCGTGTATCGCGGGGCCCCGCTGCATCGAGGAAGGCCACGACATTCTCATCACCGATGCGCACCGTACCTATGGCATCAGCGACCGAGCGATTGTCGACACCGCCGACTCGCTCACCGCGATCAAGAAGCTCGTGTTCGACGATCGAGTGCTGACTCTGGACGAGCTGCTCCACGCGCTCGACACGAACTTTGAAGGAGAGGACGGCGAGAAGATACGGCAGCTGTGCCTCGATGCACCCAAGTTCGGCAACGACATCGACGACGCGGATCTGATGGTCCGGGATGTGGGGTCGTTCTCGGCCGGCGTAATCCGGTCGTACAACAACCCATTCGACCTGCGCTGCAAGATCTCCCGGGAGGGATTGTCCTGGCACTACTTCGGCGGGCTCGGTGTGGGCGCCCTCGCCAATGGGCGCAAGTCCAGGGAGCCGCTTAACGACGGCTCGATATCACCGATGCGGGGGATGGACAAGCATGGTCCGACCGGGGTTCTGAGGTCCGTGCTCAAGGCGGGCTTCAACGAGTCCTATGCGTCCTGCCTCAATCAGAAGTTCTCGTCGACGGTCATGCGCAGCCCGGAAAGCCGGGAGAAACTGGCCTCCCTCACGGACACCTTCCTGAGGAACGGAGGCCAGCACATCCAGTTCAACCTTTTGGACAGAGAAGAGCTCCTCGATGCAAAGGTGCATCCCCAGAAGCATGCCGACCTGGTGGTTAGGGTGGGCGGGTTCAGCGCGTATTTCGTGATGTTGTCGCCCGAGATCCAAGACGACGTCATCTACCGGAGTGAGCAGGGGTGCTAGGGGGATGGCCGTGCGGGCCAGATGCCTCGGAACCGACCCCTTTGGTATATTTGCCCGCACGCGTGCAGCCGTGCTTCCGCCGTACGCCCTGCCGTTTGGGTGATGAGGGAGATCTGCCCTGGAGAAGTTAGCCTCTATTGGTTCTGAGAGTCTGGCCACCGAGCCGGCATCCGGAGGTCCGCGCACGCTCCAGACTCTCGAGAAGGGCCTGCAACTGCTCAGCCTGTTCGACATTGAGCATCAGCACTGGACGCTCAGGGAACTGCGCGAGGCGACCGGGGAGTCGAAGACCAACGTCCTTCGCATCACCAAGACTCTCGAAGGGCTCGGCTACCTGGTCCGCGATCCGGGCAGCAGAACGCTGCGCCTGGGCCCCAGCATTGTAAGGCTGTCTTACGTGACTCTGTCTCATAGCGAACTGGTGCGCGCAGCCGTGGAACCCATGCGCAGACTGTCGGAGAGGGTCAAGGAGACGGTGGACCTGATGGTGGAGATCGAGCTCGGCTCTCTGATGTCGCTATACGACATGACGCCCCGCTTTCTGAGGACACCGCCTTCGATCGGCAGAATCGTCCCAGCCGGAGTCACCACTGCAGCCAGCAAGATCTTCGTCGCGTTCCGGCCCGAGGAGACCTGGGACGAGATCCTTCCGCAGCTTGTGCGCCCGTTTACTGATCGCACCATCCTCGACCTCGAGCAACTTCGTCAACAACTGGCCAGCATCAGGCGGGATGGCGTGGCCTTCGAGCGGGGCGAATGGAGCGCCGAGCTGTGCGGAGCGGCTGCGCCCATCTTTGGCTCCGACGGCGGTGTGCGGGCGAGCCTCTCGGTGGTGTCCCCCATCGACCAGACCGACCAGGAGAGGATGTTCGTACACGCGGATGCAGTGCGGGAGGCCGCGGCGGGGATCTCGCAGGAACTGGGCGCACCTCTCGAACGCGTTGCGTTTCTTCGAAATCGTTGGCGCTGACCGGCTTCGACGATCGAGCCGGGGCAGATCCATCTATGCAACTCTCGCGCCCAGCCACAAGAACGATCGCTGGTCAGTCCGGGGATCGCCTCCGCCAGCCTTTCCCAGTTCGTCTGGTCGTACCCGCTCCCAGCGGCGTGCCGGAGGCCCCGGGTTCCCTACGTTCTCCTTTGAAACCAGCGGATGTTCTCCCGCGGTATCCTGCTGACCTCCGGTGAAGGGACCAGCGCCCTGGTGAGCTTGTAGGCCAGTTGGCTCAGCGGGGCGGTGAGCGGCCGCAGACGGGCATACTTCTGCCCGTAGGCCTGTGCAACCAGGTCGGTGTAGAGGCTGAGGGTCTGGGTGGCCGTCAGGAAGTCGTGGCAGATGAGGACCTCCTCGGCGATGCCGAACGGCATGCTCAAGGGGATGAAGCCTCGGGCGTACTCCACGGCCCACACCCCGTCGGTGAAGTTCATGGCGCGCGCCTGGCCGGGGCCCACGTAGACGCGGTCGCCGGGCTTGTACAGCTTCTTCTCGAACTCCCCCTCGCCGTAGTACCACATCTCGCCGTCGATGACCGTGTCCCAGAAGCCCGTGAAATGCCGCCCGGAATGCCCCTCCGACCCTATCGGCGTGCCCCAGACCATGATGTACTCGGTCATGGAGGCGTAGTACAGCTTCATCTGGATCATCGCCCCGCCGGCGATGCTGTAGATCCAGGGCTGGCCGAAATCCAGCGTCCTTGGATAGTGTCTGGCGAGCGACCGGGCGAAGGCGTCGAACATCTGCGGCTTGGGCAACCCCAGGCACTTCATGGAGCAGTCGTGGACTATCTCAGGGTCGAACACGGGCATCGACATCGACCTCCCTGTGACCGCCAGGCGCGCGGATCGTGCCAGCGCGAGACTCCATCTTACCCATGATAAGGTTGCTCCGCCGGTCGCTTCTCCGCGGGTGTCGCGGGACGCGAGCGACCGGGGGAGGTGTGAAGATGAGCGAGCTGCGACCGCCGCGGCCGGCGGCGCTCCCGGGCACGCCGGGGCAGCAGCCCCTGGGCCGGCTCGGCGTCGATCTGCAAAAGGTGGAGCGCCTGCTCGGCGAAGAGCAGACACTCTTCGAGTCGACCCATCCCTTGTCGAAGCGCTTGTACGAGCGCGGTCGGCGCTCATTCCTCTACGGCGCGCCCATGCACTGGATGCAGCAATGGCCCGGTGCCTACCCGATCTCGGTGACCGAGGCGCGAGGCGCTCACCTCACCGACGTCGACGGCCACGAGTATGTCGACCTGGCTCTGGGCGACAGTGCGGCGATGTTCGGTCACGCCAATCCGGTGGTGACGGAGGCCATCTGCGCCCGCGCCGGCCGGGGGGCGACGATGATGCTGCCCACCGAAGACGGGGTATGGGTCGGCGAGGAACTCGCCCGGCGGTTCGGCCTGCCCTATTGGCAGGTGACGACCTCGGCCACCGACGCCAACCGTTTCGTCATCCGCCTGTGCCGCATGGTGACCGGCAAGGACAAGATCATCACCTTCAACTGGAACTACCACGGCAGCGTGGACGAGACCCAGGTGGAATTGGACGATTCCAGAGGCATGGTGCCCCGCAGCGGCGTGCACCCCAACGCCATGCACCACGAGGAGACCACCCGCCTGGTGGAGTTCAACGACGTGGCGGGGCTCGAAGAGGCGCTGGGCCAGGGGGACGTCGCCTGCGTCCTCACCGAGCCGATCCTGACCAACATCGGGATGGTCCCGCCGCTACCCGGCTACCACGACGCGCTTCGGCGCCTGTCGCGGGAGCACGACGTCCCGCTCGTGATCGACGAGACCCACACTATCTCCACCGGGCCCGGCGGCTACACCCGTGCCCACGGCCTGGAGCCCGACTTCTTCGTGCTCGGCAAGAGCATCGCCGGCGGCATACCGGTCGCTGTCTGGGGAACGACGGAAGAGATGGCTCGGCGCATCTGGTCGGTTCTGCCCCATTTCCGTCCGGGGGAGCCGATCAATCACTTCGGGTTCGGTGGCACGCTCGCCGGGAGCGCTCTGCAGATGGCGGCGGTCCGGGCCACGCTGGAGAAGGTCATGACCGACGAGACCTTCGCCCACATGGCCGGCCTGGCCGAGAGGCTGGAACGGGGGATCCTGGAGTTCATCACCCGGCGCGAGCTGCCCTGGCACGTGACCCGCATCGGCGCCCGCGTGGAGTACCTCTTCAGCCGGCAGCCTCCGCGGAACGGGGGCGAAGCCCACCGGGCGAGGCACCCGCTGCTGGAGGCCTTCATCCACCTGTACCTCCTCAACCGGGGTGTCCTTCTGACCCCGTTCCACAACATGGCCCTCATGTGCCCCTTCACCGCGGAGGGCGATGTGGACCTCCATAATCAGACGCTGGACCGCTGTCTGGCGGCGATCGAGTTAGGAGGCTGCTGAAAAGCGAAGCCCCGGCCTCCGCACCGCACCGGGCGGCGCGATACCATGTCCTCAGTCGCGCAAATAGCGCTGCTATTTGCGCTCCCTGCGTCCTTCTCTCGCTCGCACCCGGCACAGTGCGGCGGCGAGGCGTCACTCTTCAGCAGCCTGCTAGGCTGGGAGGTCGGACATGGAAGAGTTCCCCAAGTTTAGGGTGGCGGCGGTGCAGGCGGCGCCGGTCTGGCAGGACCGGGAAGCAAGCACTGTCAAGGCCTGCTCGCTGATCGCCGAGGCTGGGCGTAACGGGGCCAGGTTGGTCGCCTTCCCCGAGGTCTGGCTTCCCGGATACCCGTCGTGGGCCTTCCTGGGGACGCCGCTATGGGGGAACCAGTTCTTCGCCGAGCTCTACGCAAACTCGGTGGAGATCCCCAGCCCGACCACCGCGAAGCTGTGCGACGCGGCCAGGCAGGGCGGCGCCTACGTCGTCATGGGCCTGAACGAAAGGGCCGGTGGCAGTCTCTACATCACGCAGCTCTTGATCGACGCCGAAGGGAACATCCTGGGCCGCCATCGGAAGCTCAAGCCTACCCACGCGGAGCGCACGGTCTACGGCCAGGGAGACGGCAGCGATCTGCAGGTATTCGACACAGAGATCGGCCGTCTCGGAGCGCTGAACTGCTGGGAGCATCTGCAGCCGCTCATCCGTTACGCCATGTTCTCGATGGACGAGCAGGTCCACGTCGCCTCTTGGCCGTCCTTCAGCCTCTACCGGAAATATGCCTACGCTCTCAGCGCTGAGCCCTGCATGGGCGCATCGCGGCAGTACGCGCTGGAGGGCGGCTCCTTCGTGCTGGCGCCGGTGGCCATCACCAGCAAGGAGTGGGTAGACCGCCTGGCGGACACCTCGGAGCGGGCCGACCTCATCGAGGTGGGAGGCGGCGGCACCACGATCTTTGGGCCCGATGGGGCAACCATCGCCGGCCCTGCTCCCTGGGACGAGGAAACCATCCTCTACGCCGATATCGACCTCTACGACATCGCCCGGGCCAAGAACTTCGCCGATCCCACCGGGCACTACTCGCGACCGGATATTCTCGCCCTGCTGTGGAATCGGACTCCGCAGTTGTGCGTCCAAGAAACGCCCAGCCAGAGGCCGGGGGACCTCCGGGCCGGGACGACGCCGCAAATGCCGGGTGAACCCGCGGGGGCTCCCGAAGAGGCGGGCTGAGCAGCAAGCCCGATCGTGCCCAGCTCGTGGCCTCGGCGACCCGAGTCGCCTCTTGTCTGTGCGGCCGGGCTTCTAAGTTGTACAGTTAGTCGGAGAGCAACGCAGATCTGAGCGACGGCGCCGCCGGGGAGAGAAAGGGGAAGCGTGGATATCTACTGGCCGGGACTCGTCATCCTCTTCTATGTCCTGATCGGCCTTGGATACACGATCATGGGATTCTACGCCTTGGCTGACTGGATCAGACACAGGAGAGAGGCCAAGGAAGACTCCGGGCAGTCCTAGGCTGTCGCGTCCGGCGACGCTCTGTGATGGCAAGGATGCCGTCAGGGAAGCGGCTCCTGGCCCGTGCTACCGTGGCGGCATGCGCGAGCGCTCACTCAAGAAGCGACGCTCCCTCTTGATCATCGTGGATGTTGGCGCGCCGGTGGTCATCATCGGGGCGGCGGTTCTCGTCCCCAACCTGATCACCATCGACTCGGCGAAAGGCCACATCGCGCCCGGTCTGCACGAAGCGCCGCGCCCGGGGTCGCACGTGGCGGTCGGCTCAGGCCATCCCTGAAACGCCGGCCTCGCTCCCTCTGCCGGTCAGATCCTGGCAGATGCGGACTCCTTCCATCGCATCCGTGCTCCAGGAGTCGGCCCCCGCGTAGTCGCATATGTCGCCGTCCACGGTGCCCCCTCCCAGTACAACCGGGGGCCGGTAGCCAAGGTCGGCCGAGTGGAGCCGGATCAACCGAGTCGTCGCCCTCATACTCTCGAAGGCAGCCAGTATGAGGCCGGAAAGGCACACCACGTCGGGACGATGCTGCCGGACTTCTGCGAGGAATCTCTCTTTCGGGACGTCGACTCCGAGATCGATCACGCGAAACCCGTAGCTCCTCAGCGCGGTGCCGAAGACGTTCTTGCCGATGTCATGGATGTCCCCGCTGACTGTGCCCAGCACGATGGTCCCGCCGGAGCCATCCGGCTCCGAAGACTCCTGCAGTGGCTGCACCACCTCGAGCACCTCGTTGAACAGCTCGCCCGCCATCACAAGCGCTGCGAGATAGTACTCCTTGCGTTCGTACCGCTCCCCGACCATCCGCAACGCCTGCTGGCAGGTGCTCAGGATCATCCGGGGCGCGGTCTCTCCGCGCTCGACGGCCTCTCGCGCCAACCTGAGTGTGAGTTCCTCATCCAAGTCGACAAGAGCCAGATACAGGGAATCAAGAGTGGACATCTGTTCTCACCCCATCACCGTTAGGCCTTCCCCAGCCGTGCACTCAGATGGAACAACTCGGCTCGAAGAAGAAAGCAGCCCCAACTGACAGGATGCCCCTTGGTGTCTCGGAAGACATGTTCCAGGCAGAGGGCGGCCGTCCCCTCGGCCTCGCACAGGGCCTCCGAGCTTTCGTGGTCGAGGTTGACGGCCCTGACCGTGAGTTCGCCCCGGGGGAATCTTTGCCCCCGATCGGACTCGAGGAAAGCATGCAGAGAAGTGAGTTGGAGCTGCGATTCGAGCAAAGGACGACGAGGATCGTAGACAACGTATTCGCTGTGGTACATGGTTGGTTGCGCACGGCTCGTGACCAGTCGCCGTAGGCAGACAACACGCTGTCCCTCGGCAACGCCGAGCAATGCAGCCGTCTTCGCGTCGGCCCTGCTCATGGCGACAGAAAGGAGCCGCACCTCTGCGGAACCGTCGAGCCATTCTCCCGATAGCGAGGCGAGCTTGAATGTCGACCTGCTCAGGTCGAGAGATCTCACGAAACTGCCACGCCCCTGAATACAGGAGATCAGCCCCTGGTTCTTGAGGGTGGTAAGCGCGCGCCTGACCGTCATGGGACTGACTTCGAACTCCGTGCACAGTTGCGGATTAGAGGGCAGACGGGTTTCAGGCGCGTACACCCCGGTCGAGATGCGCTCGGACAGCGCGCCGACAATCGCCAGGTACGCCGGCTGCTTCGCTACGGCCTCTTCGCAGGCGAGCAAGACTCGAGCTCCACGAGTGTCGCTCGTCCTCGGACGTCCTCCTTCTATCCGGTCCATCTAAGGTCTTCGCGCCTCCGCCGGTGAGTCACTGAGCACGCCTTCTAACATAGATAATGACACTTCGCGTTGGCAATAGATAGATCATTACTTAGATACTTCTTGCGCCGCCAAATAGATATGTTATATGATCATCCGGCGCCGGACTGGACGTATCAGGCCAACCGGCATAGCGTGCTCTTGGGGGGGTCGCGAAAATGAGCCAGACCTTGGACCATATGTTCGCGAAAGGTCATGTGGCCTGACCATGGCTGACGAGGCCCGGGTCCGTATGACACCCGAAGAGAAGCGCGCGTGGCGCATCGACAAGTGGCGCAACCCGGACGTCGCCTTTACTTCTCCCGAGGCTGAAGCAGAATACGCAGCTCGAATCGACCGCATCGTGGCCGCGATCAACCTGGAAATGCCCGACCGGGTGCCGGTGCGCTTGGCCATGGGTTTCTGGCCGGCAAGGAGCGCGGGGCTCTCTCCCTACCAAGCCATGACCGACACACCGCGCGCGCTGAGGGCGTGGAGGGAGTTCAACCTCAAGTTCCAACCCGACGCGTCGGTTGATCCGCTGAATAACACCGTTCCTGGAGCCGTGTTCGCCGCCCTCGAATACAACTTGTACGCCTGGCCGGGGCACGGAGTCCCCCGAGACACCGGCTACCAGTACAACGAGAGGGAATGGATGGTCCCTGAGGACTACGATCAGCTCATTTCGGACCCCACGGACTTCCTTCTCCGGACCTACCTGCCGCGCGCTGTCGGCGCCTACGAAGGCTTTGCCGGGCTTTCATCGTTCTGGGACTACATCGAGCTACCGGGCGTCTTCGCTCAGGTCACGGGCTGGGGCAGTGACGAGATGATCGCGAGCCTGAAGAAACTCACGCGCGCGGCCGAAGTAGCCAACAAGTGGTTCAAGCTCGTGCTGCCAGCGGTGGCCGAGGTGCAAGCCCTAGGCTTTCCGCGGTACGTGGGATCGTCGACAAAAGCCCCGTTCGACATCCTAGGCGACACTCTGCGCGGCACCAAGGGTATCATCTTCGACATGTTCCGCCGCCCGGACAAGGTCCTTGCAGCGTGCGAGCGTCTGGTGCAGGTCGCAGTCGACTGGCCCCTCAGGAGGCCGCGGAGTCCCATGATCCCGCTCTGCTTCATCCCGCTTCATAAGGGCGCAGACGGCTTCATGAGCGACGAGCAGTTCCACACGTTCTACTGGCCGACGCTGCGCAAGACCATCCTCGGTCTTATCGACCATGGCATGATCCCGTTCCTCTTCGCCGAGGGCCGCTACGACAGCCGGCTGGAGGCGGTCATGGACCTGCCGAAGGCCTCCACCATTTGGTTCTTCGATCAGACGGATATGGCCATGGCCAAGCGGACGATTGGCAAGGTGGCGTGTATCCAGGGGAACGTTCCCCTTTCGCTGCTCTACGCGGGGACTCCGGAACGCACGGCTGCCCGCGTGCGCGAGCTCATCGATGTCGCAGGCGAGGGAGGTGGGTTCATTCTCGACCTCGGGGCAATCGCCGATGGCGGGAAAGACGAGAACCTTGAGGCGATGATGAGCACAGTGAAGGACTATGGGGTGTATCGATGACGAGCCAGATCATCCGGATCGACGATCTCTCGCTGAGTTTCGGAGGGGTCAATGCACTCTCCGACGTCAGCCTCGATATCAGGACTGATGAGATTCTGGCCATCATCGGGCCAAACGGTGCGGGGAAGACTGCTCTCCTGAACTGCATCAACGGCTTCTACAAGCCGCAGAAGGGCGAGATCTACTACCAGGGAAACAAGATCACCCGTCAGCGGCCGGACAAACTAGCGCGCATGGGCATCGCCCGCACGTTTCAGAACATCGAGCTGTACACGGGCCTGAGCACCCAGGACAACATCATGGCCGCCCGGCACGTGTTCATGAAGCAGAACTTCGTGACCGGGGCGCTCTACTACGGGTGGTCCCGGCGTGAAGAGGGCAAGCACCGGCAGACCGTCGAGCAGATCATCGACTTCCTGGAGATCCAATCGATCCGCAAACAGGTGGTCGGGGCCTTGCCGTACGGGCTCCGCAAGCGAGTGGAGCTTGGACGAGCCCTGGCCTTGGAGCCGAAGGCGCTCCTGTTGGACGAGCCCATGGCCGGCATGAACTTGGAAGAGAAG
>CAWJKH010000009.1:0-113869 GCA_963843515.1 uncultured Actinomycetota bacterium
TATCCCGGCGTCAAGGAGATGACCGAGCGCTACACGGCCGCCACCGGCAAGCCTGCCGTGGCCTTGACCGGTCCCGCCTACGCCTGCGTCCAGATCCTGAGCGATTCGATCACCCGGGCGGCGAGCGTCGACCGCGACGCCATCCGCGACGCCATCGCGGCGACCAACCTGGACACCATGGTCGGCAACGTGACCTTCAACGAAGACGGCACCTGGGTGAACGCCCTCGACCCGGTGAACCAGTGGCAGGGTGGCAAGCAGGCGCTGGTCTTCCCGACCGACGTGGCCCTGGTGCCCCCCATCTACCCGTCAAAGCCCTGGAGCGAGCGGTAACGGGCGAGCGAATGCTTGCCCCGACAGTGCAGACCCGGCCTACAACAGACGCGGAGGTCACGCCCTCGGGCGTGACCTCCGCCCCTCACCTCCCGACCGACGGAGCAGAGCTTGCTCCTTGACGTGCAAGAGGTCTCAAAGGCGTTCAAGGGCCTGATGGCCGTGCACAACGTCTCCGTCAAGGTCGAGGACGGCCAGATACTCGGCCTGATCGGCCCGAATGGAGCCGGCAAGACCACCCTCTTCAACCTCATCACCGGGGTCTATCCTCCGACGAAGGGCAACATCTTCTTCGCCGACCAGGACATCACCTCCACTGCGCCACACAGCCGCTGCCGCCTGGGTATCGCGCGGACGTTCCAACTCGTCCGCCCGTTCCCGGAACTCTCGGTGCTGGACAACGCCGCCATCGGCAGGATCTACGGGCGCGATTGGGTGAGGAACCGGACCCGCGCCGAGAAAGAGTCCATCGAGGTCCTGGAGATCGTCGGGCTTGCCGCCCGCGCACGCGAGAAGGCCAGGAGCTTGACCCTCGTAGACCGCAAGCGCCTGGAGTTGGCGCGAGCCCTGGCCGCCAAGCCCAAGCTGCTCCTGCTCGACGAGCTGCTTGCCGGCCTTAACCCGTCCGAGGTCAACACTTCGATGGCGCTGATCCAGAGCATCCGCGACATGGGAATCACGATCATCATGGTCGAGCACCTGGTAAAGGCTGTCTTCGCAATCGCAGATCGAATCGTCGTACTCAACGCAGGAGACCTCATCGCCGAGGGGACTCCGGCGGAGGTCTCCTGCAACGAGCAGGTCATCGACGCCTACCTGGGGAAGTCTCTGCGTGGGTGACTTCCTTACAGTGACCGAGGTAGACGTCGCCTACGGGGACATCCAGGCGCTTTGGGGCGTATCCCTGGAGGTCAACGAAGGCGAGATCGTGGCGCTGATCGGCCCGAACGGAGCCGGCAAGACGACCTTGATGAGAGTCATCGCCGGACTTCATCAGGTGCGTTCGGGCACCATCCGTCTGGGTGATGCCAACCTGCACGCATCCAAGGCGCACCAGATCGTCGAGCACGGAGTGATCCTGGTCCCGGAGGGACGTCGTCTCTTCGGCGGGCTCACCGTACTGGACAATCTGGAGCTGGGGGCCTATTCCAGACGAGCACGGGCGGTGCGCGCGGACACGCTGAAGCTCGTGTTCGAACTCTTCCCCTTGCTCGCGGAGCGGAAGGAGCAGCGTGCCAACACCATGAGCGGCGGGCAGCAGCAGATGCTCGCCGTGGGCCGCGCGCTCATGGGCGTGCCAAAGCTGCTCATGCTGGACGAGCCCTCCCTCGGACTCGCGCCCATCGTGGTCGAGAACATCTTCGAGACGCTGCAGAAGCTCAACCAGCAGGGCGTCACCGTCTTCCTCGTGGAGCAGAACGCCCGGACGGCGCTCGAACTGGCGGACCGCGCCTACATCCTCGAACAGGGCCAGATCGCCGGCACGGGCTCCGGGGAGGAGTTGCTGCAGGACAACCGGGTGCAAGAGGCCTATCTGGGCATTTGCGCCGCACCGGAGAGCTGACCGATGGGCTTCGGGTCATTCACCCAGACGGTCCTTTTCGGCATCTTCGCCGGGTCGATCTACGGGGTCGCAGCCATGGGTCTGGCCTTGGTCTTCGGGGTGATGAAGATCCTGAATATCGCCCACGGCGAGTTGGTCATGATCGGGGGGTACGTGGGGTTCTGGGCCTTCAGGTCCATGGGGATCGATCCCTTCGCCTCTCTCATCATCGTCATCGTCGCCCTGTTCGCGCTCGGGATGGTCCTCGACCGGATCGTCTATCGGCATGTCGTGCGCCTCGAGGGCGAAGCCAAGATCAAGAACTCGCTTCTGGTGAGCTTCGGTCTGGGCCTCGTCCTCCAGAACCTGGCGCTCTGGGTCTTCACGGGCGACGAGCGCTCGGTGCAGGTCTCGTACGCCGGAGACGGTCTCGACATATTCGGGGTGCTTCTGCCCTGGACGCGGCTGGGGACCTTGGCGATAGTGCTGATCATCGCCCTCGCCCTCCACTTCTTCCTCCGCAAGACCTACCCGGGTAAGGCCATCCTTGCAACGGCGGAGGACTACGAGTCGGCCGGCCTGGCCGGGATCAACATCGACCGCGTGTACATGCTGACCTTCGCCCTTGGCGCCGCACTCGCCGGAGTCGCCGGACAGTTCGTGACCTTCACGTATGCTCTGGCGCCGAGCATCGGCATGTTCTGGACGCTCAAGGCGATGATCGTGATCGTCCTGGCCGGGACCGGAAGCATCCTGGGTGCGCTGCCGGCGGGCATCCTCTTGGGAGTCGTCGAAGCCCTGAGCGGAGCCTATCTCGCCCAGACCTACAAGGAAGTGGTCGGGCTCATCATCTTCCTGCTCGTCCTGCTACTGCGCCCGCAGGGGCTGTTCGTGAGGAAATGATGGAAGAGCCGAACACCGGACGATCGGCGCCCTCTCGCTCGTCGCGGCGATGGCTCACCCCTCTGGGGTTTGTCGTCCTGTTCGCCTTCGCACTTCTGTTCCCGCAGCAGATGGCCAAAGACAACATCTGGAACCTCTTCTTCCTCATATGCCTCGGTATCAGCATCGGACAGAGCTGGAACATGTTGGGAGGCTTCGCCGGGCAGACCAGCCTTGGGCATGCAGCGTTCTTCGGCATCGGAGCGCTCGTCACCCGCCTCGTGTGGTTCGCCGGCGTCCCCTTCTTCCTGGCGATGATCTCTGGCGGGCTGATGGCGGTGGCCTTTGCCATGGTGATCGGCGCGCCCACGTTCCGCCTGCGGGGAGCGTACTTCGCCATCGGCACCCTCGCCGTCGCGGAGGTGCTGAGGATCACGGTGGGTCAAAACCAGCCGTTCATCTCGACGATGTCCGGCACCATGATCGCCTCCTACAACCTGCCTATCCGCTATTACGTCGCCCTGGCCCTGGCTGTGGTCACCACCGCCGCTGCCTACCTGCTCCTTCGCTCCCGCTGGAGTCTGGGCATCCTCGGGGTGCGGGAGGATGAAGAGGCCGCCCAGGCGACGGGTGTCCACATCCTGCGCCACAAGCTTCTGGCCCTGGCGCTCAGCAGTCTCTTCATGGGTCTGGCCGGAGGGGTCTTCGCCTTCAAGCAGATCAGCTACTACCCGGAAGCGCCCTTCCTCCCCACGTGGACGTTCGACGCTCTGATGATCGCCTACATCGGGGGGCTGGGCACAGTCGCCGGTCCCGTGGTGGGCGCCGCCTTCTACGTGGTGGTGCGCGAACGACTGGCCGCCAACCTCACCGACCTGCACCAGGTGATCTTCGGCGTCTTGTTCATCGTCATTGTGCTCATGTTCCCCGGAGGACTGTTGGACATCTGGGAACGGGTGACGAGAGCCGTGGCCCGGAGATGGAAACGAGCCTCTACGGACGACCGGGCGGGCCCATAGCGGACCCGGGCAGGTTCGGAGCACCTCCCTGGGCGCGGCTACCGGATGAAGCTACCGGATGAAGTTGGTGTGGAGCCGAGGCTCCGGCTGGGGATAGGGCACCGTGCTCTTCGCCGCGTCGATGCACTTCAGAAGCCACGCCATGTTCTTGCCCAGGGTCCGCATGACCTGCATGCCTTCGAGATCCTGCCTCGTTTCATCGGGAGTGAGCCCATGCACCGCATTCCAGTACTGAGATGATACGACGGGCATGTTGGAAATGGTGAAGTACTTGTTCAGCCGGTCGAACGAGGCGCTGGCGCCGCCCCGCCGCAGAGAGACGATGGCGGCCGCCGGCTTGTAGGCGTACTTGTCACCTTTCGCAAAGAACATCCGGTCGAGGAACGAGCAGAGAGCGCCGTTGGGCCCCGCAAAGTAGACAGGAGAGCCGACCACCAGGCCGTCTGCAGCCCTGGCAAGGTCGATGCAGGTATTGACGTCGTCGGACTTGAAGATGCAATACCCGCTCTCGAAGCAGCCACCGCAACCAATGCAAGGCTGGATCGATTGATCGCCGATGTGAAAGATGTTGGTCTCGATGCCCTCCTTCGCCAGTTCCCCGGCGACTTCGGAAAGCGCCGTGTACGTGCAGCCCTTCTCGTGAGAGCTCCCGTTGATCATCAATACGTGCATGGTCACGCCCTTTCAGTGCGGTCGAGCCGGGTCGTCCGGTGCGGAGAATATTACCCTGCTGGACTGCCACACCTCGATTCGGTGCCCTTCGGGATCGACCAGGTAGAAGACCCAGGCGCCCCAGGGATGTTCCCGGATCTCGGTGGGCTCCAGGCCCTTCGCTGCTGCCCTCTCTCGGGAGGCGGCGAGGGCGGCAACCTCCACTGCCACCGTCACACCAGCGCCGCCACAACTCTTGATGGAAGCGCGGCGCTCGTCGGCGACGCTGATGCGGGAGTGCGGACCCAAGCAGAACTCCACGAACCAGTCGGTGGCCATGTTGACGGGCAGCCCGAGCCCGTCCTGGTAGAAGCGGACGGTCTCCTCCCACCTGGCGCAGTAGACGATCAGGTTGACGCTCTGGACGTGTTCGAACATGGCGCCGGTCACCTGGGGTCGATCACCTGCCCGATGAACACGATGGCGCCGCTCCGCGTGTCCCTGATGAGATACACGAAGGGGTGGTCTATGGTCATCTTCACGGGCGGGCCCGCGGTCGTGGTGGTCCCGGCCGCCGCGGTCGTCACCCCGGTGGCCGCGGCCGCTTCCGTCCCCTGCTCGTCGACCTTGATGAAGGCCTTCTGCTCCACGTCGGAAATGAGCCACGGCGGCCAGCCGGGGACCGGGTCCGCGATGCCGGTGAGGTCGGCCGCAGCGGTGAACGCGGTGGTCATGCCCATCGTCTGTAGCGCCTCCGTGATGCGGGGAGTCGACGTGATCTCGAACGACGGCACGCGGAGATCCAACCTGCCCGCCCCCAGCCCATCCACGATGTGTTCCACCTCGCCCGCGTCGGCCTGCCCAGCGAAGTCCTCGAACCTGCCCTCACCCGGCATGAGGATGACCATGGCGAACCGCTCGCCCTCGTACGGCAGCTCGACGGCCTGCATCCGCTCGGCCTTGATGAAGCGGTACTCGCCGAGACGGTGCATCATGGGTACGGCCGCCTGGCGCCCATCGAGAAGGTAGAACGGCTCCGGCTCTGTGGCCCCCGGCCAGAATCGGCCGAGCCAGTCGGATTTGAAGTGGACCGCGTTGACGAGCATCATGAGCAGCTTGGTCTCGGGCTTGTCGGACGGGTCCATCAAGTCGGTGATGCGATCGTCGGTTCTCTCGTTAACCCAAGCGTTGATGGTCTTACAGGCGTCCACATAGTCCTCATCCATATCCAGAAGACTGAGTTGGGCCCCGTAGTAGCGAGCGACGAGGTTCACAAAGGGCTGCTTGAACGCCCGCCCCGCTTGGCCCCACACTGAGTTCGCGCACGTGAAGGCAGTATCCCCGCTCAAGTTACGGTCGAGGGCGTTCATTGCCGCGTTCAGGCGATAGTACGGCAGGGACACGCGCAGGGTCTGCTTCATCTCCTCCTTCGTCTGGCCTCGAGCCCCGGCCATCGTCATGGTCAGGGCCAGGGAGAGACTGTAAGGCGAGCAGACGAGGTTCTCATCCTGGGCGCGGACGGCCCTGAAAAAGTCCAGAGAGAACGCATTGTTGCTCGAAACGGCTTCGGGCACATCTCCCTGGGCCGCGGGCGTCACAGCCAGGCGGACGGGGACAGAAGTCGCCGAGGTCTCTCTCTGACTGTGGAGCGTAGTGTCACTGGTGCTGGAGGTGGCCTGCGCGCCTCCGCACGCGGCGAGCCCCATGGCACCCAGGGAGACTGCAAGAATACCGAACAGCGCGACGCGAACTCTGCGGCCAACGTGGCGCCCCATCAGCCCTCCCGACGCGACCCCGCACGAAGACCCCGGCCTCCTCCACTCTACTACTTCTGCAAGGCCAGCCGGGCCCCCATCTCAAAGGCCTTCTGCTTATCGATGGGGAACTGCTCGTCCCGCCGCTTGGCCTTGGCATCCACGTCGAACATGGCCGCGTTCATCTTGGCGTAGTCGGTGAACTGCCAGGTCTCGTGGGAGGTGAGGAACTCGGTGGTACCTTTCAGGATGCCCATGACGCGGGTGTGGCTCTCGATGAGGACGTCGTAATGGACGGTTTCCACGAACTCCTCTGGGCAGTTCATGGCGAAGATCCACCCGCACGATACCTTGCCCGGGAAGTCTGAGCGGCCGAACTCATCGTACGACGCGCTGGGGAACAGCAGACGCTCCAGGAACGACCGCATCTCTCCGGTCACGTCGCCGAAATAGATGGGCGACCCCAAGAGGAGCACATCGGTCTTGAGCACCTGGGCGAGCACATCGCGCAGGTCGTCGCGCATGGCGCAAAGCCCGCCGCAGTCATTGCCCTTCCGCTTGCACGAGAAGCAGCTGGTGCACCCCTGGTAGGTCAGGTCGTACAGGTGGATCAACTGCGCTTCTGCCCCCACGCTTCTGGCACCCTCCGCGGCGCTCCTCAGCAGGGTGGCGGTGTTCCAGTCCTTCCTCGGACTTCCGTTCAGTGCGATCACGTTCATGTGCGCTCCGCTTGTCGCTTGTGACTCGTCGCTTGCCGCTGTGAGTGTGCATCGTACCGCAGCCGATACCCCAGGACTTGCCCTTCGGCCGGCGGCCACTATAGTGGAGCACTGATCCCCGGCAGCGCCGACCACTATCCCGAGGTGGCTATGTCCCCGGCAATCGCACGCGACTTCGGCGCGAGCGGGCTCGGCATATGAGTGAGTCGAGCCGCGCTCCGCGCGTGTTCTACGGATGGTACGTCCTCGCCGCCTCGTTCGTCGTCCTGTTCCTCAGTAATGGAGGCCGCTCCACTATCGGGGTCATGGTGAAACCGATGGAGGAGGAATTCGGCTGGAGCCGGGGCGAGATATCGGCCGCCGTCTTTCTCAACACGGCTGTGTATGCGGCAGCGACGATCGTCACCGGCCGGCTCTACGACCGCTACGGGCCCAAATGGGTGATCGCGCTGTCGACCGTCTTCTTCTCGGCCGGATACGCGCTCATGGCCACCATGCACTCGCTGTGGCAGTTCCTCTTCTACTACGGGGTACTCGCCGCGATCGGACTGAGCGGGATCACCGTCCCCATCTTCGGATCGATCATCGGGCACTGGTTCGAACGACGAAGAGGGCTTGCCGTCAGTCTTGCTTTCGCGGGCAGCTGTCTGGGGCAGTTCTTCCTGGTCCCGCTCTTCTCGGACGTGGTGCTCTCCACCGGTTGGCGGACCATGAGCTTGTGGATCGCTGTTCTCACTCTGGCGATCAACCTGCCTCTCGCTTTCGGCGTGATTCGGGGTAACCCAGAGAGCCTTGGACTCGAGCCGTACGGGACAACGCGGCCGAGCGAGCCGGACGAAGGACCCGCGCGGCGGCAGCCCGCGGAGGGTCTCACCTTGGCGGAGGCCATGCGGACCCGCTCCCTGTGGCTCTTCGCGGTCGTCATGTTCATCTGCGGGGCAGCGGACTTCCTCATCCTCACCCATCTGGTGGCCATGGTCACCGACTACGGGGTCTCGCCCCAGACCGGGGCCAACATGCTCGCCTGGCTCGGCCTCCTCAGCATGGGAGGCATCCTGCTGGCGGGCCCAGCGGCCGACACCATCGGCAACAAGATCCCCATAGCCGCCACATTTGCCTTCCGGATCGTCCTTTTCGCCATCCTTTTCACCTATAAGGGCCCGGCCTCGTTCTGGGTCTTCGCGCTGGGCTTCGGGTTCACGTTCTTGATCACCGCTCCCCTCACGCCCACGCTGCTCGCGAAACTGTATGGCGTGATCGAACTCGGGTTCATTTCGGGCTTCATCGTCATGGCCCATACCCTCGGCGGCGGACTGTGGGCCTATCTGGGCGGGGTCATTTTCGACAGTACGGGCGACTACAACCTCGTCCTGCTGGTCTCGGCCGGGATGGCGGTTGTGGGCCTGGTGTGCACCCTCCTAATCCGCGAAGAGCGCCACACTCGTCCGGCCGGCCGCCTCGGAGAGGGGGAGCGACTCGCGACCCGTTGAGGCTAGTCGAGCGGCTGGCTGCTTGCAGGCGCCACCAGGCTTGACTATTCTTTGAGAGTGCCCCGAGAACGGATCATCAGAGGTGAGCTATGGCTACTTCGTTGGAGCCGGTGACCAAGGCAAGCGACGAGCTCAAGGCGCTGCTAAACGATGCGGTCGCGCGAGAGATCCAGGTGAGTGTGCAGTACATGTGGCAGCACGTCCAGGTTGTGGGCGTGAAGGGTGTCGCGGTCCAGGACGCTTTCAAGCAGACCGCCATCGCCGAGATGAAACACGCGGAGAGGATCGCTGAGAGGCTCTGGTACCTCGGAGCGACGCCGACCACCAAACCCGCGCCCATCACAGTGGGGCTCAGCCTCAAGGAGTTCCTCGAACTCGACACCAAGGCAGAGGTGGAAGCGGTCGAGATGTATCGCAAGATAATCCAGCTGGCCATGCAGGAGGGGGACTTCACCACCGCCCATATGTTCCGGGAGATCCTCGAGGACGAGGAAGAGCATCACGACCTCTTCACGACCATGCTCGAAGAGGTGTGACGCGTAGAAGGCGTCCGCGTTTTGAGCTGGCCGCCGTGCCGGACGAGAAGCCTGCGGCGGCGGGCGAGAAGCCCGCACCGGTCGAAAGGCCACTCACCGACGGGCAGGCCCGACGAAGGGTAAAGCTGGTCCGTGTCCCCGCGGGCCTGGTCCAGCGGGCAAAGCTCCCGCGCAGAAGGGTGCGCGGAAGAGAGATGCTCGTGCCGACCGCAGCCAACCCCGTGCGGGTGCTCGTCTACGGCCTGGACAAGCCGGAGGTTCTTCCCCTTTTCGTGAATATGCATGGCGGCGGCTTCGTCATGGGTCAGGCGGAGATGGACGATCTCTTTATGGCCGACCTGGCCAATGCGGCCGGAGTCAAGGTGATCAGTGTCGACTACAGCCTGGCACCAGAGGAGCCCTTCCCCAAGGCGCTCTATGAGTGCTACGAGGTGGTCAGGTACGCCAAGGAACACGCGGATGAGCTCGGGGTGGATCCCGACCGTATCGCTGTGGGCGGCCACAGCGCCGGTGGCAACCTGGGAGCCGCCCTCTGCCTCCTCGACGCGGAGCGCAAGGCCCTGCGCTGCAAAGCGCTGATACTCGATTATCCTCCCTTGGACCTCCACACCGACCCGTACCTCAAGCCGCGACCGAGGAAGGCCATCCCTCCGAGGATGGCCCGCCTATTCGACCGAGCGTACTGCGGCACCCGCGAGGCCGCCGGAAATCCGCTGATCTCGCCGTGCTTCGCCAGCGACGAGCAACTCGCCTCGTTCCCCCCCACTCTGATGATCTCGGCCGGCCTGGACTCCCTGGCCCCAGAGGAGAAGGATTTCAAGGACAGACTGGAAGCAGTGGGCGTGACGGTGACGTACAGGCTGTTCGAAGGCTCCCCGCATGGGTTCACGATCGGCAAGGGCCCCGACTCCGCCGAGGCCTGGCGAATGATGGCCGACTTCCTCAAGCGCCACCTGGCGCCCGCCCACACGCCCCGCGGCCCTACTCCCGGTGACTGCCGTCGCAATACGGCTTGATGGAACTTCGCCCGCACCTGCACAGCGTTACCCGGTTCCTCACCTCGTAGAGTTGTCCAGCGGCCGATTCCACCGGGATGCCGCCTCTCACCCAGAGCGGGCCGATCTGCTCGGCGTCGTCTTCGACGATCAGACCGAGTGACGGCTCGAGTTCGGGCTCCACGGCCCGGCCGTCCTTGTCCCACGCCACGAGCCTTCCCGAAGGACAATCGCAGGCCTCCTCGATGGCAACGCGAGCGGCCTGCGGGTCGGCCGAGTGCCGGGTGAGCGCCCAGGTCCCCCCCTGGCGGTGGCAGAAGCCGACGCCCACGCAGAACCCCTCGGCGTCGGTCAGCCGCAGCCCAGGCCCTACCAACTCCTCGGCCTGATCGAGGTATGGTGTGTCCGGCGCCGTTTCGGTCCCATCGAACCCAACGGCGGCGTGACTACCGTCGCAGTAGGGCATCTGCTGCGAATGGCCGCAACGGCAGACGGCGTAGCTCTTAAATGCCGGGAATCTGCGGCCCTCTTTCCAGCCGAGCGGCTGGCCGTCGTCATCGACGCAGACGGTCTGCTCCGCCAGAGGGACACCCCCTGTGACGAGATAGGGTCCGTCTGTCGTTACCTTGACCCTGTATGGCGGTCGCAGCGCGGCCGTCTCTTCCTCTTTCATGGTGTTACCTCGCGTGATCTCCACTCTCGTGGCACTTCGGCAGACCCCACGTCCGCGCGTAGGGCTCACCACCCCCACAATACGGCAAAGACCACTCTCCGTCCGCCACAAGAACTCTCCGTGGAACAGGCATTCCGCCGCGCCCCGCGCGCCTCGCGCTCGTGGTTTAGCCAAAAGACTTCCGGGTAGTAGACGTTTTGAGTCACGGCGCGCGATCGAAGGAGACGATCTCATGGAGGGGAACTCGATATCTTCGGCACAGGCCGGTACAGCAGGGCGGCGCCTTAAGCAGGGGCTTGCCATCGCGTTCGTAGTGGTGGTGCTGGCGGTCCCCTTCGCTCTGATCAATAGGGATTTCGCCATGCTCGGTCAGGGGATGGACGAGACCCTTCACACACTGCTCCGTTTTTGCGCGCTGCTGGGAATCAGTCTGCTGTTCCTGCAGATTGTGACAGGCGCGTTCCGTCCGGCTCTGCGGCATCTGTTCAAGCCCAGGACCGTCCAGAGCTTCCATACCGCCTTCGGGCTCACCGGGCTGGCTTTCATCGTCTGCCACTTCGTCCTTCTCATCCCGAGCATCGGGGAACATTGGGCGGAGTTGAACCACGCCTTCTTCGTCCTTGGTCCCCTCATGCTGCTTGTGCTGCTTACCACCATCACCACGGCGCTGCTGCTCCGGCGGACGCACCCGGGCGTGTGGTCGAGGCTGCACGTGCTCAATTACGTCGTCTTCACGGTAGCGCTCATCCACGCCATGGGGATAGGAACGCAAGGGTCGACGACCAGCGGCCGGATAGTGCTTGGCGTCTACCTGATCATCGGGCTGTCAGGGCTTGCCTACCGGGCCAGCTCGCCCGCGTGGCGGCGCCGGTTCGTTCCTGCTCGCGTCCGGTCCTAGGGCTGCGGCGTCTGCAGCGGCGGCACCGTCCGCTGCTCGGTGTAGAGTCCGGTGGCTGCCGACGGCGAAGACGGGACCTCCTTGGTCTCCTGGAGTCTGCCCTGCCCGTCGTAGGCGCGGATCGTCAATTGGTGGGTACCCTCGGTGTACGGCCAATCGTAGCGCCAGATGACCCAGGTGAGCTCCGACAGTGGCTCCCGGAGCTGGGCGGCCTCCCAGGGGCCGTCGTCGATCTGGACCTCGACCTTCGAGATGCCCTTCGCTCCCGAGTGGGCGACGCCGCCCATGGGCACGTATGTCTGCTCCCCGCGAGTGACCAGGGATTTGACGGCCACGGTGTCGATGACCGAGGTGGTCTTGACCTCGGCCTTCTCGTCCCAGCCTCGCTCCACCCAATAGCCCGGCTTGGACTCGGCCGCGAGCGTCGCCCGGGTTATCCACTTGGGCTGCTTCATGCCGTACCGATCGGGGATGAAGACGCGTAGCGGGAAGCCATGCTGCCGGGTGAGCGGTTCTCCGTCCCAGGCGTAGGCGAGCGTAATGCGCGGGTCACCTTCGATCAGCTCCACGTCCATCTCCTCACCGAACCCATCGGCCGATTCGAGATGCACGTACAGCGCGCCGGCCTGGGGCCGAGCTCGGGCGAGAATGTCGCGGAAAGAGGCACCGGTCCACAGAGTGGTCCCGATGAAGGGCCCCCCGATGGGGTTGGAGATGCACGCCAGGGTAACGAACTGGTCAATCCGCTCGAAGTCCGAACGTAGCTGATCGAGCGTCAGAGACAGGGGCTCGTCGACCAGTCCGTCGACGATCAGCCGCCAGTCCGCCTCGGCTACCTCGGGGGCGGTGAGAGTGATATCCACCCGGTAATGATCTTCCACGGGCGTGTACTCGGGCCGAGTGCCGGGCGCCGGCTGAACGGGTGAGTCTGCATTGGGGAATGGGATCGGGGCGTCCCCCTCCCCCGGCGTCTGCGGCGCCACCTCGGTTCGGAGGACGGCCCCCACCCCGGCTCCCACCACGATGATGGTGGCGGCCAGTCCGCCCATCTGGATGACGAAGCGCCTGCGGCTGATGACCCTGACCTCGGCCTGGGGCAAAGCCTCGACCGCCGCCATAGGCCGCCGCTCCGGCCCCGGCACAGGGCCGTCGGGCGATGGGGGTGCCATGATCGCCGCTGTAGGGTCGCGGGCCGCGACCGCGGCGGCGGCGCCGGCCACCGGGAACGCCAGCAGATAGACACGGGCCATCCCCCATCCCCACAGAAGGAACAGGACGAGCACCCAGAAGACGAAACCCACCTTGCCGGCGGCGCCCGCGGGGACCCCCTGGACCAGCGTAACCACCGTGGAGAAGACGCCCACGGCTCCGCCCACCAGCAGCCCGTAGCGTTGGATGCGCCGCCGGTCCGTCGTTCGCACCAGCAGGAAGAACAGAAGCCCGATGATGACACCGACGACGAAGAGGGTGGCGACGGCAAGGACCTGCTCGGCCGTCTTGGCGGTATCCTTGATGTCGAAGCCCAGACCGCTCAGCACCGATAGGGTGAGATCCAGCCCAAAGGTCACTACCGAACCTGGGAGGATCCGGATGAGCCATTCGAAGACGGTGAAAGGCAGGTAAGGGATCCCGGCCAGCCAGCCCAAGGCGAGCACGCCCAGCAATGGGGCGGTGAGTAAGGCTCCCGCTGCGAGACCGGTGCCTGCTTTTGCGATCCGGCGGTGCGGCATGGTTCTGAGAGTTCCCCCAGTCGTAACGATGTATGCCCGCAAGTGAAGGGCGGTCCGCGTTGGCCAGAGCCGAGATCACAGTCGACGAGTACTCCTTCAGCTTTAGCCCCCACCAGGACCCTGTGGCCTCCGTCCGACCCGGAGAGACGGTGGTCATCTACACCCAGGACGCCCTGGGCGGCAGGATCCGTTCCGAGTCGGACCTTCCCGGCCAGGCCATGGCGGGCAGGGACCCCAACCCGCTCACTGGTCCTATAGCCATCGAGGGAGCGGAGTCTGGAGACACCCTGGCGGTGCACATCGAGAGCATCGAGCCGCTGCGGGATTTTGCGGTGAGTTGCTTCGTGCCGAACATGGGCGGCCTCACCTCGACGGACTACACCCGGACCCTACAGGAGCCCATCCCCGAGAGGACGTGGATATGGCCGCTGTACGACGGTCCCGAAGGGCGGTATCTGGAGAACCCGGAGATCGGAGTGCGCGTACCCTGGAAGCCGTTTATGGGCAGCATCGGGGTCGCGCCTGCACTCGAAGCGATAGCCTCCATCACCCCGGGACCGCACGGGGGCAACATGGACTGCCCCGACGCACGGCCGGGCAACACTTTGCACCTGCCTGTGTCGGTGAAGGGGGCTTTGTTCTCCGTAGGGGACTGTCACGCCAACCAGGGCCAAGGGGAGGTGTGCGGCGTTGCCCTGGAGATCCCTTGCAGGCTGTCGGTGGTCTTCGCGATCCGCAAGAGCGAGCGCATCGGCTGGCCGCGGATCGTCTCGGACGAGGCCATCATGGTGGTCGGGTCGGCCAAGCCAATGGAGGATGCCGCCCGGATCGCCTACGCAGAGCTCGTGCTATGGATGGAGGCGGATTTCGGTTTCGACCGGTGGGAAGCGTACCAACTGCTGGGCCAGGTTGGTGGCCTGTACGTGGCCAACATGGTCAACCCCCTGTACTCGGTCGTGGCCTCGATCCAGAAGACGCATCTGCAGCGCTCCCTGCGACGCTCCTAGTCACACGCCGGCGGAGCGGGCCAACGTGGATGTGAACTACTCCTACAGGCGCCTCGGGGACCTAGATACCGGGCTGCTCCGAGAAATGCTTGCACTCTTCGCCGAGGTGTTCGATGAACCCGAGACCTATCTCGGCGCGGTCCCGAGCGAGGAGTATCTGCGAGGGCTGCTGCGACGGACTGACTTCATAGCCCTTGCCGCTTTGGCAGAAGACGAGGTGGTGGGCGGCCTCGCGGCCTACGAACTGGAGAAGTTCGAGCGAGAACGGACCGAGATCTACATATACGACCTCGGGGTCAGGGAAGGGCATCGCAGAAGAGGAGTGGCCACCGCGCTGATAGAGGAGCTCAGGGCCATCGCTCGGGAGGGAAAGGCCTGGGTGATCTTCGTCCAAGCCGACCCGGGCGACGAGGCCGCGATAGAGCTTTATGGGTCACTGGGCGTACGAGAGCGCGTGTACCACTTCGACATCCCCATAAGGATGGAAGATCGCAGATAGGCAGGCCGGCCCGACCGGCGCTGGTCAGGCCTCGCTCAGGCCTCCGCCCAGACCACCTCGACGCCGTCGGAATTGCCCACGGCTTCCCGCAGCATGACCACCAGATCGGGGCTGGCGCCGTTCTGCTCCAGATAGTCGATGGTCGCGGGGCTAATGTAGTAGTCGGTGTCCTCGTCGGTCTCCTCCTCGAGCTGGTCTGTCAGCAACTCGAGGTCGGCTTCGTCAATCGTCCCAATCGGTTCCCCGCTGTCCTTCAACGACAGAGTGATCACGTGGCGACCCTCCTGTTCGCGCCTCCTGCCGGACTTCGCGCCAGCATCCTCCTGCCACTCTATCACCCGCGCTCGTAGCCCCCGAGTCCCACTTGAGGCATACTGGTGGGTGCGAAGAACGACCGACCAGGAGGTGCACGATGCGTGGACGTTGGACGGTGTCTGTGCTGGCTGCAATCATTGCGGCCCTTGCTGTCGCGCTGGCTGCCTGCGGATCGACCGCGGCGTCGACGACTTCGCTGGCGCCCGCAACCACGGAGCCGACGGCCCTCACCACTACTTCCGCGGCAGTGAGCACATCGGTGACGACCTCGCCGGATGGGAGCAGCACCACAGTTTCGGGCGGGTCTGCGGGCATCCCTACCGCGGAACTTCAGGTGTACCTCGACGCCATGGGCAGCTTCGCGCAGGCCTTCGCGACCGGTCCGGACACCTCGTTCCTAAACATCACGGACCCGTCGACCGCCACTGCAGCTGATTCTCAGCAGGCCGACGCGGCCTCGGCTTTCGCCCACAAGCTCCAGGATCAACTCCTGGCCATTCAGGCCCCGGCGGTTGTGGCCGCGCTTCACAATGAGTTTGTGAGCTTCTTCCAGGCAGAGGTCAAGAGCATGGACGATTTCATCGCGGCTCTGAAAGCCAAGGACGCCGCCAGAATGAAGACTGCCCACGACGCTCTCGCCCAGCAGGTAGAGAACATTGGGCCGGTGCTCACTCAGCTGCTCTCGGTCCCGGGGGTTAAGTAGAAGCCCGGTACGTCGCTTGACGCTCCCTCGACGGTATGAGAAAAAAGGGCCTTGACCGCGCGTGCGAGCGGCCTCAGTGATCCCCGCCCGAGCAGGAGCACCATGTCGGACCAGGACTTCATCCGCGAGATCGTGCAGCAAGACCTGGCCTCGGGCCGTGTCGGCGAAGTGGTCACTCGCTTTCCGCCGGAGCCGAACGGCTACCTGCACATCGGGCACGCCAAGTCCATCTGCCTCAACTTCGGGATAGCCCGCCAGTTCGGCGGCCGCTGCAACCTGCGCATGGACGACACCAATCCGGCCAAAGAGGACGTTGAGTACGTCGACTCCATCACCGCCGATGTGAACTGGCTCATCGCCGGCTGGGCCGACCACTGTCTGGCCCTCAAGCCGGTGGGCGGCCTCCCGAACAGGCGCCCGGCCGATGGCGGCGAGGACTTCTTTATGCCACCGGTGATGGCGGCGGAGGCCGCGGGCGTGGCCGAGGGCCGGAGGCTCGAGCCTTTCTACGCCTCCGACTACTTCCAGCCACTATACGAGTACGCGCTCGAGCTGATAGGGAAAGGTAAAGCTTTCGTCTGCGACCACACGGCCGAAGAGGTGGACCAGATGCG
This sequence comes from uncultured Actinomycetota bacterium, assembly GCA_963843515.1. Lineage (GTDB taxonomy): Bacteria > Actinomycetota > Thermoleophilia > RBG-16-64-13 > RBG-16-64-13 > CAIQPS01. The sequence continues at coordinate 16,362 of CAWJKH010000009.1, forward strand.
CGGCGCGCCCGACCGCCCGGGTGAGGAGAGCCACTACCGAAACCGCTCCGTCGACGAGAGCCTCGACCTGTTCGCCCGCATGCGCGCCGGCGAGTTCCCCGACGGCGCCCGCACCCTGCGGGCCAAGATCGACATGAGCGCGCCCAATGTCTGGCTGCGCGACCCGGTTCTGTACCGCATCCGGCACGCCTTCCATCACCACACCGGCGACGCCTGGTGCATCTACCCCATGTACGACTTCGCCCATGGGCTGAGCGACTACATCGAAGGCATCACCCACAGCATCTGCACGCTGGAGTTCGAGGTCCATCGTCCTCTCTACGACTGGATCCTCGACGCCCTCGACCTGCCGCGGATCCATCCCATCCAACGCGAGTTCGCCCGGCTCAACGTCACCTACACCATTATGAGCAAACGCAGGCTGTTGCGTCTGGTCCAGGAGGGATCGGTGCGGGGCTGGGACGACCCGCGCATGCCAACTATCTCGGGCATGCGCCGGCGCGGCTATCCGGCTGAGGCCATCCGAGCCTTCTGCGACCGCATCGGGGTGGCCAAGCGAGAGAACCTGGTGGAGATAGGGCTGCTGGAGCACTTCGTGCGTGACGATCTCAATCAACAGGCGCCGCGGGCCATGGCCGTTCTGCGCCCCCTGCGGGTCGTGATCGAGAACTATCCCGACGGGCTGGTGGAGGAGTTCGAGGCCATCAACAACCCGGAAGATCCGAGCGCCGGCACCCGCAAGGTGCCGTTCTCCAAAGTGATCTATATCGAACAGGACGACTTCCGGGACGTGCCCCCACCGAAGTACCACCGGCTGAGCCCCGGGGTGGAGGTGCGCCTGCGCTCCGCCTACCTGATCACCTGCACCGGTGTGGTGAAGGACCCGCAGACCGGCGAGGTGGTGGAGGTGCGGGCCGCCTACGACCCGGCCACCCGCGGTGGCGATGCGCCCGACGGGCGCAAGGTCAAGAGTACTATCCACTGGGTATCTGCCGCCCACGCCGTGGACGCGGAGGTCCGCCTCTACGACACACTATTCTCGGTGGAGAACCCGGACGACGTACCGGAAGGTGTCGACTTCACCGAGACGCTCAACCCCTACTCTCTCGAGATCCTGCGGGGCTGCAGGCTAGAACCGTCGCTGGCCGCGGCCGAGCCCGGGGCCCGGTACCAGTTCGAACGGCTGGGCTACTTCTGCGCCGACTCAGCGGACTCCCGGCCGGGCGCCCCGGTCTTCAACCGTACTGTGACGCTCAAGGACGCCTGGGCCAAGATAGAGAAACGGCTGGGGTAACGGGCGGCGGAAGCGGCCAGGCGCACCGGATGGTCGGTGACTGTGCAGGCGCCTTGGCGATGATAAACTCGACAAGCCGCGCGCCACGCCGGCGCGCATCCGGTCTATGCCCGATGGTGTAACGGTAGCACGACTGACTCTGGATCAGTTAGCCGAGGTTCGAATCCTCGTCGGGCAGCCACCTTCCTCGTCTGCTTTCTCTCATCTTTTTCCGCGCTTTGTCTTTGCTTGACCCCTCTCGTCGATGCTGAGGATGCGAGCCGGTGCCCAGCATCCGCCCGAGTGCCGGGGATCGCATGACACTGCGACAAGGAGGGAGACGATGCGCACGGCAGCCGGACCGATCACCACATCCGACCTGGGCAAGCGCGGCGCGCCGCTTGGAACGGGGCTGAGCCCGGACTTGCACACGAGTGGGGGCAGCGCTCCCCGTGAGTGCCTCCTTACGTTGAGAGGGCATGACGGCTACGTGCGCTCGTGTGCCTTCTCCCCGGACGGAGGCCGGATCGCGTCCGCGGGCACCGACGGCACGGTCAAGGTCTGGGACGCAACCACCGGCGAGTGCCTGTTGACCCTGGGTGGCCACCGGGGCACGGTGGAATCGTGTGCCTTCTCACCGGACGGACGCCGGGTGGCCTCCGGCGGACATGACCTGGTGCTGAAGCTCTGGGACTTGGGAACCGGCGCCTGCGAAGCCACTATGGCGGGTCATGGCGAGGCCGTGACCGCCTGCGCATTCTTCCCCGATGGCCGGCGCATCATCTCGGCGAGCCACGACCGCACCCTCAGGTTGTGGGAAACCAACACCGCCACCTGCCTGCGCGCGCTCGGCGGCCACTCCTTGGCGGTGAACTCCTGCGCCGTCTCGACGGACGGGACCACCGTGGCCTCGGGAAGCGCCGACGGGACACTCAAGCTGTGGCATCCCGATACGGGAAAGTGCCTACGCACTCTCAAGGGTCATAGGGGGCCGGTGGAGGCGTGTGCCTTCTCGCCCGACGGACGCCAGTTGGTTTCCGCCGGCGCGGACGACACTCTCAAGACATGGGGCACCGACAGGGGCAGGTGCCTGCGGACCTTCCGGGGCCACTCCCAGGGTGTGCAGACCTGCGCCTTTTCCCCCGGCGGAGAGCGGATCGTCTCGGGGAGCGTCGACCGGACCGTGAAGCTCTGGGACCCGCAGTCCGGCGCGTGTGAGAGCACCCTGCACGGCCACAGCCACACGGTGTGGGCCTGTGCTATATCGCCCGACGGAGAGCGCGTGGTCTCCTCGGCCGGGGACCGGACGCTCAAGGTCTGGGGGTGGGACTACCCGGCCGGGCGGGAGTACCAGGCCGACGACCGCTGGGCTGATTAACCTCCGCGCTCCATGATGGTGGCCAGCCACCAGCGCTGCTTCTTCTTGCGAGCGCGGGGCTGCCGGTCGAAGTAGATCTCCATCTCTTGGCCGTCGGCGGTCTCTACCCTGAACCAGTGTCTGCGGACGTACTGCTCCCCGCTGCCGTGCCGGCACGGCCCGGTGGTCTTCCACTTCTCGAGCACCCGAACCACCTCGTACTCCTCGCCGCGCCAGACGAACCGGATCGGCAGGCCCGGCTCGCCACCCGGCATCGCCGCGACGTCGAACGAGCCCTCCACCGGGGTGATCGGTTCGGAGACAAACTCCCTGCGATGAGTGGCGCGAGACTCCGTCATGTGCTCCCCACAAATCCCCGAGCGGTCCATAGTCACGCTATGGTACTCGTCTTCCCTCAACCGTGAGACAATACGCACGAAGGTTTTCTTCAGCAGCAAGGAGAGTATTTCTATGCCTGGTTGGTTAGGGCCCTGGGAAATCATAATCGTCGTCGTGATCATCCTGCTCGTGTTCGGCGGCAGGTTGATCCCGCGCCTGGGCCGTTCGCTCGGCAGTTCCGTGGTGGGACTCAAGAAGGGCATCAAAGAGGGCGAAGAGGGCTTCAAGACGGCCATCAAGGAAGATGCCGACATCGACGCCGCGGCCGAGGTCAAGACGGACGAGGAACCAAAGAGCACTCCCAAGAGCCCGGTGGCCTGACGGTTCACGGATTGCGCATGGTCTGACGATCGCGGAGGCCCCTGTGGCGGGTGCCGTTCGGCCTCCGAGCGTCCGTGGCGACGCGGAAAGGAGCGGGGTTGTGGCTGAGCAGCAGGCGGATTCCACCGCGAGGGATATGGTCGGACGGCTCGAGCGCGCCATCAACGACCGCGATCTCGAAGGCCTCATCAGGCTATTCCACCCCGAGGTCGTCGTAGAGTACCCTGCCCACCCGTCCCGGAACTTTCGCGGGCGAGACCAGATCTGGCGGAACTGGGCCCCGATCATGGCTAAGCTCGACGACTTCAAGGCGACGGCGGTCCGTTGGGCCGTGACTGACGATGCGGTCTGGGTCGAGTGGCTGTGGCAGGGCCGGCAGGCCGACGGGTCTCCTGGTGACCAGGCGGGCATCGTCATCCATGAGCTCGAGGGTGATCAGATACGTCACGTTCTCTTCTACCTGGAGCCTGTCGACAAGTAGAGTCTGGGGGCGCCCGTTCGCAGGCCCGACAAGCGTTCGCAGGCGCGACAAGCCCTCACTAACCGGAACCCCCCAGGGTATCGACCCGTCCCAGGCCCGGAGTTCTAGACAGCCCGGTCGAAGAGTTGCCCACAGGAGGGGTCCTCGTGAACAGAGCGATAGCCTGCTCGCCCGCCACACACCGCCGGCGGCGGATCGGATGGGCCTTATCCGCCGCCATGCTTGTTCTTATCCTCGCCGGCCTGCCGATCCTCGCCGGCTGCAACGTCCAGGCCGGGGTTGACACCACGGTCAATACCGACGGCTCGGGGACGGTGGGGATGCGCCTGGTGGCCGACAAGGAGCTCCAGGACGCCCTGTCCGGTGTAGTGCAAGGCGTGGGAGGAGAGGCTGGGGCGATCCTCGGCATCCTGGGTGAGCTGGGAGCTTTTACAGACACCCCGCTCAGCGCGGATGACCTCTTCGATCTGATCCTCGGTCAGATTCCTGGGGACTGGACCGTCGAGAGAGGCACAGACGACTCAGGCGCGCGCTGGATCACCCTCACCCGACCCTTCTCCAGCCCGGAGGAACTCGAGCAGATCCTCTCCGGTCGGTTCCTCGGCGCCGTCATCGCCACCGACCAGCTTTCGCTGACCCAGGACCAGGGATTCTTCGCTTCCACGACCTCCTACTCGGCGACGGCCGATGCCGGGTCGATCACATCCCGCGGAGAATCGGTGACCGGGTACACCCAGGCTATTCTGGGCGACCTGCTCACTGTCGAGAACCGGGTGACGCTACCCGGCAGTATCAAAGACAACAATGCGGATGAGGTGCGCGGGAACACGCTGGTATGGACCATGGGGACCTCCGGCGCTCGGGAGATGTCTGCTCAGAGTACGGTGTACCACTGGGGAGCGATCATCGGCGTGATCATAGCCGGACTGGTGGTCGTCATCGGCGGCGTCGTGGCCGCGATCCTTCTCGCTCGCCGGCGGAAGCCGGCGCCCCAGCCGCCCGCAGAAACTCAGGCTTCGGAAGCGCTGACGGCCGCCCCGGAGGCCGCTGCGCCGACGGCAGAAGTCGCCGCAATCACTCCACCGCCGGCGCCTGCCGCAGAAGTGGCCGGCGCAGCGGCGGCGGTCGGCGCGACCGAGGCCCCGATAGCTGAAGAAGAAGAGCCGGCTCCCACGCCGGCGGAGGTGGCGCCCGCGGAGGCAGTTGCGGACGAGCAGGCCGAGCCGGCACCGCCCATCGTTCCAGCGGCAGAACCGGAGGTCCCGGCCGACGAACCCGAACTCCCTGCAGAAGAACCGGAAGTCCCCGCAGTGCCCGCAGAAGCGGCACCGGACACTATGCCGCCTGTCGGAGCGGCTACAGGAGCAGCGGCGGCGGCGGAAAGCGCACCCCGGCCCATAGTACCCATCCCCCTGCGGCCCACGAAGGCCCAGCCGGCTCGGAACGACGCGCCGGAAGTGGCCCCCGACGCCGGCCCGGAGGCCACAGGGGACATCCCGGAAGAGGGAGCCGCGGCACAGGGCGGGCGGGCGCAAGCGCCAGAAGACGGGTCGCCCTCGCCCTGAGCGCGCCCTCGAGCACACCGGGGTGGCGGCCTCGGCCACGCTGGGTTTGGCCGCCTCAACGGGCTCGCGCGCGACCTCGCCTTGTTGAAGCGCGCGGGAGGTGTTATACATCCCTGAACCCGTACAGGAGGTACCGGTCCGCCGTGAAGTCCAGCAAGATCGCCCTGCTCGTCGTGTCGATCAGTCTGCGCACTGTCGCTGATGATGCTGCTGACGGGCTGCTCCCTCTTCCGACGACCACGACCACCACGACCTCCACCTCCCCACCCACGACGCAGTCGACCACCGCGACCACTCAGCCCACGGGAACCCCCCCGGACACCGGAGCCGCCATGTTCAGGGCCGATCCGGCTCGCACCGGCGTCTACCCTGCGGGCGGACCGGTTCAGGCCGGTAGCGTCATCTGGAAGTTCCAGACAGAGGACACCACCAACGGCATCCCCTGGTCGTGCGCGGCAGTGTACGCGGGCGTGGCCTACTTCGGCGCGGCCGACAGCTATGTCTACGCCGTGGATATCCAGACCGGGCAGCAGAAATGGAAGGCCAAGACGGGCAAGGCGGTGTGGTCGTCTCCAGCCGTGTCCGGCGGGATCGTCTACGTGGGCAGCGACGACGCGTACCTCTATGCCCTGGACCTGCAGAACGGTACCGAGAAGTGGAAATTCAAGACGCTCTACGGGATCGTATCCGCTCCTGTCGTCTCAGATGGCACGGTCTATGTGGGCAGTGGTGACGGCTATCTCTACGCAGTTGACGCGCAGGCAGGCACCCAGAAATGGAAGGCGGGCGGCGGCAGCGCAGTCAATTCCTCGCCGGCCGTCGTGGGCGGAGTCGTCTACTTCGGCGGCGCCGACAAGTACCTCCACGCGGTCGACGCACAGACCGGGGAGCAGAAGTGGCAGTCGCCGACCGGGGCGGCCATCTGGTCCTCGCCGACGGTCGCCGGCGGGACGGTATATGTGGGGAGCTACGATGAGTTCCTCCACGCCTTCGACGCTCAGACGGGGCAGAAGAAGTGGAACTTCAAGACCGGAGGCGGCGTGGCCTCCTCGCCGGCGATAGCCAACGGGACCGTCTATGTAGGAAGCGACGACATGTTCCTCTACGCCGTCGACGCGCAGACGGGTCAGGAGAAATGGAAGCTGCAGGTCGGCAACATCCTTCGGTGCTCCCCGGTAGTCTCGGACAACGTCGTCTACGTCGGGAGTCCCGACTCCTACGTCTACGCGGCAGACGCCCAGACCGGTCAGGAGAAATGGAAGCTCCAGCCGGGCGGCGCCATCTGGGGCTCGCTGTCCGTCGCGGGCGGGACGGTCTTGGTGGGTACCCTCGACGGCTTCCTCTACGCGATCAAGTAGGGCGTGCCGCCCCGGGGCCCGCTGAGGGCCGGCGGGCAGACGCTCTCAGCCCCCGCTCTCTCAGCGGGCGGCCGCCACGAACTCGGCCGCTTCGTCGGCCTGGGTCTCGGCTGCGCCGGTTTCGTCGGCCTCCACTTCGAGTAGCACGGCGTCACCACCCACCACGTCGGCCACCGCCACATCTGCGGCCGCCCCGTAAGGCACCTCATGGGGCCGCAGCGTGGCCCAGGCCTCGTCGGCCAGTTCCCGGAAATCGGCCGCATACTGGTCCATGGCGTGGGCATAGGTGGTGATAAGGTCCTCGGCCCCAGGGTGAGTCGGATGAGCCCCGGTTGTGCACACCGCCTCGCGGATGACGTTGGGCTCATCTATGAGCATGCAGGGACGCAGCAGGTTTTCGCTGAACGGCTGCCGGGCCTGGATGGCGCGGAAGAAGGGCGACTTGAGCACCTCGGTGAGGGGCTTCTCCTTGATGTTGTCGGCCGCGAAGTGCGTGAAGATGCAAGGCTCCACGTCGCCCGTGGACGTGATGTGCATGTACGCCCGTCCACCTGCGATGCACCCGCCCACATGCGGGGCGTCGTTCCAGAAATCCATGACGAATAGAGGCTTCTCGCTCCGGATGCGCTCGGCGCCATTGACCCGCAGATACTCGCGCTGCTCTGGAGTGGGCATGAGTGACAGGTCGGGATCGGCTCCCACCGGCATGTAGAGGAAGTGGAACCCGAACAGGCAGCCCTGTCCAATGAGGTAGTTGCAGAACTCGTCGCTGCTGGCCTCGAGGTAGTTGCGCGAGGTGACCATGGTGGAGAAGCCGAAGGGGATCTTGTGATGGCGAAGAAGGGCCATGGCCCGCTCGGTGCGTCTAAGCGCACCAAGCCCGCGCCGTGCGTCGTTGGTGGCCTCGCATCCGTCGACGCTGAAGCAGACAGCGACGTTCGCCGCCTTCGCCAGTCGGGCGGCCACCCCGTCATCGATCAGGCTACCGTTGCTGAAAACCAGGAAGTCGCAGTCGGAGTTCCGCTCGAACAGGTCGAGCACGTCCTTGCGGATGAAGGGCTCGCCTCCCAGCAAGGTGTACGCGTAGATGCCCAGTTCACGGCCTTCGGTCACGATCCGGTCGACGACCTCCATGGGCAGGTCGTCCTTCTGGTCGTACTCGCCGGCGTAGCATCCTGCGCAGGCCAGGTTGCAGCGCATGGTTGGGCTCATGAGAATAATGAATGGGGCCTTGGCGTCGTTGGCCCGTTCCCAAGCGCTGCGCCGCGCCCCTCCCTGCCACAGGGAATTCACCAGCAAGTTCGACACGGTGCGCGACAGATACTTGGACGAAGTGCTGTGGATAGCCCTGAGAATGAGCTGCATCGCCACCGGCGGTGGATCCTGCTGGAGGGCGTTGTCGAAATACTCCCGCCAGATCTTCGCGTTGTGTCTCTGGTATTCGCTCGTTCCCAGAGTCTCGGCCAGACGGGCCATCCGGATGAGGTTCTTCTCGGGATTGGAGCTCAGCAGCTTGAGCATCTCGCCAAGGGCGATCTCCGTCGAACGCTGCTTGAGCCTCCCCACGCCAGCTACCATGCCGCCTCCGGACGTCGCTCTTGGTATTTGGAGATTGTCGCTAGGGATTGTTCCCACCATGCTACAACTCTCACGCTTTGCGGGGAAGCCTGCTGAGCCCCTATACTGGGCGGCAGGGCGATCGCATTCCAGGTCTGGGGGATCGAAGCGGTGCAGCAGGACGTCACGAGCGGCAGCGAAGAGAGATCCACGCCTGGCACGATGCAGCGCGATGGGGCCAGCGGATCGAACGTGCCTCGCTCGCTTTTCATCACCAACGACTTCCCCCCACGCATAGGGGGCGCGCAGTCGTACTACTGGGGACTGATACAGCTTCTCGACCCGACAGACGTCATCATCATCGCCCCGGATCAGCCCGGAGGCCAGGACTTTGACACTTCACATCCGTATACCGTCCACCGGTACCCGCTGGAACAACTGCGCCCCACGCGGGGACTGCTGCGGCTCTCCCTTGCGCTCATCGAACAATACGGGCTGGAGTTGGTCCAATTCGGCCATCCATTGCCCACGGGCCTTTTGGGCCCCAGTATCACAAAGCGTAGCGGTCTGCCGTATATCGTGTTCCTGGGTGGAGCCGAGGTCACCGTCCCCGCGGCCATGCCTATCGGCTCATCGCTGTTGCGCCACGTTCTGGGCAACGCGGCCCTTCTGGCCACGGTCAGCGACTTCACCGCTTCGGTGGCCGCGAAGGAGGTGCGCGGGCGGGTGCCGGCCGTCACCTTACGGCCTCCTCTGGACGGCGCATTCAATCTGCCGCCCTTGCCTGGGAAGGTCGAGGCCAAAGCTGAACTGGGGATCGACGGAGAATTGGTCATCATCATCGGCCGGCTCGTTCCGCGCAAGGGCCAGGACCGCCTCATCGAAGCGCTTGCCCTGCTCAGCGACGAGTACCCGCGCCTGAATCTCGCCATCATCGGTGGCGGGCGTATGGAGAAGCGCCTCAAACACACGGCGGCGTCGCTCGACGTGGACGAACGAGTGCTCATGACCGGGGCGCTGGATACCGAAGATCTGAAGATCTGGCTGAGGGCGGCCGACATCTTCGCCTGTCCCTGCCGCACCCGCTGGGGGGGCCTCGAGGTGGAGGGCTTCGGCATCGTGTTCGCCGAAGCGTCGTTGGCCCGCTTGCCGGTACTCGCCGGCCGGTCCGGCGGCGCCCCGGAGAGCGTCAAGAGTGGCGAGACGGGCATCATCCCGGCGGGTGATTCGAGCGAGGAGGTGGCGGAGGCTCTGCGCCGGCTGCTCGCGCTGACCCCTGACGCCCGCGCCGCGATGGGGGAGCGGGCCAGGGAGTTCACCCTCTCCCGGCACTCGCCGGAAGTCGTGGCCATACAGTACCGGGAACTGCTGGCCAGGGCGGTGAGGGCCTGAGCACCGAAGAAAAGGGGCCGGCCGCGGACCGGAGCGACGACCCGGTGCCCCAGTCGGCGATCGAGAGCAGCGTGCTCGCGCCCCCCACCGGCACTTTCGACGCAGCCTCTGCGGCCGCATCGGCTGAGACCTCCGCCAATGCGGCCGCCCCGGGCGTCGTACGTTGGCGCCGCCTACTTTTCAACCTGGCCGCCGGTCTTGCCGTCGCCGCGGTTGTCATCGTGATCGCGGGTTCTCGTCTGGGGCCGCAGATAGCCAAAACGGACCTTGGCAACGCTCGTTACCCGTTCCTGGCTCTGGCCGGGCTGTGCCTCCTCATCGTGCTGCTCACGGAGGCCTTCACTCTGGTGGTGATCGCCCGCGCCCTGTGTCCGAAAGCGTCTACGTGGGGAATATTCGGCGTGGCCATGGAATCGCTGCTGGTGGGGGGCGCAACGTCGTTCGGCGGGCTCGAGATCCCCTACCAAGTAGTCCGCCTCCGCTATTCCGGCCTAAGCGCCACGCAGGCCACCTCCGCGGTGATCGTCAAAGGGCTCATCCACACATCGCTGCTGGTCATCGTAGCGGCGGTGGCGCTCGTTCCGGCTATCGGGACCCGGCTGACCAGCCTCCAGCGATGGATCCTCATCGCCGTGATACTGGCGGTGATAGCTGGCTGGATCATCGCCGGCCTGTGGACGCACAAGCCGGTCGGCATGCGCCTATTGCCGGGGCGGGTGCGGAAGTACACGGACTCGTTTCGAGAGGCCAATATGGTGCTGTTCCACGCAGGATGGAGGGCCATCGTCAGCACCGTCACGCTGCAGGCCGTCTACTGGGTGGCCATGTTCTCCATCATCCCGCTGATCTTGATGGCGCTCGGCTACCAGGGCGGGCTACTGCACGTGATCGTCGCCCAGGCCGCCCTTCAGGTGATCATGCCTTTCTCGCCTCTGCCGGGCGGAGCGGGGGTGGCAGAACTGGGCTACCTAGGCCTGATAGGCGCGACCATCCCCCCCGACATCCGGGTGTCGAGTCTGCTCCTATGGCGTATCTTTACCTGGCTCGTCCCCATGACTATAGGAGCACTGGCGATAGGTACCCGGGTGGTCATATCGGGCAGGAAGAACCGGGCAGCTCGGCGGCAGGTCTCACGTGTCGCGTGACCCAAGGACCCCACCGGCCGGCGGCCGCTCCCGGCGCCGGCCCAAGCGCCGTTGGTCGCCGTCGCCTTGGCGTTCGCTGCTCGCCGTTTCCGCCGCCTTCGCGGTTGGCTGCATACCGGCCGCCCGCCTGGCGGCGTTGTTCGCGACGCCGGATCAGAGGGAGCGACTCGAGACTGTCAACCCCGGAACATCGAGCATCTACCGGGTGATGGGCAAGAAGGCCGCCGTGGCAGTATTCACCGGGGACGCCCTCAAAGGCCTGGTGCCTCCCCTCGTGGGCCGCGCCGCGGGAGCTGATCCCGTTACCGTCGATGCGCTGATGCTGGCGCCCCTGGCCGGGCACATCACCGTGGGCGGCGGCCGGGGCGTGGCCGCGCTGTGCGGGTCGGTGCTGGCCGGCGATCCCCCCGGGTTCTTCATCACACTGCCTGTGTGGGTGATTCCCACCGCCAAGAAGGAACACGCCCGAGGAGTGCTGGTGGCCTGCTTGATGTTCCCACTGGTGAGGTGGTGGCTCGGACGCGGCAAGGCGCGCATTGCGCTGGGGACCTTGGTGCCTTTGCTTCTCATCTACGGCCGCCTGCGGGGCCAGGGCTGGGCAGGGACGCAGTGGACCCCGAATCTGCTCTGGGCGAGGATCACGTGCGACGCGGACTCTACGAGAGGAGGTGACATGGTATGACCGTCGAGCTGAAGACCTGAACCCGCTTGGTTCGTGCACGGGTTGCACGAAGCCAGCGCGTAGCGAATGACGAATCCCTTCGCCGCCGACGGACCTGCCGTCGCCTCTCGAGGACACATCCGGGCTAGACCCTCCTTCTCCTCCGAGCGGCCGGACGGACATCGTTCGACCGGCGCAACCAGACTAGGAGGAGACCGTGACCGACACCACTATCGACTACCGCCCCATGTGGGAAAGCCTCGGGCTGGACTTGGAAGCCCACGATATGCTGCTCGCCGCCATCCCTCAGCTGTACCAGCAGGCCTACCTCACTCAGAACGACCGCCCCGAAGGGATGGCCTACTTCGACTTCGTGATGAGCGAGATCCACGGCCTGCGCGTCAAGGAACTGCTGGACCACAAGGCCGCCGGAGGCACGGTCATCGGCACGTTCTGTCTCTATGTGCCCGAGGAGATCATCCGAGCACTCGGGGGGATCGCCGTGGGCCTGTGCGCCGGCGCCGAGTGGGCCTATGACAAGGTGGAGCGCCTGCTGCCCGCGAACACGTGCGCTCTTGTCAAATCCTTCATGGGCTTCAAGTTGGGGAGGGTCTGCCCGTACGTGGAGTCGGCCGACCTCGTCATCGGCGAGACCACCTGCGACGGCAAGAAGAAGGCGTACGAGTTGTTCGCCGAGTTCGCGCCCGTCTTCGTGATGGAGCTCCCGCAGATGAAGCGGCCGCACGACCTCGTCCTGTGGCGCTCGGAACTCGACCGCCTGGTCGCCACTCTGGAGGAAGTGAGCGGGCGGAAGCTCACAGCCGACGCCCTTGCCCAGGCGATCAAGGAAGTGAACGGCAAACGCCGGGCCTTGCAGCGCCTGAACGCCGCACGAAAGGCCTCCCCGGTGCCGATCTCCGGCAAAGATGCCCTGCTCGCGGTACAGGTGGCCTTCTACGACGACGTGCCTCGCTTCACCCAGATGGTGAACAAGATCGCGGACGAACTGGAGGCACGGATAGCAGCCGGGCAGGGGGTGGCCCCCAAGGACGCCCCGCGGCTGATGATCACGGGAAGCCCCATGAGCATCCCCAACTGGAAGCTGCACGACATCATCGAGAAGGCGGGCGGCGTCGTGGTGGCCGAGGAACTCTGCACCGGCTCGCGCTACTACGAGAAGCTGGTGCCGGAGACGGCGACCACGGTCGAGGCGATGCTCGACGATCTCGCGGCGAAGTACCTCGACATCAACTGCGCATGCTTCACTCCCAACCAGGGACGCACCCACGACGTGCTTCGCCTCGCGCAGGAGTACGCCGTCGACGGCGTGGTCGACTACTCGCTCCGGTTCTGCGCCCCCTACTCCATCGAGGCGACGTCATTGGCACGCGCGGTAAGGGAGGCCGGGTACAACTACTTGAGCATCGACACCGACTATTCCGCCGGTGATGTGGGCCAGCTCCAGACTCGGCTAGAAGCCTTCCTCGAGATGATGGCCTGACGCGGTCCCCAGGTCTCCCGCCGCCCCGGTGCCGCCTGCGGTGCCGGGGCGGCCGACGCGGGGTGCCACGGAGCCGGCGAAGGAGCATGTCGACCGCACGGTCGACCTCGCGCTTACGTCTAGCGCCCGCGATTCCTGGGTATCAACCTCGGACCCGTGCAGAAGCCTGAGAGGCGAGGCCCATGAGTCTCATATCGCGCGGTCTTGGGGGTCGGCGCGGTGCTGCTGGTTATGGTGCGGCGGCCCCCCGCTCTTCAGATCACGTTTGAAGGACTGAGGTCTCTGGATATCCCTGGCATCGAACAGACAGCAGAAAGGAGCACGCTATGACGCCGGGCGTCAAAGGAAGCGGGACCCGCGAGGATCCTTGGCGTCTGACCACTCCGAGTGGCCAGTCCGAGATCGAGGCCTTCCGGGACGAGCAGTCCGATCCGGCAGCCCTGGTGGTGACCGCCGCCAAGACCGAGGTGCGCTATCTCCTGCGCGCCATCGACGACCTCTACGCCATGCTCAAAGCCGACGGCGGTTGGCTGCCGCTGGGCAGCGCCGACGAGCAGAAGGAGGCACAGGAGGGGACCGTCGAAGCCTGGGCCCGCTCGCCGCAGAACCCGGTGGGCGGCTGGTATGGACTCAAGAAGGGTCTGCGTGGACGGTTCGCCAACTACGTCCCTCCGGTGCTCGAGGTCCTCGGACTGGCTGAGGTCGAGCACAACCCCAGAGGTAACCGGATGCGGGCGATCTAGCCAGCAGGCGGGCTGCCCGATCCCACCCCGACTGTCTGACTCAAGGAGGCACCATGGGCGACCCGATCGGCACCAACGGCTATGTGGACCAGCTCAACAGCGCCCTCGCCCGGGAGTTGCAGGTCTCCCTGCAGTACATGCTCCAACACGCCATCGGGGCCGGTCTCAAGGGGGCGGGGCTCGGCCGCTTCTCATCCGACGCACAGGGCTCGTTCATCGCCAGCCACGCGCTCTACTTCATTCCCGGGCCGAGCCTCAAGAAGATCGCCATCACCGAGATGCGCCATGCGGAGGCCATCTCCGAGAGGATCGTGCTCATGGGCGGACGGCCGACCACGCAGCCCCATCCCATCGCGATGGGTGAGACCGCAACGGAGATGCTACAAAACGACCAGGCTACCGAGCAGGAGGCCATCGACCTCTATACCCAGATCATCGCCGCGGCCGAGGCCGCCGGCGACTCCAGCACGGTCCACATGTTCCGCAAGATCCTCTCCGACGAGCGGAGGCACCACAAGACCTTCTCCGACTTGCTGGCCCGAGCTTCGCACCCCTGATCCGGTCAGAGCATCGCCCGCCGCAGAGGGGCCGCTACACGTTGTAGGCTTCGTGCCCGAGGGTCTTGACCCAGTTGGCGGCCAAGACCTTCTGCGCCTCTTCGGTCTGGTCCACCCCAAGGATGACGATGGCGTTGTTGCTCACCCGGCCCAGGTGCGGATAGAGGTAGTGCACGTTGATGCCGGCCGCCTTCAGCGGCTTCAGCACCCCCAGCATGCCGCCTGGGTGGTCAGGCACTTCCACGGCCAACACCTCGGTCTCCTTGGGAGTGTAGCCATTGGCGATCAGCATGTTCTTGGCCTTATCCGGGTCGTCGAACACGAAGCGCACGGTGCTCCGGTCGGAGGTGTCGGCCACCGAGATGGCTCGGATGTTCACGCCTTCCCGGCCCAGGCTCTCGCTGATGGTGGCGAGCGCGCCGGGGACATTGTCGAGACTCACCGACAGCTGTTTGATCGCCACGCCGTCACTCCTGGATTCGTAGGCTGCCGAAGAACGAAGCAGCCCCACAGTTGTAGCCCAGGGCCAGGGCTTCCCGGTTGAGCTTGAGCAACTTGGCCTTGCCCTCGCCGAGTATCTCGGTGAGATTCTCGAGCATGCGCTCGTACGAGATCATGTTGCTCGCCCTCACCAGGGCACCGAGCATCACCATGTTTGCCACTTTCGTGGTGCCCAGTCCCTCGGCCAGTTCGGTGGTGGGTATGGCCAGGATCTCGATATCGCTGCGGGCGGTCTCGGTGTTGACGATGGATGAGTTCACACACAACAGGCCGCCGGGCTGCAGGATGCTCTGGAAGCGGGCAAACGAGGGCTGGTTCATGGCCACCACGAACTCGGGGTCGGAAGCCACCGGCGAGGCGATCTCCTCATCGGAGACCACCACCGTGCAGTTGGCCGTGCCGCCCCGCACCTCCACCCCGTAGGCCGGGAAGTAGGTGACGTATTTCCCCTCGAGCATGGCTGCCGTAGCGAGCGTGGTGCCCATCGAGAGCACGCCCTGGCCGCCGAAACCCGAGAACAAGGTCTTTACGAGCATGCCGCCCCCTCGGAGGCCGGCGAGGCGCCGGGCGCTGCGCCACCTGCCGGCGCGTCACCGCCGTCTCCGGCGCGCGCGGCCGCGACGTCCTTGACCACCCCCAGCGGGAACTGCCGGCTCATCACCTCGTCCACCCAGGTGCACGCTTCCAGAGTGCCCATCTTCCAGGCCGTCGGGCAGGGCGACAGGATCTCCACCAGGGAGAAACCGGCTCCGTCGAGTTGCCGCTGGAAAGCCTTGCGGATGGCCTTCTTGGTCCTCACCACGGCGGCCGGCCTGTTGACGGCCACCCGTTCCAGGTAGGCGGAGCCGTCCAACATGGAGAACACCTCGCAGATTCGCACCGGGTGGCCGGCCAGGCTTGAGTTCCGGCCCACTGGCGACGTGGTGGTCACCTGGTCGATAAGCGTCGTTGGTGCCATCTGGCCGCCGGTCATGCCGTACACGCCGTTGTTCACGAAGATCACGCTGATGTTCTCTCCCCGGTTGGCGGCGTGGAACCCCTCGGCCGTCCCGATGGCGGCCAAGTCGCCGTCGCCTTGGTACGAGAAAACCAGGTTCTCCGGCCGGACGCGCTTGATGCCGGTCGCGACGGCCGAGCCTCGTCCGTGGGCCGACTCGATCACGTCGATCTCGAAGTAGTTGTAGAGCAGCATGCCACAGCCGGCCGGCGCCACGCAGATGGCCTTCTCGGCAAGGCCCATCTCCTCGATGACCTCCATGAGCAACCGGTTGATGATGCCGTGGCCACACCCAGGGCAGTAGTGGAAATGGGCGGGCTTGAGCAGCCGGGGCCGCTTGTAGACGGTCTTCATGGTCACCTTCCCGTCCGGGCCGACTGCGCCTGGAGATAGTGGCGCGACACGATCCTGTAGAGCTCCACCGGCATGGGGATGACTCCGCCCGGCCTCCCGTAGAAATGCACGTTCGCTTTCCCCCCTAGCGCCAGCCTGACGTCTTCCACCATCTGACCGGTGCTCATCTCGAACACGAAGAACTCGGCTACGTTCACCGCCAGCTCCTGTAGGACCTTGGTCGGGAAGGGCCACAAGGTGATGGGCCTGACCAAACCGACTTTGAGACCTTCCTCGCGTAGCCTTTTGATGGCTCCCCGGGCGATGCGCGCGCCCATGCCGTAAGCCACGACGATCATCTCGGCGTCGTCGGCCAGATAGGTCTCGTAGCGCACCTCGCGCTGCTCGATGAGCTGGAACTTGCGGTGCAGCTTCCAGTTGTGCTCCTCCTGAAGCTTGGCATCGAAGATGAGCGAATAGATGTTCCGGGCCGGCCGGTCCCTGGCGCCGGTAAGGATGTAGTCCTTCCGATAGTCGGGGGGCCTTTTGAGCGAGTCGAAATCCACCGGCTCCATCATCTGCCCCAGCATGCCGTCGCCCAGAATGATCACAGGGTTGCGGTACTTGTCGGCGAGATCGAAGGCCAGCGGCACTATCTCGGTGAGCTCCTGCACCGAGCTCGGTGCCAGGACGATGGTCTTGTAGTCGCCGTGGCCGCCCCCGCGCGTGGCCTGGAAGTAGTCAGACTGCGACGGCGAGATGTTGCCCATGCCCGGGCCGCCCCGAACCATGTTGACCACTACTGCGGGGAGCTCGTCGGCCACCAGGTAGGAGATGCCTTCCTGCTTGAGGCTCATACCCGGCCCGCTGGAGGAGGTCATGGCCCGCGCCCCGGCAGCCGAGGCACCCAAGACCATGTTGATGGCCGCGATCTCGCTCTCGGACTGGATGAACACCCCGCCTGCCTCGACCATGCGCCTGGCCATGTGCTCGGTCAACTCGTTCTGAGGGGTGATGGGGTAGCCGAAGTAGGCCGTGCAGCCGGAAAGGATGGCCGCCTCCCCCAGGGCAGCGTTGCCGCTCATCAGGCGCTTCATACCCGCTCCACCTCGATGGCCACTTCCGGGCACATCAGAGCACAGACGCCGCACCCGTTGCAGCTACTGCTTTCGCCGGCGGCACCGTCGAACGCAGCTACGAAATACCCCTTGAGGTTCAACTCCTCGGAGAGATGGATGCTCTTCTTGGGACAGAGCTCTATGCAGAACAGGCAGCCCTTGCAGCGCTCCCTGTCGATGTCGATACGCCCCTGCAATGGTCGGTTCCCCCCGCTCGATCCTGTGTGGTCTGGCCTGCGCGGCCGTGAAGCGCCGCGCAGGTTCATATGATAGCCCCTCCGCCCTCATGCCCGTCGCGCTCCTTGCCCGCCACCCCCATGCCCAGGCTGGTGGGCAGGGAAGCAGCTGGTTTGGGGCCGGGGGTCGCAGGGAACCCTGCTCAACGAGTCCACGCCACGAAGTCGGCAGGCCGCGGCCGGCGCAGGGAGGGGTACGGTGACGCGGAGACTCGCGGGCACGTCGTTCGTCGCCATATGCAGCTTTCTCATCCTGATCGTCAGCGTCGGGATGGTGGGCTGTGCTTTACCGTGGGCGTCGTCCCCCACAGCCACGACCATCTCGTCCGACACGGTAGTGGCCCAGGTCATCGCCCGGTTGCAGTCCGCGCTGGGATTGCCGGCCGGGGCGATATCCAAGTCCTCGCAGCCGCCGCTGCTCTCCGGCTCCGATGTGGCCCTCCACTGGTCGGCGGGCAAAGCCGACGTCGACGTACACGGCGGATACATCCGCGCCATCCTGACCGACAGCACGCAGACGACCTCCGGATCGACGCTGTCGATTTCCGAACTGGGCAAGAAGGCAGACCTGTACATGGGCCTTCTCGGGTGGGATGGTGCAAGCCTCAGGACTCAGGGCTTCACCGAGGGTGAAGCGAAGATGGTCGATCGTGGCGACAACGGGGCCGTCTACCAGAAGACGTGGGTCGGCCACGACTCGAATGGCGTACCCAACGAGGGGGTCATCGAGGTCGGACTCGACGCCACCAACGGCCGACTTCACAGCTTTCTCTTCGATCCGGGACCGGCGACCGCCCTCGACTCATCAGATACCATCACGAAGAGCGAGGCCATGATGACGGCCAAGGAAGCGACAACCAGCAGGTCGCCCAGTTCATCGCCTACCTCGGCATCGGGGCCGACTACCGCGAGCAGCGCGCCGAGCGGCGCATCGGGGGAGGGCTCCACATCGACCACCGTAGCTCCTCCGCTCGAGGTGGTGGACGCCACCTTGATCCACACGAACAAGACCGGGATAACCGGCGGAAGAGACATGCTGGTGTGGCTCGTCAAGCTCGCTCGCCCGGCGACGTCGGCCGCCGGAGGCGCCACTGTCTATGTCGACGCGGTGAGCGGGGACGTCCTGGTGGTAATCGCCACCTGACGCAACGGCCGGCGCCCCTTGGGGACCCGGCGACGCCGCGCTCCGCGTCGCCTGCCCGTTCTCAGCTCAGTTGGTGGCGCGGCACCTCGATGTTCGGCTCTCCCTTGATACTTTCCACCAGATGCACCGCTCGCTCCAAATCTTCCTTCGCGCCCTCCAGCAACAAGACGACGGCACCCTCATTGCCCGCTATGCCCCCACAGCCCACGACCCGAGCATGCACACCGGCGAGAACGGCCAGCGCCTGGATTTCGGTGACCACAAGCGCGCTGGTCAGAGCGAAGTACCCGATCTTGATGCCCATGGAGTAGTCGAGAGTCCCCTGCCCCCAGCCCTGGGCAGCCTCGGGGACTGAGGCTATCTGCTTCTCCAGCCCCACCGGGCATATGATGGGGATCCCGCGCGCAGCCGCCGGCCCGAACACGAAGCCCATGGCCCCGCCGTTCTCATTGGCCAGGAAGATCCCCACGATCCCGCCGGCGTCGACGGCGTTCGCGCCCTTTATGATGGCATCGTCTTTCCCCATCGTCTTGACGAACTCGGGATAGGGGATGTCGACCCGCTCACCCTCGAGGAAACAGCGCCCGTTGACCCGCCCCTCCTCGAGGCTCATGGTCAGGAGCCCGTCGGCGCTCATGCCCATTGAGAACCGGGGGGGCTCCAGCTTCTCGCCGGTCACCTCCTCCAAGACGAAGCTGGTGGTGCCGCCGGACAGGATGGCCAGTCGTCCGCTCCCATATGCGTTCTGCACCTCCGGAAGCGCAGCCACTGCCTTGGCGAGCAGCCGGCGCGATTCCGCCGGCGTCAGCACGACCATCGCCTGTTTGAGACTCCCGCGGTCATTCAGCTCGACCTGACACGGGTAGAACATCGGAATCACTCCTCTCGGACTGGGACCAGGACTGCGCCTCGGACGGCGCCGGCTGTGAGCGCGTCTGCTGTCAACACGTCGCCGGCGGGCGCCTCACGCGCGAGACATCACGGCGGACACTTGGCGCACACCGACCGGAATTGCATGGTGCTGAGGTAGCGGTCCCCCCGGTCGGGAAGGATCACCACTATCGTTCCCCTGTCGATCCTCTGAGCTACCCGCAGCGCAACCGCGACCGCGGCCCCACTGGAGGTGCCGATGAAAAGACCCTCCCTGGTGGCGAGCAGCCGAGTGGTTTCGAAGGCTTCGCCGTCGGCCACCATCTCCTTGATATCGAGCTCCTCCGGGCGATAGATGCCCGGCTCCATCGACTCGGTCATGTTCTTGAGACCCTGGATGGTGTGCCCCTCCACCGGCTCGACCCCCACGATCTTCACCGATGGCTTGACCGCATGCAGATACTTCCCAGTGCCCATGAGGGTGCCCGAGGTACCCATGCCCGCGACGAAGTAGTCCACCTCGCCGCCGGTCTGGCGGAAGACTTCGGGACCCGTGGTCTCGAAGTGCGCCAGGACGTTGGCCTCGTTGTCGTATTGGTTGGGCATGAAGTACTTGCCCGGGAACTGCTCCATCAGGGCGTGGGCCTGGCGGATGGCGCCGTCGATGTTCTCCTTTGCCGAGGTCGGGAACACATGAGCACCGAACCCCTCCAGGATCAGCTTGCGCTCGGTGCTCACGCACTCGGGCATGCACAGTTGCACCTCGTACCCCTTGGCCGCCCCGATCATGGCGATGGCGATCCCCGTGTTGCCGGAGGTCGGCTCCAGGATCACCTTGTTGCGGGTGAGCTCGCCGCTCTCTTCCGCCTTGGCGATCATGTAAAGAGCGGGGCGGTCTTTCACCGATCCGCCTGGATTGCAGCCCTCCAGCTTGCAGAGCACCCGTACGTTCGGGTTCGGGTTGAGATTGGCGATCTCCACCAGGGGCGTGTTCCCGATGGCCTCGAGAAGGTTCACCAGACGCATCTCCGATGTCTTGCGCGTACGACCCCTCGATGCTACCGCATATGCGGTGCGGGCTGGAGGCAAAGAGGCCTGGGTGTGGTATTCCTGGATAGGTGCCGGTCGGCAGATGCCGGAGCCAGAAGGTCCCGGTCGCCGCGAAGAACGGCCCGCGTGTCCCCTGCCTTTCAGAGATGGTCCTGGCAGCTCGACTCGGAGGTGTGAAGTGAAGCGTTCGGTCCGCGTCATCCTGATCGTCAGTGCCTCAGTGCTTCTACTGGTCGTGGTGGCCGCCACCGGATGTGGCAGTGGAAGCAGCGCGGACGATTCCAAGGCGCTGGAGGGCAAGCTCTGGAAGGCCACGGAGATCGCCGGGGTACAGTCGGCCAATACCGCGGCCGGCCAGGCGTCGACGGCCAAGTTCTCCGCCGGCAAGGTCTTCGGCTCCGGCGCCGTCAACAACTACAACGCTTCCTACACCACGGGCCCCGGCGAACACCATCGAGATCGGCATGCCCGTGAGCACCCAGATGGCCGGTCCGGAACCGGCCATGGCCCAGGAGGCCGCGTATTTCGCGGCCATCCAGAAGGCTGCCACCTACAGGGTTACCTCCGACTCTCTGACGCTGCTGGACAAGGACGGCGCCACCCAGGTGAAGTATGAAGCCGTCGCCGAGGCGTCCCTCACCGGCACCGAGTGGTCGGCCACGGCGTACAACAACGGCAAAGGCGGCCTTCAGTCGCTCGCGGCCGACACCCAGATCACCGCCATGTTCGACACCAAAGGCGGGCTTGCCGGCAACGCCACCATCAATCAGTACAACACCACCTACACGACCGGCGACGACGGCAAGATGACCATCAGCGATCAAATCATTTCAACCAAGATGGCCGGGCCCGACGCCTTCATGGCCCAGGAGGCCGCGTACCTGGCCGCTCTGCCGAAGACGGCCACCTACGCGATCGAAGGTGACACGCTCACACTGCGGGACGCGGACGGAGCGGCCCTGGCCACCTATGCGGCCAAGGGCGCAGCCAGGTAATCTGTCCCCACACCGGTGAATGACAACGGGGCCGCCCTCAGAGCGGCCCCGTTGCTTTCTCGAATCCCGACTCGTTCTCGAATCGCGCTCGCTGCCCCCCGCGCGCTACCTCTGGTCTTCCGGGGCTGAAGGAGGGGCATCTGCGGCCGCCGCCGGCGCGGGCGGCGCCTCGGGTGCGGGCGTCTCAGGAGCCGGGGCCTCTGAGGCCGGTGCCGCCGGAGCCGGCGGCGGGACAGGCTGCGCATAGGGAGCCGAAGCCTGTGGCTGGGCCTGGTACGGCGGCGGTGCGTAGGCACCCTGTGGCGGCTGCGTGTAGGGCTGCTGCGCAGGCGGCTGCTGGTACGGTGGCATCGGATACGGAGCGTACTGAGGCGGCTGGCCGGGCGGCTGCTGGCCGGGACCGTAGGGAGCTTGGCCCGCAGGGTAGCCTGGCTGTGGGGGTTCGCGCCTGCGCCGCGCCCCAAGGACAACCAGCGTAATGCCGACGGCAAGGAGTACGACGCCGGCTACCGTCATCCCGATACCCAGCGGGAACAGGAAGCCCAAACGCGCCCCTAGGCTTACGCTCGCCTCGACGGGCGCGGTGGCGTCACCGTTCATCACGACCGCGGTCCAGTCACCGCCCCGCACGTCCCATTGCAGGGTCTGCGTGCCCTGCCCCTCTTGCTGTGCAACCCAGAAGGTCTGCTGTCCCGGAGGTGACGAGGGCGCGCCTCCCTCATAGTGCAGGTACTCGGCCGAGGACGAGAACCAGCCGACGTTCGTCACCTCGTCGTAAGCCACGCCGCTCAGGTATTCCTGCACATCCGCGGTCCGCCCGATCCCCAGGAACAGCGGGGCTCCGCCATCGGACGTCGCCTGCATCTGCACCAGCCCTCCCCCCGGGAGCCAGTCTCCGGACCCGATGTTCAACTTCACGTCCGGGGTGGTGAGGGCATAGCCGCTCGAGCTGAGCCGCCAGTCAGGCGTGGTGAGGAATCCGTTGTTGTCCTGGTGGGCGCCGTCTATCCAGAGCAGAAGACTTCCGGGAACCACCAGGGCAAGGCCGATAATTATCAGTAGCGCCCCGATGACTATGGCAACGATCTTGGCTGCTCGCATCTCGCCCCTCCTCTTCTGGAACGGTTTTGCCCCACAGAGGATTCCCAGGCCCACGCCGCTGTAATCCTCAACTACGCGGCACGCAGCAGCGCCGACTCGCGGATCCGGCCGTCGTCACCTCGCGGTGCCGGCCGGCGTCACTCCTCTTCTCGCCAGTGCCAGTCCCGATCGCCTTTGAACACGTTGGCATTCATCTCGTTGCTGAGATGGCAAAGGTGCGCATAAGGGAAGCGTTCCGCCATGGCGTAGTAGAACTCGGCGACGCTGTCGGTGCGGACCAGCTCCTCCTCGGTGGCGAGCAGGTACTCCCTGGTAAACTCGAGGGAGCTCTTGTCGAATGGCATGCCGGGCCTCTGGTGCCCGGGAATTATCACCTCGGCGTCCATGGCGTCGATCTTCTCGATCTCCCGCACCCATTGCTGCCGTTCGTCGGGCAGGAGCTCGCAGGTGAAGGGGTGGGCCTGGTTGAAGAGGACATCGCTGGCGTAGAGGGTCTTGATGCAGGGGATCCACACCATGGTGTTGTAGCGCATGTCGCCGATCACTTTGGGGATGATCTCCAGACGTTGGCCCTCAAGCTCGATGTACTCCTCGTCCAGCGACTCCACCGGACAGGAGATGCGGCAGATGTTGTGGGCCCCGATGGTGTTCTCCCATATCTCGAGCTTGCCGAAGAACTGGGCGTTCATCATGTCCGCCTCGGACGGCACGGCAACTATCCGGGCTTCGGGGAAGGCCTGAGCGATGACCCCTGCTCCAAAGTAGTGATCGGGATGGGCATGCGTCAGATACACGGTCTTGAGCTTCTTGCCGGTCTCGATGATCTCGGCGATGAGCCGATGGACGCTCGAGAGGGTCCACTGGGCGTCGATGAGGACGGCATCGGTCTTCCCCATAACGATGACGGAGGCGACTTCGAAAGCCTCTTCGTCGCAGAAGAAGACCTTGGTCGCCAGAGGTTGGGCCGCATTCGCGTTGAGCCTGACTTCCACTGCAGATACCCCCGGTTGTCGGTTTGGCCTTACTCTAGCACTACGGCCACACTGTTGGGCGCCTGCTCATTAGTAGGCTCTAGGCCTACCGGGGGGCGGCGGCCGCGGAGGCCCGGGCGCGCCGCTCCTGCCTCATGCGCGCACGGGCCCGGCGGGTGACACGCACGAAGCTGGAGAAGTGCGTCCAGGGTTTGATGTCGCTCTTTTCCGTGCCGTAGATGGTCTTGATGGGCACCCAGGCCAGGCCGTACCCCCTCCCCACGCAGATGGCGATCTCCTCCACTTCGAAGGCGAACCTCTGCTCCTCGCTGTCCAGGGAAGCCTCTGCCATGCGGCGGCTGTGCAGCCGGTAGCCTGACTGGTTGTCGGGGATGCGCCGGCCCAGGGCCCAGGAGAACAGCTGGCGGCTGACTGTGTTGGTGAACCAGCGGATGGGCGGCATGTCTTTGTAGTCGCGCATGCCGACCACCAGGTCGGCGCCCGAGCGTTCCCACTCCTCCAGCAGGCGGGGGATCTCTGCGGGATCGTGCTGCCCGTCGCCGTCGAGGGTGAGAAACGCGGCCCACGCCTGCCCTTCGGCGGATGCCTCTGTGAGGGCCTCGCCGAACCCGGCCTTGAGCGCCGCCCCTTTCCCCCGGTTGGGCTGCAAGCGGAGTACCCGAGCCCCGGCGGAAGCCGCTTCAGCCCCGGTGCCGTCGCTCGACCCGTCGTCCACCACCAGCACCGGCAACCCATGGGCCGCCACGCCGGAGACCACTGCCCCGACCCTTCCGGCCTCGTCGTGGGCGGGGACGATGGCGAGCACGGGGCCACCCGTGGGAGTCACAGTGCGGCGGGTGCTCGTTTGAGCCGGACCTTCTGCCGCTGGTCTTCGACGGCGGCGGCCAGCTCGTCAGCTCTCTGGGACCCCAGCATCAGGCTGCGCCCGTCCCGGAGCGTCAACTCCACTCCCTTGTTGCCGCTGACGTTGTAGGCCATCTTCTCCTTCGACCAGCCCCTGATGCCCCACCCGCCGTATTCCCTGAGGGCTTCGTAGGTGCGAGCCTCGACCTTCTGGATGTCGGCGATCGGGATAGACCGCCGGGAGAAAGGGCGATACCGCACGAGGACCGCGTCGGGAGTGACCTCGATGAACAGCCGCATCTGGCCGAACAGCGCCGGGAGGCCCATGCCTATCAGGAGCCAGAGGGCCACCACCAGCCAGACGGGAGGCGGGTTGCTGCCCATGGGCCGCCCCTGGACCACCAGAGCGAGGAAGGCCCACCAGGCCAGCATGGCCGGGGCCATGACGAGCATCCAGACCCACCACTGGCGAAAGCGTTGCTCCTCTCGATAGAGAGGCGCGCCTGGGATGGTTGAGGGCGAGGAGGACATGCCCGCAAGTATAGCGGGAGCGGCGGGACCGGCGAGACCAGCCGACCGGCCGCGGTGGTGGGGGGACCTGTAGAATGTGGGGACCGCTGCAGGCAAGAAAGGGATCCCCTCGATGGTCATTACCGAACTGGTCGCGCGTAACGCCGCGCTGTACGGCGACGAGGTCTGCCTCGTTTGCGTCAACCCCGAGGTGAAAGGGAAGCGTGAGGTCACCTGGCGGGACTACGAACTCATGGAGACCAACGCGCACGACTATTCTCGGCGGGAGATCACCTGGCGGCTCTTCGAAGAGGGAGCCAACCGCTTCGCCAACCTGCTGCTCGGGCGCGGCATCGGAAAGGGCGACAAGGTCGCGATCCTGCTGATGAACTGCCTGGAGTGGCTGCCCATCTACTTTGGCATCCTCAAGACCGGAGCGGTGGCGGTGCCTATGAACTACCGCTACACCGCCGAAGAGATCGAGTACTGTCTTAAGCTCTCCGAGACCCGAGCGCTGGTGTTCGGGCCTGAGTTCGTGGGCCGGGTGGAAGCGGTGGTCCCCCGGCTGCCCGGACTCGACCCCCGCTTCTTCGTGGGCGCCGATTGCCCCTCGTTCGCCGAGTGCTACAGCGAGGTGACGGCGGGGTACTCCGCGGAGCCGCCGGCCATCGCCATCGCGGAAGAAGACGACGGCGCCATTTACTTCTCGTCCGGCACCACCGGCTTCCCCAAGGCCATCCTGCACGACCACCGCAGCCTCATGTCGGCGGCCATCGTGGAGCAGAACCACCACGGCCAGGGCCGGGATGACACCTTCCTCTGCATCGCCCCGCTTTATCACACCGGGGGCAAGATGCACTGGTTCGGCAGCCTGCTGTCAGGCAGCATAGGCGTCCTCCTGCGGGGCACCAAGCCGGAGTGGATCCTCAAGACCATCTCCGACGAGAAGGTCACCATCGTCTGGCTGCTGGTCCCCTGGGTGCAGGACATCCTGCAGGCCGTCGACGCCGGCGAGGTCAAGCTCGAGGACTACGACCTGGACCGGTTGCGCCTCATGCACATCGGCGCCCAGCCGGTGCCGCCCAGCCTGGTGCATCGCTGGCTGGAGCGCTTCCCTCATCACCAGTACGACACCGATTACGGTCTGACCGAGTCGGTCGGGCCGGGGTGCGTGCACCTGGGCATCGAGAACGTGCACAAGGTGGGGGCCATCGGGATACCGGGCCACTTGTGGGAGACGAAGATCGTCGACGACGCCGGCACTCTGGTCGCGCCGGGGGCTATCGGCGAGCTGGTCGTCAAAGGACCCGGCGTGATGAAGAGCTACTACAACGACCCGGAGGCGACGGCGGCTGTGCTCCGCGACGGCTGGCTACTCACGGGCGACATGGCCCGCACCGACGAGGACGGCTTCATCCATCTGGTGGACCGCAAGAAGGACGTCATCATCACCGGCGGGGAGAACATCTACCCCGTGCAGGTGGAGGACTTCCTGCACCGTCACCCCGACATCAAGGACGTGGCCGTCATCGGCCTGCCCGACGAGCGCCTGGGCGAGATTGCAGCGGCCATCGTCCAATTGAAGCGCGGGCATCCGCGGACCGAGGCCGAGATCGCAGAATTCTGCCTGGAGCTCCCCCGCTACAAGCGCCCGCGCAAGATCATCTTCGACCAGGTGCCGCGCAACGCCACCGGCAAGATCGACAAGCCCACGCTCAGGCGGAAGTACCACGCGGAAGGTCTCGTCCAGACGGAGACGGAGCATTAGCTGCCGGCCGCATGTGCCTGACGCATGAGCTAAGGCCCGTGAGCTTCGCCCCGCGGGCGTGGCGCCGTGAGTTTCGCCACGCGAGCGTGGCTCTGTGAGCCTCGCCTACCTTCTGCTGATAGCCGTCGGTCTGGCCATGGACGCCTTCGCCGTCTCCACCGCGTGCGGTGTGCAGATCGCGGTGGTCAGGTACGGACACGTGCTTCGCGTGGCCCTCGCTTTCGGCTTCTTCCAGTTCATGATGCCGGTGATCGGCTGGTTCGCCGGTTCTACGTTTTCCGGATGGCTGGAGGCGGTGGATCACTGGGTGGCTTTCGGTCTTCTCACGGTGATCGGCGTCCGCATGATATGGGAGTCGTTCCGAGAGGAAGAAACCCCGGACAGAGACCCTACCCGGGGCTGGCACCTGCTGGTGCTGGCGGTGGCCACGAGCATCGACGCACTGGCCGTTGGGCTCGGATTGGCGTTCCTGGGCGTCTCCATCTGGATCCCGAGCCTAGTGATCGGCATCGTCGCTGCGATCCTCAGCGCCGTCGGGGCCCTGTTCGGCTGCCGCCTGGGCCGCCGTTTCGGAGTGTGGGCAGAGCGGGCCGGCGGACTGGTGCTGATCGGGATAGGCGTGAAGATCCTCATCGAGCACCTGACCTAGACGCCACTGCCTGGAGTGCGGGGGGCCGCTCGGTCGACCCCGTAGAGGGGCCTGCTGAGCGGCGCCGGGGCGGCGGGCCGAACGGCCCCGGACGGGCGGCGCGCGAAGCCGCCGCCTCCGCGCTTTTCAGCGGCCTTCTATCGCTCTTTGGCCGCGCTCATGGCGATGCCGAGGTCTGCCGCCACTCCTTCTCCGTAGGCCGGATCGGCCTTGAGGCAGTTCCGGACGTGCCGGATCTGCACATCCTTCGTGACACCGGCCAGGTTCCGGGCTGTGTTGTCGCAGAGGATCCGCTGCTTCTCAGCCCCGATGAGTCTGAACAGCAGACCCGGCTGCGTGTAGTAATCGCTGTCGTCGGCCCGGTAGTCCCAGCGATCGGCTGCACCCTCCAGAGCCAGGGGCGGTTCGGAGAACTCCGGCTGCTCCTGCCACACGCCGTAGCTGTTGGGCTCGTAGTGCAACGTGCTGCCGTAGTTTCCATCCACCCGCATGGACCCATCACGACTGAAGCCGTGGACCGGACAACGGGCCTTGTTCACCGGGATGAGGTGATGGTTCACCCCCAGCCTGTAGCGCTGGGCGTCACCATAGGAGAACAGCCGGCCCTGAAGCATCTTGTCGGGCGAGAAGCCGATCCCAGGCACCACGTTGCCCGGGTTGAACGCCGCCTGCTCCACGTCGGCGAAGTAGTTCTCCGGGTTCTGGTTCAGCTCCATGATCCCGACCTCGATGAGCGGGTAGTCGCCGTGCAGCCATACCTTCGTCAGGTCGAAGGGGTGGAACTTGTAGGAGGCGGCGTCCTTCTCGGGCATCACCTGGACACAGAGCTTCCACTTGGGGTAGTCCTTGTTCTCGATGGCCTCGTAGAGGTCGCGCTGGTGGCTCTCCCGGTCCTTACCCACGAGCTCACCGGCTTCCTCGTCGGTGAGCGTCCTGATGCCCTGCTGGCAGACCCAGTTGAACTTGACCCACTGCCGCTCGCCGGCCGCATTGATGAGGCTGAACGTGTGGCTGCCGAAGCCGTGCATGTGCCGGTAGCTGGCGGGGAGGCCCCGGTCGCTCATGACGATGGTCACCTGGTGCAGCGCTTCGGGAAGCGAGCTCCAGAAGTCCCAGTTGTTCTGAGCGCTCCGCATGTTGGTGCGCGGGTCCCGCTTGACCGCGTGGTTGAGGTCGGGGAACTTGAGCGGGTCGCGGAAGAAGAAGACCGGTGTATTGTTGCCCACCAGGTCCCAGTTCCCCTCTTCCGTGTACAGCTTGACGGCAAAGCCGCGGATGTCGCGCTCGGCGTCGGCGGCGCCCCGCTCCCCGGCCACGGTGGAGAAGCGGACAAACAGGTCGGTCTTCTTGCCAACAGCGGAGAAGAGCTTGGCCTTCGTGTACTTCGTGATGTCGTTTGTCACGGTGAAAGTGCCGAAAGCGCCGGAGCCCTTGGCGTGCATGCGCCGTTCGGGGATCACTTCCCGGTCGAAGTTCGCCATCTTCTCCAGGAACCACACGTCCTGCAGCAGCATCGGGCCCCGAGGCCCGGCGGTGACACTGTCCTGGTTGTTGGCGACCGGCGCGCCGAAATTGGTGGTCAACTTCTTGTGCTGGTCGGTCATGATGTCTCCTCCCTTCGCAGGCATTTCTCGCACACTCCGTAGAAGCGGACCTCCACCCCGTCCACCCGACCGAGCAACTCCGTCCGGTCGGGCGCCGAGATCGAGTCGAGGTCCTCACCGTAGAGATCCCTGATGAGTCGGCAGTCCTGACACACGAAGTGGTGGTGCCTCACCGGGTTCGGGTCGTAGCGGCTGGGCCCGGGCGCCACCACTACACGCCGGACAAGTCCGAACCGCTCCATCTCCGCCAGGGTCCGATACACAGTGTCCAGGGAGATGGTGGGGATGCGCTCCCGCACGGCGAGGAATACTGTCTCCACATCAGGGTGGGTCTCACTCCTCGCCACTTCCCGCGCGACCTCGATTCTCTGGTGGGTCACACGGAGACCGTCCTGCCGGAGCGCCTGGGCAAACGCCGCTACCCGACGCTCCACTTCATCTGAGGGAACGCTCACGGCCTGCTCTCCATCCGCAAGCTTGTTATGGTTGGCTTCTTATCTAGTATAGATTCCTATCGATGCGAGGCAAAGCGGAATGTGCCCGGGTGCACGTGTTAGTAAACCCAGGGGATGATCCGCTTCGGCACGCGCCGCTCGTACGCGGCCCACAAGTTCCCGTACTTGGCGGCGCAACGCCGCTCGTCCGCCCTCTCGCGAGGAAAGAGCAGCGCCACGTAGTACAGCGGGTAGAGCCACACAACCCAATATCCCGGGTAGCCCAGTGTCAAGGTCAGTCCGACCGCCATCAAGATCTCGCCCAGGTAGTTGACGTGCCGGGAGATGCCCCAGAACCCGCCTGCCAGCAGGGAGTTGGTCCCGTCGGTGATCACGCGCGGCTTCATGAAGCCTAGGAATACCCGGTCCGGTTCCCGCTTGAAGGTGTACTTCTGCATGTTGGCGCCGCGGGACAGGCCCCACCCCGCGAAGAAGAGGACGGCGTAGAGAGCCAGGAGCCCGGTCGGCGTTCCGGGGTCGGGTTTGTCCGCCACCGCCCACAGGCCGACCGCGTAGAAGTAGGGATAGAAGGTGAAGCAGCCCCACCCCAGTTTGAACCCTACCCGCTCGGCGAAGATGTCGTACGAGTACAGGTGCACCCGTTCGAACACCAGGTAATCGATGATGAACCAGAAGAACAGAGCGCAGTAGAGACCTACTCCGGCGGAGGCCTCCGAGCCGAAGACCAGCACGTGGTGGGCCGTGAACGAGAGCAGGTTGAGCGCCAGCATGGTGGCACCGATCAGGTAGAGGAACATCTTGACGTCCACCCGCCGCCCCGCCCGGCTGCCGCGACGGCCGAAGAACTGGGGGTTCTCCCAGCGGCCGAAATACAAGTCGGCAAGGAAGCTTCTACCGGTGCCGGGCGCGGGCAGGACCACGGCGACGCTGAAGAGTACGCCGAGGACGGCCGAGCCGATGAGCCCCGTCCAGCGGTGGGTCCAGAGCCAGTCCCAGGCGAAGACCCCTGTGCTGCCCAGCACCACCCATAGCAGCACCAGGGCGACAAGCACCAGGGGCCCGTTGAGCCGGTAGTGGAGCGGCTTCCCGGTGGCGGAGTCGGCGACGTAGCCTTTCACCCTCCGTGCCGGCAGCGCCAGGTGAAGCGCCAGGATGACGGCGTAGATGATCCAGGGGGCGAAGAAGCCGGCAACGAAGTCGGTCATGACGGGTCCTCGGGAGTCGTCGGGCGGGGAGTCGCCGGCCCGGCGGGTGCCCCCGGCTCTGCCGGCGCGGCGGGCATCGCCGGCGCGGGGGCTCCGCAGGCGCGGCCGGCACCAGACCGGCGGTGTTAGTGGCCATGATAGCGATGGCCCTGCGCCGAGGAAGCAGACGGCCCATGACGACCCTCGCCACGCGATTCACCGTCCCCGGGACCACCACGGGGCCCCGGCCCAACGCCCGCAGACGCCTGCTCCACCACTGCTTCGGGCTCGAGGGTCCCAGGAGCGTCCTTCCCTGCCGAGGCGCCGGCATAGCCTGGCGTGCGCACGGCGCCGGCGCAGCAGGCGACCACATCCACACCTTTGTCCTTCAACTCATACCAGAGACCCTCGGCCAGCACACGGGTAAAGGCCTTGCTCGCTGCGTAGGTGGCGATGTACGGCGAGCCCTGCTCGCCGGCAAGAGAGGTCATCAGGATGACGCCTCCCCGGCCCCGTGCGGTCATGCCCGGCAGCAGTCCGTGCACCAACGACACCGGGGCACGGATGTTCACCGCGGCCACGCGCAGGAGATCGTCGAGGGAGGTGGAGGCGAACTCGCCGATGGGGGCGTAGGCGGCGTTATAGACGACCAGCCCCACGTCCAGTCCGGAGCAGGCTTCCAACAGGCCCTCCAGGAAGCGCCGCTCGCCGAGGTCTCCGTCGAGACAGCGGACCTCCACGGGGAACCGGCCAGCGAGTTCCTGTCGCAGCGCGTCGAGCGCGGGCCGATGGCGGGCGACCAGTACCAGGTCGAGTCCTCTCGCGGCCAGCGCGTGGGCGTACGCGGCCCCCAGTCCTTTCGATGCGCCCGCGACCAGCGCCCAGGGGCCGTAACGCCCGGCGAAGGATCCTCCAAGAAAGGCTGTTGTTGTCGGTCTCTTTCGACTCATGAGCCTCTCGGAGCATAGCGAAGGCTATCCCCAGCTGTCTATACTTGACGAAAGTCAACCACTTGACGGCCCTCCTGGTCTATCGTATTGACGGACGGCGCGATGCCCCACGGGAGGGGCGCGGTCGACATCAGAACGGGGGTGGCAACATAGACCGCCGGACTTTCATCTTCGCATCGGTGCTCTCGGCCTTGGCCCCCTTGGGCGCCGGCGTCGCTCGGAAATGGGAGGCGGCCGCGACCGCCGCGGCACCGACTGTGCGTCCGCAGGCTCAGGGCAACAGCTCGCTGGTTTGCGGGGGCTGCGGACAGCCCGGCCATAGCGCACTCGATCCCGGTTGCCCGGCTGTCTCGCGGCAAGCCTCGGCGGTCCAGGCGGCTGCGCGTCTGCGCGCCGCGGGAATGGGGGCGGCCGGTAGCGGGACGGCTGACTCGTGAGCCTCACGCGCCGGCAATTCCTCAAGGGGACGGCCGCCGTAGCTGGGACCGTCGCCGCAGGAGCGGCCCTCGGCGGAGCCGCGGACCGCGTGCTGGCGGGCCGCGACGACCCGATCCGCTCCCTGCCCGTCGACCGGGTGGTGCGGACCACCTGCTCCCCCAACTGCACGGGCTCCTGCGGGCAGCTCGCCTTCGTGCGCGACGGCAACATCGTCAAGGTCCAGCAGGCGGCGGACTACCCCGATACGGTCTACAACCCGCGGGGCTGTATGAAGGGGATCTCCTATCACCTGCTGGTCCACGGGCCGGACCGCATCAAGACACCTCTGGTGCGCGACGGCGACCGGGGGTCCGGCAAGTTCCGGCAGGCCACGTGGGAGGAAGTCCTCGACCGCATCGCCTCCGAGTTCAAGCGCATCGGGGATTCGTGGGGATGGGAAAGCATCCACGTGTTCGGGCAGGTCCCGGGGTCCGGTTACATCCAAAAGGGGGCGAACTACCGCGCCTGCGCCGCGCTGGGCATGACCCACGGCACCAGCTTCGACTTCAACGGCGACCTGCCCATGGGCATGCCTATCACCTTCGGGGTCCAGAACGCCGAGCATGAGGCCAAGGACTGGGCCAACAGCCGGTTCATCCTGGCCATCGGGGCCAACCCGCTGGAGACGCGCATCCCCGATGCCCACTTCATCGAGGACGCCCTGGAGAAGGGGGCCCGCCTGGTGGTGGTCGACCCCACCTTCTCTTCCACGGCATCCAAGGCCGACGCCTGGATCCAGATCAAGCCCGGTACCGACGCCGCCTTCGGGCTGGCGATGTGCAAGCGGGTGATCGACGCGGGCAAGGCCGATTGGGACTTCATGCGCACGTACACCGACGCGCCGCTGCTCGTGCGGGCGGATACCCACAAGCGACTGCGCGCCGACGAGCTCGCGCTCGGGCAGGCCCGCGACCCCGGATCGGCCATGGGCGTGGGTCTTGGCAACTACGGCCGCAAAGCTCTCCCCGTGGGCACGGCGCCCGAAGTCCCGGGAACGGTCCCGCCGGCCGCCGATGCTCCACCGGCCCCGCGCTTCGTGGTCTGGGACAGCGCCGCCAAACAGCCGGTGATCGTCGGCACGGAGAGGCTGGGCATGCCCGCCGGGGTCGACGCCGCGCTGGAGGGCAGCTTCACCGTGACCCTCGCCGACGGCACCCAAGCTGAGGTCACCCCCGGATTCGCCCTGGTCCGAGCGGGGCTGGAAGTCCTGGACCCCGGAGCATGCCGCGGAGATCACCGGGATCCCGGCCGACGACATCGTGCGCGTCGCCGACGCGTATGCGGCCGACCACCCGGCTGCCATCATCATGGGCGGCGGCACCAACCACTGGTTCCACGGCGACCTCAACGGCCGCGCCCTGGCTCTGCTGGCCTCCCTCACGGGCAACATAGGGCGCTCCGGGGGCGGGTTCTCCGTCTATGTGGGCCAGTACAAGGTGCGGGTCGACACCTCTCCCTGGTGGAACATCGGCGACAAGAGGGCCAAGGTCGTCCCCAGCATCTACTTCACCCGGGGACGCTCCGACACCATGAACGAGACCGTCCCCTACCCCAAGAACGGGTGGAAGGCGCTGTTCTGCACGTTCGCGAACATGTTCATCCAGTCCATGGACGTCAATCGGCTCCATGAGACCCTCGCCGGCTGCGAGCTGGTGGTGGTCATGGACCACCAGATGACCGACACGGTCAAGTGGGCCGACATCGTCCTGCCGGCCACCACCTGGTACGAAAAGACCGACCTCACCGCCACCCCCCTCCACCCCTATCTGCAGATACAGCAGCCAGCGATACCGCCCGTCGGCGAGGCCCGGTCCGAGCTATGGGTGTGGCAAGAGCTGGTGAAGCGGATCGACCCAGCCATGTTCGCCGAGTCGTTCAACATGACCGAAGAGCAGGCCATCACGGCCATCCTCGAGAAGGGCGGATCCAAAGGAGGGCCCACCGAAGGGATCACGCTGGACCAGCTCAAGGCCGGTCCGGTCCGCCTGAAGGTCCCCGATCCCGACGTGGCCTTCGTCCGCCAGGTCAACGAGCTGCTGCCCTTCCCGCCGCGGTCGCTCCCGGCGGCGCTGGCGGCGACGGCGGTGTTCATCCCCACCAGGCGCATCGAGTTCTACAAGGAGGAGAACCGCTTCATCGAGGCCGGCGAGACCGTCCCCACCTACAAGCCGCCTTTCGACGATGGTATCCACGACCCCGCGCAATACCCTTTCGCGCTCCTGTCCCCGCACTCCAAGTGGCGCATACATTCCAGCTACGCGAACGTGGCCTGGTTGAACGAGATCACCTCGGGCAGGGCACCGGTGCTTCTCAACCCACAGAGCGCGGCCGAGAAGGGCATCGCGGAGGGCGACCTGATCGAGTTGGCCAACACCCGCGGCTCCGTCCGTGCGTGGGCCCACCTGACCGAGGCGGCCCTTCCCGGCACCGCCACCCTTTTTGAGGGGTGGTGGAGCTCGCAGCTCGGCGGGGGGAAGAGCGTCAACGAACTGACATCCTCCGAAGTCAATCCCATCCATGAGATCCACTTCGTCCCCAACATGTGGTCTCCGTCGACCGCCTGGAAGGATTGCCGGTGCCAGGTGACCCGCGTGAGCGGCGGCGAGGCGGTCGCGGCCGGCAAGGAGGCGGCCCATGCCTGACAAGGTGTCACCCATCGATGCCCTGTCCCCAGCGTCTCGCGCCTACGGCGAGATCGGGCCGGTGTCGAACAATCCGCGGTGGGCCATGGTGGTCGATCAGGAACGCTGCATAGGCTGCTGGTCGTGCTGCGTCATCTGCAAGTCGGAGAACGATGTGCCCCTGGGCATGTGGTGGAACCGCATCAACACCGTTGGCGACGCGCTCGATACCCCCTACCTGGAGCAGGGGAAGCTCGCCATGCACTGGCTGCCACTGGCCTGTCAGCACTGCGAGAACCCGGCGTGCACCAAGGTGTGCCCTGTGAAGGCCACGTACCCGCGCGAGGATGGCCTGGTGATGCAGGATTCAGAGCGGTGCATCGGCTGCCGCTACTGCCTGGTGGCGTGCCCGTATGGAGTGCGCACGTTCAACTGGGGACACGCGGAGCGGCCCACCGATTTCAACACCGGCATGGTGGCGCCAAGGCCCATCGGGACCATGGAGAAGTGCACATTCTGCGTCCACAGACTCCCCGACGGACAGATCCCCTCTTGTGTGTGGTCGTGCCCCGGCCAGGCCCGCATCTTCGGCGACCTCAACGATCCTGACAGCCGGGTGAGCCGGCTCATCCGCGATCGGGGCGGCTACCAGTTGCTGGAGGAACGGGGCACCGACCCGTGCGTCCTCTACCTTCCTCCGCGCCGCAAGAGGGGGTTGGAGCCGTGAGCAGCGCCCAACCCGTGCAAGCGGGCGCTTCAGGCGCTTCGGGCGCTCCCATGACGCCATCCGTCGCGGCTACCACGGCCGGCGAAGGGCGCGGTCGCGCCCGGCTGATATGGGTGACGGTCATCTGCCTGGGGCTGGCCGCCGGAATCGGAGCCTGGATCTACCAGTTGTCCAACGGGCTTGCCGTCACCAATATGCGGAACCCCACCATGTGGGGCCTCTACATCACCCTCTTCATGTTCTTCGTGGGTCTGTCGGCGGGCGGGCTGATCGTGGCTTCGGCCGGCCGGCTGTTCGGCGGAGTGCAGGTGAAGCCCATCGTCCGTCTCGCCGTGCTGGAGGCAACCGTCGCCGTCATGTTGGCGGCGCTGTTCCTGCTGCCCGACATGGGCCGACCGGACCGGCTGTGGCACCTCATCCGCTACCCGAACTTCACATCGCCGATGGTGTGGGACATCACCATCGTCATCATCTACTTCATCATCTCGCTGCTCTACGTGTGGGTCTATACCCGCGCCGACAATGCCGAGCGCCGCAGCTGGTTGGCCTTCGGCACCGGCACCTCGCCGGCCGACTACCAGCGCGACGAGCGCATGAAGACGGTGCTCGCGGCCATAGGGCTGCCCGCCGCGATCCTGCTCCATTCCATCACTGCCTGGATCTTCGGGCTGCAGATCGGCCGCGCCTTCTGGTACACCGCTCTCATGGCGCCCCTGTTCATCACGTCGGCGCTAGTCTCGGGTACCGCCCTCATGATCCTACTGGCCCTCGTCGTGCGGGGGGTGGGCCGGATATCGTTCGGGTCCGACCTCGTGGCCTTCATGGCCAAGTTGCTGGCGATCTTTGTGGCCGTGGAAGTGTTTCTGGTGTTCTGCGAGATGCTGACCGCCGCCTACGCTGGCGCAGCATTCGAGGCGGACCCCATAGCCCGCCTGCTTACCGGTCGCTTCAGCCCCCTCTTCTGGTTCGAGATCGTCATTGGACTGCTGGTGCCGTTCGTACTGCTGGTCGTTCCGAAGTGGAGATTGCGGGCCAGCCTGGTGGCCATCGCCTCGGTCCTCGCCGTGATTGGCATATTCGCCCACCGGCTCAACATCATCCTCAACGGCCTCACCTTCGCCACCATCCCATATCCCCCCGGAGTCTCCATCGGGACGCCGCAACCTGCCGGGACGGACTCGTTCGCGTTGAGTCTCCCGTATCTACCCAGCTGGGTGGAGTGGCTGGTCGCTTTGGGCGTGCTCTGCTTCGGGGCCCTTGTCTTGACGGCTGCGGTCATCTGGCTTCCACTGCGAGAGAAGGCCCACTCGACAGACTGAGCCAGCCGGCGGGGCCGAAGGCCGCCGGGCTAAGCGGGCGGGCGTGGTCGGCGACGGGTGCCGCGCGCCGCCTCAGCCTCAGCCTAAGCCTAAGCCGCCAGGACCAGGAAGGATACCTGGCCGCGATGCAGAATCGCGGATTGACACCCGCAGCCAGGGAGGCACCGTGAGGAAGCTCGAGACCGATCTGTCCATCCTGCGCAAGTTCGAGTTCGAGCACTCGCCCGTCGGCGTGAAGTTTCTCTTCAGCCGGCCTGAAGGCATCGAGAGGCTGGACAAGCCAGCCGCCATCTGCGAGATGATCCGGATAGCCCAGGAGAGAAGCGCGGCCTTCTATGTTTCCCAGAACGAGGAGGGTTGTTTCGGCACCGTCGTCTTGGGGATGCGAGACGCGCCCGTTTGGGCGGAGGCAGGCCTATTGGGCGAGAAGTTCGGTGTTTACGAGGAGCCCCGGGCCAACGAGCGGATATACCAGCATATGCCCGAAGCTTGAGAAGGGCACGGTGAACTACGCGGCTTTCGCCTCGCTGGACGCCCTCGATTTCGAGCCCGACCTGCTCATCCTGATGGCCACTCCCTCCCAAGCGGAGGTCGTGCTCCGGGCGATGAGCTACTCGACCGGCGAGCTGTGGGAGAGCAAGAAGACCCCGGTGCTGAGTTGCGCCTGGATCTTCGCCTACCCGTGGCTCACCGGGAAGGTCAACTACATGATCACCGGGATGGGCTTTGGATCGAAGGCCCGGGAGGCGCTGCCCGAGGGCTGGATGCTGATCTCCATCCCCTGGGACAAGATCCCGGTGATCATCACCGAGCCTGGAGAAGATGACGTGGGTCTTGCCGGCCTACACGGAGGGTCGGGAGAAGTTCATGGAGAGGGAGGCGCGGGTGAGAGAGGAAGCAGCCCGAGCGGCACCCGGATGAGGCTCTAGCTGTGCAAGAGTCACTACCAGGGGGAAGGCACTATGCGTGTGACGCGAACTAACCTGTTCCTTGCCGCCGCGGCCGCCGCACTCCTCGCTCTTGCACAGCCAGCCTTCGCAGACACTTCCACAACCCTGCCCGCAACTCCGTGGATCACGCAGCCCTCAGACAGTGCGGACACGGTGGTCGAGCCCAACCCGGACCCCGGCACCTCCGAGCGGAAATCGGCCGATGCAAGGTTCCCAGTACTATTCGCAGACGATGTCAAGCCACAGGACGTGATTACCCTCGATCTGCTCGGCATTTCGCTGGCGGCCGGGGACGACACTAAGAAAGTTGTGCCTCTGGACTACGGTGCCTTCGCTCTATCTGCCAGCACCGGCGGGCAGCTCACAGTTGACGCGGCCTACCGGGCGGAAGTCGTGGTTACGATAGCGTTCTCCGCGATTCAGTCTCCCGGGACCTACACTTTGAATCTGCGCGCCTCGGCCCCCTCGTCCTCGCAACTGCCTCCCCAGACGATTGCGGTGCAGGTTATCATCCCCTCAGCAGCTGCGACCGTCCCGTCTGACTTTAGAATTGTGCATGCCCGTCCCTTCTGGGGTTTCTTGGGAGGGACAAAGGACGAGGACCTGCCGGCCTTGACCATTCGCGAAACAACCGGCAAGGCCCCGATAGTTTCCCCGCAGCTCGAGCACGGCGCCTTCCTAGACCCCAATGGCAAGCCGGTCGACGGCGATGTTGAGGTGGGCGAGGTGACGGCAGTCAACAGTGGTAGCGAGACATCAGCATCCATCAAGTCTGTGATGGACTTCCCCCTCGGGACTGCCAGCGCCATCGTCACGATGCAGGCCGCCGAGTTGTCTGCCCTTCAACAATTCAAGATCCAGGTTCTCGAGCGAAATTCCCGGATATGGATCTTCTTCATGACCTTCCTCGGGGTGATTGCTGGGCTGACCGTCAGGTCCGTCCTCGGGCCTTTGATCGATCTTAATAAGGCGAAGGAGGGCCCGGATCGCTTGACGAAGGAAATAAAGACGCGAGTGGGTAATGACCCGCTGATTAGTGAGAGATTGAATGACATAATCGTTACCTTGAACGGCGAAAACGAAGTCCTCATAAACGAAGTCAGTACCAGGAGCCAGGCCTCAGGAACATCCCAATGGCTCCACAAGATGCGCCTCAGGAAGCTCGCGATCTTTGTCTACGAGGCTGGAAATGCTCAGCCGCTCACCGAACGCTGGCAGAACGCGGTCGGTGCCGCCCAGACGCGGGCCAATGCACTGCTCGAGTATCAGTATGGACGTCTGGACACGGCTAGGGCAGGATTGATTGGTCTCCAGCGGGCCATGAACACATTGCAGAACCGCGGAACTGGCCTTCCGAAGCCAGATCAGACAGTGCTGGGCGCTTTGCGGAAGCGACTGCCCACATACCTCGTACTGAGCAACGTCGGAGAGGCTTTGAAGCAAGAAGACGAGATCGCCTGGGAACTCGCCGACTACATTTACGCAACGGTACGCTCTCCCCTGGCAGTCTATCCTGGGAAGGCTCCTCCGCCAGATAGCGGACCAGGGAGGCCTTCCCGCGTTCCAGCAGGACGAAATCGATGCGACTTTGAAGTCATGGCCAAGCGTTGTCCCACCCATATCGGAGGCAGACCAAAGCGCATTGATAACAAATGCCTTGGACAACCTTGGTGTCGTCGCGCGAACCGTGAGTTGGGTAGGGCATTTGGAGGGCGAACTAATAGCGGTGGCAGACACAGTGAGGGACATGCTGGTTGAAAAGGGTGCCAGCAGCGACGCGCTCACGGAACTCATCAATCGTGTCAATTCGTACACTGACGGGCTCTCAGCGGCGGTGCCGGACCCCGACGGCCCAGCTGCGGACCAAGCCCTCAGTCTAGCGCGCGACCTGCTCCAGAACTGGACAATGGTGCTCGATGACGGCACACCAAGGACAAGAGATAACCTCACTAGTCACAAGTACGTGGAAGCGGCGCGAACCTTTGTGAAGCCTGGCATCGCGGCTTTTTCGCCCCAGAGCTACGACTCACTGCCCGCGCTAATGCCGATAACCAAGGGCATGGTGGTCTCGGAGGAAACTTGGAGGCCGTCTCTGA
Organism: uncultured Actinomycetota bacterium; assembly: GCA_963843515.1. Lineage (GTDB taxonomy): Bacteria > Actinomycetota > Thermoleophilia > RBG-16-64-13 > RBG-16-64-13 > CAIQPS01. The sequence goes on from CAWJKH010000009.1 coordinate 56,162, forward strand.
TCATCCCTGTCGTGCCCAAGAGTCATGAGCGAATCACCCGGACCGCTCGAGAAAACCGACCTGTTCTCACACTCTACAAGGCCCTATGGATGGCCATTCTCGTGGGTCTGATCTTCCTGGCGATTTGGGTGCTCCGAGTGGACACATTTGTCGGAACTCCCGCGGAGTTGATACTCATCTTTCTTGGCGCCTTCGCAATCGATTTGAGCACCTACAAGGTGCCCGAGTTCTTCGGCTCAGTCCTTCGCATTTGACATGTCTTGAATGGGACCGCAATACGCCCCCGCCGACGAGTGTGAGTTCTACCTAATCCAAGCCTAGCCGCGTCCCCGACCGCGCCGGCCGAGGCCTCGATCCCGGGCCTCGATGCGTAGTGGTTGCTCGCCATTGTCGCCGCTCTGACCGTGGCCCTTACCTCAGAAGAGCTGACGAGGGGAGTCTCGAATTGGCCCAACTGGGTGAAGAGCTCCGGGCATCGTTGGATGCTCTTCGCCCCCATGAGCCCGTAGGCGAGGCCATCAAAGGCGGCCGCGGAGATCCCCTCCCTGGGGTGTATTGGTTCGGTCCTTTCCAGAAGAGTGCCGGGTAGCGGACAGAGCGTCGACATCTGGCTCCCTGCACCTCGGCGCAATAGAGACACGTGTAGGTTATAGGTCTCTCTGACGTCGCACGACGTCTCCCAGGGGAAGCCGACGATCAGCGACACGTGGACCTGGAATCCCTTGGCGAGCGCATGCTCGAGCATGGCCAGCGACCGATCGAGATCGATTCTCTTTCCGATCTTGTTCAGGGTGCCCTGGGAGGCGCTCTCGAGGCCCACAAAGATACTCCGGCACCGGCCTTTCCAAAGTACGTCCAAGTCCTCGGCCCGCAGGTGGCTCAGGGTCAGGCTGCAGCCCCAGGTGAGACTGTCTTGAGCTTCTTGGGCCAGCTGCCCGCAGAGGTCGAGAAGCCAGCGCCGAGAGTTCGCGAGGTTATCACCGATCAGCGAGACGAATGTGAGATCGGTGAGATCCCGGAGCCGACGGATCTCCTCAAGCACCCTGCCGGTCGATTTCCGACGGACCTTCCTACCCCAATAGACGCTTGTTGAACAGAACGAGCAGCGACCCGCACACCCCCGTTCAGCCTCAAGGGGTATCTCTGACCGATCATATTCGGAACAGCTGAGGCTCGCCGCGAAGTCGGGAGCATCGCCGATACAGGGAAGGTTGTCGAGGTTCGGCTCCGGCTCGCGAGGGACGAAAGGCCGCTCCCTCGTGGCGATGCCCGGAAGGCCGGCTTCGGAACGACTTGCAACCCACTCCGGCCGCATCAAGAGGTCTCTGAGGGTCCCTTCTGCCTCACCCACGAATACCGCCTCGATCTCCGGGTAGCTTGCCAACGCCGCCTCTGGGTGTACGGAAACATGTGGTCCGCCCATCCAGATGCGCAGACGGGGGTGGCGGCGTTTCAGCTCCTGACGAGCCCGATGGAATGGTGGAAGGAACTGCACATCGTGGAAAGACCTACGGCCGTGTATCTCTCACCCCGGACGAGGTCCGCGACGCCGCGCACGAGCTCGTCCGAACTCGAAAAGACCTGGCCGGTCAGGGTGTGGAGTTGCAGGAGGTCAATTGACCCCGAGCATCCCTTTGCGGCGGCCTGCACGGATAGCAGGCCGTAAGGGACGTAGGTCACTATCCGATCCTGGTCGACGAACGGCGCTGGGACAAGAAGGAGTCTAGACACTTGCGGCGGGAGGGCTTGGGCAAGGTTTCACCGGTGCTTGTGGCTCTGCATCGGCGACTATGCGACGCCGGGGCTCTTGAACGGCTTGGGTACGCGGTACGGTATATTTGCCGCCGCTAAGGCGGCTGACAACTCATCGAACGTCGCGGAGTACATCATGGCGGTGGGCGTGTCGAAGCCCGCCGCATTCAGCTTTTCCTCCATATCTTCCAAGAAAGCTATGAGCTTGTCTGGATGGTCCACAAATGCCGCCACAATGGGACCGGCATCAAATTCCTCGGCCATAAGTCTCCCCTTTCCGATTCGGGTTCGTACAACAGAGGGTCTTGCAGCAGCAAGCCCTCCCGCCGCCAAGGAAATCAGCCTACTTCGTCGCCCCGATCTATCCGGCCCCAGGTTCCGCCGACTGGACCGCCGCCGCAGATCTCTCCTCCCACTTCCTCTTCATCTGGACGATCCGCGGGTGATCGGCGCCGCCGATATCGGCCATCAATGTGACCGCATTCTCGAAGTCCTCTTCGGCCTCCATCCAACGCGCCTGCTGCCGCCTGAGGTGTGCTCTGCGAAGGCAGAGCTCCGCGCAGAAGGGATGGTGAGGCGAGAACCTCTCGCTCACCACAGCCTCACTCCGCTCGAGGAAAGCCTCCGCGAGATCCAACCTCCCGCGCGTCATCTCGACACCCGCCAAGGTCCACAGGGCGACCGCTTGACAGTGGTCGACCACTGTCGCCTCCATCCGGCGAAGTACGCTCAGGACAGTCTCCTCCGCCTTGTCAATCTTGCCTGCCTGCAGTTGCGTCTCGGCCAGAACGGTTAGTGCTTCGAACAGGTGGCGGGGCTCCGCGCCCTCCTCAAGAACCCCAACAGCGTACGCGAGATGCTCTTCGGCCTCCAGATACGCCCCCTGGGCGAAGCGAACTTCCGCCAGGTGACGGGCCGCCGAAGCCTTGAGGTAGGGATTGACTATGCCGTCCACGCATTCCTGGGCCTGCACCGCCGCCTCCTCCCACCTCCCGTCGACCACGTTCACGGAGGAAAGGTTGATGAGCAGCATCCAGCCTCTCTGCGTACCTTTGAGATCGAACCTCCGCAGCGCTTCTTCTATCACCTGTCTCATCTCATCGTGCCGCCCAAGAAAGAAAAGGTTCGTGCTCAGGTAGATATTCAGATCCTGCAGCACGCCCGCATCGCCGGACGTCTTGGCTTCCTCAAGAGCGAGTGCTCGACGAAAGACTTCCTCGGACTCGAAGAACCTGTCGTTGTTGAGAAAGCACAGCCCGAGGATCAGAAGGAGGCGGGTCAGCGACGGGTCGTCATCGCGTCCGGACGCGTCCAGCGATCTTATTGCGCGTTCTGCCAGGTGGATGCATGCGTCGTGCGCCCCTCGCTGAAAGTGGCAGCCGGCAAGCACGGCCGTGGCAGCCATCGTGCGCGGATCCGTCGGTCCGCAAGCCTTCAAAACCTTGTCGTAGAACACCTGGGCCGAATCGAGAAGCTCCCCCCCGGATCGTGCCAGCCAGAAGGGTTCGGTTGCCGTGACGAACCATTTGACCTGGCTGTGAGAGTCAGTAGACTCCGAAGTCTCATCAAACGCTTGCAGCAGTGCCGACATGGCATCGCGGTAGTAGGCGACTGCCTCGGCATCTGCAGCCATGCTCACCGACTGGTCGCCCGCCTTGAGAAGATAGCTCTGAGCGTTCTGCCAATCCTCAGCTCTGGTGTAGTGATAGGCAAGAATGCCGTACAGGTCCCTTATCTGGCCTGAGTACAGCTCCTCGATGGCACGAGCGACCCGACGATGCAGTTCCCGACGCTGCTTGAGAAGTAGCGTGCCGTATGCCGCCTCCTGTACGAGGGCGTGCTTGAATGCATACTCCGGTTCAGGCTCCAGACGTTTGAGAAAGATGAGCTGGTGGTCCTGTAGCGAGCGCAGGTTTTCGCCGAGCTCCGGCTCGGTCGAGGCAGACAGCGACCGCAGAAGCCGGCGAAAGAAGCTTCGCCCGATGACGGAGGCGCAGAGCAAGTCCTGCCGCGTTGACTCTGCGAGACGGTCGATACGGGCCGAGATCACGCCCTGAACTGTCGATGGTATGGAAAGTTCGCCCTCGATCGTCGCCGTCCATCTTCCGCCCTCGTCCCGTTGGAGCATGGCCAGGTCGATGAGGTGGCGGATGATCTCCTCGACAAAGAACGGGTTGCCCTCGGAACGGGTCCGGATGGTGCGCATCACTCTGGGCTCGATCTCGCTGCCCCTTAGCAGCTTGGACACGAGCTGTTCCGTGTATCTCTGCGACAGTGGGCTGAGCTGAATGTGGACGCACTGCGAACCAGCATGGCGACGTGCAGCCTCGAGCAACTCAAGCGTGATCGAATCCGTCCCAGCTCGTCCTACCAGGCAGATGAGTACTGGTGCCTGCGCCGCGAGTGGGAGCAGGTTCTCGATAAGTGCGGCCGATGACCGGTCGAGCCAGTGAACATCCTCAAAAGCAAGGATCAGGGGCTTCTCAGTGCTGAGCCTGCGGGCGTAGCGCTGCGCTCGGTCGACGACGATCCTCCGAACGCCCTCCTCCTCCGCCACCAGAGGCTCGTACTCGCCGAACTGACCCCTGGCAATACCGAGAAGACTGCCCAACACCGGAAGAAAGTCGTCCGCCTTGTCCGCGAACAGCCGCGTGGCCCGTTCGCGCAGTTTGCGCTCCTTCTCTTCGGCCGAGTCCCCTAGCTCGATGCCGCAGTCCGCCTGCACGATCTCGCGGAACGGAAGGTAACTGATGTTCTGCCCGTAGGAGAGCGTCCTGGCCTCCAGCCACTTGAGACCGCGGCTCGCGGCTTCACGGCGCACCTCGGCCGTGAGACGAGATTTGCCGACCCCGGCATCGCCCGTGACGAGGACAACGCAGCCCAGTCCTTCGTCCAATCGGTCTAGAGACGCTCGGAACAGTGCCATCTGCTCGTCTCGCCCCACGAGAGCCGACTCGATGCCGCGTCCACCCCGGACCGAAGTCTGGCCGGACTCGACGTTGTTGATCCGCTGATAGGAGAGTTCCCCGGGTCTCCCGCGGATCTTCATCTCCCCGGCAGGCTCAGCGTCCACGAACCCACCCACCAGCTTGAGCGTCTCCGGGCCCACCAGCACTTCGCCGGGACCCGCTGCATTGGCCAGACATGAAGCGTCATCGACGGACTGGCCTATGACTGAGTAGTCGTGAACCCCGTTTCCGAGAGAGCCGGCGATGACCATCCCGGTGTTGATACCGATATGCACCGAGAGGCCCTCTACACCTTTCTCGGCTCCGAACTCCGACACCGCATCACGGATGTCCATCGCCGCCCGCACGGCCATCTCCGCATCATTGTCGTGAGCCACAGGAGCGCCGAACAAGGCGATGAAGGTATCCGGTCCCTTGCGTTCGACCCGGCCACCGTAGCGTTCGACGCAAGGAATGATGCAGTCGAAGAGCGCGCCTGCAAGCCCGTGCAGCGACTCGAAACCAAGTGTCTCGGCCAGGGTGGTGAGACCACCGATGTGGGCGAGAAGGACTGCCACCAGGCGGCGCTCGTCGGCCGTCCTGATGGCCGCCGCGCATGAGGCGGCGGAGGCGGCGGTCCCCAGGGCCCCCTGCCCATTCCCCGCGGCCGGGAGGGTCCCGGCCTCGTTACCAGTCTCCGTCGTCACTTCCGAAGGCGCCATCGCGGCCGCCGGCGCCACCAGCTTGTACCCCACGTTCCGTACGGTCTCAATTAATCCGCAGCCGGGCGCCACGGCCTCGAGCTTCTTCCGCAGGTTGCCCATGTGCACGGTCACGACCCGCGGATCGCCAAACTCGTAGCCCCATACCTGCTCGAGCAGTTCCTGGCGGCTATAGACCCAGCCGGGATGGCGGGCGAGATGGCACAGCAGTTCGAACTCCCGGGCGGTGAGGTCCAGGGAGGAGTCCCCGATCCTGGCCTCATGGCCCGCGAAATCGATGGTCAGCGGCCCCACCACCAGTTGCGGCGCCTCCCGCTCGGCCGAGTCCGGCTTGCCGAGGACCTTTTCAACCTCCGCGAGCAGCGAATCCGGTCCGGACCAAACGCTGATAAGCGGGATGGTGTGCGCCTCCGCGAGCACAGCGAGGCTGTCGGCGGCTGTCGGCGTGAGTAGGCGCGGGTCGGCGACGATCACCGCCGGATGGGAGCGCTGCACCGTCCGCATCGCCGAGGAGGGGGAGTCGGCTGACAGCACGGGGTATCCGGCTCCCAGCAGGATCCTCCGCAGCGGGTCTTGAGGGTCTCGCCGAGCCACGATCAGAATCTGTGCAGACGGGGTGACGGCCACTGGACCTCCCGAAACAGCACACCTGTACCGCGGAACGAAAGCAACCGCGCCGGTTCTCTATGTCGATATTAGGGCAACCGAGCCCCCAGCGCGAGAGGGTCTGAGCGCCGTGAACAAGGGCCGCATGATTGATCGTGAGCGGCGGCGGTGGTTTCGGGGAGCCCGCGGCGGTCGCAAAGACGCCCGACCGTCTCTGAACACCGCCTGTTTGCTTTTCGAGTTCTTTACCTCTGCTTTGCTTCCCCTTGACCCCCCTCTCCGAAACTGTAGACGTGAGACAAGGCTTCAGTGGAGGAGGAACCATGAATCCGCAACTGACAATGACAAGGGTCGTCAGGCCAGGCACTCAGTTCTTCTTTGCCGCCCAGGCGACCTCACGGACGATCAGGCGCGAGCGGCCTACCGCCGGCGTCGCGCCCGCCATGGTCGACGCCACCGCGGTGGACGCCCGCGAGCGTGACAGGCAGGAGGCCCTGACGTTTCTGCACCGCCTGGTCATGGGCTGAGTCGGCCGTCGATGGAAGAAGGAGGCAAACGATGAACGAGATCGCGGCCTTCATGGTCATCTCGCTCATGACGCGGAGCCGGGTTGGATGGGACGAACGGATGCACCGGTACCCCCTGGCGACCGAACCGGAGCCGAGCGATGGCACCGCGGTGTGCCGGCTCGGAAAGGCGGCGGGGATGGCCCCCTTGGGCGCCCGCACCCTTCCCGCAACGGGCGTGGCGAGAGCTCCTGCTGAAGCCCCTGGCGGCGAATAGGCCCTTTGAGGAGGAGTGATGAACCCGCACATGACATTGACCGACGCGGTACGTTGTCGAAGAGCGGTTCGCGGTCGAGGACCACCTTGCACCTCCGACGGCTGCCGGGAAAGCCCCGGACCTGCCCGCGGATGCCGGCGAGGCCATCCAGGACCCCACAGATCCGACCGAGCGCAGCCGGCAGGACTCGCTGGACTTCCTGCGCCGGCTGGTGATGGGGTAGGTACACCGTGATCGGTGTCGATGCCCGAGGCCGATCCGGTCCCCTCCGGGATCGCCCGGGCTGGTGACGACGGGGCCCAAGGCTGCCCTGACGCCTGGGGCCCGTCTCGGTCGGCGCCGGCAGCGCCGGCCGCGGCTGTGGTGGGCCGCGCCGGCGCTGCCGCACCTGCTTTCTTACTCCTTGGTCTCCGGCTCGGCCTCCGAGCCCTCCGGCAGCGCGACGCTGTTGGCGATGATGGCGCCTTTGTCCGTGATCACGCCGATCTCCATCGCGGCGCCTTCCGCGGTCGCAGCCGCAACCTGGTAGACCACTCCCTCGGCGGTCGCGACGATCACACCGGCGGCGACGGCCTCGTCGGTTATGACGGCAGTGACCACTTCGGCAGTCTCCTCATTGGCGGATATCTCCTGGATGGCCAGACCGTCGGCGGCCAGGATGATACCCACGGCCACGTTCTTGTTCTCGGCCAGCCGCGCCGAGATCTCGTCGGCCAGCCCGGCGACGATGCCGCGGGTGGCCTCGATGTCCACCTGCTGCTGCACGGCTTTGAGGAACTCGTGGCTGGTGATCATGGCGATGGCCGACGTCCCCGGCTTGAGCGCCGACCCGATCTTGTCCAGGCTCTCGTTGCGGAACCCTTTGTCGCGCGAGGCGATAGCGCCACCGGCTGCCGCGCCGAGGGCCGCGCCCGCGGCGATGCCGGCCGGACCGCCAAGGATGCCCAGGATGCCGCCCACCAGCGCCCCTGCACCGGCCCCTCGGCCCGCGGACATGTCGCCGGTCTCGAAGTAGTGGACCTTGCCCTGGGCGTCCTGCCGAATGACCCCGGCGTCTTCGAAGTAAAACTGGCCCTGCTGCTTGGCCGCGTTCATGGCCTTCAGGGCCTCTTCGGCCGCCCCCTCATCGGTGAACGCTGCCACCAGGAAACCTACAGCGGGAATGCCTTCTTGTGCCATCTCGTCTGCCTCCTCTTATGTGGTTCGTACCGGCCGCGCCTACCCGGCCGCTTCTTCCAGTGCTTCGGCCACCGCATCCAAAGCCTCAGACGCGCCGATTTCCTCGGCGCCATCGGTGACCTGGTCGACACCCTCTGTCTCCAACTCCTGTGCCACCTCGTCGGCCTCGGCGGCGAAGGCCGCTTCTTCCTCGCCGGCGGCCACGTTAAGCACGCCTGCGATCGCCAGTTCATCGCTGCGTTCCGCCACCGCTTCGGCAGCCGCCATGCGGACCAACCCCTCGGCGATCTCTTCCGCGCCCATATCACCGACCTTGGCCCCCGTCGCTGCCATGGCCCGCGCCAGCGACCGAGTGGCTCCCGCCCGGATGATCGAATCCACGGCGAACAACCGCAGGGCGATGCTCTTGTCTTCCAGGAAAGCCGCCAGCACGGGCATGTCGCGCACCGCCACAAGATCGCTGGCCACCTGCAGCTGTCCGGCGACCGCGCCCAAATCCATGGCCCGCATGACGTCCTCGGCGCTTAGAGCAGCGACGACTGCCGACTGTATCCCGATGTCCTCGGATACTGCCAGGGCCTCGACTCCTTCGGCCATATCCACGGCACCGGCTTCGGCCACGAACTCGCTCAGCCTGGCCAACCGCTCCGCGACGACGATCTGGTCGGCCCCGTGGGTCACGTCGACGGCAGCTGCGACGGCTGCTTCTCGGGACAGCTGTCGGGCTTCACTGGCGGCTTCGAGGGTGTCCGACCCTTCGATAAGGTCGGATATGCCTTCCGCCGCCGCGTCGCCGGCCATAGCCTCAACGGCGACCGCAGCCTCCTTCCGTTCCTTCTTGCCGGCCGCGGCCTTGTCGACCGGCTTGGCCGGGGCCCTTCTCGGAGCCTTCGCGGGAGCTTTGGCGGGGGCCTTTGCCGCAGCCTTGGCCGGGGCCTTTGTCGCAGCTTTGGCGGGGGCCTTCTCAGCGGTCTTGTCTGCGACCTTCTCCGGGGCCTTCTCCGGGGCCTTCTTGCTCCTTGCTGGCATCGATGCTCCTTCCCCTGGGAACGTTGGTCGTTCGAACGCACGCGGTCCGCGCATGGGGCGGCCTTCTACCTCTTCAGAATAGACTAGCCGCGCCCGTGGGACCATGCGGGGGATCAAATGTGCAGGTTCTGGGGTTGAGTCGCCCGTGAAAAGGTATTCTTCGGCCGTTCCTCACTTTGTGTTGCGCGCCCGACTCGGGAGGCACGATGTCCGAACATTGGATCGACGTCACGGTGGCCATCAGGCCGGGGACGGTGACCTGGCCCGGCGACACGGAGATCCAGGTCAGCCGGGTGCTGAGTCTCGATCGGGGTGATCCATGTACGCTGTCGCGGCTGCATATGAGCGCACACGCCGGCACACACATGGACGCGCCCGCGCACTTCGTGCGGGGCGGCGCAAGCATCGACCAGATGCCCGCCGACGCCGGCATCGGACCGGCGCGGGTGATCGCCATCTCGGCCACGCGGTCGATCACGGCGGAGGAACTCGCCGGGCACGACATCCGCCCCGGTGAGCGGGTGCTCCTGAAGACCCGTAACTCCGACCACGACTGGGAGACGGCCGCTTTCACCGAAGACTTCGTCCACCTCTCCCCTGCCGCCGCCGAGCATCTCGTGGAGCGGCGGGTGCGGCTTGTGGGCATCGACTATCTTTCGGTGGGCGGGCCCGGGGACGATGGAAGCGAGACCCATCGGGTGCTGCTCGAGGCCGGCATTTGGATCGTGGAGGGGCTGCGATTAGGGGACGTCCCGCTTGGGCCGGTGGAGCTGGTCTGTCTACCGCTCAAGATCGCCGGCGGCGATGGGGCCCCTTGCCGCGCCGTAATCCGGTCAACCGGCAACACTCGCTGAGCGTCCGGCCTAGGGCAAGGACCGGCCGGCCGGGACGGTCCCGGCGGCTGGGCTCGCCGACGTCTCCCGCAGCCCCCGCCCGAACAGGATGGCCGAGCCTGCCAGGATAATCACCATCCCCACGATCTCGAGCGGGGTGGGCTGCTCGCCCAGTTGGGCCCAGGAGAAGAGCAAGCCCATCACCGGGGTGGCCATGGTCCCAAGACCGGCGATACTGGCCGGCATGGCCCCCAGAACGAACAGCCACAGGAAGGTCGCAAGGCACGACCCGACGAGAGTGGCGTACAGCAGCGCCCAGATGAAGTCGGCGGACCACACCGGCGGCTCCGCCTCCAGAAACACCGCTACCAGGATCAGTGGAACAGCGCCGAACAAAGTCTGCCACGCGCTCAGGCTGAGGACGTCCACGTCGTGATGCCGCCGCATGACCTTAGCGACCATCGACCCGGCCGCCCAGCAGACCGCGCCGGCCAGAGCGAGCATCGCGCTCAGCACCCCGTGCAGCTTCCAGGGCTCGATGATCAACACCAGCCCGGTCAGCGCGAGACCGACCGATACCCATTGGGAGCCACGGAGCGTCTCGCCGAGAATGGGCCAGGCCATCAGCAGGATCCAGAACTGCCAGGTGTTGGCCAGGATAGCCGTCCGGCCGGCCCCACCTGTCACCAAAGCGGCGATAGTGAGGCCGATGAAGCCGCTAGTCTGCAGAAGGCCGAGAGGGATGGTATATCTCGCCGCCTGCAGCCTGAGCGGGTGCCGCAGGACCGCGGCCAGGACAAGCAGAAGGATGCCTCCGGGGAGCGAGCGGAGAGCGGCAAACGTGAATGGCGGACAGTATGCGACACCTATCTTGAGCGGCACCCAAGCGTAGCCCCAGATAAGTGGCAGAAGACCGAGCGCGACCAATGGGAGATGGCGGCGCGAGTTGATGATGCCTCTCCTTCCACGGTCGCTGTGAGCGCCTCGGGGCCGGTACCTACCGGCCCCCTTGCGGGTCGCTGTTGCTGGCCGCGGCTCGGCCGCCGCTTAACCCATGGCTTTGCGCTTGAGTTCCTCGAACTCCGCGTCGCTGATGGCCCCGCTGTCCTTGAGCGCCTGCGCCTTGGCGATCTCATCCGCGGCCGAGTACCCGGCGGTCCGGCGCTGGTGGGTCTGCGTCTGCTCCATCATCTCTTTGTCCTGCGCCAGGTTCTTCGGCCTGGCGATGAGATAGATGAGTATCCCGATGAGGGGGATGAAGATGACGAGCACGGTCCAGCCGGCCTTGGCCCCCCCTCCGAGGTCACGCCGCCGGAAGATGTCTCCGAACACCATTATGAGCATCCAGAAGAACAGGAACCACATGAAGAACACCAGCATCGACCAGAACACGTCCCAGACGCTCATGCTTCCTCCCCGCCGTTCTCCGTGGACTCTGGAGCCACGATACGTATAGGCACCGGGCGGGTCAAGGGTTTTGATATGCTCAGGACGTCGCCGTCGTTCCGAAGGGGGTCTCGCCGTGGCCGAGGGTCGCTCGAAGAAGACCGGGTTCAGCAACGCGTACGAGATGTTCATTCTCGTGCTCACCGTGCTCTCGCTGGCCATCATGGTCTTGAACCTGATCCCGTTTTCCGACGCAACCCAGCAGCTCCTCCTGATTTACGACAACCTTATCTGTGTCATCTTCCTGGGCGACTTCGTCATGCGACTCAGGCGCGCCCCCACCCCCGGCCAGTACTTCTTCCGCGAGCGCGGCTGGCTCGACCTGCTGGGCTCCGTACCGGCTCTGGGAGTCTTCAAATATGCCGCACTTCTGCGTTTGGCCCGACTCAGTCGCCTGGCGAGGATCGCCCGTCTGCTTGGAGGTCAGAAGCGCGAAGAGATCGTGAAGGACGTGCTCGAGAACCGGGGACAGTACGCAGCCTTCATCACCGTGCTGGCCGCGGCGGTGGTACTGGTGGTGTCGAGCATCGTAGTGCTTGCCTTCGAGAGCGCTCCGGGGGCCGACGGCAACATCACCACCGGGGGTGACGCCCTCTGGTGGGCGATCGTAACCATGACCACCGTGGGATACGGGGACCACTTCCCGGTAACCATGGGCGGGCGCATCGCGGCGGTCTTCGTGATGTTCATGGGGGTCGGGATCATCGGCGCCCTGGCCAGCATCCTGGCGAGCTTCCTGGTGTCGCCGAGTCAGCCTGACTCGTCCGGAGAGGAGTCCGCGGGCGAAGCCGCGGGCGCGGAGGCGGGCGAGGCATCCGCGACGCCGGCCGGCTTAGCCGCTGCCACTTCCCCGGCAGGAGCCGGTCCCAGCCCGGCGGCGTCGCTCGCGGTGGAGGAGGAACTGCGCGCCGTCCGGGCGGAACTGGAGGCGTTGCGGCAGTTGATAGTTACCAAGGGAACAAGCTGAGCTTGCGCTGCCCTGAAGAACCGTGGACACTCACAACATTCGCGCGGACACCCTCACCGCCTTCCACGTGATGGCGAAGCCCACGGGGGCGCGCTGCAATCTGGATTGCGCCTACTGCTTCTTCCTCAAGAAGGACCGTCTCTATCCGGACAGTACGTTCCGGATGTCAGATGAGGTGCTGGAGGCCTACATTCGCCAGACGATCGAGGGGCACACCACCCCCGAGATCACCATCGCCTGGCAAGGCGGCGAGCCCACCCTCATGGGTGTCGACTTCTTCCGAAAGGCTGTGGAGTTGGAATTGAGATACGCGCCTCCCGGGGTGCGCTTCGAAAATACACTCCAGACAAACGGCGTCCTTCTTGACGACGAGTGGTGCGAGTTCCTCCGGGAGCACGGGTTCCTGGTGGGCCTCAGCCTGGACGGGCCCCGGGAGATGCACGACGCCTACCGGCGGGACAAGCGAGGCGGGTCCGTCTTCGACAAAGTGGTCGGCGCCGCCCGCCTCCTGCAGAAGCACGGAGTGGAGTTCAACATCCTCTGCACCGTGAATGCAGTCAACAGCCTCCATCCTCTGGAGGTCTACCGTTTCTTCCGCGACGAGATGCGGGCCCCTTACCTGCAGTTCATCCCCATCGTGGAGCGCGACAACGACACCGGCGACCAGGTGGGCGCAGCGCTCACCGACCGGTCGGTGGACGGGCAAGAATACGGCCGGTTCTTGATGGAGATCTTCGACGAATGGGTCCACCACGACGTGGGAAAGATGTTCGTGCTGTTCTTTGACGGCGTACTCGCAGCCTACGTCTACGGCGAATCCAGCCTTTGTGTGCTTCGCTCTGCCTGCGGCGACGGGGTGGCGCTGGAGCACACCGGTGACGTCTACTCCTGTGACCACTATGTGGAACCCGGCTGCCTGCTGGGGAACATCCTCGAGACGCCGTTGCGGGACCTGGTGCTATCGGACAAGCAGCGGGCCTTCGGCGACGCCAAGACCTCGACCCTCCCGAAGACCTGTCGCGTGTGTCGCTGGCTTTTCGCCTGCCATGGCGAATGCCCCAAGAACAGAGTGCTCACCACATCCGGAGGCGAGCCCGGGCTCAACTGGCTGTGCGAGGGGCTGCGGGCCTTTTTCGAGCATACCGAGCGCCCCATGCACCTGATGGCCGACCTGCTGCGGCAGGGCCGGCCGGCCGATGAGGTCATGGGCATTTTGGCCGAGGAGGAGCGACAGCGCGCCGCGCTCTTGGCGGCGGCCGGCCGCAACGACCCCTGCCCGTGCGGGAGCGGCCTGAAGTACAAGAAGTGCCACGGAGCCTGAGCAGCCGACCGAGGTGGCGCGTGGCACTCCGCATCCCCGCAGCCACCGGGCGCGGCTCTGCCACGCGCGCCGGTCGCGGCGCACTTTCGCCGGCCTGTCCCACGCGCTACCCTAGAAAGCCAGACCGCCCGGGGCCCATGCGGACTTCGGGCGTGGATCGGTCACTGACGGGACTCGAGGTGGCATTCATGGAGCGGGAGGCGGTCGTATCTCGGCGCATCGAGCCACGGTGGGCGCCTTTGCTTGCGCTCGCCGTTCTCGTCGCCCTAACGACGCTGACCCATTCCCGGGTGCGACTGCTCCCCGTGTGGTTTCCCTACGCAGTGCTGGCCGTGGCTATCGTCCCCATGGCGCTTGTCCAACTCACCGGCGGAGGACGCCTCTGGCTTCGCGTGGAGCGAGTGACGACGCTGGTGGTGGTCGTGGTGGTCACCCCGGCCACGCTGGCCGGTTTGGTGAACATCATCCGCCTGATCCTGTCCCAGTCGGTGCAGATCAGCGGACAGCAGCTTCTTGCCTCGAGCATCTTCGCGTGGATCACCAACGTGATCACGTTCTCCTTGCTGTACTGGTGGCTCGACCGGGGCGGACCCGAGGCCCGGGCGGCCGACGCGGGCATCAGGCCCGACTGGCATTTCCCACAGCACGACGTACCTGAAGAGGAGATACCTATCGGTTGGCGGCCTACTTACGTGGACTACCTGTTCCTGAGCTTCTCGACGTGCACTGCCTTCAGCACTACGGAAGTGTCGCCCTTGACCAAGCGGGCCAAGCTGCTCATGATGCTGGAAGCTTCCATTTCGCTCGTGACCATCACTGCGGTGGCCGCGCGGGCGATCAACGTGCTGGGTAGCTGACTGAGGGGGTGTCTGTGGGCGCGTTTCTGCTGCTGGCGGGCTTCATAGTCTTATTCGCTCTCGTGGCCGCACGCCTCGACTACCTGTGGATCACAGGCCCGATCGTGTTCATAGTGGTGGGCTTTGTGGCTGGCACGAAGGCGACCTCTCTGCTCGACTTGGGGACCGAATCAGAGATTATCCGCCTGGTAACGGAGATCACCCTTGCGTTGCTGCTTTTCGCCGACGCATCGAGCATAGACTTGCGGGCGCTGCGCAAGGATGCCTCGGTTATCGTCCTGTTGCTGTCGGTGGGGATCCTCCTGGCCATCGGCTTTGGGACGCTCGCGGCCTGGCTCCTCCTTCCCGCCCTGAGTCTGGGTCTGTGCGCCGTGGTCGCTTCCGTCCTTTGCCCCACCGACCTCTCCCTGGGTCTCGCCATGTTCAAGAACCCCCGCGTTCCGGAGCGAGTGCGCCGCGAGCTCAACGTCGAGAGCGGGCTCAACGACGGCATCGCCACCCCGTTCGTCACCCTGTTCCTGGGCGTGGCCATAGCTGAGGCAGGACACAGCGGCCGCCCGATCGCGCAGGCGGTGGTGGACATCGCCATCGGCGTGGGCATCGGAATCGCGGTGGGCGCCGGCGGCGCCTTCCTCATGCGGCGGTCCATCCGCCGAGGCTGGTCGTCGGCCGCCTCCCGTCAGTTCGCAGCCGTGGCCCTGGCGCTGCTGGCCTACGGCGCTGCTGTGGCCTTGGAAGGGAACGGCTTTCTCGCGGCCTTTGTAGGCGGTCTGGCTTTCGGCGCGGTGAATCACAACGAGGCTGCCGAGTCAGTGGAGTATGCGGAGCAGACCGGGACACTGCTGACCCTGGCAGTGTGGTTCATATTCGGGGCCGTCATCGCCCCCATCCTGATATCCGATGCGCTCAGTTGGCGCCCGATCGTGTATGCGTTTATTAGCCTCACCGCCGTCCGCATGCTAGCTGTGGCCATTGCCCTCTACTCCAAGAAGATGCATTGGTCCAGCGTGCTGTTCTTCGGCTGGTTCGGCCCGCGCGGCCTGGCGAGCGTGGTGTTCCTGTTCCTCGTGGTGGAGACGCTCAA
Source organism: uncultured Actinomycetota bacterium (assembly GCA_963843515.1). Classification (GTDB taxonomy): domain Bacteria; phylum Actinomycetota; class Thermoleophilia; order RBG-16-64-13; family RBG-16-64-13; genus CAIQPS01. The sequence continues at coordinate 71,689 of CAWJKH010000009.1, forward strand.
AGAGAACGGTCTCGTCGCACCCGAGCTCGTGGCGGCCGCTGGGTGGACCATCTTTCTGAGCGTGATCCTGCACGGGATCTCGGCAGGGCCCGCGGCTAAGTGGTATGCGGCGAAAGCCGCCGGCTTCGCGGAGGGGAGTCCCGAACTCGAGCCGACCACGCCCGTCGAGACTCGGCACGGACTTGCCCGTCCCAGCTCGCGCGGCGTGAAGTAGACACGCGGGGAGCCGGCGCGGGCAGCGCCGCGCTCAGGTGGGGCGACCGGCTACGAGTTCTCCGGGGGCGGCGCCTCGCCGGCAAGTGGAGCTGCAGGCGGCGCAGCGCCTTCCATGATCCAGTCCTCCGCCGCGGCATATGCGTCGTAGAGCGACTCACCCACCTGGTCGGTTCGGACGAAGATGCTCTTGCGAGAGATGGAGTCAAGTATCCCGGCTCGAGCGAGCTGCTCCCTCACCAGCGGGTCGACCTCGGCGAGCATCAGCCGACTGTCGTGCTTCTTGAGGTCGGCTGCGTATCTCTCCATCACGGTCATGAACGTGCTGCCCAGCTCGTCCCTCCCCCGGAGGTTCATGATCAAGACGGCTCGGGCGGTCCGCTCGTCGACGTCCGGCAACTTCTCCTCGAACACGGGTGCGGACGCGTAGAAGAGGCTGCCGTAGGGCACCAGCACGATGACCTCGCCCGGTCCAACGGTGGCCGGGGCGGCCACCTCCAGCGGCAGACTGCCTTCCTTAATCTTCCACGCCATCACGGATATGCGATTCGACTGACGGACGGTGTAGAGCACGATGGAGAGTCCGACACCGGCGAGCACCGCATATTGGAGCGGCACCAGCAAGACCAGCGCGAAGGTGATCACCATGATCACCCGCTGGATGTTTCCAGTGCGCCACACCGACCAGGCTTGGGCCGGCTTGAGGCTCCGGAACCCGATGACCATCAGGAGGCCAGCCAGCGCGGGCATGGCCAGCTTCCCCACCGCACCGGCGAACAGCAGCGTCACCACGGCTATCACTACGCCGGCGAAGATGTTGGCCAGGCGGGAACGGGCACCGCTCTGCACTACCAGCGCCGTGGCCGAGACCGACCCACCCACCGGCATGCCCTGAAACAACCCGGCCCCAATGTTCGCGGCGCCCTGGCCGACAAAGTCGCGGGAAGCGTTCGGATAGCGCCCATCTGGGTTGACGTACGACTGGCTCACGCCGGCCCCTTGGATCAGACCGATGACAGCCAGGGAGAGGGCGGGGACGAGAAGACCGGCCATCGCCGAGAAGCTCGGCAAGCTCGGCCGAGGTAGACCCTTGGTGATGGTAGCGATGTCGTACACACGGCTGACGGAGTCCCACCCGAAGAGGAAGGGCAGTATGGACGCCACAATGATGGCCACCACCAGCCCCATCGCCTTCAGCCGCGTCCTTTCCAGCACGACGATGAGGATCACCGTGGTCAAGCCCACAACCACGGTGGGCAGGTCTACCTGGCCCAGATGGAACATGAGATCGACGGTGCGGACGACCCTGTTGGAATAGTCGCTCGAGTACCCGGTGAAATCGCCGAGCTGCCCCAGGATGATGAGGAGGGCCACCCCGTTCATAAACCCTACCATCACCGAGTTGGACACGAAGCGCATAAGCCGCCCGAGCTTCAGGAAGCCGGCGACCAGCATAATGACGCCGGTAAGGATGCTCAGCATGAAGAGCCGGGCGGGATCGATCGAACCGATGCCGGGCACACTGGCGACCACCAGCGACATGGCGCTGGTGGTCTGGACGCTCAGGAAGACCGAACTGGCGAAGATGGCGCCCAGGGGCGTGGCCAGCATGACGGCGTAGAGGGCGAAAAGGGGGTTGACCCCGGCGAGGACGCCGGAAGCCAGGGCGTCGGGCACGCTCTCTACCCCCAGCACCAAGCCGGCGGTCAGGTCCGCGCGAGCGTTGCGGCGCAGACCCAGGCGCTTGGTGAAGCCCGAAAGCTTGGTCACCCGTCTGTCGTGTCAGTGGCCGGCGGCCCGTGGCCGCTCCGAGTCCGCTGCTCAGCGCCGCCTCTGATCAGAATGTACCCGCTGATGAGAAACACCCAGGCCGGAAAGACGATCACCACTGCCGTATGCCGGGTAAAGGAGAAGAGGAGGACCAGCCCCGCCACATAACTGACCACAGCCAGCCAGCGGGGCATGACTCCCGTCCTCATCCAGAGCGTGGCCTGCGAGAACACGAAGATCGCAGCCATGCGCATGGCGTACACGGTGAAGATCTCACCTATCAGGTCGCGGGTGAGGAAGTACGTCTCGCTCCCGCCGTACGACTCGGGATGGCGGGCGTAGCCAAGGACTATGGCCCCCGCTAATCCTGACGCAACGAAAACCATCGCCAAGAAGACCAGCCCGCTCCCCAGAAAGACAGTGGCGAAGAACTGGTCCTCGAACCGCCCCAGGCGCTGACGGACGACAGCTATGAACCACAAGAAGAAGATGCCGGAGAAGGGCACCAGACCGAGGGCGAAAGACAGCCACCGAGTGTGCACCATCAGGGTGCCGCTGTCGGTCTCGACTGCGGCAAGAGACGTGCGGATGATCACGAGAGCCGTAGTGAAGAAGACGGCGAAGAGCACGCCCGCCAGTGCACCGGCCCGCGGAGCGGTGACCAGCCGGGCCTCTCGCTCGTCCCCGCGCTTCGACACGCCCTCGTCCATCGCGCCCTCCTCTCGCGGCCTGTCGAGCTCCACACTAGCACAGGGCTCGAGGGGGACCGCCCCAAGCTTGGGCCGTGCTTGGCGCCGTGCTGCGGCCGTGCTTGCCACGGCCGACCGCGGCCGCTAGTGGCTCTCCGCTGACCCCAGCCCCTCAGCCCCCCTTAGGGCAGCTTGGGGAGCTGTACCTGCAGGTCGTATATCAGTTTCTGCGGCACACGAAGCAGCCCCTCTTGCGCGCGATCCAGGTCGAAGATGAGGTAGAGGACAGCTGAAAGAGCCACCACAAGCACGAACAAGGCCACCAGGCTCGTTCCTTTCGCGTAGCCCATCTGCATGCCCACCAGAAAGACGGTGAGCAGGGTCAGGAGGAGCGTGAAGAGAATGATCAACGGAGGGGTGCGGACGTTGAGCCCCATGTTGACCCGCTGGACGTACGTGTCGATCACCTCGTTCACCGAGTCGACAAAGAGGGCGGTCACATCCGAGGTGTTGCCGGCCACCACCAGGTCCTCGGTGATCTCCCAGAGTTCGTTATGGATCAGCTCCGTCCGCGCCAGGGCGTCCGCAGTCTGTTGCTCGTCGATCGCCGCCACTCGGAGATCGACCTCCTCAGTGAGGAGGGCGCGGATCTCAGAACGGTATGGTTCGGCAAGGTATCCAGCGCGAAGATAGCTGTTGCGCAAAGCGTTGGCGTCCTCGATCACCAGCGCTCGCCGCTCCTGCGTGATGTTGACGCCGAAGGCGAGAACGAACGCCATCAGGAAGGCGAGCAACCCAAGGGTCGCACCCGCGATAGCGCCCAGCCCGGCGTCGCCCTTCGGAGGGCTCACGCGATGCTTGGCCTTTACGTACCAGTACCCACCGGCGACCGCGACCAGCATGAGCACGAGAATAATGAGATAGAGCGCCCAGAGGGGGACTGAATCGAGCGGCTGGCCCTGCATCCTGGTCCTCCTGTCTCGCCGGCCCCGTGCCCGCCGCTGCCCTGGCGCCGGGCTAGGCCGTAATCGCCGTCCAGTGCTTGAGGTTACGGTACACCGACTCGGCTCCGATCAATTCCGGATCGATCAGCGTCCAGCCGGCTGGGTACAGGAGGAAGGGTCGGGTCTGCTCGCCGCCCAGGCCCCCGTGGTTGCCTATGAGTTCCTCGAAGGCCGCGTTTTCGTCGCGTCTCCGGCCAGTAGGTGCTTACCACCAGCAGGTCGGGGCAGTTGCTGAAAGACGTGGTCCGACGGGCATGCCGGGCAGCATTGGGGCCGTAGGGCAGCAACGGGTCTTCGCCCTCCACCCGGTCGTCGCTCAGGTAGTGCCGGCCGTTCTCGCCGATGATCACGGTGTCCAGCTCGGCCGCGGTTCCGGGCTCCGACCCTGCCGCACCCTCGATCTGCTGGCCCACCCCATCGCCGCCAGTCGCCATTACGACGAACCCGACCCCTGGGTGCGAGACCAGCCTGTCGATGAGATCCGGGTGATCGCGCTCGATCTCCTCCAACGTCACTCGGTGCTTTGGCCCCGTGAACGAGACGATCCCCAGGTTGCCCGAGGCCATCACCACGGCGTCGGTCATCGAGGTGGGCACGGGATCCCCGGCGTGCAGGCGCTTGTCGAGTAGCTTGCCCACCCGACCCTTGGTGGCTCCCGATTCCTTGGCGGCGACGTCGATGGTGGCCACGTGTTCCCAGTCGGTCTGCCCTTTTGCCACCCCCGCCCCCGCGCCGCTCTGCGCATAAGTGCTGGGGCCGCCGACCGTCGTTCCCGGCGATACCGACCGCCGCACCAACTCCTCGAGGTCGAAGCCGTAGCGCTGGAGGAAGGTGGCGCCCATCGTCTGCCCGTGGTCGGAAAGGACCACGAAGTGATAGTCCCGAGGCGCGATCTTGGCGAGATTGGCCACGCTCTTCATTCGCGCGTCGAGCTTGCGGAGCACGGTGAGCGTTTCGGGGCGGTCCAGGCCTGAATGGTGCGCCACCTCGTCGTACCCGGCCAGGGTCACGTAGCAGTACGGGGCACCGCGGAGCATGTCGCCCACCACCCCGTTCAAGCTGAGGTCGCGGAGCGCCACCGTCATGCCCGCACGCAGCACTGTGTACTTGAAGTGCCGGTCGAGCCGGGGCTCCACCTTGCGGATGTTCGCCCCCCACTTGGCCCCGGTCTCGAGCAACATCTCCCAGAAGAAGAGCATCACCGTGTGGGTGAAGCTGAGCGGCGAGGCGAAGAACGCCCGATAGCTCTCGGCTTTCTCCTCCGTCACCCGGCTGGCAACGAGCATGACCTCGTCGGCGTCGCCGGAGAGCATGCTCGCTCGGGCCGTGCCCCCATGGGCCAGGAGGCCGTTGCCGTCGGAATGGGCCTTCTCGAATGGTCCCAGCACCTTGAGGTTGCTGGAAACGAGCACCCGCCCCGATTCCTTGTCGAACCAGCGGAACGCGGGGATCTCGCCGTTATTGCCGTGCAGGATGCCGGCCTGGGAGGCGCTGGTCTGCGAGGAGAAGTCGGTCTCCCAGGGCACGAGGACGTGTGACCCGGACTGGATCCACTTGCCCATGGTGTCGGCCTTGCCAGCGGCTATCGCTCGCTTCAGGGCGTCGTGCGACAGGCCGTCGATCTCGATGAAGATGACCCCCGGTTTGCCTTCCTCGCTCCTGTCTATCAGCCGCTTCTGCCGGCGGAGCACGATGCGCCTGATGGCGCCCGCGTCCTCGAAGGAGATGAACCCCAGAAGGGCGGTGAGGATGATCGTCGAGATGAGTGAGAAGAGGACGGCCCAGCCGAAGTTCTCCACCTGCAGGTTGGGCGAAATCCAGGCGGCCACCTGGACGACGAGGCCGTTGACCAGGATGGTGACCAGGCCGGCAGTCCAGATCACCAGCTTGAAGAAGAACCGCATGAACAGAGGCCACACGAGGAGCATGGCGATGAGCATGGCCACCGACACCCCGATCGGGGCGCGGTAGCCCACCAGGGCCACTCCGGGAAGGATCCGGGCCACGGCCCAGAGGACCACGGCTTGGACGATGATGATGCCGACGAGCCGGCCGACGCCGATGAGAGCGCGCTTCCAAAGCGCCGCGGTCCGCGCGCGGGAGCTCGATGCAGGTCGGCCCGGGACCGGAGGTGTGGTGGGAGTCATGGTCTCCGCATGCTAGCAGACGAAGGGTTCGCCGGCGAACACACGGGGCACAACCCGGGTCGCACGCTCGCGCGGGCACCACCCGCACCGTAGGCTCGGCACGTCACTCCGCCCTATCCAGGCGCCTGCGGCCGATGCGGCTGATGAAGAGGGCCACGACCACCACCAGGTAGAGTTGGCCGATGATGGCCTCCACGATCACCCCCATCTTCCCAACATCCGTGGCAGGCGTGAAGTCGCCGAAACCGACCGTGGCCATGGAGATGAAGCTGAAGTAGATGTAGTCCAGGGTCGAGGGATGGTCTGTCTGCACGAAGAACGGCTCCCCGCTCATCGCCGCGATGATGCGGTAGACCATGGAGAATAGGAGAGCCCCGAACAGGTAGACGCACAGGGAGCCGAAGATGGTCTGTCGGCTTATGTACACGTGCTGGTTGATCCTGCGGAAGATGAAGAACACGCACGCTATCACCAGGCCCGCTGCAACGATCAGCGACAAGCTGCCGACTCGTGAACCCACCTCGCTCGCGGTCGCCGCTCCGCCCACGGCGAGCACGAATGGAATGATGACCGTCAGGATGATGATGGTGCGCCGCGGTACCCCGGACGTGAGCAAGGTGAGGAAGAAGATGCCAAGAAACAAGATCGAGATGATGATGGCGCCCGCGGGATACGTGCTCACGATGCCTATGACGATCAGGGTCACGAGGATCGCGATGAGAACGAGCCCGAAGCTGTCGTCCGCGTCGCGCAGCCGGCGAAGTCCGTGCCGGCCGCGTCGCTCAGGGGCCGCTCCCGTTGACGCAGGCCCGCTCTGTTCTACGGCGGCTCCTTCGTCAGGCGGACTCATCGACGATCTCAGCGCGTTCCTTGGTCGCGAGCTCGCTCAACCGGGCGAAGAAGAAGATCAGCGCGTCCACGATGATGACCAGCACGGCCGTCAGCACGATGGCCCACACTGGGGGCCCGCCGGAAAGCACCAGCGCCAGGAAGCCGATGATGAGGACGGCCAGAGACAGCATGATCCGGTGACGGGCGAGGAACCGCCCGAACGGCCCGGTGTCCCAGCCGCGCTCTGCGGCTCCACCGGCAGCCTTCTCCATCCTGCCACCCCGGAATGCCCGCACGATGTAGGGATGGAGGAGCAGAAGAAGACCGACGACGAAGAGGCCCCACGCAGTGGCGCGAAGCGCGATGGTCAGCGCTCCCCACAGCGATCCGGCCGCGGCACTGGTGATGCCCGCGCCGGTCGTAGCGTCCATGAAGACCATGCGGCCCACGGCTATCAAGATGACGAAGATGGCCATGGCGATCATCATGCCGATACCCACCCTGACTGCGGCCCGCTGCCGGCGCACGGCAACCGCCACAGAGCCGGCCAAGAAGAGCACCGCCAGGATCGGCAGCACGATGAACAGGTCGTTGACGAAGCCGATCAGACCCCTGACCTTCTCGAGCCTTGGAGCCTCGACTATCGGCACCTGCCCCGTGGCGAGTACCGGGCGTTCGTCCGCGGATATCTCCACCCCGGCCTGCGCAAGCCTGTCGACAATACGCGACGAGATGGGGCTGAGGTCGATGGTGACGTACCCGTTCTCGTCAAGGTAGACATTCCCGGACCCGTTCAAGAACCCGACGAGTTTTTCGTGCCCCAGCGTAACGGCTTTGGTCCAGATGGTTGCGAACTCGTCCGTCTTCACGAGAGCCTGAGCACCTTGCTGGGTGCGTTCCTTCAGGCGATCCTCAACAGGCCCGGCGAGAAAGCCGAGCCTGTCGGGGAGCACGCCTTGTAGCCGTTGTTCGAGGTCGAGACGGTTGAAGACCTGGTTGGTGAGCGAGGTGGCGACCTGATCCTGGATGGCCGGATCGGAGGCCAGGGGTCCGACCATGTTGACGAATCCGTCGGTGTTGAAGATGTTCCCACGTACCCAGCCTCCGGTCACCGCGATCGGCAGCAAGATGAGCCCGATGACAAGGAACACCCAAGCGAGCGTACGCCTCCACACCGGTCCTTTGGACTTGGGCGCAGACGTGCCCCCGGCTGCTGCCGCCGTGCCGGTCGCAGCTGCGGTGGCTGCGGCCGCTGCGGTTGGGGCCGCGGGGGCCGGGGCCGCGTCTGCGGCGGCCGCCTCACCCTGCGCCTCTTCAGCGGGCGTCATCTCGTTCGGCGTCGTGTCGCTCACCGTCGCCCCCTCTCACAGCTCGATCAAGGACAGGTCGTCAGGAACAGGTCAGGCAGCCTTGAGCGCCTTCTTCTCTTCGCTCCGGACCACGAACGCAAGGATGATACCCAGAATGCCCAAGACTATGAACCAGATGCCCACCAGCCAGGCGATCACGGTCAACGTGGGGCCAGGCCAGGCCACCATGATGATGCCGGCGATGACGCTCAGGATAGCCATGAAGATGCTCCAGCCGCGGGCCGGATAGGTCTTGTCACCTACTGCCGAGACGAAGTTGATGATGCCGCTGATTATCCAGTAGATACCGATGATCAGCCCGAGAACCAGGATAGTGGCGGTCACATTGCGGATGATGATGACGCCCACGATGATGGAGAAGATGCCCAGGAACACCGTCCACACTTTGTGCTCGTTGGCGGCAGAGAACGACTTGACCAGTGCGTAGATGCCCATCACGAACAGTTGCAGGCCGAAGAGGATGGCAAGGACCTTCAGAGTCTCCGAAGGCCACACGACCACCAGGATCCCCAGTATCAGAGTCAGGATCCCAAAGAACAGCGCCCATCCCCAAGCCTTTCCGACATCCTCCATGGCGTACCCCCTCGTATCGAGTTCTGACTACAGCGTTATTGTTTCTACTACCATGTATGAAAACCCTGCGCAAGGCCGGTCGGCGTTGCTATGATGCGACCAGACGGCGGGTGACAGCGATACTGGAGGAGAACTCATGTATGCGACTTCAGGGCTGAGCTTTCTGGCCTTCTTCCTTCTGTTGGTCATCTTCATCGGGCTATTCCTCGTCTGGGCCGTCTCCATCTGGGACATCTTCCGCAGGCATGACCTTTCCGGTGGCAAGAAGGCAGGCTTCTTCATCCTGGTGATCGTCATCCCGTTCATCGGGACCGTCATCTACCTGCTGGTACGGCCGCGGGATCTCGACGCCCACGTCATGGCCGACAAGGTCGAAGGGGCGTCGGCCAAATCCACCGCCGAGCAGCTCGAGACGCTCGCTCGGCTACACGAGGCCGGCCACCTGACCGACGAGGAGTTCGCCAGGCAAAAGGCCAAGCTGATGGCCTAGGGTCTCAGAAAGACAAAGGGGAAGACAAAGAGGGCGAGGCCGTCATGGCCTCGCCCTCTTCTCTTACTCGATTGTTTCGCGCTCGAGCGCTCGGGCCCCCCCAGTTCTCTTTGCTCTGTGCGGCAGCCTACGGCTCGACAGAACCGCCGGTCACATACCCGGTTTCGGGCCAGTCGCCTATGTCGGCGGCCCCTTCTTCGACCGACCCGTGCACCTTCTTCACCGCATCGGTCGCCTTCGCGCGCACATCCACGTACACACGTTTAGCCTCGCCCGGCACGTCGGCCAGGGCCTCGGGGAAGCTCTTCTGGGTCTGCTGCGTCACGCGATACGCCAGTAAGAAAACGCCCGCCAGGATTCCACCGATGAACGCCGCCAGGACCGCCTTTCCGAAGCTCATCTCTTCTCCTTCCGCTGTGAGCCGTTGCACTCGTCCACTACAAGTTCGGCTGATGCCCGCTGCCCCATGAGGACGTCGTTGCGACCCATTCGAAGGCCCCGGTCTTGCCTGCTTCAAGGAAGCTGCGGGAATCGAGGGTGCCGAACAGATCGATGAGAACCGCCACCAGGCCGGTCCAGCCCGTCTGATGACTGGCGCCTACTCCCGCGCCGTCATCGCCGTTGAAGTACTCGTAGAACAGCAGATAATCTCGCCAATATGGATCGTTCTGAAACTTCTCGGTGTCGCCGTAGACCGCCCTCCTTCCCGAACCATCCCGCAGGAAGATGCCTGCCAGCCGGCGGGCGATCTCCCGGGCCACCTCGAAGAGGTTCATCTGCCGCCCGGAGCCGGTGGGGCACTCGATGGTGAAGTCGTCTCCGTAGAACAGGTAGAAGCTGAGCAGCGCACGGATGAGGATCACGTTCACCGGCATCCAGATTGGCCCGCGCCAGTTCGAGTTTCCCCCGAACATACCGGAGTCGGAGTCAGCCGGAACGTACTGCACCCGGTACTCTGCACCGTCCACGGAGATCACGTACGGATGCTCCAGATGATAGCGTGAAAGCGCTCGGACGCCGTACGAGCTGAGGAACTCGTCCTCATCGAGCATCCGGGTGAGGATACGACGCAGGCGGTCTCGGTCGACCAGCGACATGATGCCTCGGTCGGCGTAGCCCCAACCCCGAGGGATCCCCTCGAACAGTTCCGGCATCTTCGCGCGCCGCTCCTCCAGTAGCGTGGCCAACCCCGGGACCCGCAGGCGGTCCTCCGGCTCTATCACCGCGGCGGCGCAGAGCGGCAACAGACCGACCATGGAGCGGACCTTGAGCCGGGTGGCGCTGCCGTCGGGGAAGCGAAGCACGTCGTAGAAGAAGCCGTCCTCCTCGTCCCACATGCCGTCCGGCCCCACCCTTCTGATGGCATGCGAGATCCACAACACGTGGTCGACGAACTTGGCTGCGATGTCTTCGTAGGCTGGGTCGTGACCGGCGATCTCGACCGCCATCTCCAGCATCATCTGACTGAAGAAGGCCATCCAGGCCGTGCCGTCCGCCTGCTCCAAGTGGCCACCGCTGGGCAACGCCGACGAGCGGTCGAACACCCCGATGTTATCGAGGCCGAGGAACCCTCCCTCGAACACGTTCTTGCCGAACCGGTCCTTGCGATTCACCCACCAGGTGAAGTTGGGCACGAGGCGGTTGAAGGAGCGCTTGAGGAACTCCACGTCGCCCCGTCCCTTGCGGGCCTGCTCGTTCCGATACAGGAAGAGGGTCGCCCACGGATGGACCGGCGGATTGACGTCGCTGAAGTTCCACTCGTACGCGGGTATCTGCCCGTTGGGATGCACGTAGTTCTGTTTGAGCACGAGGTCGAGCTGCTGCTTGGCGAAGTCGATGTCCACCTCGCCCAAGGCAATGGTGTGGAAAGCCAGGTCCCACGCCGCGTACCAGGGATACTCCCACTTGTCGGGCATGGATATGACATCGTCGTTGAGCATGTGCCCCCACTCGCGGTTACGGGTGGGTCCTCCCGGACCGCCCAGCAGAGGATCCCCGCCGTGCTCCCTGATCCAGGTGCCGGCCTCGAGCGAGTAGTGCTGCTTGGACCAGAGCATCCCCGCGAGCGCCTGTCGCATGACCCGGGCTTCGTCCTCGGTCGCCCCTGGTGGGTAGACGGCGGCGTAGAACTCGTCCGCCTCGACCAACCGCTGCTGGAACACCTTGTCGAAGTCCGCGAAGGGAGCAGGCGACGGGGTTGAGCCGGCGTCGTTCACTCCGGCCGGGCGCTCGGTGAGGCGGAGCCTCAACACGGCGGACCCACCGGGCCCAACGAGCAGCTCGTGGTGGGCGGCCGCCTTGGTCCCGACCCTTTCGGGGTTCACCGCCTCAACGAGGCCGCCCACAAGATATTCGTTGATCCCGTCCTTGAGATAGGGCCCGTGGTTGGCAGTGCCGAAGAGGCGCGAGTTGTTGGTCTCGTTCTCGGTGAAGAGCAGGGGGACGTCCCCCTCGATGTGCAGCCGGTACTCGCCGAGCGTGGCGTGGGTGGCGACGACCGTCCGCGTCCCGAGGCCGTCACTCCCGGGCGCAGCCGGCACTTCCCGCAACTCCGGCTTTGTCTCCTGTCCATTCCAGCTCCAGGTGTTGCGGAACCAGAGCGTCGGGAGGACGTGGAGCGCGGCCGGCTCGGGACCCCGGTTCTCGACGGTGATCCGGATGAGCAGGTCGGCGGGAGCCGCTTTGGCGTACTCGACGAACACGTCGAAGTAGCGGTCGTCGGCGAACACGCCGGTGTCGAGGAGTTCGTACTCCAGTTCCTGCTTGGAGCGGGCCCTGTTGGTCGCCACCAGGTCGTCGTAGGGATAGGCCCGCTGCGGATACTTGTACAGCCACTTCATGTAGGAATGCGTGGGGGTGGAGTCCAGGTAGAAGTAGTACTCCTTGACGTCCTCTCCGTGGTTCCCCTCTGAGTTGGACAGGCCGAAGAGCCGCTCTTTGATGATGGGGTCCCGGGCGTTCCAGAGGGCGAGGGCGAAGCACAGCCGCTGCTTCTCGTCGCAGACCCCCGCCAGCCCGTCCTCGCCCCACCGGTAGGCCCGCGAACGGGCCTGATCGTGAGTGAAGTAGTTCCAGGCATCGCCGTTTGGGCTGTAGTCCTCGCGAACCGTGCCCCACTGGCGCTCGCTCACGTAGGGCCCCCACTTGCGCCAGGGTGTTCCGGCAGCAGCCTCGGCCAGCCGCCGCTGCTCGGCATTCGGATCGGTCCTGACCATGGGTCCTCCCTCGCTCCCGCGAGTTCAGGGCATTTCGACGCCGGGGAACCGGGCCCCACAGCTCTCCACTACCGTGTTGAGGCGGACCACTAAACCCTTGGCCCTGAGACCCTCACCGCTGCGGAGTCACCCGAAGAGGAAGAGTAGCGTACCAAACAACGTAGCCTGAGGCCCGGCTGAGGGGCTTCCAACTTTGCGGGCGGTCTTTTAGACTGGCAGCGAGAAGCAAAGATCGACTCGGCCGCCCCCGTGCGGGGAAGAATCGAGGTCGCATGAGCTCAGAAGATCCAGCGCCCACCGTCTCGGCCGAGGGTCTGCCCCCAACGGACGCCGCGGTGGTCGCGGCCCAACCGCCCGAGAGCGCCCAGAACTCCGCCGCCCCCGGAGCGCCGCCGGAGAGCAACAGACGCCAGGGCCTCAGCGGTCCTGTGCGCCTCCTGCTGCCCCTGGCGCTGACGGCCATCGTCATCTTCGCCATGAAGTACATGGCCGGTTTCCTCAACCCCGTTCTTCTGGCGCTCTTCCTCACCATGGGCATGAGCCCCGCCCTCTACTGGATGCGGCGCAAGGGCCTCGCCCCCTGGCTCTGTGTCACGATCGTCTCTGTCGGCCTGGTCGTCATCCTGGTGCTGTTTCTGCTCATCATGGTGTCGGCCGTCACCCAGCTGGACGAAAAGCTCCCCGTGTACCAAGCCAATCTGGCCGAGATGCAGGCCAACGTCCAGTCGTGGCTCTCCAGCCACGGGATAAACGTGAACTCGCTGACCCAGGGTTCTCTCAGTTCTGCCACGGCAATCGATGCGCTCAAGGGCCTGCTGTCCGGGGTCCTCGGCCTACTGGGCAATATCTTCTGGCTGATCCTCATCGTGGTGTTCATGGTCGCCGAGGCGTATGCCATCCCGAGAAGGCTCACCGAGGACCTGACGATGAACCCGCGCTTCGAGCGGTCGTTCGCCAACTTCAGTGTGACCGTCCGTAGCTTCTTGTTCACCAAGGGGTGGCTGAGCGCGCTCATGGCCGTGATCGTCACTCTGATCTACTACGCGTTCGGCACCGACTTCGCGCTGGTCTGGGGCATTCTGTTCTTCGTGCTCAGCTTCATCCCCAACATCGGTTTCATCCTGTCGGTCATCCCGCCGTTCTTCATCACCCTGCTGGAGTTCGGCTTTCCGCGCGCGGCGCTGGTGGTGATCATCGTCATAGTGATCAACACCATCGTGGACAACATGATCTCACCCAAGATCATGGGGAGGAGCGTGGGGCTGAGCACCTTGACCGTGTTCCTATCGGTGTTCTTCTGGGGCTGGGTGCTGGGCGGGATAGGAGCCCTCATGTCGGTGCCGCTCATGCTGATGGTGAAGCTGCTGTTCTTCGATTCTTTCGACAGCACCAAGACCATCTCCGACATCATGGGCACCCCGGTCAGGGAGCTGGGCAGCAAAACCAGGGGGGGCAAGAAGACAAAGGGGGACCTGCCGGCGACCGAAGGCGGGGCCGAGTGAAGAGTCGGTGACCGTCCGGAGCCGGGTGAGCGTCTGAATGATAAGCCGCGCCGCGGCCGCAATCGCGCCACCGGGATGAACAAAGGAGCCCCCCGCCGGCCTCAGCCGGCGGGGGGCTCGCTGGGTTCAGCGGTAAGTTACGCCCTGCCTACTTCCGGGCCGGCGCCTTGACGAATGCCGCCATCACGGCAACGTACACCACGAGCATGATGATCGACCAGATGGGCGTGTAGGGGATCGAGAAGAACTCGGATATCGCCGCGACCGCCGAGGCCACAATGCCCGCGATGTAGCCCCAAGTCTTGCCGTTCAGTGCGGCCATCCCACCGAGCACAAGTATGGCTCCCACGATGAGCCACCAGACAGCAAGCCCGGTTACATCGACGAGCATGTATCCGTTATAGCCGCTGACAAGGTACTGATCGTTCAGCAAACCGATGATCCCGGCGATGAGCTTGAAGCCTCCGACGACCATCATGAGAATGGAGCCCAGGGTCACCCAGGTAGTCCACTTGTTCCCGCTCATGTTCCCCATCATCTTCGCAGCCCTCCTTGACGTTCCCCTGCCCACAGTAAGCGCGGCTCCATCTTCCCCACATCTGGGAAGGTCCGCAAGCGTAGAGTTCGCTCTAGTGTGACGGGTACCTTCCGGGGCTGGTGGGGGTCGTCGAGTTCGCGGAGGTCGCAGGAACCGCGGCGGCCAAGGAGGCCGGGGCCGACCGCCTGCGCCCGCGCACCAGCACGTAAACGGTCACGCCGGCGGCTGCGCAGAGAGAAACGGCTTTGGTCGGGAGGTTGGGAGCGACGAAGAGTACCGAGACGGCGGCGGTCGCCCAGCAGAACGCCACCATGCCCACGTTGACGAGCCGGGGGAGCGGGCGGCCCTGCGCCATATCGACCAGATACCGGCCGAAAACCCGGTTCGTGGTGAGCCACTTGTGCCAGCGGGCGGAGCTACGGGCGAAGCAGAAGGCGGCCAAGAGGAGAAACGGAGTGGTCGGCATGATCGGGAGGACGGCCCCGATGACCGCGAGCACCACTGCCAAGAACCCAGCCACCAACAGGGCGATCCGCTTTGGCCCTGTGGCTAATGGCGCATGATGCTGCAACGTCTTCCTCGATGCCGGCCCTGTAGGTCGTCGCTCTCACCGACGCCCAGGAGCAGGCCCAAGGTTCCCCGTCTGCGAGAACTAGAGGCCCGCCGGCCGACACCGGTCGGCGGGCCTTAGAGTCACGATTATACCGTCAAAACGTCGCTACGCCTGCGGCTGCTCGGGAGCCTGCTCCGGCGCGGGAGCGGAAGCCGGTTCGACCGGGGCGGGAGGCGCGGCGGGCGCGGCGGCGGCTGGCGCGGCGGCAGGCGGTGCGACCGGTTCGGGAGCGGCGACGGGCATGGGCGCGGTGACGACGGCGGCGACGGGGGCGGCAGCCACCGGCGGAGCCGCAGCGGCAGGAGGCGCCTGCACCGGCGCGGTCATCGGCTGCGGCGGAGCGATCTCCAACTCAGCGTCGGCCTCAAGGGGCTCCTTCATTACCACGAAGCCAATCAGAGCCATCACGTAGATGGCCATGAGCACGATCGACCAGATGGGGTGCACCGGCAGTATGAGCAGTTGCGAGATGAAGGCCAGCGAGAGGGCGACCACACCGATGATGCGGGCCCAAGTCGCGCCCCGCACAACGAACAGGCCGCCGAGCAGCAGGATCGCCCCCACGATGATGTACCAGACAGCCAAGCCGGTCACATCCACTAGGAAGTAGCCGCTGTAGCCCTGCACCATCCACTGGTCGTTGATGAGGCCCCATATCCCGGTGATCACCTGGAACACGCCGACCACCATCATCAAGATGGCGCCCAAGGCAGCCCAGCCGGCCCAGTTCTTCCAGTTCATATGTGCCTCCCCTTTCGATACCGGACGATGGCGCACGAATCCGCTTCAGTATGAGAGAGGCGGTGTTTTCTTGCAAGCCGCGGAGGCGGCTTTGGGGACGCCTACGGGCTGTCGGCAGAGGGCGGTCCGCCGCCCGGCTCAGCGGCCGCCGGCGGAGCCGAGGAGCCGGGCGGCGCGCTACCTGTCGCCTGGTTCGCCGAGCCTGCCGGCTGCGCGGCGGCCTCTGTCTCACCCTCGGGCAATTCGAGGATGGGGGCCGCGAAGTAGTACGGCTCGATGGTCTTGCCTCGCCAGACGTATATCGCCTTGTTGAACCTCGCCCCGAGCAGCGCGGCGATGGCCAGTATGTCCACCCAGAATATGACGCCGATCAGGGCTCCCACCGCGCCGGCGTACTTCTGACTGCCGGTCCACGAGAGGTAAATGGAGAAGACACGGGTCACCACCGACCAAGAGACGGCGACCAGGAAAGCGGTGAACCAGCAATCGCGGATGCGGAGGTGGATGTCGGGCAGGACGACGTACACGATGAGCAGCGCCAGCCAGCTCACCAGAAACGGTATGACCGCCCCGGCGATGGTGACTACAAGGCTGGAGCGGTCCACCAGGTGATCGAGCCAGGTGACCGCCGTGCTCAGGACCAGTGCGGCCATCAGGAGCAGAGTCGGGATGAGGATGAGTCCGAAGACGAGCAAACGGGACATCAACCGCCGCCACGAGAACGTCCTCGAGACGACCCTCACGTCCCACATATAGTTGAACGAGACCTGAAGCCTCACGAACAGCCGGGTGGCCCCGTAGAGGAGGATGCCCAAGCCCACGATGGCGAACGTGTAGGAACTCGTGGTGCTGGCAGTCACCCCGCGGACCACGGAGGCAAGCATGGCAGCTAGGTCCTGCCCGAGATACTCCGACAGTGTCGTGGCCAGCCTGACCTCCGCGGAGGGCGGACCGCTCCCCAACAGCCGGCCGGTGATCTGCAGGGTGAGGAGGATGAGCGGCCCAACCGAGAAAAGGGCGTAATAGGCGATTCCCGCGCTGAAGAGAGGACCGTTGCGCCGGCTGTAGCCCCGGTACAGATCCCACAAGAAGCCCACGACCGGGATCTTCTCGATGGAGCCTTTGGGCTTGGGAACGGAAAGGAACGAGCCGGCGGACGGCTCCGGAGCAGGGACCTGTTGCCCCTCCGCGGCGGACGCGGCCTCTCCCTCCACTCTGACGGCGGCTTCTTCCGCCTCCGACCTCTCCGAGTGCTCTGCGCTCAAGCCTGGCCCTCCGCTGCCCGCTCGTTCGGCCCCATACGCGCTGGCGCCGTACGCACCAGTCCATCCAGTGTAATCGATTCCCCCGGCGGGAGGACGAGAGTTGGAATGTCCGGGGCGTACTCCTGAGCGAAGCGCACGAAATCGCGAGGCGGGTCCACAAGGTAGTGGCCATACAGCCCTCCCAGCCCCAGGGGCAGGAAGGTACCCCAGTGGATGGGGATGGCCAGACGCGGACGCAGTACCTGCAGCGCCTCAGCTGCAGTCTTCGGCGACAGGTGGTCCTCGGGCAGGCGTAGGCCCCAGCCCCAGATGGGGAGCAGGGCCACATCCAGGTCCTGGGCAAGGTCGCCAAGGGTATCGAACAGTCCGGTGTCGCCGGCGAAGTAGATGGCCAGTGAGCCCCGGATCATGTAGCCAACGGCCCCGGCCATGTGGCCCCAGGGGTAGCGCTTGCCGGTGTGGTGCGCCGGGGTAGCGGTGACCGTCACCTCCCCGAAGCGCAGCGAATCCCCCGCCGCCAGCTCCCGGACGTCCTTGAAGCGGTACGGACGGAGGATGGCGGCCGCCCCAGGGGGCACCACCAGGGGCGTGGTCTTCGGCAGCAGACGCAGCGAGCGTGGGTTGACGTGATCGAGGTGCAGGTGGGAGATCAGGACCGCGTCCAAGTCTCGGGTCACGCTCAGATCGGGAAGCGGGGCATGGCGTTTCAGGAGCGGCACCCGCCACCTGAGGACCGGATCGGTCAGGAAGCGGACGCCGTCCAGCGCGATGGCCAGGGTCTCGTGACCGATGTAAGTGATGGTGGGCGCGCTCATCAGCCCGCTGGATGTCCCTGTGAAGCGGCGCGGGCCGGCCCCAGGGCCGGCCCGCGCACGGTAGTCATTTCTGTCGAGGCTGGTCTTCTCAGACCGCGTACCCCGGGACATTCTTGCGATTCCGCCAGAGCCCGCCGCCATGGGTACCGATGTCGATCACGATGCCTATAACGATGAGCAGGTAACTCCAAAAGACGAGGTGACCTTGCGGCGAACCGCCCCACCAGGCGAGTGTGTAGAAAAGCGTGGTCCAGGGCGCGAAGACAACGCCGATGACAGGCCAAAAGACGGTGGAGAACACCCTGTCGAACAGCGTGGGACTCACCAGCCACCAGACGATGAACGCCACCCGCGGCCCAAGCGTACCCAAAAGAGCAAGAAAGCAGCACATTTCAGCTTCCTCTCAGACGACCGGCACGGGACTAGACCATCGCCTTCCGCTTCATCTCGTCGAACTCGGCCTGGGTGATGGCGCCGCTGTTGAGGAGCGCCTGAGCCTTCGCGATCTCGTCGGCCGCAGAGTAACCGGCCGCCCGCTTCTGCCGGGCTTCGGCTTCTTCCATGAGCTGCTTGTCCTGCTCGGTCATCTTCGGCCGGGCGATCATGTAGGCGAGAAGGCCGATCAGTGGCAGGAAGATGATTAAAACGATCCACAGGGCCTTCGAGCCGCCACCGATATCGTTCCGCCGGAAGATGTCGGCAAACACGGTGATGAAGATCCAGATGTAGATCATCCAGAAGAAGAACACGCACATCGTCCAGATGACGCTGCCCGTGCCCCAGGTGTTGCCGCAGCCGGTGAGCGTGAGCAGCAGCACCCCCATTACCAGGAGCAACAGCAACCACCGTTTTGAGAATTGCTTCACAACCCCTCCCCTTTCCTCGATCAATGTGCGGACCGACTACAATCCTAGCAATTTCGCCTTGGCGGCGGCGAACTCTTCATCAGACACGATTCCCTGCTTGTTCAACTCGGCCAACTGCTGGATTTTGACCATGGTGTCGTCCTGGGGAGCCGCAGGGGCCGGGGCCGCGTACTGCGGCGGCGGAGGCGCGTACTGGGGCTGCTGAGCAGCCACGGCCTGAGCGGCTGCGTCTTCCATGGCCTGTTGCTGGGCCTGCTGCTCGTAATACTGCTGCTCCTGCTTGTTCGCATACTTCTGCTGCTGATGGTGCGACACGGCTCCAGCGGTGCCTGCCACAACTGCGGTGGTAGCGGCTACCCGTACCAGGCCGGGTCCACGACGTCTCATCATCTTAGGTTCCTCCCTTGTCTAGCCGGCCGGTCAGTCGGCGGGTTTCTGGGCGGCCGCGGCCGCAGCCTGCACCACTTCATACGGGATGCGGTCGTAGGCGACCAGGACCCCACCCGCATCGCGGAGGGTCTGGGCGAACTTGCGGGCCCACACGTCTTCCCACACGAGCACGGCGGCCGACGAGTTCGGCTCGAGGGCCTCGGCGGCGATCATGAGGTCTTCTTCGTTCAGGAGGTCGCCGATGGCCTTCTCGAACGCGGCAAACGGAGCCGCGTCGTCATCGGCCAGGTCTTCGAGCTCCATAGCCAGCAAGGAGCCGTCGGCAGTCTTCTGCACGAACGCAAGGTCCATCACCCTGATCAGCCCTGCTTGGACCAGATCGCCAAGGGCCGGCAGGATCTCGCCCTTGAACTTGTTGCCCGGGAACCCGATCACGACGTACTGGACCGGGCCCAACGTTGCCTCCGCTGCCATTTCCTCCTCGCTTTCCCTAGACCTGACGCCCCCCAAGGCTCACCCGAGCCGACAGGCCACGAGTTTGCCTCTTTCGGGGTCGAAACGACTTCTTGTGCGACTCCCCTACTCTAGGGGACAGACAATGGCAGCGCAAGGCCACAATGGGGGATGCTCCGGCGCAAAGAAGGTGTAGATTTGTCCCCGCCACGGTACGCCTCCCAGCATGAGCCCGTACCCATCTCTCTACCAGATAAACACCCGAGCCCGGCTGGCCGGAATATCGCAGCAGCTCGGGCGCCCCGCCACGTTGGACGACGTCTCCGATGACGAGCTCGACACGATCGCAGCCGCCGGCTTCGAGCTAGTCTACCTCCTGGGCGTGTGGCAGACGGGGCCGGCGGGATCGGCAGTCTCCCGGAGCAACGCCAAGTGGCGCGCGGAGTTCCAGCGCACGCTCCCCGACCTCACCGAAACGGATATCTGCGGCTCCTGCTTCGCCGTGCACGATTACACCGTGGCCCCCGGCATGGGCGGCGACAAAGCCTTGGCCCGCCTCCGGAAACGCCTGAACGATCGAGGTCTGAGGCTGATACTCGACTTCATCCCCAACCACACTGCTCTTGACCATGCCTGGGTCGTTGAGCATCGCGACTACTACGTGTCGGGGAGCCCGTCCGACCTAGCCGCGAAGCCGCAGAACTTCCTGTACATGGACGACGGCACCGTGGTCGCCTACGGCCGCGACCCCTACTTCGACGGCTGGCCTGACGTTCTACAGCTCGACTACAGCAACCCGGCGGTACCCAAGGCTATGGCCGCCGCGCTCGCGCGCGTGGCCGCTCGCTGCGATGGGGCGCGCTGCGACATGGCCATGCTCATCCTTCCCGACGTCTTCGAATGGACTTGGGACAGGCGCATGGTGCCATTCTGGCCCGGGGTCATATCCCGGGTGAAAGCGGAACACCCCGGCTTCCTATTCATGGCAGAGGTCTACTGGGGCCGAGAATGGGAGTTGCAGCAGCAGGGGTTCGATTACACCTACGACAAGCGCCTGTACGACCGCTTGGTGGAGGGCGACGCCCGCAAGGTCCGCGAGCATCTGCGGGCCGACCCAGACTTCCAGCGGCGTTCTGCGCGCTTCCTCGAGAACCATGACGAGCCAAGGGCCGCGGCCACCTTCGCCGGCAGCAAGCACCGCGCCGCCGCGGTCATCGCCTTCTTCTGCCCAGGGTTGCGCTTCTTTCATGAAGGGCAGCTTGAAGGCGCGAAGATCCACCTCCCCACCCACCTCTGCCGGCGCCCTGTGGAGCCGGTGGACGAAGGACTGCGGCAGTTCTACGGAGCGCTGCTCGATAGCCTGCGGTCGCCGGCCGCGCGCGACGGTGAATGGCGGCTCCTGGAGACGCGTCCGGCCTGGGACGGCAACTGGACCGCAGATTGCTTCGTGATCCAGGCCTGGGAGGGCGCCGAGGGAGAGCGGCTGCTGGCCCTGGTGAACTATGCCGACCATCAAAGCCAGTGCTACGCGCCCTTGCCCTTCGCCGGCCTCGCAGGGAGGCGCTGGTTGCTCCAAGATCTCCTGAGCGAGGCGAGCTACGCGCGCGCCGGGGACGATCTCGTGGACCGGGGGCTCTACCTCGACATGCCGGCCTGGGGCCACCACGTGTTCCGGTTCTCTTAGCCTTCACCCCAATGGAGTCCCACGCGGCCGGGGAAGGCTTTGCGGCCCCTGCTATGCTCTGCACATGAGGCGTCTGCTCGGCAGAGTGTTCCGCCCCTTCGCTCCTCTCGGCAGCCTGCTGAAGGAAGCGTTCGACAACGCCTGGGCGCACAACATCAGTCGCATGGCAGCCTCTATCGCCTACTTCGGCGCCTTCAGCTTGGCGCCCATCATCGTCATCATGGTCACCCTCGCCTCGCTCGTTTTCGGCAAGAGCGCCGTGGACGGCCTGGTCTCAGAGCGGCTGGTCAGCACCTTCGGCCAGGAGACGGCGGACTTCATCCAGGCGATGCTGGCCGCCATCTATCGGAGCAGCGGCCTTACCGTGGCCACCGTGCTCGCCATCCTGGCCTTGCTGTGGGCCTCCACCCGCATCGTGGGCTCGGTTCGCGGGGCACTCAACGACATCTGGGGGGTCAAGGGCCATGGCGGAGGAGGACTGCTGGGTTTCCTCATCGGCAAGGCCATCGACATCGGGATGGTCCTCGCCATCGGGTTCATGTTCCTCGCCTCGATGTTCGCCAACACGGCGGTGACCGCGCTCACCACGTATTTCTCCCAGTACCTGCCGCTGCCCGGCTGGCTGCTGCAGGTGTTCGGGGTTCTGTTTTCTCTCGTGGTGACGACGGTGTTCCTCACCCTGGTCTTCCGGGTGCTACCCAACATCAAGGTGCGATTGCTCTACATCTTGGTGGGAGCGTCGGTCACGGCGGTGCTGTTCAGCATCGGCAACTACTTCATAGGACGTTACCTGGGCCGCACCAGCCCGGGCTCGGCGTTCGGAGCCGCCGGCTCGCTGGCTGTGATCATGATCTGGATCTACTACGTGGCCTACATCATCATCTTCGGAGCCGAAGTCACCCACGCGTTCGCGCATCGAGCGAGCATGAGAAGGGTGCAGGAGGCCGTGACGGAGGCGGCAGACGAGGGCGCGGCCGCGGACTTGGCCGAACCGGCCTCCGACCGCCCCAGTCCTCCTTGATTTCCAGGTAAAACGGCCTAAGAGCCTGCTAAGCTTGGCCAGACCAGGCGCACCGCGCACTCGAGCCAGAGGAGTACGAGATGGCCCGCATCACTGAGAGCGTCACGATCGATTCGACCCCCGAGAAGGTCTACAGCTACGTATCCAGGGTCGACAAGTGGGCCAACTGGTACTCAGGGCTGGGAGACATCAAAAGCGTGGAGGGCGATGGATCCCCGGGCACCGTGGTACACCAGAGCTACTCCCTGATGGGCAAGGACGTGAATGTGGTGACCACCGTGAAGGAGAGCGCCCCCAACCCGGGGGGCGGCTACGTCTGGCGGGGGGAGCGCGGGGGCGGACTCCCCGGCGGGCAGGTGATCAACATCGACCCCCACGAGGGCAAGACCATGGTCACCAGCGAGTTGGACTACGAGATGCCCGGCGGCATCCTCGGCAAGGCCGCGGGCCATCTGGGGATCAAATCTGCCCTGGAGCGGTCCTTGCGTCACACTTTGGAGAACCTCAAGAACCTCACCGAAGAGGACTGGTTCTTGGGCCTCAACCAAAAGGAAGAGGACTCGACCCGGATCTGTGACGACTGAGCGGGCGGCGCCCCCTGGGTTGCCCATCCGAGAGGAGAAACGAATGCAGTTGGACCATACGGTGACGAGCGCCAAGGGTTTCGACGAGACCGTCGACGCCGTCAGACAGCACACAGCCGAGGCGGGATTCCGGGTGCTGGCCGTCCACGACCTGGCCGCCACCCTCGCCGAGAAGGGGTTCGCCCGGGAGCCGACCACCATCATCGAGGTCTGTAACGCCAAGTACTCCAGCCAGGTCCTCGCGGCCGACGTGAAGATCGGACTGATGCTCCCTTGCCCCATCATGGTGTACGCCGAAAACGACCAGGTGCTCATCACCACCATGCGCCCCACTCTTATCGAGAGCTTCTTCCCGGAGGCCGACATCACCGACGTAGCCGCCGTGGTCGAACAGGTGCTGATGGAGATCATGGACGAGGCGGCAGCCCCCGCCTGACGCCGTCGTCGCCCGGCCCCTGTGGCGGGAGTCACGACCGGCGCGGCGCCGGTCAGCCGAACCGGATGCAGCGCATCGACATGGACGCCATCTCGATCCCTTGGTAGGGGAAAGCGATCGCGTCATCCGGCGCAGCCATCGCCGCGGGGTAGAGCAGGGGTAGATAATGATCGCTGGTGGGCACCGACAGCCGCGCGGCCCGACCCGCCGTCTCGAAATGGATCAGCGCGTCACTATCGCGGCGCAGCACCGCGTCTGCTACCCACTCATCGAACTCCGCCGCCCAGGGATGGGGCACGGCACCCGGCTCCCAACTCACTCCGGCGAAGCTGTGCACGATGTTGCCGCTACCCACTACGAGGATCCCTTCTTCGCGCAGCGGCCCCAGGCGCCGGCCCAGGTCCCAGTGGACCGCAGGTGGCGCCGTGATGTCCAGCGACAGTTCGAGCGCCGGCACATCGGCATGGGGCCACATGTGTCTGAGCAGCACCCAGGCGGCATGATCCAGACCCCAGGTCTGGTCAGGCACGACCGCGCCGCCGAGCAGCCGCGCCACCCGGGCCGCCACTGCAGGCGCGCCAGGCGCCGGGTACTGGACCGCATAGAGCTCGGGGGGAAAGCCGCCAAAATCGTGGATGGTGCGCGGGGTCGCCGCGGCGAGGACGCGCGTTCCCCGGGTAAGCCAATGAGCAGAGACCACGAGGACCGCTTCGGGCCGCGGTAGGTCGGCGACGAGTCGCTCCAGGGCGTGGGTGAACTCATTGTCGGCCAGGGCGTTCATCGGGTTCCCGTGCCCGAGGAACAAGACCGGCTGTCTGGAAGCGGTCCCGCCGACCGTCATGGTCGTCCTCCTAGCGGCCGTCTCTCGGCCGTCGCTTCCTTACTGGTTCCTCCAGTATGCCCGCGGCCCCGTCTCCAGTCCACGTCCGACCGGCCGTGGGCGCAGCCGGCCGGCAGCCGGCGCGCTGACCCCAAGGCAGTCAGAGCGTAGAATCGGACGGGCAATGAGGTGGCGCTGTTGCGGTACATCGACTTCGACACGCAGTGCATCGACCAGTTCTGAGGAGGTTGCGATTATGGAGGACTTCATCAAGCTGACCACCACCGAAGGCATTGAGGCGGGTGGCTTGAAGAGCGCGTCGCTCGACGGCCACGAGCTGCTGGTGGCGCACGCGGGCGATCAGTACTTCATCGCCGACGGTCGCTGCCCCCATATGGGCGGCCACCTGCCGGATGGGACCCTCGAGGGGACCGTCCTCACCTGCCCACGCCATCACTCCCAGTTCGACCTCACCGACGGCCACGTCGTGCGCTGGACCGACTGGGGAGGGGCCAAGCTGGAGATGGGCAAGCTGCTCCGCCATCCTCGGCCTTTGCGGACGTTCGCGGTCAAGGTGGAAGGGAACGACATCTTCGTCGGCCCTGAGAAGGCGCCCCCGGTCGGAGCCTGAGCGAAGGTCGTCTATGCACACCCCAGACGAAGGAAACCTGGCGAAGGGCCACGTGCGTACCCCCACCGATCCTTCCTACCTCAGGGACCTCTTCAACAACAGCGCCCGCTACTACGAATCGGTGAACAAGGTCACCAGCTTGGGCCAGGTGGTCTTGTGGCGCAAAGAGGTGGTGTGGGCCGGGTCGATCCACCCGAGCGACCGGGTGCTCGACGCGTTTTCCGGCCCGGGAGGATTGGCGGAAGAGGCGATACGCCATCTGGGGTGCGCGGGAGGTCTCGTCCTCGCTGATCTGAGCCCGGTGATGTTGCACGAGGCCCAGAAGCGGCTCGGGCCTATCCTCGCGAGCCGCGGTTCGGATCGGCCCCGAGTGGAGTTCGTCGCCGGCGACCTGCTACGCGATGATCTTGGCCTGGCGGACTTCGATGTGGTGCTCTTCGGCTGGGGATTGCGGTACGTGGCCGACGTCGACGCGGCGCTGGCGCGCATGCGTTCGTTTCTCCGGCCTGGAGGTCGGCTGGTGGTGCTCGAGTTCACTCGTCCGCCGCGGGTCAGTTGGGCCACCCCGGCGCACCTCTACTTTAGGTACCTACTGCCGCGGATAGGCTCCTGGCTGGCCGAGGACCGGGAGTTGCACGAGTACCTGAGCGAATCGGCGGCGACGTTCTTGAGCGCTCAGGAGTTGGCGCAGGCTGTGGAGAACACCGGTTTCACCCCCCGTTCGTGCAGCAGCCATCTGGACGGCCTGGTGACCATCGTGGCGGCAACCAAGGAGTAGGCGGATAGCGTCGGGGCCGCCCTCCCGGACCCGGCCTCAGCCTTTGCCGGTGAGGCGCCGGTAGTAAGTATGCGACGTGTAGAGGGCGGCCACCGGATTGTGGCCGAGCACCCTGTCCTTCGCCACGAGGACCGTGGCCGGCGCCTTGGAATGCATAAAGAACATGCTGTCGTGGCCCACGCAGAGACCGATGACCACGTTGAACTCGGTCCCGGCCTCGGCGAGAAGGGCCGCTTGGCCCACCGGGCTGCACAGTGGCTCGAACTCCCCGGGGTGCACCTTGTCGCACTCGGCGAGGCCCATCTCGTCTTTGTCGATCGAGCCGACCTTGCAGCAGACGGCGGATACTCGGAAGCCTCCGGCCAGGAAGATGTCTCGGGCCGCCTTCGCCTCCTCCATCATCCCCGCGCAATGGGCTATCCCTAGATGCTCCCACCCCATGCGCCGGGCGAAGTCCATGACCTCCTCCACCCGGGTGGATCGACAGTAGCCGGCGGCCTCAGTCCGTGCGGACTCGAGCGCCATCCGGTGCAGGTCGGGCTCCTCCAGATAGCGGGTGCGCACCTCGCTCAGCAACTCCGGCTCCGCCGGCATAGGACAGGACTTAGGCGAAGGCTTGGTCCCCGGGGCCGCCGTGCAGGCGACCACCCGGCAGGCGGCGCAATCGGGCCCGTGGTAGCGCGAGGTGTCGGGCGAGTCTGACATCACCCCGCAATGGTAGCGCCATTCCTGTCCGGGCGGGGAGCTATGCTCGCGGTATGAGAACTGGGACCGCGACCCTCCCCCTTCACGGCGGCAAAGCGCCGGGGTGGCTGTTCTCCCGCATGCGGCTGCTCGCCCGGGAGATCACCCTGGCCATCGTCAGCGAGTATGGGCCGGGCGAGATGCTCGTCCGGCTGTCCGACCCTGTCTGGTTCCAGGCCCTCGGCGCGGTCCTGGGCTTCGACTGGCATAGTTCGGGGGTCACCACCACCGTCTGTGGGGCTCTCAAGGACGGCCTGCGCGGGCTGGAGCACGAGTCCGGGCTGGGCGTGGCCGGCGGCAAAGGCGGAGTGTCTCGCAAGACGCCCGGTGAGATCGAGGCGGCGTCGGCCTCCGGCACGCTCACGGTGGAGCCCCAGCCCCTGGTCTACGCCAGCAGGATGGCGGCCAAGGTCGATAGCGCCGGGCTGCAAGACGGGTTCCAGATCTACCACCACAGCTTCTTCTTCACCAAGGAAGGCAGGTGGGCCGTGGTGCAGCAAGGCATGAACGAGGGGAACGGCATGGCCCGTCGCTACCACTGGCTGAGCGACTCCGTGACCGATTTCGTCGTGGAGCCCCACCAGGCCATCGCCTCACAGGCAGCCGGTACCGGAGTGCTGAACCTGGTGGCGAGGGCCAGCGGGCCGGCCCAGCAGACGGTCACCGAGCTTTCTCACCTGCCACCCGACCGCGTGGTGGCCCACCTGGACCGGCTGAAGCGCCTGTCGATGCCTCGGCGCCATGCCGTGGAGTTGCGCGACATACGACCCGAGAACCTTACAAAGGCCTTCCTCGCCACGTACGAGCGCCAGGCGGACGACTTCGAGACCCTACTCGGTCTGCCGGGAGTCGGCGCCAAGACGGTCCGGGCCCTCGCCCTCATCGCCGAACTGGTGTACGACACTCCGGCAAGCCGTGCCGACCCGGCTCTTTTCAGCTACGCCCACGGCGGCAAGGACGGGTTCCCCTATCCGGTCGACCGGCCCACCTATGACGGCAACATCCAGATCCTTCGCGCCGCAGTGGCGCAGGCCAAGATCGGCCGGAGCGAGCGGCTGGAAGCGCTCCGGCGGCTGGCCGCCGTGTCACAAATGGGGGAGTCGCCGGGGGGCCCGAACGCCGCCGTTCGCTCCGCACCGGCCGCGAGCGTGGCCTCCGAGGTAGAGCCGAGGCTCACAAGGTTTGCGGACCGACGGCAGCGGCAAGAACCCTTCGCATGCTTCACCGCCGATCGTGCGAGTGTAGACACGAAGGGGGGCCGTCATGTCGAAAATGTCTGAGGGTGCAGCGCCGGACACCGCCTCGATGGAGGGATTCGAGGGACACTACGCCGACCTGGGCGACTTCACAGTCGGTTTCGAGTCCTATTCTCAGAACATCGACGCAGCACCGTGGTTCCAGGGAGTGCCTGACGACCGCTGCCAGGCCCGGCATTGGGGCTACGTGCTCGTAGTGGGGCCCATGCGAGGGTGACGGAATGAGCCATCAAGCGGGTCGTCTGCCCGAATCCGCTCCCTTCGATTTCGACACCCCAGTGGACCGCCGGGGCACCGCCAGCCTCAAGTGGGACAGGTACGGAGGGCGTGACGTCATCCCGCTATGGGTGGCCGACATGGACTTTCGGTCCCCGCCGGCCATCATGGAGGCGCTGCAGCAACGTGCGGCCCACGGGGTCTTCGGCTACACCCACGCTACGGACGAGCTTGAGGCAACTGTGCGGTCGGCGCTCCTCCGCGAACACTCCTGGGAGGTCCCGGTCTCGTGGCTGGTGTGGCTGCCCGGCCTCGTCTCCGGTCTCAACGTAGTGTGCCGGGCCGTTGGAGCCCCCGGCGACGAGGTGGCGACCTTCGTGCCTATCTACCCTCCGTTCCTGACTGCCCCGGCGTTCGGCGGGCGGTCCGTGAGGCGGGTGCCGCTGGTGTTCTCTGAGCCCGGCGGCGCGGGGCGCTGGGAGATGGACCTCGATCTGCTGGAGCGGGCCCTCACCTCCCACACCCGGCTGCTGCTCTTCTGCTCGCCCCACAACCCGGTGGGACGGGTGTGGTCGCGAGCCGAACTGGAAGCCCTGGCCGAGGTCGCCTGCCGCCACAACCTGGTGATCGGCTCCGACGAGGTGCACGCAGACCTGGTACTGGACGAAGACAAATGCCACATTCCGCTTGCCGCGCTCGGGAAAGACGTCGCCCGCCGCACCATCACGCTCATGGCGCCCAGCAAGACGTTCAACATCCCCGGCTTGGGCTGCTCGTTCGCGGTGATCTCAGACCCTTCGCTGCGCCGGGATTTCTGCCGGGCGATGGACGGCATCGTCCCTCACGTGAACCTGTTCGGTTACGCCGCCGCGCAGGCCGCGTACGAGGGCGGCGGTCCGTGGCACGCGGCTCTGCTCGCCTATCTGCGCGGCAACCGCGACCTGGTTGAGCGGGAGATCGCCGCCCTCCCCGGCCTCAGCGTGGCTCATGTCGAAGCCACGTATCTCGCCTGGATCGACGCCCGCCGCTCGGGGCTGGCGCAGCCGGCCAGGGACTTTGAGAAGGCAGGCGTAGGACTCTCCGACGGGGCCGAGTTCGGAGCTCCGGGCTTCCTGCGCCTCAACTTCGGCTGCAGCAGAGCGCTGCTTGCCGAAGGACTCGCCCGCATGCGGCGCGCGCCAGCGCTATCTCCTTCCGGACTCAGCCCCTAGGCGCGCCTGCCTAGATGCGCCGCTCCCAGGCACGGCGTCATACGGCATCACTTGGTGCGCCGACCCCGGGCAGGTCTGGAGAGAGACGGGTCTGGGTATATTCGCGCCGTTCGGCTGAGCCGATGTCCCGGCCGTTTGCGGCCGGGCCCATGAAAGGAGTTGAGAAGAATGGCCCGTCCCCTGGACGCCGTCACTGCGTTTCACAACGCCTTCCGACGCGACATCGCCCAGATCGACTCCGCCGCGCTTGCGTGGGCGCGCGGCGACCGGGAGGCCACGGACACTCTGGCGCGGTACCGCTTCCTCAACGAGGTCCTCGTCTGGCACGCCAACAGCGAAGAGGCGGTGGTGTTCCCGCTGATCGAAAAAGAGGCTCCCATGCTCTCTGAGCCCTACATCCAGGATCACCATGGACTCGACGCCGTACATGAGCGCTTGCACGAGGCCGTGGAGGCGAACGACGCGTTAGGAGCAGCCCGGGCAACAGCGGCATTCAAGTTCCATCTGGATCTGCACCTGGCAAAAGAGGACAGGCAGGTCTACCCCCTTCTCAAAAGGCGAATCCGCCTGCCGGAGGAGCGGGGTGTGGGAAGCACTATTGCCGCCATGGTTCCAAGGGAGCGGTTCCCGGAGGTGGTAGCCTGGATATTCCCGCTTCTCGGTCCCACCGACCGGGAGAACCTGGTGCAGGTCTTCGGCATGCTGATGCCGCCCGAAGTGCTCGCCAACGTGGGAGTCATGGTCAAGCAGGCGGTCGGCGATGAGGACTGGGCCGCGCTCTCGCGGTTCCTCCCCGCGTGACCGGAGCGGCGATTCGAGAAACCGGGGCGGACGCATTCCACAATCTTGACCATGGAGCTAACATAAGGGTTGACGCTAAGGAGGGCGGGTGGGTCACGTAGACGGGCTCTACAACGGTGTGCAGCGCCGAGCCGTCGAGAAGATGCTCGCGCTGATCGCCGACGAGGACAAGACCAAGATCCTCCGAGCCTTCAAGTTCGCCGAGATGATCACTCCGCCAGCCGACAAGCGCAGCGTCCGGCTGCTCCGAGACAAGATCCAGGAAGATCACCCCGCGCTGTTGCTCCTGCGCAGAGCCGTCGGGCGTCTGAGCCCGCTGTGCCGGGACCGTTTCATCGAGAACGTAATCGTCAACGACCTTCTGCGCGGCCAGGCGAAGCGCAACAAGTTGCTGGAGAAGACGGACATGCTGGCGCCTATCACCATCCTCGTGAGTCCCAGCATGCGCTGCAACCTGACCTGTGAGGGCTGCTACGCCTCGGAGTATGCGCCCGACCAAGACCTCGACCGCGCGCTTCTGCAGCGCATCGTCGACGAGGGCAACGACATGGGGGTCTACCTTTTCACCTTCCTCGGGGGCGAGCCCCTCCTCTATCCCAGGCTCCTCGACTTGGCCGGGTCCAATCCCGACTCGTTCTTCCAGATCTTCACCAACGGCACCCTCCTCACCGACGAGGTGGTCGCCAAGATGGCTTCCCTCGGCAACGTCGCGCCCATGCTCAGCATCGACGGCACGCAGGAGTTCACCGACTGGCGGCGAGGCGCTGGGGTGCACGCCCGGGTCATGGCCGCCATGGACCGGCTGGGGAAGGCGGGGCTCCTCTTCGGCTACTCCGCCACCGTTACCAGCAAGAACTGGCGAACGCTCATCAGCGATGAGTTCGTCGACCCGATCGTGGAGAAGGGCGGCTCGCTGGGCTGGCACTTCCTCTACATGCCCATCGGGCGCGACCCGAGCGTGGACCTGATGGTCCCCCCGCAATACCGGGAAGAGTTCCGCCACGGCATCCTGCGCATCCGCGACACCAAGCCGCTCTTCGCCATCGACTTCTGGGGCGACGCCCCCTGGGTCGGTGGGTGCATCGCCGGCCGCCACTACATGCACATCACGAGCGAGGGCTGGGTGGAGCCGTGCATCTTCACCCATTTCGCCACCGACAACATCAAGAACGTCAGCCTCATGCAGGCGTTCAACTCCCCGTACTTCAAGCAGATCCGCAGCCGGCAGCCCTACAGCGACAACCTGCTGCGGCCGTGCATGTGGGTGGACGTCCCCGAGCACGCACGCGAGATCATGGCGACGACCGGCGCCCAACCCACCCACAACGGGGCCGACTCGATGCTGGAGTTGCAGGAAGAAATCGACGCCTACGCCGCAGAGTCGGCAGCGATACTCGACCCCGCCTGGGAATCTGTGCGAGAGAACCTGCCCTCTAAAGGCCGCATCAAGCCGCGGCCCGACGAGCGGGTCACTTCCATCGCCAGCTGAACGGCGGCCTCCCTAGCGCAGTTCGCGGATCTTCTGCACCAGCAGGAACACGGCCAGCGACGCCAGACCGACCACAATGATCCACAGCCACCAGTGGCCGATGAGGAGTATCGCCGTCACCAGTGCCAATATGGCGGCTATCCCGGTGATCGTTCGGTCGTACTCGGCACGCAAGATCGACTCGATGATCACGAAGGCCACGACCATGACCAGGAGCGCAATCCACACATATCCCTGAGCCAGCACCAGGATGGCGACGATGCCGAACAAGATGATGCTGAGACTGACCGCCGCCCAAGCTTCGGCCGCCCGGTTGAAGCGGACCTCCTTCTGCGCCGCAGGCCGGCCGAGCTTCTTGATGTGAGCCCGCGGATCGGGCTTGCGCCCCTCCCGGAGAAGGGCCAGTCTCTGCCGCAAGGCCGCGAGCACGGCTTCGTTCTCGGAGAACTCCCGTCTGAGGCCGCTCAGTTCCGTGCGCAACAGGGCGCTCTTGTCGAGCAAAGCCTTGTACCGGCTCACTAGGTGGGGATTGCCCTCCATGCCCCCCATTTCCACCCCGATGGCCTGCGACTCCTGGCTCCGCTTGCGGATGAGTCCCTCCAGCTCTTCCTGCCGCATCTCGAGCCGGGCGCAGTCCTCGCTCAGCAGCGTGGCGGCCAGAGGCGGCGGCGGCTCTTTGTCCAGCCCGGCGAAGCCCAGCGGGTCGTACCAGCTCTGGCGGGGGGAGCCACCCGGGTTGTACATGGGGCCGGCGGGGGCGTTCTCTCCGGAGATGGGGTCGTGGGCGTAGAGTCCCCACAGGCCGCGGTACTCGCTGACCCAGGGGACCGACTCGTCGACGACCACCGGCGACCAGGTGCATGACTGCCCCGGGCCGATCGACTTCCCGTCTCCCCGGGCAAAGTCGACGAAGGGGATGCGCAGGGCGTCCCTGGTCCGGCCGGCCTGGCCCAGCGTGCGCGTCCAGAAGGAGCTGAACCCACGAGCGAGCGAGTGCACCCACTTGGGCGCGGGGAGCTCCACCGGGGACTGGTACTCGCCCTGGCTGAAATACGAGGCGTGGGACCCGGCGCCTGCCCACACCACGGGGTGTCCATCGGCCAGGTCGAGCTCACCACGGTCGTCCCAGCGCCTGCGCAGGTCGTCGCCGTGGAAATCGTGCGACGCGTATGCCGCCCATTCCGGACGCAGCAGCCCGTCGTCCTCGTAGAGGTACACCAGGATGTTTTCCCAGTCCGACTCGTGGTCGTTGACCCCGTGGAAGCCCGAACGCCAGCTGTTGTAATAGTAGAAGAACCAGTATTGAAGGACCGTCCACCCTCCCTGGCGGACGACGCGGCCGTAGTAGACATACTTCTCGCCGGCGGAGAGGGCCTGGTCGTAGTCCAGCTCCGCGGCGGCCGCCGTCACCGGCGACACCTTACCCCGAAAGAAGAAAGAGATGGAGAAGATGGCATCGGCGATCCGCGGGATGAAGCCGCCCCGGGCCAGCCGGCCCTGTCCGGTGCGGAACACGTTGCCGCTCTCCCGGCGGCGGCGGGCGACCTCGGTCAGCACCCGGGCGCTGTCCGCCAGTCCGAGGGTGTCGTTCAGACGCAGATACTCCACCGTGCCGAAGGGGTACTCCCGGGTCTGGACAAGCTTCTCCAGATCGAGATGCCCTTCATCCACCAACCGCTCCTCCCGCCCGTCGGGGTAGTGGGCCCAGAGACTGGCTTGGGCGACGTACCGGTCGACGTCGGTGGGGAAGAACTGCTCGCCGCGGGTGAAGCGGACGACCGGCTCGAAAGTCCGCAGCAGTTCCAGATCGGTAGCGGAGGCAGCGGCGGACGGAGCCCCGTTCGCGGACCCGGGGGCGGAAGGCGACGCGGCGGAAGGCGACGCGGCGGCGGTCGTGCTCATGCGCCCCTCACCTCTCTCCCACGTGGAACTCACGGTGCAGCGAGGCCTGGTTGAGCACCAACAGCAGGACGACACACCCCAGCATGCTCAGATACCGGGGCTCTCCCCTGAAATAGCCGACGAGGTTCATGGCCAGACCCAGAGCCGTCCAGGTCATCGCCGCGCTCCAGCCCCACTTGAACTTGAGCAGGAAGCCGGTGAGAAAGAGGAGGGCTAGGGCTCCCAGGAAGAGGTAGAAAATGGCCAACACCAGCCTCTCCCCCTCCGGGGTCAGGGCGCCGGCCAGGACGGCTACTCCTCCCACTCTGTTCTTGAAGATACCGAGATTCAGCAACAACTGCAGGCCGTTCGCGAAGTACGACGCGATGGTGAGGAACATGATGGCGGCGGCGATGATCATCGGCACCGAAAGGCGCCGTCTTCGGGGTTGTGCTGGCACTCCGGCGTCCCGCGGGGCTTCCGTGACCTCGGTCAAGTCTGCCATGGTGCCACCTCCTCGACGGCGCGGACGCTATCCACACTTACTTCCACGATATCAGCCAGTTGACACCTGCGCAGCCGGTCTCTAAGGTGGGGCGAACAATCGCGGGGGCGATCGGTGACCTTACGCTTCAGAGTGTTCCTCCACAGCTATCTGGGGTTCCGCAGTACCTCCACCCTTTTCTACGGGGAGCGGGACGCGGTCCTCATCGACGCCACCCAGTTACTGAGCGACGCCCACCGCATGGCCGCCGAGATCATCCTGATGCGGAAGAACCTCACCCACGTCTACGCCTCCCATTTCCACCCCGATCACCACTTCGGCCTGGGCGTGTTCCAGCAGGCGTTCCCGAAGGCCAAGATCGTCGCCCTTCCAAGCGTGGTGCGCGACATCGTGTTCACCACCAGCGAAAAGCTCGATACCTGGTCCATAGAGCGCTTCGGCCCCGATACGCCGGCCCGGACGACCATCCCGATCCCCATGGCCGAGCCCCGCCTCGAGTTGGAAGGCGAGAGACTGCTGTTCTCCGACGATTGGGAAGGGGACAGCGTCAACAACTCCGCCGTGTGGGTTCCCTCCGTGGGCGTGCTCTGCGCCACGGACATCGCCTTCGACGACTGGAACGTCTGGTTCATCGAGAGCGACGTGGAACGGCGCATCAAGTGGCGCGCTGCACTCGACCGGCTCAAGGGGTTCGGCGCCCGGGTGGTGATTCCCGGGCACGGGAGCGAAAGGACCACGCAGACCCTGGAGCGCGTAGCAGCGGACGACTCCCTCGAGTACACCTCGTGCATCGATTGGACCCGCGAGTACGTCGACTTCTACGAAGATGTCTACGCGACCGCCACCTCGGGTGTGGACCTGGTGGAGCGCATACGGGCCCGCTATCCCGGCGTCAAGGGCAACGACTTCGCCATCGAATGGCAGGCGCGGCTGCTCTATCCTGGGAGTTGCCCGGACTGGTTCGAGCCCCTCCCCGGCGAACCCGGGAAGATATTCCTGAATCCGTTTGGTGACTACGACGGCGACCCGCCGCGCGAGTAGCGGGCGGGCGCAGAACAGCGAGGCACGGCATGAAGGTAGGGTTCATCGGCACCGGGCAGATGGGCGTCCACATGGCCCGGCACGTGTTGCAGGCGGGGTTCGACCTGGTGGTGAGCGACGCCCGCCGAGAGGCGGCGGCGCCCCTCTTGGAGCGCGGCGCGCAGTGGGCGGACACGCCGGCCGAGGTGGCCAGGACCTGCCGCCTGGTCGTAAGCTGCCTGCCCACCCCCGCAGTGGTCGAGCAGGTGGTGCTGGGCCCCGGCGGCCTCCACGAGCGCTGGCAGGCCGGCGACCTCTACGTCGACATGAGCACGAACTCCCCGTCCCTGGTCCGGCGCATCGCGGCCGAAGGCAGGAAGGCTGGGGTGGACGTGCTCGACGCCCCGGTGAGCGGTGGCACCAAGGGCGCCGAAGCCGGGACGCTCACCCTCATGGTGGGAGGGGACATGGCAGTGCTCGAAAGGGCCCGCCCGGTCCTGACCCCCATGGCCGGGAAGATCTTCCACGTGGGCGACGTGGGCTGTGGCAACGTGGCCAAGCTGGTTAACAACATGATCGGCCTGGCCTGCAACTCCATCTGCGCCGAAGGGCTGGTCCTCGGGGTGCGTGGCGGCATCGATCCCCAGGTGCTCTTCGACCTGCTTTCCGTGAGTACCGCGGACAACTGGAGCCTGAGGCAGTACCCGCGCACGGTGTTCAGGGGCGACTTCGAGCCCGGTTTCAAGATCAGCCTGGCTTACAAAGACATTCGGTTGGCGTTGGGTCTGGGCGAGGAATACGGAGTGCCTCTGCCGGTTGCGGAGGCGGTGGAAGCTGACCTTTCTGCCGCGGTGAGCGGAGGCCTGGCCGACAAAGGAGTGGACGGAGTCATCCTGCCGCTGGAACAGGCGGCAGGGGTCACGGTCCGCGTGAAAGGAGACACGAAGTGATCGTCATCGAGACAAGCGCGGTGGAGCCGGCCTTCATGGCTCCCGACAACGACATTATCGTCAAGCAGGCGCCAGTCTCGGGGAAGCGACTGCTGACCATGAAGGATTCCGACGGCTGGGCAGCTGCTCTGACCTCCTTCGGCATCGGGGGCAGGCTCAACTGGCACACCCACGACTCCGAGCAGATCCTCTACATCACCGAGGGACGCGGCATCGTGGCCACAAAGGAGCGCGAGTACGTGGTCACCCCTGGCTGCCTCGTCTACATCCCGGCGGGCGAGAACCACTGGCACGGGGCGGCGCCGGATTCTTCGATGAGCCACCTCAACATCCAGAAGGCCGGCATCCACTTGGCGGAGTGAGCCTGGGCGGCCGCCACGAGAGAAGTAAGGAGGTCTCGCGATGAGCGACGAAGTGAAGTTTTATCCTGCGTACTGGGGAGGCAAGAAGCTGGCCTACCCGAATTTCCCCGCCGAATCACCCAAGTTTGCGAACTCGGTGGTCGTGGGCAACCTCATATTCGTGTCCGGCTGTCAGGGGCAGAACGACGAGTTGATCAAGGTGGAGACCGACGTGTTCGAGGAGCAGATGATCGTCGCCCTCGACAAGGTGCGGGCCTGCATGGAAGAAGCGGGCAGCAGCATGAACAACATCGTGAAAACGCTCATGATGCTCAAGAACCTCGAGGACTATCCCAAAATGCGCAAGACAGAGCTGGAGTACTACCAGAAGTACGCGCCCCTGCTCGTGGAGAACCCTCCGGCCAGCACCTTCATGCAGGTGGGATTGGCCAAGCCCGAGTTCCTAGTGGAGATCGATGTTGTAGGAGTGGTCTCCCGCGGGTAGTAGTGGGCCAGACACACGACCGGCCCCGAGTCCGGATGACGCCCGGCCGAGGTCTGGAGGAGGTTGGCCATGGCTCGCGCGCTTTGGAAGGGAGCCATCAGTTTCGGACTGGTGACCATCCCGGTCTCGCTCTACCCGGCCAAGGATGCCCGGGAGAACATCACGTTCCACCTGCTGCACCGCGACGACCTCTCGCGGGTGCACAACAAGAGGGTGGACGAGGAGGGGCATGAGGTCGCCCTCGAGGACATCGTCAAAGGGTACGAGTACGAGAAGGACCGCTACGTGGTCCTGGAGCCTGCCGATCTCAAGCGGCCAACGTCGAGGCCACCCAGAGCATCGACATCATGCAGTTCGTCGACCGCGAGACATCGACATCACCTTCTTCGACACGCCTTACTACACCGAACCGACCAAGATGGGCGCAGGGCCTACGCCTTGCTGCGCGAGACCCTCCAAGGCGCACGGCAAGGTGGGCGTGGCCAAGATCGTCATCCGCGAGCGCCAGCACCTATGCGCGGTCCTGGCCGACGGGCCGGTGATGCTCGCCTACACCCTGCGCTGGCCCTACCAGTTGCGCGACGCCGGCCGATCTGGACCTCCCAAGTGAAGACCTGGACGCCCTGGCAGTCACCGACCAGGAGCTCAAGATGGCCGAGCAACTGGTGGAGACCATGGCGGGCGAATGGCAGCCCGAGCAGTACCGCGACACCTACCGCGACGACGTGATGCGGATGATCGACGAGAAGGTCAAGGGCGGCACGGTCGCGGTCCGCACGAGAGCGCCGAAGCCCCAGAGGGCGCTGAGGTGGTCGACATCATGGCCCTCCTCCGGCGCAGCGTCGAGGAGAGGCAGTCGGCCCCGACCGGGGCGCCGGTGGGGAAGGCTGCCGCCGCGAATGCGCCGCACGCCAGGGCCCGGGCGGGCGAGGAGCCTGCCGCCGAGCGCGGCTCGAAGCCGGCCGGGAAGTCGCCAGGCGGTGAGCCCTCCGGGAAGTCGGCCGCTGGCGGAGCGCGCTAGAGAACCTCATGGCGCTCGAGGAGTACCGGAGGAAGCGGGACTTCGGCAAGACGCCGGAACCCGCGGGCCCCAGCCCCGCCGGCCGCAGCGGCCCGCGGCCGCGACGCCGAAGGCCGCCTCTACGTCATCCAGAAGCACGACGCCACGCCGCCTGCACTACGACTTCCGCCTGGAACTGGACGGGGTCCTCCTGTCCTGGGCCATTCCGAAGGGGCCCTCGCTCGACCCGCACGACCGTCACCTGGCGGCCCGGACCGAAGACCATCCCCGTGGAGTACGGCAGCTTCGAGGGCATCATCCCGGAAGGACGAGTACGGCGCCGGCACCGTCCTGCTCTGGGATCGGGGGACGTGGGAGCCCGAAGGCGACCCGCACCAGATGCTGCACAAAGGCGATCTCAAGTTCACGCTTCACGGAGAGAAGCTGAGGGGCTCCTGGGTGCTGGTGCGCATGAAGCCCCGGCCGGAGCGGGGCGACAAGGAAGAGTGGCTGCTGATCAAGCACCGCGATGACGAGGCGGTCGACGGTGACGGTCAACGCCTCTTGCAAGATCGCCCCGACCTCCGTAGCCAGCGGCCGCTCGCTGGAGCAGATCGCCGCCGCCGGCAACGCGAGCGTCTGGCACAGCGACCAGCCGGCCGCCGAGCAGACCGCGGCCCGTCCGGGCGAGGATTTCGCCATCGACCCGGCAGCCGTCAAGGGCGCGTCGCGGGTGGGCGCGCTGCCCCGCTTCGTCCAGCCGGAGCTGGCCACCCTGGTCAAGGAGGCGCCCCGAGGCGAGGCGTGGCTGCACGAGGTCAAGTTCGACGGCTACCGAGCCATCGCGCGGATCGAGAACGGGCTCGGTGAGCATGTACTCGCGCAACGACAAGGATTGGACCGACCAGTTCCAGGTGATTGCAGCGGCGTTGGCCGGGCTGCCGGTGGAGAACGCGGTGCTCGACGGCGAGGTGGTGGTACAGCTGCCGGACGGGCGGACGAGCTTCCAGGAGTTGCAGAAAGCCCTTGGCGCCGAGCGGGCGGGTGGCGGCTGGGAAGGCGAAGGGAGCGAGGGCGGCGGAAGCGGCAGCCCCCTCCTCTACTACGTCTTCGACCTGCTGCACCTCGACGGCTACGATCTGACCAAGGCCGCCATCGAGGACCGCCAGGAGTTGCTCCGGCGCCTGCTGGCCCGGGTGGGCCGGGGCGGCCGCATCCTGTTGTCCGACCACATCGCCGGCGGCGGCGGCGACGTGCTCGACGAGGCCTGTCGCGCTGGGACTGGAGGGCATCGTGAGCAAGCGGGCCGCCAGCCCGTATCGCCCGGGGGTCCGGGGCAATGAGTGGGTCAAAACGAAATGCCGGAACGAGCAGGAGTTCGTCATCGGTGGCTACACCGACCCCGCCGGAGCCCGGACCGGCTTCGGCGCCCTGCTTCTCGGCGTTCGCACCAAGGGCGGACTGCGCTACGTGGGCAAGGTGGGGACCGGCTTCGACGAGAGGTCGCTGGCCGGCTGGCGGAGCGGCTGCAGCGACATGGACGATCGATCATCCCCCCTTCACCGACGACCTCGACCGCGCCCAAAGAACGCCCACTGGGTGCAGCCGGAACTGGTGGCGGAGGTGGCGTTCGCGGAGTGGACCCGAGAGGGCGGCATACGCCACCCCAGCTTCAAAGGCCTGCGGGACGACAAGCCCGCCGCCGAGGTCGTCGCGGAGGTACCATGTCAAGCGACCCACCTCGAGACGCCTCTGCGACCACTAGGCCGCGAGGCAAAGCCAACGCTGCCCGGCTGACAAGAAGGCCGCCGAAGGCGGGGCCCCGGCCAAGACCAAGGCCGGCGGCGCAGAGGCAGCCCTACCACCGGCGGAGTCGCGGCGGCCGCGCCGGCCGTGAACGGCGTCACCATCACCCACCCCGAGCGGGTCTTCTGGCCGCCTCCGGCGTCACCAAGCGCGACCTCGTCCGACTACTACGAGCCTGGTCGCCGAGCTGCATGCTCCCCTACGTGCTCGACCGGCCCGTCGCGATGGTGCGCTGTCCCGACGGCGTCGACGCGGGATGGCGGTCGCCCGGCGCGCCAGGCGCGGCGGACCGCCCGGCTGCTTCTTCCACAAGCACCCCGGCGACGACTTCCCCGGACCCTTCGACCGGGTGATCATCACCGAGTCGGCGGCCCGGCGCCGTACCTCACCATCACCGGAGCCGGGCAGCCTGACCGCTCTGGCTCAGATGGGCGTGCTGGAGATCCACATCTGGGGATCCACGTGGCCGGACATCGAGCGGCCCGACATGCTGGTCTTCGACCTCGACCCGGGCCCGGCCGTCGAGTGGAAGGCTCTGGCCGATGGCGCCCGGCTCGTCGTGACGTGCTCCGCGTCGGCCGGACTGGAGAGCTTCGTCAAGACCACCGGGGGCAAGGGTCTGCACGTGGTGGCGCCGCTCACGCCGACCGAGGACTGGAAAGAGGTCCGCCTCTTCTGCCGCCGGGTGGCCGAGATGTGGTGGACATCTCGCCGGACCGCTTCACCGCCAACATGTCCAAGGCCAAGCGGCGGGCAAGATCTACGTGGACTACGTGCGCAACAACCGGGGCGCCACCTCCATCGCCCCGTTCTCCACGCGGGCCAAGGAG
The DNA here is from genome assembly GCA_963843515.1 of uncultured Actinomycetota bacterium. Lineage (GTDB taxonomy): Bacteria > Actinomycetota > Thermoleophilia > RBG-16-64-13 > RBG-16-64-13 > CAIQPS01. Next base: position 111,683 of record CAWJKH010000009.1, read on the forward strand.
CAGGCGACGGTCGCCGTGCCGCTGCGCTGGTCGGAGTTGGGCGGCCGCATCCGCCCCGACACCTACACCATGCAGAACCTCGGCGACCGCCTACGCGCGCCTGAAGGACGATCCCTGGGACGGATACTTCCAGGCCCGGACGCCAGAAGCTGGGCCCGCAGTCGAGAAGCCCTAGGCGGCTGAAGAATGACGCTTCGCCGCCAGAACACGACGGGAGCGAGCGAGAGAAGGACGCAGGGAGCGCGAATAGCAGCGCTATTGGCGCGACCGAGGACGTACTACCGCGCCGCCCGGTGCGCTCCGGCGGCCGGGGCTTCGTTCTTCAGCAGCCTTTTAGGCAACGGGTGAAGCGGCCGCCCCTCGGCGTGGCCTCGGTACCCGGGTGCCGGCCGAGGTTGGAGCCACAGCCACTGCCGGTTGCGCGAAGCGTTGCTGGGAGGCCGCGACCTCCCGCGCCGTGAGGATGGCCAAAGCGATGACAATGAGCCCCATGCCCACCGCCTCCAGCACCCCGGGCTGCTCCCCGAGTTGGATCCACGCCGAGACCACGCCCACCACGGGCACGGCCAGACTGCTCAGGCCGGCGGTACCGGTCGATAGGCTGTGCAGGATGTAGAGCCACAGCACCCAGGTGAGGGCGTTGGCCGGGATGACGTTGAAGAGCAGCGCGGCGATGAAGGTGCCGGTCCACTGGATGGGCTCGGGTGCGTGAGCAGCGCGACGATGATCAGCGGGATGGACCCGAAGAGCCCCTGCCAGGCGATGAGGGTGAGCAGGTCGATGTCGTGGCTGCGGCGCATGATCTTGACCACGATCGAGCTGAGCGCCCACACGAAGCCCGCGGTCACGGCCAGCAGGCTGCTTTGCAGACCGTGGATGTTCCACGGACCGAGGATGACGATCAGGCCGGCAAGCGCGAAGATCACCGCGCGCCCACTGCAGCCCACGCACCGGCTCGTGCAGGATGGGCCAGGCCAGCATCAGCAGCCAGAACGGCATGGTGTAGGAGAGGATCGACACCTTGCCGGCGCCGCCGATGCTCACCGCCCACATGATCAGCCCCACGAAGCCGCCGGTCTGCAGCAGACCGAAGACGATGGTCAGGCCGAGCGCCTGCGGCGTAGCCGCCGGTGAAGCAGCGGCAAGCAGCATGAACATGAAGATCGCGCCCGAGGAACGTGCGGAGCGCCGCGAAGGTGAAGGGTTGGGCGTACTGCATGCCCACCTTCATCACCACCCAGTTGTAGCCCCAGAGCAGGGCCAGCAAGGCGAGGGCGGCAAAAGGAAGCCATGCGGCGCGGGCCGCGGCCGCCGGCTACGGTGTCACGCTGCGAACCCACGGGGGAACTGTAGCGCAATCCGGGCGTCGGCCGATCGGTCCGGACAACCCTCCGGCGGACGCACTCGTCGCCGCCGCGTCGCGTATTGCCAACCGTGCCCCGTATCCCTAGTATCACGGTGTGCGTCCTTGCTTCCGGACTGTTCGGACTCGATGGAGGTATGACATGAAGGGACCGCAGAAGACCCTGGGGCCGGCCGGCGCGCGCTGCGGATCTGGAGCCGCGCTTTCGCAACCTGCGATGGTGGAACATCGGGGTAGGCCTCGTTCTGGCCGCCCAGGCGGTGGTCATCGCCATCCTGCAGAACGGCTTCACCATCCCGGTGGTCGCCACCTACCTCAACGGCCCTCCCGGGACCACGCCGGAGGCCCACCAGATCGGGAGCGTTCGAGCTGGGTTGGGGCGTGTTCGCCTTCATGGCGCTGTCGGCCCTGGCCCTGCTGCTCATCGCCTCGCCGGGCATCTTCGGCTGGTACAAGCGCAACCTGCTCCGCAGAACCGCAACTACGGGCGCTGGATCGAGTACTCCATCACCTCGTCGCTCATGATCGTGCTCATCACGATGATCTGCGGCATCGTCGACCTGGCCGCCATGCTCGCGATCTTCGGCGTCAACGCCTGCATGATCCTGTTCGGCCTGCTCATGGAGAAGTACGAGCAGCCGGGCAAGGCCGAACTGGCTCTCGTTCTACTTCGGCTGCTTCGCAGGGGTCATCCCCTGGATCGGGGTGCTCATCTACGTGTGGAGCCCCGGCTTCGGCCAGCAGAACCCGCCCGGGTTCGTGTACGGCATCATCGCGTCGCTGTTCGTCTTCTTCAACATCTTCGCGGTGAACATGGTCCTGCA